>NZ_NZMB01000005.1 GCF_002694385.1 Sneathiella sp.
GCCCTTAATGGGCTTCTGTTGATTACCTGGTCGGCGGCTTTCACCTATTTTGCCATTCAGAAAATGTGGGAGACCCATGGCATAGAAACAAAGTTTTTGTGTAAGTGAAACGAAAAACAATAAATAGGAATTGAAAGTTTTGAATTTCAGCAAAAGACTTAGCAACTTTCCGGAAAGCGAAGAAGTCTGGAAGAATACGGTAGGGAAATTAGATACAATTTTTCTCCGTCTAGAAATACGGATTTCACCAATTAATATAACGGTCTTCAAGATATCGAGGGCGAAATGTCAATAGATACACTCGCGGGAAAAAAAGGTTTGATTGTTGGTATCGCAAATGAGAAGTCGATTGCCTGGGGATGTGCCCGCGCTTTTCATGAAGCGGGTGCGGAGTTGGCTATTACGTACCTAAACGAAAAAGCGGAACCCTATGTGCGGCCGCTCGCAGAACAAATTAGTGCGTCGATTATTCACCCACTGGACGTAACTGACGAAACTGAAATGCTGAATCTGTTTCACTTGATTAGCGAAAAATGGGGTCGTCTTGATTTCCTACTCCATGCAATCGCTTACGCACCCTCCGAAGATCTGCACGGGCGTGTAACAGATTCCTCGAAAAACGGATTTCAGACTGCCATGGATATCTCTTGTCATTCCTTCGCTCGCCTAGCCCGTTTTGCTGAGCCGTTAATGAAGGATGGTGGTTGCCTCCTAACCACAACATATTACGGCGGTGAGAAAGTGGTCGAAAACTATGGTGTCATGGGACCTGTCAAAGCTGCGCTGGAAGGAATGGTAAAATACATGGCTTCGGAATTGGGCCAAAAGAGGATTCGCGTCAATGCTTTGTCACCAGGACCTGTGGCCACTCGCGCCGCTGGAGGGATCGCGCATTTCGATGATTTGTTAAAAATGGCGCGCGAGAAATCTCCGGCGCATGAGTTGGTCTGCATCGATTGCATTGGTGCATACGCCCGATTTTTAGTTAGCGATGAAGCGCATCTTGTAACCGGCAGCATTGCTTACATCGATGCCGGTTTCAATATTATGGCACCTTGAATACTGGAATATGCGGATCTGAGATTACCGTGTTACGGTGCTTTCAAACATTCTACAGAGACACAGAACGACAACGAAAAGACGCGGAGATATATTCTACTTAAGACACTATTGGCGGTTCAATACTCATTTTAGGCTGCTAGCGTAGTCAGAGTCTAATGTCAATGCACCGATGTCGCTCGCTGTCAAACGTAATGGATGGCGTTGTGCTTAGGTAACAAAAACAAAAAGCGTTCAAGAATAACTAAATTCTCCGACTTACAGCGGTGTTGCGTTCGCCGTGGACGGTTAGCTCCCATGAAGGACCTGCGATCGGCGAAGGCTAGGAGGATCGTAGAGAATTCGCTCAACATTTGCCGGATTGAAAGAACATTTTGTCATGGCCAACGATGACTTCTGGGGAAAGAATGTATATAATATCCATCCTTTTCCGTATGAATTTATTTAGCGGAAACTTCCTCAATAATTCGGACGGACTAGACGTTATGGTGTAGTTTCGTTTTGGCTGAGAATTTCGATGAATATGGGCTTCTTATGATTGAAACATATTTCCCTGTTTGCTGGTTTTAATTCCCTGCTCTTCAAATTATTTTCCCTGTTATCGTTAATAGGGAGCTTAGATAAAAACTTAATGAAAATAATAAGTTATGTCGTATCTGGGGCCAAAACCGGGCGAAATTGATCAAAAATCCCAGTATTTTCCCTGTTTATCAGGGAAATAGGCGGAGACGGGTTCGCTTCAGACTGCTTCCTCCACCATTCCCCTTTTTTACTCTGCGCTTTCTCATCTTATACACACCCGCCGGGCGCCGGCTGCGGCAGTGCTCGCGGTATGTGTCGAGGCCGCCGGAATGCATCACCCGGCCCATCAGCGGCGCGCCGATGATGGCCTCAAGGCGGCGGGTGGCGGTGATCAGCCCCTGAACCCTGCAGAATGGGGGATCGGCAATATATCCGTGATCAGAGACGACCTAATCAGAGAAAATCCGCCGCAACAGGATATTTATATTCGCGCCCTGTTTCAGCCTGAGGCAATGAAACATCCCCAAAGGGCTGCGCCTGATTTCTCCTGCAATTACCGATGCGGATGCTAAAATGACGAAATATTGTTGCATAAATATGATAATGTTTTAAATAATGAAATAATACATAAATTAATGTCAATTATTTGGAGGTTTCTATGTCGGCGAGCGAAGGGGAGGGGCCGCTGAAAGGGCTGCGTGTACTGGATATCGCAACGATTATTGCGGGCCCGATGGCGGCAACGATGATGGCGGATTTTGGCGCGGAAGTGATCAAGCTTGAACTTCCGGGGGTGGGCGATGGCCTGCGGGGCTTTCCGCCGTTTCGCGAGGGTAAATCGCTCTGGTGGAAAGTGACCAACCGGGGAAAATATTTCGGCACGCTGGATCTGCGAAAGGAGGCCGGGAAAGAGCTCTTCCTGCGCATGGTCGCGAAAAGCGATGTCGTGGTCGAGAATTTCCGCCCCGGAACACTGGAACGTTGGGGGCTCGATGTTGAAACCCTTTGGGCCGCGAACCCGCGCCTGGTGATTTTACGGCTGAGCGGTTTCGGGCAGGATGGTCCCTACAAGGAGATGTCGGGCCTTGCCCGTATCTTTGAAGCCATGGGCGGCCTGACGGAGATTTCGGGCAGCGAGGATGGCCCGCCGATGCATACCGGCTATCCGATCGGGGATCCGATTGGCGGCCTGTTCGGCGCTTTCGCCATCATGGCGGCGCTCTGGCGCGTGGCGCAAAGCGACCGGGAGACGGGGGAGGAAATCGATCTTGCCCTGACGGAGGCGCTGTTCCGTATCATTGAAGTTCTGGCAATCGAATATGACCAGCTTGGCGAGGTGCGGCAAAGAAGCGGCAACCGCAATCTCTATTCCGCGCCCTCTGATGTTTATCTTACTGCTGACAAGCGCTATGTTACGGTTGCGGGCAGCACGGCGCGTACTTTTTCCAACAATGCAAGAGCGATTGACAGGGCAGATTTGATTGATGATCCTCGATTTGCCGATAACGCCTCGCGGGTTACGAATGCCGTCGAGCTGGACCGGATATTCGGAAGCTGGATTGCGTCTCATACTCAGGAAGAAGCCGTTAATGCTTTTCGGGCCACCCATGGTACACTGGCGCCGATTTATTCGGTTGACCAGATATTCACGGACCCGCAATTTGTCGCCCGCCAGGCGATTACTGCGGTAGAGGATGAGGATTTTGGTAGTGTTCGGATGCAGGGCCTTGTCCCGCGCTTTAAACGCCATCCAGGGAAAATCCGCTGGGCAGCCAAGGGTATTGCGGCGGATAATGATCACGTTTTTAAGGAAATTATTGGTCTCGATGATTGGGAAATCGAAGAGTTCAAGGTGAAAGGCGTCATATGAGTAAAGCAGGGCGGAAGTCCAAAGACAAAGCCGTTGATGAATTGTCCGCAGAGTTGGCCGGGGCGATCGATGCCTCGCTGTCATCGACGCTTATTCGCGGGATCGAGATCCTGCAGTGTTTTTCATCGAGCGACAGGGCGCTCTCTAACGCTGAAATTGCCCGTCGTGTTGGACTGAAGCGACCGTCCGTTTCGCGATTATGCAAGACGCTGGCGCATCTTGGATATTTGCGTAAACATCCCAAGGGCGGGTTCCGCTTGACGCCGAGGCTGCTCTCGCTGATCTACCCGGTTCTGTCGGCCATGCCGTGGCGTTACGAGGTGCAGGGCCCCCTGCGTGATCTTGCCGAGCTGTGTTCGGGCAATGCGTCACTCGGCGTGATGTCCGGTGATTCCTTTGTTCATGTCCAGACAGCCGGCATCCCCCCCGGATGGCCGCATATCCCGGATATCGGACAGACAGGCCCGCTGCATCGCTCCGCGCTCGGCTGGTCACTTTTGTCGATGCTGCATGGCCTGGAATTCACAGATAAGTTGGATGAATTGCAGACCCTTCACGGAGAGGAATATGCCCGCTTCGAGGGGGCGATCAATACCGCTGTCGAACAATGCCGAAAAGAAGGGTTTTGCGTTTCCTACGGGGATTGGCGGCCGAATCTGGTGGCGGCCAGTGCCCCGCTTGGCAAGACGGAAGAAGGGCATTATGTGGCCATTGCCTGCGCCTTGCCGCGCTATCGTGTCGTCCCCGGTTATTTCGAAACCGATCTCGGGCCGCGCCTTGCCGAGGCGGCAGAGTCGATCCGTCTGTCAGGCACATTTCAAATGCCGGTGACCGCGGACTGACGGGCTTCCGACCGTCAATCTTCCAATCGAATATTTTCAACTCCGCCCCATAGAGGCGGAGTATGCCTGCTTTTGACCGGGGGAGAGCAACAGCGGGATTGGCTTTTTTTGGGGTCAATTTTTCCAATAATTCAATTATATGAAACAAATAATAAGAAAAATTATAATTTATAAAATTATAATTGAAAATCTGCGCGATTTATGTAAATCATATTTTTAACATTTGCACTTGATACAGCACATGCATTCGCATGAAGCTGATTGCAGCAGGGAGGAAAATATGCGGAAAATGTTATTCGCTGTGGCGATGTGCGCTATTGCACCCGCCGTTCAGGCAGCAGATTTCGACTTGCCGGACCAGATCACCTGGACGGCATATGGCACCGGATCGGCCGGTTATAACCAGGCTGTCGCCATTGGGGCGGCGTTGCAGGAAAAGTCGGAAGTCAATCTGCGGATACTGCCCGCGGGCAATGATATCGGGCGTATGGAACCATTGCGTCAGGGCAAGGTGCAGTTCTCGCTCAACGGGATTGGCGTCTATCTGGCGCAGGAAGGCGTTCTCGCCTTTGGCAACGAGAACTGGGGCCCGCAAAAGATCCGTGTGCTGGCGACAAATTCCGGCGGCGGCATCGCAATGTCGATCGGCGTCGCGCGGGAGGCTTGCGCGGATGCGGGAAAACCGGACTGTGAAGGTTTCACTTACGCTGATGTGAAAGGGCTGCGCGTCGCCTACATCAAGGGAGCGCCTGCGCTCAATACGAACACGACTTCCTGGCTCGCCTATGGCGGGCTTACCTGGGATGATGTTGAGAAAATTGAATTTGGCGGATTTGGCGCCGCCTGGAAAGGCATGGTTGAAGGGACCGTTGATGTGGCCTTTTCGGCGACGAATGCGGGTGTTGTCTATGAAGCCGCGTCCAGTCCCCGGGGCCTCTTCTGGCCGCCGTTTGACCCGAAAGACGAGGCGGCATACAAGCGCCTGACATCCGTCGCGCCCTATTACATCAAGGTACGCGCCACCGTCGGGGCGACTATTGACGATACGGACGGGCGAGATATGGCGGCCTTTCCCTATCCCATCCTCATCGGATATGACACGACCGACGAGGATGTCTCCTACAATATGACGAAAGCGATTTTCGAGCTTCTGCCTGATTATACCGGCAAGGCGCCCGGTATCGGGGGCTGGGCGATGGAATTCCAGCAGTTTGATTGGGTTATTCCATATTCGCAAGGCGCGATCCGCTATTACAAGGAGGCCGGGGTCTGGACCGATGCGGCGCAGGCCCACAACGACAAGTTAATCGCCCGGCAGGAGGCGCTGGCCGCCGCTTGGGAAGATTTAAAGGCAGAAGCGCCGGACAACTGGAATGAGGCGTGGCCGAAAAAGCGGCGTGAAGCCTTGGCGGCTGGCGGGTTCCAGGTCNCCTTCTGAACNTGTTCGAGNCGGGCGGGCTCCGGCGCGACCCGCCTTGAAGATCAAGAATGTAAAAAGCCCTTCCCCTATTTGGCGGATATCGCGGTATGATTGACAGTGACGAAATTGCCGGGCGCAAAAACAAAGCAATTGAAGCCGAACTGGCCGCTGAGACGACGGCCTTTTCCGGTGCGGCCCGCTGGCTGATTGCTCTCGCGACGGTTGGGGCAATTATTGTGGCGATCAATCAGCTGTTCAACTTCCGGATAGGGGGATATGCCATGCTGGAAGGGATGTATCTCTACATCCTTGCCGGTACGTTTCTCGCGATCAGCTTCTTGTGCTTCCGGATCAAAGGCGGCGTCTCGTCGCAAATTCCATGGTATGACTGGGCGCTTGCTCTCCTGGCGCTCGGTATCGCGGGCTACTTCGCGTTCACGCGGAGCGAAAGCCTGGACAATGGCTGGGAATATGCCGCCCCGCAGACCGCGATCTGGTTCTCGATTGCTTTTTACATCCTTATCCTGGAGGCGACACGGCGAACGGGGGGGCTGGTTCTCTTCCTGGTGGTTTTTCTGTTTTCGCTTTATCCCACCTTCGCCGAGGATATGCCAGACCCGTTGAACGGATTCACACAGCCTTTTACTGACGTTATCCCGTTCTTTATGATTTCGGCCGAAGCCTCTTTCGGCATTCCGATGCAGGCCTTCGGTAATCTTGTCATCGGCTTCATCTTATTCGGGGCGGTGCTGCAATATACCGGCGGCGGACGCTTCTTCAACGATCTCGCCATGGCTCTGGTCGGGCAGTATCGGGGCGGTGCGGGCAAGGTATCGATTTTTGCCTCCGGTTTTATGGGGTCGATGTCGGGCTCCGTGATCTCGAATGTCCTGACCACGGGCGTGGTTTCCATACCGGCGATGAAAAATAGCGGATTTTCGGCGCGGTTCGCGGCCGCGACGGAGGCATGCGCGTCCACCGGAGGGGTCCTGATGCCGCCGATTATGGGCGCAACCGCATTCGTAATGGCGTCATGGCTTGGGGTACCCTATGTGGAGATTATGATTGCCGCCGCGATCCCTTCGGCACTTTACTATTTCGGGCTTTTTATCCAAATTGATGCCTATTCGGGCCGACGGGGCCTGAAAGGGCTGATGAAAGCGGAGTTGCCACAGATCAGGGCTGTTTTGGGCCACGGCTGGGTTTACATTTTCGTTTTTGCCTTGCTGATTACTCTTATGGTGGCTTTCAGGTGGGAGACAACGGCGCCTTTTTATGCGGTTGTGCTGCTGCTGATTGTCAACCAGATCAAGAAAGGCTCCAGCTTCACCGTTTCCAGCTTCGTTGACATGATCGTCTCTGTCGGACGGACACTTGCGGAGATTGTGGCGATCCTGCTCGGCATTGGCATGATTGTGGGGGCGTTTCAGGCGACGGGCCTGACCGGACCGCTGGCGAATGAGCTGGTGTATATGGCGGGCAATTCGACGGCCATGCTGCTCGTGATGGGCGCCATCACCTCGTTTATTTTCGGCATGGGGATGACGGTGACGGCCTGCTATATATTCCTTGCCGTCATTCTTGCCCCGGCCCTCGTGCAGGCCGGTCTTAACGAACTTGGCGTTCATCTTTTCATCCTCTATTGGGGCATGGTCAGCTTCATTACGCCGCCGGTCGCGCTCGGGGCTTTTGCGGCTGCGACGCTTGCGGGCGCCAGCCCCATGGGATCAGCCTGGCAGGCAACGCGACTGGGGGCGGTGATCTACATTATCCCGTTCTTCTTTGTGCTTAACCCCGCTCTGATCGGGCAGGGACCCTTACCTGAGGTCCTGCTGTCCGTGGTTTGCGCATTTGTCGGCATATGGTTCATAGCCGCGGCCATGCAGGGATATCTCGCTTGCATCGGAACCATGGGGGCAGGCGTCCTGTCACTGATCATGAGGGGTGCTTTGATGGCGTCCGGCCTGTTGCTCGCGGCGCCATTTGGGGGACTGTTGGCGCTAAACCAGATTGAAATGTCACTCGTCGGCCTTTTGCTGGCGCTCATTCCTGCGGCCTATGCATGGCGCCTCAACCGCCGGAACAAGGAAGAATCAATCGTACTTTAGCGGTCATGCGCTCACGCTTGAGCGTTTCGAGGGGACGGATCGAAAGGGAGGCCCTGCCGCAGGAAGCTGGCGGCAGGAACGGCTGGTTCTGGCCGCCGTAGATAAATTTTGCAACGCAGAGGAGGACATCATCATGAGATTAGCGTTTTATTTCGCACTATGTGCCGTGACATTTCTGGCGACGGGCGCTGTCGCAAAAGAACTGCCCCGTGCCGAACCTGAAGCGGTTGGACTATCTGCCGAACACCTGCGTCAAATCGACTCTGTTTTTGAGGGAAAAATTGGCGCGGGCGAGTTTCCTGGCGCTGTCTTTATGGTGGCCCGTCACGGTAAAATTGTGCATTCGTCGGCGCTTGGTGCCCGTACCGAAGGGGGCGAAGCGATGACGGAAGATACAATTTTCCGTATCTATTCAATGACCAAGCCGATCACTTCTGTGGTTGCGCTGTCGCTCATTGAAGAAGGCAAGCTGGACCTGAGTGCCCCGCTTCATGCCTATTTGCCGGAATATAAGGAGATGAAGGTTGCAACCGGTAGATCCGCCGACGGTAACATCGAAAGCGAACCGGCGGCGCGCCCGATCAGGGTGATAGATCTCATGCGCCATACTGCGGGGCTGACATACGGATTTTTCGGAACCGGTGTGGCGCGCGAGGCGCTGAAGGAAAAGAACCCCGGAAACGGTCAGTATAGCAACCGCGAACTTGCCGAGATCATCGGGACTCTCCCCCTTGAATATCACCCCGGGACAACATGGGAATACAGCCGGGCCACGGATATTTTAGGGGCCGTTATTGAAGTCGTTGACGGCAGGCCGCTCAGTGAGGCTATGAAAGCGCGGGTATTTGATCCGCTTGATATGAAAAATACCGGTTTCTATGTCGAGGATGCGGCAAATTATCCGCGTATCGCTGAGCCAAATGCCGACGACCGGATGATCGGAAATATTGCTGTATTTGATCCGCGAAAATCGCGTGTATTCGAGACGGGTGGCGGCGGGCTGGTCTCGACCAGCCGGGATTATGCGCGGTTCATGCAAATGCTGTTAAACCGCGGTGAGCTTGACGGGGTCCGGATACTGTCGCCCTTTACCGTTGATTATATGCTGACGGATCAGCTTGGTTCCATCGGACCAGGGAAATACTATCTGCCCGGCCAGGGATATGGTTTCGGTCTGGGGGTTGCCGTCCGCAAGGAGGTGGGCGCTTCGCCCTTGATGGGAAGTGTTGGTGACTTTTTCTGGGGCGGCGCTGCCGGTACCTATATGGCGGGCGATCCCGAGGAGGACATGTTTCTGATCTACATGGTGCAGTCGCCGAAAAATGGCACAAAACTGCGGGCGACAATTCGCAATATGACCTATGGCGCAATAACAGAATTGAACAGGAAGTCCGCGCCCTGATCCTCAGCTTGTCATGAATGACCGCCTGATTTTGCTATGGGCAGAAGGGCGAAGGGGGGCGTTACTTGAATATCAAAAAATAAAACCACGACACCCATTATAAAGTCTTCACCTCCCTTGCCACCCCTTAACAGGGGTGGCTTTTTTTATGGCTAGCCAATATACCGGTCCATATATTGACTAATCCAGTAAATGAGGTCCAAAAGGGGAAGCGGGGGTGCAATGGTGATGACAAGCAGGCTATTGCAAATGGATACCCCTGAAGCGGAAGAATTATTTTCTGATCAAAATATTTAATTACCCGCTGTTCAACTTTTTTATGTTAGACATAAATCAGCCGTAAGAAGCATTGATACTGTTTGTATCTTTGGAAATATCATTTCAATTATGGAAAAGATGGGAAAAGCATCTTGAGTAGCCGTGCGGACAGGAATGTATTCGACAAGCGTCGCGACCACGATATCAAGCGAGAAGCGGTTCTGCATATAGCGGCGGAAATGTTCAATAAAAGAGGCTATGCGGCGACATCCCTCGACGAAATTGCAAAGCATTTTGGTATTTCGAAAACGGCCCTTTACTATTATGTGAAGAGCAAGCCGGTGCTGCTTCAGATGTGTTACGAGCTGACACTGAACCTCTGTGAAGAAATCATGCGCGAGGTGCTGGAGAGTGAGGCGACCGGTATTGAGAAAATCGAAGCCTATTTTCGCGGCGTCATAGGCGGAATTCTGAAAACGGGGCCTGTTGCAATCGTCCACGAATTCGCCACCCTGCCGGAAGCGGCATTTGACAGCATTCACAAACGCGCCCGCGGTCTGGACAGTGACCTTGCAAGTATCATAGAGGAGGGGATTGCGGATGGCTCAATCGCTGAAGTCCCGCCCAAACTGACCGAACTTATCCTGATGGGCGCCAATAACTGGATACAGCGCTGGTATAATCCGGATGGCGAGAAAACCACGCAAGAGGTTGCCGACTGCTTTGTATATCTCTTCATCAATGGCCTGAAGGCGCGTTCAAAAGACGATATATAGAGAGCCCCTCGTCTCAATTGCAGAATCCAGCTCTACGGATGCTTGTCGAATAGCACCATAGACACTGGCTGAGACTGCCCAGTTTCAGGTCCAGCGAGAGCGGGCATCACCGCCGCCCGGTTAATCCCGGATTGTATCATCCTACTTTCAGATAATTTATTTTGCCGCCCTTCGTTTGCGCGAAATACGTGCGTTTGTCCTGGCCGCAAAGAAGTAGATGTTGACAACCATATTTCCCACCAGTATTTTTATTTACTGAAGAGTAAGATGCGGTGAAATTGTAAAATAACAAGACATCTTAACGGGCTGGTTATGACAGGAAATCAGCCAAACTGAATGGATACCGGTTTGAAGCAATCGTCCAAATCCGCCCAAACAGGCAATGATCCCCTGCTGCAAAACCCGCGCGGTGAGGAGACGGATTCCTTTCTGCAGCAATGGCAGAATCGGTTCTCTTTTAAACAACATCCCCTGGAATATATTATTCTCGGGATATCACTCCTGGTCATCCTTATCTTTGCGGTGATGATTGACGGGTTTTTCACCTGGGGAAATCTTTCCATTATCGCGCGAAACGCGACCGCGCTCACCATTCTCGGCTGCGGCATGGCGGTTGTTATTATTTCACGCGGGCTGGATCTGTCACAAATTTCAGTCATGGTTGCGGTCTCGGCCGTGTTCGGATTGCTGTTGACCGCCGGTGCCGATTATATGATTGCCCTTCTTGCGG
The DNA here is from genome assembly GCF_002694385.1 of Sneathiella sp. Classification (GTDB taxonomy): domain Bacteria; phylum Pseudomonadota; class Alphaproteobacteria; order Sneathiellales; family Sneathiellaceae; genus Sneathiella. Next base: position 10,988 of record NZ_NZMB01000005.1, read on the forward strand.
CGTTTTTACTTGCCATTGTCCTTGGCGCCCTGAACGGCTGGTTGATTGCCTATATCGAAATCCCGGCCCTGATGAGTACGCTTGCAACCGCCATGCTGATTGCGGGCTTCTGCCGCTGGGGTTTTTTGCAAGGGGAGTTCCTTGTCCTGATACCGAAAGAATTGCCGGAGGTTATTTTTTTTTCCACCGGGAAACTATCCGTCTTTCCCGTATCCGTCATAATTGGCATCGTTGTCCTGATCGCAACTTATGTGCTGTTGAGCCAGACGGTTTTGGGGCGAATGGTATATGCCATGGGCGATAATTATATCTCGGCCCGGCTGACCGGCCTGTCCGTCCGGACGGCGACCGTTTTCATTTATATATTTTCCGCGATAACCGCCTGTATCGCAGGCATTATCGTCTCCAGCGGCAGCGGAACCGTTGATTTTCGTATCGTGACGAACGGGACGTTGCTGTTTGAAGTCATCATGGTGGTCGTCCTTGGCGGTATCCGCCTTCGGGGCGGTCGGGGCGGCGTTTTCAACCTGCTGATCGGCGTCATACTGATAAGCGTCCTGCATAACGGTATGACGCTTATGAATTTGTCGGGCCAGGTCCAGAATCTGGTCAAGGGCCTGATACTGATCTCGGCTATTGTCATCGATAATTACATCAACCCCAGAGATGCCGAGACCGATACCCAGGGAGATCTTTAAGACAGAACCGGTTCATAACCATAATAGGGAGAATGAGTATGCTAAAATCTGTGAAGCGAAATATTTGCTTAGGCGTTGCGACACTGCTGACGGCCGGATTGATGTCCACCGCGTCAATCGCCAGCGCCGCCTCCGTCTATGAGGGAAAGAAAGTCATCTTCATTCCGATAGCGATGGGGATCACATTGACGGAGGGCTGGTCAAAAGGGATGGAAGAGCAGGCCAAGCTGAACGGCTTTGACTATGAAGTCCGGGATGCCGCCTTCAATATGAAAGCGATGTCTGAAATCTTTGCGAAGGCCATCAACGACAAGCCGGACATCATCGTTGCCCATAACCCGACAGTTCAGCTTCTTGCCCGCCTTATTCGTCAGGCTGAGTCAAACGGGATCAAGGTTTTGCAGATCAACCTGCAATCGAACCAGAAATCAACCGCTTTCGTCGGGGCGAACTGGTCCCGTATCGGCAGGGAGGTCGCCGAGGATATCGTCGCCGCCTGTGGTGAAGGCAGCGGAAAGTCGGGCAAGGTTGCGATTATCCCGGGGCAGCTTACGGCCGCGGACAGCGTGATGATGAACGAGGCGACAATGGCCGTCTTCGAGAAGCATCCTGAAATTGAAGTTGTGTCCAATCAGGCATCCGACTGGGAGCCGGAAAAGGCCCGCCAGATTACCGCGACAGTCTTGCAGCAGAACCCCGATCTCTGCGCCGTTTTCGGGCATTGGGGAATTCACACAATCGGCGCCGGTAACGCCGTCAAGGATGCGGGCAAAGCTGATGATGTGCTGGTCTATGCGACGGGCGGCGGCAATCGCGTGATCTGCAACAATATCGAGGCCGGGGTTATTGATCGCTACTGGAGCTATAACGCCGATGGCCAGGGCCGCGATGCCGGCACCATGCTGCGCCTGATGATGCAGGGGGCCGTGCCGCCGGAAGGGGGCATGCTGGAAGTTGAATCCCCCCTGATCGTTATCAAGAAGGAGAGCTTTCAGCCGCAGCAATGCTGGGATCTGCCCGCAAAATAACACAACAAAAAAGTTTTCCGTTTGGTGGGAGCAACAAAGCCAGGCACATTTTCCAGTGCCTGGCGATTGGGGCGTGAGGAAGGATCAGATGAGTTCCGGCGAAGACAGCAAATTCCTGAGTAGCCTGCATAAAGTCCCGAAACAAAGGAGTGTTTTCTCCTATCGGCGGATCACGTCAGATTTGCTGAACCGCAACTGGATTGAAGGGGCGATCCCCTTCATCACGTTTTTCCTGCTCACCACCGTTATATTGATGACGACAGACGGGTATTTCGCCCCGTCCAACCTCACCACCCTCGCGCAATATTCGTCAGATGCGGCCATCGTGACAATTGCCATGCTGCTCGTCGTTGCCATTGGCGGGATAGACCTGTCTGTTGGCTCGTCATTTGCGTTATCGGCATTTGTCGCCCTTTATTTGTTCCATATTGCGGGGCTGCCGGTGTATCTGGTTTTTCCGCTGACCCTTGCCTGCGGTGCGCTGGTTGGTTTGGTCAATGGATTTCTCACCGGCGTCCTTGGTTGTGGCGCTTTGCTTGCGACACTTGGCACAATGATTACCGTGCGCGGCATTTTTGTCATTGCGTCACAGGAATATCTTGTTGAAATCTCCAGCAGCGCCCGGTTCGACGAGACATGGGAATATATCGGCTATGAGAGTTTCATGGGCGTGCCGGTAAGCTTTCTGGTTCTGGCTGTTGTTGCCGTTGCCATATTTTTAATGTTCAAATACACCCGCTTCGGCTGGCATATCCTGGCCGTCGGCGGGAACCGGAAGGCCGCGCGGCATGCGGGTATCCCGTTAAAGCGCGTTATCCTTTTGTCCTATGTGCTGGGGGGAACTCTTGTCGGGCTTGCCGCCTTTCTGTTTGCCGCCCGCCAGAATAGCGCCGGCTCCGATACCGGTGTCGGACTGGAATTCTTTGTCCTGACAGGTCTGATCCTGGGTCTGGGAGGATTTACGCCGGGTCGGGGCAGCGTCTTCAGCACGCTGCTTGGCTTCGCCACCATATTCATTTTGGGGAATGTGTTGATAAACGCCGGTTTCCGGGGCGATTTTATAAATGGCGTCATGGGATTGATCCTGATCACCGTGCTTGCGATTGACATGAAGTATCGAAAAGAGCGGCACCGCATTCTGGCGCGCGCCTATCTTGATCCCAAACCCATGAAGATGGACCCTGTTCTTGAGATGGGAAAAATGGCGCCGGAGTTCGGCTCTGCAAAGCTGGGTGGCGCAACCCTTCTGGGCGTTGGGGAAGTGGACGGCCCGGAAGATGTCATTCTCGATCGCGCGGGCAACCTTTACTGCGGCACGCGGGATGGCCGGATCATGAAGCTTTTCGCGCCGGATCACACCCGTGTTGAGACTTATGTCAAAACCGGTGGACGCCCGCTCGGCCTCGCATTTGATGCAGAGGAGCGTCTTGTCGTTTGCGTGGCAGGCATGGGGCTGTACCGGATTGCCGGGCCGGGCCAGATAGAACGCCTGACAAGCCAGACAAAACGGAGCTGGACCTCTATAGAGGATGACCGGCAGATCCGCATGGCAGATGATCTCGACATTGCGCCGGATGGACGGATTTATTTCACCGATGCCACCAAGCGCTATGAAATGGAAACATGGGGCCTTGATCTGCTGGAAGGGCGCGGCAATGGCCGTCTCCTCTGCTATAACCCCGCTGACGGAACCACAAAAACAATTTGTGACAATATGGTATTCCCCAACGGGGTGTGCGTGACCCATGACGGGAAGCACTTGCTGGTGGCCAGCACATGGACCTGCGCCATCCTGATATTTGATCTGGCGCGGATGCAGGACGGACCCCGATATTTCCTGCGCGGCCTGCCGGGATATCCGGACAATATCAACCGTGCGTCAGATGGGGGGTACTGGATCGCCCTTGCCGGCATGCGTTCACCAGTCATTGATCTCGCCATGGAAGATCCCGGCTTTCGGATGCGCATGGCGAAACGTGTTCCGCCGACCAATTGGCTGTTCGGCAATCTCAACATTGGCGGCGTGCTGAAATCGGACAGAAATGGCACCATTGTCGATGCCTATTGGGATAAACCGGATGGCCCGCTTTATATGATCACTTCCATGCGGGAGCATCATGGCTCCTTGTTCCTCGGCGGGGTAACCAATAACAAGATCGGGAGGATTGATCTCGATGAAGCTGACAAGAGCTGGAATGGCCCTGACAGCTATTGGCCGAGGGAGACATAATCATGTTCGGGCTGAACAGGAAACAACCGGCACGGATTTCTCTCCTCGATGGTCCGCTGTGTCCGAATGATATGCTGGAACAGGCAGTTGCCCTGCCGATTGACGCGCCGGATGATATCTGTGTGGCGCCGGATGGCTCGCTCCTTGTCAGTAGTGGCAAAAGGGTTCTTCGCCTCAGGGATTGGCAGAGTGACAGCTTAACGGTCATCTCGGAGTTTAACCATGAGGTAACCGCCCTGGCCTGCCGCGCAGATGGCGTGATTGCCGTCGGTCTTAACGGCGGCGGTATCAGGCTGATCACGCAGGAGGGGGATGCGGCGCCCGGCTGGGAAGGTCAGGAGAATGGCGTTCAGGAGGCGACGGCCTGTACCTTCGCCAGTGATGGGACATTGCTGGTGGCTGATGCTGGTGGCATTGACGATCAAGCCTCCCGCCTTCATGACCTTTACAGCGAAACCGGTAACGGTCAGCTCATCCGGATGACGGAGACGGGCGACAGGAGTGTGATCGCCAGCGGATTGCGGCTACCTTATGGCGTCATTGAAACCGCGGCAAAAGAGGTGCTGGTTTGCGAAAGCTGGTCTGCCCGCATCAGCCAGTTGTCATCCGATGCGCCCCCCAAAGCGGTTCTGCAGGATGCGCCGGGATATCCCGCCCGCATCCATGCATTATCCGGCGGTGGCTATATCCTGTCACTGTTCGCGCGGCGGGATCCGTTGATTGAATTTGTGTTGAGCGAACCGGCCTTCATGAACCGCATGAAAGCGGAAATTGATCCCGCGCACTGGATCGCGCCCCGTTTTGCCGCCCGCGCGGACTATAGAGTGCCGATCCAGATGGGCGCGGCGCGCCTGTTCGGGGATATCAAGCCATGGGCCCCGTCGTTTTCCTACGGTCTGGTGGTTATCCTCGACAAAAACTTCCTGCCCCTTGCAAGCGCGCAATCACGCGCGAATGGCACGCGCCACGGCATTACCGCCGCACTGGAATGGCGCGGGGAGCTGATTGCCATCAGTAAGGGTAGTAATGAATTGCTGAAAGTCACTGCAATGGATCAATTGATATGACGGCCTCTTCCTTTCTTAGCTTACGAAATGCCACCAAAACCTATGGCGGCTTTCCGGCCATTAACGCCGTTGATTTTGATCTCCGTCCCAATGAAATTCACGCATTGGTCGGCGAAAATGGCGCCGGAAAATCCACCCTGTGTAAAGTCATTGCCGGTGTTGTCGCGATGGATAGCGGAACCTTCTCCTTCAAGGACGAGCCCTTTGAGCTGAAATCCCCGCGTGACGCTTTTGACAAAGGCATTTCCATGGTGTTTCAGGAGACGAGCCTTGTTCCCCAGTTGACCGTCGCGCAGAATATGGTGCTTGGACGCGAACGAGTGCTGAATTCCGCACGGGCCTTGAGCATTGAATGCCGCCAGCTTCTGCGTTCCCTTAATTTCAATATTGATCCGACGATGAAAGCCGGGGCCCTCGGGGCGGCGCAACGTCAAATGGTCGAGATTGCGCGTGCCGTCTACAACAAGTCCCGTATCATCATTCTTGACGAGCCGACGGCGGCGCTCACCCCGGAAGAAACGGATCATCTTTTCTATCTGATGAATGATCTTCGCCAGAAAGGCGTTGCGATGATCTTTATTTCCCACGCGCTGGAGGAGGCACTCTCCCATGCGGATCGTATCACCGTATTGCGGAACGGAAAGAAGATCGTGACGGATGATGCGCGTTCCTTTGATCGCGCCAGTCTGATCCGGCATATGGTCGGTGAGGAAATCGCCAGTGAAATGGCGGCAAGGCCCAACGTTTCGACGGCAACGCGGGCACGCAAGCCGATCCTGAAAGTTGAAAATATCCGGATGGGGAATATGGTCAACAATATGTCGTTCTCGGTTTTTCCGGGCGAAGTCACCGGTATTGCCGGACTGATCGGATCGGGCCGAAGCGAGGTCGCCAAAGTAATTGTCGGACAGATCAAACGCAATTTTGGCGGCGGGCGTATCTATCTCAACGACAGGGAAATTCGCTATCGTCTCCCCGCCCAGGCGATCCGGGACGGCATTGCCTATGTCACCGAAGACCGGAAAATTGATGGCTTTTTTGAAACCATGGGTGTTTTTGAGAATGTGTCTCTAGGCTGGCTGGCGAAATGGGCGAAAGGGAAGTTCTTTGTCAGCAAAAAAGCGATGAAACCCAAAGTAAAAGAGCTGGAGAAAAAACTAGCCATTCGCGGCATCGGAAAATTTCAAACGGTTCATAAACTTTCCGGGGGTAACCAACAGAAAGTGGTTATCGCAAAAACACTGATTCAGGAACCCAGCCTTGTCATCTTTGATGAACCCACACGCGGGGTTGATGTCGGCGCGATTGCGGAAATACGCGAAATAATCCGGAGTATTGCTGACAGCGGTGCCGGGGTAGTTGTAATCTCGTCTTACCTGCCTGAAATTCTGGATGTTTCTGATCGCATTCTCGTGGCGAAAGGCGGAACAATCGTCGCGGAATTTTCCCGCGATGAAGCGACCGCCGAGAAAATACTGCACGCGGCGATTCACTAATCATACGTCATAAAAACCGTTGTCAGGGCCAAGCGATTACAGGCCCCGATGATATGCCTGACTGAGCCGTGGCGGCGCTAGCGGTATTTGTCGAGGCCGCCGGAATGCATCACCCGGCCCATCAGCGGCGCGCCGATGATGGTTTCGGCGCGGCGGGCGGCGGTGATCAGCTTGTCGAGGTTAATGCCGGTTTCGATGCCGAGTTCATGGCAGAGAAACACCGCATCTTCGGTGCAGACATTGCCCGCCGCACGGCTGCTGCCATGATCGGCGAAGGGGCAGCCGCCGAGCCCGGCGACGGAGCTGTCGAACAGATCCACCCCCATGGACAGCGCCGCATGCAGATTGGCAATCCCAAGGCCGCGGGTATCATGAATATGCATGCCGATGCGCGCCTCCGGCGCAAGGTCGCGCAAAGCCCCGATCATCCGCTTGACGCTGTCCGGATTACCCCAGCCCATGGTATCGGCGAGCATCAGGTCAGGGACGGGGATATCCTCCTCCGCCGCGAGATCGAGGATAAAGCGGAAATCATCGAGAACGCGCTCTTGCGGGATGTTCCCTTCGAAATTGCAGCCAAAGGCCGCCATCACATAAGCCCGCTCGACCGGCCGCCCTTCCTGCTTGTACAATCGCACCCACTCGCGCTGCTTATCCCGCATTTCCGCGGCCGACAGATTGTTGTTCTTGCGGCTGAAACTGTCGGAGGCATAGAACAAAAGCTGCGTCTTGATATCGACATTCGGGGTGCTTTGCGCCTTGCGAAAGCCTTGCTCATTGAGCCAGAGCGCGGTGTATTTGACGCCCTTTTCGCGGCGGATGCGCTGGAACAGCTCCCCCGTATCCTGCATCTGGGGCACATATTTCGGGCTGACGAAGGAGCCGACCTGGATATGCTTAAGGCCCGTCTCGCTGAGCAGGTTGATCAGCTCGATGCGTTCCTCGATAGGATAGATCGTCTTTTCAATCTGAAAGCCTTCGCGCGGGCCCTCTTCATGGAATTCAACGAATTTCGGATAATCAGTCATGTCTCGGCCTCTTCCTTTTCCGCGATTTCAACGAGGACCTGCCCCCGGTCGACCATGGCCCCTTCGGTGACGGAGATATTGCGGGCACGCCCAGCAACGGCTGCCTTGATGGAGATTTCCAGCTTCATGGATTCCAGAATGGCGACGGTATCGCCAATATTCACCTCGTCCCCCTCCGCCACAAGCACCTTGATCATCATGCCCGTGAGCGGGGAGGTGAGCACGCGCTCCGCCCCCGCGTCGCCGGATGCGAAGGCAAGCGGCGGTGCCGCCTCAAAAAGATGGCAGGCGTCGTCCGTTTCGATCTCGATCAGGGCATTACGTATTTTCGCACGCACGGTCAGGCTTTCCCCGGCGTGACTCGCCCGCCAGGCCTCGGAACCGATTTTCTCGACAGACAGGACAAGCGGCGTGTCGTCGGCATCATAGACCGTAAAATGGCCGCCCCTGCGAATGGGCGTCACGCGGAGTTCGCACGCCGTCTCGCCGGGTCTCGCGAGATTGACGCGCTGGCAGGCGTCAGCCAGATCGTCGCCAAGCCCGAGCCGCCAGCCGGTGAAGACATCGCGGTTCCGCCAGGGATTGCCGTCATCGTCCTGCCGTCCCTGCATCACGTATAATACGGCCGCAAGCGCGCCATAGAACGCGGCGCGAGGGTCGGGGGCAAGTTGGGTCAGGGCCTCAAGATGTGCATCGATCCAGCGGGTATGAACGGTCATTGCCGCAAAATCCGTATGCGAGACAAGCGCCGAGAGAAAGGCGCGATTGGTCTCAACGCCCGCTACGGCAGTGCGGCGGAGCGCGCGGGCAAGCTCATTCAGCGCCGTTGCCCGGTCCGGGGCATGGATGATGAGCTTGGCGATCATCGGATCATAAAAGGGGCTGATGGTATCACCTTCCTCCACCCCGCTGTCGAGGCGGATATCGTCAGGGAGTGAAAGATGCGTAATGTCGCCCGTCGAGGGAGCAAAATTTGTGCCCGGATCCTCTGCATAAAGGCGGGCCTCAATGGCATGGCCGGTGCGCATGATATCCTGCTGCGCAAGCGGAAGTCCTCCTCCCTCGGCAATTTTGAGATGGAGGGCAACGAGATCGAGACCGGTGATTGCCTCCGTCACCGGATGCTCCACCTGCAGACGGGGGTTGACCTCAAGGAAGAAATAATCGTCTCCGGCGACGAGAAACTCGACAGTTCCGAGGCCCCGGTAATGGAGGCTTTCCCCGAGCCGGACCGCATCCGCCGCCATTCTCTCCACCAGTTCACGTGGCAAACCGAAGGCGGGGGCCTCCTCAATGACTTTCTGGTGACGGCGTTGCAGGGTGCAGTCACGCTCGAACAGATGCAGGACCTTGCCGTCGCCATCGCCGATGATCTGGATTTCCACATGCCGGGCATGGTCAAGAAAACGCTCAAGGATCAGCCCTTCCGAGCCGAAGGTCGAGCGTGCCTCGCGGAGTGCGCCCTCGATATCCGCGGTGAGCGTCGCCGCGTCGCTGACCAGTCGCTGGCCACGCCCGCCGCCGCCGCCGACCGCCTTCAATAAGACGGGAAGGCCCATGCGCAGGACTTCCGCCTGGATCGCGTCGGGATCGGAAAGGGCGCCCTCGCTCCCCGAGATGACGGGAATGTTTGCCGCAATGGCCGCCTCCTTGGCGCTTGCCTTGTCGCCAAAACGTTCCAGCGTTTCAGGCGTAGGGCCGACAAAAATCATGCCCGCGGCCTCCACGGCCCGGGCGAAATCGGGATTTTCGGACAGAAAGCCATATCCCGGATGGATGGCGTCGGCGCCGCTTCGTTTCGCGGCCTCCAGCACCGCGGCGATATTAAGATAGCTCTCGCTCGCCGGGCCTTTGCCGATCAGGATCGAGCGGCCGATCTCGCGTACATGACGGGCGGTTCTGTCTGCCTCGGAATGCACGGCAACCGGAGTAATGCCGAGGGCGCGGGCCGTTTTCGCAATCCGGCAGGCAATTTCACCACGGTTGGCAATCAGCAGGGTATTGATTTTCATTCTTTTCCCCCTCAGAAGCGGAAGACGCCGAAATTGGTGTCCACCTTCGGCCTGCGGCTCGCGATATCGAGCAGGAGGGCGAGGGTCTCGCGCGTCTCACCCGGTTCGATCACCGAATCAGCCCAGAGGTTGGACGCAAAGTTATAGGGATCCTGAAAGGTTTCATACTCTTTGCGGATCGGCGCCTTGAAGGCTTCTTCTTCCTCTGCCGTCCAGCTCGTTCCTTCGCGATCGTTGATCTGGCTGCGCACCTGGGCGAGGACGCTCGCAGCCTGTTCCGGACCCATGATCGCCGCCCGCCCGCTTGGCCAGATGAACATGGCGTCCGGCTGAAACGGCCGCCCGAGCATGGCGAGATAGCCCGCGCCGTAGGAGCCGCCGGTGATGACGGTGAATTTCGGCACCCGCGCCGAGGACATGGCGGTGATCATCTTCGCGCCCGCCTTGGCGATACCGGCCTGTTCTGCCTCCCGCCCGACCATGAAGCCGTTGACATCGGCAAGGAAGAGGAGGGGGATATCGCGCTGGACGCAGAGATTGATGAAATGCGCCGCTTTCAGCGCCGATTCAACGAAGAGAACGCCGTTGTTCGCAAGCACGCCGACCTCATGGCCGTGAATGCGGCCCCAACCGGTCATCAGCGTATCGCCATAGAGTGGTTTGAACTCATGAAATTCGCTGCCATCAAGCAGTCTCGCCACCACCTCGCGATTGTCGGTCGGTACTTTCGCATCACGGCTGACAATGCCGTAAATTTCCTCAATCGGGTAGGCGGGCGGCTTCGGCGTCGCAGGGGTTTTACGGGGGAGGGGCGGTTCGCCAAGATGCAGGACGATTTCCCGCGTGAGGGCGAGGGCATGAGCATCGTTCTCGGCGAGATGGTCGGTCACGCCGGACACGGAAGAATGCATCTTTCCGCCGCCGAGGGTTTCCGCGTCGACCTTCTCCCCCGTCGCGGCGAAGGTGAGTTCCGGCCCGCCGAGATACATGAAGCCCTGACCGCGCACGATCACTACTTCATCGCAGAGGGAGGGGATATAGGCCCCGCCCGCCGTGCACGGCCCCATGACGATGGCGATCTGCGGGATGCCGTCGCCGGACATGCCGACCTGATTATGAAAGATGGAGCCGAACTGCCCTTCATCGGGAAAGATATTCTCCTGGTCAGGCAGGAATGCGCCGCCGCTATCGACCAGGGTGATGACGGGCAGGCGGTTGTTCCAGGCAATGCGCTGCGCCCGTACATGTTTCTTTGTCGTCATGCCGAAATAGGTGCCGCCCTTGATCGTCGCGTCATTGGCGATGATCATGCAGTGACGGCCGGAAACCATGCCGATCCCCGTGATGATGCCTGCACCCGGCGGCACATCGTTATACTTGCCAAGCCCGGCCAGCTCCCCCAGCTCCAGAAACGGAGTGCCGGGGTCGATCAGCCGCTCGACCCGTTCGCGTGGCAGCATCTTGCCCTTCTCGGTATGACGGGCGCGGACCTTCTCTGGCCCGCCGATGCGCTGCGTGCGCCGCAACGCATGCAGCTCGTCGATCCGGCGGCGATAATGCGCGTCATTCTCGGCGAAATCCGTCGTCGCCGTATTGAGGGTAGTTTTCAGGATCGTCATGATTTGTTCGTATCTTCTCGCAAATGAGGGTGGCGCTTCACGTCCCGAAGGCGCCTGAACCCTGAAATCGTTTGTTTTATTCTAGTAGGAGCGCGGCAGACCCATGACCTTCTCGCCAATGAAGCTGAGGCATAGCTCCCGGTTGACGGGCGCGGTTCGCAAGAGCCGCACAAGCGGATACATCTCGTAGATGCCGGTGTCCTCCATAAAGCCGGATCCGCCATGAGCTTGCAAGGCCGCATCCACGGCTTCAACCCCGGCTTCCGCCGCCGCATATTTCGCCATGTTGGAGGAGCCGCCTGCAGGCAGGCCGTTGTCGAACTCCCACGCCGCGCGCCGTCCCATCAGGCTCGCCATTTCAACATTCGTATAGGCCTTCGCCAGCGGATGCTGCACACCCTGATGCCCGCCAATCGGCTGGCCGAAGACATTGCGTTCGGACGCATAGGCAACGGCTTTGTCAAGGGCGAAACGACCAACGCCGCAGCAGATGGCGGCGACCAGAATACGCTCGGGATTAAGGGTGTCGAACAGGATGGAAAAGCCGTTATCGACTTCGCCGACAACATCCTCGGGGCCGAGATCAACATCATCAAAGAACAGCGTCCATTGTTCCTCCGGCAGGGGGATGGAGATGCGGATGCGCTGCATATCGACGCCCTTCTTCTTGAGATCGACGGCGAAAAGCGTGAAGCCGTCCGTTTTTCTCGCCACCTGATCATGCGGCGTGGTGCGGGCGACGACAAGGCAATAGTCGGATAAATCCGCGCTGGTTATGAAGGTCTTTTCACCACTCAGGGAAAAGCGGTTGCCCTTCTGCTTGGCGATGGTCGTCATCTTCATCGAGTTGGACCCGGCGCCCGCCTCGGTTATGGCGAAGCAGAAGTTGATGTCGCCGCGGCAGGCGGCGGGCAGCAGTTCACGCCGTTGAAACTCCGAACCATGCTTGGCGAGATGCGAGAGCGACATGCAGGGGCCGACAACGATGCTGAGAAGCGGAATGCCGTGATTGGAGGTTCCCTCCATGAACAGGGCCATTTCCGTGAGGCCGAGCCCGGCGCCGCCATATTCCTCCGGCACCATCAANCCGAGGAAACCGTCTTCGGCNATCTTCGCGAACATTTCCTTNGGNAACGCNTTNCGGCGGGCATGNTCCAGCCAGTAGCCATTGTCGAATTTCTGGGCNAGNTGCCCGCCATATTCGTANATCTGCCGCTGCTCGTTANTCAGTGTNAANTCCATTTTCNTGNNCTCCTGCTAGCGGCCTNGNGGCGCCTGATTGAAATTGGGGGTGCGGCGNTTTTCAAAGGCATNCAGNCCNTCCGCNNNNTCNGCGCCCTGAAGNTGACGGACGNCNGCNNCNCGNTCCAGNTCCATNGCGTCGGCGAGCGGCAATTCAATGCCGCGTGCGGGCGAGNNGTTTCATGGCGGCAANGCCGTCCCGNGATCGNGTNGNCAGGGTNGCGGCATAGTCCTGGGCGCGCGCGCTGAGTTCCTCATCCGGNACCANATAATTGACAAGGCCCATATGGACGGCTTCCTCCGCCGTTAGCCAGCGAGCNGAGAACATCAGATCCAGCGCCCGGCGCAGGCCCAGGATGCGCGCCAGCCGCTGACTNCCGCCCCAGCCGGGAATCAGGCCGAACTGCGCATGCTGATCGCCGAATTTGGCGGATTTTGCAGCGAAGCAGATATCGGCGGCGAGNGCCAGCTCCAACCCGCCNGCAAGGCAGAGCCCCTGAACNGCGACGATGACGGGCAGCGGGCTNGCCTCCAGCCGCATCAGGACGTCCATNCCGNAGCCNATGAAATGATCGAGNTTTTCGGTATTGTTGCGGCTGTCTTTCACTTCGGCGAGATCNGCGCCGGTGCAGAAATGCTTGCCGGTGGAGCGGATCAGGATCGCNCGGACCTCCGGGTTCGCCTCGAACGCGGCGCGNGCNNNGTCGATCAGCTCATGNACTTCCAGCGACAGGCAGTTGAATTTTTCGGGGCGGCNNAGCTCGATAATGCCGACGGCCCCNTCGATCANTGTNGTTACGGGAGAGGTCACGCGCCGCCTCCTTTCGCNCGCTTGTCATATTGCAGGGCGACGCGGCCNACNTTNTCGCGGGCGATGACCAGCTTCTGAATCTGNGCGGTGCCATCGCCGATCTGTAACCCGAGCACNTCGTTATAGCGCTGATGAAACGGCAGGTCNGTNGTGTAGCCGTAATGNCCATGCAGGATCAGGCATTGATGGATGATCTCGCAGGCGGTTTTGGGCACATACCANTTGCACATGGCGGCNTCGGCNGTNTGNGCNTTGTCCGCNATCNCGGAGATTCAGNGTATAGTAGCAGAGCTGNCGCATCATGGTGAGCTGGGTTTCCGCTTCGGCNAGCGGNAAGGTCACGCCCTGATANTGGGCGAGGGGAGCGCCAAATGCCTCCCGCTCCTGGATATANGCCCAGGTTTCATCGACCGANGCCTGCGCCGGGGCNATACATTCCAGNCCGATCAGCGCCCGGCTGAAATCAAACCCGGCCATGATNGTNCCGAAGGCCCGNCCTTCCGTCGCCATCAGGCATTCNGNNGGNATAACAACATCGTCNAAGAANACCGATCCNCGNCCGACGGGNTTGGTGCCGATATCNTCNAAATGNGTGCGGNTNATGCCTTTNTCNGTNAGATCGACAAANAANGCNCTGACGCCGTTGGAACCGGTGGTGCCGTCTTCAGTGCGGGCGAAGATGACAGCGGCATCCGCNTGATCGGCGGCGCTCATGGAGGTTTTTTCGCCATTNAGCCGCCAGCCATTGGCCGTTTTNTCGGCTTTCAGCTGNAGACCCGCCGCATCNGAGCCGCCGCGCGGTTCGGTCAGGCCGAGNCCGATGATCTTTTNCCCNGCNATCACCTGCGGCAGCCATTCCTCGGCAATATCCCGCCCGGCNTGCTGCGCGACCATCCCGCCCATCAGGGANGCGAGAAGCTGGATATAGCTGATATTGAANTCGCCATAGGCGATGGCTTCTGTCACGAGACCGGCCGTTGTGTAATCCAGCCCCATGCCGCCGAATTCTTCCGGCAGGTCCGGNCCGATCAGGCCAAGCGNNCCCATTTCCCGCACCAGTTGNCTGTCGAGCNTATGAACCCTGGCGCGCTGNAGATANCTGCCCGTAAGTTTTTCNCGGGCAAANCGCGCCGCCGTATCACGGAACGCCAGTTGATCGCCGGTCGGTAAAAAATTCATGTCTGGCCTCCCTGCCATGAACGGTGGANCNCGTTCTTTTTTAAAAATCCTAACGAATGTTAGAAAATCTGGCAAGTNGGCAATATCGTCTTTTNCTAATTGTCNGAATTCCCGGATAAAGGGANAGGGGCNCTTGCCGGATGNTCNGGACAGNTNGTGCCCGGAAANTGGCGNNCGNGACCGNNAAATGGNAGGAGCGGNGCAGGCGGAGTTGGCGCGGGACTATCAGAGCTAGGGACAGGAAGGGGCGATGANGGNNTTATCCATCATCGCCGGTCGGTTCAGCTTATATGTGCGGATACCGGTGCTTATCCGTGCATGGTCTAGCCGTGCATGGTGAGGCCGCCGGAGACGGAAATCGTCTGGCCGGTAATGAAGCCCGCGTCGTCGGAGGCGAGGAANCAGACGATGCCCGGAAAATCCGANGGCTGCGCCAGCCGCCGCATGGGAATCGCCCGTTTCAGCCCTTCGGCGATTTTGCTGCCGCTTTCNCCGTCGCCGGCAATTTCAGCNAACAGCGGCGTGTCGGTCGGNCCGGGACAGACGACGTTCANCTGTATGCCGGAGCGGGCGAGCTCGCGCGCGGTTGTCTTGGTGAAGGAGATGAGGCCCCCCTTGCAGGCGGAATANACGGCCTCTCCCGAGGAGCCGACTCGCCCGGCATCGGAGCTGATATTAACGACGCGTCCGCCGCCGTTCTTCACCATGCCCGGCAGNACGGCNTGATGCATATGCAGCGGTCCATANAGNTTGATATCAATNACTTTTTTCCAAAGATCGACATCTGTCTGCAGGAAGGGGACAATNTTGTCCCAGCCTGCGTTATTGACGAGNACATCGACGGGCCCGCCCTTTTCGACCTCGGCNACAGCGGCATCGACGGANGCGCGGTCNGTGATATCGACGGTGTAGGC
This sequence comes from Sneathiella sp., assembly GCF_002694385.1. Lineage (GTDB taxonomy): Bacteria > Pseudomonadota > Alphaproteobacteria > Sneathiellales > Sneathiellaceae > Sneathiella. The sequence goes on from NZ_NZMB01000005.1 coordinate 26,312, forward strand.
GGTGGCTTTGCCGCCNGCTTTTTCAATCATNGCCGCCGTTTCGCGGCCCCCGGTTTCATTCATGTCGAAAATGGCAACNTCGGCGCCTTCTTCGGCGAANCGNCGGGCAATTTCCCGNCCGATTCCNCTGCCGCTTCCGGTTATAATGACGCGTTTTCCGCTCAGTCCTCTCATGNTGCTCTCCTGTTTCNTTGTTCTTATCACCTAGTTTGTNTGATGTCGCCGGAACGGCGGCACAAAATCGAATGATTGTTAGATTTATCTCATTTGCCTTCCCTCTTGTCTAGGGCGAGGACAAGAATGATGTGNTCGATCCNCCTNATTTTAATCTCTTTGAAGTTGCGNNTGAGAAAATCCGNGCGGGNCCNTGCGGNGATTCTGCNCATGGCGGCCTGATGCGNCCGCCCGGTCCGCTGNGATCTGTCATNGNCCCGCTGCGGGNAGGGGATGCGGGAATGCCNGNANCNGTNATTNACNNNAGAGNNGAGNCGGCNAAGANGNTTGCNGATNACAGTATGTTCATGATTCAGTTGACAGTCCGGGTTGAAAAGGATCAGCTAGTCTTNAGCAAGTGACGTTCAATGATTGGGAGGAATCATGGNAAGGTCAAAAAAAGCTNNGGGCATCGCTCGCGTGGCCNCAAGGCAGTCTGACAGGGCGTTTGTTTTTATTAGTGCGGCGACATATACAGCTTGAAGAAAAATCTAACGGATGTTAGTTTTTTTTAACCAAAGACGNGAAAACATCGTCGGGAGGNNAGCTATGGGAGAGTCGTCATCNCGTGAATTCGGATTTTCCGAATCGCGGTTAAGGGAGAATCNGACAGTCTACAGATCGGACCTGTTCGCGGGGCAGACCGTCATCGTGTCNGGNGCGGGCAGNGGTCTTGGTCGCGCGATTGCGGTCTTGTTCGCGCGCCTCGGCGCCNATCTCGCCATCTGTGGCCGCAACNCGNAAAAGCTTGAGACGGCGGCGGCCTTTCTTTCAAGCTTTGGTGGAAAGGTCATGACGGCGCAGATGAGCATCCGNGACACCGATCAGGTCAACGGCTTCATTGATGATGTCCATGCCCGCTTNGGGCGGCTGGATATTCTGGTCAATAACGCCGGGGGCCAGTATCCGCAGGCGGCCCTTGATTTTACTCCCAAAGGCTGGAATGCCGTGATTGATACAAACCTGAACGGCACCTGGTGGATGATGCAGGCGGCGGCCCGCAAATGGGTGGCGCAAACAAGGCCCGGCGCCATTGTCAATATCACCGCCGATATTTGGCGCGGCATGCCGGGAATTGCCCATACCACGGCGGCGCGCGCCGGGGTGACCTATCTGTCCAAAACGGTCGCGGTGGAATGGGCACCATACGACATTCGCGTAAATTGCGTCGCACCGGGGTGCTGCGAGAGTACCGGCTTCGCCAATTACCCGCCTGAAGGATCAGCGACGTTCCACGAGTCCAACCCGATGCGCCGCGCCGGGGATGAATGGGACATCGCGGAGGCCGTGGTCTATCTGGCGGCGCCATCGGGCAAGTTTATTACCGGGGAAGTTTTGACGGTCGATGGTGGGCAGCAGATGTGGGGAGATCCCTGGCCGACAGGCCGTCCGGCATATTTTGATCTCAATAATCCCCGGGACGGAAAGCCGGAGGAATAGCTGGGACAAGGGGAGGAACGGATATGACTTTTGACAGGGAAAATAAGTAATATGAGTTCTAACAGGGAGAGTGAGCCGTTACTTGAATGCCGATCGGTTGAGCGTCGGTTCGGCGGTCTGGTTGCGGTGACCGGCGTTGATCTTGAAATACAGCGGGGTGAAATTTTCGGCCTGGTCGGCCCGAACGGAAGCGGCAAGACCACGTTGACGAATGCCATCACCGGCTTTTATCCGCCCAACAGCGGCAGCATCAGGCTGAACGGGAAGGATATTACGGGAACGTCGCCGCACAAGGTCGCGCGGCTCGGGGTTGCCCGGACATTTCAGAACCTTGCCCTGTTCAACGGGATGAGCGTTCTCGACAATATTCTGCTCGGCCGTCATATCCATATGCATCCCGGCGTCTTTCGCACGGTTTTATACTGGTGGCTAGCGCGGCCCGAGGAGATGGCCAACCGCGAGGTTGTCGAGGAAATGATTGAGTTTCTGCAACTCGAAAGCATCCGTCATGAACTTGTGGATGGCATTCCGATCGGGCTGAAAAAACGGGTTGAGCTGGCGCGCGCGCTTGTGGCGGAGCCGGATCTGCTCATCCTTGACGAGCCGATGGCGGGCATGAATCAGGAGGAGAAGGAATATATGGCGCGGTTCATTCTGGATGCGCGCGCCGAACGGGGGGTCAGCGTCCTGCTGATCGAGCATCATATGGATGTGATCGTGGGCATCTGCGACCGGATGCTGGCCCTGAATTACGGGGAAATGATTGCAAGCGGCGTGCCGAAGGATGTCATCAAGGATCCGAGGGTGATCAGCGCCTATATTGGAGATGGCCATGGGGAATGACAGGATGACATCACCCGCGGCATCGCTGGACCAGACCGCACTTGCCGGGAAAACACTGCCGCAACTGCTGATGCGGAATGCCACCGAACATGGGGCGGAAATTGCCATGCGCGAGAAGGATCGCGGCATCTGGCAGGAAATGACCTGGGCCGACTATGCCGAGGAGGTGATCAAATGCGCCGCCGGCCTTGACGCGCTTGGCGTTGGTGAGGGGCGGGCCATGCTGGTGCTTGGCGACAACCGTGTCCGGTTATATGCCGGGCTGACGGCGGCAGCCATGGTGCGGGGATTTGCCATGCCCGCCTATTCGGGGGCGACATTGGCGGAGCTGAAGCATTTCGCTGACGAGGCGCCGATGGCGGCCGCGCTGGCGGAGGATCAGGAGCATGTTGACAAGGTGCTGGAACTGCGCGCTGCCGGTTGCGACATTCCCTACATCATCTATGACGAGGAGCGGGGCCTGAACGATTATGAGGCGGCCGGTCTGCTGTCCTGGACCGAGTTGGTGCAAAAGGGAGAGGAAAATCTTGCAAAGAATCCGGATTTGCGGGAGCGGCTGATCCATCAGTCAACCCCGAACGATCCGGCGGTTTTCCTGCATTCCTCCGGCACGACAGGGAATCCGAAAGGCATTGTCCTGAGCCAGCGCAACGTCATTTCCGCAGCCTGGAGCGCCCATGCAGGCGGCAGCTACGGCGAGAAGGAGGATATTCTCGCCTATCTGCCGATGGCCTGGGTGGGCGATTACGCCCTGACCGTCGCGGCGGCCATCACCTATCGCTTTACGGTGAATGTGCCGGAACGTCAGGAAACGGTGCTGCGGGATTTGCGCGAGATCGCGCCGACCTATTATCTGGCCGCGCCGAGAAGCTGGGACAATATTCTGACGACCATCCAGGTCGGTATCGAAAATTCCACCAGGTTCAAGCAATGGCTCTATCATTTCTTTATGGACAAGGCGGTCGCTGCGGAACGGCGCAAGCTTGAAGGAAAAAATGCGGGCGGTTTCGAATGGCTGTGGCGACGCCTCGGGGAATGGACTGTCTTCGGCCCGATTAAGGATCAGTTTGGGTTGAGCCGCGTCGTCCATGCCTTTACCGGCGGCGAGGCGATGGGGGAGGATACCTTCGTTTTCTACCGCGCCCTCGGAATCAAGCTGCGGCAGCTTTATGGCCAGACGGAAAACAGCGCCTTTAACGCCATTCAGTCGGCGGACGAGGTGCAGCTGCATACGGTCGGTCGGCCGCTGCCCGGAATGACAATCAAAATTGCGGAAGACGGGGAAATCCTGATCAAGGGAAGCAGTGTTTTTGCCGGTTATTTCAATAACCCGGCGGCGACGGGCGAGGCTCTCAAGGACGGCTGGCTGCATTCGGGCGATGCCGGTTATCTTGAGGAGGACGGTCATCTGGTCGTGCTGGGCCGTGTTTCGGAAGTGGTGCGCACGGCGGCCGGAGAACGGTTCGTGCCGAACTATATCGAAAACCGGTTGAAGTTCAGCCCCTATATCCGTGATGCCGCCGTTGTCGGCGCGAACCGGGATGAACTGGTGGCCATGGTCTGCATTGATTTTGAGGCGGTCGGCCACTGGGCGGAAGTCAACGGGGTGCCCTATGTGTCCTATGCCGATCTGTCGCAGCGCAAGGAGGTGGCGGCGATATTGAAGGAGGCATTTATCCGCGTGAACGCGGCCCTGCCGGAGACATTGAAGCTGCATCGTTTTGTCAGTCTCCATAAGGAATTCGATCCGGACGACGGGGAGATTACGCGCACGCGCAAACTCCGCCGCAAGGTTGTCGAGGAGCGTTATGCGCCCGTCATCACCGCGCTGTATGACGGATCGAGCGAGGTGCATATGACAGCGATTGTGACTTATGAAACAGGGGAGACGAGCAGCGTGGAACGAACATTGCTTGTATGGGAGGTTTGAATGGACTGGATTTTTCTGGCTGAACTTTCAGTCAACGGCGCGCTGACAGGTCTGTTGTACTCATTGTTCGCGATCGGGCTTGTGCTGGTGTACAAGTCCTCCTCGGTGCCGAACCTGGCGCAAGGGGCGCTGACGATGCTCGGCGCCTATGTCGTGCTGGCGTTTTCGCTGAGCCTCGGCCTGCCATTGTGGGTGGCGATTCCGATCTCGATCGTCATCATGTTCTTCCTCGGCCTCGGGATCGAAAAAGTGGCTCTGCGCCGTCTTGCGGGTCGTCCGATCGTGATGATCCTGATGATGACGCTGGGGATAGATATCTTTATTCGCGGCACGACGATGGCCTTCTGGGGCGGCACGTCGCGGCCGATGGAGCTGGGGGTCAGCTATGATCCCTTCTTCGCGGGGCCGCTGTTGCTGAGCCGCATTCATATGATCGGGGCGGCGGTATCTGTCGTGCTGTTCATCGCGATTGTCTTTTTCTTCCGCAGCCGTCTCGGCATTCGTCTGCGCGCCATTTCCGACGATTACATGGCGTCCTGGTCGGTCGGGATTTCGGTGGAACGCGGGGTTGGGCTGTCCTGGGCGCTGGCCTCGGTCGTTGCTGTGATCACCGGCGTCATCTGGGGCGAAATCCAGAGCGTGGACCAGTCCCTGTCGCTGCTGCTGCTGAAAGGGTTGACGGTGGCGGTTCTCGGCGGGCTCGACAGCCTGTTCGGGGCCGTTCTCGCCGGAATCCTTCTCGGCATTCTCGAAAATGTCGGTGCGGCGTATCTCGACCCTCTGGTCGGCGGCGGCAGCCGCGATCTGGTGGTTGCAATTGTCCTGATTCTCACTGTTATGATCCGCCCGCATGGCCTGTTCGGCCGCCACGATATCGAGAGGGTATAGGCCATGTTCTATCGTCAGGCCGGTATCCGGCATCGTAGCTATGTTTCTGACAGCAAGCTGTTCCCCATTCCGACGGATCGGAACCTGATCTGGTTTCTGATTTTGCTGGGGATTGCGGCGCCGCTGTTCGTCAACAGCCTTTATCTGAACAGCTATGTGCTGCCCTGGCTGGTCTGGACGGCGGCGGCGCTGGGTCTTAATCTGGTGACAGGCTGGGCGGGACAGCTCCATCTCGGCTATGCCGCCATCATGGCGGTGGGGGCCTATTCCGCCGTTCATGCCGCCCGTTTCGGCATCCCTTGGGAAATCGCCCTGCTGATTGCCGGGTTTTCCGCCGCGGCCATCGGCACGCTTTTCTCCTTTGCGGCCATGCGGGTGAAGGGGCTCTATCTTGCGCTCACAACGCTCGCCATGCAATTTGTCATGGACTGGGTTCTCTCGCACGTCCCGGCGATTACGGGGGGGTCTCATGCCTCGCTGCAATCGCCGACCTTCAAGCTGCTGGGCCAGCCGATCACGTCGGATGCGGGGCTTTACTATGTCGCCTTTGGCTGGTGCGTGATCGTGACGGTTTTCATTCTCAACATGCGCCGGACCGGTCTCGGGCGGGCACTGGTTGCCGTGCGGGAAAAGGATTACGCCGCCGCCATTCTGGGGGTCAACAGCTTCTATTACAAGATTATCGCCTTCGCGACCTCATCCTTTATTGCCGGGATAAGCGGCGCCCTACTGGTCGCTACCTTCTTCTTTCTGGCAACGCCGGAACAATTTTCGGTCGCCGTTTCCATTCAGGTGCTGGCAATGGTCATCGTCGGCGGGCTTGCCAGCATTATCGGCAGTTATTTTGGCGTCGCCCTTATTCTGCTGATGCCGGGGATTACCAACAGCCTGTTTTCGGCCTTCGCCGATTATCTGGGGCTGCAGCTCAATCCGGAAACCCTCGCCCATATTCCGACGGCGGTTTATGGCGCGCTGATCATCATCTTCCTGATGGTCGAACCGTTGGGGCTGGGCAAGATTTACAACAATATCCGTGATTACTTCCTGGTCTGGCCGTTTGACCAGATGAAAAAATAGGGTCTGCCATGAACAGTACTAATGAGATAGCGACCGCCAAAGATCCGATCCTGACCCTCAACAGCGTCGAGGTGCTTTATGATTCCGTTCTGCTGGCGATCAAGGGTGTGTCACTGGAGGTTCCGAAAGGCGGCATGGTTGCGTTGCTGGGCGCCAACGGCGCCGGAAAGAGCACGACACTGAAAGCCATCAGCGGGCTTCTAAAGGCGGAGCGTGGCAAGGTCAGCCGCGGCGAAATCAGATTTGATGGCCAGGTTATCGGCGACAGCACGCCGCAGGATCGGGTTGCGCTCGGCATCTGCCATGTGATTGAGGGACGGCGGGTATTCGAGCATCTGACGCCGGATGAAAATCTCGAAGCAGCGGCGCCGATGTCCATGTCCCGACAGACCGTCAAGTCGGAGAAAGAACGCATATATGAGTATTTCCCGCGTCTGGCGGAACGGAAGTCGGCGGAAGCGGGCTATCTTTCCGGCGGGGAGCAGCAGATGCTGGCCATTGGCCGGGCGCTGATGACACAGCCGCGCCTGCTGATGCTCGATGAGCCCAGCCTCGGGCTAGCGCCTTTTCTGGTGGTCGAAATATTTGACATCATTCAGAAAATCAACCGCGAACAGGGGCTTTCGGTTCTGCTGGTCGAGCAGAATGCGGTCGCGGCGCTTAAAATTGTCAGCCATGGCTATCTGATTGAAAACGGCCGGGTCGTGATGCATGACACGGCGGCCGCCCTGAAGGCCAATTCGGATATTCAGGAGTTTTACCTGGGAGGAGGTGAAGCAAAGAATTTTCATGACATCAAGCATTACAGAAGACGCAAGCGCTGGTTGACCTGATCACTCGCGCCTGTCCAGTTACATCAATGGAGGATATAATGGTTTCGATAAGAAAATATGCAAAGGGATTGGCGGCAGGGGCTGTCTTGGGGATTGCGGCGCTTTCCCCGTTCACATCCACGGCGCAGGCTGCTGACCCGATTAAATTCGGCATATGCTATGATCTCAGCAAAGCGTACACTTTCGTGACCCCGCAAGTTGTACAGGGCGCCCGCGACCTGGCCGATTTGATCAATATGAAGGGCGGCATTGATGGCCACCCGCTCGAACTGATTGTTCAGGATCACGGGAATGAGCCGCAGCGCGGTATTGAATGCTATGAAAAGCTGAAGCGCGAAGGCGTGTTCATCTTTGACATGCTGTCAACGCCAGTGTCGCTTGCCGTGCTGCCGCGTGTCATGAATGACAAGAATATTCTTCTGCAGTCTCTCGCCGGTCGCGGTGATGCGATTGACGGCAGCGTATTCACCCAGATTTTCCCGATTGGCGCGACCTATTGGGGGCAGGCTGCCAATGATGTTGAATATATTCGTCAGCAGAATAATGGCTCTTTGGAGGGCGTTAAAGTTGCATTTGTCTATGTCGATTATCCTTTCGGTCAGGAACCGATTGAAATTCTGAAAACCCTGGCGGAAAAAGAAGGTTTCGAGTTGGGCCTGTTCCCCTATCCGCTACCGGGTAGTGATCAGTCATCCGCCTGGACGCAGGTTCGCCGGTTCCAGCCAGATGCCATCATCAGCTGGTCCCTGTCGAAAATGCATGTGGTGGCGTCCCGTGAGATGAAGCGGAACGGCATTCCGATGGAGAAGTATATTTCCGTCAACTGGCTCAATGAAACCGATATTAACAATATTGGTCCGGCGGAGGCCAAAGGGCTGAGGCGCGGCACGAACGTCGCGGGCGGTCAGGATATTCCGATCATCAAGGAAATCATTGCCGAACTTTATGACAAGGGTAAGGGAAATGGTGATCGGGCGACACTGAATGATGTGTATTACAACACTGGCGTTGCTATGTATTCTGTTGCCTTTGAAGGAGCCCGTCTGGCAGTTAAGGAAGGTGGCTGGCCGCTGACAGCGGAAACGATGAAAAAAGGCCTGGAAAGCATCAAGGATTATGATGCCAACGGCCTGTTCGCGCCGGTTACCGTGACGACCGAAGATCATGGCGGCGGCGGCAAGACCCGCATTGAAATGTGGGATGGCGAAAAATGGGTGCCGCAGACAGACTGGATCAGCGCCTATAAGGACATCGTTTGGGATGTTGTGAAAGAAAGTTCCAAGTCTTTCAAGACGGAGTAGTCGGACCGGATTGACCGAAGGAAGTCTTTTTCGGTGAAACGGCAATACTACCGGTTGCAGGAGGATATGGCGCGCCTATCCTCCTGCCGCATCTGTGAAAAGGCGGTTGTGCCATCGCAAGCGCCGGTTATTTTGAGGATGAAATCATGACTTTTTATGATGAGCTGGAAGTTCGTAGCGCCGATGAACGCGCCGCCGCCCAATCCCGGGCCTTGCGGGAAATTCTCTCCGGGCTACAGGGACGAGAGGCTGATCTGGAAAAAGCCGGACAGGTTCGAACCATAGAGGACCTGCCCCAATTGCCGGTCTTTCGTAAGTCTAACCTGAGTGGCCGACAGGCGCAGATGCCGCCTTTCGGAGGCATGTTGGTTACCAACGCAACTCATGTCTTTCAATCGCCCGGACCGATTTACGAGCCGGGGAGAGCCAACGGTGACTGGGCGCGTCTTGGCCGGTTTCTGCATGCCGCCGGGATTGGTGCGGGCGATATCGTGCAAAACTGTTTCGCCTATCATCTGACCCCCGCCGGCATGATGTTCGATAGCGCCGCGCAGGCGATTGGCGCCATGGTTCTGCCTGCGGGGACGGGGCAGACGGATTTGCAGGTACGTGCCGCAAAAGATGTGAAATGCACGGCCTATGCGGGGACGCCGGATTATCTGAAGATTATCTTGGATCGCGCCGATGAGCTGGGCGTCACGCTGCATTTCAAACGTGCCGTTGTCGGCGGTGGCGCCCTGTTCGCCTCCTTGCGGCAGGAATATGCGGATCGAGGAATTCTGTGCCTGCAAAATTATGCGACGGCGGATCTCGGCAATGTTGCCTATGAAACCGATGCTCAGGACGGCATGATTGTGGATGAACATGTGATTGTGGAAATTGTCACGCCCGGCACCGGAAATCCGGTCGCGGCGGGCGAGGTGGGCGAGGTTGTCGTCACCTGCCTGAACCCGGATTATCCGCTCATCCGCTTCGCGACCGGAGATCTGTCGGCAGTCCTGCCGGGGCAGAGCCCCTGCGGACGTACGAATATGCGGATAAAAGGATGGATGGGCCGGGCCGATCAGGCAACCAAAATCAAGGGCATGTTTGTCCGGCCGGAACAGGTGGCGGAACTGGTGAAGCGGTATCCGGAGATAAAAAAGGCGCGGGTCGTTGTCTCCCGTCAGGGGGAAAAGGATGAAGTCTCGGTGCTGCTGGAAGCGGACGATGGGAGTCTTTCCAGAACCCGGGAAGATATATCGGCCATATTGAAATTGTCTGTTGCCGTGGAGGTGGTCGCGCCGGGATCGCTGCCAAATGATGGCAAAGTCATTGATGATCAACGTGTTTATGACAGTTGAGTGAGCCGACCTATCCCAAGGGGGCGACCCGGTATTTTCATATCTTCTGCGGGAGGGGCGGTTATCCGTTTTCCGCGTCTTCTGCGCAGAAAATATCATAGGCAATGTCCATCGCATTTACAAAGGCGGGCATTCCCGCATAGGCGATCATCTGGAAAATAACCTCGCCGATTTCCTCCTGCGAGGCGCCGACATTCCGGGCGGCCGTGATATGGGTACGGAGCTGCTTCTCGGCGCGGGTTGCAGTGAGGGCCGCAATGGCGCAAAGCTCACGCTCCCGCTGCGTCAGCTTCTGCCGTTTATACATCCCGTCATAAAAAAACTCCGCGACCTTGATCGTCAGCTCTTCATCAAAGCCCGCCCATTTCACGAAATTGGATTTTTCCACATCATTCGGGCCGAATAACGCCTCCCGGATTTTATGGAGTTGCAAAATTCTTTCCCTGTTCTTTTCGCTGATTTCTTTGCTGGACCTGATCATTTTCCGGGTTCCTTAATGGTAATGGGCATCTTCCGGCATCATATTGCATATGACTCATTTTCAGGATTATTTTTGGCGGTCGAAACCATGGCCGGACCGCCTATCCAGCGTCAGACTGGCTGTTGCCGGAGGCCGCTTAGAAAAATTTCCATGAATTCATCGGCGATTTTGGCATAGGCCTGCCGATCTCCGGTCAGGTGCCAATGCGGCACCCAGTTGAAGGCGCCGAACAGCGCGGCGGCGGCAATCTTGGGTTCGCAAGGGGCGATGAAGCCCTCTTCCATGCCTTTGCGCAAGAGATCCCGGACCGCATGATCAACCTTGCGGCGGCCGTCGCGCAGGATCTTGCGGCTTTCCTCCGCCAAAACACGGTCCGTGGACAGGACAAGGCAGGCGCCAAATTCATTGGAGATCAGATCCATATAATTTTTCATGATCAGTTCAATGCATTCAAGGGGCGGCAGATCGCGTCTCTGACTGCGTTCAAGAGCGTCATGCAGAAACTCAAGCGCGAGGCGGCTGCATTCGAACAGGATGTCATCCTTGTTCTTCACGTAATAATACAGCGTCCGCTTGGAGACATTGAGTTCCGATGCGATATCATCAAGCGACGTGCGGTCAAAGCCACGTTCATTGAACAGGCGCGCGCCGGTACGCAGCACCGCCATGCGTTTCTGTTCCCGGGGATCATCCTGATCCAGAACCACGTCACTCCATCCGCTGGTCATTCCATAACCTTTCCTGCTGCTGCACGTCACCTAAACAACCCACGCCCTCATTGCAAGCTGCAACAGGAGCAGTATAAACCATTTTCATTGACATGTAACCCACCGGTGGGTTACTTTTTTAAAAACATGAGGAGACCGCCCGAAAGATGTCGTTCCGACGGGCGGATGGATGACTTCAGGGAAATGACAGGGAGATGATTTCATGCAGCTGACATCAGTGATCAGGCGGGTTGCGCAGGTAAATCCGAAAGGGATGGCTACCATCTATAAGGATCGCCAGCAGACCTGGCCCGAATTTGTGACAAGGGTGGCGAAACTCGGCGGAGCGTTACAGACGCTTGGCATGAAACCGGGGGACAGGGTGGCCATGCTGGCGCTCAATTCCGATCGCTATCTGGAGTATTTTTTCGGCGTTCTGTGGGGTGGGGGCGTAATCGTGCCCATGAACCTGCGCTGGTCGGCGCAGGAAAATGCCTACTCAATTGATGATTCCGGGGTCGAAATCATGCTGGTGGATGAGAATTTCGCCACCATGGTGTCGGCTATCCAGGAAAAGACAAGCTCTCTTAAAACCCTGATTTTTGCTGGCGAAGGCGCGGTGCCGGAAGGTATGCATGATTATAGTGCGATTGTTGCGGCGGCGGAACCTGTAGAGGATGCGGGGCGCAGCGGGGAGGATCTGGCCGGGATCTATTATACCGGGGGCACCACGGGATTCCCGAAGGGTGTGATGCTCTCCCATCGCAGCCTCTATGTCAGTAACCTGTCGTCCTGCCGTGAATTCTGCATGCCGGACGGGGCCCGCTATCTCCATGCCGCGCCGATGTTTCATTTGGCGGATGGCGCGGCATCGCTGGCCGCAACATTCGCGGGCGGCACGCATATCATGATCCCCGCCTTTACACCGGAAGCCGCGCTGAAAGCGATTGAGGCACACCGGCCGACAAATGTCCTGCTGGTGCCGACGATGATCCAGATGCTTGTCCGTTCCCCGGATTTTGCGAAATATGACACCACTTCACTGACAGCGATCATGTATGGCGCGTCGGCAATCAGCGAGGCCGTATTGGTCGAGGCGATGACCAAGCTGCCCAACGCGAAATTCGTGCAGGCCTATGGCCAGACGGAGCTGAGCCCTGTCGCGACCATTCTGCCGCCTGAATACCATGTGACGGAAGGGCCGAATGCGGGCAAGCTTCGCTCCGCCGGAAAAGCCGTTGGCTGCTGCGAGCTGAAGATCGTGGATGAGGACGGGAACGAACTGCCGACCGGAACTGTTGGCCAGGTGGCGGTCAAGGGACCGGTCACCATGCTCGGCTATTGGAATAAGCCTGAACAGACGGCGGAAGCCCTGCGCGATGGCTGGGTTTATACGGGCGATGGCGGCTATCTCGATGAAGAGGGCTTNCTGTTTATCGCCGACCGGATGAAAGACATGATTGTCTCGGGCGGGGAGAATGTCTACTCCGCCGAGGTGGAGCAGGCGGTGACCCAGCATCCNGCNGTNGCGGAGTGCGCCACCATTGGCATTCCGCATGAAAAATGGGGNGAAAGCGTNCATTCCATNGTCATTCTGAAGCCGGGNGCGAGTGCGACGGAGAAAGAAATNATTGATCACTGCCATACCATTATCGCCGGNTACAAATGCCCGCGGAGNNTNGANTTCAGANNTGANCCCATGCCGCTNTCCGCGGCNGGAAAGGTCCTGAANCGNGANCTNCGGGCGCCNTANTGGGAAGGCCTGGACCGGAACGTCAACTGAGTTTTNANTGAAATCNGGAANGAANCATTATGGGAAANAGAATTGTTGTTGCNGGCGTCGGCATGACGCCNTTCGTNAAGCCNGGAGAGAATGANGANTACCCTGTCATGGGGGCGAAAGCCATCAATATGGCGCTTCAGGATGCCGGGATCGGNTATGACAAGATCCAGCANGCCTATGCCGGTTACGTTTATGGCGACAGCACCTGCGGCCAGCGGGTGNTNTATGAAGTNGGNATGACGGGCATTCCGATTGTCAANGTNAACAANAANTGCTCGACCGGCTCAACGGCGCTGTTNCTGGCCCGTCAGGCGGTTGAAGCCGGGGTGGTTGACTGCGCGCTTGCCNTCGGNTTTGAGCAGATGGCGCCCGGGGCNCTNGCGGATGTCTGGACCGANCGGCCNAGNCCGCTTGGCAAATTCAATCANCTTGACGGANGANCTGACGCAGGATTTCACNTCGCCCATGGCNATCAAGATGTTTGGCGGGGCCGGNCTCGCGCATCAGNNGAANTATGGCACAAAGGATGAAACCTTCGCCAANATCCGCGCCAAGGCGAGCCGTCATGCNGTNCATAATGAAAAGGCAATTTTCCGCAAGGAGATTTCCGTAGAGGATGTCATGGGCTCCCCGCGCATGACCNCNCTGTTGACCCGNCTNCANTGCTGCCCGCCGACCTGTGGCGCGGCGGCGGCCATCGTCTGCAGTGAAGAATATGCAAAACGGCACGGGATTGATACCGGCGTGGTGATTGCNGGNCAGGCNATGACGACCGATTACAGCTCGACATTTGACATGAACGACATGATGCGGGTGGTTGGATATGACATGACGGCCGCCGCGGCCCGCAAGGTTTATGANCAGGCCGGTGTCGGCCCCGCAGANGTCGANGTNGCAGAGCTNCATGACTGCTTNACNGCCAATGANCTGATCACCTATGANGGGCTTGGNTTNGCAGATGAGGGCGGCGCTGAAAAATTCATCTGGGATGAAGACAATACCTATGGNGGCAAGGTNGTGACNAACCCGTCCGGNGGNCTNCTTTCAAAGGGNCATCCGCTCGGGGCGACCGGCCTTGCGCAATGTTTCGAATTGGTCTCGCAGCTTCGCGGCAATTCCGGNAANCGGCAGGTNGANGGNGCGAGAACGGCGCTTCANCATAACCTCGGCCTTGGCGGNGCCTGTGTCGTCACGATGTATCAGAAAGCATAAAGCTCCTCCCATGGCGTGCCCTGCTTCGGCGGGCACGCCTTTTTTTAGNNTGGAAATANTGAACNATGATTGATCGCAGNCATATCGGGCGTGAATTCGGCGTNCACACGGCAGATATTGANAAGGGCCGTCTCCGATTTTTCGCCAAGGCAACANGGGAAAGCAATCCCGTCTATTTTGATGAAGCGGCCGCGAAAGAGGCAGGCCATCCNACGCTTCCCGCACCGCCCACCTTCCTTTTCTCGATGGACATGGAAGTCCCNGAACCCTTCGGCATTTTGNANGTCATGGANATCGANCTCGGGAAGGTCCTGCATGGCACGCAGGAGTTTACNTANCATAAGCCTGTGTATGCCGGGGATGCCATTTCCTTCCGCTCCGTTGTCACGGATATCTATGAGAAGAAGGGCGGGGCGCTGGAATTTGTCGTNAAAAAGACNAGCGCCACGAACCAGAAGGGCGANCTGGTCGCCGAAATGACNCGCACNCTTGTNGTGCGCAACGGGTGAGGGGGACACACATGAGCACAATAAATTTCGACTCCTTGAATGTTGGCGATCAGATTCCGGGGCTGACAAAGCCGCCGATCACCCGCACGACGCTTGCGCTGTTTGCCGGGGCGTCCGGTGATCACAATCCGATCCATATTGATATCGACTTTGCAAAGGCCGCCGGGATGGAGGATGTCTTCGCCCATGGGATGCTGTCGATGGCCTATCTGGCGCAAACCCTGACAGGTTGGGTGCCGCAATCGGCGCTGCGCGGCTTCAATATCCGCTTTTCCTCCATCACCCATCTTCAGGACCGGATCTCCTGCGAGGGTGAAGTAACTGAAAAATTTGAAGAGGCGGGCGAGAAGCGCCTGCGTGTCACACTCACCGCCGTCAATCAGGACGGGGATGTCAAACTGGCGGGGGATGCGGTAGTCGCCCTTGCCTGAACCAAACATAAAAACACAAGAAGAGAGCTGAACAAATGAGCAAACTGCAGGGAAAAGTCGCCTATGTCACCGGATCGGGGCGCGGTATCGGCCGGTCCGTTGCGCTTAAACTCGCAAGCGAAGGGGCAAAGCTCGTCATCAATGACCTGGACGCCGCACCGGCAGAGGAAACAGTCGCTACCATCAAGTCGATGGGCGGGGATGCCATTGCGGTGCCCGGCAGTGTGACGGAAGAAGGCTTCGCGGAGCGGTTCATCAATAGCGGAATTGAAACCTTCGGGGCGGTGGATGTTATTGTCAATAATGCGGGCTATACTTGGGATGCGCTGGTTCACAAGATGAGCGATGAACAGTTCGATGCCATGCTGGATGTGCATCTGAAGGCGCCCTTCCGGATTATCCGCGCGGCGTCCGGCTTTATTCGCGGCGCGGCGGAAAAAGAGGCGGCGGAGGGACGCGAGGTTTTTCGCAAGATCGTCAATATTTCCTCCATCGCGGGGATTGGCGGAAATGCGGGGCAGATCAACTACTCCTCGGCCAAGTCGGGTATTCTTGGCATGACCAAGACGATGGCAAAGGAATGGGGACGGCACAAGGTCAATGTGAACTGCGTTGCCTTCGGTTTTATTCGCACCCGCCTGACCGAAGCCACAAATGAAAAGAAGACAATTGTCGTGGAGGGCAATGAAGTCGGGATCGGCATTCCGGAAAAACTTGTCGCCGGGATGGAAATGATGATCCCGCTTGGCCGCGCCGGAACGGCGGAGGAGGCCGCGGATGGCGTCTATCTCTTCTGTGCGCCGGAATCCAACTATATCAGCGGCCAGACGCTGATCGTGGGCGGCGGTCTCGTTATCTAGGAGAGGAGGAAAACCATGTCCTATGAAGATATTTCGCTTGAAATCGACGGTGGCATCGCGCGTCTGACTTTCCGTCGCCCCGACAAGCTCAATGCGCTGCGGGAACAGACCGGCGATGAAATGCAGGCTGCGTTTGATGAAATGGAGCAGAATCCGGATGTGCGCGTTGTCCTCCTGACCGGCGAGGGGCGGGCGTTCGGTGCCGGCTATGATCTGACCCGGGTCAAGCCGGGGGAGATCCCGGACATGGCGAAAATCCTGGAGGATAACTATAACCCGCTGACGCGCAAAATGCGGGCGTCCCGCCTGCCGATTGTGAGCGTGGTGAACGGGCCCTGTGCGGGCGCCTCCGTCGGGATCGCGCTCAGCGCCGATATCGTCATTGCCGCCCGCTCGGCTTATTTCTATGAACCCTTTGTCGGCCTCGCTCTTATCCCGGATGCGGGAAATACCCTGTTTTTGCCGCGGATCGTCGGCCGTATCCGGGCGGCCGGGGCGATGCTGCTTGCCGAGAAAATTTCCGCTGAGGAAGCGCTTTCCTGGGGCATGGTCTGGCGCGTCTATGAGGATGCAGAGCTGATGGGGGAGGCGGAGAAAATTGTGCAAAAGCTGGCGGGCTATTCGCCGACATCGGTGTCGCTGATCAAGAAGCTGATTTCTGAGGCGTCAGATCATGGCATGTCACATCAGCTTGACATGGAACGGGATGCGCAAGGAGAGGCCTGCGGCAGTGAGGAAATGCAGGCGGCGATCGCGTCTTTCTTTAAAGGCAAGCCGTAAAGGCAACCCTTTGGAAGGCGAGGCCACAGCAGGTATGCAAGATCGAAAGATCGGATAAATATCTGATGTTGCTCATATTTTTCTGTTGGTGGAAGATTGTTTTCCGCCAATGGAAAGTCTGCGATTTTTATAAAAATAAAAAATGAATCATAAATCATTATTTGTATTGACTCGCCCTGCTCCGCTCCCTAGAGTGGATTGCATACAGGGGATGTCCGGCGAAAACAGTTGCGATAGACAACAGCGTTAGAACGGTTTCGCATCGGATAGTTGATGAGGGAATAATGGAAATTTTTGAATCTCTGCCACAGTTGGCGGAGGATGAATTTGCACTCACGCGCGAAACGGCGCGCCGCTTCTTTGAAGAAGAGGCCGCACCGCATTATGCAGACTGGGAAAAACGCGGATATGTGGACCGTGACCTGTGGAAAAAAGCGGGCGGGCAGGGGCTTCTCTGTTCAATGATTTCCGAGGAATATGGTGGTATTGGTGGCAACTTTCTCCATGCCATGATTGTGGTTGAGGAGTTGGCGCGCAGTGAATGCGCCCTTCCGGGTCTGTTCACTCATTCCGATATTATCGTCCCTTATATCGCCCGCCTCGGAACGGAAGACCAGAAAAAACGCTGGCTTCCCGGTTGCGTCAGCGGTGATGTGATCGCCAGCATCGCGATTACCGAACCCGGCGCCGGTTCCGATATGAGAGGGGTCCGTCTGCGGGCGCGGCGTGATGGCAGCGACTGGATACTGGACGGTCAGAAAACATTCATTACCAATGGCTGGCTCGCCGATCTTATCATCGTGGTGGCNAATACCGATCCTGATGCGGGGTCCGCCAGCAAGAGTCTCTTCCTCGTTGATGCAAAAACTGAAGGGTTCCGGCGCGGCCGATTGCTCGAAAANGTCGGGCAAAAAGCGCAGGACACGGCGGAACTCTTTTTTGATGAGGTGCGNGTNCCGNCGTCCGCCATGCTCGGCGAAGANGGGGGTGGGCTCAAATATCTCATGCAGGAACTNCCGGTTGAGANGTCTGCTGGTNGGNGTNTGGGCGCAGGCCATTGCCGAGCGGGTGTTTGAGCGNACCGTTGACTATGTTTTTGAGCGCAAGGCGTTCGGGCAGANAATCGGAGATTTCCAGACCGCTAAATTNACCCTNTCNGAAGTTCGCACCGANCTGGAGGTCGGGCGCGCCTTCCTCAATGATTGCGTNGCGCGGCTGCTGCAANNGCGGCTCTCCGGNGANACGGCGGCAATGGCNAAATACTGGCTTTCCGATATGCAGGGGCGNGTGATTGACCGCTGTCTCCAGNTNTTCGGTGGCTATGGCTATATGTGGGANTANCCGGTNGCGCGCGCCTATGCGGATGCCCGGGCNCAGCGTATCTATGGCGGCGCCAACGAGATCATGAAAGAGATTATCGCACGCGGCATTCAGCAGCGNAACTGTGGTTAACTCATTGAAATTCAGNCTTAAACGGTATTGATCATGTCCGAGCANTGGAAGAAATACAAGTCACTGGCCGAGATGATCCGGGCACAGGCGGAAAAATCGCCGAACCGGCTGGCGCTGNTTGCCCGTTCGGCANCCGGGCAGGAANAGCGNCTGAGTTATGCGCAGATGGTCTGGCAGGGNGAGAAATTTGCGCANGGTCTGAAGCAGATTGGCGCCTCNGAGCGGGACCATATCGGGATCGCGCTCGATAACAAGTCCGCCTATGAGGCNATTGTCACGCTGCTGGCCTGTGCCTTTGGCGGTATGGTTTGCGTTCCCATCAATGCCCGGTTTGCGGAAGANGANTTTCTTCATGCCCTGACCCTTGCCGACATTCGCTTTGTCGTCTGTGATGGANTTACCGGCCCGCGGATAGAGGNGGTGCGCNNNAAGGCNCCGATGCTGGAGAAAATTCTGCTGGCGGGCGGCGCGCCCGGAGANNGNANNNTTCTATGGAATGATGTTTATGNGCNGGCGCAGAGGACGGAAGCGATCTGGCCNCAGCGGCANCATGAGGATATTTCCGAAATCCTNTTNACCTCCGGCACCACGTCGCGGCCCAAGGCGGCGCAGATGAGCCATCGCAGNGCACTGGCGAGCGCNTATGGTTTTGCAGACGCAATGAGCCTTAGGCAGGGGGATGTGTATCAGAGNTTTTTNCCTTTCTTNACNACGGCCTGNCTGCGCTGTGTGCTGTACCCGAGCTGGTTTGTCGGNGCGACGGCGGTCGTTGATCCGGAATTGAATGTGGCGGATATCCTGGGGCGGATGGAAAGGGAGAGGACGACAACNTATATCGGCGTGCCGTCCTTCTATATTTTCATGCTGGAGAAATATCAGGANCTCAACCGGGATTTGTCCGCCTTGCGGATCATCAATGCCGGTGGNGCGGCCATGCCGGCCGAACTGACGCGGCGCNTNCTTGNGGCNTTTCCCGATCTGGATGTGCGGCANACCTATGGCCAGACAGAGGGCGGNCCNTGCGGNACCGTTCTGGTCGGGGAAGAGGCGCTCGCNCATATCGGCTCCTCCGGCGTTCCNTGGNNNGANACGGANCTGCGGATAGTCGATGACAATGTCNAGGATGTTCNGGCGGGTGCGGTGGGAGAAATTGNCGTGCGCTCCCCGTCGCTTTTCTCGGGNTATTACAAGAATGAAGAAGCGACCCGCGANGCCCTCAAGGATGGCTGGCTGCTCTCCGGCGATCTCGGGAAACGGGATGAGGGCGGNTATCTCTATGTTGTTGATCGCAAGAAAGACATGGTCATTCGCGGCGGGCACAATATCGGTACACAGGAGGTGGAGGCCGTTCTGCTGCGCTANGAAGGNGTTGANGAAGTNGCGGTGATTGGCATTCCGCATGACAAGCTCGGNGANGATCTTCTCGCGGTCATGACAGTNGCACCGGGCGCGCAGGTTGATACAGACAAAATCCGTGAGTTTTGCGCTGACAAGCTGGCGGATTTCAAGATCCCGCGGCGCTTTGAAATTATCGCAGAAATGCCACGCTCTCCGATGGGGAAAATCCTGAAAACGGAGCTGCGGGCGACATACAAGAATTTGGTGATGGCGAAGGCGAGTTGATCGTCATGCCCCGTCATATCGGCCCTTGATCGGCTGTTGGCGGGGGTGTTCAGGAACTGTCAGGGAGGAGAGGTCTTCAAAAGAAACACTGGCACAAAGCCGCCCGGTCAAGAGGCGGTATAAAATGAAATATGAATCAATAAATATCTAACAAGGACGGTAAGATGATTGGGAAACTGAAACAAAATCTGACACTCGGGCTGGCGGCGCTGGCGCTCTGCTCCACGGCGGCTATCGGCACTGTCTCGGCGGAGGAATATCCATCGCTTAATCTGCGGCTGGCGCATTTTGTTCCGTCAAATACGGCGGGCGCGCAGTGGGAGCAATGGTGGGCGGATGAAGTTGAAAAACGTTCGGACGGCAAGATCAAGGTGAAGATTTTCTGGGCCGGAAGCATGGGTGGGCCGAAGGAAATTCTGAAACTCACCGGTACCGGTGCGGTGCAGCTTGGCGCCACGGCGCAAGGGTATTTCACGGCCGAACTGCCGGTTGCCGGTAATGCCTCGCATCTGCGTGTTCATGAAACGCCGCAGCAGGCGGTTGATACCTGGAAGCGCTGGCAGGAAGACCCGCAAACCCAGGCCGATCTTGAAAACAACGGTGTCATCGCGCTGTATCATCAGGGCAGCAACCCCTATCGTCTGTTCTGCACCAAGCCGGTCAAGACTGTTGCCGAATTGAATGGCCTGCGTGTGCGGGTGCCGGGCGCGCCTTACTGGCCGGAATATTTCGCGAAAGTCGGCGTGGTGCCTGTCTCCATCCCCTATAGCGAAATGTATGACGCCCTGCAAAAGGGAACGGTGGATTGTTCTCTTGCGGCTCATGAGCAGGCAATTTCCGGTAAATTCTATGAAGTCGCGAAATATGCGATTGACCTGAATTTCGGTGCGCAGCCGGTCTGGGGCATTTTTGTCAACCGCAAGCTGTTCAACGAATGGCCGGAAAATGTCCAGAAGCTGATGCTGGATGTCAGCAATGAGTTGATGGAAAAAGAGCCGAAGGAAGCTGCGGAACTGGCAGAGAAAACCATCAATGAGGATTTCCCGGCCCATGGCGTCACCTATGTGAAGTTCGAGGAAGCAGCGCAGCTTGACGAGAAAGCGGGTAGCATGATTGATATGTGGTCTGCTGATCTGAAGCAGCGCGGGTTTGGCGATGCTGTTGAACGCCTTCGTCCGGTCCTGACCGAGATGCAAGCAAAATTCCCGGACTGAGTGGGCTTATGAAAAGCTATTTCGAGCCATCTTTGCAGGTTATCTGCGCGCTCGCATTGGCGGTGATGATGTCGGTCGGGGCGATCGACATCATCCTCGGGCTGGCGTTTGATAAATACCTGCCCTTTAAAGTAGAGCTGAGCGGACTGCTGTTTGCGATTATCATCTTCGTCTCTCAGCCTCTGGTCACGATGCGGAATGAACATGTTGTTGTCGATATCATATCCGGCAAACTGACGTCCGGCTGGAAGTTGCTCAGCCTGGCGATTGCAAAGCTGACGGCGATTGGCGTTTTAACGCTTCTCGCCATCGCGGCATGGAGCCTTTTCCAGTCGAGCTGGAATATCAAGGAACGGTCATCCGACTTTCTGCAGATACCGATCTATCCGGTTAAATTCATGATTTTTGCGGGCTTTACTCTCGCGGCGCTGGTTTCTGTGATCCAGCTTGTCCGGCTTTTTATGAAATCTGAAACAGGCCCTTCCGACGCAGAGGAACAGGCCGAAGGGGAGCGGACCAATGGATAGCATCATTTCCGGAGTGATCGCGATTGTGGCGCTGCTGGTCCTGCTGGGCTTCGGCGTACCGATCGCCTGGGCGATGACCGCCGTGGCGATTATCGGGATGTGGTTGGTCATTGATGGCAATTTCGCCATGTCGATGCTGGAAACGTTACCGTATGACACGGGGGTGAATTTTACGCTTGTTGTCATACCGATGTTTATTTTGATGGGCGGATTTTCCTCTCGCGCCGGAATTATCGAAGGGCTGTATGAGGCGGTTCACCGCTTTACCGCCCGCGCCAAGGGAAACCTGATCTATGCCACAATCGTGGCTTCGGCGGGCTTTGCGGCCGCCTCTGGGTCCACTCTCGTTTCCTCTTCGGTTTTTACCCGGATTGCCATGCCGCAGATGTTAAAATTTGGCTATTCGCCGGGGATTTCGGCGGGCAGTATTGCGGCCTCGGGGACGCTGGCGGCGCTTATTCCGCCATCCGTTGGTATTATCCTGATTGCCTCGCTCACAAACCAGTCAGTCGGCGCGCTGCTGATTGCAGGGGTTCTGCCCGGGATTTTGACGGCAGGGGCCTATATTGTCGGCATGCGGTTGTTTCTGATCCGTTATCCGCAATGGGCACCTTCTACGAATGAGAGCTATAGCTGGCGGGACAAATTCGCGGGCCTGCGCATGGTATGGGGGGTTGTCCTGTTGGCGACGCTGATTATCGGCGGGCTGTATAGCGGGTTGTTTTCTCCTTCGGCGGCCGGCGCGGTGGGCGCGGCAGGTGCCCTGTTGATCGGGCTCGGCATGCGGCGCCTGTCGGGTAATGATATCTGGGAATCCTTCAAGGAAGGAACGCTGGTCTCCGGTCGCCTGCTGATGATCTTGATCGGCGGGCTGTTGATGGGGCGGTTGCTTCTCGTCAATGGCTTTACCGATGAAATCAATAATTTTGTCGCCAGCATGGGGGTGAGCCCCATGGAGCTGATGATTTATATTGCGATCATGTTCATCGTGCTGGGAATGTTTGTGGATTCGCTGTCGCTGATTGTCATCACGCTGCCGTTTCTCTTTCCGATATCCCAGTCTCTCGGCATTAACGAAATCTGGTTTGGTATCATTATTCTCAAGCTGATTGAAATTGCGGCGATCACGCCGCCCGTTGGCCTCAACCTTTTCGCGGTGATGGGGGCGGCGCCGGAGTTGAAGGCGAGCGAGATGTATCGCGGTATCGTTCCCTTCCTGATGATAGAGATGGTTGTGCTGATGTTGCTGTTTGCCTTTCCGGAAATCGCCCTTTGGCTGCCGCAGACAATGGCGACAGGCACATAAAAAGTAGAATGTAGCGCGGTATCACCAGAATACCGGCGGAAATGTATGGAGTCAGGTAAAGATGAGCAGTGATAACAAGAATAATATGGAAGAAGCCTATGTCAGAAAGGACTACTCAGCCATAAAATGGCGCCGTCGCGGACGTGTTCTGACGTTGGAAATGAGCCGCCCGGCCGCTTTCAACGCCGTGGATGAGGTTTTGCATGAGGAGCTGTCCCGGGTTTTCCGCGATGCCGATGCGGACCCGGATTCCGATGTCATCATTCTTACCGGAGCGGGGCAGGCTTTCTGCGCCGGGGGGGATGTGAACTGGATGCAGCGGGCCATAGACGAGCCGGAAATGTTCGAGCAAACGGTCACCGAAGCCAAGCAGATTGTGTTTTCCATTCTGGACTGCGAGAAGCCGATCATTTGCCGGATTAATGGCCATGCCATGGGGCTGGGCTGTACGCTGGCGCTGTTCTGTGATGTTACCTTCATGAGCGATGCCGTGAAAATCGGCGATCCGCATGTTCTGATGGGAATGGTCGCCGGGGATGGCGGCGCGGTTATCTGGCCGGCGCTGGTCGGGCTCTCGCGGGCGAAAGAATTTCTTATGACCGGTGATCCGCTGACCGCGGCGGAGGCAAAGGAAATGGGCCTCGTCAATCATGTGTGCAAGGCGGATGAGTTGGATGAAAAGGTCAATACCTTCGCCGACAGGCTGGCAAATGGCCCNNTGAAATCCATNAAATGGACCAAGGTGAGCCTGAATATCCATCTTAAGCAGGTTGCGCATTCNGTGATGGATGCCTGNCTTGCCTATGAAGCCCTCACCAANCAGAGCGCGGATCATCAGGAGGCGGTCAATGCCTTCCGCGAGAAGCGCAAGCCNGTCTATACGGGAAAATAATTNTTTAGGCGAGAATTGAAGAATGGATAAGAGTTCAGGCATAACGCTGGCCGGACGGCGTATTCTGGTGACCGGTGCAGGCGGCGGGATTGGTCTTGCCATNGCGGANAAGCTGNTTGGCGCAGGCGCNCANGTNNTCNTNAANGATATATCGGCAGCNCCGCTTCNGGANGCNAAGGAACGTATNGGTGCGNCGGGNGCTCTTGTCGGAGATGTGTCCGATGANAGCTCNGTCANNAAAATGTTNGCNGAGATGAANGAAATGCTCGGCGGGATCGATGGNCTGGTNAATAANGCCGGNATCGCCGATCCGCTGCGCGGCACCAAGCGCCAGACACTGGCGGATTGGCGCCGGGTTATGGATGTGAATGTNCAGGGGTGTTTTCTGATGNTGCGCGANGCCGCCTCTTACATGCNGCCGGGCAGCGCCATCGTCAATATNGCCTCTGTTGTCGGNCTGGGNGGTTTTGCCGCNTCNAANGGNTATGGCGTCAGCAAGGCGGCCATTGTNATGATGACCAAGACGACGGCGACTGATTTTGCCCGTTTTGGCATNCGNGTGAATGCGGTGGCNCCCGGNGTGATCGANGCGCCNATGGCNTCCGAAATTCTCGGTGGCGGGTCGCTTGGGACGGATCCTTATGTCCGGCGTATNCCCATGGGCCGTCTTGGCAAGCCGGAAGAAATAGGAAATGCCGTACAGTTCTTGTTGTCNGGCATGGCGGAATATATAACCGGGGTNACCTTGCCGGTGGATGGGGGCTGGATGGCGTTTGGCGGCGCNGGAGATGCCTCTCATCAGACCGCAGCCGGATGATCCCGGCGATCCCGAGATGATGTGATGTATAAAGAGGGCCTGTGTGAGGATGNTGAGACCGAAAAGGAAGAATAGACCTTCGCGGGAAGAAAANGCGGTNATGAANNGGGAGGCGCTGATNGACAGCGCCGCCATCTGCATTGGCAAATTCGGCTATAATGATGCGTCGATTGCCAANATCGCNGATGGGGCCGGGCTCGCACATGGAACCTTCTATAATTATTTCGAGGATCGNCAGGATCTGTTCGACCAGCTTTTGCCCATCAAGGGGCAGGAAATCCTCGCCTACATACGCACACAGGTCAGACCGGCCCAAAGCCTTNTNGANATGGAGCGTCTCGGTCTGNTGGCCTTTCAATCNTATGTCCAGAAAAACCCCTGGTTTTTCCGTNTGCTCCATGAAGGGCGNTTNGCNACGCCNAAAGGNCANGCCATNCATATGGANAATCTGTTCAAACCTTTTGTCCGNGCGTTGAAACGCTGGCAGGANAAGGGCGAGTTGAAGGGATATACGGAGGCGCAGCTTGAATCGCTNGCCTTCCTGATGATCGGCGCCCGTGATTATCTGTTTCTGCGNTCGACAGATACGGGAATGGCNTTCAAGCCGCTGGAAGAGGCGCAGCTTGACGCCTATCTGGATTTGCTTCGCNATGGCCTNCTGATCAANCCNGAAGAGGCGTGAGGCCNGNCAAACTAAAACAACAACNGTANATAACAGGGAGNANNACGGATCATGGGACCGTTAAAAGGCATTAAAATTATCGAAATGGCGGGCATNGGGCCGGGGCCGTTCTGCGCCATGATGCTCTCTGACATGGGGGCGGANGTCATCCGNATTGACCGGCCCGGNGGNCATAACCTGCTNGGCCTNGATTATGACATCCTGAACCGGGGCAGGCGATCCATTGCGCTTGATNTNAAAACNCCGGAAGGAGTTGAAACCGTNCTNAANCTTGTTGAAAAGGCGGATGGGCTGATNGAAGGCTTTCGCCCCGGCGTNATGGAAAAACTCGGCCTTGGNCCNGATNTCTGTCAGAAATCCAATCCGAAGCTGGTCTATGGNCGGATGACNGGNTGGGGTCAGGACGGGCCGCTGNCNAAGGCNGCGGGGCATGATATCAATTATGTCGCNCTGACCGGTGCCCTGCATGCGATCGGATCAAANGCAGGCGGGCCCGTCCCGCCGCTTAACCTGATCGGCGATTTTGGTGGNGGCGCCCTNTATCTCGGNTTTGGCATGGTCTGTGGCCTGCTTGAGGCAAAGTNCTCCGGCAAGGGGCAGGTTGTTGACGTGGCAATGACCGATGGGGCNTCGTTGCTGATGGCGGCNATCTATAATCTGCATGGCGCNGGGAAATGGTCCNACANCCGGGANAGCAACCTTCTCGATGGCGGNGCNCATTTTTANGGATGNTATGAATGCGCCGATGGAAAGTGGATATCCGTCGGCTCCATCGAGCCGCAATTTTATGCGGAATTGCTTGAAAAAGCCGAACTTGACGATCCGGCGTTNAAGGGCCAGATGGATACCGGCAACTGGCCTGNCCTGAAAGANAAANTGGCGGATAAATTCCGGACGAAAAGCCGCGATGAATGGTGTGCCCTGATGGAGGGGACAGACATNTGCTTTGCGCCGGTACTTGATTTGCAGGANGCGCCGCANCATCCNCATAACAAGGCGCGGNATACTTTTATCACGCAGGATGGTGTTGTCCAACCGGCNCCGGCCCCGCGNTTCAGNCGGACAAAGCCGGAAATTCAGGCNCCGCCGCCCAANCCCGGCCAGCATACAGAGGACATATTGCGTGACTGGGGTGTTGCCTGACAGCANCCCGGGNGAGGGGGTNNTANCAGNGAAGTGGGTGTAAAANNCNNAAAATGGNTCAGGCNGTNGGCATGCGGATAAGGTCTNTNGCCGCNCATACCAACGGGTCGAGNCCCTGTCCNCCCTGTGCCAAATACNTCAANAGCTGCTGACGCATNCGCGGTTCCCANAANTCATTGATATGGTCAGCCACATTCTGCGCCTGATCCGTATTCGGCTGGCTTTTGAAAAAAGTCGCAATCTGATTGGCCATTCTGACCATCTTGTCATCTTGCATCGGCAGTTCCTGTCAGGATGCGGCCCGGATGGGAATATATCTCGAACTGGCCATCGCGGGCAAAGGCCGCAAGGGTGAGTACGGCCTTTTTTGCGAGATCAAGCGCATGGGCGGTGGGGGCGGAGGCGGCAATCAATACCGGACAGCCGGAGATGACTGTCTTCTGCACCATATCAACGGAGATGCGCGACGTCAGGAGGATGGCGCCGCTTCCTGCCTCCATTCCCTGCCTTGCAAGGGCGCCGATCAGCTTGTCGAGGGCGTTATGCCGTCCGACATCTTCCCGCGCCATCACGATGCCCCGGCCCGGCAGCAGGAAACCGGCCGCATGCAGGGCATGGGTGAGGTCATGGAGCGGCTGAAACTGCCGTAGGCTGTCTGTTGCACGGGCGATGTCATTCTGGCTGAAGGCCGGGCCAATGCCTTCAAGGCGAGGCAGGGGGCGCAGCGCTTGCTCCAAACTATCGATGCCGCAGAGCCCGCAGCCGAGCGGGCCGAGCATATTGCGTCTGCGTTCATGAACGAAATCCAACCGGTCGGCATTCAGAAAAAAGCGTGCCTCCAGCCCCTGTGCGTGGGGGATGATTTCCAATGTCTCGATCTGGTCGGGTGTTTCGATAAAGCCTTCGGTGAGGGCAAAGCCAACTGCAAAATCCTCCAGATCATCGGGCGTTGCCATCATGACAGCGGCGGTGGTGCCGTTGAAGACGAGGGCGACCGGTTTTTCTTCGGGCAGGATGCGGGAAATATCCCGGCGGCCGCCCTCCCGTATTGCCAGGCCCTGAACTTCGGCTGTCGATTGCGCTGCCATGATCATTCCGCTGCGGGAAGAATGCGGCGGGCCCTTGCGGCCTGAGCCTGATACTCTTCCTGCCATTCCGTCGGACCGTTGGAGAGGGATACCTGAACCGCCGTCACCTTGTATTCGGGGCAGTTTGTCGCCCAGTCGGAATAATCGGTGGTGACCACATTGGCCTGTGTATCAGGATGATGAAAGGTGGTGTAGACAACGCCCGGCGACACCCGGTCCGTAATATGGGCATGAAGCGTCGTCTCCCCGGACCGGGAAGCAAGTCTGATGAAATCCCCGTCGCGGATACCGCGTACCTCTGCGTCATGGGGATGAATTTCGAGGATGTCCCTGTCATGCCAGAGTGCGTTTGCCGTCCGCCGGGTCTGGGCCCCGACATTATATTGCGACAGCACCCGACCGGTTGTTAGAAGCAGCGGAAAGCGCGGGCCGGTCTTTTCATCGGTCGCCACATATTCGGTGACAATGAACCGCCCTTTTCCGCGCACAAAACCATCCATATGCATGAGGGGCGTTCCATTGGGCGCGGCTTCGTTGCAAGGCCACTGCACCGATCCCTTCTCATCCAGCAGATCATAGGAAACACCGGCAAAGCTCGGCGTGGTCGCGGCGATTTCATCCATGATCTGGGACGGATGCGTGTAACCCCAGTCTGCCCCCATGGCCTTGGCCAGCATCTGGGTGATTTGCCAGTCCGCATAGCCGTTGCGCGGCTCCATCACCTTGCGGACCCGGTTGATCCGCCGCTCTGCATTGGTGAAGGTGCCGTCCTTCTCCAGGAAAGTGGAGCCGGGCAGGAAGACATGGGCGTAGTTAGATGTTTCGTTCAGAAACAAATCATGGACGATGACACATTCCATGGCGGCAAGACCGGCCGCCACATGTTTTGTATCCGGGTCCGATTGCAGAATATCCTCGCCCTGACAATAAAGGCCTTTGAAGCTTCCTTCGACGGCGGCGTCCAGCATGTTGGGGATGCGCAGGCCCGGCTCCGGGTCGATTTTAACATTCCAGATTTTTTCATATATCGCCCGCACATCATCATTTTTGACATGGCGGTAGCCTGGCAATTCATGGGGGAAAGACCCCATATCGCAGGAGCCCTGGACGTTATTCTGGCCGCGCAGCGGGTTGACGCCGACGCCCGGCCGCCCGATGTTGCCGGTCAGCATAGCGAGATTGGCAATGCCGATGACGGTCGTGGACCCCTGACTATGCTCCGTCACGCCAAGGCCGTAATAGATGGCGCCGTTGCCGCCGGTCGCGAATAATCGGGCGGCGGCGCGCAGGTCGGCGGCGGGAACGCCCGTCAGCAGTTCCGTTGCCTCCGGGCTGTGGCGGGGATCGCGAATGAAATCGAGATAATCCTGAAAAGCATCGGGATCGCAGCGTTCCTTGATAAACGCGTCGTCCATCAGCCCCTCACTGGCAATGACGTGGGCCATGGCTGAAATAACGGCGACATTCGTGCCGGGCCGCAAGGGGAGATGGTAAGCGGCGCCAATGTGCGGTGATTTCACCAGATCAATCCGTCGCGGATCAATGACAATCAGCTTTGCCCCCTGCCGCAGGCGCTTCTTCAGGCGGCTGGCAAAAACGGGGTGGCCGTCCGTCGGGTTGGCGCCGATGACGATGACCACATCGCTCTGTTCAACGGAATCGAAATCCTGCGTTCCGGCGGAAGTGCCAAAGGTCTGTTTCAGCCCNTANCCNGTNGGNGAATGGCAGACGCGGGCGCAGGTATCGGTATTGTTGTTGAGGAAAACGCCNCGCGCNAGCTTNTGCACCAGATANGTTTCCTCATTCGTGCAGCGCGANGAGGTNATCACNCCGATGGCNCGNCGNCCATATNTTTCCTGCANGCCANGNAGCCGGTTTGCCGCGAAGCTGAGCGCCTCCTNCCAACTCACCTCCCGCCAGGGATCGGTGATATTCTCCCGGATCATCGGGTTCAGNATGCGGTCCTGATGCGCGGCGTAGCCATAGGCNAAGCGGCCCTTGACGCAGGAATGCCCGCGGTTGGCCTTGCCCTGCTTNTAGGGCACCATCCGCACCAGTTCATCGCCATTNAGTTCTGCCTTGAANGAGCAGCCGACACCGCAATAGGCGCAGGTCGTGACCACGCTGCGGGANGGGGTGCCAAGTTCAATCACGGATTTTTCCTGNAGNGTNGCCGTCGGGCANGCCTGAACGCAGGCGCCGCAGCTNACGCAATCNGAGGTCATGAAGNTGTCNTCTGCTGTGCCNGCGGAGACCCGGCTCTCAAATCCGCGCCCTTCGATGGTNAGGGCGAAGGTGCCCTGCACTTCNTCGCAGGCCCGCACGCAGCGGGANCAGACAATGCATTTCTCCGGATCATAGGTNAAATAGGGNTTGGAGATGTCGGNGGCCTTATATTCCGGGTTTGGCGCCTCGGCNGTGCCCTTTGCAAAATGNGTTCTGACNGGNTGATANCGCACATCGCGCAGGCCGACCATGCCCGCCATNTCCTGCAATTCGCAATCCCCNTTGGCGGAGCAGGTGAGNCAGTCCAGNGGATGATCNGATATNTATAACTCCATNACGCCCTTGCGGATTTTNTTCACCTTCTGCGANTGGGTGGAGACGACCATTCCCTCACTGACCGGTGTGGTGCAGGAAGAGGGTGTGCCGCGCCGCCCTTCAATCTCCACCACGCAGAGACGGCAGGAGCCNAANGCCTCAACGCTGTCGGTCGCGCAGAGCTTGGGGATNGGNATNCCAGCNTCCATCGCCGCNCGCATGACGGANNTGCCTTCNGNNGCNNTNACCTCAAAACCGTCAATTGTCAGATTAACNGGTTTTCCGATTTTNNNNGGNGTNCCGAGGTCNNGATCATTCAGCGGGGAGANAGGGGAGATATCTGTCATTCTGCGGCCTCCCGCGTGGGGACAAAGTCATCGGGAAAATGGGTNAGGGCNGACATGACGGGAAAGGGNGTGAANCCGCCCAGGGCGCAGAGNGAGCCATCCTTCATGGTCTCGCAAAGATCNGTGAGNAGCGGGATGGCCGCCACCTCGCCCNNNNCGATGCGATCAATCGTCTCCACACCGCGCACTGCGCCGATGCGGCAGGGNGTGCATTTGCCGCAGCTTTCCACGGCGCAGAATTCCATGGCGAAGCGNGCCATTTGCANCATNTCGGCGCTGTCATCAAANACNACNATCCCCGCATGACCGATCAGGCTGTNTTCGCGGTCAAANTCCTCATAGCCGAAGGGGGTATCGAATTTTGAGGGCGGCAGATAGGCNCCGAGGGGGCCGCCNACCTGCACNGCNTTGACNGGNCGNCCCGTCGCCGTNCCGCCGCCNATNTCGTTNACNAGCTCGCCAAGCGGCNTGCCGAAGGCCGTTTCAAACAGGCCGCCATATCGGACATTNCCNGCAANCTGGATCGGCATNGTNCCTTTTGACCGGCCAAGNCCGAAATNCGCATAAAAGGCGGNGCCCTTTTCAAAGATGACNGGNACGGTTGCCAGGCTGATGACATTGTTCACAACCGTCGGGCGACCCATAAAACCTTCCAGCGCGGGNANGGGCGGCTTGGCCCGNACGACNCCGCGCTTGCCTTCCAGTGAATTGAGNAGCGATGTTTCCTCGCCGCAGACATAGGCGCCCGCGCCAACGCGGACTTCCAGATCAAAGGTTTTGCNTGANCCCAGCACATCCGCACCCAGCAGGTGATNTTTCCGGCNAANTTCAACAGCCGCCTGCATNACGCGNANCGCATCGGGATATTCAGAGCGGATATAGACATATCCCTTTGTTGCGCCAACGCCGATCCCGGCGATGATCATNCCTTCNATCAGGGAGAAGGGATCCCCTTCCATCAGCATCCGGTCGGCGAAGGTGCCGCTGTCGCCTTCATCGGCGTTGCAGACGATATATTTCTGCGTGGCCCCGGCCTGCATCACTGTCTGCCATTTAAGGCCGGTCGGAAAGCCCGCCCCGCCACGCCCGCGCAGGCCGCTTTCAGTCACTTCGGCAATGATTTCCTCCCCCGTGAAGGTGAGGGCGCGCCGCAGTCCTATAAGGCCGCCATTCGCCTTGTAATCATCAAGGTCGAGCGGGTCGATAATTCCGCATCGGGCGAAGGTCAGGCGTGTCTGCCGGGCGAGGAAGGGAATCTCTTCCGTGGGGCCAAGGCCTGTCCGCTTTCCATCCAGCAGGGCGGGCACGTCATCGGGGGTTATGGGTCCGAAGGCCTCACGTCCGCAGCCCCGGTCAATTTCGACAAGCGGTTCCAGCCAGATCATCCCGCGGGAGCCGTTGCGGATAAGCTCAATATCAATTGCGCGCTGCGCTGCTTCCTTCCGGATGGCCTCCGCCACCTCATCGGCGCCGAGGGCGCGGGCGGCGCTGTCCATGGGGACATAGATTTTCATTGCGCCGCCTCTTTGAGGGTGGAACTGATCCGGGCCGCCGTCACCCGGCCCATCAGCTTGCCATCGACCGTTGCGGCCGGGGCGCAGGCGCAGAGGCCGAGACAGAAGACCGGCTCCACCGTAACTTCGTTATTCCGGGCGGTTTCATACCAGGCAAGGCCGAGGCTGGACAGGGCTTCTTCGGCAAGCCGGTTGGCGCCCATTGACTGGCAGGCCTCCCCCCGGCAAATCCGGATGAGATGCTTGCCCGCCGGTTTTTCACGGAAATCATGATAGAAGGATATCACGCCATGCAATTCCGCCTTGGTGATATTGAGGGCGGCGGCAATCGGCGCCATAGCCTTATCCGGAATATGGCTATAGCGTTCCTGAAAGGCGTGCAGTATCGGCAACAGGGGACCTTCCAGCGTCATATGCTGATTGATGAGACGACTGATATCGGCATCGTCGGGGGTATGTATCGTTGTATCCATAAAGCAGGACCTCCACCCTACCGGCTTCATTATTGCCTTTCATGATTTGGAATCAATATTGGAATTCCGTTAAACGATAGAAAAATGCTATCAATCTAGCTCCGAAATTCGCCGTGCCTCATTCAGCAATTCCTGAAGGATCGGCGTATGCGGTTCCCGGTAGGGGGCGATCAGCCCGACACTCGGATTGCTGATGCTTTCCGAGAAGGGAATAAGGGCAAGGTCCTTGCCTTCGGTCAGGAAGGTGGCGATATCCGTCGGCAGGACGGTAAGCCAGCCGCCACTTTCCACCGCCGAGATCAGCACAACCGTTGAATTGGATTCGATCAGCGCATCGGCATTGACCCCGGCTTCATGAAAATGCCGGTTGATAATCCGCCGGTTCTGCATGTCGGGCGTCAGCAGGCAGAGTTTCTGGCCTTGCAACTCCTGCCAGCGGACGGAGGCGCGCCCGGCAAAGGGCGATCCGCTCGCGCAGACCAGTCGGTAGCTCTCCCGGTAAAGCGGCTCCGCGCTGACCTTGCCGGTCGGCTCGCTATCCAGATAGGTTATGCCCGCGTCGATATCGAGATTATCCATCATCGCGAGAATCTCGATCGAAGGGCGGGAGAGAAGGGTAAAACGCGCCTTCGGATGGCTTTCGCAAAACCGGGATGTCAGGCGAGCCGCCCAGGTCAATGCGGTCGGGATCACGGCGATGCGCAGTTGCCCGCTCAAACCATGTCGCTTGAACCGCATTTCCTCCTTGAGCTGGCGGGTGTCACTGACAATGCGGCGGGCCCAGTTGAGCGCGCTTTGCCCTTCCGGCGTGAGGCCGCCATAGCGGGAGCCGCGGAAGATAAGCTTGACGCCGAGCTGCTCCTCCAGATTTTTGATGCCGGTCGACAGGGTCGGCTGCGTGATGCCGAGTTGATCGGCGGCCC
The DNA here is from genome assembly GCF_002694385.1 of Sneathiella sp. Lineage (GTDB taxonomy): Bacteria > Pseudomonadota > Alphaproteobacteria > Sneathiellales > Sneathiellaceae > Sneathiella. The sequence goes on from NZ_NZMB01000005.1 coordinate 59,485, forward strand.
GCCCGAAATGCCCGACCTTTGCCACAGCGATAAACATTTCCAGCTTGTCGATCATGGGGACTCCTTATGATCTGAATATTATATCAATCCTGCATTCTGTAATAGAAAAAAGCAATGATATGCGGGTTTGCTTTTGCCATTCGCCTCTGCGTCTCCGGCAGTTTTCCGTCTTTGATTCCAGGGCCGATGCGGGCAGCGCCAGACTTTGTTGATACTTATGCCTTTGGCCCTGAGGGGCGTCAGAAAGAATGCGGGTGGGACGGTAAAAACGAGACCTGTGCGTATTATGATGGGGAAAATGATGGACCATGCGGACTGTCTGATCACCGATCCGATCCCGGCTTCATCCCCCTGTCCGGGCAGGTAAAGGCGACGTTCCGGGCGGAATTTTCGCAGACGAGACGCCGTAACAGGCAAATCTGATGGGTTTATTTTGCCATATTTTCAAACATAAGTTTAAAAATATATCATTTCAAAAATGGATTTATCGCTATAAATGATATAGCTTTACTATCTTGATGTTGATATTTTTTGAACACGTGTTAGAAATATAAAAGTGAAAATTTCATTGCGGGAGGAAGTCGGGTGGACAGACAAAAGCTGGTCATGGTTGTTGGGGGATCCCGCGGCATTGGACGGACGGTAAGCGCCCTTCTGGCGCACAGCTACAGCAATGTGGCCATCCTTTATCGTGCGGATCACCGCGCGGCGGAGGAGGCAGCAGAGATGGTCCGGCGGGAAGGGGCCAATCCCGTTCTGCTGCAGGCGGATATCTGTGACGCGGACGCCATTGCGCAGCAGATTGCCGATCTTTCGAAATCAATGGGGTCCCTGGATGCGGTTGTGCATTCGGCCGGGGCCAATTCAGACTGGAAAACGGTGCGGGAGCTGTCGGCGGCTGACTGGCGGCGGGTGATTGATATTGATCTGAATGGTTTCTTCAATGTGATGAACCCGGCACTCAGGATCATGCATGCGCAGCAGCATGGCAGTATCGTCGCGGTGACCTCCATTGCGGCGCGCGCCGGTTCACCCGGGGCGGCGCAGACGGCGGCGGCGAAGGCCGGGGTCGAAGCCATGATCCGGGTCATCGCCAAGGAGGAGGGGCGGTTCGGTATCCGCGCCAATGCCGTCGCCCCCGGCCTGACGGAAACCGATATGGGACAGGATGCCATTGATCACTGGGGCGAGAAGATGACCAGCAAGATCCTGGCCCAGTCCGCCATCCCGCGGATCGGGTTGCCCGAAGAGGTCGCCCGCGTCATCGCCTTTCTCCTGTCGCCCGCGGCCAGCTATGTGACGGGGCGGACCATTCCGGTCGATGGCGGACAATTTATCAGCGCCTGAGCGAGGAAATTATGCGAACGGGAATTGGCGAATATCGGAGTGGCAAGCAATTCGGGCTGACGGAAGAGCAGATCGAGATCTGTGCCCATGCGAGCGAACTTTTCAAGGAAAAACTCTATCCATTACAGCAGAAGATGGACGATGAGGACTGGTGGCCGGAGGAGGCATTCCGCGAGATTGCCGGAATGGGCTATCTTGGCACGACCATTCCGCCGGAATATGGTGGGCAGGGACTTGATTATCTGACCGCGGGGCTGATTTGCGAAACGATGGCCTACTGGAACCCGACGTTCGCCTTCAGCTGGTTGAACTCCGATAATCTCGTCATTGACAATATCTATCGCAATGGCACGGAAGAACAGCGCGAACGCTTCCTGCCGGCCATGTGCCGGGGCGAGATGATCGGCGCACTCGGCATGACCGAACCCGGCGCCGGATCGGACGCTCTTGGGTCCATGAAAACCAATGCCGTCAAAGAAGGCGACAGCTATATCGTCAATGGCTCCAAGATTTACATCACAAACGGACCGATTGCCGATGTGGTGCTGACCTACGTCAGGACAAGCCGGGACATGGGGCGGAGCAAAGGTATATCCGCATTGCTGGTGGAGACCGATCAGCCGGGCTTTCGCGTCGGACGTAAGCTCGACAAGATGGGGTTTCGCGGCAGCCCGACGGGCGAGTTGTTTTATGATGATTGCCATGTGCCGACCGCCAATCTTGTCGGTGAAGAAAATCAGGGACATATCATCATGCATTCGGGCCTTGATCTGGAGCGGGTGATGTCGGCCATGCTGTGCATCGGCCCGGCGCGCCGGGCACTAGACCTTGCCATCGATCATGCCAACCTGCGCGAGCAGTTCGGGCGTCCGATTGCATCATTTCAGATGATCCAGTCGAAAATTGCTGAAATGTATATTGCACTTGAGACAGCGCGCACCTTCGTTTACCGCGTCCTTGATGTTTGCTCCAAGGCACAGGAAGAGGAATACGGGCGCGGGCACATCCATATGCTCGCGTCCGCCGCTCTCTTTCAGGCAGCGAAAGCAGGGACCTTTATCATGGACGAAGCCGTTCAGATCCATGGCGGTTCGGGTTATATGCGCGATACGGAAATCAACCGCCTCTATCGGACGACGAAGGTGATGGAAATCGGCGCGGGTTCGCAGGAAATCCGACGGATTATTGTTGCGTCCGGACTGCTGAAGGGTCATTAAGGGTTGGTGATTGATAACATCAGAGAGTGGTAATCGCGGCATTGGCCAGAAACAAGAGTGTAAAAAGAAAGCAGTCGAAAGCAGATATCTCGCGCGACAAGGTGCTGGCGGCGGCCGTTCGGGTCTTTTCCGAAAAGGGATATGCGGGCGCAACCATGCGGGAGGTCGCGCGCGTTGCGGGTCTGAGTGCGGGGTCGCTTTACTATTATTTCTCGTCAAAAGAATTGATGATGGAAGCCGTCATCAACGTCAGCATCAACAATGTTTCCAAAACCGTGTTGAACGCCATTGCCGTGCAGCCCCCCAGCGCCTCCTATGCCGAGAAGATAAAGGTTGCCATCAAGGCGCATCTGCGCGGCATCCTGTCTTCTGGGGCGAATGCGGTTATTTCGCGATATCTCTGGGTGCAGATTCCCGATGACGTGAAGCAGAAGCATTTCATCGCCCAGTCCGCCTATGAGGAGTTCTGGCTGAACCTGCTGGCCGCGGCGCAAAACGCCGGTGAAATCCGCGCTGATCTGGATGCGCGCCTGACGCGGACCATTCTCCTTAGTGCCATCAACTCGGCGCTGGACTGGTATCGCCCGGATGGAAAGTCCGTCGATGAAATTGCCGATATCTTCTTCAAGATAGTGGAGGGGGGTATCCTGACTCCCGGATTGGCCGCCGACGACATATCCTCGCCGCAAGACCGGCTGCGAGACGATGATTCCGTCATTATAAAATAAAGTCGCCAGCAACGGCGCTTGCGTTCGATTGCGAGGTTAGGGCCTGTCATATGACATCTGAAAATCCGGACGGCCAAATTACGCCGTCCGGTTTTTTATGAAGGGGATGTCAAATGAATAGGAAGGCGCGCCGGGTTATTTCCCCGTGAAGTCCGGGCGGCGTTTTTCGCGCATTGCCTTCAGGGCTTCCCCGTGATCGTCACTGCGGCCCGTGGAAAATTCCGTGGCGAAGCTGGCATCCAGAACGGCCGCCGTGACCTGTTTCAGCCCAGCATTGACGGAAACCTTGGTGGCGCGGATCGCCATGCCTGCGCCGTTCACCAGCTTCTGCGCCCATTTGTCAACCAGCGGGTCGAGCTCTTCTGTCGGGACGGCAAAATTGATCAATCCCATCTCCGCCGCCTGCGGGGCATGGATCATGTCGCCGGTCAGGAGATACTGCTTCGCCCGGGCGTAACCGATAAGCTGTGGCCAGATGACCGCTCCGCCGTCTCCGGCCGACAGCCCGACTTTGACATGCGGATCGGCAATTCTGGCGGCGTTGTCGGCGATGATGATATCGCAGAACAGGGCAACAGTGGCGCCAAGCCCCATGGCGTCACCATTGAGGCGGCAAATGATCGGCTTGTCGAGATCGAGCAGGGAGTTAATCAGCCGTTTTCCTTCATTCAGCGTCGCCTGAAAAAGCTTCGCATCACTGCGGCAGCTATCCAGAAAATCAAGGTCGCCCCCGGCGCTGAACGCCTTCCCCGCGCCGGTCAGGATAACGACATCGGATTCCCGGTCTTCGGCAATATCGGAAAAAACCCGCGATAATTCGGTATGCAGCGGACCATTGGTTGCATTCAACCGGTCCGGGCGGTTCAGGGTAACGCGAAGGATGCGGCCGTTCCGGTCGAACTTGATGTGATTGTATCTGTCGAACATTCTCTCACCTGTTTCTTTGTTGTCTGAGGGTTATTTCGGCGGCGGGGAGGATTGCGCCTCATTCTCTCGCAGCAGGAACTTCTGCACCTTCCCCATGGCATTGCGGGGCAGGGCGGGGAGAAAGGCAACGAAGCGGGGAACCTTGAAGTTGGCCATATTCTCACGGCACCAGGCGATGAATTCCGCCTCATTCAAAGCAGCGCCCTCCCGCAGCACGACGAACGCCTTGGCGACTTCGCCCATGCGCTCATCGGGGACGCCGATAACGGCGACGGAATCAACGGCGGGATGGGTGCCGATGATGGCTTCGATCTCGGCGGGATAGCAATTGAAGCCGCCGACGATAAACATGTCTTTCTTGCGGTCCGTGATCGTCAGATAGCCCTCATCATCAATGATGCCGATATCACCGGTTTTGAACCATCCGTCTTCGGTAAAGCTTTCCGCCGTCCGTTCGGGGTCGTCGAAATAGCCTTTCATGATATTCAGGCCGCGGGCTTCGATTTCACCGGCGGTACCGCGGGCAACTTCACGCCCGTCGGCATCGACGCATCGCATGTCCATATTATCGACAAGCTGTCCGGCCGATGTGGAGATTTTCTCAACGCCGTCTTCCTTGCGGCTCATGGTGACCAGGGCTGTCGTTTCCGTCATGCCATAGGCGCTCAAGACAGTTTCAACGCCAACCGTGTCCCGGAGGGCGCGGATAAGCTCCGGCGGGATCATGCTGCCGCCGAGCACAATGCTGTTGAGGGATCTGATATCGCGCCCGGCCTTTTTATTGGCCTCAAGAAGGGAGGTGAAAATGGTCGGCGGGCCGCCCATGACCGTGATTTTTTCCTCTTCCACGGTTTTTAGCGTTGCATCTACATCGAAGGTCGGCACCGGATACAGGACCGCCCCATTCAGGATGGACACGATAACACCGGCTTTGAAGCCGAAGGAGTGAAACATCGGCGCGATGATGAGATAACGGTCCCCCGGCTTGATGTCGGCGCGATCCGCATAGAATTGATAGGCGCGGACAATCTGCCCCTGCGTGATCATGGCGCCTTTGGGAAAGCCGGTGGTGCCGGATGTGAAAATAACTTCCGCGAGATCGTCCGGAGAGATATTTTCCGCAATCTCCCGGGCCTTTGAAATCTGTTCCGGCGAGGTGGCGGCCAACGCCTGCTCCCATGCGCAGGCCTGATCTTCAAGCCGGACCCCGATAACGGTTTCGAGGGCGGGCAGATCAAGCGATTGCAGGCTGGCGACGAAGTCCGTGCCGAGAAAGTCGGTGGCGGCAATCGCCACCCTGGCGCCTGATTTCCTCAGAATATAGGCGGCCTCGGCCGGTTTCAGGCGGGTGTTGATCGGAACGACAATGACCCCAAGGCACATGGCGCCGAGCGAAGCCTCTATCCAGGCGGGCGAATTGGGCATCCAGATGGCGAGGCGATCCCCTTTGACAAGGCCGGTCCGGGCGAGGGCGCTGGCGGCCCGCAGGACCCGGTCGGTAAGTTGTGCGTAAGTGTCGCGGCGGGATTTGAAAACCAGCGCCAGGCGATCACCATGCTGTTGTGCGGTCCTGAACAAGGCCGATGGTATGGCCATTGCGCTTGTGGTCATGTGTTCCGCGCCTCCCTCACGCTGCTGATTGATATGATTATGAAAGCTGTCTATATTCGGCGTCATAATAAGTCAAACACTTGTTCAAAATTATGTTTGATAATGATAGCATATCTAATGAGAGTTTTCAGCGATATTATCAAAATATATTATGAATTTGTGCGATTTATCAGAAATTAGACCCTGTGATCGGCATGTGGAAAAGCGCAAAAATCACTTGCAATATTTGTACAGTTGTTTATGAACATGTGTTAGAAAAAAGACTAATTTAGGGGGTCCCGGCCGGGGCGGGGCCTGATCGGAAAAAACAGAAGAACCGGCTTTTGCCCGGCCGCCATTGGTGAGCCGCAGAAAATGTCGGGGCGGGCGGCTGATATTGCGGGCGCATTGTCATTCGCCCCGAACCTGTCGGCAGAAGCATGGTCAGGGCGAAGAAAATATTCAGGGCTAAGAGGAGGAGAACATGCCAGAAAAATTGACGAAATATCTATCGGTTCTAATGCTGACAATCGCGGCGACCTTTGCATCCTTTCAGGCGAGCGCCGATGACGGCAAGGTCTACACGCTGAAATATCATCATTCCTATCCGCCAACGCTTGCCTATTACAAGACGACGGGGCAGGGCTTTATCGAGCTGGTGGAACGCTGGAGCAACGGCAGAATCAAGTTCCAGGTTTTTGATGCGGGCGCGCTGGCCTCAGTCCCGGAAATGCTGTCGGCGGTGGACAAGGGGATCATTGATGTCAGCCATTCGTGGGGCGGCTTTTATTCCGGCACGGTGCCCGAAGCGGATGTCGAGGTTGGCCTGCCGCTTGCCTGGCAGGAGCCATGGGAGGCCTATGACGCCTATTATAACCGCGGTCTCGGCGAGGTGGTTTCCGAAGCCTATGAAAGCAAATTCAATGTGAAGCATTTCCCGGCCATCATGGGCCTGAAATACGGCATTTCAACGCGCCAGGACATCAACAGCCTTGATGATCTGAAGGGTCTGAAGATCCGCGCCATTGGCCTGTTCGGGAAAATCGCCACCAATCTTGGGGCGTCTGCGGTGTCCATTCCGGGGGCCGAGATTTTCTCTTCCCTGCAACTCGGCACCATCGACGGCCTGGTCTATGGCGTTGAAGCCGTCGTCGCGCAGAAATTGCAGGGCGAACTTAAAACCACAATTTTTGAACCGAACCTCAACTCGGGCGTCGGCCACTGGCTGATTAACCGCACGACATGGGAGTCGCTGCCCGAAGATTTGCAGCAGGTCATCAATGATGCCGTCCGTTATGGCAATTCGGCGCATGCGCTGGACTATGCGGCGTCCGAGGCGGTGAGCACCGGCGCAATGGAGAAGGCGGGCGTCAAGCTCCTGGCCCTCTCTCCGGAAGATCGCAAGACGTTGCAGGGGGCTGTCCTGCCGCTCTGGGACGAGATTGCGGCCAAATCCGATCTGGCGGCAAAGGCTGTCGAGATTGTCAAACAGCAGCAGCGCGATTACGGTCAGATGCAGTAAAGTAAGCGTCGGCATCGGCCAGTCACGGGTGTGGCTGGCCGGGCTGGCATCTGAAATAAAATCAACCTTCCATCAAAGGCCGCCGGTCATAGGCCGGGCGGCTGTGGTCAGAGGCGATGACATTACTAGGCTGGGCAGAGAAGATTTCAGAGTGGGCCAATAATGTGGCCTCGCTGGCATTGCTGCTGATGACGCTGATCGTGAGTTTCGAAGTCATCTCGCGGTATTTTTTCAACAGCCCGACAATCTGGGCCTGGGATATCAATGTCCAGCTTATGGTCCTGCTTCTGATGCTGGGGCTGTCGGAGGCCTCGCGCAAGGATCTGCATGTGCGGGTGGATGTTCTGGTTGCCAATCTTTCCGCCCGTGTGAAGGCCTTTCTGGATATCCTGTTCGCCCCTGTGTTCCTGTTTATTGCGGTGATGCTGGTCTGGTCCGGCTGGGATTATTTTTCCACCTCCTATTCCCATCTTGAAAAAGCGTCGACCGTTTTTGCGCCGCCGCTCTATCCTGTGAAATTCTTTCTGCCCCTCGGGGGGGCGCTGCTGATCCTCCAGGGGGTGCTGAAGCTGGTCCGTGATATCGGCATCCTGTGCGCCGCCGGTTCCAATCCGGATCAGGGAGAGGCGTCATGAGTGTGGAACTGACGACACTCCTGATTATCCTCAATCTGGTGCTGTTTCTTCTCGCGGGTTTTCCGGTCGCCTTTTCCCTGATCGGCGTGTCGATTATCTGGCTTATATCGCTGCACGGATTGACGGTGTTGTCGATCATCCCGGCGACGATTTTTGACACCGCGACAACGGAAATCTTCATTGCGGCGCCACTGTTTATTTTTATGGCCATCGCGCTGGAGCGGGCCGGTATCGGCACCCTGCTCTATGAGGCGATCCATAGCTGGACAACGGGCATTCCGGGCGGGCTGGCCGTTGGCACCGTCATTGCCTCGACCCTGATTGCGGCCATGACCGGGATTGGCGGGACGGCGGTGCTGGTTCTCGGCGTTCTGGCGGTGCCGGAGATGGTGCGGCGCGGCTATGATATGAAACTTGCCATCGGCGGGCTGCCGCCGGGCGGGGCGCTTGGCGTTCTCATCCCGCCGACGGTGGTGGGCGTGCTGCTGGGCGGCTTCGCCGGGATTCCGATTGGCTCGCTCTTTTTCGGGGCCGCCGTCCCCGGCTTTCTGATCGCGGGGCTGTTTTGCGTCTATATCATTGTCCGCTGCCTGCTCAATCCGGCATTGGCGCCGCGCGTTCCGGTGGCGGAGCGGCCGACATTCCGTGAACGGCTCTATGTGACGCGGCAGATATTTCTTCCCGGATTGTTGATCTTCCTCGTCCTTGGCAGTATCTGGTGGGGGGTCGCCACCCCGTCAGAGGCGGCGGGCGTTGGCGCCTTCGGAACCATTCTGATCGCCCTGTTGCAGCGCAAGCTGACTTTCCGCTCCTTTGCCGAAATATTGCAGACCTCGACGCAGGTGTCGGTGATGGTGATGACATTGCTGGCCGGTGGGGCGCTGTTCTCCCGCTTGCTGCAATTTTCCGGATCGGCGAGGCTGCTGTCTGAATATATCATCGGCATTGATGCCGGGGTTATGGGAACCATCGTGCTGTTCCTTGTGATCATTGTCATTCTCGGGATGTTTATCGACGGGGCGGCCATCATTTTCATCGCTACGCCCATCATGATGCCGGTGATTACGGCGCTCGGCGTGGACAGCGTCTGGTTCGGCGTCATGCTGATGGTCTGTATTGCCATCGGCTATGTGACGCCGCCGTTCGGGATGAACCTCTTTTACCTGCGCGGCATATTGGACCAGATCCGCACCCGCCCGGGGATGGAAGCGGTTGCCCGGGTCTCCGTCACGGATATCTGGGCCGCCTGCCTCCCTTATGTCTTCTTGATGGTCCTGGTCGTGGCGGCCATCCTGATCTGGCCCGAATTGGCGACCTGGCTGCCGAGCCATATGTAGGCCGGATATCGGGGAGACGGGGCCGCGTCCCGGTATCTGCCGCTCTCCGTAGCGGCATTGGGCAACTGCTTCTCACATCACATATTCTGGCCTCTGCCTGTCCTGAAGAAAGCCGCCTGCCGCAGGGGAGGAGGATACAGTCCCCCGGTGCGGCCCAAATTAAGGGGCTGAGAATTGCGGCGGGGGCAATACTGCTTATTGCTGGATGGTCTCATCATGCCCCCTTATGCGGGACTGCCATAGCAGACGATCCCCGCCTATCGTCATGACAAGAATGAATGATGCCCCCGCATTCGGGCCGCATCATGGCGGAATTGTCCGTGCCCCGGATTTTGTCATTCTCTGCTTTTCCGGCCGCGGAAACTCGTCACTCCCGAACAGGGAATAAAAATCCTTGCATTAAAATAAATGACAATATATTTACATAAATATTCAAAACGAGAACATGGAGAGAGCATGTCAAGACTGGCGATCGTAACAGGCGGAGCAGGAGGCATCGGAGCCGCAATCGCGGCGGAACTCGCCGCCCATGGGCACACTGTGGCAATTCTGGATATCAACAAAGAGGCGGCCGAGGCGACGGCAGAAACCATATCCGACGAGGTGGCGCGCAGGGCCGTTTTCGCGGTGGAGGCGGATATCGCCGATGATGCCTCATGCGCGGCGGCGCTCGAAAAAGTGACGGCGCAGGCGGGCCCGGCCTCTATCCTTGTGAACAATGTGGGCTGGGACCGGATCATCGGCTTTCTGGAAACCGACGCCGATTTCTGGGACAAGGTGATTGCGATCAATCTGCGCGGTCCCATCGGGCTGACCCATAAGGTTATCCCGATGATGGTGGCGGGAAAATGGGGGCGGATCATCAATATTGCGTCCGACGCGGGGCGTGTCGGCTCGTCGGGGGAGGCGGTCTATTCCGCCTGCAAGGCCGGGATGATCGGCTTTTCCAAGACCCTCGCCCGTGAATTTGCCCGCGCGAACATCACCTGCAACGCGGTCTGTCCCGGCCCGACGGATACGCCGCTTTTGAATAACCAGCTGGGCGAGGGGGAGGCCGGGCAGAAGATTTATGACGCGTTGAAGCGCGCCATTCCCATGAAACGGCTGGGCCAGCCGGAGGATCTCGCCGGAATGGTTGGATTTCTCGCCAGCGACAAGGCATCCTTTATCACCGGCCAGACCATCAGCGTCTCCGGTGGTTTGACAATGAACGGATAGGAAAAAGAAAAATGGACTATACAGATATCTTATATGAAGAGCGCGATCACGTCGCCCGCATCACCATCAACCGCCCGGACAAGCTGAATGCTTTTCGCCCCCGCACGGTGGATGAGCTGATTGACGCCATCAAGAATGCGGGATGGAACCGCGATATCGGCGTGATCGTCCTGACGGGCGTCGGCAACCGGGCGTTCTGCACGGGCGGTGATCAGTCGGATCATGACGGGCAGTATAGCGGCCGCGGCAGTGTCGGCCTCGCCATCGAGGAATTGCAGGGCACCATCCGCGATGTGCCGGTACCGGTGATTGCCCGGGTTAATGGCTACGCCATTGGCGGCGGCAATGTGCTCGCGACCCTCTGCGATCTGACGATTGCCGCGGAAAGCGCGCAGTTCGGGCAGGTCGGGCCGAAAATGGGATCGGTTGACCCCGGCTTCGGCACGGCGCTGCTGGCGCGCTGCGTGGGGGAGAAGAAGGCGCGGGAGATCTGGTATCTCTGCCGCCGCTACACGGCGCAGGAAGCCTGTGACATGGGCCTCGCCAACAAGGTCGTGCCCGATGCCGAGCTGGATGCCGAGGTCGATAAATGGTGCCAGGAAATCGTCGAGAAAAGCCCGACCGCCATTACGCTCGCCAAACGGTCTTTCAATCTGGACAGTGAAAATATCCGCGGCATATCCATGCTCGGGATGCAGGCGGTCAGTCTCTATTACGATACGGAGGAATCTCGCGAAGGTGTCGATGCCTTCATGAACAAGCGCAAACCCGACTTCCGGTCAAAGCGATAATAGTTGACTAGTAAACTAAATGCAGATGGTTGACTAGGAAACTATTATGACTGCGATGATCACGCTTGAATTCACGCCGCCGGTTGCGACGCTGGTCTTGTCCAGCCCGCCGATGAATGCCCTCTCGCCGGATCTGATCGGGGAGATTGAAACGGCCCTCGATCAGGTGACGGCGCGGGGTGACATCCATATTCTCCGGATTCGGAGTGACGGTAAGGCCTTTTGCGCGGGTGCCGATCTCGGGGTGGTCAGCGCCATTATGGCGGCCGACGATCCGGGGCAGGAGATGGCGCGCTTCGTCGGGGCGTTTCACCGCCTCAACCACCGGCTGGCGGCGCTGGATGCGATCACCATCGCCGAAATTGAGGGGGCCGCCGTCGGCGGCGGGCTGGAACTCGCCCTGGCGTGTGATTTCCGGGTCGCGACGGAGCGGGCCCGGCTCGGCCTGCCCGAAGCGAAACTCGGCCTGATCCCGGCGGCGGGCGGGACATTCCGGTTACGCCAGATCGCTGGACTTCCTCTCGCCCGTCGGCTGATCCTGAAGGGCGACATCATCGGGCCGGAGGAGGCCATGGCGCAGGGCCTGGTGGATGCCGTGCTGCGCGGCACGGAAGAAGACAATCGCGCGGGGTTTGAGGCATTTGCCGCGACGATTGCCGGAAATGGCACGGCCGCCGTCCTCGCCGCCAAGCGATGTCTTGCGGCCCCTCCCGAACACGGGGAGGAGGCGGAGATTGAAGCAATTTCCGATCTGGTCTCTGATCCGGAGACGCGAAAGAGAGTGAACGCCTTTCTCAGGCATTAATATTCCAGCATAGTAAAAGCGCTGACGGCAGCAGTTGTTGACAGCAGAAGCACAGGCAGCGGGCCGCACCGGTGCTGTGCTGACGCGTTGTTGACAAAAAATATAAGACAATATATTTATATAAAAGGGAGGGTGGATCAGCATGTCGAAAACGGGAATGGGATCCGGAACAGGAGCGGAAACGGGACAGGCGCTGGGAGCGAGAGTGGGAGCAGAAACGGGATCCGGAACGAGAGTGGGGGCAGAAACGGGAACGGGAACCGGTCCGGCCGGGGACAATATCGGCAAAAAATTTCCGCATTTATCTTCCCCCTTCAAGATCGGCTCCATGACGCTGGCCAACCGGATGATCATGGGGTCCATGCATACCCGGATGGAAACCATGGACCGCCCGCTTGAGCGGGAGATCGCCTTTTATGAGGCGCGGGCGCGCGGCGGGATCGGGATGATCGTGACCGGCGGTTTTGCGCCGAACAGCGAAGGGCTGATTGACCCGGGCTGCTTCGTCATGAATGCGGAGATTGACCGCGGTTATCATCAGGAACTGACATCCGCCGTCAAGCAGCATGATGTGCGCTTTGTGGCGCAGCTTCTCCATGCCGGGCGCTATGCGAAGATCGACAATTGCGTCGCCCCGTCGGCCATCAAGGCGCCGATCAATCCCCGCACTCCGCGCGGTCTGACAACGGTGGAGGTGTGGCAGACCATCGACGATTTCAGGCGGGCGGCGCTGATGGCGCGCGACTGCGGCTATGAGGGGGTGGAGCTGATGGGTTCGGAAGGCTATCTCCTCAACCAGTTTCTGTCGGCGCGAACCAATCACCGGGACGACGCCTTCGGAGGAAGCTGGGAACACCGCCGACGCTTTCCCCTTGAAATCGTGCGCGCCATCCGCGCCGCCGCCGGGGATGATTTTCCCATCATGTTCCGCATGTCGATGCTGGAACTGGTCGATGGCGGCATGTCACAACGGGAAATCTTCGACCTTGCGCACTGCTTGCAGGCGGCGGGGGTGGACAGCCTGACATCGGGCATCGGCTGGCATGAAGCCCGCGTGCCGACGGTGGCCCAGGTGACGCCGCGCGCCGCCTTTAAGAAAGAAATTGCCGCCGTGAAGGCGGTTGTCGATATCCCCGTCATCGCCACAAACCGCATCAATATGCCCGAGGTTGGCGAAGCCCTGCTGCGGGAGAAGGTGGCCGATGCGGTTTATATGGCGCGGCCGTTGCTGGCGGATGCGGATTATGCCCGGAAGGTTCTGGAAGGCCGGGATCATCTGATCAATACCTGCATTGCCTGTAATCAGGCCTGCCTTGATCATATTTTCGTCAGCAAGGTGCCGACCTGCCTTGTCAATCCGCGCGCCCTGCGGGAGCTGGAATTTCCGGAGGGCGCGACGCAGCACCCGGAAAACATAGCCGTTATCGGCGGCGGGGTCGCGGGCATGGTCTTCGCCATGGAGGCCGCGGCGCGGGGCCATCGCATCACCCTTTTTGAAAAGGCTGCAACGCTCGGCGGGTTGCTGAACCTTGCGCGGGTCATTCCGGGCAAAGGGGAGTTTAACGATTTTATCCGTTATCTGTCTGAACGGCTGGTGGAAACAGGGGTCGATGTCCGGCTTGGCGTCACCGCCGATCCGCCCCGGCTTTCCGGCTATGACAGGGTGGTGCTGGCGACAGGGGTGGTTCCCCGGCAGCTTTCGATAGACGGAATTTCGCATCCGTCGGTCGCAAGCTATGAAGAGGTGCTGAGCGGCAAAGTCACTGCGGGGGCGCGGGTTGCCGTTATTGGCGCGGGCGGCATCGGGTTCGATACGGTCGAATATCTGCTGGGCGATGGCGCAGGGCCCTATGCGAACCGCCCCGATTTTGAGGCGGAATACGGCTTGACGGAAGAGCCGGATGTGAGCGGCGGCTTCCGTCCGGACAGCGCCCGCCCGGGAAGGCCCGCGCGCGAGATTGTCATGCTGCAACGAAGTGAGGGACGGCTTGGCAAGACGCTCTCCATTACGACCGACTGGATCAAACGAGCAAAAATTGCCAAGGCCAATGTCCGGATGCTGGCCGGTGTCGAGTATCGCCGGATTGACGATGCGGGGCTGCATATCACGGTGAACGGCGCGGAGGAGACGCTGGACGTGGATACCATTATCATTTGCGCCGGGCAGATTTCCGACACATCCCTTGAAAAGCCGCTGCGTCAGGCGGGCCTGCCGGTCCATATGATCGGGGGCGCCCTCTTTGCGACGGAACTGGATGCGCAGCGGGCCGTGGATGAGGCGACGCGGCTGGCGTTGTCCCTCTAAGGGAAGGGGGGCCGGGCAGCCATCGTCCGGACAGAGATGAAGTTCAACAAAGGAGCACCCCCGCAGGGGATGCCGCAAAAGGAAAGCAGGGAGCATCATGTATAAATCACATATCGGACGGGCGGTAAATCTCACGCAGGAACGTATCGACGCCATGGTCAATAAAGGCGCCTGGCAGAACCGGCTGATTATTGACTATTTCGATAAATGGGCGGAGGAAACACCGGATAAAGCGGCGATTGTCGCCTATTCGGTGGAAACGGGGGAGCGGCAGGAAATATCCTATGGCGAGTTGCAGGCCCTGTCCTTCCAGATTGCCGCCATGCTGCAATCGCGGGGCGTCGGGCTTGGGGATATCGTTTCCTTCCAGCTTGTCAACCGCATTGAGTTTACGGCGATTACGCTTGCCGCCGTCCGGATCGGCGCCGCCGTCAACCCGCTGATGCCGGTCCTGCGCACGCATGAGCTGACGCATATCCTTGAGACAACGCAATCGCGCGTGCTGGTCGTTGCCGGGTCGTTTCGCGGTTTCAGCTATGAGGAGATGGCCCGCGATCTGCAAACGAAAATCGACACGCTTGAGCATGTCATCGTGCTGGAGGAGGAGGCTGCCTTTCAGCGGCCCGCAACCGGCCGGCCCGACGATCTGGTGAATGCGGTGCGGCCGGACCCGAACGAGCTGTTTGAAGTCATGTTCACCTCCGGCACCACCGGGCGGCCGAAAGGCGTGATGCATACGGCCAACACGCTGTTCGCCAATATCGCGCAGACGGCGGATCGCTTTCGCCTGACGGCGGCGGATGTGATTTTCTGCCCGACGCCGATGGCGCATCAGCTCGGCTTTCTGTTCGGCGTCCTGTCCCCGGCTTATTGCGGGGGGACGGCGGTGCTGCTCGATGCCTGGGTGCCCGATCTGGCCGTCGATATCATGGAGCGGGAAAAGGCGACCCTCTGCATGGGGGCGACGCCTTTCCTGACGGATGTCGCCAATTTCCCGGAGATCAGGACGCGCAATCTCGATGATTTCCGGCTGTTCATTTCTGGCGGCGCGCCGATCCCGTCGGCGCTGGTTACCCGCGCCATTGAAAATCTCAAGGCGGCGGTGATTTCCATCTGGGGCATGACGGAAGTGCTGGCGGTGACAACCGTGAAGATTGACGATCCGGCGGAAAAGGCATCAGGCAGTGACGGCTGTGTCACGCCGCATACGGAAATCCGCATTGTTGACGGCAATGGCGCGATTCAGCCTGTCGGAAAAGAGGGTATTCTGGAAACCCGCGGCGCGACCATCTGTGTCGGCTATCTAAACAGCCGGAAGCCTTTGTCATTCGCGATGGCTGGTTCGATACCGGCGATCTGGCGCGGCTGGATGCGGATGGTTATATCCGCATCACGGGCCGCAAGAAGGATATTATCATCCGCGGTGGGGAGAATATTTCCGTCGCCGAGATCGAGGGGCTGTTGTTCAAGCATCCGTCGATTTCCGCCGTGGCCATCGTGGCGATGCCGGATGAGCGGCTGGGGGAGCGTGCCTGCGCCTATACCTGCGTGACCCCGGGCTGCGAGCTGCGCCTTCAGGATATCACGGCTTTTCTGGCGGAGCAGGGGGTCGCCAAGGTGTATTTCCCCGAACGTCTTGAGGTGATCGAGCAGATGCCGATGACCGTCACCGGGAAAATACAGAAGTTTGAGTTGCGCGAATGGTCGAAGGCGCTGGCATAAGGCCATCGCCGCCCCCTATTTCAGAATGGTCCCGAGATTGCGCTGCAGCTTGTCGATAAAATACTGGAACTGGACGAGTTCTTCAGTTGTGAAGCTGGCGAGCGCGACATCGTAAAACTCGGAGATCCGGCGGATCAGCTGCCTCCAGAGGATCCATCCTTCGGGTGTCAGCTGAACCAGCTTTGCCCGGCCGTCCCGCGGATCGGCAACGCGCTGGCTGATGCCGTGCTGTTCCAGCCGCATCAGCAGGCCGTTCACATTCTGCCGGCTGACCATCAGGAATTTTGATAGTTCATTGACGCTGACGCCTTCCTCATATCCCGGGCGGGCCAGGGCGCCGACGACCGACCATTGCTGGCTGGTCATCTTGAGTTCAGAGGTCCATTTGGTCCCGGCCGTATGCATGATATTTGCCGTTTTAAAAAGGCGAAACAGCAAGCGGTTGCTTAAATGAAATCTTTCATCACTTGCAGGTGTGCGCTTTTGCGGCGGTGCCGTTCCTTCGGATTTCGACATGTTCACTCCATTGAATCTGTCAGGACACTATCGCCATGCCGTGTTTGCGTCCAGCAGAATGTCCCTCTTCGGCGATGTTAAAATTTGAGAATATATGTAAATATATTGACATTAAATGCCATCTTCTGCTAATCCTTTCGTCACAATAAGTGAAATATAACAGCGGAGGGACCATCAGAATGAAACAGTTTGGAAAAATCGCCATACTTGCCCTGATCGGCGGGATGTTATCCACACCGGCGAAGGCGGAGGTGGTCATCACCGGGGCAAGCTGCCTGCCGGAAGGATCCTATTTCTCAGAGCGGTTCGAGAATTTTATTGCCGATCTGAATGAACGGGGCAAGGGCGTCATCCAGATCAATTATATCGGCGGGGCCCCGGCTATCGGCGATCCCTACAGCGTTGGCCTGAAAGTTGCCAAAGGGGCCTATGATATCGCGAACTGCACCGACGCCTATTACCAGAGCGCCCTGCCCATCGCCGACGTCTGGAAGCTGCTGGAAGTGACGCCGACGGAATTGCGGGCGAATGGCGGCTGGGACTATATTACCGAGCTGCATCGCGAGGTTAATCTGGTGCCGATTGCGCGCATGCATTACGGCGTGCCGTTTCATCTCTATCTTGGCCCGGATAACAAGATCGACAAGCCGGACCTGACGGGGCTGCATCTTCGTGTGGCGCCGATTTATACCAACTTCTTCCAGGCGATGGGCGCGACAACCCAGCAGACCAACTCCACCGATATTTTCCCGCTCATGGAAAATGGCACGATCGTTGGCTATGGCTGGCCGATTACGGGGATGCGTCCGGGCTGGGAAACGGTCACCAAATATCGTGTGGACCCCGGCTTTTACGAGGTGGACTTCCAGCTTCTGGTGAACGCGAAGATGTGGGATGGCCTGCCGGAGGAGGCGAGGGAACTCGTTCAGAAAATCGCGCTGGAGCATGAG
Source organism: Sneathiella sp. (assembly GCF_002694385.1). Taxonomy (GTDB): domain Bacteria; phylum Pseudomonadota; class Alphaproteobacteria; order Sneathiellales; family Sneathiellaceae; genus Sneathiella. Next base: position 77,095 of record NZ_NZMB01000005.1, read on the forward strand.
GCGAAGGCGGGTGAGCAGGATATGGCCGATATCGCCGCCGCACAGAAGAAACAGGTTGAAGAGTTCGGATTTGACATCATCCGGTTTGAAGGTGAAGACGCGGAAAAATGGCTGGCCGGTGCGCGGGATGCAGGCTGGGCCGGCATTGCCAAAATCAATGAAGAACAGGCGGCCAAGCTGCGTAAGCTGTTTGCCAAAGAATAATCATAACGAACAATCTTGCGTCGGGTGAGGCGGGCCTCACCCGGCCTAATCTGGAATGCGTTGCGATGATCAAGTTTATAGACGGTAGTCTTGGTCGGTTTTATGGGGTGATAGCGAATATCACCGGCATTGTGATCGGCCTGTTTGCAATTTTTATCGCCCTTGACCTGACATTGCGCAAGCTGGGCCTGCCCCTGATCGAAGGGTTGCAGGAGATAATTGAATATGCGCTTTACGTGGTTGTCTTTCTGGGCGCGCCCTGGGTGCTCCGGCTGGGGGCGCATATCCGGGTGGATATGCTCTCCGCACTGATCGGAGAGGGGAAATCCAGACTCCTCGATCTCTTCCTCAATCTTCTGGGGTTCGTTATCTGCCTGCTGCTTGTTTATTACGGACTGCGCAATCTTCTGGAAGCCTATGATTTCGGCTCCGCCCAGCGGCAGGTGTTCATTGTCATGGAATGGCATTTGCTGGTGGTGTTTGTTCTTTCCTTTCTCCTCTGCGCCTTTGAGTTTCTGCTTCGCATCTGGCGCGGACATCCCGTATCAGAGGAGGCAAGGCCATGATGATTATGGAATGGTACAGCGCCTTGCTGCTTCTGATCGGGGTGGTGGTTCTTCTGATGTTCGCCGGTTCCTGGGTCGCCTTTGCGTTTTTTGCGGTGAATATTATCGGCGTTTTCATCTTTCTGCGGGGCGAAATCGGGCTGTCAAGCATGCCGATGGAATTTGTCCTCTCCATTACCAAATTCAGCTTCGTTCCTGTCGCGCTGTTTATCCTGATGGGAGAGATCATGTTCCAGACGGGCGTCGCCTACCGCGCGATCCGGGCGATTGACCCGTTGATCCGGCGGCTTCCGGGCAGGCTGTCCATCGTGTCCGTGACATCGGGGACCGTTTTTTCCGCGCTGACCGGATCGACCATCGCCAATACCGCCATCATGGGAAAGGTGATGCTGCCGGAACAGCTGGAAAGGGGCTACAGTCCGACGCTCGCCATGGGGTCCATCATGGCGGTTGGCGGCATTGCCATGCTGATCCCGCCGTCGGCGCTGGCGGTTCTGCTGGCCAGCCTGGCGGAAGGGTCGATCAAGGATCTTCTGCTGGCCGGGGTCGTGCCGGGGTTGCTGATGGCGATCCTCTTTATTGCCTATATCGTCGTTCGCTGCTGGCTTGACCCGTCGTTGTCGCCTGCCGGTTCGGAAGAGGAGGAGATCATTGACAAGCGTCGCGCCTGGCGCGGGTTTTTTACCGATGTGGTGCCGCTGCTTCTGATTTTTGGTGTGGTGGTCGGCAGTATCATTTTCAAGATTGCGACCCCCGAAGAATCGGCGGCGCTTGGCTGTATTGCAGCGGTGATTGCCTGTCTCTGCTATCGGCAGCTGGATCTTAAAACCCTGATGAAAGCGCTGCGGGAGACGGCAAAGGTCAACACGATGATCCTGTTCGTCATCGCAGGATCGGCGACGTTCAGCCAGATATTGCAGATTTCCGGGGCGACGGGCGGATTTTTGCGGATGATCGGCACCTGGGAGCTCAGCACCCTGGCGGCCTTGATGCTGATTATTGCCGTGCTTCTGTTCCTGGGCGCGTTCATGGATCAGGTCAGCATGATGTTGTTGACCCTGCCGTTCTTCCTGCCGCTTGCGGCGGCGAGCGACATCAACCTGCTGGTTCTGCTGATTGTCATGCTGGTGGCGCTGGAGATTGGGTTGCTGACGCCGCCCTTCGGGCTGTTGTTATTCGTCATGCAGGGGGTCGTTCCCCCGTGGATCAAGCTCGGCATGATTTACCGGGCGGCCCTGCCGTTTCTCGGGATCGAACTGTTTGTCCTCGGGGTCATTGTCTTCTGGCCTCTGGCGGCAACCTGGCTTCCTCTCGCCTTCAAATAAGGGATCAAAATGAGCGTTGAAAATCTACCGGGTGATGTCCATTCCGCCCTTACAAGCAGGCGGTCCATTCGCCGCTATCTGCCGACCGATGTGCCGCAGGAGACGCTGGCCAGAATTCTGACAGGGGCGGGTTATGCGCCGAGCGGCCATAACTCGCAACCCTGGAAGGTTTATGTTCTGCGCGGCGCAACAAAGCAGCGGGTGACGGACGGGATCCTGAAGGCCGTCGCGACCGAGCCGGAGGCGGCGCATCAGCCGGAGTATGACTATTACCCGACGGAATGGTTCGATCCATATCTCACACGCCGTCGGCGCGTCGGGCACAGCCTGTACAGCCTGCTCGGGATCGAACGGTCGGACAAGGCGGCGCGTGACCGGCAGATGGCGGAGAATTTCAGCTTTTTCGGCGCCCCCGTCGGGATATTCGTGACCTTCGACAGGCGCCTTGCCACCGGCACTTTCATGGATATCGGCATGTTCCTTCAGAGCATCTTTGTCGGCGCGCGGGGGGAGGGGCTGGATACCTGCGGTCAGGCCGTTTTTACATGGTACCATAAGGTGATACGGGACATTCTGCCGATGCAGGATGAAGAGTTGCTGGCCTGCGGCCTGTCGATGGGCTATGCCGACCTCGCGGCGCCGGAAAACCAGCTTTTCGCGGAAAAGCTGGACCTGTCGGAATATTGCGTCTTTCTTGACTAGCGGTATTTCGACTATCCTCCCGGGGGAGGCCCGCAAGGGCCTCCCTTTTTTTGGCTTAAAGGTCGATTGATTTGCAGATCAGCTCTTTCATGACTTCGTTGGCGCCGCCGTATATCATCTGCACCCGGGCGTCGGCATATTGCCGGGCGACCGGCGTTTCCATCATATAGCCATAGCCGCCATGCAGTTGCAGGCATTCATGGGCGACCAGATTCTGGGTTTCCGTGCCCCAGTATTTGGCCATGGAAGCGGCCGCGGAATCGAGGGTGCCAAGATCCGCCCGGGCAATGCAGTCATTGATAAAGGCGCGCAGCATTTCAGCTTTTGTCTTAAGCTCGGCGAGCTTGAAACGGGTGTTCTGCAAATCCATCAACCGCTGTCCGAACGCCTTGCGCTCGCGCACATAGGCGATGGTTTCCTCCAGGGTGAAATCAATGGCGCCAAGCGCGCCGACGCCAAGCGCCAGCCGCTCCCACGGGAGTTGCTGCATCAGTTGATAGAAGCCCAGCCCCTCGCGTTCGCCGAGCAGGTTTTCAACGGGAATCGGGACATCATCAAAGAACAGCTCGCAGGTATCGCTGCCCATCAGCCCCAGTTTTTCGAAGCGTTCACTGCGGCGCAGGCCGGGCGCATCTCCGGTTTCCAGCATCACAAGAGAGATATCCTTGGAACGCTCACTGTTCCCCGCCTTCGCGGCCACAATCACGAGATCGGCCGTTGTGCCATGGGTGATGAAGGTTTTGGATCCGTTCAGCACATAATGGTCGCCCTGGCGGGTCAGGCGGCTGCGGATGGATTGCAGGTCCGAGCCGCATCCGGGCTCCGTCATGGCGATGGCCGCCACGGCGTCACCGGAGACAAGGCCGGGAATCCAGCGCTGCTTCTGCGCCTTCGTCCCAAAGGCGAGGATGTAATGAATGACGATGCCCTGGACGATATAGGTCCAGCTGGCATTGCCGCTGGCGGCGATTTCATAGAGGACGGTGGCATCAAAGCTCATGTCGCCACCCGCGCCGCCATAAGCGACGGGCACGGACCCGCCCATCAGCCCCTGTGCGCCGGCCTGTTGCCAGAATTCCCGATCAATAAACCCCTGTTTTATATAGCGCGGCATTTCCGGCGTCAGGGTATCTGCGAAAAATTTGCGGGCTGTTTCCGCAATGAGACCATGCTCATCGGTTTTCCAGCTTGCGGTATCCGTGAAGAGTTTCATATGTCGCCTTCTTGTCGTTATGCGGCCTGTTTGTTAGGACTGCATTAAAAATGCTTTTTAAAATAAAGTAAATATATTTACATAAAAACCATTTGTCGGATATGCCCGATCATAACTGTCCGGCGGCGGGCGGACCTGCCTGTTTATTGCGGTGCGGTGCTGGGACCGATCTGATTTCCGGCCCTGAAATAAACAAATAACGACGGATATTCCGCTCAATTGCGTATAACAGATGACAGAGTATCCGGTGACGGGAGAGTGGGATGTCCGGATATCCGGAAGGGGAAGTGTCTTTTCCTCAAATTGACCTTATGTTAGGGTCATATGGACATTCTGGGCATTGGTGTATTTCGATGAAAGTCAGATGCTATGAAGAAAATTCCTTCAGCAATCCTCTATTTCAGTCTGGCAACCCTGCTGGCGGGGGCAGGTTCGGCTGCTGCGCAATCGGCGCCAACGGGCACGGCCGCTGAAGATTGCAAGGAATATGGCGTTGACTACCGGAAAAATGAGGAACTGACCCAGAAGGAAATTCTGGAGCGGATGGATCAGGCGCTTTACAAATCCCTCAATAAATATGATGAGTGTTTGCAGCAATCCAATGCAGCGGCCGCCGCTTCAGGTGGCGGTGGTGGCGGCGCAAGCGGGGGCGGCGATGGCTCCGGCAGTGAAGGCAGCGGCGGGTCAGGTGCCGGGTCCGGCTCGGCCGCATCGGCGGCGGCTTCCGGCATTGCAGGCACAGAGAAAAGCGAATCGACTTCGACTAATAGCGCGAGTGGCGGCTCCGGTACCTCCGGGCAGATGGCAGGCGATGCGGCGCAGGGAAACCAGCAGGGGCAGCAGGGCGACCAGTCCCAGGGCGCGAACAGTCAGGGGCAATCGCCCGTGATAAGCGGCAGCGGCAAGACGCCTGAGGATATTCCTCCGGCGGATAATGATACGGTTTTGCAGCAGAAGGTGCGCGAAGCGGCGATGAATGAACCGGACCCTGAAAAACGGGCCAGACTGTGGAATGAATATCGCAAGCTGAAAGGGATGTCGCAGATTTAGATAATCTGGATTTGGCAGCGAATGGGGAATTTTGATATGACACGAATTATGGTGGGTTGGCTGATCTGCTGCTGTTTCCTGCTGACCAGCTGTGTAACGCCAGGCATGTCGTCGCGCGTGGGGCCGAAGGTGTCCAGCGAGATGATAGAAACGGCCAAGGTTGACCCGCGCGCGGCAAAGCCGAAGCTGGATATCATCATTCCGGCGTTTGATCCCGGCATTCCGGCGGATCCGGATGAGCAGGAAGAAGAGAGAATCTGGCCCGAACTTCGCCGGGCCGAGGCGGTTCGCTTCGCGCTTAAGCTTAAAGAGAAGCTGGAAGCGACGGGACAGTTCGGCGCGGTCCGCGTCACGCCAAGCAGCGAAGCGACGGGTGATTTGTATTTGATGGGTAAGATCATCGAATCGAACGGGCTGGATGTGGAAATCGGCGTTGACGTGTTCGATATCTCCGGTGTGCCGTGGTACAGCGAGGAATATGAGCATGAGGTGCCGAAAAACTTCCATCAGTCCATCCGCAACAAGGACAAGGATCCCTATGATCCGGTTTTTGAAGCGGCGGCACAGGATCTTGTTGAACGGCTGAAATCGACGGATGCCACCGAACTTGCCCTGCTGAAATCCGTGACCGAAATGCGCTTTGGTGCCAATTTTTCGGAGGAAGCCTTCGCCGAATATATGAAGGAGGATAACGGCCGGATCGAGCTTGTCAGCCTGCCGAGTGAGGCCGATCCGATGTTGCAGCGTGTGCGCGCCATTCGGGTCCGCGATCAGCTTTATGTGGATAACCTCCAACAACATTATGAAGCCTTCAATGCCAAGATGTCACCGAGCTATTCCGTCTGGCTGAAGCAAAGCCAGGAAGCGGAAATTGCCCTTGATGAAGCGGAATCCCGGCAGACGACCCAGGTCGTCGGCGGGGCGCTGCTGGCCATTCTGGGCGTTGGCCTGGCCGTTGCCAGCCAGAACAGCGGCAATGCGGGCCGTTCGGCCGGGGCCATGATCGGCGCAGGTGCCGCGGGCGTTGGATCGGTGATGCTGTTCTCCGAAAGTTTCAAATCCGGCAATGAGACGAAATTCCATGCGGAAACTCTCGAAGAGCTGGGCAAATCGCTCGATTCCGAGCTGGCGCCGCAGGTTGTCGAATTTGAAGGCCAGACCAAAGAACTGACGGGAAGTGCCGAGACACAGTTTTCCGAATGGCGCCATTTCCTGAAAGAAATATATGATCAGGAAAAAACGCCCGAAAAACAGTTGTAAGTCGCCGTCATGCTGGAAAAGAAGCTTGAAGAGGCTGCCCGCAAATCCCGTCAGCAGCTCATTATCCTGTTTACATCCGTCGTCATTCTGACGCTCGGCGCGCTGGCGGTTTACGTTATCCTGCAATATGATTTCCGGGCGTCTGCTCCCATGGTCGAAAGCGGCGGGGAGAAGGAAAGCAGTCCCGACAGGCCGGATAAGGGGGAGCAAATAACCGCCCCCGTCGTTCCCGAACAGCCCGTCCCCCCGCCTGCGGCGCCCGGGGAAACAGTTCAGGCGCATAGCCGTGATGAGGTTGTGCAGGCGCTCGGAGTGTATGAGCAGGATTTTGAACCGACCATTTCCGCTGCCGGCTTCGCGGCATGGAACGCGCCCCAGCAGGCCGAATTTACGGCCGCCAAGGACAGGGTGATCACCAGCCTTGCAAATGGTCAGACCGACCGGGCCTTTGATAAGGCGGGTCAGCTGCTCGCCAACGCCGCGACGGCGGTCGATGCGTTTGAGGCGGCCTTTACCGACGCAATGACGGCCGCCGAAGTTGCCTATCATGCCGATGATTATAATGGCGCCTTGGGCGCGGTGAACCGGGCGCTGGCCCTTAAAGGGGAGGATGCGGCGGCGAATACGCTCAAACAGAAAATCAGCAGTCTTCCGGAAATACTTGACCTTATTGAAAAAGCGCGCATCGCCAATGTGGAAAATGATCTTGAGGAAGAGCTGGCTCTCTCCCGGGAAATTCTGCGGCTGGATGACAGCAGGACAGCCTATCGGGAACGGATTTCCGAAATTGAAAGCGCCCTGCGTGAGCGGCAGTATGAACGCGCTCTCGCCATCGCGTTTGATGCCTTGAAGGCGGAGAATATTTCGAAAACCGAAACCGCCTATCAACAGGCGAGCGCCCTTTTCCCGGCGCGGGAAGAGACGAAAAATCTCGCGTCCCAGCTTAAAGAGCTGAAACGCAAGGTTACCTTCCGGGCCTTCGTGAAAGACGGGGATGCGGCCATTAAAAAGGATGACTGGCCGGCCGCCATGGGCTTCTATCAGAACGCCGCGGCGCTTTATCCTGACAATGCGCAGGTGCTGGAAACAATATCATTGATTGAGCAGATCCTCCGTCATGACGCAGAAGTCCGGAGTTTCCTGCAACAGCCGGAGCGGCTGTCGGCAGCCAATATTCGCAGCAAAGCGGAGCAGGCCGTCAAGGATGCCGATCTGTTCGGCACGATGAGCGCCTCGCTCGGCCGCAATGTTGAGGCGCTGGAAACGGCTATTGTCCGGCAGAACAGGGAAATTGACGTCTGGGTCCTGTCCGACAAGCAGACCAGCGTCAGTGTCCGGAGCGTGGGTCAGGTGGGGCAGGTGGATCGGTATAAAATCCGCCTGAAACCCGGGCAGTATATTTTTGAGGGGCGGAGAGAGGGGTATCGGACGAAATCCGTGTCGGTGACCATTACTCCCGAGGACAGTCAGGTTGAGGTAACGGTCATAAGCGATGAGCGAGTTTAAACAACAGATCGAAAAAGCCGCCCGCCGTCAGCGGCTTTTCATGCTTGGCTTTGCCCTGCTTGGTTTCGGCTTCCTGCTTGTCTTTGCAGGCGGCTTTCTGCTGACGAAGGTGACGCCGATACAGGTGACGCCGTCGGAAGCGGCGAGAGACGCCGATGTGTCGGTCAGCAAGGGGCTCGCCGTTTATTTTCAGGGATCGCTCTTTTCCTTCTCCCGCTATCCGGTTGTTGAGGCGAGGGCGCCGGGTTTCGCCGCGGCGGAGCGGGTGATTGAGCCGGCGGAAGAAGGATCGACCGTGCAGATTGCCCTGCGTGAGTTGCCGGCCGAACTGAGGGTGACTGTCACAAATATGGAAGAGCCAATTAACTGGTTCATAAATGGCAGTCCGGTTTCCACCGCCCCATCCCTGACCGCGGAACTCAAGGCCGGAACTTACCTGATCCGCGCGGAGCATCCCTATTTCAGGCCTGAAGAGAAAGAATATGATCTGGCGCGCGGTGATCAAGTGGAAGATGTTCTGACGCTTGAACGGGCATCGGGTGTTGTCCGGCTGGAGGTAACGCCAAAGGATGCCGCCGTCATTTTCAATGGCGTCGCGGTGACGGAACTGCCTGCCGAGATTGAGCTGGAGGCGGGCAAATATGAAGTCAGCGTGACCAAGGATGGCTACGCCCCGATCGAGGATGTCGTTGAGGTAACCTATCAACAGAGCGAGGTGACGCGGAACTACCGGTTGCAGATGAACCCGGCCTATGTGACTGTTTCGGCAAGTCCGGCGGGGGGGCGGCTCACGCTGAATGGCAAGTCGATCAGCGCCGACAAGCGATTGCAGCTTTCCGCCAGCCAGAAATATTACCTGCGCTACGCCAAAGACGGATACGGCTTTCAGGAGCAGGAAATCACCCTCAAACCGGATGAGACGCGCAAGGTCAGCTTCGACCTGTCCCTGAAAATAGGGGAGGTGCAGATCACGTCGGACCCGCCCGCGACCGTCATGATAGATGGCCAGCCTGCGGGGGAGACACCGCTCACGGTGCGTCTGCCTGCGAAGACGCATGAATTTGTCATCTCCCGCCCGGGATATCAGACGGTGCGTAAAACCATGGCGCTGGATGCCGATGCGGTCCGCCGTCTGGATGTGATATTGCAGACCGAGGAGGAAGTGAAGCTGGCGGCGGCAAAACCCGTTTACAGCAACAGCCTCGGCATGGAAATGCGGCTTTTTGAACCGACATCCCTTACGCTGGGCGCCCCCCGCAGCGAAAAAGGGCAGCGCGCTAATGAATTCCTGCGCGATGTGCAACTCACCCGGCACTTCTATGTGTCCGCGACGGAAGTGACAGAGGGGCAGTTCAGCCCGTTCGAAAGCAAGCAGAACAAGGGCGATACTTACCCGGTTACCAATGTTTCCTGGGCGGAAGCGGCCCGTTTTTGCAACTGGCTGAGCGAGAAAGAAGGGCTGCCGCCGTTTTACCGTTTCAACGGCGGCCGATATCAGGGGTTTAATGCGCAATCGACCGGCTACCGGTTACTGAGCGAAGCGGAATGGGAGTGGTTGACGCGCAAGGCCAACCGCAGTCGACAGACGATATTTCCCTGGGGCGATGACGCGGTGATCCCGAAAGGCAGCGGCAATATCGCTGATGAAGCCGCCAAGGGAAAAACACCGTTTTATGTGCCGGGGTACACGGATGGCCACGCCGAAGTCGCGCCGGTCGCCAGCTTCGCCAAAGACAAGAACGGACTGCATGATCTGTTTGGCAATGTGTCCGAATGGGTGCATGATTATTACAGCCTGATACCGCCGCCTGCCGGGCAGGTGCTGCGCGATCCGCTGGGCGGCAGCAGCGGCGAAAATCATCTGTATAAGGGGGCAAGCTGGGCATCAGGCACCCTGTCCGAAATCCGGCCCGCCTATCGTGGTTCCGCTAGTCAGGGGAGCGATAAAATCGGCTTCCGGCTGGCCCGCTATATTTATGGAGAGGCAAAATGAAACGGTTGAAATTCAGACGTCTGATGATCACCCTGCTGGCAATTCTGGGCGGGGCCGTCCTGTTGCAATATGCCTATGCACAGAGCAGCGGGAATATCTCTCTCAATTCTCCAGTCGCATTCCCGGTGGATATCTAGATGAAAAATTTTATTATCGCGACCCTCCTGCTGATCCTCTCCGCCGTTGTGGTGTGGGTGATTTATGAGATTTTCATCACGCCGGAGGCGGAGCGTCTGATCGCGGGGGCGAGAGCCGCCGGAAGCGCCGCGCCACAGGCGCTCCCCGTCATCCTGAAGGATTGGGAGCAGCAGGTTTGTATTACCCTGGCGTTGTGGTGCCTCCTTCTCCTGGGGGCGAAACTCTGGGGTATTTTCAATGATAATCATCTTTATGATATCGACTTTCTCGGCGCCATGCTGGAGGCGAATGAGGGAGAGGATGAGAAGCAGACCCTGCGTAAAACCATGCAGGAGATTGAGCAGCTTCCGGAAAAAATCACCGCATCACCGGTGGTGCAGACCCTGCTGGCCAGTATTCGCCGTTATCTGATGACCGATGATGTGCACAGCACGTCAGAGGCGATCTCGCTGAGTATTGATGGGCTGGCGCTGCGTCAGGAAACCGGAAATACGATGATCCGCTATGTGATCTGGGCTATTCCGTCTTTCGGCTTTATCGGCACGGTTCGCGGCATCGGGGCGGCGTTGACGCAGGCGGATGAGGCGCTGAAAGGCAATATCACCCAGATGACGGACAGTCTGGGCGTTGCGTTTAACTCCACCCTTGTCGCGCTCTGCCTTTCCATTCCGTTGATGCTGCTGCTCCATGCACTGCAACGCTTTCAGGATGGCGAGCTGATCAAGACACAGGAATATTGCGAGAAATTTCTGCTGAACCGCGTCAGCAAATAGGTGCCTCCTGCAAAAACGCCGTGAAACAGAAGGGGTCAGTCTTTCGTTCCTTGACATTATGTCATGCGGGCTGGGGGCGGCTATTCTCATTCTGATCCTGCTGAAGCTGCAACCGAACGAGTCGCCGGTTAATGTGGATGAATTGAAGAAGGAGCTGGAAATCCGCCATCAGAAGGTGGAGGAACGGGAAATCACACTGGAACAGGCGGAGCAGGATCTGGAGCAGCTCAAAAAACAGCTCGCCGCCCTTGCCGGGGAGAGCGATAATCTCACGGAATCCATTGCCGATTTCAAAAGCAGAACGGATGAGAAAATCGCCGAGATCAAGACCGTGACGGAGGAAATTGTCAAGAAGCCGCCGCTCCAGAAAAACGATCCGGTTGAAAATGATCAGGGCGGAGAGGAGGAATATCTCCTCGGCCTCAAGGTGGAGGGGCAGCGCATCGCCTTTCTGATTGATACCAGCGCCTCCATGACCGATGAAAAGCTGCTTGATATCATCGGCCGAAAGATCGGATCGGACGTGGATAAGAAGCGCGGGCCGAAATGGCAGCGGACAATTCGTATCGTCAAATGGCTCGCAAACCGCATTCCGAAATCATCACGCGCGCGTTTCATCGGCTTTAACGAAACGGCCTTCGCCATCGGCCCGAGCGGCTGGTTCACCGGATCCGACGCCAATGCCATTCAGAGTATCTTTCAGCGTATCGAGACAATCGTGCCGACGGGGGCGACAAACCTTGAAGCGGTGCTTGAAACGGTGAATGGCCATTCGGAGGCGCCGACAAATTACTATGTGGTGACGGACGGCTTGCCTACGGCGGGTACATCCAATTTCGCCTCCCTCAATCCTTTCTCAAAATGCAACGCCCTGTTTGGGCAATCAACCACGATTTCAGGCGAGTGCCGTCTCCGGTTGTTCCAGCATACGGTCAAAAAGCACGGGGTGCATCAGGGGCGGCCCGTCAATGTGATCCTGCTGCCGCTGGAGGGCGATCCGAAGGCGGCCCCGGCCTACTGGAACTGGAGCTATGCTACGAACGGGCTGCTGATCAGCCCGGCTGCGAGTTGGCCATGAGAAGACGTCGTAATCGCACATTGGAGATTTTCAGCCTCTCCTTTCTCGACCTGGTGTCCTGCGGTTTCGGCGCGGTGGTGCTGCTGATCCTGATCTCAAAACCGGGGGAGGGGGAATTCAGCGGCGGCATTGATGAAGCGCGGGAGATTATGGGACAGATTACCCGTGCCGAGCGGGTCATCAGCGATCTGGATGAGCAGATTGCGGCGGTTGAGGGTGAGAAGACAGCGAGCCGTAACCTGGTTGGTCAGATGCAGAACACCATCGAGCAGCTGGAGCAGGATAAATCCTCCGCCGAGCAGGCAGAGGCCAAGGCGCGCAATGATCTGGAAGGGCTGGTGCTGGTGGAGGAATCGCTGAACCGGGCGTCCATCCGGCCGAACACAGTGCCGGAAAAGCGCGATGACGAGGTCGGCGGCATTCCCGTCGACAGCGATTATATCATCTTCATTGTCGACACTTCCGGCAGTATGCAGGCCATCTGGCGCAGCGTCATGAAGGTGATGAATGACGTACTCAGCATTCACCCGACGGTGAAGGGCTTCCAGATCATGAATGATAACGGCATTCATCTCATCCCCTCTTACAAGGGGCAATGGATTCCTGATACGCCCGCGCGGCGCAGCGGCATGTTCAATGCCTTTTCAAGCTGGCGCAGCAATTCCAACAGCAGCCCCGTCGAAGGGCTGGAGGTGGCATTGAAGACCTATGCGAAACCGGGTCTTAAACTTGCCATCTATATTATCGGCGATGACTATACGGGACGGACCTATGACGCCGTCATCGAGCGGCTGGAGCAGGATAATACCAACCGGGTGACGGGGAAGCCGCTCGCCCGTATCCATGCCATCGGTTTTGTCGCCCGCGGCACGACGGACCGCTTCGGAACGCTGATGCGCGAAGTCACCCGGAGGAGTGACGGCACCTTCCTCGCCTTGCCCCGTCAGTAACAGCGAAAAGGGCAGGGGGGCACTTCCGGCTTTATCCGGTAGGACCAGAATTTGGTAAGACCAGACCCGGCATGATCTGTGTCGCGCAAAATCCGGCCAGATAAGAAAAGTCAAAGCCCGAAAGGCCGCTTTGGTAATGAGGTCCTTGCCGTGAATACCCGCAATTCAATACTGAATATACTTTCTAAGTATAATCGAAATAAGGTTCTTTTGATTTCCTGAGTGTTTTTTATCTGCTGAATCGGGTGATTCTCTGGCACGCAATAGTGCAAATGATTCGCATTATTAACAATATCCCGGGCGACTACCCTCTCATATAATCTGGCGTGCCCTGACTGTGGACTGCACCCTTCCAATCCTTTCCGGTGGTCGATTTATGGCAAAAATAGGGCAGTTTTTCTGCGGTTCCGCCGTATTTCCCCTTCATTCTGCACAGCTTCACCGGAACATATCTGGAAAGTCAGAGAATAATTTTTGGTAATTTTTCTCAAAAATCCTTGTAATGAGATTGAGAATCATTATTAACAACGGGCATAAATTGCGAATAGTTCTCAATAGCAGAAAGGCCAAGGCTCGAAACAGGGCCGGAAAATGGAGTTTATGTAATGCCAATATCTGTTCGGACGCTTGCCCTGACCTCAGTTTGTTATCTGGCTCTGATAACCGCCGCGCAGGCGCAATCAACAACCACCACATCAGATCCGAATAATCCGGGTCAGACACCTCGGGCAGCAGAGCAGGAGGGGGATGCGGCCGACAAATCCTCCGCCAATGTGACAACCTTGCCGCCGGTGACTGTTACGGCGGACCGCAAACAGAAGACTTTGCTGGAAACTCCGGCCAATGTCTCGACAGTGACGCGGGAGGATCTGGACCGGCGGATGGATAACGTCATCCAGGAAATCTTCCGTTACGAGCCGGGCGTTGAAGTACCGCAGCAAACATCCGGAACAGATCCCTTTGCGAGCGCGGGTGGTATCAGCATTCGCGGCGTTGGCGGGAACCGCACGCAGGTTCTGGTGGATGGCAACCGCACGATTGAGCGTATTACCGACTCCACGCGGGATATTGTGGAATCTTCCAATGTGAAGGCCGTGGAAATCATTCGCGGTCCCGGATCGGTTCTCTGGGGCAGTGATGCCCTTGGCGGGACGGTCAACTTCGTGACCAAAGACCCATCCGATTATCTGATGGGTGGCAAGGATTTTGGCGGATCGGCAAGCTTCAGCTATGGCAGCATCGACGAGGCCTATACGGAATCCGTGACCGGCGCCTTCCGGATCAGCCCGAAACTGGAGGCCATGCTCGCCTTTACGCGACGCGATGGCAAGGAAGCCGACCTCGATAATGCCCGCATTGGCGCGGATGCCCTTCAGAACTGTACGCGTAATCCCGAAGCGACCCCCTGTAACGAATTTGACCCGACCGTCAGCCAGTCAAATAATGTCCTGTCGAAGTTGGTTTATCATGTGTCCGACACCAATCAGCTTCGCCTGACCGGTGAATATTTCACCCGTCAGACACGGGTTGATCAGAATGCGGTTCTGGGATCCGACGGAACGTCCGACATTCATCTTTATCAGCATGAACAGAATGTCGAGCGCTGGCGCCTGTCCGTGGATCAGGACTGGTTGCTTGAAACGCAGGGCTGGCTGGATCGTGTGAAGTGGCAGGTCAGCTATTCGCCCCAGAGTATTGATCGTTATGGCGACCGGTACAGGACGGTTATTGCAAGCGGTGATCAGGAGCGTCGTATCAGCGATCAAGATTATGAAGAGACCTTTATTGAAGCGGATCTTCAGTTTGAATCCTCCTTCGATCTTGGCGCCACCACCCATGTCCTGACCTACGGATTCGATGGTGATTACGCCACAACCGATTATAACCGCGAAGATACCACCTATAACCTGACGACAGGGACCACGACGATTGCGCGGGCGGGCGGGTTCAACTTTGCTGATGCAGATACGACCCGTGCCGACCTGTATCTGCAGGATGAGATTTCCTTCATGGAGGGACGCCTCAGAATTACGCCGGGCGTGCGTTTCTCCAATTATATCATTGATCCCAAGACGGATGGCGATTACCAGCTTGTTCCGGGCGCCGAGCCGGAAAAGAAAACGGCGCATGATCTCCAGTTCAAACTCGGTGCCATCTATGACATTACGGATGTCTATTCGGTCTATGGCCAGTTTGCGCAAGGCTTCAAAATGCCGACCGCGCAACAGCTTTTCCAGTCACTGGATAGCCTGCCAGCTTTCGCGCTGGTTCCAAACCCCAATCTTGAACCAGAATCCGTTGACAGTTATGAGCTTGGTTTCCGGGGCGATTTCGGGAATAAGGGGTATTTCTCGATCAACGGATTTGTCGCCAAATACAAGGACTTTATCCAGAATTTCATAGATGCCAATCCGGTTGATTACGGCCTTCCCTTGGGGACCATGGTGTTGACCTATGACAATGCGGATTCGCTTAACCTCTGGGGTATTGAGGCGAGCGGCGCCTATCAGATCAATGACAATTTCTCAACCCGTGCCGCTCTGTCTTATCAGAAGGGCAAGATCGAGAATGATGGCGTTTCCACCACCTACAACGGTGCGCTTCCCCTGCAGCTTGTCACCGGCATCCGCTATATCGAGCCACAACACGGCTTCGACATCGAACTGGTCGGAACCTTCCAGGCAGGGGCATCTGATGTTGCCAATCCGGCAACCGAATTTCAGCCATCCGGTTATGCCGTATTTGACATCCTGGCGGGATGGAAACCGGTTCCGAACCTGACGCTGCGGGCCGGGCTGATGAATATCTTCGATACCCGTTACTTCGGGCCGGACACGCGTGGCTTCCCGATCAATGGCTCCGATGCCGTGAAACGGACCAACCCGATTGAGTTGCAGACGGCCCCGGGCCGCAGCTTCAAGGTCGGTTTGAGCTACGATTTCTGAGGGGGAACGTGTCCGCGCCCACCCCGACATTCCTGGCTGTCGCCGCGTTCTTTTAAGTATCAGTACCAGAAAGTTTCTACATGAAAGAACTCGGCAGACAGCTGTGGAAGATACTGCGTCTCAGCTTTTTCAATCGCGCCAACAGCCATAATGTATTTCTGTACATTGTGGTTCTGGCGCTTGATCTGGCGCAAATTCCAGTATCCGTCCGTCTGATCCAGTGGACCCGCGATTTTTACGGCGCGCTGGAGGAATTCAACGTGGCAGAGGCGACCCATCAGGTGGGAGTTTATGCCCTGCTGATTGCCGCCTATTCCGGGCTCGCGCTTGCCGGTGAATATCTTCAGAAATTCCTCGTCATGCGCTGGCGGCAGGATCTGACCGGAAATATCCTCACGAACTGGTTTTCGGACAAGATATTCTGGCGGCTCCAGAACGGTTATGGCGTCGAAAAAATCGACAATCCGGATCAGCGCATTGCCGAGGATTGCCGCCTCTTTGTGGAAGAGTTTGTCCGGGAGACGCTGGATCTGATTACCTCCGTGACGGGGTTGTTCACCTATATCGCTGTCCTTTGGTCTCTGTCGAATTTTGCTCTGTCTTTGACAATTTTCGGCTGGGATCTGGAGATTCCCCGCTATATGGTCTGGGCGGCTTTTCTGTATGTGTTTCTGGCCAGCGGTCTGACGCACTGGCTGGGATATCCCCTCAAACGCCTCAACTTTAATCAGCAGCGGCGGGAGGCGGATTTCCGGTATGAATTGGTCAAAACACGAGAGAATGCCGATCCGATTGCACTGTCCGGCTTCGAGAAGACTGAAAGGCGTCGCCTCGATTTCAAGTTTGACGGGATCGTTAATAATTGGCGCAAGCTGATCTTGCGGGAGTTTTACCTTGGCTGTTTCAAGGTCCCTTATTTCCGGACGGTTCTGCGTATCCCGCTGCTGCTCTCACTCCCGGCCTATTTCGCACGGCATGTGAGTTTCGGCGGCATGATGCAGATTGCCTCCGCTTTCCAGAATGTGGTGACAACGCTCTCCTGGTTTATCTTTGCCTATAACCGGCTGGCCGAGCTGGCGGCGACGACTAATCGTCTGGGCCAGCTGATTGAGGCGTTGGAGATTTGCAAAAACGCCACGGCGTCCGAAATCACGGTTACCAATCATGATAGCGATAGGGTGATCGTCAAGGGGCTGGAACTTAAAAGCCCGGCAGAAAAAACACTCGATATTCCGTCTGATTGGGAGTTTACGCCCGGCGAACATGTATGGATTTCCGGACCCTCAGGCCTTGGGAAAAGTACGTTCTTGAAATCGCTTGCGAATATCTGGCCCTATGGGAGAGGCGAGATCCTCATCCCCGAAGGTAAATCCAGCATCTTCATTCCGCAGCGGACGATTCCCAGCAACGCCGGCCTTTTTGAAAGCGCCGTCTATCCGCTGGCGCCGGACCGCATAAGCCCGGAAGAGGTGGCGGAGTATCTGGATATCGTCGGTCTCCCTGACTATGCACAAGCCTTGAAGAATGGCGAAAACCCGAGTGTCGCCGGCTTTTCGGGAGGCGAAATGCAGCGTCTCGCACTGGTTCGTCTGCTGATCGAACGGCCAGACTGGGTGTTTATGGATGAAGCGACGAGCGCCGTCGATATGGCAAGCGAGCATGACATATTCATGCGGCTGCGCGCGCAATTGCCGGAGACAACCTTCGTACTGGTCGCTCACAGAGCCCCCGGCGGTTTTGAAGATCTGCGTCATTATCCGTTGACGCGATCGCCCTTGCCAGAAATAACCAACCCCTCAGCCTGAAAAGGAAAAGAATAAAATGACGAAACAGTACCCACATCCAGCATCAAGCTGGCTTGATCCGAACAGCGGTGAACTGATCTCTCACCCCGCCTTGATGAAGGCGCTGGCGGGAAGCCGCGTTGTTCTGTTGGGGGAGACACATGATCAGTATGATATTCATCGTTGGCAACTTCATGTAACGGTGGCCATCCATGCCTATAACCCCAACATTGCTGTCGGTTTCGAAATGTTTCCGCGCAGCAAGCAGCCCGTGCTCGATGAATGGGTGGCGAACAAGCTGACCGAGGCGGAATTTCTGGAAAAAGTTGACTGGAAAACCGTCTGGGGCTTCCCGCCTGAACTTTATATGCCGATTTTCCGCTTTTGCCGGGAGTTTAGCGTTCCCATGCTGGCGCTTAACTGCTATCGCGCACTGGTAACGCGCGTCGGCAAGGAAGGCTGGGACGCCATCCCGGAAGAGGAGCGGGATGGCCTGACACCGGCCAAACCGGCCACGGCGGCCTATCGCGATTATCTGTTCAATCTTGTGAGCGGCCCGGATGGCGTTTTCCGGCAAGCGGGCGAAGAAGCGGACGCCCGGCGTAATCGGTTTGTGCGGGCGCAGCAGACCTGGGATCGCGCCTTTGCCTGCAATATTGCCGCGGCGCAGACAGGGGATAACCCGCCGCTTGTCATCGGAATTATCGGGCGGGGCCATCTGGAGTTCGGCCATGGAACGCCGTATCAGCTTGATGACCTCGGGGTTGACCGGGTGTCCGTCCTGCTGCCGTCCAATGACGAGGATGGGGGTAGGGAACAGCGGGCTGGCATTGCCCGCGCCTGCTTCCGTCTTCCCCCGGCATCGGAGAGTGAAAACCGGGCAGAGCGTTAGGACGACATGCGTCCCCGCAGGAATGGAGCGTAAAGGGGCGTCAGGCAGTTGCGCCCTTATTCTCCTTCAAACTGGAAAATGGCAAGGCTGCGCTCCCTCTCATTGATGGCGAGCCGCCGGTTGACGGGGGCATGGGCCCGCGAGGAGCAATTGGAGCGTTCACAGAGATAGCAGTTAAGGCCGATGTCCGTTGGCTCCACACGCTCCATATTGATGTTGTCCGAATAGATAAGGCGCGGCGCATAGGCGATGTCGCAGCCCAGACCGATGGCGAATTTCGGCGCAGGCTTGCCATGGGTGCCGCCGGATCTTGTGACGGTGCGGGCGATGGAAAAGTAACTCGCGCCTTCCGGCATCCGGATGACCTGGGTATGAACCTGATCTGGGGATTCAAAGGCCGAATGAATATTCCAGAGCGGGCAGGTTCCGCCGAATTTGGAGAAGGGGAAGCGCCCCGCACTGAAGCGTTTGGAGACATTGCCCGCGCGGTCTATTCTGACAAAGAAAAAAGGAATGCCGCGCGCTTCGGGGCGTTGTAATGTGGACATGCGATGCGCGGCCTGTTCATAGCTGGCGCCAAAGCGATGGCTGATCAACTCGACATCATAGCGTTCGGATTCACAGGCCGCGAGAAACGCCTGATAGGGCATCATCAGGGCGGCGGCGAAATAGTTATACAGGCTGACCCGGGCGAGGGCGAGCGTATCTTCTCCCTGCAAGCCGGACTGCAATAACACGTCTTCGACCAGATCATCATATTCCAGCTTGGCCAGCAGGACCGCCATCTGAAACCGACGGCTGGGTTGTTCCAGCAATTCGGAAAGCAGCAATTCATGGCTGTGCGGCTGATAGCGCCGCAAATACGGTCCCATGACATGGCTCGGCATAATGCGGATCCGGATTTTATGAGTGGCCAGCCGTTCGCTGAAGCGCAGGTTCGGTACGCCCCGGTTGAAGTTTAATACGTCCGCCATCTGTTCGGCCGCCCGATCCAGCGGATCAATATAATTGTGAATTTCATAAAACCACGCCCGCACCTTTTCGACGGGGCGGGAGGATTGCGCCAGCAGGTCAACCTTGTCGCGGTCGGTCAGCGGGTTGTCATCGGCCTGATCCCGAAGCAGGAGCTGGCTGTGCTTTTCATGCAGATGCACCAGTGCCGCCGCAATTTTTGGCGCTGATTCGAGTACAGATTCGATCTCTGCGGGGGTGATTCCCTCTGCCTCCAGAAGCGGATCTTTCAGGATTGAGGCGAAATCGGAAGCAAGCTGCACATTCGTGCTGGGTGCCAGCTCCGATATTTTGACATCAAATACCTCGGCCAGACGCAGTAGTAACTTTGCGGATACAGGACGTTGATTCGCCTCGATAAGAGTGATGTAACTCGGTGAAATATCAAGCTCTGCCGCCATTTGCGCCTGAGTCAGGCCAAGGGACTTTCTGAAGACTTTAACCCTCTGTCCAATAACGAGTTTTTCTTCCCTTTTGGGCATGTGACAAACCTTACATTTGACGGATTAACTTACTTACTGTTGTGACAGGGTGACGCTAATTCTACAAAAAATGGATGCGTTAAAAAATTACATTACTAATCTTACAAAAAATGATCAACCGGATAGGCAAGGATTGGGAAATGAGGGTGTCACGGGACAATGTCAGGATAGGTGAAGGCCGGAGGAAGTCCGTCTTTCGCATGATCTGTCAGATCGGGTCAGCCTTTTTACCGGGCGTCATGAAATATTCAGACGCATTGCCTGTCCGATTGGCGGTGTCCCCGCGGGGGCTTCGTGATATCGGGGACATGGGGTTGGGAGTATCGACGTCCAAGACCTGCCGCCCTTACCGTGAAAAACGAAGCCCCCACACCGTTATGCCTTTCCTTGCGGCGGGTTTCTGACCGGTCGAAATTTCCACTCAAAATTTTATTTCCCCACACAGAAAGGACTATTCATGCAACGCGGTAAGTCATATTCCGAAATCCGTGCCGAAGTTCTGGCGCGTTATCCCTCGGGCCAGACAGCAGGAGGCGTCAGTGTCGATGATATTGTACAGCTCCGCATCCAGAACAGCTTCGATACCCATCTTGATATTGCCCGCGCCATGGCAACGGTGATGCGGGAGGATATGGCAGCCTATGATGTAGATAGCTCGAAATTCACCCAGTCTCTCGGCTGCTGGTCCGGTTTTCATGCGCAGCAGATGATCAAGTCCGTCAAGCGTCTTCGGGGGTCGGCTAAAGGCGTTTATGTCTATCTGTCCGGCTGGATGGTGGCCGGTCTTCGTAACCGCTGGGGTCACCTGCCGGACCAGTCGATGCATGAGAAGACAGCGGTTGCCGAGCTTATCCAGGAGATTTACACCTCCCTCCGCCAAGCGGATGAAGTCGTACTCAATGATCTGTTCAAGGATTTGAAAGCGGCCCGTGCGGCAGGCAATGAACAGGCCGCTCAGAAGGCCATTGAGGCCATCGACAATTTTGAAACCCATGTAGTGCCGATCATTGCGGATATCGACGCTGGTTTTGGCAATGAGCATGCAACCTATCTGCTGGCGAAAGAGCTGATCAAGGCAGGCGCCTGCTGCCTGCAGATTGAAAACCAGGTCTCCGATGCCAAGCAGTGCGGCCATCAGGACGGTAAAGTAACCGTTCCACGCGAAGATTTCATCGACAAGCTGCGTGCCTGCCGCCTGGCGTTTGAGGAACTCGGTGTGGATGACGGTGTGATTGTCGCACGGACAGACAGCCTGGGCGCTGGTTTGACGCAGAAAGTGCCGGTCAGCTTTGAAGCAGGCGATCTTGCCGCAGACTATATTAAATGGCTGAAAACAGAGCCGATCACGGCCACGAATCCCATGCGGGATGGGGAGCTTGCTCTCTTCCAGAATGGTGAATTTGTCCGTCCTGTCCGGCTCGCCAATGGTCTTTTCCCGTTCAAGGAAGGGTCCGGCCGGGATCGTGTGGTGGAAGATTGCATTGCTTCCCTGACGCAGGGCGGGGCCGACCTTCTCTGGATCGAAACCGATACTCCGAATGTGGATGAAATTGCCTCCATGGTGGCAGACGTGCGCAAGGCGGTTCCGAACGCGAAGCTTGCCTATAACAACTCGCCTTCCTTTAACTGGACCCTCAATCTCCGCAAGCAGGTACGGCAGCAGTGGATAGAGGAAGGCAAAATTGCCGCCGATGAATATCCGGATGGTAATGAGTTGATGAAGGCTGACTATGATCAGACGGCGCTTGGTCGTGAGGCGGATGAGCGGCTGCGTGCGTTCCAGGGAGATATTTCTGCCCGCGCAGGCGTTTTCCATAACCTGATTACCCTGCCGACCTTCCATCTGACTGCGAAATCTGTCGACGAACTGTCCCGCGGCTACTTTGGCGAAGATCGGATGCTGGCCTATGTCGGCACTGTTCAGCGCGAAGAAATCCGCCGCGGCATTTCCGCCGTCAAGCATCAGCATGAAGTTGGCTCGGACCTTGGCGATACCTTCAAGGAAATGGTCGGCGGCAGCCGCGCCCTCAAAGCAGGTGGTGAAGCGAACACCATGAACCAGTTCGCCGCTGAATAATCAATATTCCGATATTGCTGTGGGAGGGGCGGGCTTTCGGGCCCGCCTTTCTTTTTTGCTCGCCTTAGGATGCGGAGGCATCATCCTTCCGAATAGGGAGTGAAGCTGCTGCGGTTATGGTCAATGATCAGTGATTTAATGGCGGGTGGGAAGGCCCGCTGCGGACAATGTGGCCGTTCACAAATCTTGCATCCGGCGCCAATGGGCGTACGGGCGCCAGGATCGTCCAGCAATAGTCCCTTTGAATAGACGAGCTTGCGGGCATGCTGAAGGTCGCAGCCAAGCCCGATGGCAAAAGATTTGTCGAGATCGCCATATCCGCCCGTGGAATGTTCGACCGTGCGCGCAATCCAGAGATAGGTGCGCCCGTCCGGCATTTCGGAAAGCTGTGTCAGGATTCGCCCCGGCTGGGTAAAAGCCTCATATACATTCCAGAGGGGGCAGGTGCCGCCAGTGCGGGAAAAATGGAAATTGGTCGCGGACTGCCGTTTGGAGATATTTCCCGCCCGATCAACGCGGATAAAGAAGAAGGGGACACCGCTGGCGCCATCCCGTTGTAAGGTGCTGAGGCGGTGGCAGACAGTTTCAAATCCGACGCCGAAACGATGTTCCAGCAGGCTGATGTCATAGCGGAGTTCTTCCGCCGATTTCAGGAAGGTGCCATAAGGCAGGATCAGCGCCCCGGCAAAGTAGTTAGCGATGCCGATGCGGGCGAGGGTACGGGCCTCGGCGGAACTGAAAAGCGCATGGGAAATTTCCGTATCAATCAATTCACCCAGCTCCAGAAAGGCAATCTGCGTTGCCATCTGGAAGGCCTGCTGGCCAGACGTCATTCGCGCAGAAAGATGCAGGCTGCGGTTGTCCGCCCGGTAATTGCGCTTGGCCTGGGGGGTGCTTTCAAACCTCTCGTAAATGACCCTAATGTCATGGGTCTCGGAAAGATACTGCTTCAGCCGGTCAGCACTATTCCCATGGTATAGATCAAGCTGGTCGGCCATGGCCTCGGCCCGGCGGTCGATGGCATCAATATAGTTGTTGCGGGCGTAGAAAAAGTCGCGAACCTCCTCAAAGGGGGCCGTCATCAGACCCCCGGGATCTCCCTGCCGTTCATCGCCAAGACGCAGGGCGAGGGCGGTGGATTGCTCGCTAGTACGATGCAGGCGTTTATGCAGGCTGACGATGGCACGGCCGATCGCCGGCATCCCGCTTGCCAGTTCTTGTAATTCGGCGATGGCGATTCTCTCGTTTATGGCGGGATCAAACAGGGCTTCGCGCAACTCTCCGATCAGACGCGCATCGGCCTCTTCTGAAAAGAGCTGGATATCAATGCCGAAGGCCGCATTCAGCTTGAGCAGGACCGAGATGGTGAGCGGGCGCTGATTGTTTTCCATCTGGTTAAGATAGCTGAGGGAAATGCCCAGGCTATCGGCAAGCGCCTGCTGCGTGAGTTGCCTTTCTTCCCGCAACTTCTTGATTTTCACACCCATGAACAGCTTTTTCATTTATCCATCTCGTTTCCCGCCAGTAAAAGCCGATGTTTTGTCTTCTCAAACTTTGCAAACTTTGCAATTTCACGACATTTGGCGCACAAAACTATGCATTATCAGTAGTTTACGAAGGTGATGATATGCGTATGTTGCAAATAGTAAAGAGTTAACTGGTGTGAATGAACGGGAATTTCAGGTGACATTACAGGCCGCGCCCACGGGGGAAATCAGCTTTTTCGAGCTGGTTCTGCCCGAGCAGACAAATCATTACGGCACGCTTTACGGGGCCAATGCGCTTGAGATGTTAGGCAAGGCCGCTTTCATCTGTGCCTCTCGTTATGTGCGCCGTGCCGTTGTGATGGCGCGGTCAGAAGCGGTGGATTTTGTCGCGCCGATAAAGCTCGGCAGCCTGCTGGAAATGAAGGCGTTTATCATAACGACAGGGCGCTCGTCGCTGACCGTGGAAGTGAATGCGGTGTCGGAGACCCTTTCCGATGGTGTCCGTATTACAGCGATCCGTGGTCGGTTCATCATGGTGGCTGTCGATGCAAACGGCCAGCCCCGTCCTTTGCCGCAGGATAACTCCGAGATCGTGATTAAAAAGGAAAAAGAAATCAATGAAACGGCATAGCGTTCGTACTTACAAATCCAGTGACATGTTGCCGCGCGAAGACCAGCTTGCCTGGAAAATCGCCGAAGTCGCCAGCGATAATGTTCCGCTTGATAACGACGTGGTGGAGATGATCGGCAACCGCATGATTGATAATGCATCAGTTGCGGTTGCCTCGCTGGCCCGTCGTCCGATCAAAAGCGCGCGGGCTCAGGCGATGTCCCATGAGCGCGGAGTCGGTGCGACCATCTTTGGTCTTGCTTCCAACCGGCGCTTCTCGCCGGAATGGGCCGCCTGGGCCAATGGTGTGGCTGTGCGGGAGCTGGATTATCACGATACATTCCTGGCCGCAGATTATTCCCATCCCGGCGATAATATTCCGCCGATCCTGGCGGTGGCGCAGCATTGCGGCCTGTCGGGGGAAGATCTTATACGCGGCATTGCGACCGGCTATGAAATTCAGATCAATCTGGTAAAGGGCATCTGTCTGCATGAGCATAAGATTGATCATATCGCTCATCTCGGCCCGTCCGCCGCAGCGGGTATCGGCACGGCCCTGAACCTGCCGACAGAAGTCATCTATCAGGCGGTGCAGCAGGCGCTGCATGTGACGACAACGACCCGTCAGTCGCGAAAGGGGGAGATTTCCTCCTGGAAGGCCTATGCCCCGGCTTTTGCGGGAAAAATGGCGGTCGAGGCGGTTGATCGTACCTTGCGCGGAGAAGGCGCCCCATCCCCTGCCTGGGAAGGAGAGGATGGTTTCATTGCCTGGCTGCTGGGTGGCCCGACCGCCGAATATTCCGTGCCACTCCCGGAAGCGGGTGAGGCAAAGCGGGCCATCATGGACAGCTATACCAAAGAATATTCTGCGGAATATCAAAGTCAGGCCCTCATTGATCTGGCGCGGAAAATGGGCGGGACCATTGCCGGGCAGGGGAGGAAACTCAAAGATGTGCAAAGCATCGTGATCCATACGAGTCACCATACCCATTATGTCATTGGGACCGGCGCGAATGATCCACAGAAGATGGATCCGAATGCGAGCCGTGAAACGCTCGATCACTCCATCATGTATATTTTCGCGGTCGCGCTTGAGGATGGCGGCTGGCATCATGAACGATCTTACGCGCCGGAACGGGCACAACGTCCGGAAACGGTTGCCCTCTGGCGCAAGGTCAGCACCCTTGAAGATCCGGAATGGACACGCCGCTATCACAGCCGGGATCCCGAAGAAAAAGCCTTTGGCGGGCGCGTTGTCATCACCTTTGAGGATGGCCGGATCATGGCGGATGAACTGGCGGTTGCCGATGCCCATCCGCTGGGCGCGCGGCCCTTTGCCCGACCGCAATATGTGGAAAAATTCCGCACCCTGGCCGAAGATATCGTCAGCCGGGAAGAGCAGGATCGCTTTCTTGAAACGGTTGAGCGTTTGCCTGTTCTCCGCCCGCGGGAGCTGTCGGGCCTCAATATTGCCGTCGACCCCTCAAAACTCGGCAGTCCGGCGAAACCCGGCATTTTTGATCGTGCGCTCACCAAGGAACAGGGAGAATAGATATGACTTTGCCAAAACCGAAAAAATCCGTATCTCTTTCCGGCGTTGTCGCGGGGAACACCGCGCTCTGCACTGTGGGACGTAGTGGCAATGACCTGCATTATCGCGGATATGATATTCTCGATATCGCGGAAAGCTGCACGTTCGAGGAGATAGCCTATCTGCTGATCCACGGCTCCTTGCCGACGGTTTCCGAACTCAAGTCTTATAATGAGAAGTTGCGCTCTCTGCGGGGTTTGCCGGATGCGGTAAAGCGGTCGCTGGAGTTGTTACCGGCGGCGACCCATCCGATGGATGTCATGCGCGCCGGGGTTTCCACGCTCGGCTGTGTGCTGCCGGAGGCGGCAGATCACAACCATGCCGATGCACGAAATATTGCGGATCGTCTGATTGCATCCTTAGGCTCCATGCTGCTCTACTGGTACCACTTCGCCCATCATGGACGGCGGATTGACCTTGAAACCGATGATGCGTCCGTCGGCGCTCACTTCCTGCATCTGTTGCATGGCAAGGCCCCGTCAGAGTCGCATATTCGGGCGATGCATATCTCTCTCATTTTGTATGCGGAGCATGAATTTAATGCCTCCACCTTTACGGCGCGCTCCATTGCTGGAACGGGGTCCGATTTCTATTCGGCCATTGCCGGGGCCATCGGCGCCTTGCGCGGGCCGAAACATGGCGGTGCCAATGAAGTCGCTTTCGATATTCAGAAACGCTATGCCTCGGCCGATGAGGCGGAGGCGGATATCCGTCGCCGTATGGCTGCGAAAGAGGTGATTATCGGCTTCGGTCACCCGGTCTACACGATTTCTGATCCGCGTAATGTCGTTATCAAACGGGTCGCGCAGGAGCTTTCGCAAGAAGCGGGATCCTTGAAGATGTTCGAAATCGCGAACCGTATTGAAGGCGTTATGGCGGAGACCAAGAAAATGTTCGCCAATCTCGATTGGTTCAGCGCCGTCTCCTACCATATGATGGGCGTCCCCACGGCGATGTTCACGCCGCTGTTCGTGATTTCACGCACAGCGGGGTGGGCCGCTCATATCATCGAGCAACGACAGGATAACAAGATCATTCGCCCGTCAGCCAATTACATCGGCCCTGAAAATCAAGCCTTTGTTCCGCTTGCGGAAAGGGGGCAGGCGGTGATCGGAAGCCACGTCGCATAAGGAGACTCATATGACTTATCTGCAAGCCGAAAACTACCCCGAAAAGCCCGCGGGCGAGCGGTTTAGGGAGCTGGTGGAGCGTGGCGGAATCCTGCAATTGCCGGGTGCGCACAATGGCATGGCGGCACTTCAGGCGAAGGCGGCGGGGTTCGATGCCGTGTATCTTTCCGGTGCGGCGATGACGGCATCCATGGGGTTGCCCGATCTCGGCATCATTACAGTGGATGAAGTGGCCTTTTTTATCCGGCAGATTGCCCGTGCGAGCGGCCTACCCATTCTGGCCGACGGAGATACCGGCTATGGCGAGGTACTGAATGTCATGCATATGATCCGCACTTTCGAGGATGCGGGGGCCGGTGCCGTCCAGATTGAGGATCAGCATCTGCCGAAAAAATGCGGACATCTCAATGACAAACGGCTGGTGGAGCCCACCGAGATGGCGATGAAAGTGGCCGCCGCCGCCAAAGCCCGTCGGCATTTGTATATCATTGCCCGCACTGACGCGGCGGCAAGCGAAGGCATCGACGCGGCTGTTGCTCGCGCCCGGCTTTATCTTGAGGCGGGGGCCGATGCGATTTTCCCCGAAGCCTTGACAAATGCGGAGATGTTCCGTGAGTTTGCCGCAAAAATGCCGGGTGTACCGCTTCTCGCGAATATGACCGAGTTTGGCCGAACGCCGGTATTTACGGCCAGCGAATTTGAAGAGATGGGCTATCGCATGGTGATCTGGCCGGTTTCTTCCTTGCGGGTGGCCAACAAGGCGCAGGAAAAGCTTTACGCCACGATCCGCAGGGATGGGTCGACAGCCGGGATGCTGGATGAGATGCAGACCCGGGCTGAGCTGTATGACCTGATCGGTCTTAATGAATTTGAAGCACTGGATTCCTCTATTGTGAAAAGCGTTGTCCCCGCCGACGCATAGGGAAGTCCGGTTGTTTCAATATGCCCGGGGCGGATTATTGCTGCGCCCCGGGCAACTGCCTTTTTATCCTGGGTTTTATGAAAAGGCGCCGTCGGCCTGTATCAACGGACGATTATCTAAATTTTCATGCCAGTTTTCCTGACATTGTGAACGGTTGCTGAATACGGCTCATTCCTGCCGATGTGACGGACTACGCGATACCTCTAATTGCCCCGCGCAGATTCTCGCATGTTATGACTGCGTATGCCATCTGTTGCGACAATCCCCTCAAAAAAACTCCTTCCACCCCATCAACATGGCTTCCCTTAAAGATGAGGGTCGTATTCTCTCCCTTAACTCCTTGTAGGGGAAGTATAATCCATATTCCGCGTGGATTTGATCAATCCCGAGTCACATTCATATTGCATAAATGATGTTATTGATATATCAATTTAATATAACTCATATTTGAAAACCCGAAGAATGGGGAGGTACCAGATGAAGAATATGCACAAATTTGTGCCGGGGATGTTGTGCGCGGCAGTCTTTTCCGTGGCTGTCGCAATTGGCGGGTCGGCAATGACCGCGAAGCCGGTTCAGGCAGCCGAAACCCTGAAAGTGGGATATTACATTGGCGAAAAACATCCGCTGGTCTCCCATGGCATCAATGTTTTCATGGAAGAGGTGAAGCAGGCCACAAACGGCGAAATCGACTTCCGTGTTTTCCCTGCCGGACAGCTTTTCAAGCCGCGTGATACGGTGCGCAGCCTGCAAACCGGTATTGCCGATATCGGCCTTGTCGTTATGCCGTATCACCGGGAGGAATTCCCGCTGTCGCAGGTTATCAATGTCCCGCATGGCTGGACTCCGTGGGAGCTGACGAACAGCTATATGCGGGCAAGTGTTTCGCCTGGCCTCATCAAGGATGAGTGGGAAAAGAATGGATTGGTGCCGCTGGTTTTCAGCTCAAATGCCGCCTACGAAATTCATACGGCTAAGTTGCCTCTGCCTGATATGGCATCGGTCAAGGGGATGAAGATTCGCTCTTCGGGCGGTGTTTTCGACGATATCGTCACCAGCAT
Source organism: Sneathiella sp. (assembly GCF_002694385.1). Taxonomy (GTDB): domain Bacteria; phylum Pseudomonadota; class Alphaproteobacteria; order Sneathiellales; family Sneathiellaceae; genus Sneathiella. Next base: position 105,845 of record NZ_NZMB01000005.1, read on the forward strand.
TGGCGCCGTTCCCGTCGCCATTAAAACGCCGGAAATTGTCGAGGCGATTGAGCGTGGCACCATTGATGCCACCGTGTATGCTTTCTCCAACTGGGGGAGCTACAAACTTGGCGAGGTGTTGAACCATACCACTGTCAATTCGGGCCTTCCGGGACCGTCCGGTCTGGTTTATGCCATTTCCAAGAAAGTGTTCGACAAGCTGACGCCGGAGCAGCGTCAGGCGGTGCTGGATGCGGGGCGCAAAGCCTCCATCACGGCGCAGACCCAGACGCTGGACATGAATGTCGAGGCTCTGGCGGAACTTAAAGCGAAGGGTTTGAAGACCTATGAGTGGCCTGCGGAAGATGTCGCCGCGCTTAAGAAAACGTTTGAGCCTATCCGTGCCAAATGGGTGAGCGACATGGAAGCCAGCAACCATCCGGGCAAAAAGGTCTTGGAAGAGCTTGAAGCTTTCCATAAGACAGCCGCAGAAGCTCCGGAAGATCTGCCGGCTCATACCCTCGGCGATAGCTGATCCTGCCAGCCGGAAGTATGAGGCGTAAACCGTGAATTTTCGGAACTCTCTGATCAATCTTGGTGATAAGTCCGCAGCCAGCTTTGCCTTAATGGCGAAGCTGGCCATGTGCCTTATCGTCATTGGCATCACCCTGGATGCGACAGGCCGCTATCTTTTCTCATCGCCCATTCTTGGAATGCAGGCAATTGTTGAGGGGATGTTGCAGCCGATTGTCGTGTTCTTTGCAATTGCGCTCGCCGCCCGTCATGACGGCCATATGCGGGTCGATATTATCCGGCTCGAAAAATGGCCGCTCCTGATGCGTCTCAGAGAAGCAATCTTTTCCCTGCTGATCGTTGTCTTCTGGTTACTATGTGGCTGGCAGGCGGGTCTCCGTGCTTATGATGCCTATGTGGAGGGCCAGTGGCCTGTCGGGCAGATAGAAACGCCCGCCGTTATCGCCTATAGCATTGTCGCCCTTGGTTGCTTCATGGCTGCCCTCTGCCACCTTATCCCCCGGCGTCCGTCTCAAGACGGAGGAGAGTAATAGTGTTTCTGGAATATCTTCCTATCCTGCTGCTGTTCATTTTTCTTTTTGCGGGCATGCCGGTTGCTTTTGCTCTGGCCATATCCGGCGCGATCGGCGCTCTTCAGATTCTTGGTTGGAGTGGCGCCATGGGTGCCTTGTCCAATATCCCCTATAGCACGACGGCGAGTTTTACCATTGTTGCCATCGGCATGTTTATCCTGATGGCGGAAATCGCGACCCAGAGCGGTATCACAACCCGGCTTTTCCGGGCTGCGAACAGCCTGGTTGGACATTATCGCGGGGGGCTTGCCGTGGCGACAATGCTGGCCTCGGCTGCCTTCGGCACGCTTTCTGGCTCCAGCATCGCGGCGGCGGCGACCATGTCCCGTATTGCTATTCCTGAGATGCTGAAGCGGGGATACTCGAAAGAATTTGCGGCGGGCACTGTCAGTATTGCGGGCACGCTTGCCATTCTTATTCCGCCCAGCATCCCCCTTATCATTTTCGGGATCATAACGGAAACATCCATTCGCAAACTTCTGATCGCCGGCATGGTGCCTGGTATCATTACCGTTGTGATCTATATGCTGACGATCACGATCTGGACCCGTGCGGATAAAAATGCGGCGCCTGTCATGGAAGTGGCAGCCACTCTCCGAGAACGGTGGGATGCAATACGCTACGTCTGGCCGTTTCTGCTGGTCATCCTGGCGATATTTGCGGCACTTTACACCGGTGCTGTGACAACCACAGAGGCCAGCGCCGTCGGTGTGATGGCGGTGCTGATCATCTGGCTGTTATTGTACCGGATACCGTCTGCCGGACTTGAGCCTTTTACCCTGTCGGGTTTCGGCGACTCGCTCAGCCGGGCGCTCAATTCTACAGTTATGATCCTGGTGCTGCTGATCGGAGCCTATATTTTCTCCTTCTATTTGATCCTGACGGGCGCCAGCAATACGGTGGAAAGCTACATTACCGGTCTGGACTGGCCGCCCCATGCAATTCTGGCGGTCGTGATCTTGCTTTATATCGTGCTCGGCATGTTCATGAGCCAGTTGGAAATCATGATCCTGACGTTGCCTTTTGTATTTCCGATTATCGTCAATCTGGGGTTCGATCCGATCTGGATGGGGATCATTGTCGTGAAAACGATTGAAATCGGGCTGGTCACACCGCCGGTGGGCATGAATGTTTTCGTTGTATCGTCGGCCTCAAAGGAAGTGTCGCCGGCGCAGGGCTTCAAGGGGATCACGCCATTTCTGATCGCTGAATTCGCCGCATTACTGTTGCTGATCATTTTCCCGGAAATCGTGACTTTTGTCCCGAATCTGATGCAATAGAAGGGCGGAATTCCGGATCTGCCTTTCAGTTTTTCTGCTTTGCAGTTAGCCCCGGCGGTTTCCTCTGGTAAGCAGTTGTGTGGCAGGAAAAGTAATGACCAGATATGGTTCTGGAGCGGAGTGTAATGGCGGCAAAAAAAGGCGGCTCGCGCAGCGATCTCGCGCTTATCGCATCGCGGGGATTGATTGATTCGCGGCGGTTATTCTACTTCTATCATGTGGCGAGAAGCGGGCGCTTTACAACGGCCGAGGCATTGCTGGGCGTCGCCCAATCCGCGATCAGCCGCCAGATTCAGGTGCTGGAATCGGACTTGGGCGTTCAACTGCTGGAGCGGACAGGTCATGGCGTGAAGCTGACGCCGCATGGAGAAATTCTGTATCGTCACGCCGCCGAGATACTGGATGAGATGGTCCAGACCATTTCAGAACTGGAAGCGCATTCCAACACGACGATAGAAAAGCTGTGCGTCGCCGGTCCGCCGAGCTTTATGTCGAGCTATATGCCGGACATCATTGCCCGGTTTTCGAAACTGTATCCCGACATCATGCTTTCCGCGGTGGAGGCATCCACGGGCAATGTCTATTTGCATCTGGCCAATGGCGAGGTGGATGTCGCCGTGGTCATACAGACGCCGAAGAACGCCAAGATCAGCCTGCAAAAGCTGATGGAGGAGCCTCTGTTCCTGATTGTCGGTAAAGACCATCCGCTGGCCCTGTCTCCCCAGGTGGCGCGCAAGAAGGTGGAGGATCTGGACATGATCCTTCCGGCTTCCCTGCTGGGGTCCATGGCGATCATCAAGAATTATTTTGATGAGGAAGGAATTTCACTCCGGCCAAGGCTGGAAGTGGACAGCTTGCCTCTGACCCGCCAGCTTGTGGCTCAGGGGCGTATGGCGACCATCTTGCCAAAATCCACCTGTACGGAAGAAATTCGCAAAGGGGAACTCGTCGCTGTACCGCTTGTCCCGGAGCCGAGGCGAACCGTCTATCTCGCAGAACTCAGGGAACGTCAATCCTCTCCGTATCTCCAGCAGTTTATAGATATTGCTATAGAAGTTGTTTCCAAATTAAACAAATAAACCGGTTAAAAATAATTTAATAGAAATTCAAACGGTTGGTTTAAATGCTCTGGAGTATATTTTAGTAAGCAATGGAACAGGGCACGCGCCCTGTTCCACCTGGAGAAAACCGGGCCGCATATGAGCCCGATGAAACTGTTAATTGCCGTGTTTGATGACCACGGTTTTTAGCGTTGCAAAGGCGTATAAGGCCTCGAACCCCTTTTCCCGGCCGTGACCGGATGCCTTCATCCCGCCAAAGGGGAGTTCAACGCCGCCCCCGGCACCGTAATTATTGATAAAGACCTGACCGGATTTTACATTAGCCGACAGGCGCATGGCGCGGCCGATGTCGCGTGTCCAGATGCCTGCGGCCAAGCCATAAGGCGTTCCGTTGGCGATGCGGGCGGCATCCTCTTCATCTTTCATGCGGATGGCGACAAGGACGGGACCGAAAATTTCCTGCTGCGCCAGCGGGTGATCCGGCGGCACATCGCCGATCAGCGTTGGCGTGACATAATACCCATTTTCCGGCGCGTTGGAGCCCATCTTTCCTTGCGCGAGAATGGGTAGCCCGTCTTTTTTCGCGAGTTCGATAAAGCCTTCAATCCGTTCTTTCTGGGCTTTGTTGACGACGGGGCCGAGATCGAGATCCTGATTGCCTGCGCCGACAGTCACTTTTTCGAAACGATTGGCAAGCTCCTGGGTGAAGCTGTCATAGATCGAGGCCTCAATCAGCGCGCGCGATCCGGCGCTACAGGTTTGCCCGGCATTATAGGTGATGCCCCGGACGATGGTTGTGGCCGCATCGTCCATATCCGCATCGGCAAAGACAATCTGCGGTGATTTGCCGCCGAGTTCCAGGGTGACCGGAATGACATTCTTCGCCGCAGCTTCCTGCACCAGCGTGCCCACTTCTGGCGAACCGGTGAAGCTGATGTGGGAGATGCCTGGATGAGAGGTGAGGGCGGCGCCTGCCTCCTCGCCAAGACCGGTGACAACATTGACGCTGCCTGCGGGAAATCCTGCTTCACGGAATAATTCCGCGAGGGCGAGGGCGGAGAGGGAGGTATCTTCCGCCGGTTTCAGCACGATTGCATTGCCAACGGCGAGGGCCGGCGCAATAGAGCGGCCGGTCATCTGCAGCGGATAGTTCCAGGGAACGATGTGTCCGGTCACACCATGAGGTTCATAAATGGTCATGACTGAAAAGCCATTCTGGAACGGGATTGTTTCACCGTGCAGCTTGTCAGCGGCGCCTGCGTAATATTCGAAATAGCGGGCGCAGACGGCGGCATCCGATTTTGCGACGCTGAGAGGTTTGCCTACATCCCGGCTTTCGATAGCCGCAAGTTTGTCGGTGTCGCGGCGGACAAGTTCGGCGAATTTATACATCAGGCGACCGCGTTCCTCGCCCGTCAGGCGGCCCCATTCTCCGTCGATAGCGGCTTGCGCTGCGGTGACGGCGGCATCAATCTCGGTGCGGCCGCCCCGGGCAATTTTGGCGATCTCGGTGCAGTCAGATGGGTTGACCACCGTGATGCTTTCCCGGCTTGCAACCCAGGTTCCGTTAATGAAATGCTTGTGTTCGGGCAACATATACAGCTCTTCCCTTGGTTCTAATTTTAAAGATTTGTATCGCTGGAAAGTTCCAGTTCGATCCCGTCAAAGGCGGGTTCCATGATGATCTGGCATGACAGGCGGGACGCGGGCCGCAGTTCGGCGACAAGCTCCAGCAAGGCTTCCTCATCTTCTGAACGGGGCGGGAGTTTGTCTGCCCAGTCATCGCTGACATAGACATGACAGGTTGCGCAGGAGCAGCACCCACCGCAAAGCGCGGCGATGGTAAGGCCGGAATCCCGGATGGCCTCCATTGCCTTGTCGCCCTCTTTAGCTTCGATATCATGTTGTGTGCCGTTGGTGTCGGTAACTGAAATCCGCATCATTCTTCCTCGATTGTCTGTTGTGTGCGTCGTTTCTGCGTTATGTTGCTGTCGCTGCTTCAATGGCCTGCTTGATGCTGACCGTGGCGTCCGAAAGATAATCCGGTGAGAGGGCGATGTTTTCATTTAATGCTTTTCGTGTCAGGACATGATCAAGCGGGCTGTTCACCGATTCCGAGCCGATAAAGATGCCACTTTTAAAAGAAAAGACTGAAAACTTCCCGTCTGCCGGAGACCCTTTGATTATTTGTGTATCCGCCTCGGAGATCAACCCGGCCATTTGCAGTTTATACTCATACTGATCGCTCCAGAACCAGGGGACCGCCTGATAGGGCGAGGGGGCCTTCATAATGACATATGCGGCATGCCTCCCCTGATCGGTTGCGTTCTGGACAGATTCGATGCGGGTGAGGTGGCGGCCCCCATCTGCCCGAACGCGGCAGCAATCACCGATCGCAAAGATATGCGAATCGGACGTCTGAAGGGCGTCATTCACAAGAATGCCGTCCTCAACCGCGAGCCCGGCCGCTTCGGCAATGCCACAATTTGGCAGGGCGCCGACGCCGATCATCACCAGATCAGCCGGAAACTCTTTGCCACTGGCAAGGCGTATGCCCTTTAGCTGGTTGTTTTCCGAAACTATCTCTGAAACGCCTTCATTGCAAATCACCGTCGCGCCTTTGTCGCGATGCGTCTTTTCAAAGAAATTCGATATCTCCGGGCTGACCGCGCGCATCATGACGCGGGAGCTTGCCTCGATCACGGTGACCTGTTTATCCAGCTCCCGGGCAACGGCAGCGAATTCGAGACCAATAAACCCCCCGCCAATAATCGCAATTTGTCTGGCGCCGCCCAGCAATCGGGCCAGGCAATCAGCGTCGGTGACTGTCCGCAGCATGACGACGCCCGGAAGGTTCGCCCCCGGTATGGATAGCGGGCGGCTGCGGGTGCCGGTCGCAAGGATCAGCCGGTCATAGGAAAGAGCCTTGCCCTCTGCAAGGAGCAGGCATTTTTTCTCCCGGTCAATGCTGCTGACAACCTCTCCAAGATGGAGATCAATGTTCCGCTCCGCCAGAAGCGCGGGTTTGGCAATCTGCAGCGCGTCACGGGTTACATTGCCTTTGAGATAGGCTTTGGAAAGCGGGGGGCGCTGATACGGCAAGAACGCTTCATCCCCGACGAGCGCGATCTTTCCGGTGAAGCCTTCGATGCGCAACGACAGCGCAGCCTGAACTCCGGCCTGACCGGCACCTGCAATAACGATTCTTTCAATTTCAGTCGACATAAGTCTTGATGAACTCTTCTGTTATGAGCGCTGCGACGCATATTTTTAACACATGTGACAGGTCGCTTTCGAGGCTCTTTTTATATTGCATTGATATTACTGATATGCAAGTATGATATTTCAAGAAACAAAATTTTAATGGGTAGCGGGAGTTCATGGGAACATCTAACAGAAAGCCTCATATCGTTGGCGTCGGACAGAGCGAATATACGAAATGGGGTGGTATCAAAGATAGAAGCCAGTTTCAGGTAACAGCGGAAGCGATAGTTTCCGCCGTTCGCGATGCCGGATTAAAAGTAACGGATATTGATGGCTTCACTTCCTTTTCAAATGATACAAATCATGCACCGCTGATGCAGGTTGCTCTTGGCGTGCCGGAGTTGCGCTATTCCGCCATGGTCTGGGGCGGAGGCGGTGGTGGCTCCTGCGGGGCAATATCATTGGCCTGTGCGGCAATCGAATCTGGTCAGGCCGATGTTGTCGTTGCCTATCGCGGCCTGTGTCAGGGGCAGGGGCAGCGCTTCGGCCTTTTTGGCGGAGATCGTCCGCACAGCAGTTTTATTTTCCCCTATGGGCTGTTTGCCCCGGCCCAGATGTTGGCGCCACTGGTTCAGCGGTTCATGCATGACTATCCGATCAAGCCGGAGCATCTGGCGGAGATCGCCCTGAATGCGCGCGCCAATGCCAACCGGAACCCGAATGCGGTGATGGGGGGTAAGGAACTGACGAAGGAACAGTATTTCGCCTCCCGCTGGATTGCCGAACCGCTGCGGCTCTATGACTGCTGCCTTGAAACTGATGGGGCGGCCGCCGTTGTGATCACCACGAAGGAGCGGGCGCGGGATCTGGAGAGTAAATCCGTTGAAATTCTGGCGGCGGCCCATGGCAGCGGTACGGGATGGGGGACGGGTCCTCTTGGCAGTCACAATATGCCGACAGAGACCTATTGTTCCACCAATAACCGGCGGATTGCAAAGGAGCTCTTTGCGAAGGCGGGGCTTACCCCCGCAGATATAGATGTCGCACAGATTTATGATCATTTCTCCGGTCTCGTTCTGATGGCGCTGGAGGATTTCGGCTTCTGCGGCAAGGGCGAGAGCGGGGCCTTTGTTGAGGAAGGAAATATCCGCTGGAAGGGCGGAAAGCTGCCGATCAATACTTCCGGCGGCCAGCTTTCTGAGGCCTATGTTCATGGCGTCAACCTGATGATTGAGGGGGTGCGCCAGCTTCGCGGGCAGTCCACGTCACAGGTTGAGAATGCCGAAACCTGTCTTGTTACGTCCGGCCTCGGTACCTCGCCGTCAGGCGCCATCATTCTGGGGAGGTCATAATGCCCTATTTTCCTGAGACAATGCCGCAACCAACGCCGGTCATGTATGAAGCCGATTTCTGGAACGCCTGCAAGGAGAAGCATCTGCGCTTTCAGTCTTGCGCCGATTGCGGTCAGCTCCGGCATCCGCCAACACCGATCTGTCCGCACTGCCATTCAACGAATATCAAATGGGTCGATGCACCGGAGGAAGCGGAAGTTTTTTCCTTCACCGTTGTCCATCACGCGAGCCATCCGGCGGTAAAGTCAAAGCTCCCCTATGTTGTTGGCATTCTGACTTTCGAGGGGATGGACGGGGTTCGTCTGGTCAGCAATGTGACGGACATTCCGACCGATCAGGTGAAAATCGGCATGAAAGTGAAAATCTGGTGGGATGATATTGGCGATGGGAATTTCGTTCCCCGTTTTCGCCCTGTAGAGAGCAAGTGAGAAACTGTTTATGAGTGATAATAATAGTAATAAAGGCCCGCTTTCCGGCATCCGTGTCCTCGATGTCGGGACCATGATCGCGGGGCCTGTCGTCGGGACATTGCTTGCCGATTTTGGGGCCGAGGTTATCAAGGTGGAGCAGCCGGGAAGCGGCGATCCGCTCCGTGGCGTGGGACCGCAGGTCAATGGGGAAGGGCTCTACTGGCATGTGGAAAACCGCAACAAGAAATCGGTGACGGCCAACCTGCGTGTGCCGGACGGGCAGAAAATCCTGCGCGGTCTTGCCCGGCATGTGGATGTCGTGGTGGAGAATTTCCGTCCCGGGACCATGGACCGCTGGAACATCGGTTATGACGCGCTGGCCAAGGAAAACCCGAACCTGATCATGCTGAGCGTGTCAGGCTTTGGGCAGACGGGGCCCTATTCCCAGCGGCGCGCCTATGACCGGATTGCCCTTGCCATGGGTGGTTTGCTCAATATCACCGGCTATCCGGATCGCCCGCCGGTTCGTCCGGGCACGGCAATGGCGGACTATCAGTCAGCCATTCTGGGCGCCTTTTCAGTGATGGTTGCGATTTACAATCGCGATGCAAAGGGCGGGACGGGGCAGCATATTGACCTGTCGCTATTTGAATCAATCTTCCGTTTTACCGATATTCTCGCGACGGCCTGTGACAAGGTGGGGATGAACCGGCAGCGTAATGGCAATATGCATTTTGCCGCCGCGCCTGGCGATCATTTCGAAACCAGTGACGGGCGCTTCATTGTCATCACGGTGTCCGCCAATTCGGTTTTTGAAAGCCTGGCGAGCGCGATGGAGCGTCCGGACTTACCTAAAGATCCCAAATTCACCAGCCATGCGGCGAGGTGGGAGAATATTGTCGAAATAAACGGCATTGTCCGTGACTGGATAAAGAATACGCCGGTTGAAGAGGTTGCCTCTCGGCTGGACAAATTCAATGTCGCCTATGCCTTTATATATTCTGCGGAAGATATTCTGGCTGATCCGCATTATGCCGCGCGGCAAAGCATGATGGAAATAGAGACGGAAAAAGCAGGTTTAATAAAGATACAGGCGCCGCAACCGAAGTTCAGCGCGACACCGGCTCCGCCACTTAAGGCGGCACCGACGCTTGGTGCAGATACAGATAGCCTGCTCAAATCCCTTCTCGGGATGTCAGAGAGGGAACTTGATGACTTACGCAAGGCAGACATCATTTAACAGTTGGAAGAACTCGCGCTACGGCCTCCCGAAAATACTCCGTAGCGTATTTTTAATAGAACTGGAGAACAGCCATGACAACGGATACATTGGATGTCGATAAGACGGATTTCGTTAATCCGGAATTCACGGAAAATCCGCTGAGTTATCTCAATCGCATCCGCGAGCAGGAGCCCATTCATTGGAACGACCGGCATAAGGCATGGTTCGTGACCCGTTTTGACGATGTGACGGACGGCTTTAAGGATGATCGCCTGTCGGCCAACCGGATCAAGCTTTTCCGGGAGCGGAGACTGAAGGAATCCCAGCGGGATACCATTGGTCGAACCATTGGCATTCTGGAGACCTGGATGGCGTTTCAGGACGAGCCGGAGCATCGTCGTCTGCGCAGTATCGTTCACAAGGCCTTTACGCCTCAGGTAGTGGCGCAGATGGATGCCAGCATCAAGGAACTGGTGCGGAGCCGCGTTGCTGCTGTGGCTGAGAAATTGGAAAAGGACCCGACGACGCCCATTGACCTGATGCAGGAAGTGGCCTTTCAGGTTCCGGGACCTGTGGTGTGCAGTATGCTGGGCGTTTCCGTTGATGATCAGGATAAGTTCATGGCCTGGTCTGAAGAAATCTCGTCGGTGATCGGCGGTTATGTCGCTGACGACAACCGTCTGGAAAAGGCCCATAAGGCGATTGAGGCGCTGGAAGAATATCTGACCGCCGTGATTGAAAGCACCTCATCCGACGAAGATAATCTGATGGCGCGCCTTGTTGCGGCCGAAAGCGAGGGCGACAAGCTATCCCGTGAAGAGGCCATCGGAACGGGTATTCTCGTTCTTTTTGGGGGCAACCGGACGACGGTGGGCATGATCGGCAATGGTCTTCGGGCATTGATACTCAACCCCGATGCGCGGGCGGAATTTGAAGCCAATCCGGCGCTTGTCTCCAATGTGGTGGAGGAAATCATGCGCTGGGAGTCCCATACGAAAGTCACGGTTCGTGTCGTCAAGGAGCCATTTGAATGGCATGGCAAGAAGATGGAAGTCGGACAGCGGATTTTTCTTTCTCCCATGGCGGCTAATCACGATCCATCGGTGTTTGAAGAGCCGGGTAAATTTGACATTTCCCGGGAAAATTCCCGTCGCCATCTGGCGTTCGGGACAGGCATCCATAGCTGTTTGGGTTCCACTCTTGCCCGGATGGAGATGAAAATCGTTTTCTCTGAAATGCTTCCGTTGCTTGGCAAGATGAAAATGGTCAATCCGACAAGCAAATGGGTTCCGGCGATTGTCAACCGCGCGCAGGAGGAAATGCTCGTAGTTGCGAAATAAGCGGGATAGGGGCTGACTTTTCAGTTGGTTATATTAGACGAGCCCTGAAGCCCATGACTTCAGGTGATGCCGTCGGTGCCTTGCTGTATTGGGCGCCGACGGTTTTTTTAATTTATTCCCTGTCCATAGTAAGATGTTTTTATGAAAATGCCTCCATTGAGCAAAAAAGATGTTGCAATTGCGAATGATTATCATTATTAAAATGATATGACGACTTTTAAACATACCCAAACGATGAATTCTGAAAAATCCGTGCCGGACAGCCTGACGGATCTGTCCTGGTCAGAGCAGCTCACATTATGGAGCATGCGCTACTGGTCGGATGGCTTCAGGCAGAATTACTCTCCCTATGAAACGTTGCGGGAAGCCTATTCGCGGACCAGATGTCCGGGGGCATTGATGGCGCTGGATAACTTTTTATCGCTTGTGGTTGCCGGACATAGCCGGGTGATTGATATCCGCTGCCTGTGCTGTGAGGGGATTTCAGAAGACGAATGGTGCCTGTTACAGTCTCTCGCACTTGCCCAGTCCGATTGTGGCGGGCAGATCAAGGAAATGTTGTCGGGTTTTCTTGAGCCGGCAACAGCGCGGGTCGCGCAGTCGGTGATCATAGGCTGGGCAAAGGAGTTGCGAGAGGGCGGGTTGATCTTGCCGCTTCGCTCAAGAGTGCTCGAAACGATCCCATTAACGCATGTGGTCGAGGGGAGGGGGATAACGCTCCGTGTCTATACAAATCCGCAGACAGCGACACTCCACTGAGAATGTCGAGGTCGCGCAGGAAGCGAAATTGGACTGGTGGCGGATGTTGAGTATGAGTGCCGACACCGAGCAGGCCGGATTTGCCGACATGTACTGGCGGGAAGTCTGCAAGGATTTTGAGAAAGTAAATAAGTACCCAAGTTGAATAAGATCCTGCCGGATCAAAATTTTTTACAGGATATTTTTCCTGCTTGCAGGGAAAATTATAGAGACGGGTTCGTCTGGGACTACAACCTCCACCATTCCTTCCCAGGCGGGCCCGGATCTATCTTCTGATCCTCTTCTTTCAGAGCCCAAATATTTCCTTATCCATATCTTCCCCATCACCTCCGGAAAGCTGGTATCGCGTTCGGTTTTCATGACGCGGATGTATGCCAGCCTGACTTTCTGGTGATGCTGTATCTTTCTGGCGCCTAAGTGCTTGCCGTCGGAACGGAGGCTTGTCGCGTATTAGGTGACCGTTTTTCCTTCGAGCGTGGATTGCCGTTCGCTGTCCGCCTCTTGTTGCAAAAATCCTTATATTCTGAACGGGAGAATCAAAGGGTCTGACGGTTTTCAAAAATCAAGATCGTATAAGATAATGTAAAATATGATAAAATTACATATCCAAAATTAAATCAAAATTGCAGAATATATTGTTGACAATATTATCGGCAATTTATATCGTTTTTTCAACAGGGAGAAATAGCCAGCATGAGCGGCAATAATATAACCAAGCTATCGACAGGTGTATCCGGCGTAAAAACCACCGTTTCCGATACGGATCGGCTGGTTGCAGAATTGCGTCGGCGTATTGTGAATAACCAGATGCCGCCCGGGTCCCGTCTCAGGGAATATGAGCTTGCCGAGGAATTCAATGTCTCCCGTTCCCGTGTCCGCGATGCTTTCGGGGTTCTGGAAGAACGCGGTCTGATTGAGCGCATCCCCAACAAGGGCGCGGTTGTCATGCGTCTGGAGGCGGACAGTTTTCTTGAGCTGTTCGACCTGCGTGAGGTTCTAGAAGGGCTGATGGTTCGTCTCGCGACGGAAAATGCGGCGCCGGAATATTGGGATGAACTGATTGACCTGTTTGGCCCTGAACTTGCCCAAGCGGTTGAGAAGAATGATTTTAATGCATATCTCGCTGCCATCGCCAAATTTCGCCAGACCTGCATAAATGCGGCGGGCAGCACCATGCTGGCCGGTGTTCTCGATGATCTATACGACCGAGTTCTTGCAATGACGCGTCGGCTGATGCTGGTGCCGGGACGGGCAAGTGAAGGGTTTCGCCAACACCAGGAAATCCTGCAGGCAATGAAGGCCGGTGATGTCGTTCTTGCCGAAGAGCTCAAGCGCGCGAATATCCGCAGCGCTCGCAGCTGGTTCATGAAATACAGCGATTTCCTGTTGTGAAAGTGCGGTGATGATGAGCAGCAACGCAGAAAGAGGAACAAGGTCGGGGCCGCTCGCGGGAATGCGGGTGATCGAGCTTGGATCGACGGTTGCCGGTCCCTTTTGCGCGCGGCTGATGGCCGACTTCGGCGCCGATGTCATCAAGGTCGAGCAGCCTGAAGGGGATGCCGTCCGTTCCATGGGATCGCGGCGCAACGGTCATTCCCTCTACGCCGCTTCCATTCTTCGCAACAAGCGACTTGTTTCCATCGACATGCGAGAGGAGGAGGGACGCGCGTTGGCCCGCCGACTTTGCGCAGGCGCCGATATTATTGTTGAAAATTTTCGCCCCGGCACACTGGAGCGCTGGGGGCTGGGGTATGATGATCTGAAGGTGGAAAATCCGGGCCTGATCCTTGTCCGTATCAGTGGCTTCGGGCAAACCGGTCCCTATAGTGATCGCGGCGGCTATGGCGTTGTTGGGGAGGCGGTCAGCGGTCTGCGTGAAATTACCGGCGATCCCGACCGGCCGCCCCCGCGCGTCGCTACATCATTGACCGATTACATCACCGGCCTTTATGCGGCTTTTGGTGCGATGATGGCCGTGATTGACCGGCAGAAAACGGGCAAGGGGCAGGTGATAGATGCCTGTCTTTATGAGTCCGCCTTCAGCTTCATGGAGCCGCACGTCCCGGCCTATCAGCAGCTTGGCATTGTCGCCAAGCGCGCGGGGTCGCGTCTCCCAGGCAATACTCCGAATTCCATATATCCGACGCTGGATGGCCGCTTCATTGTCATTGCGGCGGCGTCCGATCCGGTGTTTATCCGCCTCGCCACGGCTGTCGGTCGGCCGGAACTGGCGGATGATCCGCGTTTTAAAACAGCAATCGCCCGGGCCCGGAATGAAGATGAGTGTGACCGCCTTGTCAGTGATTGGACAGCGACCTTGCCGGTCGCGGAAATTGAAGAGAGGCTGCTGGAGGCGAAGGTTCCCGCGTCCCGCATCTTCACAATGGAAGATATTTTCTCCGACCCGCAATTTCAGGATCGCGACATGCTGGTTAATATCACTGATCCATATCTTGGCGAGGTGACTCTGCCGGGGCTGGTGCCGAAGCTTTCTGAAAATCCGGGCCATATCTGGCGGGCGGGCGGTGAGCTCGGGGAAGATACAGAGGCTGTCCTCAAGGATGAGCTTCGGCTCTCGGCCGATGACATTGAAAAGCTGTTCCGAAACAGGACCGTTCGAGGAAGCGGCCCTGTTGTGGGAGAGATGGAAAAGAATGACAAGACGCGGCAGAACGGGCTGACGAAATGAATATGGAACAAAAAACCGAAACGCTGGAAGAACGTATTGATCTGTTGCGGCAGCGCGAAGCCCAGGCGCGCCAAATGGGGGGCGAAGAGAAAATTGCCCGCCGGGACGCCGCCGGGCTGATGAATGCCCGTAGCCGCATTGACGCCCTTCTTGATGCGGGCAGTTTTTCGGAAACCGGTTTGCTTGGTGTTTCCACCTTCTCCGATGCGGATCGGAAAACGACGCCGGGCGATGGCAAGGTCGCCGGTTTCGGGCTGATTGATGGTCGTATGATCGGCATTGTCTCCAATGATTTTACGGTCAAGGGTGCTTCGTCGAGCCTGACGAACATGAAAAAAATCGGCCATGTCAAACGGACCGCAACGGATCGCGGCTTTCCGCTGGTATTTCTTGGCGAATCCTCAGGGGCGCGGATGCCAGACAATATGGGCGCCGAAGGAATGGGCACCATGCTCGGCAATGACCCGCATCAATATGTGCGGGAGAGGGAAACTCCGTGGGTTTCCGCAATTCTGGGACAGTGTTTCGGATCTTCCGCCTGGTATGCCTGCCTCTCCGACTTTGTTGTCATGCGAAAAGGCGCCATCATGGCGGTTGCGAGCCCGGCGCTCGCCTCCCTTGCGATTGGCCAGAAAGTGGAACCGGAAGATCTCGGTGGCTGGAAGCTGCATAGTGAGGAGACCGGCCTCATTGATCGGGTCGCTGAAACGGATGAGGAGGCGCTTGCCGAAATCCGGCAGTTTCTTTCCTATATGCCCTCCCACAACGCGGAGACGCCGCCGGTTGCCGACGTCCCCGCTGGTAGTGACGAGGCGGCGGAGAAGATACTCCAGATCCTGCCTGATAGCCGCAAACGGGGCTATGACGTGCGCAAGATTATCGAATGTATTGTCGATCAGGGAAGCTTCTTCGAAATGAAACCCCGGTTTGGTCGCCCGGGCGTGACCGGGCTTGCCCGACTGGAGGGGCAGGTTGTCGGCATTGTCGCCAATAACCCCATCGTCAAGGCAGGCGCTCTGGATGTCGCAAGCTGCGAGAAAATCACGCGTTTTCTGATAATGTGCGATTCGTTCAACATCCCGATTATCATGCTGGTGGATACGCCGGGCTTTGTGATCGGCATTGAGGGGGAGCGTAAAAAGGCCCCCGGCAAGATCATGAACTTCATGGTCGCTTTGCAGATGTGCACGGTGCCGAAGCTTTCCGTCATCATGCGCAAGAGTTACGGACAGGCTTACCTCAATATGGGCGGCGGGCGAAATTCCGACTCTGTCGCCGTCTGGCCGACAGCCGAAGTCAGCTTTATGGACCCGCAATATGCCACCGATGTGGTGACTTGGGGGAAAGAGGCAAGCGAAGAGGAAACCAGAGACATCCGGGAAGAGATGGAACGCAACAGCAGCTATCTCGGACTGGCAGAAATCTTTGCAGCTCAAAGTGTTATTGCGCCGCAGGACACCCGCAGATACCTTGTCGAGGAACTTAATGTTCAGAAGCTGCGACGTAGCCGCGGAATTGGCCGTCACAGGCTGGCCAACTGGCCGACAACCTATTGAATGCGAAATCTGGAGAAACGCAATAATGACAACGACAAATGTTACTTCTGAAGTCATCGGTTCCGTCTGGAAGGTGGAGATGAATGTGGGCGATACGGTGCAGACCGGCGACGTCATCATGATCCTGGAATCGATGAAAATGGAAATTCCCGTAGAAGCGCCGACAGATGGCAAGATTGCCGACATTCTGGTGAAGCCGGAAGACTCGGTGGATGAGGATCAAATCTTATGCACAATAGAGAGCTGAACACCGAAAAATCTGATTCTGACGGCGGGGCGGAAGCCCCGCTGCATGAGGAGTTACGCTTTCGCCGTCTGGCCGCCCTTGAAATGGGGGGCAAGGAGGCGGTAGATCGCCAACATGCTGCAAGCCGACTCACTGTCCGCGAGCGGTTATCGAAGCTGATAGACGTTAAGAGCTTTCGGGAAATAGGCACTCTCGCCGGTTCTGGCGAATATGATGAAAACAACAAGCTGGTCAAGGTTACCTCGGCTCCGTATGTCGCGGGCCTCGCCCGGATAAATGGACGGCCTGTCGCCATCGGCGGTGAGGATTTCACTGTCCGCGGCGGCACCACATTCGGTTCTGCCCGTCGCAAGGGCGGGCAGGGCGGATTTATCGAAGACCTCGCCCATTATTATAAAATTCCCCTGGTCAATCTGATTGATGGCGCTGGGGGAACGGTGACCTCTGCCAAGCGGCGCGGCTATGTCGCGTTTCCGGGCGTTCATGGATTTGAACGGTCAGTTCAGCTTCTGGGAGAGGTGCCTGTCGTCTCCGCTGTGCTCGGGACTGCTGCGGGGGGGCCAGCGGGACGCGCAATTCTGTCGCATTTTTCAGTCATGGTTCGCGGAACGAGCCAGGTCTTCGCGGCGGGGCCACCGGTTGTGAAGCGATCACTTGGCCGGGATATTGAAAAAGAAGAGCTGGGCGGCGCGGCCGTTGCCGTGGACAAGGCGGGCACCATCCATAATGCCGCCGACAGCGAAGAGGACGCTTTCGAGCAGATGGCGCGTTTCCTGAGCTATCTGCCGCAAAATGTCTGGGAAATGCCGCCGGTCACCGAATGTGACGATCCGGTTGATCGATGCGAGAATGAACTTCGCACCATTGTGCCCGAAAGGCGAACCCAGCCCTACAGCATGCACCGGTTGATCGAGCTGGTTGTTGATAAGGGATCGGTCTTTGAAATCCAGCCGACATATGGAAAAGCGGTGATTACGTCGCTGGCGCGGCTGGATGGCCGTCCCGTCGGGATCATTGCCAATAATCCGAAATTTTACTCCGGCGCCATGGATGCCAATTCCGCGCGCAAGCAGATCCATTTCATGGAACTGTGCGATACCTTTCATATTCCGCTCGTCTTTCTAGTGGATGTGCCGGGTTTCATGGTTGGTCTGAAAGCGGAGCAGGAAGCAACGTTACGCGAAGGCATGCGGGCCGTCTATGTGGCGGGACAGCTTTCCGTGCCGACGCTGACACTGGTGATCCGCAAATGCTACGGCATGGCGGGCATGGCGACCTGTAACAAGAATGATATTGATCTCAAGCTGAGCTGGCCGACGGGGGAATGGGGATCATTGCCGGTGGAAGGCGGCGTCGCGGCGGCGTTCCGCCGGGAAATCGCCAATGCACCGGATCCCAAGGCCAGAGAAAAGGAACTGGAAGAAGAGCTGAATGCCTATTCTTCGCCGTTCCGAACAGCGGAAGCCTTCGCGGTCGAGGAAATCATCGACCCGAGTGAGACCCGTCCAATTCTTTGCGAATTCGTTGAACTGGCCGAGGGGCGGCTCCGGGTCAATCTGGGGCCTAAGGGGAAAGCGGGTGTTTCACCCTGACAATTGCTTCGACATCTATGGCTTTGGGAGAATGCCGGAGGAGCAAATCAATTCTAATGGGGAGATAAACTATGAAAATACGTACAAGTTTGATTGCGCTATGTGTCTCATTTGTCATGGCGGGCGGCGTACAGGCCGCTGACCGGATTGCTTTCGGCACAACCGCGCTTAAATCCGTTCATTACACCTATGCCGCGGCGGCGGCGAAGGCAATCAATGAAAAATCCGCAGATAAGGTGGACATCACCGTCATTTCTACCGGCGGCGCCGTTGATAACCTCAACCGTATTGGTCAGGGGCAGATCAATATGGGGCTTGGCACCTATGCGACGATCTATCAGGCCTATAAAGGGCTCGGCAAGTTTGAGGGCAAGGCCATGCCGAAACTGCGCGGGCTGTGGCTGCATTCCCCGGCATTGCAGGCATGGGTCGTGAGGGAGGATTCCGGTGTTAAGACAGTCAATGATCTGAACGGGAAGCAGTTTATCCCCGGTCAGCGCGGCTCTGCGACCGAACAGCTTGTCATCCAGATGCTGGAAGCCATTGATGTGAAACCGGACCTTTATCGGGCAAGCCTCAGCGATGCGACAGCGGCGGTGAAGGATAATCGGGCAATTGGCTATGCCAAGGCGGGCGGTACGGCCGTTCTTGACGGGACGACGCTGGAGCTGATGGCCTTTACGCCCATCCGTCTCTTGAGCTTCACGGATGAGGAAGTTGCAAAGGTGAAGGAAAAATTCCCCTTCATCAGCTTCCAGAAATATAAGGATAAGGAAGTGCAGGATTTCCCGGCCTTCACCTCTCCGGTTCAGGTTATTGGCCAGTTTGCCCTGTCGGACAGCCTGACGGACGAGCAGGTGATCGCCATCCTCGAAGGTGTGGTGGATAATCCGGAGCCGCAGGTCGCCGCCTTTCCGTCATTTGGCAAGCTGGATGTGATGCAGGATTCTGTCAATCTGATCAGTATTCCTCTGCATAGCGGAGCGGTAAAATTTTACCGCTCTCGCGGTATTGATGTCCCGGACCGTCTTATCCCGCCAGAAATGAAGTAACCAAAGGCTATCCGCAGATGGGTCGGAGGCAGCCGCCACCAGCCCATCTGCGGGGGTGCCTCATTGCAGTATATCGGCCGGAGGTTGGGCTGCCAGGGATGACTTCGTTGTCAGGTGATCGCTGTTTACCAGGCGCCTTCCCATACGAAGCTCATAAAATCAAAAGGGAGCAGTGGGATGAGCTTGGGAGAAGCATTTAAGGAAATTGAGAGTGACCAGGATCAGGGGCTTGACGATCTGCCCAGGATCTATCGTCCTTTGATGTGGATTTTGTGCAGCGGGCTTGTTCTGTTTCATATATATACGGCCGGGTTTGGTCAGATGCCGCCGTTATCTCAACGTACGGTGCATGTTGGTCTTGGGCTGATGATCGTTTTTCTGGGATTTTCCCGGCTTTATTTCGACAAGGGCAGGCAAGGGCGGGTAAAGCTTGTCATAGATGCCGTCTGTGCGATCCTGGCCCTGATCACAACTGCTTATATTCTGATGGAGGAACAGCGGATTACCGAATCTTTCGGGATCGTTGTGTCGCCAACTGAGCTTGTTTTCGGCTCTGTGCTGACCATCCTGTTGATGATTGCGGCCTGGCGCACGACGGGGCCGGCCTTGCCCATTCTGGCGTTGCTGATGCTGTCCTACACTTTGTTCGGGCAGTATATTCCCGGCACCTGGGGGCATCCGGGATTTGCGTTCAAATATCTTCTTGAGCATCTCTATCTGGGGACCGAAGGCATCTGGGGGACAGTGACCGGGCTATCTGCAAACCTGATTGCGATTTTCATTATTTTTGGCGCCTTTCTGATGGCCACGGGCACGGCGCAGACATTTATGGATCTGGCCCTGCTGGTGGCGGGGCGCTTTCCCGGTGGGGCGGCGAAGGTGGCGACAATTTCAAGTGCGATGTTCGGTATGTTGAACGGCGCCGCAGTCGCCAATGTGGCCAGCACCGGAGCCTTTACAATCCCTGCGATGAAGCGCCTTGGCTATAAATCGAAATTCGCGGCGGCGGTAGAGGCAACGGCGTCCTCAGGCGGGCAGATCACGCCGCCCATCATGGGCGCCGGTGCCTTTGTCATGGCCGAGCTGCTATCCGTGCCGTATCTAGACATTGTTTATGCGGCAGCCATTCCAGCGCTGCTTTTCTATGTCTGTGTCTGGATGTCTGTCGATGTAGAGGCGCGACGTGAAAATATGCGGGCCTTCAATGCGGCGGAACTGCCGACCCGGCAGCAAGTGTTGACAATCCCCCGTATGGGATCGCTGGTGCTGACACTTGGTGTGCTGCTGGGCAGTATGTTTATGGGCTATACCCCGACACTTGCCGCTTTCTACGCCATTTGTACAAATGTTGTCGTTTACCTGCTGATTGGCCTGTTTCAGACAAAGGACGTCCTGATACGGCTGGACAATCTGCAAAAGGGTGTGATTTCGGCCGCATTCGGGATTACCGGAATACTGGCGCTGCTGGTGACTTCGCAGATAGCCCTGTCCCTGATTGGTCTGACAGGTGCGGGGATCAAGCTGTCGGAGATGATTGTCAATCTGGGGGGCGGGGACCTTCTCATCGGTGTTCTGCTGGCCATGGGTGTTGCTTTGATCCTCGGCATGGGAATGCCGACAACGGCGGCCTATCTGCTGGCGGCTGCTGTGGCGGCGCCCGCCTTGATCAGCCTTGGGATTGAGCCGTTGATCGCGCATTTTGTTGTTTTTTATTCGGCACTTCTATCCGCTCTGACACCGCCCGTCTGTACAGCAGTCTTTACGGCGGCGGTGATCGCCAAGACAGATTGGTGGTCCGTCTCGCTTGTTTCCATCCGTCTTGCTCTTATGAAATATATGATGCCGTTATTCTTCGTTTTCCGCCCCGCAGTCCTGCTGGAGGCGGAACCGGCGGACATAATCTGGTCGCTCGTGATGGGATTTGTGGCATCGATGTTGATGGCCATAGGAGGCGGTCGTTTCTATCGGCAGAAAATTTCTTTGCCCTTTGCCGGTTTCCTTGTAGTTCTGGGTGGATTGGTTGCCGCTAATCAATGGTGGCTGGACCTGATCGCTATTTTGGTTCTTGTAACACTTATCTTTGTTCATCGACGGGCAGAAGCCGTCCGGGCAAAGGCCAAGGCAGACGCATTTTCACCTGCAGGCGGTTCGGTATCCGGCAACCGGAGTTGATCTTTTCATCAATGCAGGAAAACAAGGAAGAAAAATAAAATGAAGTCTGTTGAAAAGCTGTTGATTGCCAATCGCGGAGAAATCGCCTGCCGGATCATTCGGACATGCCGAATTATGGGAATACCTACCGTCGCCGTCTATTCAGAGGCGGACAGGGAAGCCTTGCATGTCCGCAGCGCCGATGAAGCCTATGAAATTGGGCCCGCGCCGGTCAAGGAAAGCTATCTCAGGATCGAAGCGATTTTGAATGTCATGAAGAAGAGTGGCGCCAATGCCGTGCATCCGGGCTATGGCCTGCTTTCTGAAAATGCCGGTTTCGCGCGGGCGGTGCAGGCGGCTGGACATATCTGGATTGGTCCTGCTCCAGACACGATTGATGCCATGGGGGATAAAGAACGGGCGCGTGAGCTTGCCATCCGGCTTGGTGTGCCGGTGGCGCCCGGCAGTGCCCGCTTCAAGCCCGGTGAGACAATTGATAAAGCAGCCGTCACCCGTGAGATCGGCTACCCGCTTCTGGTGAAGGCCGCGGCCGGTGGTGGGGGCATCGGCATGCGGATCGTCAATGATGAAAATGCTCTGGAAAACCAGATCGAAACGACGCAAAAGCTGGCAGAGCGCACCTTTGGCGACCCGTCGGTCTTTATGGAAAGATACGTCGCCAATGCCCGGCATGTGGAGTTGCAGGTTTTCGGCTTTGGCAATGGGGAGGGTATTCATCTTTTTGATCGTGATTGCAGCATCCAGCGTCGCTTCCAGAAGATAATTGAAGAGGCGCCCGCGCCCGCGCTATCGGACGAAATCCGCCAGAATATGCGCGAAGCGGCTCTCAAGCTGATCCGCCATCAGTCGTATCTTGGGGCGGGGACGGTCGAGTTTATCTATGACTGTGACCGGAACGAGTTTTACTTTCTTGAAATGAACACCCGCATTCAGGTGGAACATGCCGTTACCGAAATGGTGACGGGCGTCGATCTGGTGAAATGCCAGATCGAGGCCGCAACTGGAAACTTCAACAGTGCCCAACAGGAAGGCTTTGCGCTGACCGGACATGCCATCGAGTGCCGTATTTATGCGGAACGGCCCGAGAAGAAATTCATGCCGTCTCCCGGAACCCTCAAAACGCTGCGGTTTCCGGCCCCTGATGACAGCCTACGGATTGATACCGGCGTTGCGGAAGGGGACAAGATTACCCCCTACTATGATCCGATGATCGCAAAAATCATCAGCTATGGCGACAATCGCGACGCTGCAATCGCGAGAATGCGCAAGGCGTTGCAGGAGATGGAGATCGACGGGCCGGGAAATAATGTGGCCTTTTTACTGGATGTTCTGGGCGATCCTGATTTTGCCGCGGTTAATATCACAACCAGCTATGTGGAGAAGCGGCACGCCTGATCTGACGGTCGCATTTTGATGTCTCTATTCATTAAATCGGTTTGAAATATTGAACAAGGCGTCTTCGGGCGCCTTGTTTGCTTGTGTCTAAAGCTGCTGCCCGTAACCTCGGATATTTTGATCCAATTAAATCCGCACGCCGAACCATGCGGGTGACTTTCTCACGTCGTTCGCAAATATTGCTTCCTTTTCCAATCAGTTTTACCGCGTAGCCGCTTGATGCCTGAAATCCGGCGTTATCATGGGGCAGCTTTTTATATATTAGAACTTTTTGAAGCCTGTTGACTCCAATGCATATTGAATTTATCATAAATTCAAATTGAAGAAGAGCGCTGCGCTCGCAACAGGTGAGACTGCATGAATTACCAACAACAAGAAATGCATGAAGCCCAGATGGATGAGAGTGTCCCACTGGCGGGGGTTCGGGTTCTGGAATTCGGGCATTTTGCTGCTGGACCATTCGCAACCATGCTGCTTGCGGACTGGGGGGCGGATGTCGTCAAGGTGGAACCCCCGGGCGGAGAGCCGATGCGTCACTGGCCGCCGGTGGTTGGCGACAGCGGGGCGAGTGAGGGCTTTGGAATGAATTTTGCGGTCCTCAATCGTAATAAACGCTGTATCAACCTGGATTTGAAAACCCCGGAAGGGCTGGGGCAGGCGAAAGATCTCTGCCGGGGGGCGGATATTATTCTTGAAAATTTCCGCCCGGGCGTCCTTGAAGGTCTGGGGCTTGGGTATGAGGAAGTATTGAAGCTGAACCCCAAGGTGGTCTATTGCTCACTGACCGGTTATGGCCAGACGGGGCCGCTGCGGGATAAGGGAGCCTTTGACGTCGCCATTCAGGCTGTCAGCGGCGTGATGAGCGTAACTGGTGAGGAAAACGGGCCGCCCGTCAAATGTGGTGTGGCCCTGGCTGATTATGGGACGGGTGTTTTTGCGGCGCTTTCCTGTGTCACGGCACTCCGCCGGGCGGAGCGGACAGGAAAGCCGGGCCGTATTGATGTTTCCATGCTGTCCTGCATGCTGTCGCTCGCCAATCTGCAAACCAGTGAATATTGGGGCCGGGGAACAGTGCCCAAGCGTCTGGGGTCCCGCCATCCGAAGGCATCCCCCTATCAGGCCTATCTGGCGGCGGACGGCAAGTGGTTCATTCTCGCTGCGGGGAGCGATCGCCTCTGGCATCGCGTTTGCGATGTCATCGGGGCACCGGAACTGGTGGAGGATCCGAGATTTAAGACGGCAGGCACCAGAGCCGAGAACCAGGTGGAGCTTGAGGGGGTGCTTGCGGGCATATTCTCCGAAAGCTCCGCCTCGGTTTGGCTGCAAAAATTCGATGCGGCTCAGGTGCCGGCGGCGCCAATCAATGATTATGCGGAAGCGCTCGCCTCAGAGCATGTGCAGGCCACAAACCTTGTTCATAAAATGACCTTGCCGGATGGCGGTCAGGTGCCGACGGTCGGTAATCCGGTTTCTCTCAGCAATTACGATTTCCATATCTTCCACGATCCGGCAGGGGCGGGGATGCAGGTTGGGGATGTCGTGGCGGAATGGATCGGAAAGGGCGGCCGGTGAGTGCTATGGCGTCAGATACGGTTCAGGTGGAATGGCGGGAGGAAGGCGTCAAATGCCTCTATCTCAATCGGCCAGACATTGCCAACGCCATCAACCAAGATTTGGTCGCCGATCTGGCCCGTGAGATTGTCAAAAGTTATAATGATGAAACAAAATTGCTGGTGATCCGGGGGCGGGGGCGCCACTTTTGTTCCGGTTTCGACCGTTCCATGATGGCACAGGCGCGCAGAGAAGATCATGGCCTGCTGGGTATGGAGATTGAGGCAATGCTGCAAACCGTCGCCAGCGCGCCTTTCGTGACGCTTGCCTATGTAGAGGGCGGGGCCATTGGCGCAGGCGCGGATTTGGTTGTCGCGTGCGATTATCGCACCGCGGCCAGAGATGCCAAATTCGCCTTCCCGGGTTTTAATCTCATGGGCGTCTCGCTTGGCAATAGCCGCCTGTCCCAACGGATCGGCCCGGATGAGGCGATGAAGATGATCCTGCAATCGCGGCGCATCGGCGCGGAGGAGGCATGCCGCCTCGGACTCGTCACGCAGATTCTTGATACGGCAGAGGCGGAGTTGTTCATAGACGAACTCGCAGCTTCGGTGGCGGCAATACCGAAAGCGGTTGTGAAACAAATCAAACAGTCAGTTCAACAGGGAAATAGCAGATCATTCTCAACCGGCGGCTGGCCGGGAGATGGTCGAACTTTCGTGACCTGAATGGTCACTGAATAAAAGCCATAGGAGGAGGCAGTTACAATGAGTGCGCGCGAACCAAAGGCAGTGGATATCATGATCCTCAACGCATGGTACAAGGTCGGCTTTTCCGAAGACTTCAAGGCCGAAGTGCTGCAACGCCATGTGATTTGCGAAAAGGTTCTGGTGTTCTGGAGGACGGCGGAGGGCGAGGTGGTTGGCTTTGATGATCGCTGCTGCCACAAGCGCATGCCGATCTCGGCGGGTCGCTTTCTTGAAGGGGGGCTTGTGGAATGCCCCTATCATGGCCTTGCCTTCAATTCCGAAGGGCAGTGTGTGAAAGTTCCTTCCGCGCCCGGTGCGCCAATCCCGAAACGGGCGCGATTATTGCCTTATAAGGTGATCGAGCAGGATGGCGTTGTCTGGGTCTGGCCGGGCGATGCAGAAAAAATCGGAGATATCCGTCCTCCGGCCACGCCTGAAATCGTATCTCCCGACTGGGAACGGATTACGGGGGAACTGCATATCAAGGGCAATTCAATTTTGATGATCGAAAATGCGCTGGATATCACGCATTTCTATCCGCTGCATGGCAACACAATAGGTCAGAGCGCCGACAGCAATATCGAGTTTGATATGACAACTGGAGAGACCCGTGGATGCGAGAGTGTGACGGTGACGCGACAGGTGGATGATTATCCGCAGTCCGACGACTTTGCCGATATTCTCACCCACAAGATGGCGGACAGCTACAGCATCCAGACCATGGTGGGGCCGGGCATCATCATTGCGGGAAGAACGCTTTGGCCCGCAGGGGGCAGGAAAGACAACAAAGACCCCAAATGCCTGAAAAACTATCATTTCCTGACGCCTATCGACCGGCGTTCACATAAATATACCTATGTTGTCAACATGCCGAAAGGGCAGATGAGCGGACGGGATCCGTCGGTCAGGGCGGTGGACCGGGCGAAGGAATTGCTTAGTGTCGTTTTTGCGGAAGACATCTGGGCCATAGAAATGCAGCAGGAGATGTGCGAGCTGCCGGATGGTGACTATCGTGAGGTTTTGCTGAAATCGGACCTGCCGCTCGCGCAGGGACGTAAAATACTCGATGCGATGTATCAGAAAGAAATAGGCGAGCATTCAATATAAACAAAAACGGCCTCGTTGGGAGGTGGCTCACAGCATCGGGTGCGGGCCCTGTTCTAACTGTGCAGGGTGACGGATCAGGGGACCGGTGCGTGGTCATAGAGATAAAGCGATAAAAAAGATTGGGAGAGACATATGCAGAATAAATTGGCGTCAAATTTTGGCCGTCTTGCGGGCGCGGCGGCTATTGCATTTTCGGTGATGTTTTCCGCCGCCTCCGCGGAGGATTACCCAAAAATGAATATGAAAGTCGCCCATGCTCTGCCGGAGACCTATGTCTGGTCGGAGCAGGTGGATAAATGGTTCTTCAGCGAGCTTGAAAAACGCACCAACGGGCAGGTCACTGCCCAGATTTTCTGGAATGGATCACTGGTCGGGCCGAAACAGGTATTTGATGCCGTGGGCAGTGGCGCCGTGCCGATGGGAGCGGATGCGCAAGGCTATTACCCGGCGGCGCTTCCCCTCAATACCATGCCGAACTCCCTGTTGGGGACATTGACCTATGCAAATTCGAAGCAGGCGTCTACCCTGACACGGGAAGTTTTCGAAAAATTTCCGGAAATGCAGGAGGAATGGAAGGCACTTGGTATCTGGCCGCTCTATTTCAATGCTGTGCCAAGCTTCCGGGTCGCCTGTACCGAACCGGTGGCCAAGGTGGCAGATCTGAAGGGCAAGAAAATCCGTCAGTTCAGCGCCTATCATCCGAAAGTTTGGGAGGCAGTCGATGCTGTCGGAGTGACGGTTCTGCCCGCGGAAATTTATGAAGGATTGCAGCGGGGAAGAATTGACTGCGTTTTCTATAACTATTCGGCGATCGTCAGCCAAAAAATGTATGAGCAGGCCAAATATGTAAGCAAAGCGAGCTTTGGTGCGGGTTCCACCTGGCCTCTGGTCATAAATTATGATCTCTACTTCAACAAATGGCCTGAAAGCCTGCGGAATGTCGTTGCGGAACTGGCTAAGGAGGCGGAGCAGAGAAGCGTCGAGGTTGCCGAAAGGGAAGAGGTCAAGGCACTTGAAGCCATGAAGGAGCGGAATGTCAATCTAGTTGAGTTTTCCGATGAGGAACAGGCCAAGCTGGAAGAAATGCTCCCGGATTTCATTGACATCTGGGTTGAACAGCAAAAGGGAACCGATCGCTACGAAGTCGCCCAGCGGGTCGGTGAATATATTAAAAAGCGCTCGGAAGAGCTGAAATAAAATATCCTGTTTGCCAATCAGGCAGAGGAGCGCCGATGGAGGGAATGTTCCCGGGTTCCGTCCGTCGGCCGTTTTCCTGCGGCCAAAAAGATAGGCAACCAGGGCGTGACGTTTGCAATACGCGACTACGCAATCAATCGGGGCAAATGGCGGGTTGTGAAGCCCTGTTCGTATAAGGTGTTCAAAAGCGGAAGTAGAGATGAAAAACGGATATGGCAATCTGCTGTGGAGTGCGCTGATCATTTCCGGGCTTTGTATGTTCCTCATGCTCTCTGTCAGTACGGCCGATGTTCTCGCCTATCTGCTGATCGGCAGACCCTTTCCCGGAGCCAATGAGATTGTTGAGATTGCGCTGGCGGTCTGTGTTGCCATGGCAATCGTTTATGCACATTATTCACGCAGTCATGTGCAGGTGGATATCATTTCGGAGAGATTTTCACCAAGCTTGCAGCGGATCATGAAGATCATGACCTTCGCCTTATCTACGCTCTGCACCGGATTTCTGGCCTATGGCAGCTGGCTTTTGGCGCTGACCAGCCTGCAGGAAAAAGAAACGGCCATCACGCTTCACAGTTTTCCGATTTATCCCTGGAAGCTCTTGTTTGCGATTGGCCTGACCCTGGCGGCAATTGAAGTATTCAGGCAGTTTATTCTCGCCTGTCTCGGGCGGCCGCACTGGCTGGGTGGTCGCATGAAACCCTCAATGGATGAGGGGGAAAGCTGACATGTCGGAAGCCATTTTTCTGGGGCTTGGCGGTATATTGTCGGTTCTTTTTATCGGCGCGCTTGGCGTGCCGGTCGCCTATGCCCTGATGACCGTGGGGATCGTAGGTATGTGGTATGTCGGCGGTTTCAGTTTTCTTGAAACAACCGTCAAGATGCTGCCCTATGCAATATTGAGCAATTATTCCTTCGCGGTTATTCCAATGTTTCTGCTGATGGGGGCGCTGGCGTCGGCGGCGGAAATCACAACGGAGCTTTATGCTTTCGCCAATCGGCTGCTGGCACGGGTGCGCGGCGGATTGTTGATGGCAACGGTGGTGGCCTCGGCGATTTTTGCGGCCATTTCCGGATCAACCATTGTGAATGCCAGTGTCTTTACCCGTATTGCCCTGCCGGAGATGCGTAAATTCGGGTATGATCTGGGCGTGAGTGCCGGATGTATTGCCGCGGCCGGCACATTTGCCGCGCTTATCCCGCCGTCAATCAGTCTGGTCATTGTCGGTCTGCTGACTGAAGCGTCGATAGGCGCTCTGTTGATTGCGGGTATCCTGCCGGGAATTTTGACGGCCGTTATGTATATCATCGGCATTGGTATTCTTGTCCGGGTCAGACCCGGGCTCGTTCCGACGGAGCGTCCCCCTGTCAGCGGTATATCGCATTTACAGTCGCTGCTCAGCATCGGGCCTGCTATTCTGCTGATGTTTATTGTATTGGGCGGGATATATACCGGGCTGATGTTTCCATCTTCGGCCGGAGCAGTCGGGGCGGCGGGCGCCCTTCTGATCGCCATCATGCGGCGCAAGATCAATTTTGAAAAACTGTGGTATGTCATCCGCTCCTCGGCCGGATCGACAGCAACGCTGTTCTTTATCGTGATTGGCGGGCTATTCTTTTCGCGCTTCCTGACGTTTGGCGGCTTTATCCATGAAGTGACGGCGCTTGTCTCTGACTGGCAGCTCACGCAGGTGCAGTTTTTGATAGCCCTGTCCATTCTGTATCTGATTTTGGGGATGTTTCTGGATACATTGTCGATCCTGCTGGTGACGATCCCCTTTCTTTTCCCCGTGGCGGTAAGTCTCGGAATTGATGAAATCTGGTTTGGTATCCTTGTTGTGAAGCTGATAGAAATTGCGGCGATTACGCCGCCGGTCGGCCTCAACCTGTTTGCGGTGATGGGCGCATCGGAGAAGCGGATCCCGTCGAAGGTCATCATGATCGGTGTTATCCCCTTTATCGTCATTGAGCTGTTTACTCTGGGGCTGATTATTTATTTCCCGGCGATTTCGACCTGGCTTCCTTCACATATGATGAATTGAAAACTGCATTGTAAAAATGAAACGACGTGTATGGGCGTAAATGATGTCGAGAAATAAGCAGGATTTATATGTCCATTCCATCACTTATGAGGCAGAGGAGATTTTCAGGATCGAATTGCGATCTCCTGTCGGTGATAGTCTCGCGGAATTTACAGCGGGAGCGCATATCAATTTGCATCTTGCTGACCGGCTGGTCCGCTCCTATTCCCTTGTGAATAACCCGTCGGAGCGGCATCACTACATTATCGCCGTCCAGAAAGAAAAAGACGGGCGCGGCGGCTCGAAATGGGTTCATGAAACGCTGCGGGTCGGACAGCGGGTAGAGGTCAGCGCGCCGGGAAATGCCTTTCCACTCAATGAGGGCGCCGAGCATACGGTGCTGGTTGCCGGCGGAATCGGCATCACGCCTATCTGGTGCATGATCCAGCGGCTGGAAGCGCTTGGCAAAAGCTGGGAGCTACATTACCGGACAAGGTCACGTCAGCGGGCGGCCTTTCTTGAGGAGGTTTCCTCCGGCCAGCGGTCGGGTCATGTCCATCTGAGTTTCAGCAATGAAACGCCGCGAGCGGGATACGATCTGCAAAGAATTATCGCAGACGCGCCGGAAAAGACAGAGTTTTACTGCTGCGGGCCTGCGGAGATGATTGCCCGTTTTGACGAAGTAGCCGCAGGCATGGATGCGACACGCTTTCATA
Organism: Sneathiella sp.; assembly: GCF_002694385.1. Classification (GTDB taxonomy): domain Bacteria; phylum Pseudomonadota; class Alphaproteobacteria; order Sneathiellales; family Sneathiellaceae; genus Sneathiella. The sequence goes on from NZ_NZMB01000005.1 coordinate 135,599, forward strand.
GGGAGCGGTTCCAGACGGAGGGCGAGGCCAGCGGTGAGGGCGGCTTTGTCGTCAGGGCCGTTAAAAGCAATCTGGATATCCCGGTCAGGGAGGGGCAAACCATCCTGCAAGCCTTGCGGGAGGCAGGGCTGGATCCGCCTTATTCCTGCGAATCCGGGTTATGCGGTGAATGTGAAACACGCGTGATAGCGGGAGAGCCGGATCATCGGGATTATTTCCTGACGGAAGCGGAAAAGAATTCCGGAGAGGTGATCATGATCTGCTGCTCCGGTTCCTGTTCCCCGGTGCTTGAAATCGATCTTTGAAAAAGACGGGAATGACAGATGGCGCCGCGAGAGGGAGTTGCAACATATCTTGAAACGGAACTGAAGGAGGAGACGATCCTAACGATCAGACTTCCGGGTGTCCTAGCTTCCGGGACATCGGATCACATGTTGACTAGACTCTGTCAATTATTGATAGGGCAGTATGAAACTACCGTCAAACTGGTGATTCTGGAATTTATGGGAACTCAAAACGCAGCGGGAGATGGGAAATATTACACCGGCACAACAGACTCAGTTCTGTCGGCAAACAGGCTTGAATTGTTTCATAATATCCTTCTGGATGCGCCTTATTTCTCGGTCGCATCCGTGAGGGGGGATGTGCGCGACCTGAGTGCGGCATTAGCCATTTTCTGTGACTGGCGGCTCCTTGCCGAAGAAGGAAGCTTGAAGTTCACGCTGGCCGGGGAGGGAGATTTGCGAACCGGTGCACGGCTGGCAGAGCTGACGGGCAGCTTTTCAGCTCTCGACAGTCTGATAAGAAGCTGTGCAATCCCGCGTAATCGCACGGTCCGTCTCGGTCTTGCACAATCGGAAGGACCGGAATTGATCGAATTGATTGGCGATCATGCGAAAGGGCGGGACAAGGAAACCATTCGGATCATGCGTCAGGCCGTTCGCAAACCAGTGGGGAGCGATCAATCTATAGCGAGGATTCTTGCCTCTCTCGCCTCGGCGAATGCAAAACAATGAAACGCGCGGAGATTTCCCTTTTGCGATGCTGGCTGTGGTTGGTGAATGATCTTTACTGATAAGGGTTGACCATAAATTTCAGGACATCTTCAGTTGCCCGAACAATATGGTTGCGTGCGGCAATTTCCGCCCGTTCCGGATCTCGTTTTTCAAGGGCATCGATAATTTCCATATGCTCATGCAGGCGGCGCATGGAGATTTCCCGCTTCTCGGCGGAATCACGCCAGATTTCCCATCCCTTCAGCTTGATCCTCGAAAAGGCAATGTCCAGATGTCGCCACTGGGCCTGAACTACCCAGTTGCCGCAGGAATCGGTGATCGCCTTGTGCAGCTTATGGCTGAGCTGGCTATGGATTTCGGTTTCCGCCATTTCGGGATTACTCAGCATAGGCTCAAATCTGGACCGTAGATCCTGAATAACCCCGTTCGGCATGAGTTTCGCCGACAATCTGGCGGCGAGCCCATCGACAATTTCACGCAGCTGGTTGATATTGCGGATCTCGTCAATATTGATCGGACGAATAATGGCGCCGCGTCCATCTATCAGATCGACGAGAAAGTCTCGCTCAAGAGTGCTGAGCGCTTCCCTGACCGGTGTACGGCTAACGCCAAGGTCTCTTGCAAATTCCGATATCTGGACGAGCTCGCCCGGCGCGTATTTTCCTTTGATTATCGCTTTTTTTAGGCGTTCATAGGTGTCGGAACGAACGGCGCCAGATTTGTTTTTCATATATACATCTCGAAAATATCAGACCATGTCAAAAATCGGTTGCTTTGGGTGAGTCTCGGAGAAGCTCGCATGCGGGTATCTCTGCATGTGAAGCATATGTCCGCAGGGAAGTTAATGTTGCCAGACATTTTCCATGCCAAATTGATTGATTTCGATTCCGCCAGTGATCCACTGCCGAAAATAAAAAGCATTTTGAACTCATCCTGAATTAAAGGTTAGCGTCAAACAGTATTCATGTAAAGCATCCACGGGTGAATTGCCGGGCTGTCTCGGGGTTGCCGTTAAAGATTTCGAAAGAGATGCCGGAAGGTGATCTTCTGATAATTGTCTGGCGTCATTTCTGGGCTGGGAATGCGGGATGTGAAGAGAGTGCTGCGTTATTGTCGGCCCAAAATCTATCTGAAAATATACCATCAATATCAATATTATATCCGAATTTTTGTTCGTCAGACGTGACCGGCACGAGGTTTTCCCTGTTTTCAGAAAGCGAAAATCCGGCGCGCTCTCATCGAGACAGTTGCCAGCCGCGGCGCGCCACATCCGGCTTTTTTGGATTCTTACTTGAAAATTATTCTAATTAATGTTTTAATTAGATTCATAATAGTATAAAATGTTACAAATTAGGAACAGATACGGACGGCGGCGGCAACTGTCTCCATCTTTAATAATTCTGAAGGTAGAAAATGATGCGTGTTTTTGATTCCGATGCACATATAATGGAAAATGAACTGGCCTGGCAGTTTCTGCCCGACGAGTTTCATGCCCGGCGCCCTGTTCCGATCGAACTGCCGGAAGATACCTCCTTGACGGTATTTAACGCCGCCTGGCTGATTGATGAGAAAGTCCGCCTGTTCGGCGCGTCACCGCCCATCGGAGCGCGGTCTGTTGGAAAACGATACCCGATTGAATCCCAGACTTTGGAATCCATTCCGGCACGGCTTGCGGATATGGATCGGGCCAATCTTGATATTCAGGTTATCTACCCGACATTCGGCCTGACGAACCTGTGCGAGGATGTGACGCTCGAAGCAGAGCTGATGAAAAGCTATAACAGTTTTGTTGCGGGGCAGGTCAAACAGTCCGGCGGGCGCATGCTCTATGCCGCGATGGTGCCGTTCCGTAATCCCGATGCGGCGGTCAAGGAAATCCAGCGTGTTGCCGAGATGGGCGGCGTTGCTTCCATCTTCATGCGCGGCCTTGAATGGGACCGGCCGATCAGCGATCCGTCCTTCTACCCCATCTATGCAGAGGCCGAAAAACATAATCTGCCGATTGGTGTGCATATTGGCTCCGGTAGCCCTGCGTTACGTGAGATGTTCCGCTATCAGAAGCGCATACCGGGTGAAGAGCCTTTCTGGCCGGGACGGATGAAACGCCTGATCGGGCCTATTGTTGTCCAGTTCGCCTTCTATAATCTGATGGAAACGCCGCTTGCGTCGGAATTTCCCAAGCTCCGTTGGGGCTTTCTGGAGACGACAGGGTCCGATTGGCTGATGGGGGCCGTTGGGGCACTGCGCCGGAAAGGTAACAAGGCGGTGGACAAATTCCTTGATGAAGGCCGTGTCTTTGTCTGCGCGGAGCCGACCGAAGATATCGAGTATATGGCCAGCAAGATCGGCAACGATATTTTTATGGTTTGTACGGATCTGCCGCATTTTGACGATGCCGCTCATGAGAACCCGCTGGAGGAGTTCGGTGCCCGGAACGACATCAGGCCGGAGACCATGGAAAAATTGCTCTGGAGCAATGCATCGCGGTTTTACGACTACGCCGGATAAGGGGGAGCGTTCGGTGTTTCGGGTCAGCAGAGAACAGGGGTAGAGATCATGAGCCAGAAGTCATCGGTTATATGGTACAGCCGCTGCCCTCTGCCGACTGCGACGGGCATTGCCATTGATTCAGGGCATTTGCTGAATGAATTCGAACGGGTAGGCAGAGAGCTGAAATCTATTGCCGAGATGACGACAGAGGCGGAGCGTAACTCCCATTTCTCCCACAATGTTGGGGAGATGTTCCGTCAGGGAGGGAATATTCCTCCCATCTGGTCGCGTTCCCGCGGGGGCAATACGGCACTTGTCGGGATTGCCTGGACAAAAGAGTATCAGTCGTTGCTTGTCCGTTCGGATTCATCTATTGAAAAACCCCGGGATTTGGCGGGTGCAAGGCTTGCCGTGCCAGTCCGCATTCATGAGAAAATCGATTTCTGGCGCGTCATGTGCCTGCGCGGTTATCAGGCCGTGCTTGCCAAGGCCGGACTGACCTTTGATGATGTTGAGCTGGTCATGCTGCCGGTGGAAGACCCCTATATCGAGACAAAGACTGAAGCGGGGGTGAAGGAGCCATCTCTCTGGTCCGGAAAGGCGAGGGCCCAGCGCCAGAGCGAGGAAACGCTCGCCTTTATCCTCGGCAAGGTCGATGTCATCTATACCTCCGGCGCGCTCGGGCTTCAGTTGAAGCATCAGGTCCGTGCCCGCGAACTTGTCAATATGGGGGGCTGGAGTGGGGCCGACAGGCACATTAACAACCAGTCACCCAATATACTGACGGTGGACCGTGATCTGGCGGAACGGGAGCCGGAGATTGTCGGCGCCTTTATTCGCGCTATCAATAACGCCGCCGGATGGGCGATGAAGCATAAAGAGAGCGCCGTTCGGAGCATCGCCAATGATGTGGGCTGCTCGGAAGACTGGATTGCAGCATCATACGGCGAAGAAATCTGGTCCAGCCTGAATGTGGGACTTGCGTCGGAGGCAATCGATGCCATCCGCGCGCAAAAGGATTTCCTGCTGGCGCAGGGCTTTATTAATGATGACTTTTCCATTGATGAATGGATCAATGAAAATCCGATGACATATGCACAATCTGAAAGGCAGGGGATATGAACAAGTTTCTAAATCCGGATAATCTGGCGACGCCGAGCGGCTACAGCCATGTCGCAGTTTCAACCGGTTCCCGGATCATTCATGTTTCTGGCCAGGTGTCCTATGACTCTGCTGGAAACATCGTCGGTGTTGGCGATCTCAAGAAACAGACTGAGCAGGTCTATGAAAATATCGGCCGGGCGCTTGAGGCCGCGGGCGCCACTTTTGCGGATGTGGTGAAGTCGATCATCCTCATCAAGCAGATGACGCCGGAAAAGGTCATCACCGTGCGGGATGTCCGGCAGAATTACCTCACGGATACGCCGCCGACCAGCACCTTGATCTCAGTTGACACGCTGATCAAGCCTGAGCTGCTTGTTGAGATTGAGGTTGTCGCTATCCCGGCGGACGATCGGTAGGCAAGGGTGGCCCCGCTGGAGTGCATAATCCGGCGAGCATCCCGATGAGTATGGAGAGATAAACGTGACAGACTGCATGAGTGGCTTTGGCAATCATTTTTCGTCGGAACTTGTACCGGGAATTCTGGTGCCCCGGCAGAACAACCCGCAGAAAGTCAAAAGCGATCTTTATGCCGAGCAGCTTTCAGGAACCGCCTTCACCGCGCCGCGCGGTGAAAATCGCCGCACCTGGATGTATCGCGCGCTACCCTCAGTCTCTCGCGAAATGGGGCAGGAACGGGTTGCGTTCGAAAATTTTGCCGCGGATGCGGAAATTCTTGATGCGGGGCCGGTCCCCATGCGCTGGAGCCCGCGCCCGGAGCCACACAAGGCATGCGACTTTCTGGACGGGCTGATAACCCTTGGCAAGGATGGCGAGAGCTTTGATTCCACCAGCCTTTCCGTGCACAGCTATGTTCTGAACCAGAGCATGGAGAGGCGCGCGCTCAAAAACCATGACGGTGAACTTCTGATTGTTCCATATGCGGGCGAAATCGATATTGTCACCGAGCTTGGCTCCCTCCATCTGACGCCAACGGATATTGCCTTGATTCCGCGCGGGATGATCTTTCGGGTGGATCTGCTGAAAGGGCCTGCTGCCGGATATATCTGTGAGAATTATGGCAAACCGTTCCGCCTGCCGGATTTGGGACCGATTGGTGCTAACGGGCTTGCCAATCCGAAAGATTTTATAGTTCCCTCTGCCCGCGTCGAGGAGGCCGAGGGCTATGATATTTACAGCAAGTATCGTGACAGGATATGGGTGACGCGAGGCACGCCGACGCCATTTGATGTTTATGGCTGGCAGGGCAATCTGGTGCCTTACAAATTCAATCTGGCGAATTTCGTGACTTTCGGGTCTATTTCGGTAGACAGTCCCGATCCTTCAATCAATACCGTGCTGACGTCTCCCTCCCATGAGCCCGGTACGGCCAGCATTGATTTTGTTGCCTTCTGTCCGCGCTGGCAGGTTATGGAAACAACATTTCGGCCGCCATACTTCCATCGCAACGTGATGAGCGAGTTCATGGGCAGCATCCAGGGGGTTTATGAAGGCAAGGCCACCGGCTTCGTGCCAGGTGGGGCAAGCCTTCATAACCGGATGGTGCCTCATGGTCCTGATGTGGATACATACCGGAACGGCACGACGGCGGATCTTGCGCCACATAAGCTGGACAATACCTATGCCTTCATGTTCGAGAGCCGGTTGCCGATCCTGCCGACGAAATGCGCGGTGGAAGCGGTCTGGCGCCAGAGCGATTACCTGCGCTGCTGGGAAGGTTTTGAGAAAAGGATGACGGTTAAATGAAATCATCGGCGACAGGTATTGAGAGAATATTTCCACATACTGATGCGACAGGGCAAAAGCAGCCTGAACATGCCCGTATCTCGATGGAGTTACGCGGGCTTGGAAAGAAGTTTCTGGTCGGGGCGGGTGAGTTTCAGGCTCTCAAATCAATTGATCTGGATGTGGCTGTTGGGGAGTTTGTCTGTGTTCTTGGCGCATCGGGTTGCGGGAAGACAACGCTTTTACGTATCCTTGGTGGGCTGGAAAAACATACAGAAGGCTCGCTGCGTTTCTATCAGGAAAAATCGGGGCAACCGCCAACCTCTATCGTTTTTCAGGAAGTCTCCATTTTTCCGTGGCTTAGCGTCTGGGATAATGTGGCGTTTGGCCTTCGTGCGCGCCATGCCTCAAAGGCCCTGATAAAGGAGCGTGTGTCCTTCTATATCGAGAAAGTCGGGCTGACCCCTTTCCGCGATCATTATCCACACCAGCTTTCCGGCGGCATGAAGCAGCGTGTGTCCATCGCCCGCGCCTTTGCCAATGACCCGGAAGTGCTGCTGCTGGATGAGCCCTTCTCCGCGCTGGATGAGCGTAACAAGGCAACCCTTCAGGATGAGCTGCTACGGATTTGGGAAGAGACAGGCAAGACAATCGTCTTCGTGACCCATTCCATTGATGAAGCCATCTATCTGGCGGACAGGATCCTTGTGTTCGCAGGACCGCCCGGACATATCACGCAAATTCACCGGCCTGATTTTGTACGTCCGCGAAATCTGACGGCGCTGCGGGCAACCCCGGAATATAAGCGGCTTGTCGGTGCCATCCTGGAAGGGCTGGGAATATCCGGCGAGCCTTCGGATGCCATTGAGTGAAGGGGGACAAGATGAGCATTCAGGAAAATCATAGCGATCAGATTGGCCGGATGGTTGAGATACAGCCGTCAAAAGATATCGGGCAGGCGGAGAGATTCCGGCGGCGGCGGGATCGGTTTCTGACAGTTGTCAGCCCCTTGATACTCTTGCTGATCTGGGAAATCGTCATTCAGCTTGGTCTGCTGGATAGCCGTCTCTTCCCGGCGCCGAGCATGATTGTCGGGACCTTTTACGATCTGGTTGCAAGTGGCGAGCTCTGGCGGCATCTATCGATTTCTCTCATCCGCATTGCCGTTGGCTTTTTCTTCGGCGCCATTGCCGGTGTGACGGTCGGAACCCTGATGGGGGTCATGCCGGTTGTTGGCGCCGTCTTGTCCCCGATTGTCGCGTCCGTTTACCCAATCCCGAAAATTGCGATTTTTCCGTTGATCATGGTGCTGTTTGGCCTTGGGGAAATGAGTAAATTCGTCGTCGTCGCCATTGCGGTCTTCTTCTACATGGTGATCAACACGGTTGCCGGTGTTTCAAATGTGGAGCGGATCTACCGGGATGTCGGGCGGAGCTTTCGGGTCTCCCGTCTGCGATCCGTCTTCCAGATTACTCTCCCGGCGGCCATGCCGATGATTATTGCGGGCCTGCGTGTGAGTGCGGGCGTGTCATTGCTGGTTCTGGTCAGTGCTGAATTTGTTGGCGCGGAAAGCGGGATCGGTTTTCTGGTGTGGAATTCCTGGCAGGTCTTTGATGTTCGTTCGATGTTCGTCGGAATTATTGTCATCGGCTTCCTTGGCTGGGCGTCTTTTACCCTTCTCGATGCGATTGAGCGGGTCTGCCTGCCCTGGGCACCAAAAAACAGGCGATAGAGATGTGATGTCTTCTCTGTTTTCCAAGCAGGCAATAAACCGGTTTGAGAGTGATCTAAATGAAATGGAATTATGATATAAGTATAATAATATCAGAATGTTATAAATATTTTATGACCTAAAATATAAAACCCAGACGGGCTGTGCGGTGTCCGGTGGGAAAAGTTCCGGGTTGCAGCCTGGGACGAACAATAATGACCGCCACGCCCACAACAGAGAAAGGTTTGTTCAATGATGATGAGGAAGATTGCTATTGTTACCGCAACATGCACCGCCATGTTATCGGGCATCATGTCAACGGCCGCGCTAGCGGAAGAACTTGTGCCGGTCAAAGTGGCGGCCCTGCGCAGCATCGCGGCCAGCCCGATTGTGATCGCCAAGGAAAAGGGATATTTTGAAGAGGCCGGTCTTGATGTCGAAATCGTCAATTTCCAGAACACGGCAACCATGGTTGCGCCGCTGAGCGCGGGCCAGATTGACGTCGCCGCCGGTGCGCCGACCCTTGGTTTTTATAATGCCAAACTCAATGGCCTCAAGATGAAGCTGGTTGCCGATCTCGGTCGTAATTCCGCGGGGCATGGTTTCAATGCGCTGGTTGTGCGGAAAGATCTCTATGACTCGGGTAAGGTCAAATCCGTGAAAGATCTGAAAGGTTTGACGGTCGGGTCCGTGTCGCCCAACTCACCAATGGATATCGAGCTTGACCTCGGCCTCAAGCAGGTTGGCATGACGCTGGATGACGTGGAACTGAAAGTTCTATCATTCCCGAATATGCTGGCGGCTCTTGCTTCGCAAAATCTCGATGCGGCAATGCTGGTTGAACCTTTTGTGGCGATCGCAGCCAAGCAGGGCGCGGGTGTACGCATTGCCGGGGCGGATGAAATGAGCCCGGATTTCAATGTGTCCGGTGTGATCTATGGTGAAGCCTATATGAATGACAAGCCGGAAGCGGCGGCGAAATATCTCGAAGCCTATGTGCGGGGTGTTCGTTTCTATCTGGATGCCATTCAGACCAAGGAAGGCAAGGATGAACTGTTCGCCATTGTTGGTGAGTATGCCCGCCTGAAAGATCGGGCCATTCTTGATACCATTGCCTTCCCCGGGTTTGACCGTGATGGCTATTTCAATATTGATACGATCAATCTGACGATGGACTGGTTTGCCGACAAGGGCATGCTGAAAGAAAAGCCGGCCATGAAGGACATGGTAGATTTCAGTTACCTGAATGCGGCGCTTGACAAGATCGGCCGGACGGGTCCGCGGATCGACGTTGAATAATTCATTTAGAATGACTGGGATATAGGGGGCATTTATGCAGTCTCTTGATGAAACACATGACGCCAGTGTTGAAAGCTGGATTGATGAGGCAAATAGGGAGGGCAACCCGTTCCCGTTGCAAAACCTCCCCTATGCCGTGTTTCGTCGAAAGGGTCAGGATGAGGCATTCCGCATTGGCGTGGGTATCGGCAACATGATCCTGGATCTCGCCGCTGTCCGCCGGGCTGACGCCGCCGGAATGCTTCGTTCTGATCTCCCTGAAAGTCTGGATGATCCTACTTTAAACCGTTTTATGTCGGAAGGGCGGGATGTCTGGCAGAGCGCGCGGAAGGCCATCTTCACTCTGTTGAAGCGGGGCGGCCCAGGCGAGGAGGAGTTTAAAAATTGTCTGGTCAGTCAGGAGGCGGTGGAATACGCGCTGCCCATGAGCATTCCGGATTATACGGATTTTTATGCCTCCATTGATCATGCGAGGAATATCGGCAAGCTGTTCCGTCCCGATAATCCGCTGATGCCAAACTATGAATGGGTGCCGATTGCCTATCATGGCCGGTCGTCTTCGATTGTCATCTCGGGAACATCTGTCACGCGGCCACAAGGGCAAATTCGCCCTGATGCCAACCAGCCGCCTTTCATGGCGCCCTCCCGGCGGCTGGATTATGAAATGGAAGTCGGTCTTGTGATTGGCGGTGGTAATGCGCTTGGTGTGCCCGTATCCATTGAGGCCGCGGAGGATCATCTGTTCGGCCTGTGCCTGCTCAACGACTGGTCGGCGCGGGATATTCAGGCATGGGAATATCAGCCGCTGGGCCCGTTTCTTGGCAAGAATTTTGCGTCCAGCATATCCCCCTGGATCGTAACAATGGAAGCATTACGCCCGTTTCGGACAACATCGAGCATCGCAGAAGGGCGCAACATTATCCCCTATCTCAGGACAGAAGATGACGGATGCAATCTCGGTGTTGATATGGAGCTGGAAGTTCTCCTTCAGTCGGAGAAGATGCAGGCAGAAGGCTTGGGGCCCGTCCGGCTTGGTCATAGCAATTTCAGCTATTCCTACTGGACGCCCGCACAGATGATTGCGCACCACACGGTGAATGGCTGCAATCTTCGGCCGGGCGATCTTTTTGGCAGCGGCACCATGTCCGGCCCCGGTGAAGATCAGACCGGCGCCCTTATCGAAACTACGCGGGGCGGTCAGGATCCGGTTGCCATTAGCACAACGGAACACAGAAACTTTCTGGAGGACGGGGACACCGTCATCATGACGGCCTGGTGCCGTCGGGACGGATACCGATCCATCGGCTTCGGAGAATGTACTGGTACAATATTGCCCGCGGCGCAGCCCGTCCGCGGCAACTGAGAGGAGAGTAACGTGAAGATAGCAATTATTGGCGGCGGTCTTGGCGGTTTGTCTGCGGGCCTCGCGCTGCATGGCAAGGGTTTCGATGTCGAGATTTACGAGCAGGCCCCGGAGCTTGGCGAAGTGGGCGCAGGCGTCCAGCTCACACCGAACGGATCACGGTCGCTGATAGCACTTGGCCTTGAGGAGGAGATACTCCGCATAGGAACCGAGACAACAGGTAAGACGATTTATCTCTGGGATACGGCAGAGACCCGCGACTTCATGCGTCTTGGGGAGGAAAATAAATATGGCGCGCCTTATCTGACATTCCATCGCGCCGATCTTCTCGGGCTGTTAAAAGACGCCATGAATGCGCGTAAACCGGGCGCGATCCATCTGAACAAATGCTTCGCCAGTCAGAAACAGCTTGGCGATCAGGTGGAAGTGACGTTTGTAGACGGGACGACGGTTACGGCCGATGTGGTGATCGGCGCCGACGGCATCCATTCGTCCGTCCGCCGCAGTCTTTTCGGGCCGGATCAGGCGGAATTTACCGGCTGTATGGCATGGCGCGGGCTGGTGCCGGCGGATGCGATAGAAAATGAAATAGATATGAAGGGTGGGTCCATGTGGCTCGGCCCGAATGCTCACATCGTTACCTATCCGGTTCGCAAGGGCAAGCTGCTCAACTTTATTGCCATGGTTGATCGGGATGACTGGAAGCTGGATGGCTGGAACCAACAGGGCACGACCGAAGAAGCGATGGAGGATTTTGTCGGATGGAGCGAGAAAGTGCATCTTGTGGTGCAGAATATCAGCACGCCCTTCAAATGGGCACTGATCGTCCGCAAACCGCTGGAAAGCTGGAGCAAGGGCCGCATCACCCTGCTGGGGGATGCCTGCCATTCCACACTGCCGTTCCTCAGCCAGGGCGCCAACATGTCCTTCGAGGATGGCGTTGTGCTGGCCCGCTGTCTTGAGACATCGCGGGACAATGTTGATGTGGCATTCCGCCTTTATGAAAAGGCCCGCAAAGAGCGCACAACAGGTATTGTCGAATTGTCAGCAAAGCAGTTGACGCGAGTCCATAATCCCAAGCTCAAGGAACGGAGCGAGGGACTTGAACATATCGATCGTGAGTATGAACCTGGTCGCGTTGACACCCGGTATCGCTGGATATATGGATATGATGCAGCAACGGTCGATCTTATGAAATAATCCAAATAGTTGTATTATTTCAGGTTAAAAACTTGCCGATTAAACAGGGTTACGGTAGAGGCGGGAAGAAAAATGGATTATGCTTCCCTTGTCGACTTCACCATGCCAGACATTTCGATAAAGGGGCCCATGACAAAAAGAAAGCTAATCCTCGCAAATTTTACGCCCTATCGTGTTTCGCGGCTGGATAATGAAATCAGTGCGGTTTTCCAGCGGATGTATGCGTCGGTTTTCAAGTTGAGTGTTCCCCAATGGCGTATGCTGGCAGCTTCTCATCAGCTTCAGCCGACCACCGTGTCCGAACTGACGCAATATTCGGCCATGGAAAAGATGACAGTCGCGCGGGCAATCACCGACCTTGAAAGCAATGGCCTTGTCAGCCGCAGCGTTGATAAGGAAGATCGGCGGCGAACCCTGATCAAGCTAACAGGGCGGGGAGCGGAAGTATATGATCAAATTTCCGAGCTTGGGCTGCAATTTGAAGATGAACTTCTGTCTGTCCTCAGCGAGGAGGAGATTGAGCGGTTTAAGGATATTACTAGTCGACTTGTTGATAAGATTGCCCTGATGCGCAACGGCAGCGAGGCGATTTTTGCAGAGCCACGCCGATAACCCACTCTGGTTGGGATCGTCGCAAGATCAAATATCTCTGACCAGTCCCGACAACTGCGTCAGCCTTTCAGAACGAATTGGTTGATTATTCCGGTGAAGGCTCACTTCGGCGGGAACATTTATTATGATTTTGTATCTGGATAAAATAAAAGGGGCGGGGGCCTGCTATGACATTTCTATCCGGTCAGAAAAAGCACTTTGGCCAGTTTTATCATAAGGGCGCGGGCCTGTTTCCCGGCCTGATCCTGTGTCTCACCATTGCCGCCGCGGCACAGCTGCTGGCGGAACATTACGCGGCGCCGCAAATGCTGTTTGCCTTGCTGATCGGCATGGCATTTCATTTTCTGGCCGATGAAGTTAAATGCGCCCCCGGCATCCAGTTTTCATCCAAGACATTACTGCGCTTCGGGGTGGCGCTGCTCGGGATGCGCTTGACGGTTACGGATGTGCTGTCCCTCGGTTGGGGCACGATTGGATTGATTGCCGGCGGGGTCGCGCTGACCATTCTTGTTGGCATTCTCCTCTCGCGCCTGCTCGGGCGGCGGGCCCGGTTCGGCCTGCTGACGGGTGGGGCTGTCGCTATTTGCGGGGCATCCGCGGCGCTGGCGATCTCTGCCGTTCTCCCCAAGACGAAAACCAGCGAACGGGACACGATTTTTACCGTTATTGCCGTTACTGCTTTCAGTACGCTTGCGATGATCCTCTATCCGGTACTTGTCAGCTTTCTTGAGCTGGATGATGTTTTCGCAGGTATTTTCCTGGGCGGCACCATTCATGACGTGGCGCAGGTTGTCGGAGCCGGTTATGCCGTCTCACCGGAGGCAGGCGATGTGGCAACCGTGACCAAGTTGATGCGCGTTTCCCTGCTGGTTCCGGTTGTGCTGATCATCTCACTCTGTTTCAAGACACGAGAGGGCGGTAAGTCAGATGCACTGCCTCTTCCGTTGTTTGTTATTGGTTTCTGCTTCTTTGTTGGGCTGAACAGCCTGCAGATCGTTCCCGACATGATCCGGGACGCGCTGATCCTTCTATCCTCCTGGTGTCTGGTCACGGCCATTGCCGCCCTGGGCGTCAGCACTTCGCTAAAGGATATGACGAATATCGGTTATCAGCCTTTGCTGCTGGTTCTGCTGGAAACCGTTTTCATTGCTTCCTGGGTTCTGTTGGGCGAATCCTTCTTCCTCAGTTGAAAATTATTCCACCAAACCGCACGTTACGTTATTCACAGAAAAATTCTGTTATTCTAGCATGGGCATGTGCAGTCATTATCAGACGTCCGGCGGAACAGCTACTCATGTCACTGCCGGGTTCATCTGATCGGCTGCTGTGCAACCCTGCCTTTTCCGGCTGGTACGGAGGGGCGGAGATGCTATAAAATATAATCAGCAAGGGATAGTCGGTTGATCGAAATCGTTGCACAGTCGGTTTTTGGGGAAGTTGCCGCCCTGCTGGTTCTTGCCGCCGTCATCGGGTTTTTTGGTATCATCCTGCGTCAGCCTCTGATTGTCAGCTTTATCGCAGTGGGGCTGATCGCGGGCCCGTCGGGTTTTGATCTTGTCCGCTCCAATGAACAGATCAGCTTGCTATCCGAGCTTGGGATTGCTGTGCTGCTGTTTCTGGTTGGAATCAAGCTTGATGTGCAGTTGATCCGCTCGCTCGGTCTGGTTTCCCTGATGACAGGCATCGGACAGGTAGCATTCACCTCCACCTTTGGGTTCCTGATCGGACTTGCACTCGGCCTTGACGCGATCACGAGCCTTTATGTGGCTGTGGCGCTGACATTCTCCAGTACGATCATTATCGTCAAACTGCTGTCCGATAAACGGGAGATTGATTCACTTCACGGGCAGATCGCGCTCGGTTTTCTGATTGTTCAGGACCTTGTTGTTGTGCTGGCGATGATTGTTTTGTCCGCTATCGGCATTGGGGTGAGTGAAGGGCATAGCAGCGGTAATATTCTGATGGTCCTGATTGCGGGTGTCGCCATGGTCGGGCTGGTGATGCTGTTTGTGCGCTATGTGGCAAACCCGCTGACCGAACGGCTGGCGCGGGCGCCGGAATTGCTGGTCATATTTGCCATGGCGCAAGCCGCGATGTTTGCTGCAATTGGCGATTTCGTAGGGCTTGGCAAGGAAGTCGGCGGCCTGCTGGCGGGGGTGTCGCTTGCCTCGACGCCGTATCGGGAAACCATTGCCGCTCGTCTTGCGCCGCTGCGTGATTTTCTGCTGCTCTTCTTCTTCATCGCGCTTGGTTCGGGATTGGATCTCTCGCTTCTCGGCGCGCATATCTCGGGTGCGATACTCTTTTCCGTCTTTGTATTGATCGGCAATCCGCTCATCGTCCTGATCATCATGGGGGCCATGGGATATCGCAAGCGGACAGGATTCCTTGCAGGCCTGACGGTTGCGCAGATCAGTGAGTTTTCCCTGATCTTCATTGCCATGGGCATTGCGCTCGGGCACATCAGGGAGGAGGCGCTGGGGCTTGTTACGATGGTTGGTCTCGTCACCATTGCCATCTCGACCTATATGATCACCTATTCACATCGGCTTTATAAATTGTTTGAACCGCTACTGGGCGTTTTTGAACGGAAAAATACCTTTCGCGAACCGACCGATTATTCCGGAGCAGGGGAGCAAAAATATGATGTGGTCATATTCGGGCTTGGCCGGTTTGGTACAGCCATCGGCATCCGCCTGAAAAAGCGGGGCGCCCGGGTGCTCGGTGTTGATTTTAATCCTTATGCGGTTCGCCGCTGGCGAGAGCTCGGGCTTGAGACGGAGTTTGGTGATGCAAGTGATCCTGAATTTGTCAGCGGTCTGCCTTTGCGTCAGGCTCAGTGGGTTGTTTCCACTATTCCCCCGCATCCCCGTGGTCTTACGTTCGAAGATACGCAGCTTACCCTGGTCCAGCTTGTGAGGTCTGCAGGGATTTCCGGGCGCGTAGCGGCAACAGCCCTCTCCGCAAAGGATACGGAGGATCTGATCGCAGTGGGGGTTGATATCGTGCTGGAACCTTTTCAGGACGCAGCCGATCGGGCCGTTGACCTCCTGTGTGGTGCGGGTGAGGAGGAACGGACGGAGTTTCCCTTTATTGAAACAGAAGAAAAACAGGCTCCATAGCAATATAAAGGTATATGATACGGAATTCCCACAGGTGATGCATGGCGGACAAGTCGTCAGATTTCAATTTTCATTCTGTCCCGGCGGTGGAGGCTCTGCATAAAGTAGGAGGAGATGTGGCAGGTCTGTCGACGGCTGAAGCCGCCCGGCGACTTGAAAAATATGGTGCTAATCGATTACCCGAACAGGCGCGCCGTCATCCTGTTTTGAGATTTCTGAAGCATTTTCACAATATCCTGATCTATGTGCTGCTGGCCGCAGCGGTGATCACCGCAGCGCTCAATCACATTGCCGATACGCTAGTTATCCTGGCGGTTGTTATCGTCACGGCGATTATCGGTTTCGTGCAGGAGGGTAAGGCGGAAAAGGCAATGGATGCCATCCGCCATATGCTGGCGCTCAAAGCAACGGTAGTACGTGACGGGGCTCGCATGACCGTGGAGGGGGATACGCTCGTTCCGGGGGATATTGTCCTGTTGGAGGCGGGAGACAAGGTGCCTGCGGATTTGCGCCTGTTGCAAATGAAGGGTCTACAAATACAGGAAGCCATTCTGACTGGGGAATCCGTCCCGGTGGACAAGAATCTTGATCCTGTTGCCGCCGCAGTACCACTTGGTGACCGGAGTTGCATGGCCTATAGCGGTACGCTGGTGACCAGTGGAACCGGCCGAGGCATTGTTGTTGGAACGGGGGAGAATACCGAAATTGGTCGGATCAGTGGCATGTTGTCCTCTGTTGAAACATTGACAACGCCTCTGTTGCAGCAGATGAGCGCCTTTGCCAGATGGCTGACCCTGCTTATTCTGCTGGTCGCGGCTATACTTCTCGTGTTTGGCTATTTTGTTGAACATCTCGCGTTCACGGACGTATTCATGGCGGTTGTCAGTCTTTCCGTGGCGGCCATTCCGGAGGGCCTGCCTGCGGTCATGACCATTACACTGGCGGTCGGGGTACAGGCTATGGCGCGGCGCAATGCCATTGTCCGCCGCCTGCCGGCAATTGAAACCATAGGTTCGGTTTCGGTGATCTGCACGGACAAAACGGGCACCCTTACCCGCAATGAAATGATGGTGGTTTCCGTTGTCACCTCGCGTGATTTTTATAAGATTGACGGGACGGGTTATGAGCCGAAAGGGGCGATCCGGCTGCAAGAATGTGACATTGTGCCAGCAGATCATTCAATCCTGTCAGGTCTTGGCCGTTCCGCCGCGCTTTGCAATGACGCCTCTCTTGTGGATCATGATGATATCTGGAGCGTCAATGGCGATCCAATGGAAGGGGCATTGCTGGCGTTTGCGGGAAAGACCGGATTTGATCTTGCCCTTGATGCGAAAGAATGGCAACGCACCGACGTTATCCCTTTTGATGCGAAGCATCGCTTCATGGCGACCCTGAACCATGACCATGGGGGGCATGCGGTCATCACCGTGAAAGGAGCGCCAGAGAAGATATTTTCCATTTGCCGGGAACAATATGCACCGGATGGGTCGGTTGACGCCTTTGATGAAAATTACTGGAATGACCAGGCGGAGAAAATTGCCGCAGAAGGGCAGCGGGTACTTGCCTTTGCCCTGCGTCCCGTGGCGCCAGAGCGGACAGTTCTTGAAATGACCGATGTTGAGGGGGACCTTGTCTTGCTGGCGTTGGTCGGGATGATCGATCCGCCCCGCGCCGAGGCCATTGCCGCTATTGGGGAGTGTCATGAGGCCGGTATTCGCGTGAAAATGATTACAGGGGATCATAAAGGAACAGCCTCAGCCATTGGTCGCCAGATCGGCTTGATGAACCCGGACAGGGTGCTGACCGGGGCGGACCTGGATGTGATGGATGATGCCTCGCTGGCCGCTGCGGTTCTGGAGACCGATATCTTTGCCCGTACCAGCCCGGCGCACAAGCTTCGCCTCGTCATGCAGTTGCAAAGCCATGGCATGATTGTCGCCATGACCGGGGATGGGGCGAATGATGCCCCCGCCCTGAAGCGCGCCGATGCCGGGATCGCCATGGGTCACAAGGGAAGCGACGCAGCGAGGGAGGCGGCGGAACTGGTGCTGGCCGATGATAACTTTGCTTCCATAGCAGCGGCGGTCAAGGAAGGGCGCACCGTTTATGACAATATTAACAAGGTAATCAGCTGGACTCTGCCGACCAATGCCGGGGAAGCGATGACGATTATTGTTGCGCTTCTTTTCGGTATGACACTGCCTATTACGCCGATCCAGATCCTGTGGATCAACCTTATCACCACAGTGACGCTCGGCATTGCGCTCGCGTTCGAGCCGACCGAAGCCAATACCATGCGCCGTCCGCCGCGTCTTAAGAATGAGCCTTTATTGAACGGCACCCTGGCATGGCATATCATATTGGTTTCCGTCCTGTTCGTGGCTGGCGTTTTCGGTATCTATTCCTATGCCATCGAGCGGGGCTACCCGGTGGAGCTGGCCCGGACCCTTGCCCTCAACACATTGGTAGTGATGGAGATTTTTCACCTCTTCTTTATCCGGAATATTCATGGCACATCTTTGACATGGCGCGCTGTGAGAGGCACCAAAGTGATCTGGATAACAGTTGTGACCGTTGCGGCAGCGCAATTTGCGATCACCTATATTCCCATATTGCAGACGCTGCTGGGAACGGTTGCCATTGCTTTCTGGGATGGTGTGATTGTCATCGCGATCGGAGTGATCCTGTTCGCAATTATTGAGCTTGAAAAGCAAATCCGTCTGGGTATCCGCCGCATGCGAAGTGCGCAATGAAGAGGGGGAAAGGCAGCCTCTACGCGGTATCAGCAGCTTCAGACAATATTTTGCCAGAAAAAGACGGCACTCATGGTAAAACCGATCAGGGCGACAATGGCTCGGATAACTGTCCGGGGCAGGGCGCGGGCAATTGGGGCGCCAACATAGCCACCGATGATGGCGGCGATCATCATGATGACTGCCTGATACCATAGCACAAGGCCGCCGACCGCAAATATGACAACGGAAATTGCCGACAGGACGAAGGAAAGACCATTTTTGAGGCCATTCATCTGATGCAGGTCAATCATGCCCCAGAGCGCGAAGATGGCCAGCAGAACAATCCCGAGACCGCCGTTGAAATAGCCGCCATAGACGCAGGCGAAAAACAGGCTGACGGTTTGCAGGCCAGATCCCGAGCGGCTGTGACGGGCGGCCCAGTTGCTGATTTCCTTTCCAAACAGAAAAACGAGGGTTGCGCCCAAAAGAAGAAACGGCACGATCAATGAAAAGGCTTCATTGGAGGAAACAAGCAGAAGAAGCGAGCCGACAAGGCCACCTGCGAGGGTGATCAGTATATGGCTCACAAGTTCGCGCCTGGAGAAGCGGGCGATTTCTTTTCGAAAGCCGAAGGCGCCGCCAAGATAGCCCGGAAAAACGGCAACGGCGCTGGTGGCATTGGCGATGACGGGGGGAACACCGGTAAAGACAAGAGCCGGGAACGTCAGAAAAGTGCCGCCGCCGGCAATTGTATTCAGGATACCGGCGCCAAAGGCGGCAAGGGTGACAAGTATGATATCCGCAAGGGGCATGTCGGTTTTTTTCAGGGCTTCCGTTGACGGGGCGAATGGCGGAATACAGAAGTATTTTGCGATATGCCCGGTTTATACCCTTCAACTCAGAATGTCATTGAATTCTTTTAATGCGTGTCGAAGGAGCCGGGCCTCGTGGAGGTTTTCAGCTCTGCGAAGAGAGTATCCGGCAAAATGACTGCTATCGGTCCAGAGCGGCCGTGCTGCCGCGGATGGTAAGCGTCGCCTTGGCGACGGAGGAATGCTGTTGATTGGTATGTTTGCCGGAATCGATATGATGCAGGAACCATAATCCGCAGGTCGTCGCCAGATCCTCGATCGGCATACAGAGGGTGGTGAGTCCCGGTCCCCACCATTTGAATTCCGGTGCGTCACCAAAGCCGACAAAGGAGAGGTCGTCCGGCACCGAAATTTTCATCTGATGCAGTGTTTCCAGAATGGCCTGGGTGACGCGGATTGTTCCAGTGATGATAGCGGTTGGCGGATTGGGGCGGTTCAGAAGCTCCTGAATGGCGTTGGCGCCATATTGCGTATAGGATGGCGGCCCGAATATCTCGATTGCCTCACTGCGGTCGATGCCCATTTCCTGAAAAGCGCGGCGAAAGCCGGTCCGCCGGGCGCTGCCCGTTGACAATTCCCGCGAACCGCCAATATAGGCAATGCGCCGGTGACCGAGCTCCAGCAGGTGCTTTGTCCCCTCGCACAGGCATTCTTCGTCATTGATGCCGAACCAGGCGGAGTTGTAGTTGTCGATCCGGCGGAGAAGCTGGACATGCGGGAAGTTATTGAGCAGATCCCGGGTCTCCCGCTTGGGCTGGGCGGTCGAGACGATGACAATCCCGGCGGCGCGGGCGCTGATCAGCTCGGTAACATGCCGGGCTTCCGTCTCCGGGTCGTTGGCAATGGAAAGCGCGAGCTGATATCCGTTTGTGCTGCAGCAGTCGGACAGGGCTTCGGCAATGGTAGCATAGAAATGGTTGCGGATATCGGGGAGCATCAGCCCGATCAGGTTGCTTTTTGCGCCGCGCATCTGGCGGGCCGGCAGATTGCCGACGTAGCCAAGACGGCTGGCCACTTCCTTGACACGTGATTTCGTTCTGGCGCTGATCCTCGGGTCATCTGCAAGGGCGCGTCCGACGGTCGAGACAGAGACATTTGCTATCTCCGCCACATCGCGCGCGGTCACCATTCTAAAGGATTGCGTCATATTTCCTGTCGTTCACCTTCAACATATTCTTCGGCTCAGATAGCACATTATTTCAACCAAAAAACAGCGATCTGCCATTATGCATTCAAGATGACACGATTTTCGAAATTTTGCAGCCATTGGCGTTCCGGTTCAGACAATCTTGTTCAGCACCGGCGAGCCATTCTGGATCCGGCGGCAGTTTTCTTCGATGACGACAAGGCTGCGGTCAATCGTTTGTGGTGTCAGCCAGGCAATATGCGGCGTCATGACAACCGTGGGAAAATCCGCCAGCGGTCCGGTATCGATTTTCGGCTCGATCTCGAAAACATCGAGCCCGGCGCCTGCAATCCTCCCCGTCGCGAGGGCGGCGGCCAGCGCGGTTTCATCGATGAGTTCGCCGCGCGCCGTATTGACAACAATCGCCCCGGGTTTGATGCGTCCGATGGTTTTACGGTTGAGAATATGATGGGTTTCGGGTGTTGCGGGAATATGCAGCGAGAGAATATCGCTGCTTTCCAGCAATTCATCAAATGAGCGGGCCCGCGCCGCGGCATTCGTCTTGACGGACCGGCTCCAGTATTGCACGTCGGCGCCAAGGGCCTTGAGCAGCGGCGCCAGCCTTTCGCCAACCGCGCCGTAACCGACAAGGCCGACAGTGCTGCCGTTGATTTCGCCAATGGCTTCCGCNTCGTTCGGGGAAAGCTGCCAGCCGACCCCCGCCCGTGTGGCGGAATTGAACGTCCCAATACGNCGCAACGTCGCCAGCATCAGGGCAAGGGTATGCTCGACCACGGCGGTTGTGTTNGTGCCGGGCATATTGGCGACGGCNATGCCGGCTTTTCTCGCCGCNTCAAGATCAATGGTGTTGACCCCGACACCAATCTTCTGAATGAGNTTCAGTTTTGGNCCCATGGCAATCATNTCNGCTGTCACCGGTTTCAGNCAATGCAGAAACACATCAGTATCAACGATTTCACGGGCGAANCCTTCTTCATCCTGTTCATTGACAACGACNATATCCANCCCTTCAACAGAGGCAAGACGGTTNNTCAGCCGATCACTGGCGGAAAATTGCAATAGGGCCTTCACNCTCACTCTCCTGCGGCACGTTNTGNTATTTCTGTTGCGAAGACCAGCCCGTCGCGTCCGGCAAATCGGGCGCGGGGGCCGAGAGNCTCCTCAATNCTCAGNCATTCGTTCCATTTTGCCATGCGTTCGGAGCGGGCGAAAGANCCGACTTTGAATTGTCCGGCATCCCANCCGGTTGANAGATGCGAAATGATGACATCNTCCGTTTCGCCGGAGCGGGCGGAGACAATNGTGCCGAGCCCGGCGGCCTTGCCNGCTTCAAGNGCCTTNCGGGTTTCNGTGATNGTGCCCGCCTGGTTNGGNTTGATNAGNACGGCNGTCANNGCCNTTNCCNCNGCNGCNNTGNTNACNCGNGCCGCATTGGTNACNAGNTAATCATCGCCAATGATCTGGCANTTGGCNCCNTAAAGCCGTGTGAANNTCTGGAAGCCTTTCGTATCATCCTCGCCAAGCGGATCTTCGACGGACAAAATNGGATAGTCGCTTAACCATTGCCCAAGGATNGCGATCCATNCGTCAGTGTCATATTTCTTGCCACCGAGCGCGAGGGTGTAAATGCCATCCTTGCCGAANTCCGAGGCGGCAATATCAAGCGAGATGCCGANCTGTTCGCCNGCCTTGAAACCGGCCCGTTCAATGGCGGTGACGAGAGTTTCCAGAACTTCNTCNTTCGAGCCGAAGGCGGGCCAGTATCCGCCTTCATCGGCNACGCCCTGGAGGATTCCACGCTCCTTCATAAGCGCTCCGGCGGCAANATAGACTTCCGCCGTCCAGTCAAGCGCTTCGGCAAAGGAGGTNGCGCCGGGGCACATAATCATGAAATCCTGGATATCGACGCGGCGGGCNGCATGGGCGCCGCCGCCAAAGATCTGGATTTCCGGCAGGGGCATNCGGATATCCCGGCCCTGNGCCAGATNCTGCCANAGNGGCAGTTTTTCGGCAGCGGCGCGGGCCTGGAGGACAGCCATGGANGTGGCGACGATTGCATTTCCGCCAAGTCGGCTGCGATTGGGNGTGCCNTCAAGCNGGATCATTGCNTGGTCNATTTCTTCCTGATTGTCCGCATCAAGTCCGATCAGCCGCGCGCCTATCTCTTCATTGACGGCGGNAATTGCNCGCCTGACATCAAGCCCGCCAAATGTTTTCCCGCCGTCGCGGAGATCAACNGCNTCNCCNCTGCCCATNGAGGCACCGGCGGGCGCAATGGCCCGCCCACGTGCGCCGCCGCCNAGNTCAATATCGACTTCGACTGTNGGTCGGCCACGGGAATCCCANACCCGGCGTCCNTAAACAGATTTAATCGTTGTATCAATCATTTGCTAAATTCCTTGCCCATGCGGTGCGAATATCGGCCAGTTGCNTTGGCGGTTCNTTGATAAGGGGCAGGGCTGTTTTCCGGACTTTTTCTTTNTCTGTTTCATTCGTAATATACTCAACNGGTGATTTNCCATCAATNCTTGCGAGGAAAANNGCAGGAAGCAATCTNGCTGTGCGNGCTTCAAGTTTTNTGGCGGCTTCCCACTTCACTTCTTTGAAATAGGCGTCTTTCAANTGGTCAAAGGCGGCGAGAAGATCGTCCNTTTTTCCTGGAACATNNACGCATTTCAANAGCAGATGGTTNAGGCAGAAGGCAAGNTCNAAGGCCGGTTCCCCNTACCANGCGCATTCCGCGTCGAGAAANATGGGNCCGTCCGTATCCATCAGGATATTTTTCGGGCTGACATCGCCATGGACNAGGGNAATCTCAGCGGCAAGCGTGTCTTCAGCGAGNNNGAGCAGCCGATCCGCGACGGNATTATGTATCTTTGCNGTTGCNTTTAAATATGGCTCGACCCGGAGNGCATCNAAGGTTTCNGGCACCCGGAANTTTTCNGCAATNCGNGGCNTNTTTGCCGTTGCCTGATGNATGCGGCCAAGGGCGGCCCCCACCTTCGCCGCAAAGGGGATATCCACNTCTCCGGCCATCAGCCGGTGTTTCCAGGTCGGCCGCTCCACAAATGCCATGGCAAAGAGTGAGGCATCNGCTTCGCAATAGAGAATTTCCGGAACNACNNCGGGACTNATCTGCATGACTTCGCGGATCCAGTTGACCTCATTGNNATTGCGCGAAAGCGGCGCNGCCCAGTGCTGGGAAACCCGAAGCTCGGGCAGCGCACGCTTAAGCACGAAACTGCGTGCCGTTGTGTCAATTCTCCAGATATCGGACGAGATGCCGCCAGTGAGGCGTTCCGCGCGAATGTCGGAACTGCCGCCTGTCAGACCACTCCGGTCAAGGAACTCTCTTGTTTCCTGATCAAGTATGGTTGTCACGACACCCTCTCGTTAAAACATCGTATTTGGCAGAAACAGCGAAATTTCTTCGAAGTTGATGATCAGATACAGCACCACCAGATCCGCAAGGATGAACAGCGCGGCCCCCTTGAATATCTGATTGATCGGCACAGCGTCTCCGACAACTGACTTGATGACAAAGACATTGATGCCGACAGGGGGGGTCACCAGCCCGACCTCGATGAGCTTCACGATGACAATGCCGAACCAGATCAAGTCATACCCCAGATTTTCAATGATCGGAATCGCAAGCGGCAAAGTCAGCAGAAGGATGCCGATGGCGTCCAGGAAAGTGCCCAGCACCAGATACAGCACGCAGATCATTAACAGGACGAGAGCCGGAGAGAAATTCTGGGCATTTGTCCAGGCGACAAGATCACTGGCAATATTGGTGATGCCGACAAAGGAAACCATCAGCTTGGCGCCAATGGCGAGCACGAAGATCACCGCGCATTGAAAGGATGTCTCACGCAGGGCTTCGCAGAAACCTTCCCAATCGAGACGCTTCAGGCCAAAACCGATGAGAATTGTAATGGCAGTCGCGGCGGCGGCCGATTCTGTGGCGGTCAGAAACCCGCTGTAGATACCCCCGATGACGACAATGGCGATGACAGCGATCGGCCAGGTGTTGAGAAGCGCCTTGATCTGTTCGCCAGTCGTTGTGGTGATATGATTTTCGGGCGCCGCACCCGGCCGGATTTTCACCCACATCAGGATCAGGATCACATAGGCAAGGACGCTGACAATGCCGGGCAGAATTCCTGCGACAAACAGCTTGCCGATGGACTGCTCGGTAAAAACGCCATAGAGAACCAGAACCAGAGAAGGCGGGATCAAAGAGCCGAGGGTGCCGCCTGCCGCGACGGAAGCGGTTGCGAGTGGTTTACTGTAACCGAACTTGAGCATTTCGGGGACGGCGATCCGGCCCATCGCGGAGGCGCAGGCCATACTGGATCCGGAGATGGAGGAGAAACCGGCGCAGCCGATCACCGATGCAATCGCAAGGCCGCCGGGCAGGCGGGGGAGCAGAATACGGATGGCGTAGAACAGGTCCGTTGTAAATCGCGCCTTATGCGCCACATGACCCAGCACGATAAACAGCGGAACCATGGTGAAGGTGTAGGTCTTGATAAAAGAAAACGGATCCGTTCCTAGAAACGCCTGCACGGGGCGCATGGCGCGTGCCGGATTGAACGCCCCGCCCGGAGGCCAGGCGAAAATGAAAAACATGCCGATGATGGATACGGCGCAGAGCGCGAAGGCAATGGGTACGCGTAGAAACAGGAGGATCAGCAGCCCCACCAGCACGGCAATCGCAAGGGTAGTCGGGTCCATTGTTATTAATACCTTTCTGGGACGGTTTTTGCGGTTACGAAAGAGGATCAGCGGTGGCGTCCGCATGAATGATGCGGGTTTTCAGGCCGAGATCCTCAAGCAGGTTGAGCAGCAGACGAATGCAGAACAGAGCGAGCGCAATCACGAAAACCAGCTTTGCGGGCCAGACCGGCAGATACAGCTCGCCTTCGTAATACTGACCGCTGTTCCAATCCTTCAGCACACCGATCCAGACACACCAGAGAATCGTGGAAAAGATGATGAGCGCAATCAGATGCGCAAAGGCGTTTAGCGGTTGGAAAAATCTTTCCGGAAGCCAGGAAGTAAAAACCTCGACCTCGATATGCCCTCGGCGCGCTGTCGCATAGGCGAAGGGCAGGGCAACGATGATCGGCATCATGTTTTCCGCCAAGACGACATCATCCGGAATTGGAAGGTTAAAAAAGGTTCTGCCCACAACGGAAAGACAAATCAGGGCGAGCAGAATGATTATCGACAGCATCGAAAATCTCAGAAAGGCGCGTTCGATGCCGCCGAGAAAGCGTTCGACAGGATTTTGTCCTGCCGAACGATCATCAAATTTGTAGCGAACCATCAGCTCTTGCCTTTACCGGCTTCCCACGGATATCCGTTCTTGTCGAAATCAGCCTGATATTTGTCGATCAGCTTTCTGTAGTGATCGGCAACTTCCTGAGCGGGCAGGCCTTTCTTGGTAACGGAGGCAATCCATTCATCCGCCAACTCGGCACCGTATTTCTTGATTTCGTCCAGCATCCCGGCCGGGGGCGCGGAATAGATAACGCCAAACTCGCCACCCGGTGCGGAGAGTTCCGCCTTTGCCTCGACGACGCGCTCAAGATGGTCAGAGACGACACGGGCGTTCAGATCATCGGAGACCCCTCGGATCAGCGCCTTGCGCTCATCGCTGAGATCATCCCAGAAATCCTTGTTCATAATAATGCCATATGCCATGACGAGACCGAAATCGAGTTCGATCACATGCTTGGCGACCTCATACTGGCGGTAGCCCTTGATGGCCAGATGATAGATCTGGTTGCATGCCACCAGGCCGGTCTGAAGTGCCTGATAGACTTCCGTCTGCGGCATGGCGATTGTGGTGGCGCCCATTCGCTTCAGAACATCGGTGTAGGGGCCGCCAGTACGGATTTCCAGACCGTTCAGGTCTTCCAGAGAGTTGATAGGTTCCTTGCAGATAAGCTGCACATTACCGGCATTGAAATTGGCGATATATTGAATGTTGTTCCGGGCGAACTGCTTCTGTACATCCTCGTTGGTTGTCGCCAGTTCATAGATCGCCTGCTGCGCCACCCAGAGATTCGACGGACCAACAAGCAGATTTCCGACTTCATAAAGATCAAGAACACCCGGTGTGTAGGAAGAGACGATCGAGCCCATATCGGCAAGACCTGAGCCGACGATACGAGGAATATCGGCCGGAGCGCCGAGGGAGCCGCCCCAGTGAATATCGAGAACAATATCACCCTTGGAGCGGGTCTCGATCTGCTCCTTGAACCACATGATGTTGTCGCCCATGCCGCCGCGGTTGGCGCCAAAATGCGCGTAGCGGATAGAAATGGGGTCGGCCATCGCGCTGAGCGGTGCGGCGACAAGCGCTGTCGCCGTGGCGACAATGCCCGCAAACAGACATGTCGCCCGCCGTGAAGAATGCCAGAATGCTTTGATTTTCATGATTAAATCTCTCCCTTGATTGATGGTTATGCTATTTTTATGCAATTGATAGCACAAGCGAAAAAAGGCGTCAATTCACAAAATATCCATGATTATATTGAGAGAAAATATAAAATAGTTGACATAATGCGGCTTCAATTGCATAAAAATGCAAACGAAAGCATTATAATAACTGAATAAATCGGGAGTATCACGATGACCGCGCCGACGCGTTATGCGCTTTGTACAATTCAGACGGAATCCGGGGCAAAACCGGCAATTGCAGTGGGGGGCAAGCACTGGTTCCTGACCAAGATTGCGCCGCAGATTGATCTTGGGGCAGGGCTGATGAGCCTGTTCGGTGACTGGCAGAAAAGTGAAAAAGCGCTGTCATCTGTTGCTGATGAGATCGCGGCGGGCAAGCATGGTGATGGTTTCGATGTTGCCGATGACAAGTTTCTGCCGCCGCTGATGTATCCCGGAAAAGTGGTCTGCGCGGGCACCAACTATATTGACCATATTCATGCGGTCGGCCGCACCAGTTTCAGCAAGGAAGAGAATATCCCCGCGATGTTCATGAAGCCGCCGACAACGGCGCTGGTCGGGGGCGGCAAGACGGCGAAGATTCCGGCCGCCTGCACGATGTATGATTGGGAAATCGAACTTGGCGTCGTGATGGGGCAGCGGATATCTGTCGGCACGCCGGTCAGCCGGGAGCTGAATGAGGTTGCTGGTTACATGCTGACGCTTGATATGTCTGCGCGGGATTTTCAACGGAATCCGAAGCATTTTGCGAAATCTGACCTGTTTATGGGCAAGGCATTTGATGCGAGCTGTCCGGCGGGACCATATTTTGTTCCGGCTAAATTTATCAAGGATCCGCAGGATCTTGATATGAAGCTCTGGCGCAATGGAAAGATTGAACAGGATTCGAACACCAAAAACATGATCTGGTCCGTTTACGAACTTCTCCAGACGCTGACCGAGAATGTAACGATGGAGCCGGGGGATCTGTTCCTGACGGGAACACCGGCCGGGACCGGCATTGAGAGCGGTGTCTATGCCGACCGGGGCGACAAGATCGAGGCGGAGATCGCGGGACTAGGTCGTCTCAAGGTGGAAATCTACTGACCGTAGCATCACACTTCCCGGAGGGAGGAAACATGTTGAACCAGTTGAATGGATGGGGGCCAGACGGTAAACGGGCGGCCATCAGCATAACCTTCGATAACATGGGGGAGGCGTCCGAACTTGAACGCGGCCTCGATCCCGTGATGGGGGAAAGTGGCAAGCATTCCTCGCTCGAAATTCTGCCGGACCTGCTGCGTATACTGGAAGGCTCAAAAATCACTTATTTTGTCGAAGGGCTGAACTGCGAAATGTATCCCGATGTGGTCAAGGCCGTGCAGGCCGCGGGCCATGAGATCGGGGTGCATGGCTGGCGGCATGAAAACTGGGGGACGACGGACGCCGCCCGGCGCGGGGATGCTCTTAAACGGTCAACCGATGCCTTCCGGGCTCTCGGTGTGGATGTCAAAGGCTTTCGCCCGCCGGGAGGCAAAGTCGATGCAGCGGCGCTGCGCAAGGAATGTATGGCGGTCGGCCTTAATTTCGCCTCCCCCCTTGGGGAGATCGGGGACGACACGGAAGAGGGCGGTTTTACATCCCTGCCTTTCGCCTGGCAACATGTGGATGCCTATATGCTGCATCCCGGTCTCGGAGCGCTCCGGCAGATGTTCGGGGACCCGGAAGAGCCCGTTTCCCTCGACCAGTGGGGCAGAGTGATTGATGATCTGTTGCAAAAGGTAAAGCGTGAAGGCAGTCATGCAACGCTGATTTTTCATCCTTCCATGCTGGTCACAAGCGAAAAGGCGGTTGATATATTCGCTGGTTTCGTCAAATCTGTCCGGGAGGATGAGGATGTCTGGGCGCCGACCTGCAGTGAGCTGGTGGGCTGGCTTGAACAGAACGGACAAGGCTGAATAGAACAGAAGGCTTTCCTTCTCCCACCCGGCGTCGTATCTTCAGGAAAGCGGTGCCGGGTATTGCGTTCTCGACCGGGTCAAGCAATCTGTCCGCACTGCAAAGAATAAGAAAAAGAACAAGCTGAGGAGTTTTTTCAATATGTCAGGTGCGGGAAATCCGTTGTTGTCTGGCGGTGTGGCCGTCAATGACCGTTTTATATCCTTTGAGGCGATGGATGAGCGTGTAAAACGCGTTGCCGGTGGATTGTCCTCTCTTGGGGTGACGGCGGGCGATTGTGTCGCCCTGCTTCTGCGCAATGATACCCCCTTTCTGGAGGTCAGCTACGGCGCCATGTTGCTGGGTGCCTATGTTGTGCCGATTAACTGGCATTTCATGGCGGATGAGGTGCTTTATATCCTGGATGATTGCGCCGCGAAGGTGCTGGTGGCGCATAGTGACCTGCTTGTGGCGCTGGATGCCGAACTTCCGAAAGGCGTAGCGGTGATTGAGGTGGATACGTCCTTTGATATCGTTGCCCGCCCTGTCGCAGACGGACATCGCCGTGATAAAAATCCGAAAATTCTGGAATATGAACGCTGGATTGGGTCGCAACAGCCTTATGATCGGCCGGCGATTCCGGCGCCACAAAGCATGATTTACACCTCCGGTACAACGGGTCGTCCGAAAGGCGTGCGCCGGGAAGTGCCATCCCCCAAACAGATTGAGGCTGTCGTCAATATGCGGGCGGATGTATACGGGCTTGTCTCCGGTATTCGTGCCCTGCTCGCCGGGCCAATGTATCACGCGGCGCCGAATTCATTTGGCACACGGGCGGGACAGATTGCCGATCTTTTCGTGATTGAACCCTATTTCGATGCGGAACGCTTCCTGCAGATTGTAGAGGCGCAGAAAATCGATACCACTTTCATGGTGCCAACCATGTTTATCCGCCTGCTGCGCCTGCCTGAAGATGTGAGGGCAAAATATGATGTTTCCTCTCTGAAGCATGTCATTCATGCGGGCTCTCCCTGTCCGGGGGATGTAAAAAAGGCAATGATCGACTGGCTGGGGCCGATCGTGCATGAATATTACGGGGGGACGGAATCCGGCGCTGTCACCTTTATAACTGCTGAGGAATCGCTTAAAAAGCCGGGCTCCGTCGGGCGGCCATACGGGGATACCATTATCCGCATTTATGATGATGCGGGGAAAGTCCTCCCCGCCGGGGAGGTTGGTCATATCTATGTCCGCATGCCGGATTATCCGGACTTCACCTATCACAATGCGCCGGAAAAACGCAAAGAGGTTGGCCTCGACGGGCTGATCACCTGCGGGGATATGGGATATCTGGATGAAGACGGGTATCTTTTTATACGGGATCGCAAGAATGACATGGTGATCTCCGGCGGGGTAAATATTTACCCGGCGGAAATCGAGGCTGTGCTGATCCAGCTGCCGGGTGTGAAGGACTGCGCTGTCTTCGGCATCCCGCATCCGGAATTCGGGGAAACTCTGATCGCGTTTATCGAGCCACTGGAAGGGGTGGAGCTTGATATTGGGACCGTGCGCGAACAGATGGGCAAGCAGCTTGCCGGTTACAAGGTGCCGCGGCGCATGGAAATTCGCCACAACCTGCCACGGGAAGACAGCGGCAAGATCTTCAAGAAGCATCTGCGTGCGCCCTTCTGGGCGGAGGCCGGACGCCAGATCTGAACATAAAAAAGCCCGGGAAAACCCGGGCTTTTCGCATTTGTTCTAAAATAATTATTCGCCTTTGAAAACCGCCTGGCGTTTTTCCAGAAAGGCGGCAACACCTTCACGGGAATCATAACAGTCCCGCAGCTCCGCGTTGATTTCCAGCTCCCGGCGGAACTGGGTCTTGAAGTCGTTGTCCACGCTTTCATCAACCGCCTGGCGGGTCATATGCAGGGCATAAGTCGGCCCGTCCGCCAGTTTGGTCGCGAGGGCCTTTGCTTCCGTCATCAGCTTGTTATCATCAAAAACATCGCTGACCAGTCCCCAGTCGAGCGCCTTTTCCGCCGATAGCGGTTCATTCGTCATCATCAGGCGGAGAGAGCGGGAGCGCCCGATTGCCTGTGGCAGCAGATAGGTGGATCCGAGGTCGGGCGCGAGGCCGATGCGGCTGAACACCTGAATGAACTTGGCGGAGCGGGCGGCGAGCAGAATGTCCCCGGCAAGGGCGAGGGAAAATCCGCCGCCTGCGGCCACGCCATTGACTGCCGTAATCACGGGGACGCGGCAGTTGCGAATACCGTTGATGGAATCGAAATAGCAGCCGGTGTAAAGCTCGACGATGTCCGCATCTGCGGGCGGCCGGTTGCGCAGGTCCTGTCCGGCGCAAAAACCACGCCCGGCCCCGGTCAGGATCAGGGCACGGATATCCTTATTTTCGTCAATGATCTTCAGGGCATCCTGAATTTCATACATCAGATCGAAGGTCATCGAGTTTAATGCTTCCGGCCTGTTCAGCGTCAGTGTCGCCACCTTGCCGTCGATTTCAAAAGTGGTGTTCGTAAAGTTTCCCATGTCAAACTCCCGGGACATTCAGTGCGGTTTTTTTAATGTTGTTATTTCGCCTGTAGCGTGACTTTCTTTTCAAGCAGCCGGTCGATTTCATTCTGATCCAGCCCTGCCTCAAGGAGGATTTCAACGCTTTCCTGTCCGAGATGCGGCGGCATTTTGCGGATTTCTGACGGTGTCTTTGAAAAGCGGATCGGCGGGTCGATCATCCGCAACTTGCCTTCCGTCGGATGGTCAACAAATTTCCAGAAACCGGAGGCATTGAGTTGTTCATCATCCAGCAGCATTTCCTTGGTCATGACGGTCTGGACGGGGATATTCTTCTCATCCAGAATCTGCTGCCACTCGGCGCAGGAACGGGTCGCGATAATATCCGCGAGGGTGCCATAAACCGTTTCGGAGTTGGCAATACGGGCCCCGAAAGTCTTGAAGACCGGATCTTCCTTGAGTTCCGGCCGACCGGCAATATCAAAGAGGTCAAACCAGTTGCGATCCGTGTAGGGAAGAACAGCGAGATAGCCGTCCGTTGTCGCATAGGGCTTGCGCATGGTGTTGAGCAGCCGTTCATATCCCATCGGGGCAATCGGCGGCTCGAAGGTCGCGCCATAGAGATGCTCGACCATTGAAAAGTCGACCAGCGCTTCAAACATCGGCACCTCGATGGCCTGTCCGCCCGTGCCGCGTTCCCGCCCGACCAGCGCCGAAAGAATGGCCATGGCAATGTTGTAGGAGGAGGTCTTGTCCGCCATGATTGTCGGAACATAACGCGGCTGGTCGGAGGCGATGGTCATCAGATCGGTAATGCCGGAGGCGGCCTGAATGATATCGTCGTAGGCGGGCTTGTCCGCGAGCGGCCCGTCGGCACGGAACCCGTAAGCGGCGCAATAGATCAGATCCGGAAATTCCTCCTTGAACTTGTCATATTCGAGCCCGAGCTTGCTGCAAACCTTGGGCCGCAGGTTATGGACGAAGACATCCGCTGTCCGGATGATCTTGAACAGGGCTTCCCGGCCGTCCGGCTGGGTGAGGTCCAGTACGATGCTGCGCTTATTACGGTTGGTTGACAGAAAGAGTGATCCCATGCCCGGGTTTCGCTTCGGGCCGGAGGCGCGGGTTGTGTCGCCCTGCGGCGTTTCGACCTTGATAATATCTGCGCCCATATCGCCGAGAATCTGGGTCGCCCAGGGGCCCATGATAACCGTCGTCAGTTCCACCACGCGAATGCCGTCTAACGTGCCTGCCATTTCTTATTTTCCTGTTCGTTTTTTAGTCTGGTGATCATTGTCGGCGACGCGGCCCCATGACCGGGAGTCGTTCAGACCGTGTCGCTGTCTGGAAGTTTTCCGCCCAGAAGCCGAGTAGCCTCCTGAGCGGCTCTTATTACGAGCGCCTCATTTTTTTCCTTGTTCTTTCTCATCCGCTCTGTCGGACCGGCGAGCATCATGGCGGCCAGAACCTCTCCGCTTGCGGAGTAGATCGGGGCCGCCAGCCCGCTGGCGCCGCTTAACCTTTCATCATGCGTTCGGGCAATACCTTCCCGTCGTATGGCTGAAATGGCCGTACGCAATTCGGTTTTGCCCGTCAGGGTCTGCTCCGTAAATCGCTTGCGCGGGCAGTTGGCCAGATAGCTTTCAAACTGTTCCGGCTGAAATCCGGCGAGGAACAGTTTCCCGGCCACCGTGCAATGCAATTCGCGGCGCTCCCCCAAGGTTACTGTGTAGCGGATTGAGTTGGGACTTTCAACTTTATCGAGGAAGGGGACGAGATATTCATCATGCACCAGGCTGGCAATGATGGCGGTTTCCCCGGTTTCCTGGACAAGGTTGACAAGAATGGGGTGCAGAAGAGGAACAAACTCCTGATTTGTCACGACTCTCATGGCAAGCGCAAGGAAGCGCGGGCCGAGAATATAGCGCCCTGTATTGTCCCGTTTGAGGCATTTCTGATCGGTCAGTCCGCCAAGTAATCCAACCAGGCTGGACTTCGGGATAGTTGCGGACTTTGCAATCTCCGACAGTGTGAGCCCGGCGCTGGCATTCGTTAGCGCTTCCAGGATGGCCATGATGCGTTCTATGGACCGCGGCCCCTTGTCCGACGAAGACGCGGCTGTGTTCATTCGGGAGGCATTGTCCATGTCTTTTCCTGATTTAAATATTGCCAACTGATTCCACTCTATCTCAGCCGCCAGGTAAGGGCTGTTCTGCAGGCGAGATTACCATAAAATGTTCGTATATATGAATAATAAAACGAATATATGAACAAAAATTGAAACCGAAAATCCAAGTAACGCCAGTTTTCTGCATTTGTCAAGAATGCGGACCGGTCAGAGAGAACGTCCGCTCACGATAAAAAAATAAATTGACAGCCGGAGCAATTATCATATCATCGTTCGAATATAAGATTAAATGTTCGAATATACGAACAAAAAGACGTTTCGGAAAAAAAAGATACGTCGCGGAGGTGGGTATCCGAAAATTGCCGACTGGACGACGACAAGGGGGCGCCGGGCGCATTATCACTTAAATCAGGGGGCCGCGAGATGCGGTTAAACGCGAAGATATCAATCAAAAAGTCAATCAATGCTTCGCGGCTGTTCAGGGCCACAGCGAGAGAAGATTGGTCCGGGAATAACATGGAGAGGAATATGAAAAAGCTATCCACATTTAATATCCTGCTCAGCGCCGGACTGATCGGTGTTTTGCTGGCGGGGTCGGCGCAGGCTGAGCAAATACTGACCTGGACTGACGGGGCGCCCAATCGCGGCACGCGGGTTGAAGCGACGATCTGGCTTGGAGATCAGCTTGCAGAGCGGACGGATGGGGCGCTCAAGATTGATTATCACTGGGGCGGGGCGTTGATGAACTTCAAAGCCGCGACAAAGGGCATTGGTTCCGGTGCCGCTGACATGGGGCTGATGGTTGGCGCTTATAACCCGACACTGCATCCGGGATATTCGCTGGCGGATCTGCCGATGCCCTATTCCGATCCCTGGGTCGGGAACCGCGCGATTTACGATCTGGTGCAGGGCAATGCCGATTTGCAGGCGGAGTTTCACAAACTGAATCTGCAATATATCACCAATATCACGACCACTCAGATCGAACTCATATGCAAGGACAAGACCGTCAAGTCACTTGAGGATATCAAGGGCCTGAAGGTCCGTGGCACGGGCGTTTACATGAAGGTGTTCGGCGACCTCGGCGCGACCCCGGTCAATATGAGCTCGGCGGAGGCTTATCAGGGCATTTCGACGGGATTGCTCGATTGCACGCAGATCTATGGATATGCGATCCCGGCGTTCAAGCTGGAAGAAGTCGCGAATGAGGTGACCAAGCTGGACTGGGGCGCACTGATGGGCATGGCCTTTGTCATGAACAAGGATGTTTATGATGCCCTGCCAGACGACCAAAAGAAAACTCTGAACCAGCTCGGCTCCGATTTCATTGATCATTATGCGGAAAAAATCATGGAAGGGAATGCCAAGGCATATGAAAATATCGCGGCGGGCAAGGATGGCAACAAGGTCAATATTTCTGATTTGCCGGATGCCGAGAAAGCCAAGCTGGTTGAAGCAAGCGCCCCTTATATCGAAGAATGGCGTGCCGCGGCGAAGGCGTCCGGCCTCGATGCGGACGGTATCTATGACCAGTATATGGCGCTGCTTAAAAAATATGATGATGAGCGCAAGGCCAAGGGATATCCATGGAACCGATAGGCGACAGGGAGGTCGCGGCGGCGGGGCCGCGCTTCCTTTTGAAACTGGAAGGGGCGCTCGTCGCCCTTTCGATTTGTTGCACTTTGCTCATCTGTTTTATCATCACCACAACGATTATTGGCCGGACCCTGTTTGGTATTGCCGTACCCGATGACGTCATCATGGTGCGGGAATTGATGATCGGGGCGGTCGTCCTGCCGCTCGCAAGTGTCGCGGCGCATCGCATGCATATCATGATCGAAGTCTTTACCAGCATGCTGCCGGAGAGTTTTCAACCCTGGCTCAATCTGCTGGGATCTCTGATTGGCAGTATCATGCTCCTGCCCGTCCTCTATGGCGGGTATCTTGGTTTTGTCAGTGTTGTCTCGGAAGGGGCGTATTTTTTT
Source organism: Sneathiella sp. (assembly GCF_002694385.1). Lineage (GTDB taxonomy): Bacteria > Pseudomonadota > Alphaproteobacteria > Sneathiellales > Sneathiellaceae > Sneathiella. The sequence goes on from NZ_NZMB01000005.1 coordinate 171,046, forward strand.
GGCGAACTTGATTTGCCTGAATGGCCTGGTCGTCTGATCTTTCTGCTTGGATACAGCGTTTTTATGCTGCGTCTTTTTGTTTTGAGCTGGCAGGATTTGGCGGCGGCAGTACAGTCCGTTTCCCGCTCATCTTCTCACCGTCATCAGGGATAGTCTTCATGGATCCGACAACCATCAGTCTGATCGGCCTGATCATTACTATTTTGCTGTTTTGCCTGCGGGTGCCAATCGGTTTTGCGCTTGCGGGCCTTGCCATTACCTGCACCTACCTTTTCTACGGTTTCCGCTTCGGTGATGAGTTTCAGGCGGGAAGAGCGCTCCATCCGACACTGACCTTGATATCATCGAATGTGTTCGAGTTTCTGCACTCCTATCCGCTCAGTATGGTGCCGCTGTTCATTGCGCTTGGCCATATTTCCTATCATGCCAAGATCACCACGGATATATATTACGCCGTCCGTGTCTGGCTTGCGCGGGTTCCGGGCGGGCTTGCCATGGCGTCGGCGGTGGGCTGTACTGGTTTTTCGGCCATTACCGGGTCGAGCCTCGCCTGCGCCTCTGCCATGGGGCGCATCTGCATCCCGGAGATGCTGCGCTATAACTACAGTCCGCAGCTTGCCACCTCGACGGTTGCAATCGGGGGCACGCTTGGCGCATTAATCCCGCCCAGTATCCTGTTCATCATGTATGGGCTGTTTACCGAGCAATCCATCAACAAGCTGTTTCTGGCGGGCGTTATTCCGGGGCTGTTGTCGCTTGCCGGCATACTGGTCGTTATCTTCATCTGGTCGAAGCTGAAGCCGGACGCGGCGCCGGTTGTCGATACAACGGTGAGTGCGTCGGAGCGCTGGCGTGCGACATTTCGCGCCTGGCCTGCCTTTACACTGTTTCTGCTGATTATCGGGGGTATCTACGGCGGAATCTTCACGGCGACGGAGGCGGCGGCGGTTTCCATGTTCTTCGCGCTTGTCTATGGCACTCTTAGCCGCCGTTTGTCATGGAAGGATTTTGTCTCCTCCATGAAGGATACGGCCTTGCAGACCGCAACGATTTTCTTCATTGCTGTCTGCGCGAAGATGTTTGTCGCCTTTGTTTCGCTCACCGGCCTCACGCATGAAGTCATCGGATTTATAGATGCCCTTGGTCTGCCCAACTGGGCGATCCTTGTGATGATTGCGTTGGTCTATCTGGTGATGGGGATGTTTCTTGATCCGCTTGGCATCATGCTGCTGACCCTGCCATTTGTCATTCCGTTGATTGAAGGGATGGGGATGGATCTCATCTGGTTCGGCGTCATTGTCGTCAAGCTGCTGGAGATCGGTCTGATCACGCCGCCGGTGGGCCTCAATGTGTTCGTCATCAACGGTGTCGTCAATAACGCCATTGCCGTGCATACGATTTTCCGGGGTGTGATCAATTTCCTGGCCATGGATCTGGTCGTGCTCGGCCTGCTGCTCGCCTTCCCGATTTTATCATTGCTGCTTCCGAGTTCACTCTAAGGGTGGTGGATCTGACAAATCCGGTTTCAAAAAGATAAGGAAAAAGAAAATGAAGGAATTTGAACATATCATTTATGAACCTGTCGATGGTCGGGCCCGGATCACGCTGAACCGGCCGGAAAAACGCAATGCTCTGTCCATTCCTTTGTTGCAGGAGCTGAGCGAGGCTNTGTGGGAGGCGGANAATGATACGGCGGTTCATTGCGTTATTTTGCGGGGNGCNGGCAAGGCATTTTCNGCNGGATATGACCTGACGCCCAATCTNAATGCCCCGGCAAGCGGGGCCGGAAGCGACCGCAAATACCGCGATGGCGGNATATATGCGGATAGTCCGGCGATTGATGATGATATCTGGCGGNTGGAATACAGNCAGCGNCTGCGCATGGTCATTTTCGATATGCACAAGCCCGTGATCGCCCAGATNCANGGNCATTGNCTTGCGGGCGGNGCGGATATCGCCCTGCTNTGCGATATGATCATCGCGGCCGATGANGCNGTGATCGGCTTTCCCCCGGCGCGGGATCTGGGATCGCTGCCCAATCAGATGTGGGTCTANCANTGCGGCCCGCAATGGGCGAANCGGCTCGTTCTCACCGGCGATACCATNACNGGCAAGGAGGCGNCGCAGATCGGTCTTGTCATGAANTCGGTGCCGCCGGAATATCTGGAGCGGGANGTNGANACGCTTGCGGACCGGCTNGCNAAAATCGATGCGGATCTNCTGTCCGCCAACAAGCGGATTGTCAATCTNGGNCTTGAGTTGATGGGNGCGCGCACGCTGCAACGGCTGGCGGCGGAAAATGACGGCCGGGCGCANCTGGCNCGCGGNACACGGTTTTTCCGTAAAACGGCNAAAGAGCAGGGGCTGAAGGCGGCCCTCGCCGATCGGGATGTCGGCTTCGGCGAGGGCAGCGTCCGNGTNAATGGNCCGGAANTNCGNGANGAAAACGGNTTTCTGATNGANCCTTCAGAATAATNANNGNTTTCTCCGGGGGTGCGCAGGTTATTTGCCGGTTGGCANAATNCCCATTTCCTTGCAGATNACCTGCAGCATCACCTCATTNGCGCCGCCGCCGACGGCGGTCTGGCGCGCTTCGCGATAAATGCGGGTGATATAGCTTTCATTCATGAAGCCNTGACCGCCCCAGAACTGNGTCAGNTCNACCGGNATTTCCATGGANANNCGGCCNATCAGATATTTNGCCATACTGGCGAGTTTCGTCACATTCTCNCCGGCGACATATTTCTCCGTCGCCTGATAGAGCAGGGCGCGAACGGATTCGATCTTGGCCTGAAACTCGGCAATCTTGAAATGGATGATCTGNTTATCGAGCAACGGTTTACCGAANGCAACGCGCTGCGACAGATAGGCGATGGTTTCCTCAATCGCCTGNTCCAGAAAACGGATNGAGCGGGCGACAACGAACAGCCGNTCTTCCTGNAACTGCTGCATCTGATAGATAAAGCCTCGGCCTTCTTCGCCAATCAGGTTGCGCTGTGGNACGCGCACATCATCAAANAAGAGGAGGGCNGTATCCGATGATTTATATCCCACCTTGTCGAGCTTCTGGCCGACCGANACNCCCTTGGCTTTCAGGGGAACGATGATCAGNGATTTGTTCCTGTGCGGACCATTNTCGGTGGAGGTGTTGACGAGCAGACAGATCCAGTCACCCTGCACGCCGTTGGTNATCCACATCTTGGAGCCGTTGATGATGTAATCATCGCCNTCNTTNCGGGCNNTGGTCTTGAGGCTGGCAACGTCCGATCCTGCGCCCGCCTCGCTCACNCCGATACAGCCGACNAGATCACCNGCGATGGTGGGGGCGAGATATTCACGCTTCAACTCNTCAGAACCAAAGCTTGTGAGCGCGGGCGTGCACATATTTGTCTGCACACCAATGGCGGAGCAGATNCCCATGGTGCGAAGATTGCCAAGTTCTTCGGCAAAGGCGACTTCATAGGAGAAATCGAGCGCCGATCCGCCATATTCGACCGGNTTGCCGATCCCGAGAAGNCCGGCATCGCCNAGTTTNTTCATNACCTGATGGGCGGGGAAAATNCCTTCTTCCTCCCACTGGTCGATATAGGGGTTGATATGTTCNTCGACAATCCGCCGGGTGACGCGGCGGATTTCNTCATGTTCATGNGTCCAGATCATTGTTGGTGCCTTTATATTGGANAGGTCAAATGAGACAGCGGAAGTTNAGANNTCCAGCCAGCCTTTGATGACCACATCGTCATTCTGGGTTTTGACATANACGTCATAACGGTTCGGGTTATCCGCAGNCTGCNCTCCGCCTGCNGTGACCGTATCGCCATTGCGGACCGGTTTTGAAAAGCGGACATTCATCTTTGCCNNNGCAACGGCNTCTTTNCCGANGGTGCGGGTNGCGGATTGCCAGATCAGCGACAGCGACATGGTGCCATGGGCGATGACATCGCCGAAGGGCGTATTTTTCGCAAATTCCGGGTCCATATGGATGGGGTTGAAGTCATTGGTGATGGCCGCATATTTGGCGATGGCGGCCGGATCGACCGCGAGACTGCTTTCAATGAGTTTTCGCATATTCTCACCCTCCCCAGATGACGCCCATAAGACCTGTGAACAGCAGAGTGCCGTTCTGGTCGCAGGACCGTGTTTCGAAATGGATCCATCTGTTATTCTTGCGCATTTCCTTCTGCTGACAGATCGTCGTGGTGATGATCTTGTCACCAAGTTTCGGGAGTTTATGCACCGTAAATTCCTGCGTACCGTGAATATTGCCCTTTGGTCGTGGCTCTACAGTGGCAAGAAAAGCACGCATGGTGATGGCGGAAATCATGCCGGGGGGCAAATCCGGCAATTGATCCCTGTCATCGGGAAAGAGGTCAAGAAACTGCTCCATCACCTCGTCATTGAAGTGCTGGATATTTTCGCCGATCATCTGGCCCGGCTGTAATGTGTCGAATGTGTACATCCTGATGATTACCCCGCTGCCTTTGCCTGCGGGATTTTCTGATCACCGCGGGTTTCAAAGGTAAGCTCGATATCCATGCCGATATGAACGTCCTGCACATCGCAGTCGATGACATTCATCATCGTACGAACGCCTTCTTCAAGGTCGATGAGCGCCAGGACATAAGGCAGGTCTTCCTTGAAGGCGGGGCTGGGCGCATGGTTGACCACCGTAAAGGTCGCGACTTTCCCGCGACCGCTGGCCTGCCGCCATTTCAAGTCGGAGCCATTGCAGTGTTTGCACAATGCGCGTGGATAGAATTGTGTCTTGCCGCAGGAATTGCATTCCTGAAGCAAAAATTTCTCTTCATTACAGGCTTCCCAGAAGGCAACCGTGTCGGGATTGGGGGTTGGGATCGGTTTCATGGTCATTGTTATTGTCTCCCGAGGATGATGGAACAGTGAGCGGATAGAATACCGCCATCACCATGGACAAAAGCGATTTCGCTATCCTCAACCTGACGGCCTGTGGCCTCCCGCCGAAGCTGACGGACCGCTTCGACCACATGGAACATGCCGCCCGCCGCCCCGGAATGGGCGTAGCTCATCAGGCCGCCATGGGTATTGCAGGGCAGTTTGCCGCCGAGTTTGAGGGCACCGTCCAGGCAGGCCGGTCCAGCTTCGCCTTTTTCGAAGAAACCTATAGATTCCAGCTCGACCAGCAGGGTGATGGTGAAGCTGTCATATATTTCCGCAACATCGACATCTTTTGCCGTAATTCCGGCACGCTCAAAGGCGTTGCGCGCCGCGCTTTTGCATCCGAAGTCGACAAGGGAGGGAGCCGCCATGATATGCTCATGGGTATGGCCCTGGCCGGTGCCCATGATCTCGATTGCCTTCTTGGGGCGGTCGGCGGCAGCATCTGCGGCACTTACCACAATGGCCGCGCCGCCATCGGAAATCAGGCAGCAATCCATAACATGCAGAGGGGAGGCAATGATCCGGCTGTTGACCACATCATTGATGGTGATCGGTTCCTTGCGATGTGCCTTGCTGTTCATGATGGCATATTCACGGGCCGTCACAGCGATGGAAGCGAGATGTTCAGACGTTACGCCATACTCATGCATGTAATTTTGAGCGACCAGCGCATAGGCGGCCGGGACAGACATGCCATAAGGATGTTCGAACTGGGCATGGCCAACTTTGGCAAGGGTGGCAACCGCGCCGCCCTTTGGCATCCCGGTCATACGGTTGTCACCGGTAACCACCAGCACATGTTTGCACATGCCGCTTTCAACAAGAGCCGCCGCCTGCATGACCATGACGCAGGCGGTCGCACCGCCGACTTCAATGGCGGCGTTAAACTTGGGCTGGATATTCATATATTCACAAAAGACCGAGCTCAGCATCAGATGCGGTTCGGTAAAGGAATAGGCGCAGAGAACGCCATCGATATCCGCCTTGGTAAGACCCGCATCGGCAAGGGCGCCGAGCGCGGCCTCGGCATGCAGGGCCATGCAGCTACTGCCCGGAAGTGCACCGACATCCGTGTCGTACACACCGGTAATCATTGCTTTTTTCATATATAGAGACCTCTTACTTTATTTGTTCTTTATCCCAATTGAAGGTGAGGGGTTTCTTATCAAGGAAGCGGGCGACGGCGTCGTGATGATACTGCGATTCCATGCACATCGCCTGCGCATAACTTTCCATTTCGGACAGGGCCCGCTGATCCAGCTCAAAGGATTTGTTGAGAATGGTCTTGGACATGCCGATTGCCTCACGCGACGCATTTCTGAACTGTCCGGCGAAGGCAAGGGCGTGATCAAGCAAGTCATTTTCGGGAATAATATCCCGGATCATGCCGAGGGATTTGGCTTCCTCCGGCTCAAGGGTGCGTGCCGTGAAGATAATATCCTTTGCCGCCTGTAACCCGACAAGGCGGGGCAGGGTGAAGAAACCGCCAAGATCGGGGACGAGACCAATGCGTCCGAACACAGCGCAAAAGCGCGCCCGAGGGGAGGCGAAAATGAAATCCGCCGCAAGGGCAAGGTTGAAACCGGCGCCGAAGGCCGGGCCATCAACCGCCGCGATGACGGGAAGTTCCAGATCGACGAGCTCGCGGAACCACAGATGTAAATCCTGAATGCGGGTGCGGTTGTCAGTGATCGGGCGGCGGTTTTCGCTGAGCGACTTGAGGTCGCCGCCCGCACAGAAGGCGCCGCCTGAACCGGTGATTACCAGCGCCGCCAAATCCTTGTCCTGGCGGATTTCCAGGATGATTTCTGTCAGATCCGCCCGCATCTGCAAATTCAACGCATTTCGGGCATCCAGTCGACTCAAGGTTATGAGGCCAACCCTATCTTTGATTTCATAAGTCAGCGTTTCGAGTTTTTTTGTTTTCCCGCTCATTTTCTTATACTCCCAGGATTTCTTTATGGTGTTTTTTATAGGTCGAGGCTACGGGCAATGATATTCCGCTGGATTTCGCTGGTTCCCTCGCCGATGACGTAGACGAAGGCGTCCCTGTGGAAGCGGCCGACAGGATACTCCCGCATGATACCGGCGCCGCCATGAATGCGGATGGCGTGTTCCGATGCCTTTAAGGCGACCTCGGAGGATATCAGCTTTGCCTTAGCGGCGATTGCGTTGGTCAGGGTTTCCTGATCGACGCACCAGGCGGCATGATAGACAATCCATTTCGCGGCTTCAATATTGGCCGCCATGTCGGCCAACTTGTGGGCGATGGCCTGAAAATCGCTGACTTTCCGGTTGCCGATCTTGCGATCGCGGGCATAGCTGACGGAGGCATCCAGCGCGGCGCGAGCAATTCCAAGCGAATTTGCGGCAACCCCGACGCGATTTTCGGTCAATGATTCGAGGATAACCGGATAGGTGCCGGTCTCCCCGCCCAGTAAGCAGTCATCAGGGACAAAAGCATCATTAATGAATATGAGGCCGGTTTCAGAACTGCGGATCCCTTCTTTTTTCAGCTTGTGAATCTCGAAACCCTTGTTAGGCATTTCAACTATAAAGAGACTGATGGATTCAGGGCGCTGCTCCGGTGCGGTGCGGGCCGCCACCAGAATAAAATCGGCAATCGGGGCATTGGTGATATACATTTTGGAGCCGTTCAGCTTCCATCCGCCATCGACTTTTTCAGCCCGCGTTTTGAGGGCGCGAATATTCGAGCCAACATCCGGTTCGCTTAGTCCGAAAGCGGCAATCTTGTCCCCGCGGATTGCCGGCTTGAAGAATCGTTCTTTCTGTTCTTCGGTGCCGGTTTTCCAGATTGGCCAGATGCCAAGGTGGGAATGGGCGGACATGCTGGAGGCAAATGCCTGGCTGATGTAGCTGAGCTCCTCCCGGATGATGCAATCGCTGATTTTGTCCATGCCGGTTCCGCCGCTTTCTACCGGATACCGGGTTCCGAGGATACCAAGCTCTCCCCATTTTTTGAACATTTCCCGGGGAAAAGATTCTGTCTCTTCCGCTTCAAATACGAGAGGTTTTATTTCTGTTTCGCAAAAACGCTTGATCGTTTCACGAATTTGTTGTTGTTCCTCTGTGAAGGTGAAGTCCATCAAGTGGCTCCCTTTGTTGCCGGAGTTATTAAAAAGGATATCAGATATCGTGTTGGACTGGTGCAATCCAAAAACATATTGCATTCTTTATAAAAAACGATATTCTGTAAAGAGAATTTTTGAGACGCTGCGGCACTTGTGAAACAGTGTCCTGATAATTTATAAAGTTCTATTCGGGAGGGTAGATGATAAAGCGGTTTCTCGATCGTATCACCTCGAGTTTTACAATACTGTCCGGCCTGGCGCTGATCTTTATGTTGTTGCAGATCAGCGTGGACGTATTTTGTAAATATGTTTTCAACACTCCATTGCTGTGGACGATGGATGTGGTTGCCTCCTATATGATGGTGGCGATTGTATTCCTTCCGTTGGCGGAGGTGGAGCGTAAAAACAGTCATATTCGAGTTGAGCTGCTGATCCAGGGTATGAGTTACCCGGTTCGGCGTGTAATGGTGGCTTTCTCCACAATTGTTTCAATTGTTTACTTTGCTGCGCTGACCTGGCGCACCTGGGGCGATGCCATCGATAAATTTCATATTGGCGAATATGTGATGGGTGAGGCGCAGGTAACTGTGTGGCCGAGTCGTTTCTTCTTGCCCATTGGCTGTGCCGTACTGGTGCTATTGCTGCTGTACAAGCTGTGGCGCTACATCACGGACAAAGAGTTTCTAGAAGAAGAAGAAAAGCTTGCAGCCTCGGGAGAACTTTTCGATGAGTGATATTCAGATTGGTTTTCTTGGGCTGGCCATCATGGTCGTGCTCATGCTGCTCTATGTCCCGGTTGGTGTGGCATTGGGGCTTGTCGGGGCTGTCGGTATCTTTTTCGTGCTTGGCAGTGGCGCCATGTGGGGGATTATTACGGCAATTCCCTATGACTTTGCTGCTCACTGGACGTTGAGCTCGGTGCCGATGTTCCTGTTGATGGGATATGTGGCTTATCATGCGAACCTGACGGACGGACTGTTCCGGATGGCGCGTCTCTGGTTATCGGCTTTGCCGGGCGGACTTGCGATTGCTTCCATCGGCGGCGCTGCAGGTTTCTCCGCAGTGACGGGATCAAGCCTGGCTTGCGCGGCGGCGATGGGGCGGATTGCAGTTCCGGAAATGCTGCGCTACAACTATGATAAAGGGCTCGCTTCCGGTGTTGTTGCGGCGGCCGGTACGATCGGTTCGATGATCCCGCCCAGCATCATGCTGCTTATCTATGGCGTTTTTGCGGAAGTCCCCATCGGCAAGCTGTTTGTGGCCGGTGTTATCCCGGGTCTTCTGACGGCTCTCATGTTCGCCCTGATGGTTGTCGCGCGCGTCAAGATAAACCCGTCGCTTGCACCCTCACTTGATGCGCGGCCGACCTGGGGCGAACGGTTTATGTCGCTCAGCGAAACCTGGCCGATTATGGTGATCATCATTTCGGTGATCGGCGGGTTGTTCCTGGGTGTCTTTACCCCGACGGAAGCGGGCGCCGCCGGTGCCTTCATGGCCTTTGTCGTTGCCGGGCTGCGGCGCAAGCTGAATGTCGATCTGATCAAGAAATCCGTATCGGAAACGCTGGTCAGTACGGCGTCAATCTTTGTGATTGCAATCGGGGCGGCCATTCTGACGCGCTTCCTGGCGTTGACCGGCGTTCCGGACTTCCTGTCAGACTTTGTTCTGGATGCGGCGGTCAATCCGTTCACTATTCTGATGGGAATGGCCGTTGTCTATCTGATCCTGGGGATGTTCCTGGATCCGATCGGCATCATGCTGCTGACACTGCCGATTTTCCTGCCGGTTGTCGAGGCGGCGGATATCAACCTGATCTGGTTCGGTATCCTGATTGCCAAATTCCTGGAAATCGCGCTGATCACGCCACCGGTCGGACTTAATGTTTTCGTTATCAAGGGGATTGTGGGTGACGCAATATCCACGGTAACGATCTTTAAGGGGATCGTGTGGTTCCTGGTTGCGGATCTGGTCACTATGACTTTGCTGATCGTGTTCCCGCAATTAAGCCTTTGGTTGCCGGCCCTGATGGATTAGATACGGCGGTAGTATAAGAAGAAAAACGGCGGCCTGCAGGGTGTGTATTGCGACTGTGTCACAAGTTGATCCTGCGGGTCCAAAATAAAGAATCAAAAAGGAGAGGATGAATATCATGAAAATTGAATTTTCTAAAGTTTCACTGGTTGCGGGACTGGCGCTGGCTGCGTCGGTATCCTTTACCAGTGTGTCGTCGGCGGACGAAGGGCGCTTTGCGTCGTTCGTTTCTCCGAAAAACCCGGTCGTTGAATATGGCGCGGTTCCGTTTATTGAGCGGGTTAGCAAGGAAACCAATGGTGAGCTGACCTACAAGATGTTCTCGGGCGGCTCCCTGCTGGGCGGCAAGAACATGGTTAGCGGGCTTGCCGATGGTGTGGCCGATATCGGTCAGATCGTGTTCGGTTACTATCCGGCAGAGTTTCCCTATGCCAGCCTGATCGCCGATATGGCCATCTATGGTAAATATGCACCGGCTGTGGCCGCTGCAGTCACGGAATTCAACTTCCTTAACTGCGCCGGATGTCTGGAAGACTACAAGCGTAACAGCCTTGTTATCCTTGGCTCCACCAGCACCTCGGCCTACCAGCTGCTGGCCAAGGAAGATGTGAGCTCGGTTGAGTCTCTGAAGGGCAAGAAGATCCGCACGGCGGGTGCCCTGTGGTCGCGTTGGGCAACCTCTGTGGGTGCCGTTCCGGTTTCCGCACCGTCCAGCGAAATGTATGAGCAGATGTCCCGCGGCATGGTGGAAATTGCTATTCAGCCGACAGGCGCCCTGAAAAGCCACAGCATCTGGGATATTGGCAAAGATGTTGTCATGCTGAACCTCGGTACCTATCCATCATGGGGTGTCTTCTCTGTCAGCGCCAAACATTGGGCCTCGCTCTCGAATGAATATCGTTCAATTCTGATGAAGAATGCGGCGATTGGCGTGATTGATTCCGCTCTCGGTTACATGGCCCTCGATGAGGAAGTGGAAGCCGTAGCGGCAGAGAAGGGTGTTAACCTGATTGAACCGTCTGAAGGCCTCAAGAACTCCGTTACCGAGTTCCTCAAGAATGACCGGGCAACCGTGATTGAGATGGCGAAGACCAAGTACAAAATCGCCGATCCCGAGCCGTTGATGGACAAGTATGTCGAGCTCATCAACAAGTGGGAAGCGAAGTTCGAGCCGATCCGCGGCGACCGCGACGCCATGGCACAGATGCTTTGGGACGAAGTGATGTCCAAGGTTGATGTGGCAACCCTCGGCAAATAAAGCGAAATGAAGAGCCGGGCAAATTGTCCGGCTCTTTTCTTTTTTCCTGCGATCTCCGGGAGGTGCTCGAAAGAGCAGGGATCAATCCGTATCGGGAAAAATGAAGGAAGGCGTCGGCTTTCGTCGGCACAGGAATACGGAATGAAGATCTGATCGGCGGGCTCGCCCGACCGAACATGATCGGCGACATTGTTTTTTATCACAAGGAATAACAGGCACAAACGGCGAGGTCGTCTCGCGGTACGGGATCCGCTGTGCGGATAAGGCAAGCAAACATGGTTTCTTGCGCAGCTTGAAAAAGCTGATTTTACTCACAATAAAAAAGGGAAGAAAATGCGAAAATTACGAACAATGGCACCAGTTGTTGCGGCATTTACGCTCATTGCATCAGTGGCTGTTTCAGGAAATGCAACAGCGGAGGAGGCACGCTACGCCACGTTTCTGCCGCCGAAAAATCCGGCTGTCGAATATGGCGCGGTTCCGTTCATGGAGCGTGTTGAAAAGGATTCGAACGGGGAAATGAGCTACAAGCTCTTTGCCGGCGCCTCCTTGCTCGGCGGCAAAAACATGCTGCATGGACTACGGGATGGCGTTGCGGATATCGGCCAGATTATCTTCGGTTATTTCCCCTCTGAACTTCCTTATGCGGCCCTTGTTGCCGATATGGCCATTTATGGCAGCTTCCCTCCGGCCGTGACGGCGGCTGTGACAGAATTCAATTTTCTCCACTGTCAGGGCTGTCTGGATGGATATAAGGAAAATGGCATTGTCGTTCTTGGCTCGGTCAGCACATCTCCTTATCAGCTTCTTGGCAAGGAAGACCTGAGCACCGTTGAAAGCCTGAAGGGCAAGAAAATCAGGACAGCGGGCGCCTTGTGGTCACGCTGGGCCAGCTATGTGGGCGCCGTTCCGGTCTCCATTGCCGGTGATGGGATGTATGAAGCCCTTTCACGCGGCCAGGTGGATGTGATCATGCAGCCGGTTGGCGCGCTGCGCAGTTACAGCTTCTGGGATATAGCCCGCAAGGCAACGCTGCTGAACCTCGGCACCTATCGGTCCTGGGGTATTTATTCCATCAGTTTGAAATACTGGAACAGTCTGACAGTCCCGCAACGTGAAATCCTGATGCGGAATGCCGCTATCGGCCTGATCCAGACATCCAAGGGCTATATGAAGGCAGATGAAGAGGTTACGGCGCTGGCCGATGAAAAGAAGCTTGAGTTCTATGAGCCATCAGACGAGTTGAAAAAGTCGGTTGAAGAATTCCTCAAGGCGGACCGGGCAACCGTTGTCGAAACCGCTAAAATCAAATATCAGATCGCCGATCCTGAGCCGCTCATGGACAAGCTGGTCGAACTGATCGGCAAGTGGGAAAAGCAGTTTGAACCCATCAAGAATGACGAGGCGGCCATGGCCGACATGCTGTGGGATCAGGTTCTCTCTAAGGTTGATGTCCGGACACTCGGGCAGTAAGGCGCAAGGGGTGGACGGCGCGGCGCGTCGTCCACCTTTTTTAAGCCGCCGTGCCGTCCGCGCGTGTGCCCTGTATGGCGGCGGTCACCGTTGCCGCGGCTTTGATGACGGAATTGATGACCCTTTCGCGCTTGGCTGGGTCGAGCTGGGCTGAAACCGCAACGGCGCTGATGGTCATCAGCGGCATCCCGTCCGCTCCGAATACCGGGGATGAGATGGTCGTAAATCCTCTTGAAAAATTTCCTTCATCAACCGCGCACTTGCTCTTGCGGACTTCTTCCAGGCTTTCATACCATTCGTCGAAGGGGGCGGGATTTTCAATGCGTATTCTTGAATAGGCGGATTTGAGCTGTTGCTTCGACATGCCCGAAAAGGCCGCAAAGCAGCGTCCGAGAGCACCCACAAAATAGGGCAGGCGCTGGCCGATGCTCATATGAATGCTGATCACGCCGCCAGATCCGGCATTGGCGATCAGCATGACGCGCTCCCCGGGAATCTTGTGCCACAGCGTCATAGTGACCTGATTTTCCTTGGAAATATCGTCAAGAAGCGGCTGGATCATACGCACAAGGCTGGCGCTGTTCAGCGCGGAATGGGCAATCTCCACCAGGCCGAGCCCGATCTGATAGGTTTTTGTTTCCGGTGTGAAGACAACCAGCCCTTCATGAACCAGGGTACGCAGCAGATTGAAGCAGGTGCTCGGGTTGATATTGAGGTCGCGGGCAACCTGTGTAACCCCGAGAGGGGACTTGTTTGCACTTAAGTATCTGAGGACACTAATACCGCTAACCAGTGCGCCCACGAGCTTGGGCTGAGTGTTGGAATCGCTCTCCATATGATGTCGCTGACTATCCATTCATCAAAAATACGATCTGCCCGAAACAGCTGTCCGCCGGGCGGAGAAACAGACATGTAAACCCTTTATTTCTCGTGAATGGCTCATTATAGCATAACGCCCAAGCAGTGAAACACCAAAGGCTCTATTCCTTGAAATGTTTTGTCAGAACAAAATATTCCCATGTTCTGTTGCTCCTTCGAGAATTTACGCTTAACGTTCAACAGATGCTTTGAAAGCGTCGGAATACGCGACAGGCCAGACGATCTTCGGGGTTGTTTGCCTCTCATGAAATGGTTCGTAATTCTCTTGACAGAAAAGTATTCTCATATAGAAATATATGCAAGATAATTATTGCAGCCCCTACACTCAGGATGGCATGATGAAATCAAGAAAAGCGGGAAATACAGCCGCCAAATCACAGTTGCTGGAATTTTATGAGCGGATGCTTCTGGTGCGGGAGGCGGAAAACAAGTTGTCGGCCCTTTTTGCCGATGGTGAAGTGCCGGGATTTATCCATCTTAGCGTTGGGCAGGAAGCGGTATGTGTCGGTATTACCTCGGCGCTGGAGGCGCGGGATACGCTGGCCTCGAACCACCGGGGACATGGCCATGCCCTGTCCAAGGGAGTTGATCTGGAGACATTTTTCCTTGAGATCATGGGCAAGGAAGAGGGTATCTGTGGCGGCCGCGGCGGTTCCATGCATGTGGCGGATATGTCCGTTGGCATGCTGGGCGCGAATGGGATCGTCGGCGCGGGCATCCCGCTCGCGGTTGGCAGTGCATTGGCTCATCAGGTGCGGCAGAATGATGCTGTTGCCGTTGTTTTTTTCGGGGATGGCGCGCTGGCCGAAGGCGTTCTGCACGAAAGCCTCAATCTTGCCGCCCTTTGGAAACTGCCGGTGCTGTTCGTTTGTGAAAATAACGGATGGTCGGAATTCTCCCCGGCCAGCAAGCAATTCATCGCCAATGTCCGGGATTTGGCGACGGCCTTTTCCATTCCCTCAAAAAAGGTGGATGGCAATGCGGTTCTTGAGGTTCATGACGCAGCGGTCGGGCTTGTGAATGCGGCTCGAAATGGTGAGGGACCGCAGCTTCTTGAATGCATCACGCATCGCTGGCGCGGGCATTTTGAAGGCGATCCCCAGAAATATCGCAGCGAGGACGAGATGTCCGGCCTGGCCGATCATGATCCCATCGCCGCTTTCGAGGCGCTGCTGGAAAAGAAAAAAGTCAGCAAGGCCGATATGCAGGAAGTACGCGACAGGATTGAGGAACAGATTACCCGCGCCGTCGAGGCGGGCAGGGCAGGCAGCGCCCCGGATTTTGAGCGGGCAAAAACCGATGTATACACCGTGCGGGAGGCTGTCTGAATATGGCTGAAGTGAGATTTGCCAAGGCCATCAACATGGCGCTGGACGAGACTCTGACGAAGGATCCGTCCGTTGTCGTTTTTGGGGAAGATGTGGCTCATGCGGGGGGTCCGTTCGGGGTGACTCGCGGACTGCTGGATACCCACGGCGAATTGCGGGTCCGGGATACTCCCATTTCGGAGGCAACCATCGTCAGTGCCGCCGTTGGCGCCGCGATGAGCGGCCTCAAACCGGTTGTCGAGATCATGTTTATGGACTTCGTGGCGATTGCTATGGATGGTCTCGTCAATCAGGCGGCGAAAGCCCGTTTCATGTTTGGCGGACAATGCTCCGTGCCGATGGTCCTGCGTACGCCCCATGGCGGCGGGGTCAATGCCGGGCCGCAGCATTCGCAATGTCTGGAAGCCTGGTTTGCCCATATTCCGGGACTGAAAGTTGTTGTGCCCAGCAATCCATCGGATGCCTATCAGCTTTTGAAGGCGGCCATTCTGGATCCCGATCCCGTTATTTTTATCGAGAACAAGGCAATGTACTCGATGAAGGGCGATCTGGATGAAGCAGCCCCGGCGATCGAGATCGGTAAAGCCCATATCGCGCGTGCCGGGGATGATGTGACCATCGTTTCCTATGGCGCGGCTGTCAATACGGCGCTTGCGGCGGCCGCCACCCTGGCGGAGCGGGATATCGAGGCGGAAGTCGTTGATCTCAGGTCCATTCAGCCGTGGGATGAGGAAACGGTCCTGCAATCGTTGTCCCGGACCCATCGTCTGGTTATCCTGCATGAGGCCGTGACGAATTTTGGTGTCGGGGCGGAAATTGCGGCCCGCATGGCGGATATCGGCTTTGATGAGTTGGATGCGCCGATTATTCGCGTTGGCGCGCCCTTTATGCCGGTACCTTTTGCGAAATCCCTTGAAAGCCGTTATCTGCCGGATGCCGATGATGTCATCGCCGCCGTAGAGAAGGTTCTAGCCTGATAATTGGAGAAATAAAATGGCCGAGAAATCTATCCTGATTGACAAGGACGGACCCGTTGCAACGCTCACGATCAATCGTCCCGAAACGCTGAATGCGCTGGATGTTCCAACCCTGCTGGAAATGGAAAAGGCGCTGGGCGAGCTGGAGCGGGATGACGATGTCCGGGTGATCGTCTTTACCGGCGCCGGTGAGCGGGCCTTTGTCGCGGGCGGGGATATCAGTGACCTCAATTCCCGTCAGGGGCTTGCCCATTATCAGGAATTCGCGGAAATAATCCACCGGGTCTTCCGGCGGATTGAATCCTGTGACAAGCCGACCATTGCGGCAGTCAATGGCTGGGCGCTGGGCGGTGGAACGGAGCTGATCCTTGCTCTCGATATTCGCATCCTTTCCGAAAAGGCCCGCCTTGGCCTTCCGGAAATCACGCTTGGTCTGTTTCCGGGGGCAGGTGGTACACAACGTATCATCCGGCAGATCCCGCTTTGCCGGGCGAAGGAGATCATGTTCACGGGCGACCAGATCACGGCGCAGGAAGCTGTCGATTATGGTCTTGCCAATAAGGTGGTTCCGGCGGATGAACTGAAAAGCCACGTCAAGGAACTGGCCGATAAAATTGCCCATAAATCACCGCTTGTCCTGAAGCTTCTGAAACGGGGGCTGCTGCATGGTGCGGATATGCCGCTTTCAGCGGCGCTCCCCTATGAACAGAGCCTCATCGGGCTGGTGCTGGATGCCGAGGATTCCCATGAAGGCTGCACCGCCTTTCTGGAAAAACGCCCCGCCAGTTTCAAAGGGAAATAAGCATGTCAAACGGCACCGAGCTGATCATGCCGAAGCTGGGCCTGACCATGACGGAGGGAACCATCTCCGAATGGGTCGTCGCGCCCGGCGATAAGTTCAGCAAAGGCGATGTCATTCTGGTGGTTGAAACGGAAAAGATCGCCAACGAGGTAGAGGCGCCTGCCGATGGTGTCTTTGAAGACATTCTTGTCCCCGCCGGCGAGACGGTCCCCGTAGGGGCCGCCATCGCCCGCTGGAATATTGGCGCGGCTGGGGCGACGGATAAAATGCCGAAGGAGGGCTCCCCGGTGACGTCAGAAACACCGGAAAAACAGCTGGCTCCCGCCGCTCCGGCGGCGTCTGCTTCCGCACCCATTGCACCTCCGGCGCGTGAGGCGGGAACCCGCATTGTCGCAACGCCGCTTGCGCGGCGTATCGCCCGGCAGAATAGCATTGATCTGGGGCAGGTGGATGGCTCCGGTCCGCGCGGGCGGATCAAGGCGGATGATGTCCGCGCTGCCATTCCGGCCCTTGCCGCAATGCCGCGAGAGGGTGCAAGACAGATTGCCAATCCGGCACGGCGCGCGCCCACCTCATATGAGGCCACTGTCGCCCGCCGTCTGAGCGAAGCAAAGCGGGAAACACCGCATTTTTATCTGGCAACGGAAGTGGACGCAGGCCGTCTGCTGGACCTCAAGGACCAGCTTAATGATGAGATTTCGGGCGTTAAAATCAGCGTTAATCACCTGATTATCGCCGCGGTTGCCAAGGCGCTTGCCGAAAATGAAAAGGCAAATTCCGTCTGGCAGGAGGGCGAGATTGTCACATATGACAGCGTCGATATCGGCGTTGCGGTTAATACGGACAACGGGCTTTTTGCGCCGGTCCTGAAAAATCTGGGCGGGCTTGATATCGTCTCGATCGCGGCAGCCGCAAAAGCGATGGTGGAAAAAGCGCGCAGCGGCAAGCTTGCCGGTGATGACCTGGCGGGCGGGGCAACGACCATTTCCAATGCGGGGATGTTCGATGTCACCTATATGAGTTCCATTATCAACCCGGGGCAGTCTTCCATCCTCGGAGTGGGCAGTATCCGCGAGACATTCCGGCCCAATAAAAAGGGCAAACCCGTTTTGAAACAGGAAATGGGGCTGGTTCTCTCCTGCGATCACCGCATTTTCGATGGTGTCAGCGGCCTTACCTTCCTGAACGCCATCAAATCATATCTTGAAAAACCGCTTAAGCTGCTGGTCAAATAGAAAAGGGAAAGAAAATGGATTTCCGGCTAACTGAAGAGCAAAGGATGATTGCCGAAACCGCCTTTAAGATTGGCGATGAATTCGGGTTGGACTACTGGCGGGAGCTGGACGCCAAGAAGGAATTTCCGAAGGAACTGTGGAAAGCCGTCTGTGATGCCGGACTTGCGGGCGTTGCGCTTCCCGAAGAATACGGCGGGGCCGGGTCGGGCATGCTGGAAATGGCGCTGATTGTCGAAAATCTGGCGGCCAGCGGCGGCGGATCAACTCTCGGCCAGCTTTTCATGATCAACCCGATTTTCGGCGGCGTGACCATTTCAAAATATGGCACGGACAAGATGAAGAAAGAGCTGCTGCCGCGCCTGATCAGCGGGGAAATCAATTTCTGCATGGCCTTGACCGAGGCGCGGGCAGGCAGCAACAGCCTTGAACTCAAGACATTCGCCGCGGAAGATGGCGATGGCTGGCGGTTGAATGGTGAAAAAATCTGGATCACCGCCGTCGATCAGGCCGAAAAGATGCTGGTCATTGCCCGCACCAAGAAGGTTGAGGATGTGCAGAAGCGCACGGACGGCCTGTCCATGTTCATGATTGATGTGAAGCGGGAAGGCCTCACCTATCATCCTATTGAGAAGGTGGGCACGAAGACACTGTCGTCCTGCACCGTCTTTTTCGATGATGTCCGGATCGAGCCGGAGGAGCTCGTCGGCACGCTGCATGGCGGCTGGAGGGAACTTCTGGATACGCTGAATACGGAACGGATTGTGACGACGGCGGGTCTGGTCGGGGCGGGGGATCTGGCCCTTCGTCTTGCCGTGAATTACGCCAATGACCGTAAGGTTTTCGGGGATCGTCCGGTGGGTTCCTATCAGGGCATCCAGTTTCCGCTGGCCCAGGCCAAGGCGGAAATCGAATGTGCGCGGCTTATGAATTACAAGGCGGCGGCGCAGTTCGATGCGGGGGAATCGTTCGGCAGTGAATCCAATGCCGCCAAGCTGATCGCGGCGCAAGCCGTCGCCGATGCGACGGAGCGGTCCATGCAGGCTATGGGCGGAATGGGCTACGCGACCGAATCCCATCTGGAGCGGCTCTGGCGGGATGCGCGGCTGTTCCGTTTCGCGCCGGTTTCCGAAGAAATGATCCTCAATTTCATCGCGATCCATGATCTCGGGATGCCGCGCTCCTACTGATCGTTGCGGGAGAAAAAAGGAGGAAGAGGATGGTCAATCTCGGCAGTTTCCTGAAATATCACGCAACACGCTGGCCGGAGAATACCGCCATCGTCTATGAAGATGTCCGCATCAGCTATGGCGAGCTGTGGGAACGTGTGCGACAGCTCGCCCGATTTTTGAAAGAGCAGGGCATCGGCAAGGGCGATGTGGTCGCCGTCTTCATGAAGAACAGCCCGGCATTTATAGAAGTGGCCTGCGCCACCAGTTACCTTGGCGGCGTCTTCCTGCCGATAAATTATCGGCTGGCGAGGGACGAGATTGCCTATATCACCGGCAATGCCAAGGCGAAGCTGCTGGTTGGAGATGAGGAGTTTTCACCTATCCTGAAACTGGATATGCCGATCATCCTGCTCAATGAGGCGATGCAGAAAAATCCGCTTGTCCTGACGGGCGGGAATAAAGCCGTTCCATCGCCTGAATTCATGCGCCCGGATGATCTTTTCCGCCTGATGTATACGTCCGGCACGACCGACCGGCCAAAGGGCGTCATGCATAGCTATGATAATTTTTACTGGAAATGCATGGAGCATGTGGTGGTCCTCGGGCTGTCGCAGCAGACCCGCCTGCTGGTCACGGGCCCGCTCTATCATGTGGGAGCGTTTGATCTGCCGGGGGTGGCCGTCCTGTGGCTTGGCGGGATGCTGAAAATTCATCGCGACTTTGATCCGGCAGACGTGCTGCAGGCGATCGAGGCGGAAAAGCTGACCGGCGCCTGGCTGGCCCCGATCATGATGGCAGGTGTGCTGAGCTATCCGGAACGGGATAAATTCGATGTCAGCAGCCTTGAATGGTGCATCGGCGGCGGCGAGAAAACGCCAGAGGGGCGGATCGTCGAATTTCAGGAATACTTCACCAACGGTCGCTATATCGACGCCTATGGGCTGACCGAATCCTGTAGCGGGGATACCTTTATGGAACCGGGCTGGGAAATTGAGAAGATCGGCTCCACGGGGCGCGCCACTCCCCATGTTTCTATCGCCATCGCCAATGACGAAGGCGCCTTCCTTGAACCGGGGGAAGAGGGGGAGATATGCCTGCGCGGCCCGAAGGTCACGGAAGGCTACTGGAATGATCCGCAAAAGACGGCGGATACCCGGTTCGGAGACTGGTTCCGCACCGGCGATGTGGGATATCTCGATGAGGATGGCTTTCTCTATCTGACCGATCGCAAGAAGGATATGATTATCTCCGGCGGGGAGAATATTGCCTCTTCCGAGATTGAACGCGTTATCTATCAGATGCCGGGGGTCATGGAGGCCGCCGTCATCGGCATGCCGGACAATCGCTGGGGCGAAGTCCCCGTTGCGATTGTCGTGCCGAAGGAGGGGATAACAATCGATGAGGCCGCGTTTGAGGCTCATTGCCGCAAGCATCTGGCAGGCTTCAAGGTTCCAAAACGCCTGATTTTACGGGACAGCCTGCCAAGAAATCCATCCGGAAAAATTCTGAAGCGGGTGCTGCGCGAAGAGATCGTCTGACCCGTCTTAGAGCAGGGGTAACGCGGGCTTTGAAGATGGATCGTTTCTGCTTCCGGACGGGCTGCGCTTTAAAAGTCACAGGGACAATAACCTGTATTGCCTTCAATCTGACATAGTTTGCAATGACACTATATTTATGAAAATCATATAATGTTGGTGTTTACTTTTGAGGAGGACTTAACATGGGCGAAGCAGGAATAGGCTGGTTAGCAGCCATTATCATCGGGGGAGTAGCCGGCTGGATTGCCTCAATTCTGATGAAAGCGAATACCGGGATATTCTTCAATATTATTCTGGGGGTTATTGGCGCCGCAGTGGCGAGCTTTCTGTTCGGCTTGCTCGGGATCTCCTTTGGCGGCTGGCTTGGGTATCTGGTGGCGGGCATCATTGGCGCCTGCATTCTTGTCGGGATCGTCAGGGCAGTTAAAAATTAGCAGTCAGATGACAGAATAGCCAAAACGGGAGGGATAACCCTCCCGTTTTGCATTTGCAGATGGCCATAGAAAAACCCGCCGGTAGACTTACCGGCGGGTTTTCTGTTGCAGATAACAGGGTATCTTATCCTGCTATTTGTGTATTACTGCTTGGCGAGCGCATCCCGGAACTGCTTCAGGACTTCGCTGCCGGGCTTGCCGCGGCCATCGAGGTCTTTCGCCCATTCATCCGCGACTTCATCAGAATGTTTCGCGAAGGTTGCGAGGTCTGACTCGCTGAGCGTATAATATTCAACGCCTTCCGCTGTCATTTCCGCAACGGCCTTGTCAACGCCTTCATCGATGTTGTTGCACATGGTCGTGACCATTTCCTCGCTGGTTTTGGTCATCACGTCCTTAACGTCATCCGGCAGTTTCGCCCAGGAAGCTTCATTGATCACGAAGCTGACAATGAAGCTGCCGAAGTTGCCGCCACGTGTGCCGTACTTCAGCAGGGAAACAAGGTCATAGGAGATCACGCTCTGGTTCGGGAAGATCAGCCCATCCAGAGTGCCGCGGGAGAGGGATTCACGGACTTCCGTTGCCGTCATGCGAACCGGAACCACACCGATCTTGCGGGAAAAGATATCCATGGCGCCGCCGGTGCTGCGCAGCTTGAGACCGCTTGCATCCGCCGCCGTCTGAACTTTCTTGTTGGCGGTGTAGATCTGATAGGGCTCAAGCACAAAGGCAAACAGAAGATGAACATTGTTGGCCGCAAACTCTTGGCTCTTGATCGGGTCCTGATTGGCGACTTCCCAGAAGGCTTTTGTCCCAATACAGGAGGTCGGGAAGCTGCCCGGAAGCTGAGCCACACCGGCCAGCGGCATTTTGTCAGAGACATAGGAAACGCCGACATAACCGATATCCGTCACGCCATTCTGGGTGAGGGTCAGCATGTCTTTTGCCTTGCCGAGCTGTTCTGCCGGAAAATGCTCAAAAGTGACGCGACCATCAGTGCGTTCGGTCACCTGCGCCATCCAGGGTTCAACGGCCTGAACCTGAATGAAATGCGCCGTGGGGAAGGAATGGGCAAGCCGGAGCTTGATCGCGTCCTGCGCCAGTGTTGTTGCCGGTAAACCGGCAACAAGTGCTGCCACAGCTGTAAGTACTAATTTTGAAATGGTTTTTTTCATTTCTCTCCCTTTCTGTTGCGCCCGGGTTCTTATTGAATGTGTTTGAAACACAGAGATATACTGGCGCGACGTATCCTGTTACTTTTTACTTGTTCCGTTATGAGTATGATATACCATATTAAGAACATATCAAGTCAAAGGGAGGGCTATGACAAAAAATAATCCGAAAGGGCCGCGGTCTCCTGCGCGGGTGATGCAATTGCTGGAAGTGCTGGCATCAAGTACGGAAGGATTGACGCTGGCCAAGCTGAGCGCGACGCTGGAAACACCTAAAACCAGCCTGCTCAGCCTGTTGCGGTCACTGGAAGCCGAGGATTATATCGAGGTTCAGAACAAGGCTTATCAGCTCGGCGCCAGGGCGTATCGCCTTGGCAATATGATCAATGCCCGAATGAAGGCGCAATCCTCCTTTCCTTCCGCGGTCCGTCCGTTCCTGCTGGCCCTGTCGAAGGAGAGCGGGGAAACCATTTTCTCCGGCGTGCTGGCAGAGGAAGGCACGCATGGTGTGTTCATTGATATGGTTGAAGGAAACGGTGTACTGTATCTTTCATCTGTGATCGGGGCGCAGCGGCCGCTATTCTGTTCTTCATTCGGCAAGTGCCTCTTGGCATTTCAAAGCGTCAACTTCATCCAGAGCTATCTTGAAAAAGTCGATCCTGTTTCGCCGCTGACCGGCGAAAGATTTGAAAAAAGCGCCATCCTGCATGATCTGGAGCATATCCGCAGAACCGGCGTCAGCGTCACCATGGGAGATACGGTGGAAGAGGCCGGCGGGGTGAGCGTCCCCGTGTTTGGGGCGGAAGGACGGCTGACGGGCAGCATCACTCTCGCGGCGCCGCTGGGGCGTCTCAAACTTCATTTGCCAAGATATTGCGAACTCGCCCATGCAGTGGGGGAACGGGCGTCCCAGTTTATGGGGTATGCCCTGCCGTATCCCGGATCAAAGGAATAGGAAGGCCCAACCAACCCACGCACCGTTTTATGGCTGCTTGCCATCTGATGAGCATTTCAAAGCCCTCTTGTGCAGGGCAGTCATTCTGATCCCTGCCGATTGCCTGTGACCTTATTTTGCGTATTTGATTGATGCGCCCCATGTTTTTCTTAACCAGGTCCGACGTCTAACTATCTTGTGATCGGGCGGACGGCTTTCTTCTGAAAATTGCGGCTTGACACATAAATAGCGCCCCGATATTTTGGTCTTAAATAAGAACGATATTCAAATATCGGAACAAAAAGGCATCAAGACGCAAAATCTGACCCGAACTTATCAAACGATCTGCCTTTAAGGGGGCGGGGTCGGTTTTGCATATGGTGCCTGCTTTTCCGCCAGGACTTAAGAACTGGGAGGTTCAATCATGTTGTTTAGAAGTCTCTTTTTTGCTCCCGCCAACCGGCCCGACTTGCTTTCCAAATTTCCGCGTTTCTCTGCCGATTGCTATGTGATTGATCTGGAGGATGGCACGCCGCCCGGCGACAAGATTGCCGCGCGTGAGGCGCTCGCCGGGAATATGGACATGTTGCGCAAGGCGGAGGTAAAGGGGCTCCTTTATGTCCGGGTTAATGAACCGGGGTCGGAATTCTATCTGGATGACATCGCCGCGGCTGTTGCCTGCGATATTGATGGCATTGTGATCCCCAAGCTGGAAACGCCGGATCAATGTGAACCGATCATTTCCGCCGTGAAGGAAGCAAACGGCAAAAACCCGGGCAAGCGCCCGGTTCGCATTCTGGGCGGAATCGAATCCATGCTGGGTGTCGTGAATGTGAATGAACTGTGCCGGGCAAACGATCTGATGAGCGCGGTCTTCTTCGGGGCGGAGGATCTTGCCTCCGATATGGGCGCACGCCGCACCAAAGAGGGGGACGAGGTGCTTTATGCCCGCTCCCGCGTCGTGCTCGGGGCAAAGCTGGCCGGGATTGTCGCCATTGACCAGGCCGTAATTGACGTGCGCGATGACGAACAGTGCCGCCGCGATGCGAACAAGGGGCGGGACCTTGGCTATGAGGGCAAGATCTGCGTCATCCCGCGCCAGATTGATATCTGCAACAGCGTGTACGCACCGACAGAAGATGAAATCACCGAGGCTGCGGAGGTTGTGGCCGTTTACAATGAAGCGATGTCGAAGGGCATCGGCACCATCGACTTCAAAGGCAAGATGATTGACGGTCCGCTGCTCAAACGGGCCGAGCAAACCCTTGCCGTCGCCGAAGTGATCCGTCAGAGGGAGAAGGGTTGATGAAAGAACTGGATATTACCGAGCTGGACCTTGCCAGCCTGATTAAAAAATCGGAAACGGTGACCTGGGGCAATGCCTGTGCGGAGCCGCTGACCCTGACGGAAGCCCTCGTCGCGCAGCGTAAAAAACTGGATGATGTTCATGTCTTCTTTGGTTCGGCTTTCTCCAAAACATTCTCGCCGGAACATGCGGAAGATCTGACCTTCATGTCCACAGGGGGGGTCGGCACGGCGGGCGTCCTCACCAAGGCAGGGGTGTGCGATGTCATCCCCTGCCATGTGTCCCAGGTGGCCGGATATATTGCGGCGGGCCGGATTCCCTGCGATGTCGTGTTTGTGCAGGTCAGCCCGCCGAATGAGCGGGGCGAATACAGCCTTGGTGTGACCAGCGACTTTATCTACACCGCCGTCAAGAAGGCACGGCTTGTGATCGCGGAAATCAATAGCCAGACACCGCGCAGCTTCTGTTCAGAGCCGCTGACGGCGGCGGATATCGACTATTGCATTTATTCCGACCGGCCGGTCGTTGAATTGCAGGCTGCGCCGATTACGGATATCGACCGCACGATCTCCTCTTTCGCGGAAGGCTTCATTCCCGACCGGGCAACCTTGCAGGTCGGGATCGGCGGTGTGCCGGAGGCCTTGATGGCGGAACTCAAATCCCGCAAGGGGCTTGGCATTCATTCGGGGATGATCGGGGATAGCGTGGTTGATCTCGCCGAATCCGGCGCGTTGACCAACGAATTCAAGGAAACCGATCCAGGCATCACCATCACGGGCGCGCTGATCGGCACCAAAAGGCTTTATGATTTTGCTCATGATAATCCGGCGCTGCGTATGGATCCCGCATCGGTGACCCATGACATCCGCGTGCTGGCGGAGCTGTCCAACTTCATTTCCCTCAATTCGGCGCTTGAAGTGGATATCACCGGTCAGGTGAATGCAGAAGGCATCGGCCCCAATTATTTCGGCAGCGTTGGCGGTCAGGTCGATTATGTGCGGGCGGCCGGTCTTTCAAAGGGTGGTTGCTCCCTGATCGCGCTGCGCAGTTCCGCCAAGGGCGGAGAGGTCAGCAAGATTGTCTCCAAACTCTCCGGCCCCGTCACGACCGCCCGCAGTGATGTGGGGGTCGTGGTAACCGAATTCGGCGCCGCCGATCTGCGCGGTCTGCCCCTCACCAAAAGGGTGAAGGCCATGATTGATATCGCGCCGCCGGAACATCGCGAGCGGCTGGAACGCGAAGCCCATGACGTTGTGAGAATGGTTTCCTAGTAAACTATCTGTTGGTGAGATGATGGACCCGTCGCAAAGTAAAAAGTCAGGCCCGCTTTCGGGTATGCGGATCATTGATCTGACATCCGTCGTGATGGGACCTTACTGCACGCAGATCCTCTGCGACCTTGGTGCGGAAGTGATCAAGATCGAGAATGCCGATGGCGATCCGACCCGTCATCTCGGCCCGACGCGCCGTCCGCTGCAAAGCGGCATGTTCATCAATATCAATCGGGGCAAGAAAAGCGTTGTCATTGATCTGAAGCAGGAAGAGGGGCGGGCGCTCTGCCTCAGGCTGATGACAACGGCGGATGCGGTCGTGCATTCCATGCGGCCCGCGGCCATAAAGCGTCTTGGCCTCACCTATGAGGATGTCCGCCAGCATAACCCTGAAGTTATCTACGCCAATCTCTATGGCTTTGGCCGGAAGGGACGCTATGCCAACCTCCCCGCCTATGACGATACCATTCAAGCGGTCAGCGGCATGTCGATGCTGCAATCCCATATGGTGGGGGAGCCGCAATATACGGCGACGGTGATCGGCGACAAGCTGTGCGGCGTGGCGGGCGCCTATGCGATCATGGCGGCGATGATCTTCAGGCTGCAAAGCGGCAAGGGGCAGGAAGTCGAAATCCCGATGTTTGAGACGATGGCATCCTTCCTGCTGGTCGAGCATATGTCAGGCGCGGTGTTCAATCCGCCCCTGGGCCCGCCCATGTATGAGCGGGTGATCCTGCCCGACCGCAAGCCATTCAAGACGCAGACAGGATATCTTGCGGTGATCATCCATAACGACAAGCAGTGGCGGAATTTCACGAAAGCCCTGAACCGGGATGATCTTGCGAATGACGAACGGTTCAGGACGCAGTCGGGGCGGAGCAAAAATACCCGCGCCTTTTACGAAATTACCTCGGCTCTCTTCCTTGAGAAGACCGCGGAGGAATGGAAAGACCTTCTGGAAAAGGCGGAGGTGCCGGTCGCCGAGCTTAACAGCCTCGAAGATCTGTTCAGCGATCCACACATGGAAGATGTTGGTTTTTTCCGGGAGGTTGATGATCATCCCGACGGACCGGTGCGTCTGCCTGTATTTCCGATTACTTTCTCTGAGAGCCCTGCTACATTCAACGCCATCGCGCCGGAGCTGGGCCAGCATACCCGCGAGCTGCTGGATGAGCTCAAAATAAACAATGAAGAAATAACGGCCCTGAGCCAGAAAAACATCATTCAGTTCGGCCATCTCAATGCGGCTGAATAAACCGGAAAGGGAGTCCACATATGACAGACGCCATTTTGTTTGATGTCCAGGATGACATCGTCATCATCACCATCAATCGGCCTGACAAGCTCAATTCAATCAACAAGGATGTGCGCGAAGGCTTGCGCGCGGCACTGGAACGGTTTGAGGCAACGCCGGAGCTGAAAGTCGCTATTCTGACGGGCGCCGGGGAGAAGGCATTTTGCGCCGGAATGGACCTGAAAGAGGCGGCGGACAGCATGCTCGGCGTTCCGGCCCGTGATTTTATTCCCGTCGTTGGCGACAGCGTGACGCTCACCAAACCCATTATTGCGGCGGTCAACGGGTTCGCTTTCGCGGGCGGCTGGCTGTTTGCCCAGATGTGCGATATCTGCCTTGCCTCAGATAATGCGGTTTTCGGCATTACCGAGGCCAAGGTCGGGCGCGGCATGCCCTGGGCGGCGCCGCTCGGCAACATGATCCCGCCGCGGGTGATGATGGAACTGCTGCTGACGGGCGATTCACTATCGGCGCAGCGGGCGCTGGAAATCGGCTTTGTCAACAAGGTGCTGCCGCAGGCGGAACTGCTTCCAGAAGCGATCAGCATGGCGAAGAAAATTGCGGGCAATGCGCCCCTGACGGTCAAGGCAGCGAAGGAGCTTGTCTATCTGTCATCGGAAATGGGCCGGTCTGCGGCATTGCGGGCCGCCTATCACCTGTTTGAACCGGTTTATAAAAGCGAAGATGCGCTGGAGGGGCCATTGTCCTTCCGGGAAAAGCGGCCGCCGAAATGGCAAGGTAAGTAACCCGTATAAGAATTCATTGGGAGGGACTGAACATAATGGAGAAGATAGACAAGGTCATAACCCTTGTTGAGAAAGCGGTGATATCGCTTTCCGGGGTTTGTCTGACGGCCATCATGCTGATTGTCACGGTAGACGTGGTGATGCGGTATCTTTTTGCATCGCCGCTGAGCTGGTCTTTCGACCTGATATCCATGTATCTGGCGACATTACTGTTCTTCGCCGCCGTTTCGGACACTTTCCGGCGCGGCAGCCATGTGAAGATTGATCTGTTCGACAAGCTCGGGTCCGTCCGGATACGCGCCGTCATGGAGAGTATCGGCTATATTGGCGCGCTTGTGCTTTTTTTCATCATGTTCCGGGTGAGTTGGGAAGATGGCATTAAAAGCCTCATGGCCGGCGACGTGATCGCCGGGGCCATCCCCTGGCCGACCTGGATTCCCTATATCATCGCGGCGATTGGCTATGGTCTTCTCACCGTCAGGATCCTGTTCACGGTTTACGAACGGATCAGGGTCGTTATTACGGGCGTTGCGAGCGAGCGCGTCGTCGAGCATCTGGAATAGGGAGAGCAGATTATGATGTTTCTTGGTGTAGTTGTTCTGCTGCTGATGCTCGTATTCGGGATGCCGGTGGCCTTTGCGCTGGGTATTTCCGGGATGGTCGGTCTTTATACGATTGGCGGCCTGCCGATGGTGGAGGGGATCCTGAGGACGGTCTCGCTCTCGACTACGGCGTCCTATGAGCTGTTGACCATTCCCATGTTCATTTTGATGGCGGAATTCATTATCGTCAGCCGCATTGCCAATGAACTCTTCGACAGCGCGAAAACCTGGGTGGGGCGCACTCCGGCGGGGCTTGCCATTTCAACGGCACTGGCCGGTGCAGGGTTCGGCGCCATTTCCGGCTCCAGCACCGCCTCCGCCGCGACCCTTTCGGCAACGACCATTCCGGCGATGCTGGAAAATAACTATAATCCGCGTTTTGCCTCCGGCGTTGTGGCGATATCCGGACCGCTCGCCATGCTGATCCCGCCCAGTATTGCGCTGATCCTGTATGGCCTGATTGCCGATATCAGCATCGGCAAGCTGCTGATTGCCGGTATTGTCCCCGGCATTCTGGTGACCTGCGTCATCATTCTGACGTCGGTCGGTCTGGTGACGGTATTCCCTAATCTGGCGCCGCCCGGACGGGCCTACAGCATGGGGGAGAAAATCCGTTCGCTGAAGGTGATCGGGCCGATGCTCATTCTGATCACCCTGGTGACCGGCTGTATCTATCTCGGTATTGCGACGCCGACAGAATCCGCCAGCCTTGGGGCCTTCGGGGCGTTCTGTATTGCCGTTTTCCGTCGGCGTATGACGCTGGAGACATTCTATACCGCCCTGCGCAAGGCCGCCGCGACAAGCTGTATGATTGTGCTGATCATCATCTGCGCCCATATCTTCAGCTATTACTTTACCCTGACAGGCGTGACGCAGGCGCTGGTTGCCATGGTGGGTGATCTTGAGGTTGATCGCTGGGTCATCCTGATGCTGATTATCATCATGTATCTGATTCTGGGCTGCTTCATGGATCAGATTGCCATCCTGTTCCTGACGGTTCCCATCACCCTGCCGATCATCCTGCATCTTGGATATGATCCGTTCTGGTTTGGTGTCGTTGTTATCATTACGGCGGAAATCGGTCTTGTAACGCCGCCCATCGGGCTGAATGTGTTCGTTGTTTCCGCCTATTCCAATGTGAAGGTGCAGGACATTTTCATCGGCGTCTCGCCGCATGTGGTGGCGCATATTCTGGTGATTATCCTGCTTGCCATTTTCCCGGCAATCGTCACCTGGCTGCCGGAAACCGTCCGATGACGCTCATCATTGAAACCCGGCGGATGAAGTGAAAATTTCTTAAAGTTAGGAAGGAAGGTCTAAAATGAAAAACAAACTTTGCGAAATGTTCGGTATTGATGTGCCCATATTTGCATTTTCGCATTGTCGGGATGTCGTGGTGGAAGTCTCCAAGGCGGGCGGCATGGGCGTGCTCGGCATGGCGCGCATGGATCCGGACCGCCTGGAGGAAGAACTCAACTGGATTGATGAGCATATCGAGGGCAAGCCCTACGGCATTGACGTTCTGATGTCCGGTAATGTGACGGATTCCGGCGATCTGAAATATGAGCCGGAAAAGCTTCTGCCGAAGGAGCATGTTGATTTTGTCCGCCGCATGCTCGATGAGGCAGGCGTTCCGCCGCTTCCCGAAGGGGAGGAGGAGACAATCCGCCGCGAGATTGTGAAAGGCATGAACTTCACGCCCCGTGAAAGCCTTGACATGATCAATCGCGCCATGAAGCATCCGATCAAGCTGATCGTCAATGCCCTTGGCACGCCTCCTGCGGCTCTGATTGAGGAAGCGCACAGCAAGGGGATCAAGGTGGCGGCGCTGGCCGGTAAGCCGCGTCATGCCATCAAGCACAAGGAAGCGGGCTGTGACTTCGTGATTGCGGTCGGCACGGAAGCGGGCGGTCATACGGGCGACATCTCCTCCCTTGTTCTGTGGCCGAGCATTGTCGATGCGGTCGATCCGATGCCGGTTCTGGGCGGCGGCGGCGTCGGCCGGGGCCGTCAGCTCGCCGCGGCGCTGGCGCTCGGCTGTGAAGGGGTGTGGTGCGGCTCCATTTGGCTCAAAACCGTTCAGAGCGAAGTGCCGCCGGAAATCAAGCAGAAGATGTTTGAGGCCGAAGCAGGCGATGCCATCCTCACGCGCAGCGTAACGGGCAAGCCGTGCCGGACGCTGAACAACAAATTCTCCCAGGCCTGGAATGCGCCGGGCGCGCCGGACTGCCTGCCCGCGCCGCTACAGAATTATCTGTGGTGGCAGGAAGGGCGCTCCCGCGTTGAACGGGTGCGGGCCAAGGACTTCCTGACCTATCCGGTCGGCCAGATCGTCGGCCAGATGCAGGAGGAAACCAGCGTCAAGGAAGTGGTTTATGATTTTATCAACGAACTTCTTGAATCGAAAGAGCGCATGGACAGCATGCTCAACGAATAGCATTGGCGCTTTATGGCTCCAATGCCAGTCCCCTGCAACTCGTCAATCTCCCTCCCACTGATTGCGGATTGCAGGGGACAACTTTTCAAAAAGAAAAGGCCCGGACAAATCCGGGCCTTTTTGATTTAGCGAATACCGCCGGGATCAGCGGTTCAGATTTTCGACGATAATTGCCGGGGCCATGCCACCAGCCGCGCACATGGTGACGAGACCGTAGCGTTTGCCCTGCCGTTCCAGCTCATCAACAATGGTGCCGATCAGGACGGAGCCTGTCGCTCCGATCGGATGGCCGAGGGCCATGGCGCCGCCATTCACATTGACCTTGTCGCGATCGAGCTTCAGATCACGGATGAATTTTTCCGCAACAATCGAAAAGGCTTCGTTGATTTCCCACAGATCAATGTCATCGGTTGTCAGCCCGGCGCGGGCCAGAACCTTCTTTGCGGCCGGAACCGGGGCATTCAGCATCAGTGTCGGGCAATCGCCGATATTCGCGGTCGCGACGATGCGGGCGCGCGGCTTCAGATTATGCTTCTTCACATAATCGGCGGAGGCAAGCAGCACTGCTGCCGAACCATCGACGACGCCGGAGGAATTGCCGGCATGATGCACATGGTTGAATTCCTTGATCTGGGGATATTTGTTCTTGATCAGGCTGCCATAGGTATCGCCCGTCTCCGTATCAATGACAATATCACTGAACATGTTGAAAACGGTCTTGAGACCGGCGAGGCTTTCCATGGTCGTGCCGGGGCGGGGGAATTCCTCCTTATCGAGGGCGATGGAGCCGTCCGGATTTTTAACCGGAATGAGGGAGCGGTCGAAACGCCCTTCGCGGATTGCCTTGTCCGCCCGTTTCTGGCTTTCGACGGCGAGGGCATCGACGGCCTGCCGGTCAATCCCCTCAAGGGTGGCGATGGCGTCGGCGCAGACGCCCTGATGCGCCTGAGGGTGTTTTTCGCGAAGTTCGAGGTTGCCCTGATCGAACAGGTTGGGAACCGGTGGCGTCGGCAGAGAACCGGTAAAACTCATCATTTCCGTGCCGCCTGCAATGACCAGATCCTCCATGCCGGACATAATCTGCGCTGCGCCGAGGCTGACAGAGCTGATACCGGAACCGCAGAAGCGGTCAATGGTGATGCCGGAAGCCCGGATGTCATAGCCTGCCGTCAGGGCGGACATGCGGCCAAGGTCGGAGGATTGCTTGCCGACCTGTGTCGAGGTGCCCCAGATGATATCATCCACTTCCGAGGTATCTAAGCTGTTCCGTTCAGCAAGGGCTTTGAGCACGGTGGCGCCAAGCTGCTGCGGATGAATATGGGCGAGGGATCCTTTGCCCACCTTGCCAACGCCGCGCGGGGTGCGGCAGGCGTCAATTATAAATGCGTTAGACATGTTGTTTCCTTTGTTTTCTGTTAGCGGGGCGCCATGCGGATGGCGCCATCGAGGCGGACATCCTCACCGTTGAAATAGCCGTTGCGGATCATTTCCAAGGCAAGGGAGGCGTACTCCTCCGGCTGTCCAAGGCGGGACGGGTTGGGCACCTGCGCGGCGAGAGCGGCCTTCACCTTTTCCGGTGCGCGTTGCAGCAGCGGGGTGTCAAAAATGCCGGGGAGGATGGTGTTCACGCGGATCAGTTCCTGCGCGAGGTCGCGGGCGACGGGAAGCGTCATGCCGACCACGCCGCCCTTGGACGAGGCATAGGCCGCCTGACCGACCTGGCCATCTTCCGCCGCGACAGAGGCTGTATTGATGATGGCGCCGCGTTCCCCATCAATGGGGTCAAGGGTCAGCATCCCGGCCGCCGATTTGGCAATACAGCGGAAGGTGCCGATCAGATTGATCTGGATGATCATTTCATAATCGGCAAGCGGATAGTGCTTGATTTCGCCTGTTTCGCGGTCGCGGCTCACTGTCTTGCCCGCCTTGCCGGTCCCGGCGCAATTGACGAGGATTCGTTCCTGTCCCAATTTCTCGCGGATCGCGGCGAAACCCGCGTCGACCTCGGCTTCGGAGGTGACGTTAACCTTTGCAAAAGCGCCGCCGATTTCCTTGGCAACGGCCGTCCCCAATTCCTCATTCAGATCAAAAATGCCGACCTTGACGCCATTTTCCGCCAGTTTGCGCGCTGTCGCGGCGCCAAGGCCCGATGCGCCGCCCGTGATGATGGCGGTTACTCCGTCCAGTTTCATTGTCTGTGTCTCCTTCTCAATCCCGTGGTTGGTTTTATTATTTCCCGGTCTGGTTCTTCAGGGAGCGGGGTGAATGTTTGGTCTGTTTTTAGCCATTAATA
The DNA here is from genome assembly GCF_002694385.1 of Sneathiella sp. Taxonomy (GTDB): domain Bacteria; phylum Pseudomonadota; class Alphaproteobacteria; order Sneathiellales; family Sneathiellaceae; genus Sneathiella. The sequence goes on from NZ_NZMB01000005.1 coordinate 204,234, forward strand.
TCGCTTTTCGCGCCATTTCAAGGCGGGCCGGTCACAATGACAGGCCGTTTTTTCAAATAATATGGCGTGTAACGACGCTGTTGGCAAAGGCTAATATCGGGCGCGGTTAAACCCCTGTCCGCATTTCATTTTCTATTGAGTTCTGCGTCGATCAGTTTAGTCTGATATACAATCAATAAGATAAAAATGAAGGGGAGGGGCATGGCGGGAACAACCAACTTCAATCTGCCGCAGGATCTGCTGGATTATCTGAAAGTGCTGGATGATTTTATTGAAACGGAGATCCGCCCGCTGGAGCGTCAGGACGACAATATCCGGTTTTTCGATCATCGGCGGGAGGATGCGCGGACGGACTGGGATCGAGACGGTCTGCCGAACGAGGAGTGGGAGGAGTTGCTGTTCGAAGCCAAGCGCCGCGCCGATCGGGCCGGGCACTTCCGTTATCCGCTGCCGAAGGAATTTGGCGGGCAGAATGGCTCCAATCTCAGCATGGCAGTGATCCGGGAACATTTCGCCACCAAGGGACTCGGCCTGCATAATGATCTGCAAAATGAGCATTCCATCGTCGGCAACAATGTCGGCGTTCTGCTGATGCTGGCCTATGGCACGGAAGCGCAGAAGGCCGACTGGGTGGAAGATCTGCTGCAGGGGCGGAAACGTTTCTCCTTCGGAATTACGGAACCCGATCATGGCTCCGACGCCACCCATATGGAGACAACCGCCGTTCGGGAGGGGGATGACTGGATCATCAATGGCGAAAAGACATGGAATACGGGCATTCACAAGGCAAGCCATGATCTGATTTTCGCCCGCACATCAGGCAAGGCGGGCGATGGCTTTGGCATCACCTGTTTTCTGGTGCCGACCGAGACGGCGGGCTTCAAGGTGGAGGAATATCTCTGGACCTTCAATATGCCGACGGATCACGCGCATATCTCCCTTAAAGATGTCCGGGTGCCGCATTCCACGATCCTCGGAGAAGAGGGGCGCGGGCTTCAGGTGGTGCAGCATTTCTTTAACGAGAATCGTATCCGGCAGGCCGCCTCCAGCCTGGGCGCAGCGCAGTATTGCATTAACGAGGCGGTTCAATATGCGAAGGAGCGCAAACCCTTCGGCAAGGCGCTCGCTAGCAATCAGGGGATCCAGTTTCCGTTGGTGGAATTGCAGACGCAGTGTGAAATGCTGCGGGCGCTGATCTATAAAACCGCCTGGATGATGGACGAATATGGCGCCTTCAGCGTGTCCGACAAGGTATCCATGTGTAACTACTGGGCGAACCGGCTGTGCTGCAACGCTGCCGATCAGGCGATGCAGGTTCATGGCGGGATCGGCTATTCCCGCTACAAGGCGTTCGAGCATATCTACCGCCATCATCGCCGCTACCGTATCACCGAAGGGGCGGAGGAAATCCAGATGCGGCGGGTCGCGGGCTATATGTTCGGCTTCATGTCGCAGAAAGCGCCAAAGGGTGTCCGCGAAGACTGAGGACGGAGCGAGAGGAGGGAGCCGTGGAGGAGACGTCGCCCGCGACATTTCACGCCTTGCTTGAGACCGCTCTGGGACGGCATATCGAGGGATTCAAGCGTCTCAAAGCGGCCGAACGGCTGTCCGGTGGGGCCAGCCAGGAAACCTATCGCCTGACCATCGAGACGGCAGCGGGCGCTGAAACGCTCGCCCTGCGCCGAGCGCCTCCCGGTGTCGGTGAAAATGACACCGGCCCCGGTCTGGCAATAGAGGCGGAGTTGTTTCGGGTCGCGCGCTCCGTCGGTGTGCCGGGCCCGGAAATTCATTATGTACTGGAGGCCGAAGATGGCCTTGGCGCGGGCTTCATCATGGAATGGATTGATGGCGAGACATTGGGGGCGAAAATCGCCCGCAGTGAAGACTTTGCCGAGATCCGCCCCCGGCTTGCCTATCAGTGCGGCCAGATCCTCGCCCGCATCCACGGCATGGATGTTTCTGCCTGTGGCCTTGACCGGCATTTGACGCGCCTGACGCCGGAGGCCTATATCCACCAGACATGGGATAATTACAAAAAGCTGGACGCGGCGGAGCCGATGATCGATTACACGGCGCGCTGGCTGCTTGAAAATCTGCCGCCGGAACTGACGCCGCAGCTTGTCCATAATGATTTCCGCAATGGCAACCTGATCGTCTCGAAAACGCAAGGGGTGGTTGCTGTGCTGGACTGGGAGATTGCCCATATCGGTGATCCAATGCGGGATTTGGGCTGGATCTGTACCGGCTCCTGGCGGTTTGGGCAGAATGACCATCCCGTCGGCGGTTTTGGGAGGCGGGAGGACCTTTTCGCCGGCTATGAAGCGGAAAGCGGCCGAAAAATTGACCCCGATCATGTGCGGTTCTGGGAGGTGTTCGGCTCCTTCTGGTGGGCGGTTGGCTGTCTCCGGATGGGGGAACGTTACCGACAGAATCCATCCGTGGGCGTCGAATATCCGGCCATCGGGCGGCGCAGTTCGGAATGCCAGGTCGATTGTGTCAATCTGCTTATCCCGGGTCCGGTCAGCGTTCCCGAAGCGGATGTTCGCAGCCTCACCGCCGATCTGCCGGGAACGGATGAGATTTTGAAGAGTGTGCGCGATTTTCTGCGCCAGGATGTCATGGCCGTTACGGAAGGCCGCAACCGGTTTCTGGCCCGCGTCGGGGCGAATGCGCTTGATATTGTTCTCAGGGAAGTCACGCTGGGGGAGCGGCACCGGTTGGAAATGCAGCAGAGGCTTGCCTTTCTACTTGGATGTGAAGGCGCTCTCGGGGAGCTCAAAAAACGTCTGGTTGACGCGTTGAGACAGGGAAAAATGCCTCTCAATACGCCGGGCCTCGCCGAATATCTGCGTGATAGCGTTGTCTGGCAGGCGGCCATTGACCAGCCCTCCTACCCGGGATATCGGCAGGCAATAGCCTTTCACGACTGATCCGCCGCAGTCTCCACGCAGGCATTCCCGGGTGTATCCAGAGAGCCACTTATTTTCTTTCAATGATAATCATTCGCAAAATGCTGGTTGACAGTATACGGCGCTATTGATAATCACTACCAAAAGGTAGCCAATTTATTGTAAATACTCATCTAAAGAATGGTCCGAGAATGTTGGATAATCAGCCCGGCGGCAAAAGCAGCAAACGGATGATTATGCTGGAAGATGAAACCTTGCAGAGTAGCGATCTGTTCACGCAGGGCAAGGAACTGACGATCATTCACAACAGTGAGGCTTACAAGTTACGGCTGACCGGTAATGGAAAACTGATTCTAACAAAATAAGCTATTAGCCCGCCACCCAGCCAACAGGTCATCCTGAGAGCCAGGCAGCAAGCAAACGCGTTCACGAATAGAAAGTGTTGAAATGCGTCGAATTCTGCCGCTCGCCTGTACGAGCCTGCTTCTGTCAAGCACGTTCCTGACCCCTGCCTTTGCCCAAGAGGCAAATGAACAGCCGAGTGTTTCCCTGGATGCCATAACTGTTTACGCGACGCGGACGCCGCAGTCATCGTTTGAGGTTCCGGCCTCAACATCCAGCATTGATACGGAGGCGCCAGGCAATGCACTGGCAGGAGATACGAGCGATTTGCTGAAATACACGCCGGGCGTTGAAGTGGCCAACGGGCCGCGCCGCAACGGCCAGACGGTGTCGATCCGCGGGTTTGACAATGACGCCATCATCACCCTGATGGATGGCCGTCGGCAGAATTTTGAAGCGGCGCATGACGGACGCTTCTATATTGATCCGTCTCTGCTGAAGCGTGTTGAAGTCGTGCGTGGTGCGTCTTCCGCTGTTTATGGCGGGGGTGGAATTGGCGGCGTTCTGGCGTTCGACACGAAAGATGCGGCGGATATGCTGGCGCCGGGCGATGACTTCGGCGTTTACAGCGCGATGGGCTATCGCTCCGGCAATGAAGAATATGCGCCGGTGGTTTCCGCTTTTGGACGGACCGGGGCGTTCGATGTTATCGGGATTGCCTCCTACCGCAATGCCGGGAATATTCGTCAGGGCGGTGGATCAGAATTGCAGACGGATGACGAGCTGCTTTCGGGCCTTTTCAAGGTCGGTTATAATTTCAACGATTTCAATAACCTGAAATTCATCTATCAGGGTCTTCGCAATGACGGGTCGGAACCAAACAACGGCGGTGGCGCCGTTACAACGTCGAACCCGATTGTGCAGAAGAAGGTGACGGATAACCAGTTCGGCCTGAAGTATGAATTTGAAAACCCGGCCAACGATTGGCTGAAGCCCAAGCTGCATGTCTATTACAATAACACCGATGTGCGGGAAACGGATATTTCCGGCTCCAACACAGGGCGAGTTCAGGTTCGTGAAATTGAAACTATTGGCTTCAATGCCGATAACCAGACGATCCTGAACGTCAATGAAAATCAGAAGCATACGCTGTCCTATGGTTTTGAAATCTATCATGATGAGCAGACCGGATCGACCACCAACGGTGGCACGCGGCCGGGCGTCCCGAATGCCGATGCGACTAACTATGGCGTGTATGTGCAGAATGAGTTTGACTGGCGGACAGATTATGGCCGCTTCCTGATCATTCCGGCGGCCCGTTTCGATTCCTATCGCAGCAGTGACGATGCCGGTAATTCGCAGGATGAAAGCCAGGTTTCGCCGAAATTTTCCGTCAGCTACATGCCGAATGACAATTTCATGGTCTATGGTAGCTATGCGCAGGCTTTCCGGGCGCCGAACCTGACGGAACTGTATTCGTCCGGCCAGCATTTCCCGGCTGTGCCGCCTATGTTCCCAGCCAACTTTTTTACGCCCAATCCGAACCTGAAGCCGGAAACGGTCACCACCTATGAAATCGGCGCGGGCTTCGATTTTGCCGGTATTCCCGGTCCCCATGACCGTGCATATATGAAGGGGTCCTGGTTCCTCAGCTATGGCGATGATTTCATCACCCAGAATGTTGATATTTTCGGCGGCACCACGACCATGACCAACGTGCCGGAAGCCCGCCTGAGCGGTTTCGAAATTGAGGCGCTTTACCAGATCAATCCGGTGACGGCGAAGCTCGGCCTTTCCTATGTCGAGGCAGAGGATGAAACCACCGGTGCCTATCTTGATAACAACGTGCCGATGACGCTGGTTGCCGACCTTTCCTACGATGCCACCTCGATCGAGAGCATTTTTGGTGTCCGCGGCCGTTTCGCGACTGAAAATGACAAAAACAGCACAGGTGTGGCAACGTCGGGCTATTCCGTTTTCGATCTTTACTATCGCTGGATGCCGAGCATGAAGCCGCTTGACACCCTGACGGTTGACTTCGGCGTATCCAATATTTTCGACAAGGAATACACGACGGCTTATTCCGGCCTGTATGAAGAAGGCCGCAGCGTCAATGTAAGGGTGGCATATCAATGGTAGGGGCGGCGTTCGCACATCCGATAGATCATGGCAAGAGAAAATGGTTGATGTATCTTGCCCTGTCGGTCTGTGCGAACGCCATTCTCCTGTCCATGGTCCAGCTCAATCCAAATGTGGACCAGATACTGGAGATGCCGGTTATCAAGGTTAACCTGATGTCGATGGCCCGACCGGCCCCGAAGGCGCCGCCGCAGATTGTGAAGGCGGAGGCCGCGCCGCAGGCGGCGACGCCCGCATATATTACGCCGGTTGAAACAGCTGCGGTCGCGCCGAGAAAAATGACGACCATTGCCGAAAAGGTAATGAAGCCCGAGCCCGAGCCGGTGGTCATGGCAAATGTGAAGCCCGCGCCGAAACCTGCTGTTCGCCCGGTGAAGCCGCTCGCCGTTCCGCCGAAACCAACGCCGGTGCCGCAGCCCATAGAGCAAATAGCGAAAGCCGAGCCGGAGCCTGTTAAGGAGACGGTGGTTCAAAAGACAACAGAGCCGCAGCCGACCGCTGATGTGAAGCAGGTGGCCTCCGAGCCAGTCGTTGCCGAAAATGCGGGGGAGGATGACTCAACCGTTGTTTATGATGCGCAGTACCGTTCCCAGATCGCGCCAGTCTATCCGCGTCGTTCGCTGGAGATGGGGCAGCAGGGCATGGTAACGCTGCATGCTGAGGTTTTGCCGAATGGCGATCCGCGTGAACTGAAAATCGCGCAGTCTTCCGGCTATCGCTTGCTTGACATGGCCGCGCTTGCCGCCGTCAAAAAATGGAAATTCGAGCCGAGGAATGTTGACGGGAATGCCGTTGTGAGCTGGGTCCGTGTCCCCGTCAATTTCGTCATCCAATAACAACTATCCAATGTAACGGACAGGAAATAGCAATGAATGAATCCACCTCTTTGAAATCATCCCTTTCTCCCGAAGAGATCCGGGCGCGATATGAAGCGATCCTGGCTGAAGGAGGAATGCGTGCCCGCAACGCAGCGGAAAAGATCGGCGTCACTGAAGGGGAGCTTCTGGCCGCGCGGGTGGGGAGTAATATCATTCGTCTGAAAAATGACCCGGAAGCCATTTTGAAAGAAGTTGAAGGCTTGGGCGAAGTGATAGCGCTGACGCGGAACGAGTCTTGCGTGCATGAGCGCAAGGGCGTTTACCTCAATGCCAGCTTCTTCTCTCATGGGCCGGTCCGGACCGGCATTCTCGTTAATCCCGACATTGATCTTCGTCTGTTTATGGGCAACTGGAAATTCGCCTTTGCGGAAATGGTGCCGACGGAAAATGGCACCCGCAAAAGCCTGCAATTCTTTGATGCCACAGGCCAGGCGGTGCACAAGATCTACCTGACCAACCACTCGACGGAGGCCGCCTATGATGATCTGGTTGCAAAGTATCGCGATGCTGAACAAACAGCGGGAATTGAAGTCGCAGACGCAGCGCCGCCAGCAGAGGACCTCCCGGATTCAGAAATTGACTGGGACGGATTCCGGGCAGCCTGGGAAAACCTCAAGGACACCCACGCCTTCTTCCCCATGCTCCGCAAATTCAAAGTCGGACGCGTCCAGGCGCTGAGAAAGATCGGCGCGGATTTCGCGGCCGAACTTGATAATACGGCCGCCCGCCGGGTGCTGGAGCTGGCGCGGGACAAGGAAGCCGAGATCATGGTTTTTGTCGGCAACAAGGGATGTATCCAGATTCATACCGGCCCGGTGAAAAAGCTGGTGGAGATGGGCGACTGGTACAACGTCCTTGATCCGAAGTTCAACCTTCATCTGAATGAAGCAGGGATCAGCCGCAGCTTTGTCACGCGCAAGCCGACGGCCGACGGTATCGTTACGGCGGTTGAAGTTTTCGATGAAAATGACGAAATGATCATGACTTTCTTTGGCAAGCGTAAGCCCGGCGCGCCGGAGAATGAAACATGGCGGGAGATTGTTGACGCCCTGCCGCAGAAGGAGATGGCGAATGTCGCCTGACGTTATGTCAGGGTTGCTTCCCGACTGGTTCACGCAGATGGGGCTGATGGCATGGCCATTGGCCCTCTGCTCCATTCTGGCGCTGGCCATCGGTTTTGAACGGCTGGTGTTCATGGTGCGGTCGATATCCGGTGCCAAGGAGCGTTACGGCCAGCTTGCCGGATATCTGAAGGACAATCAGAATCAGCCGAAAGCCGTGCGTGACGAACTGGTTGGCGTTGCATTGAATGATCTGCGCAGGCCTTACTATAATGGGATCAAGATGCTGCGGCTGATCGGCATGATCAGTCCGATCCTCGGCCTTTTGGGAACGATCCTCGGAATTATCGCCGCGTTCAAGGTGATTGCCGTTCAGACGGGCCCGGTTTCCCCGGCGCTGATCGCCGACGGGCTGTGGGAGGCGATGCTGACAACAGCGGCCGGGCTGATCATTGCCTTGCCGGCCCTGTTGATGGCGCATCTGTTCAGCAGCTTCAGTGACCGGCAGCTCGAAGGCTTCTGTCAGGAGCTCAATCGTCTATCACTTACTTTCGAGATCGCCAAAAATGACATCAAGGCGAATGTTATCGGAATGACGCCCGAGGCGCGCCGCTCATGATCAAGCTCGACCATGATGATCCGCACAGCGGTACGCTGCGCGATCTGGCGCCGGACCTCACGCCGATGCTGGACATCCTGTTTATCCTGATCGTCTTTTTCCTGCTGACGGTGGGGACAGTGTTGCGGTCTCTCGACCTGCAGCTCCCCTCGACGGTGGAGGAGGAGACGGCACAGGTCAACACGCCGAAGCATATCATGCTGGAAATCAGGGAAGGCTCCTATGCCATTGATGGCAGAACATTTTCCAGCTTTGAAGATTTTAAGGCCGGGCTGCATGATAGTATCACCGCCAAGCCGGGCCATGATGTCATCGTAGCGGGAGATCGTCGGATTTCCATTGAAGAGCTGCTGAAAGTACTGACCTATCTGCAATCGCAGGGGGTCGATGCCGCAAATATCCTTATGCATAAAGAACAGACACAATGATCAGAATTCTCTCCGTTGCTTTCCTCCTACTCACGGGCGCTGCCCAGGCGGCGGACGCCCCGGCCCGGGTTATTTCCGTGGGCGGCGCGATTACAGAAATTATATACGCTCTTGGCGCTGGTGATCTTGTTGTTGCCAGCGATACAACAAGCTATTACCCGCCCGAAGCCGCCGAAACCCCGAAAGTCGGGTATATGCGCGCGTTGAGCGCGGAAGGGGTCCTGTCCATGAGCCCCGATCTCGTTATCCTTGCCGCTGATGCCGGTCCGCCGCCGGTGATCGAACAGCTGGATACGGCGGGTGTTAATCTTTTGAAAATCGGTCCTGCCCGCACGATAGAGGATGTCAAATCCCACATCGAAATTGTTGCCAAAGCCCTGCACAGGCAAGCGGAAGGGACTGCGCTGATTGAGCAAATCACTGCACAGGAAGAAAAGCTGAAAGAACGTATCGCGGGTCAAGGAGAGGCAAAGCGCGTCCTGTTCATTCTTCAACATGGCGGCGGTGCGCCGATGGTGGCGGGAAATCTGACGTCTGCTGACAGTATTATTAAACTGGCGGGGGCGGTCAATGTCGTGGATGAGTATGACGGGTACAAGCCGTTGTCCCCGGAAAGCGCCATCAGCCTCGCCCCGGATGTCATTCTGGCAACCGATCAGGGAGTGCAGCAGGCAGGGGGGGAGGCATCCTTCCTGTCGGCGCCCGGCATTGCGCTTACCCCGGCAGGCAAGAACGGCCAGCTTATCGCGATGGATGCGTTGCTGCTTCTCGGGTTTGGTCCGCGCGCGGTTGATGCGGCGTTGGAGCTGAACGACCGATTGAACACGCAATGACGGTTATTCGAAAATCTGTTTCCGTGCCGGTATTTCGCAGGCGTGTGAATATACCGGCCTTGTTTTTATTGGCGGTTCTTTTGGTTATGGCTGCCTTGACGGCCGCGTCCATTGGCGCCGTTTCCATTCCGCTTGGCGATATCCTCAGCTTCAATTTGTCAGAACAACAGCAGGCGGTGCTGTCTTCCATCCGGTTTCCGCGCGTTCTGCTGGCGGTGATCGTCGGCGCATCGCTCGCCATTTCCGGTTCTGCCATGCAGGGGCTGTTTCGCAACCCGCTGGCCGACCCTGGCTTGATCGGAATTGCCGCGAGTGCGGCACTTGCCGTTGCCATTGTTATTGTCCTGGCCGGTCCTATCTCCGGATTCTTCGGTTTATATGGTCTCAGCTTTGCCGCATTTGCCGGGGCGCTGATCGCCTGTTTTCTGATTTTCCGGCTGGCCCGCCTGACCGGCGGTTTTTCGGTCACCTATATGCTGCTGACCGGGATTGCCATTAATGCGCTGGCCGGGGCAGGGGTTGGTGTTCTCACCTTCCTGAGCGATGACCAGCAGCTCCGCACCCTGACATTCTGGACCATGGGCAGCCTCGGCGGGGCGCTTTGGCCATCCGTAATTGTTGTTTCCACCATTGTCGTTCCGGCGAGCATCATCCTGATCCGCAACGCGCGGGAATTGAATGTCCTGCTGCTGGGGGAGAATGAGGCGAAGTATCTCGGGGTCGATGCGGAACGGCTGAAGCGGACCATTGTCATCTGTACGGCGCTGTCGGTGGGCGCGGCCATTTCGGTGAGCGGGATCATCGGCTTTGTCGGGCTGGTGGTGCCGCATCTGATCCGTCTGACGCTGGGGCCGGATCATCGGTTGCTGATTCCGGCATCGGCCCTGCTCGGCGCCATATTGCTGCTGCTGGCGGATACGCTGGCCCGCACCGTCGTTGCTCCGGCAGAGATGCCCGTCGGCGTCCTGACCAGCCTGATTGGCGGGCCGTTTTTCCTCTGGCTCCTGATCAAGCAATATTCGGGGAGGTTCGGTCTGTGATTGACGCGGAAAATATCACTTACGTCATCGGCGGAAAACATATCCTGGCGAATGTGCATGCCTCATTCGAGGCGGGCAGGATCACGACCATTCTGGGTCCCAACGGGGCGGGGAAATCCACCCTTCTCAAATGCCTGACAGGGGCCATCAACCCGACGGAAGGCCGTGTGTTGATCGACGGGCGGGACCTTGGCGAGTATACGCTGGATGAGCTGGCGCGCTGCCGCGCCGTGCTGTCGCAGGCGACGCCGATCAGCTTTCCCTTTACCGCCCATGAAATTGTCGCGATGGGCCGTAATCCCTATTCGAATAACGAGAGTGTCGCGCGCAATTCTCATATTGCTGATGAGGCGCTCAAACTGGTGGACGCCTGGCATCTCAGGGATCGTTCCTTTCCCACCCTGTCCGGCGGGGAGCAGCAGCGGATCCAGTTTGCGCGGGTCATCACGCAAATCTGGGAGACGGATGGCGCCAGCCTGCTGCTGGATGAGCCGACCTCTGCCCTTGATCTGAAACATCAGCATCAGCTTCTTGACCTTGTGCGTGATCTTTGCACGGCGCGGCGACTGACGGTAATTATTGTCATGCATGATCTCAATCTCGCCTATCACTGCACCGACAATTGCTATTTCATCAGGGAAGGCCGCATTGAGGGAGGCGGGGCCAGCCGCGATTTGCTGACGCCCAAGAAAATTGCGGAAATCTTCGACCTGCCCGAGAAGTATGCCGCCCAGAGGTTTGGCGTATCCCTGCCGGGCTGAGATCCATCAAATGCCAGGCGTTCCTGCTGCCGATATGAAATTGTTGCGATAGCCCAATGATGGATTAAGATGTTCTCGTCTTATCTTTACCAGGGCGGGGCGATGAGCAAACAATCTGACAACCGGATGGACGGCCCGGATATCGTCGTAATCGGTGCGGGCATTATCGGGATCACGGCAGCGATTGAACTGCTCTCGCGCGGCGCGCGGGTGACGGTGATGGACCGCACTGGTGTTGCAGCCGGTGCCTCGCAGGGAAATGCGGGCGCCTTCGCCTTTTCCGATGCCTCGCCTCTCGCTTCTCCCGGGATCATACGCAAGGCGCCGAAGTGGTTGTTTGACCCTCTCGGCCCGCTTTCCATTCCATTGCCTTACGCCGTCAGGATCGCCCCCTGGATGTATCGTTTCTGGAGAGCGAGCCGTGCGGATCAGGTGGCGCGAGGAACAGAGGCATTGACTGCTCTCATGCGGGTTTCGCGCGATCATCTGGAAAATTTTATGGAACGGACGGGCACCCGGCATATGCTCCACCATCACGGCAATCTGCAGCTTTATGAAGACAAGGCCGCATTCAAGGCCGTTCTCCCCCTTTGGCAGCGACGGGCGGAACATGGCGTTGACTATACGGCACTTGAAAGCGTTGATGCCATCAAAGAGGCGCAAGCGGGCATTCATCCGCGCTTTTCCCGCGCGATCCTGACGCCTGCGTGGCTCGGTATCTCTGATCCGAAGGATTATACCATGGCACTCGGACGGTATTTCGAGGGGGCAGGGGGGCGGATCGAGATTTCAGGTGTGAAGGCCCTTGAGGTTGCAGGGGACCGGGTATCCCTGCTGCGCGATGATGGCATGCGACGGGAAGCTGATCATATCGTGGTGGCCGCCGGGGCCTGGTCGCATTATCTGGCCCGCACACTTGGCGACCATATCCCACTGGAGACGGAGCGCGGTTACAATACGACGCTGCCCATTGGGGCTTTCGATCTGAAACGGCAGCTTTCCTTTGAGGAGCATGGATTTATCGTCTCACCGCTGACAACCGGAATTCGCGTCGGCGGGGCGGTGGAGCTTGGCGGGCTTAAACTGCCACCCAATTATTCCCGTGCGGATGCCATGTTACGCAAGGCCAAGATGTTCCTTCCCAAGCTTAAAATTGCCAATGGCCGACAATGGATGGGGTTTCGTCCCTCGCTTCCTGATTCGGTGCCTGTTATCGGCCCCGCTACGCAGTCGAGCCGTGTCACCTATGCCTTCGGCCATGGTCATCTTGGCCTGACCCAATCTGCTGGGACGGCGAAGCTGGTGGCGCAGCATGTGATGGGAGAGACGCCGGAGGTTGACCTTTTCCCTTACCGGGCGCAACGCTTCTAGGAGACCCGGTATGGCGCGCCATGAATTTCATTGTATTGACGGGCATACGGCCGGAAACCCGGTGCGGGTGGTGACCTGCGGCGGCCCTGATCTCAACGGGGCGACGATGCTGGAAAAGCGGGCGTATTTTCTCGCCCATTTTGATTGGGTCCGTACCGGCCTGATGTTTGAACCGCGCGGTCATGACCAGATGTCTGGCAGTATCCTCTATCCGCCAACACGGGCCGATTGCGATCTTGGTATCCTGTTTATTGAGACCTCCGGCTGTTTGCCCATGTGCGGGCATGGCACGATCGGCACGGTGACGCTTGCCATTGAAAGCGGGCAGGTCACCCCGAAGGAGCCGGGACGTCTCCGTCTGGATACGCCTGCCGGGGTGGTAATCGCCGATTATGTTGAGAAAGACGGCTTCGTGACCGAAGTGCGGATTACCAATGTGCCTTCCTTTCTGCTGGCAAGCGGGCTCAGTGCCTATTGTGAAGGGCTTGGGGAAATCACTGTCGATGTGGCCTATGGCGGGAATTTTTATGCGATTATCGAGGCGCAGCAGACTTTCAGCGATATGGATGAGTATGCCGTCCAGGATCTTTTGACATGGAGCCCGCGTCTTCGCACTGCCCTTAATGAGAAATATGAATTTACACATCCGGAGCAGCCGGGTATCCGGGGACTGACCCATATCATGTGGACGGGAGCAGCGAAAACGCCCGGGGCGACGGCCCGCAATGCGGTCTTTTACGGGGACAAGGCCATCGATCGTTCGCCTTGCGGCACAGGCACTTCGGCGCGGATGGCGCAGTGGCAGGCGCGGGGACAGTTTTTACCCGGGGATGAGTTTATCCATGAAAGCATTATCGGTTCCTGCTTCACGGGAAAAATCGAATCCATGACAAGGGTTGGCGAAAGGCAGGCAATAGTCCCCTCCATCGGGGGCGCGGCCTATCTGACCGGATTTAACCGGATTATCATTGACGAACGCGATCCCTTTGCCCATGGTTTTGTTGTGCAATAAGGAGTGATATGAAAATCACGGCGATAAATGTCTGGCAGGCCGACCTGCCCCTGAAAGAGGGGCGCTATAGCTGGTCCAACGGCAATTATGTCGAGGTTTTTGATAGTACCATCGTCGGCATTGAAACGGATGAAGGGCTCTCCGGTTATGCGGAATGCTGTCCGCTCGGCTCGGCCTATCTGCCGTCATTTGCCAAGGGCGTCCGGGCGGGATTGCAGGAAATAGCCCCGCATCTGATTGGCGCCAATCCACTGGCCCTTCATGACATCAATCAGCGTATGGATCGCGCCCTGAAGGGGCACCCATATGCCAAGGCGCCGGTCGATATCGCCTGCTGGGACGTGCTGGGCAAGGCGACGGGACAGCCAGTCTATATGCTTCTGGGCGGGGCGATGCAGAAGGATATCGCCCTTTACCGCGCCATTTCACAAGAAAGCGCGGAGGAAATGGCGGCGCGTGTCTCCCGATACCGCGCGGAAGGATACCGCAAATTCCAGCTTAAAGTCGGTGGCGATGCCAATGAGGACATTGACAGGATCATCGCTGCGCGGGAGGTTCTATCGCCTGAAGATATTCTGATTGCCGATGCCAACACGGGCTGGACCCGGCATGAGGCAGCGCGGGTTGTGGCCGCAGTCGCGCATCTGGATGTCTATATCGAACAGCCCTGTCCGACATTCGATGAATGCCTGTCGATCCGGCGACGCACCGCGCGCCCCTTTATTCTGGATGAAACCATCGACGGCACGGAAATGCTGGTCCGTGGCATCAATGAGGATGCGATGGATGTCATCAATCTCAAAATCTCGAAAGTGGGAGGGCTAACGCGGGCGCGGCTGATGCGCGATCTTTGCGTGGCCTCCGGTATTCCCATGACCATTGAAGATACCTGGGGAGGGGATATTACGACAGCGGCAATTGCCCATCTTGCGCTTTCCACGCCGGAAGAATTCTGTTTTTCCGCCACGGATTTCAATTCCTATGGCACGAAATCCATCGCCCATGGCGCCCCGCATCGAGTGGATGGCCGTATGACCGCTTCTGACGCGCCGGGGCTTGGGATCACGCCGGATTTTGACATTCTGGGCGAGCCGTTATTCATCATTTGCTAGGAGAAGGGGCTTGCGCGGTTCGCGCTTTCCCTGTCAGATAGGGAGAGAGTGCTGTCGGCTATGGCTGGGCAGAATAAACAAGAAAAATCAATGCACATCGGGATAAAGCAACATGACAAAAATTTCCGCAAACGGAATTGAGTTTGAATATGAGACCAGGGGCGATAAAGCCGGCGAACCTCTTGCCCTGATCGGGGGGATCGGTGTGCAGCTTACCTCTTGGAATGAGGTATTCGTGGATGCGCTGGCCGATGCCGGGTTTTATGTCATCCTCTTTGATAACCGGGATAGCGGCAAATCGACCAAATTTGACGACTGGGGCCCGGCAGACATTCCCGCCGCCTTTGGGCAGGCGCGGGCCAAGGAAAAAATCTCCGCGCCCTATACGCTTGAGGATATGGCCGATGATGCGGCGGAGTTGATCCGCGCCCTTGGTTTCAAGGCAGCCCATTTTATCGGCAGTTCCAATGGTGGTGCCATTGCCCAAACGCTCGCCTGGCGTCGGCCGGAATGTGTCAAATCCCTTGTTTCCATTATGGCAACATCAGCCCGGCGCGGCCTACCACGTCCGGAAGGGGCCGCCGCCAAGTGGTTGACCAGCCCGCGTAATCCGGCAGGCACCCGCGAAGGAGCGATGGCGGAGGCGGTGGAAACCGCAAAAATCATCGGCAGCCCGGCCTTCCCGGTGTCTGAGGCCATCCTGCGGGAGAAAGGAGCGGCCCTTTATGATCGCTCATTCTGTCCAGATGGCAACAGCCGCCATCTGCTGGCGAGCCTCGCCTCGGGGGATGCCCGTGTTGCGCATCTTGGGGAGATTACGGCGCCGACCCTCGTCATCCACGGTCGGAATGATCCGCTGGTCCCGCTTGGCTGCGGGGAGGATGTGAAGAATTCCATTCCGGGGGCGGACATACTCGTGATCGATGGCATGGGCCATGATATCCCGAGTGAGGCAGTCCCGGAAATGGTGGCCGCCATTGTCAAAAATGCAAGGCGGGCAGGGTGATCATGATGATGCAGGATTATCTCACTCCCGGGCCGATGGTGGATAGCGATAATCCGGATATAGTCGCCTTCACAGAGGCCAACAAAGGCAGCGGCAAAACGGAAAAGGAAAAGGCGATCCGCCTCTATTTCGCGATCCGGGATGGCGTGCGCTATGATCCATATTCATCGACCCTGGAGCCGGACAGGCTGAAGGCAAGCCATACGTTGAGCGAGGGGCGCGGTTATTGCGTGGCCAAGGCGGTTCTGCTGGCGGCGGCCTGCCGGGCCGCCGGAATACCGGCCCGTCTCGGATTTGCCGATGTCCGTAATCATATGTCGACCGAGAAAATGCGCGAACGCATGCAGACGGATATCTTCTACTGGCATGGCTATACGGATATCTATCTTGAAGGCAAATGGGTCAAGGCAACGCCGGCTTTCAATGTTGAGCTCTGCGATAAGTTTGGCCTGAAAGCCCTTGATTTTAATGGGGAAGAGGATTCCATTTACCACCCATTCGATACATCAGGTAACCGGCATATGGAATATATCCTGTATCGCGGAGAATATGCCGAGCCGCCGGTCGAAGAGATTATGAAAACCTATGTCACTCACTATCCGCACTGGCGGGACCGGCGTAATTCGGCCACCGGCAATTTCGATGCCGAAGTGGCGGCGGAAACCGCAAAAAGCTGAGCGGCCCTAACCGAACTGGTAGGCCGAGATGGGTGCCCCCATGGCAATATCCCGGAATGTTTCGCGCCCCTGATCAGTATTCGCCGCCCCGGCCACCACATGCAGCGGGATGAGATGCTCCTCCCGTGGATGGGCGAAGCGGGCGCCGGGGGCGGCATCCCAGCCCGCCAGCAAGCGGTTGCGAACCTCCGGATCGGGATGAGTGGCGGCGTCCCGCAGCCAATCATCGAACAGGCTCATCTCCGGAAGCGGACGGCCGCCGCGCTCACGGGAACTCATCAACATGCGCATATTGTGAAAACTCATGCCACTGCCAATGATCAGCACATTTTCATCGCGAAGCGGGGCAAGGGCCTGGCCTGCCGCCAGATGCGCGGCGGGATCGAGATCACTTCGAAGTGAAAGCTGCACAATGGGGATATTGGCATCCGGATAGGAGAGCAGGAGCGGAATGAACACACCATGATCGAAATCACGGCTGCTGTCTTCTGCGGTGTCGATGCCATTTGATTGCAACAGCATCTTTATGCGTGCCGCCAGTTCCGGGGCGCCGGGCGCGGGATATGTCAGTTGGTAAGTATGCGGCGGAAACCCGTAATAATCGAACAGAAGATCGGGCGCTGGCGTGCTCTGGACGGTTATTCTCTTCTCTTCCCAATGGGCGGAGACGAGGATGATAGCTGCGGGCGTCTTGCCAATATCCTCACGGAGATTACGGAGATACGCCGCCATCCGGTCCCATTCATGCGGGGGATCCCAGTCCATGAAGAAGCAGGGACCGCCGCCATGTGGAATATAGACAGTCGGCATTCTTTTCATAATCGATCTCGCGCTTGCGATAACAATGGTTCAGGAGCTATTTTTCTTTAAATAATGCAATGTTGGTAAATGACCATGGGGAAAATGATTTTATGTGACAAAAGTGCTGCGCTGACGTAAAACGAGAATAGCAGGATTTTGGAGGAAGCGATGTCATCTGCATCTGAAAAAGACGCGCAAGGGCGTGTTCCGCCGCGGGTCGCGCCGGTTGGAAATCGTTCCTATGTCGCAGGTGAGACTCACGCAGCGCTTAGGCGGCAGACAATACCGCAAATGCTGAAGGAAACTGTCGCTCACTACGGGTCGCAGGATGCGGTGATTTTCCCGTTAAACGGGATTAGACTTACCTATTCGGAGTTTGATCGGCGTGTTGACAGGCTCGCGGCGGGTCTGCTCTCTCTCGGCCTGGAGAAGGGGGATCGGATCGGGATCTGGTCGCCGAATAATCTGGGCTGGGTGCTGGCACAATATGCAACCGCGCGGATCGGTCTGATTCTGGTCAATATCAATCCGGCCTACCGCCTGTCGGAGCTGGAGTATGCGCTGAACAAATCGGGATGTCGGGCGCTCATTCTTGCAGACAGCTTCAAGACCTCGGATTATCTGGCGATGATCCGCAGCCTTGCGCCCGAGCTGGAGACGGCGGAACCGGGAAAACTCAAATCCGCAAAACTGCCGCAGCTTGAAATCGTTATCGGCATTACGGATAACCCGGGCTCGGGCATTTATCCATTCGCCGAAGTGGAGGCGATGGGCAAGTCAGCGGACCTGGCGAGACTGGATGAAATCACGGCCTCCCTCTCCCCGGATGATCCGATCAATATCCAGTTTACATCCGGAACCACGGGCGCGCCGAAAGGGGCAACGCTAACCCATTACAACATTGTCAACAACGCCGCCCACACGGTCGGGCGCATGAACTTTACCGAACAGGATCGTCTCTGCATTCCGGTGCCGCTCTATCATTGTTTTGGTATGGTGATGGGATCGCTCGGCTGTGTCAGCACCGGATCGGCGATGATTTTTCCGGGAGAGGCTTTCGATCCCGATGACACCCTGAAAGCCGCGGCGCTCGGTCGTTGTACCGGTCTTTACGGCGTGCCGACCATGTTTGTTGCCATGGTTGATAACCCGTTGCTGAAAGAGCTTGACCTGTCCAGTCTGAGAACGGGGGTTATGGCCGGAGCGCCCTGTCCGATCGAGGTGATGCGGAAGGTGATTGATCGCCTTCATATGTCGGAGGTGACGATCTGCTATGGCATGACGGAGACAGCACCTGTTTCCTTCCAGAGCAATGTGGATGATCCGCTGGAAAAGCGGGTGTCCACGGTCGGGCGCATACATCCGCATGTGGAGGTGCGTATTGTCGATGAGAATGGAGAGGATGTTCCCGTCGGCGGACAGGGAGAGCTGTGGACGCGCGGCTATTCCGTCATGCGCGGCTATTGGGAGGATGAGGAAAGAACCCGCGACGCGATCACGGAAGACGGCTGGATGCGCACGGGGGATCTTGCCGTGCTGGATGAGGAAGGTTATTGCCGGATTGTCGGGCGTCTCAAGGATATGATTATTCGCGGCGGAGAGAATATCTATCCGCGCGAGATCGAGGAATTTCTCTTCACCCATCCGGATATTCAGGAAGTGCAGGTGTTTGGTGTTCCTCATGAAAAATTCGGAGAGGAAGTCTGCAGCTGGATTGTCCGCCGGGCAGGTTCCAGTCTTGATGAGGAGGGGGTGAAGGCCTATTGCCGGGACCAGATCGCCCATTACAAGGTCCCGCGTCATATCCGGTTTGTGGACAGCCTGCCGATGACGGTCACCGGAAAGCCGCAGAAATTCATCATGCGGGATGAAATGATCAAAACTCTGAATAAATCAAATTAACCGGTTAAATAAAGAAGATGTTTGTTCGCGCATTAGGTTTGCTTTGTAATCTAACAGTTTGATATATAATAAATCATAGTGCCGATATGTGGGTGTCGTAAATCTCTTTGGCGCGGCCCCAGACACCGCTTTCCATATCCTGAAGGGTGAGAAGCGACGGAAGAAGCTGGGCCGCATAGTCTTCGCTGCTTTCCACCGGCAGCATGGAGGGCAGATTGTCGATAGCCATGACATCAAGCGGCGGCGGGCCGCCCACCACTCGGATCACCGGATCATCGAAGGAGGTGGCGTGATCATAGAGCGGCACTGGATTGAACGGACTGCTCGGATCACAGGACACATCGGCGATGACGGACAGGCGGCGCGACGCAGTCAGCGCCGATTTTGGAACAAAAACGGGAACCCCGTCCTGTGCCAGGATGCAGTTGACAAACAGGCTGTGGGTGAGAATTTCCGGAAACGGTCCACCATGGGCGGTTTCGGCCAGATCCCATCGGGTTACATTGAGCCCTAATGATTGCAGGCAATCACAGGCACCGCTGCCCACCCGGCCGAGGGCGCCAATTACAATGGCGTTGGGGAATGCCGCACCAGCCTCACTGGCTTTATCGAGCCCGGCCTTCAGTTCCTTGACCAATACATCCCGCCCCGGATAGACGCCGACGGACTGCGGCCCCGGCCCGCGCCCTGTCTGCTGCGCGATCCAGACCATCAGCCCCACGGCGGCCCCGGCAAATCCGGCCCAGTAACCGAAGGCGGCAACGCGCCGCCCGGTCTCATCCGTCAGATACTCAAGATCATAAAGAGCCCCGCCTCCCGCCTTGAAGCGGCGCAGCAGGGCAGGCCCGTCGGCCTGGCCCTTAAAGGCATGGCCGAACATGATGTGACGATGCGGCAGCGGGCTGTCACTTATGGGGAGTTCCTTGAGGCCGAAGATGATGGCGTCGCGAGGCGCATCCGGCCAGCTTCCTTCCGGTGCAATGGTGCAGCCCGTCTCGCGATAGGCGGCAATAGGCAGCGCACGACAGGACGAGTCTTCCACCGTGACGGTCATGCCTTTGGCCATCAGGGCCTTGACTCCTTCAGGCGTAATGCCGACGCGCTGTTCATGCTCGCGCTGTTCGGCGCGGACCCAGACATGTGTCATTTCTTAATCCTTACGGGCAGGCCGTTCCAAAGAGATAAAAGCACCCTTTTTCTAGCGTTATTTTCGCGCGGTGAAAAGGGCAGGCCGACCACCTGACCGTATCAGGTGGGATTATTCCCTTGGCGGCAGATACGATCCGTGATGACGGCGGCCGAGGTCCGGTTGTCGACGCCGAGTTTCTGGAAAATCTGTTCCAGGTGCTTGTTGACGGTGCGGGCGCTGATGGACAGGATATCCCCGATATCCCGATTGGTCTTGCCGCGAGAGAGCCAGATGAGGATTTCCGCCTCCCTTGCGGTGAGGGAGAAGGCCGCCATCAAGTGCTTCTTCGGATCTGCATTCGTGAGCTTTTCGATGGAGAGCAGGATTTCCCGATCGGGATGGATGCCAAGCGGACTGATCACATGCTGGTTATCGTTCGTGCCGAGCCGAAAGGGTGCGGCTTCGGACAACGGTGTTTTGACCAGACCCGCGATCCATTCACATATTTTCACATCGGTGAGATGGCTGTGCGCATCCAGTATGTCCGGATGCTGGTCCAGCAGTTTGCGCGCCTCGGGCGAGGACCAGATCAGACTGCCATCCGGTGTGACGGCCATGACCGGCCGCCCGCCCGCATCGAGGGCGTTTCTGGCGCTTTCAATCAGCCGGGCATTGGTCAGATGGATGGAAAGGCGGGCAATCAACTCATCAGGATTGACCGGTTTCGTCACATAATCCACACCGCCCACTTCCAGCCCTTTCAGGATATGCTCTGAAGAGCTGAGGCCGGTCATGAAAATCACGGGGGCGGCAATCATGCCGGGCCCCGATTTGAGGCGGGCGCAGGTTTCAAACCCGTCGAGACCGGGCATGACGGCATCCATCAGGATCGCATCCGGTTGCAGCCGTTTGACGAGATCGAGCGCCGTCTGCCCATCGCGCGCGACGAGAACGGTCATGCCGGCTTCCTCGATTGCGGTAGCGACCATGGAAAGTGATTCCGGGCTGTCATCGACAACCAGAACGATCTGCCGCCGCGTGTCGAAATCAGACGGCTGCATCATGCGTTTCCTCCAGTTCCCGGATCAGGCCGGGCAGGTCAAATTCCGACAGCCGGTGACGTAGCGGTTTCAGACTTGCTTTGAGGTCCGGTCGTGCCATCTCCAGTGCATCGAGACGGCGACGGATTTCACTTGCATTGCCGATCCGTGCGAGAGAGATGATGTCATGACGGTCTGTGTCGGAGAGCGGCGGACCAACCCGTTCCGCCTGTGGTTGCCGGATATCTTTCGTCCAGTCGATTTTCAGCAAATTGCGGACCTGTTCCAGCAGGATTGAAAAGCTGACCGGTTTGGCGATGAAGGCATCATGCAGCGCATCTTCGGGGCCGCTGCTCTGGTTCCGGCCTTCAAGAGCATGGGCGGAAACCATCACAATCGGTGTCGCGCGATGGACATCACGGCGGAGCTGGGCGGCAAATTCCCAGCCTGAAATATCCGGCAGATCGATATCCAGAAGGAACAGGTCCGGCTTTGCGATCTGCAGCATTTCATTGGCAACAATGTGATTAGATGCCAGATAGAGCTTGAAGCCCAGCGGGGCCAGCAGGGTTTCCATCAACTGCAGATGATCCGTTTCGTCATCCAGAATCAGGATGCTTTTGCGCGGACCGGCATAGCCGGTGATGCGCGCCTCTGCCATCTCATCGGGGCGGCTTGCCCGATGCAGGGAGGGGAGCATCATGCGTAGGTTGAAGTGACTGCCCTGACCATAGACGCTGTCCACCTTGATCTCCCCGCCCATCATTTCAACAAGCAGCTTTGTGATGGTGAGGCCGAGGCCGGTGCCGCGCACGGTTTTCATGCCCGCCCGTTCGAACGGCTGCCAGATTTTGTCGATCTGTTCCGCCGGAATGCCGACGCCGGTATCGCTGACCTCGAAATGGGCGACTTCATTGCGATAGGAGAGGGTGAGGCGGACTTCGCCCCGTTCCGTGTAGCGGATGGCGTTGGAGAGCAGGTTCATCAGGATTTGCCGCAAGCGCTTTTCATCCGTGGTGATCCAGGAGGGGAGGGTGGAGGTTGCCTCATAGATGAATGTGAGGCCCTTTTCCGCCGCCTGCATTTCAAAAATCCCGGCAAGCTGCGCCATGAAAACGGGAAAATCGACGCGGTCGCGATAAATTTCAATTCGCCCGGCCTCAATCTTGGAAATATCCAGCAGCCCTTCGATAAGGCCGGAGAGATGTTCAGCCGAACGGCGAATGGTGGCGACGGCTTCCTTGCGATTGGGCGGGGTGTTCGGATCCTTGTAGAGAATCTGCGCATAACCGAAAATAGCGTTGAGCGGGGTGCGGAGTTCGTGGCTGAGACCGATCATGTAGCGGCTTTTCGCCTGACTGGCCGCTTCGGCCTTATCGCGGGCATCCTGAAGCTCCGCATCGGTCCGCTGATGGGCGCGAACCTCCCGCATCAGCCGTTGCGATTGCAGGTTTGATTCCCGCCACGCGGCCCGCTGACTTTCATGGGCCAGAATGAACAGCCAGACCGATACCCCGACAATGAACAGCAGGCCGGAGAAGATCAACGTCAGCGTAATTTCAAAATGGTTCGTGCCAGCCTGTTCATAAATGATCCACAGAAGTATGCCGATCAGCCCCGAAATCAGCGATGTCAGGAGGAGAAACTGTACCATCCGGCTTTGCAGAATC
Source organism: Sneathiella sp. (assembly GCF_002694385.1). Lineage (GTDB taxonomy): Bacteria > Pseudomonadota > Alphaproteobacteria > Sneathiellales > Sneathiellaceae > Sneathiella. The sequence continues at coordinate 226,964 of NZ_NZMB01000005.1, forward strand.
TGCACCATATGGGCAGGAAGCAGCCATTTCAGGAAATGGCTGGTTTGCGCATCGATACGGGCGAAGGGCTTGCAGGCATCGCGACAGACGGAATCGAGTGAGCAGCAGAGAGAACAGATAGGCCCTTCATAAAAGGGGCAATCGGCCATGTCTTCGGGATCGAAACGGTATTCGCAGACACAGCAGGTGCCCAGAGCTTTCGGCATTTCGGGCGCTGTCCGGGCGATGTAATACCGCCCCTTTGTGCCATAGGCGATCAGCGGTGCCGCCAGCATGGCGGTAAACAGCGCGATAAAGGAGGAGAGAGACATGGCCGTCTCACCAAACAGTCCGAAGTAGGCAAGGAAGGAGACGATGCAGGCGGCGCCCATAGCGCCAAGCCCGACGGGATTGATGTCATAAAGATAGGCACGGCGGAACTCGATATGCGGCGGGCTGAGGCCGAGCGGCTTGTTGATGACAAGATCGGAGACAATGGCGCCGATCCAGGCAAGGGCGACATGGGAATAAAAGGCGAGAGTGGCCTCGAGCGCGCCGAACACGCCGAGATTCATCAGCATCAGCGCAATTGCCACATTGAACACCATCCAGACAACGCGGCCGGGATGACTATGGGTCAAGCGGGAAAAGAAGTTCGACCAGGCGATGGAACCGGCATAGGCGTTAGTGACATTGATCTTGAGCTGGCTGAGGATCACGAAGGCACCGGTCAGCGACAGCACGAAAACCGGGTTGTCAATCACTTGGCTGAAGGCGGCGAAATACATCTGGTTGGGGTCGGCCGCCGTCTCGGGCGCAATGCCCGCGCCAATGGCGATGGTCAGCAGAAAAGATCCCAGCAGCATCTTGCCCGCGCCGATAACAGACCAGCCCGGTCCGGCGCACATCAGGGATGTCCACCATTTGACCCGCTCGCCACTGGTTTTCGGCTCCGGCAGAAAGCGAATGAAATCAACCTGTTCGCCAATTTGCGCAATGAGGGAAAAGGCAACGCCCGCCGCCGCGCCCAGCATGATCAGGGTCATGCCGCCGGCCTCCTGCGGGCCGATACCTTCAAATGCCTGCCAGTCGGTGATGCCATATCCTGCGAAGGCCAGCAGCACAAAAGGCAGGATATGCAGGATAACCCAGAAGGGCTGCGTCCAGGCCTGGAACTTTGAAATCTTGGTAAAGCCGTGGGTGGCAAGCGGGATCACCACCAGCGCATTCAGCAGATAACCGAGCCAGACGGGAATGCCGAAACAAAGCTCCAGGGCGAAACTCAGAATGGCCGCTTCCAGCGCGAAGAAGATAAAGGTGAAGCTGGCATAAATGAGAGAGGTCACCGTCGATCCGATATAACCGAAGCCCGCGCCACGGGTCAGCAGATCAATATCAACGCCATATTTTGCCGCATAATAGGTGATGGGGATGCCCGTCAGGAATAGCAGCAGGCCGACCAGCATGATGGCGGTGATGGCGGTATCGAAGCCGTAGCGCAGGGTGATTGCCCCGCCGATCGCCTCGAGGGCGAGAAAGGAAATGGAACCGAGAGCGGTATTCGTGACCCGCAGATAGGACCAGCGGCGCGCGCGCCGGGCGGTGAAGCGAAGCGCGAAATCCTCCAGAGTTTCATTCGCGACCCATTGATTGTACCGCCGACGCTCTCTCATGACGCCAAAAATCGGTTTCATCCGGTGTGTCCTGCAGCAAAGGCCAATGTCATTGTTAAATCCTTGTTGCGCCCCGTAATCCGTTGTTTCCCTTTTACTGCCTCCTGCTTGTTCCGTTTTTATGCACCGTCAAAAGGCGCATGCACATACGTTAAACGACGTATGTTGCAATGCAACATTTTTCTCCAGTCTTTTTTGCGAAGCAGCGATATGCGCTGTGATCTGGGAAAGACAGGCAGGTTCAAAGGAGAAAGCAATGTCCGATACACCAAAGAAACCCTCACTCTCAATGGAAGCGTCACGCCGCTCGTTTCTGATGGGTGGAACGGCGCTTGCCGCCACGCTTTTTGCCCCCAAATTTCTGCGGGCGGCGGATTACCCGACTGCGGCGGTCAATACAACCGGTCTCGCCGTGACTGATACCGACGTAACGGTCGGTATCCTGCATTCGGTCACCGGCACCATGGCGATTTCGGAAACCGGATCGGTGCAGGCCGAAAAGCTTGCGATTGAGCAGATCAATGCGCAGGGCGGGGTTCTAGGGCGCCAGATCAAATTCATTCAGGAAGACGGCGCCTCTGACTGGCCGACTTTTGCCGAAAAGGCCAAGAAGCTGCTGGTCAACGACAAGGTCGCCTCGGTCATGGGTTGCTGGACATCGGCGAGCCGCAAAGCCGTTCTGCCGGTGTTCGAGCAGTATAACGGCTTCCTCTACTACCCGACCTTCTATGAAGGGCTGGAAGAATCTCCCAATGTCATCTACACCGGTCAGGAAGCAACGCAGCAGATTATCGCCGGTATCGACTGGGTGACCCAGACCAAGGGGGCGAAATCCTTCTATCTCCTCGGCTCCGACTATATCTGGCCGCGTACCTCCAACAAGATCGCCCGCAAGCATATCGAGAAGCTGGGCCTCAAGGTGGTTGGTGAGGAATATTACCCGCTTGGCCACACGCAGTTCAACTCCGTCATTAACAAGATCCGCCTCTCCAAGCCCGATGTGATCTATGCCATCGTCGTGGGCGGTTCCAACGTTGCATTCTACAAGCAGCTGAAGGCGGCCGGTATCGATATGACGAAGGAAAAACCGCTGCTACTGACCATTTCGGTGACCGAGGACGAAATCCGCGGTATCGGCGGTGAAAACATCGTCGGCGCCTATGCCTGCATGAAATACTTCCAGAGTCTCGATAATCCCAACAACGTCGAATTTGTGAAAGAATTCAAGAAGATGTGGGGCGATGACATGGTCATCGGCGACGTGACGCAGGCCGCCTATCTCGGCCCATGGCTGTGGAAGGCGGCGGTTGAAAAGGCCGGATCCTTCGATGTGGACAAGGTACGGGAGGCGAGCCCCGGTATCGAACTCACCACCGCGCCGGAAGGTTACGTCAAGGTCCATGAAAACCACCATCTCTGGTCCAAGACCCGTGTCGGCCATGCCAAGGCGGACGGACAGTATGAAGTCGTCTTCGAAACGGCGGAGCTGGTCGAGCCGGATCCGTTCCCGGAAGGATACCAATAGGCTTTGCGTAGGAGGTCGGTCGCAAACCGTCACCGGGGAGCGGCCGACCGACATCAACTCTTTCATGGCATTGAAATACAAGAGGCAGGAGACAGCATATGTTTGCCGATTATACGATGGGAGAGCTTGGGGCCATTTTCGCCATGCAGGGTTTTGCCGGTCTCATTCTTTTCTCGGTTTTTGTTCTCATGGCGCTCGGGCTGGCCATCATTTTTGGTCAGATGGGGGTGATCAACATGGCGCATGGCGAGTTTATGATTCTCGGCGCCTATGTCACATATATTACCTCCAACCTGTTCGCCGATTACCTGCCATCGCTGTTCAGCATCTATTTCTTTATTGCGATGATCCTCGCGTTTTTCGTAACGGCGGCCCTCGGTATGCTGGTGGAATGGAGTCTGATCCGGCATCTCTATAAACGCCCGCTGGATACCTTGCTGGCTACCTGGGGGCTCAGCCTTATCCTGCAGCAGATATATCGCTCCGTTTTCGGCGCGCGCGAGGTGGGGGTGACCATCCCGGACTGGATGATGGGGTCTTTGCCACTCACCGATTTGATCGAAGTTCCCATTAACGGTATTTTCGTGATGGTCCTGGCCATCAGTATTTCCGTCGCTGTCTATTTCATGATGTATCGCTCCTCCTGGGGCAAGCAGGTGCGCGCGGTGACGCAGAACCGGGTCATGGCGGGCGCGGTCGGCATTAATACGGAACGAACGGACCGTCTCACCTTCGGGATCGGCTGCGGCGTTGCCGGTGTGGCTGGTTCCGCCTTTACGATGATCGGTTCCACCGGCCCGACGGCAGGTCAGCTTTACATCGTGGACACCTTCCTTGTCGTCGTCTTTGGCGGCGCGGCCAGCCTGCTCGGAACGATTGCTTCGGCCTTTTCGATCTCGCAGGCGCAATCGATCATGGAATTTTTCCTCTCCGGCTCCATGGCCAAGGTGCTCACGCTCCTCACCGTTGTCGGCATTCTGATGCTGCGTCCCCAGGGGCTGTTCGCCCTCAAACTCAGGAAGTGAGGTGACCGAGATGTTTGCAAAAGATAACAAGCTTTTCTCCACGGGCGATATCGTTGGCTTTGTCGTCCTGGCCGTGCTGATCTTCATCGTCCTGCCGGCCGGCCTGGATACCTTCCGTCTCAATCTGTTCGGCAAATATCTGACCTATGCTTTCGTGGCGATCGGTCTGGTCCTCTGCTGGGGCGCGGGTGGTATCCTGAGCCTCGGGCAGGGGGTGTTCTTCGGCCTTGGCGGCTACTGCATGGCCATGTTCCTGAAGCTGGAAGCGTCAACGCCGGAAGCGACCAAAATCCAGTCCACCCCCGGCATCCCGGATTTCATGGACTGGAACCAGATCACCGCGCTCCCCATGTGGTGGGAGCCCTTCAACAGCCTGACATTCAGCCTTATTGCCGTGGTGCTGGTGCCGGTCATCTTCGCCTTCATTATCGGGGTGGCCATGTTCCGGCGGCGGGTGGGTGGTGTTTATTTTGCAATCATCACACAGGCGATTGCCGCCATCATGACCATCCTGATTATCGGTCAACAGGGCTATACCGGCGGCGTCAACGGCATCACTGACCTGCGGACCCTGCTTGGATGGGATATCCGCACCGATGAAGCAAAGGTTATTCTCTATTTCGTGAATGCGGTGCTGCTGTTCGTTTGTCTCTTTGTGGCCCAGTTCATCCGCAAATCGAAGCTTGGCCGAATTCTGATTGCCATGCGCGATCAGGAAGACCGGGTCCGCTTCTCCGGATATGACGTGGCCAATTTCAAGATTTTCGTCTTCTGCGCCGGGGCGGCTTTCGCGGCCATTGGCGGGGCTATGTTCACGCTGCAGGTGGGGTTCATGTCCCCCAGCTTTGTCGGCATCGTGCCATCCATCGAAATGGTCATTTTCTGCGCCGTCGGCGGGCGGCTCTCGATCCTCGGGGCGGTTTATGGCGCGCTGCTTGTCAATCTGGCGAAAACCACCTTCTCCGAAATGTTCCCGGAACTCTGGCTGCTGGGTCTCGGCGCCCTCTTTATCGCGGTGGTGCTGGCGTTCCCGAACGGCCTTGCCGGTCTCTACAAGGATTATGTGGAGCCGCGGCTGATGGCCCTGTTCAAAAAGAAGGCCGATGACGGGGGCGGACGTAATTTCGATAGCATCAAGGCCCCGGCTGAATAGGAGGAAAAAAGATGAACGCAAGACCTGATTTCCTGCTGACCGTTGAAAATCTGACTGTTTCCTTCGACGGGTTCAAGGCGGTCAATGGCCTCAGCTTCTATGTAGAACCCAATGAGTGCCGGGTGATCATCGGCCCCAACGGAGCGGGGAAGACAACCGTTCTCGATCTGATCTGCGGCCGCACCAGGGCGACCGATGGCAAGGTCGAATTCAAGGGGCAGGATCTTCTCAAGATGCGGGAAGACCAGATCGTTCATGCCGGGGTAGGGCGCAAGTTCCAGACGCCCACCGTTTATGAAGATCTGACTGTCTTTGAAAATCTGGAGATTTCCTACCCTAAGGGACATGGCGTTTTTGGCGCCCTGATGTTCCGCCGCGATGATCCGGTGAAGGAGCGTATCCATGAAATTGCCAGCGTGGTTTTTCTCGACGATCTGCTGGATATGAAAGCGGCCTTTCTCAGCCATGGGCAGAAGCAATGGCTGGAGATTGGCATGCTGCTCATCCAGGATCCGGAATTGCTGATGCTGGATGAACCGGTTGCAGGCATGTCGGTGGCCGAGCGCAAGCAGACGGCGGAACTCTTAAATCGCATTATCCAGGACCGTTCGGTGATCGTGATCGAACATGACATGAAATTTGTCGAGGATATCGCGACCCGCGTCACCGTGCTGCACCAGGGCAAGGTTCTCTCCGAAGGGTCCATGGCGCATGTGCAGGCGGACCCTAAAGTCATTGAAGTTTATCTCGGCCACTAAGGGAGGAAATGATGCTGAATGTAGACAATCTTCGTTCCGCTTACGGCGAATCCGAAGTGCTCCACGGCCTCGATTTTAGTATTAATCCGGGGGAGATCGTCGCCATCATGGGCCGCAATGGCATGGGCAAGACGACGCTCATGAAAACCCTGATGGGGGTGGTTCCGACCAAGTCGGGCCATGTGACGATCGATGGCAACTCGATCGAGGGGCTCAAATCATATGAGCGTGTGGCCAAAGGCCTCGCCTATGTGCCGCAGGGAAGGCAGATCTTCTCGACCATGACCGTAGAGGAAAATGTTGAGACCGGACTCATTGTCACGGGCGACAAGAAAGTCAGCCCCGATATCTATGAACTTTTTCCGGTTCTGGTTGAAATGAAATCCCGGCGCGGCGGTAATCTCTCTGGGGGTCAGCAGCAACAGCTTGCCATCGCCCGCGCTCTGGCATCCAAGCCAAAGGTCCTGCTGCTCGATGAGCCGACAGAGGGCATCCAGCCGTCCATCATCCGGGAAATGGCGCGCACCCTGCGCCGTATCCGCGATGAACGCGGGCTTTCGATCATCGTATCGGAACAGGTTTTGAGTTTCGCCCTCGATGTTGCGGACCGCGTTCTGGTGCTGGAAAACGGCGAATTTGTTCATGAATCACCCCGCACCGGGATCGACGAAGCAAAAGTCTCGAAATTCCTGTCCGTCTGACAATTCATTACTAGCTTGAGGAGGCAAAATGACTGATACCCTTATTGAAGTGAATCTGGGCGAAAGCCCGCTCACGAACGAGAAAATTCACAATCGCTGGCATCCGGATATTCCGATTGCCGTCTGGGTCAAGCCGGGAGATGATTTCAAGGTGGAAACCTATGACTGGACCGGTGGCCAGATCAAGAATAACGATGATGCCTCCGATGTTCGCGATGTGGAGCTGGCGCAGGTTCATTATCTCTCCGGTCCGATCGGCATTGAGGGGGCGGAGCCCGGCGATCTGCTGGTTGTTGATATTCTGGATATCGGCGCCAAGGAAGAGAGCATGTGGGGGTTCAACGGCTTCTTCTCCAAGCAGAATGGCGGCGGCTTTCTGACTGACCATTTCCCGGAAGCACAGAAATCCATCTGGGATTTTGAAGGCATGTTCACAAAGTCCCGCCATGTGCCGGGCGTCCGTTATGCCGGCCTGATCCATCCGGGGCTGATCGGGTGCCTGCCGGACAAGAAGATGCTGGATATGTGGAACACACGAGAGACGGAGCTGTTCAATACGGACCCTGGCCGCGTTCCCGGCCTTGCCAACCTGCCGGATGGCGGCCCGACCGCGCATATGGGCAAGCTGACCGGGGAGGCCCGTGACAAGGCCGCCGCCGAAGCCGCCCGCACCGTGCCGCCGCGCGAACATGGCGGTAACTGCGATATCAAGGACCTGTCCCGTGGATCAAAAGTCTACTTCCCGGTCTATGTCGATGGGGCGGGGCTTTCCATGGGCGATCTGCATTTCAGTCAGGGGGATGGTGAAATCACCTTTTGCGGTGCCATTGAAATGGCGGGCTGGCTGCATATCAAGGTCGATCTGATCAAGGGCGGGATGAGCAAATACGGGATCAAGAACCCGATTTTCCGGCCCTCTCCGATTGCGCCGAAATATGACGACTTCCTGATCTTTGAAGGCATCTCCGTCGATGAAGCAGGCAAGCAGTATTATCTGGATGTGCATATTGCCTATCGGCAGGCCTGCCTCAATGCCATCGAATATCTGAAGAAATTCGGATACACCGGGGCGCAGGCCTACGCCATCCTTGGCACCGCGCCAGTGCAGGGGCATATCTCGGGCGTGGTAGACGTTCCGAATGCCTGTGCAACCCTGTGGTTGCCGACCGATGTGTTTGAATGGGATCTGATGCCGAATGCCGATGGGCCGACGAAATATCTCGACGGTTCCATTGATGTGCCGCTGGCGCCCGATCTCTGATCTTTAATCTTGTTGCGAATTGGGCGGGGGGAACCCCGCCCGCCTCTAGAGGATACCCCGATGCCGATCTATCAGTATTGTTGCGATGACTGCGGTCCGTTCAGCGAACTTGCGCCCATTTCAGAATATGCCGATCCCAAATGTTGTCCATCCTGTGGAGCGCAGGCGCCGCGGGCAATCGCCGCGCCGCGTCTGGCGGTGATGGACAGTTCTGCGCGTCAGGCGTATCAGACGAATGAACGCAGCGCACATGAGCCCAAAAAATCATCCCACGGCCATGGACCCGGCTGTGGCTGTTGCGGCGGCAGTTCGAAGAAAATCAATTCTGGCACACTGTATCGCCCCGATGGCTCGAAAAGCTTTCCGGCCAAGCGTCCGTGGATGATTTCCCACTGATCGCGACGGGCAGGCGGTCAGAACGGAACCGAGACACTGATGGCGCCAAACTCATCCTTGCCGTCCTGCCCTTCATATTCGCGGGAGCGGAAGACATGGGTAAAGGCAATGCGGGCATCGCGTATGGTGAGCGCAAGGCCGAGCTGGGCATCGCCGACGATTGGTTCCTTGTTGACGCTGCGGCTGTCGCGGAAACTGTTGCCATCAAGAAAGATATTGCGGGCCACCGCGCGGGCGTCCAGCCCGGCGAAGAAGTATAGCCCGATATCGTCGGTCGGTTCGAAAAAGCCCGACCCGGGGAGCCCGGGCTGAATGCGCGGGGGTCCATAGTCATTGGGTAAATTCCATCCCATGCGCATAGTTGCCCCGGCATTGACATAGGTATGGACATTACCAAGCGCGCCACCCAGATGCGGCGTCATATCAATCGAAAAGCCGTTGAGTTTTGCTGATACCAGCGCCCGCCAGCTTCGCTGATAGGTGAGGACAAGGCCCGGCTCGTCTTTAAGCTGCGTATCCCAGCCTTGTGGCTTGGGGGAATCGATCACCTTGTGAACGAAGGTTTGCGACTGCTCGCCAAGGGCGGAGGGGCCAACGACGCCGAGTTGGAGCTGAAGCTGATCAAGCTGTTTCTCACCCGTTTCCACAACAATGCCGACCGCCCCGTAGAGCCAGCCCGCATAAGGCCGTTCATTTGTCGGCGGGGTGGGATCCTGAATATCATTGGGGGTATACATATTCTGTCCGATGGCATAGGTGGAACGGACCAGCCCGTCTTTCGGAAAGAAGGGCAGCAGCCGCGCAGCCCGCAGCGCCCAGGCGGGGGCATGATCGGGTTCCGACATCCAGGCGAGCATGATCCCATTGGTGTAATCCCGGTCGAGCCCGAAAAAGAGATCATTTTCAAGCACGAAGGTAAAGGTGCCGGTATCTTCTTCCTCAACCTCGACTTTTTCTGGGTCCGCCACGGCCGCCTCTTCCGCGACGGCGGGCGCAATAGAGATGAAAGACGCCAATAGGGTCGCTGTAAAGGAAGGTCGGAAATTCATAATGCGGATATAACTCTTTGAAAATGACTTTAATTTGTTCTGAATACAGCAAAAATTGGTGCGATCTCAAGAAATTGGAGTTTGTTGAATGAAACGGGCTGCAGGATGAGTGCCCTGATCCTGGTTGCGCCCCGTCCTCCATGATGAAAGGATATGGGGAGGGTAAGGAGGCCGACAAGTAAAAACGACAAGGAAAGGGAGAGGGGAATGGCACGATTGACAATGGAGCAACAGCAGGATGTTGCCATCATCCGTTTCAGCAATCCGCCGCATGGCTTTATGGACGGGGAGACGGAGGCGGAACTCGCGGCGGCGCTCGACCGCATAGAGGCGGATGACAGCATTCACGCGGTTATCCTCACCGGCGGCGAGGCGGATGTTTTCATTCGTCATTATGATGTGGGCATTCTGTATGAACGGGGCAGGGCGTTGGCCGACCGCGGGATGGTGTTTGATGCCGCGCGCCCGGTGCCGGAATCGCCCATTCATGTCTGCTTGCGGCGTATCGTTGAAATGCCGAAGCCCTTTATTGCTGCCATCAACGGCACTGCCATGGGAGGCGGGTTTGAACTTGCGCTTGCCTGCGACATCCGCCTTGTCCAAGAGGGGGAATATGACCTCGGTCTGCCGGAAATTAATCTCGGTATCCTGCCGGGCGCGGGGGGCACGCAGCGCCTGACCCGGCTGATCGGAGAAGCGAAAGCACTGGAGCTGATGCTGCTGGGGCAGACAATGCGCCCGCGTGAGGCCGTTCGTCTGGGCCTCGCCAGTTTTCTTGTCGAGGGTGAGGTGATGGATAAGGCTCTGGAGGTTGCCCGTCGTCTTGCAGCCCGGTCGCCCCGCGCCGTTGGTCACATTAAGGATCTGGTGCGCGGCATTCCTGATCGCTCGCCGGAGGAGGGCTTTGCGCGCGAACGCACGCTGTTCTGCGACCTGATGGTGAGCGAGCGCGGCCTGCAGGAAATGGGCGATATGGTCGTCGGCCGCCGCGATATCCTGCGCACGAACGGTGAGGGGGACTAGTCTGAGCCCTCAGCCGCAGTTCAATCGCGCCGTCGCCTCCATTCGGGCCTTGTCATATTCCGTCTGGATTTCATCAATCAGATCATCGACGCCGGTAATGGCGGAAACGCCGGACACGGAATGCCCGGCGGACCAGATATCTTTCCAGCGTTTGGGGGCGTTCTTCTTTGCCTCCGGATTGATATCCTTGGCGATATCGATATCGCCGCGCAGGGGCAGGTTGTCAGGATCGAGACCGGCCCGCTCGATTGACGGGCGGAGCATGTTGGCATTCAGCCCGGTGAAAGCCTTTGTCAGCAGGATATCATCGGCGCGGGAGGTGATCAGCATCTCCTTGTAGGCATCCTTGGCGAGGCTTTCATCCGTCGCGATAAAGCGCGTGCCCATATAGCCGAGATCGCAGCCCAGCATTTCCGCCATCATCAGGCTGTGACCATCCATGACGCCACCCGCCAGCACGATGGGACCGTCAAAGAACCTGCGGACTTCCCGCACAAAGACAAACGGGTTGATCCAGCCGGTCTGCCCGCCAGCGCCCGCCGTCAGCAGGACAAGGCCATCCGCCCCCGCCGCAACCGCCTTTTCCGCATGAAGCACGGTGGCGACATCCGAGAAAACCAGCGCGCCGATATCATGCAGCGGGGCGAGGACCGGCGTTGGCGGACCGACACTGGTGATCACGATTTCCGGTTTATGCCGAAGGAGAACGGCTACATCTTCCGCCAGCCGGGGATTGGATTTATGGACAATGAGATTGGGGCACCAGGGCGCGGGCTCTCTTTCGTTTTCCGCTTTCGCGGCGGCAAGCTGTGCGTCGATTGCCGCAATCCAGCCATCCAACTCCTCCGGGGATCGGCAGTTGGCGGTGGGAAAGGAGCCGATAATACCGGCGCGGCAACAGGCGGAGACCAGATCGACGCCGGAAACCAGAAACATCGGCGCCGCGATCAGCGGCAGGCGGAGACGGTTTTTAAGCTTTGTAAAATCATGTTGTGTCATGTCAGATTCGTACCTCCCGGTCCTGCCAGTATTTCGCCCGAAGTTCTTTTTTAAGAACCTTGCCGACCGGGCTGCGGGGGAGTTCAGCAATAAAATCAATGGATTTCGGTGCCATCACGCTGCCGAGCTGCGCCTTGCAGAGGGCAATAAGCTCGGCCTCCGACACGTCCTGACCGGGCGCGCGTTCAATAACGGCCTTGACGGCTTCACCCCATTTTTCATCCGGCACCCCGATCACTGCGCAATCCTGCACGGCGGAGTGCGTGACCAGAACCTGTTCAATTTCCAGCGGAAAGACGTTGAAGCCGCCACTGATGATCAGATCGCGCTTGCGGTCACTGATATAAACATAGCCATCCGCGTCGCGATAGCCGAGATCGCCCGTATGCTGCCAGCCGTTCTTGTGAATGGCGCTTGTCGCGTCCGGATCATTGATATAGCGGAACATGACGGTCGGGCCGCGGACGACGATTTCCCCCACCTTATCGGGGCCGAGGCTGTTACCGTCTTCATCGAAAACCTGGATATCGCCGACGGTGGCGACCGGTCTGCCGACGGATTTGAGACGATGCCTGAGACGCTCGTCCCGCAAGGCTTCGCTGACCGCGCCGGGGGAGATGAAGGTCAGGGGGAAGCCGGATTCCGTCTGGCCAAAGGACTGGCAGATGACGGGTCCGAAAATTTCATGGGCGCGGGCAATCTTTTCAACGGCAAAAGGTGCCGCGGCGGCAATCAGATATTGCAGGCTTGAAAAATCCGTTGTCGGGCAATCGGGATGGTTCATCAGCACATAAATAAGCGTCGGCGGCAGGAACAGCAGGGAGATTTTATGTCGCTCGATATTCTTGAGGATCGCGCCGGGTTCGGCAACCTGCATCATGACAACGGTACCACCGAGGCTGAGTGTTGACATGGCAACCATGCCGCCCGCGTGAGTGATCGGCGCGACGGCCAGATTGACCGGCGGGTTATCAAGGTCGAACTTCTGAAATGCAGTCATAAAGCCCAGCATGTTCCAGGTGAGGAAGCTCTGTCCGCCCTGCGTGATCTTGGGCGCGCCGGTGGTCCCGCCCGTGGTGCCCTGAAATCCGACGCCTGTATCCGGCAGGTGGATATTGATGTCGGTATCCGGCGCATTCTGGATAAATTGCTCAAGGGAGGGTATATCGCCGATCTGACGGTCGAGACAGACAACGATCCGGATTGACGGCGCGCCCGCGCGCATGGCCGGGATTTGATCCTGAATGGAGCTGTGAAAGAAAATCGCCCGGCAATTGCCGCGATTGAGAACATCGGTATTCACATGCACGCCGGAGCGGAGGTTGATATTGCTCCAGGCCCCGCCCGCTCGCATGCCGCCGAGAATGGCCGCGAGCGCATAATTCGTATTGGGGCTGAGGATGGCGAAAGGATCTTCGGGCTCAAGACCGTTCGCGATCAGGGCGTGGGCGATTTTTCTCGTGAGAAGGCCCAGGTCTTTGTGGCTTAGCGTGCCCGTATCGTCGATCAGCGCCGGACGCGACAAAGAGGCTTTGCCCGCCCTGTCGAGCAGGTCAAGGTAATTGATGCCGTGCATGTAAATCCTCCCTTGTTTTTTATTGGGCGCAGGCTCAGGAGGTTAATTTGATGTCGCATCGGAGCGCATATCAAGTGAAAAATGCGCTCCGAGGCCTGTCAGGGAAAATGTGAGTGTTATTCCCGGGCGAGTTCCGCCTTGCCGACGCCTTCGCCATCGAGGGTTTGTGTTGACATATGCACCGTCACCTTGCGCAGGAAGCCGTCAAATTCGAACGGGGCCGGGTAATCGCCGACCGGATTACCCCGGTCCCGCCCGATATCGAGGCCGGACCAGGAAATCAACATGTAGAATCCGAGATTGCTCTCCGCCGATCCGACATCCTCTCCGTCGATGGTGAGGGTGTAGCGACTTTGCCCCATGCCGGTGCCCATCTTCGGCTTTGCCTCCCGCGTCAGCCGGTCAACCCGGAGGCCGAGCAGGCGGCGCCCCGGCGTAACCTTGCGGTTTGACTGGACCACCACATGTTCGCCGCCGATGTTGAGATCGTGATAAAGATATCCGTTCTTCATATAGAGGCTGTAACCGGAGGTGGTGTCCCCATGGGCGATGAGGACGCCGTTGCTGGCCTCGCTCGTAACGTCGGCATCCGCCTCGATCCGGTATTCGCGGCTGCGCAGGTCCGGGGCGACATCGGAGGGGATATGCCCGACCCCCCGATGAAAAACGGCGATTGTCCGGCCGCCCTGCACCCGTTCGGCATTTTCGGCGAAGCGGGCGGCGAAGCGGTCATCAAGGGGGAGAACCTTGTGTTTCTCCGCCTCTTCCCACCAGGCGTCGATCATCTTCTGGAGCTGTTCGGGCCTGTCATTGGCAAGATCATGATTTTCTGAGAAATCCTCATCCAGATGATAAAGCTCCCATGTGTCATTTTCAAAGGGCGTTCCCATGGGATGGTAGGCGACGGCCTTCCAGCCATCCTTCCAAAGGCCGCGATGGCCGAACATTTCAAAATATTGCGGCGCGTTGCGGGAGGGAACATCCGCCTTGAACAGGCTTTCCCGGAAGCTTTTCCCCTCGATCGGCTGTTGCTCGATGCCATTGATATGGCTTGGCGCCTCCAGTTTCAGCAGATCGAGAAGCGTCGGCACCACGTCGGAGCAATGGGCGAACTGGTGACGCAGTTCCCCGCGCGCCGGGATGCCCTTTGGCCAGGAAATGATCAGCGGATCGCGAATGCCGCCGCCATGGGTGTTCTGCTTGTAGCGTTTGAGCGGGGTGTTGGACGCCATTGCCCAGCCGAGCGGGAAGTTGGTGTGGGTGTCCGGGCCGCCGATATCGTCAATCCGGGCGATTTTCTCCGCCATCGACTCAGGACGCAGGTTGAACGGGCCCATGGCATTGACAAGCCCGTTGCGGCCGCCTTCCTGACTGGCGCCGTTATCCGAGAGGATAAGGATCAGCGTATTGTCCATCTGCCCCGTTTCTTCCAGGAAGTCGATCATCCGGGTGATATGACGGTCCGTATGATCCAGCATCCCGGCATAGGCCGCCTGCATCCGGGTATAGAGCCGGTGTTCATCGGCGCCGAATTCATCCCATGGCTTCACCCCGTCATTATGCGGCGGAATGGCCGCATTTTCAGGAACGATGCCCAGTTCTTTCTGGCGTTTGATCCGACGCTCCCGCTCCTTGTCCCAACCGCCTTCGAACATCGGATCATAGCTTTTGATGATATCTTTCGGCGCCTGATGCGGCGCGTGGCAGGCGCCGAAGGCGCACCACAGGAACCACGGGTTGTTTTCCGCGCCGGCCTTGTGTTCGGCCAGCATCTGGATGGATTTATCCACCAGATCCTCAGTCAGGTGATAGCCGGTCTCATAAGTGCCGGGCGGGTCGATATGGCTGTTATCTCGGATCAACTCCGGCGCATACTGGTCTGTTTCTGCATCGAGAAAGCCATAATACCGGTCAAACCCCCGGGCCAGCGGCCAGCCGTCAAACGGTCCGGCGGGGCCACTTTCATGAAGCGGCGTCACATGCCATTTGCCGATCATATAGGTGCGATAGCCATTGGGGCGCAGCATCTCGGCGATTGTCCCGGCGGACTTGGCGATCTTGCCGCGATAGCCGGGGAAGCCGCTGTCGAAATTGGCAAGGCAGCCGACACCGACGGAATGATGGTTGCGCCCGGTCAGCAGCGCCGCCCGTGTCGTGGAGCACATGGCGGTCGTGTGAAAACCGGTATAGCGCAGGCCGTTTGCTGCAATCCGGTCGATGGTCGGCGTCTTGATGGTTGATCCATAGCAGCCGAAATCGGAAAAGCCGACATCATCGAACAGGATGACCAGAATATTCGGGGAACCTTCCGGTGGCCTTGGCGGTTCTGGCCAGAAGGGTTTGTTATCTTTCATCTATTTTCTCCCTGTTCTTTTCGTTTTTTGTCTTTGTATCAGCGCTGCGTTGCGGCTACAGCCTGACGCTCCCTGTTTTTGCGATTTTATCGAAAGTCCGCCGGGCGATATTGAGCTGATGGATCTGACTGGTGCCCTCATAAAGGCGGAACAGCCGGACATCGCGATAGAAACGCTCAATGTTGCTGTAATCAGCGACATAGCCCGAACCACCAAAAATCTGCACGGCGTGGTCGGCAATACGGCCGCACATTTCGGTCGCGAAATATTTGCACATGGAGGCTTCCAGAGTGATGTCGAGGCCTTCATCGCGTTTGCGTGCAGTATCCAGGATCAGGGTGCGGGCGGCGGCAATATCCACATGGCTGTCGGCGATCATTGCCTGGATAAGCTGGAAGTCGCCGATCGGCTGGCCGAATTGTTTGCGTTCCTGCGCGTGTTTTGCCGCATCATCGAGCATCCGCATGGCCGGGCCGGTGCTGAGGGCGGAAAGATGAATGCGCTGCTTGTTAAGCGCTTTCATCGCGGTGCGGAAGCCGACGCCTTCTTCGTTGCCGAGTAGGCAGCTCGCCGGGATTTCGCAATCCTTGAAATAGACTTCCGAGACCGGAGAGCCGGACTGCCCCATCATCTTATAGGCCGGGCCGACACTGAGGCCGGGGGTGTCCAGATCGACCAGAAAGGCGCTGATGCTGCGGTGGCTGTCATCGTCGGGATCAGTGCGGGCGAAAACTGTGAACAAATCGGAAATCGGCGCATTGGTGATAAAGGCTTTTGATCCGTTCAGGATATAATGATCTCCCTTGCGGATGGCAGTGGTCTTGAGGGCTGTTGCCTCCGATCCGGCCTCGCGCTCGGTCAGGGCGAAGCAGCCGACGATTTCGCCTGATGCCAGGCGGGGCAGGTATTTCTGTTTCTGTTCCTCCGTGCCGTCAACGATCAGGGATTCGCTCCCGATCCCGGTGTTGGAGCCGACGCGGGCGCGATAGGCGACGGAGCAATAGGACAGCTCGAACGCCATCAGAACCAGTTCCTCCGTGGTCAGGCCGAGCCCGCCATAGGCCTCCGGTATGGCCCAGGCGAAATAGCCGCGCGCCTGCATATCCTTCACGATATCTTCCGGTACCTCATTCAATTCGGCGACGCGGTCCTCATTGGGAATGGCGACTTTTTCCACCCACTCCCGGACTTCCAGGCGCTGCTTTTCCAGTTCTTCCCTATTGCGTATCATCGGTGTCTCGTTCGAAAAATGGTTGGGTTAGCTCGCGAGCTTATTGTTCATGGCTGTGAGGGCCGCCTCGCTCTCGCCGACCAGCCGTTGCATGATCCCGTCAACGGTCATCAGCTCATTGAACCAGGCGATGCTCTGTCCCGTCGCTTCATAGATCAGCGGCTCGACCTCATGCTCATTGACGCCCGCCACGATATCGGCGGTCAGCACCTGCTGATAGGGCATCTTGAGGGGTTTTGGCGCATCCGGGCTGTCCCACTCGTCGGACCATGCGGATTTGATCAGGCGGCAGGGCTTGCCGCTATGGCTGAGGGAAATGGTGGTGTCCAGGCTGTCCGCTTTCAGAAGCTTGTTAAGCAGAGCCTCAGAAAGCGCATGTTCCTTGGAGGCAAGCCAGGCGGTGCCGAGCCAGACGCCTTGCGCGCCAAGGGCGAAAGCCGCCGCAATATGCCGTCCGTGGCCGACGCCGCCCGCCGCCAGAACCGGAATATCGTCCGCCACATCGACAACTTGCGGAACCAGCGAGAAAGTACCGATGGGGCCGGTATGGCCGCCCGCGTCATAGCCCTGCGCGACGATGATATCAACACCCGCCGCTTTTGCCTTTTCCGCATGGCGCGGCGCACCGACGAGGGAGAATGTGACTTTGCCGTGTTCGCGCGCGCGTTTGATCATTTCCGGCGGCATGCCAACGGCGGAGGCAAAGCTGTGCGCCGATGATTCCAGCGTCGCCGCAAGCTGATCTTCGAATAGCTGCTGCGAGCGGATTTGCGATGAGAAAAATGTCGGTTTTGTCGCAGCGGGAACCTTGTACTTCTCGGTGAGATGGCGAACGAAATTCTGATGTTCCTGAGGAAGATCAGCTTTGGAGCCTTCCCGGTCCGTCTCATCCCCGACATTGGCGGGCAGCATCAGATCAATGCCGAAGGGCAGGTCGCCCAGCTCTTCTTTCATGATCCGGGCGACATCGGCGATTTCTTCGGGCATGCTGCGGGCGGCACCGAAAACCGGATACCCGCCCGCTTTTGCGAGAGCGATCATGACATCGATGTTATGGGCAAGCCCGAAAATGGGATAGCGAATCCCCAGCTTTTTACAGAGCGGTGATGTCAAAGGCATGACGCAGTCCCTTTCGTCTTTATTCAGTTCCAAAAATATTGAAAAGCCTGAGATTCTGGGCGACTGAAGCCAGACGCGGACCAAGATCTTCTTCAATCTCCTCCTTGCGGGCGCGATAGGCGGGAATGCCGCAGGAAAGAGTGACGCACAGCCCGTCCGCAGATCGTCCGAGAGGGGCGGAAATGGCGTAGATATTCGGCCGCCACTCCCCATAGGCGGTGCAGAAGCCGTTCTTTTTGCAACTTTCCATGCCCCGGGCGATGCGGTCGGCATAGCGTTCCAGCGCGCCGGGATAGGCCTGTTCGATCTCGATATATTTCTCCGCCAATTCCTCCTCGCTCAGCATGGAGAGCAGCGAGCGTCCGGTTGCCGTTCCAGGCACCGGCATGGTCATGCCCACTTCGGGTGTATGCGGGAAATTACTGATATCGCCGGCTGTCTGGATATAGACCGTATGCGGCCCGTTGAAGACGGCGAGGGAAGCATTTCCCTTGGCGAAATCCGCATAATCGCGCATCAGTCCGATGGCCTGCTGCCGCCACTTCATGGAGGAGAGGATCGGATAGGATAGCGCCAGAAGGCCGGGCGCCAACCGGAAACCGCCATTGGGGTCGCGGCGCAGATAGCGCATGGAGATAAGCGTCTTGCACAGGCGCGAGACAGTTGCCTTGTTGATGCCGAGTCGGGCGGCAATTTCCGCATTGGTGAGCGGACCTTCATCCACCTTGAAACAGCCGAGGATTTCCAGCCCGCGAATCAGGGTGGAGGAGAGGGAATTGTCCCGATCCTCATTTGCTTCGGGTCTGCGTCCGGGGGTTCTGGTGCCCGACAGGTCCGGATCTAGATGTTCGCTGGTCATATAATTCCTCGGCTCCGGCAATCCTCTATCTCTTCCTTGCTCAATCCCAGATATTTCTCAAACACAGCATCGCTATCCTGCCCCAACTCTTTTGATGTCCAGCGGACCTTCCCCGGATTGCGGGTCATCTTCGGGACGACATTCTGCAAGCGTACGCTGCCGAAATCATCATCGGGAACGGTGGTGATGGCCTCGCGTGCCTGATATTGCGGATCGTTGAAGATCTGCTCGATGGAATAGATGGGCGCTATGGTGCCGCCTGCGGTATTGAAGGCGTCGAGCACCTCGTCCAGCGTATGGGTGGAGATAAATTCGCCGAAGATCCGGTCAAGCTCCTGGCCATTTTTTACCCGCAAGGCATTATTCTCAAACCGCGGATCTTTTGCAAGCTCGGGCCGGCCAACCGCCGTGGCATTGGCAAGGAAGGTCGTATTGGTGCTGCCCGCAAGGGAGACATATTTCTTGTCGCTGGTGAGATATACATCCGACGGGGCGGAATACTGGTTCTTGTTGCCGCTGCGCTCCCGCACATCGCCAAGCTGGTCATACTCGATTGCCAGGAAATCGAGTAGCCGGAAGGTTGCCTCGGTCAGCGCCAGATCGATTTCCTCGCCTTCCGTCCGCTCACTATTTGCGACCTTATAGAGCGCCGCAAGAATGGACATGGCGCCGAAGACGCCGCCAAAAGCATCCGAGATGGGGTATCCCGTATGGACGGGTGGGCGATCCGGATCGCCGGTGATGTGGGTGAGGCCGCCCATTGCCTCAAAAATGCGGGCGAAACCGGGCCGGTCGATATAGGGGCCGTCCTGCCCGAAAGCGGTGACCCGCAAGATCACCAGTTTCGGATTGGCCTTCCACAGCGTTTCCTTGTCCAGCCCCCAGCGATCAAGGGTGCCGGGGCGGAAGTTTTCGATCAGAACATCGAACTGCGGCAGCATCTTGAGCAGCAGATCGGCGCCTTCCTTTTTACGCAGATCCAGCGTACCGAACTGCTTGCCGCGATTGGCCGCCTTCCACCAGAGGGACTTGCCCTCTTTAAAGGGCGGAAAGCCGCGCATGCCGTCACCAATGCCGGGAAGCTCAAGCTTGACAACATCCGCGCCGAGATCGGCCAGTAAGGTGCCCGCAAAGGGGGCGGCGATGATTGTCGCGATATCCAGTATACGCAGATTTGCAAGGGGGCCGAATTGGCGACTGTCGGTCATTTCACTTCCCGTTAATTTAGTTTTTATTTTATGATGTTGACATCATGTGTTACTATATATAAAACAATTCAGTCAAACAAATAAATAAATAAAACAGCAGGGACTATGGATTTCAATTTAAGCCGGGAGGGCGAAGAAATCCGGCTGCGTGCCGAGGATTTTTTCGGAAGGGAAGTGCTACCGCGTCACCGCGAATGGGTGCGCACCGTTTGTCATGAGCGCAAGCCGCCGCATTTCATCAGGGAAATTCAGGAAAAGGCGAAAGAACAGGGTCTTTGGAACCTTGCCTTGCCCAATCTGGCGCCGGATGAGCCTGGAACGCGGCTCGGCAATCTGGAGTTCGCGCCGATTGCCGAGATACTGGGGCGCCTGCCCTGGGGATCGATGGTCTTCAACTGCCATGCGCCGGAAGTGCCGAACATGGCGATGCTTCAGGCGCTGGCAACACGGGAGCAGAAGGAAAAATATCTTAACCCTCTACTGAATGGCCAGACCCGCTCCTCTTTCGCGATGACGGAGCCGGATGTCGCCTCCTCCGATGCGACGAATATCGCCACCGTTATTCATGAAGACGGGGACGAGCTGGTCCTCAATGGCCGCAAATGGTTCGCGACCGGAGGCGCTCACCCCGATTGCTCCTTCCTGATCGTCATGGGGGTATCCGATCCGGATGCCGGTCGCACCTCCCGCCACAGCATGGTTATCGTTCCCATTGATACGCCGGGCCTGACATTGGTCCGGCATTTGCGTTTTATGGGCTGGGAGGATTTCGTCGCGCCCATCGGGGAATTCCGTCTTGAGAATGTCCGCGTGCCGAAAACCAATCTGCTCGGGGAGCGGGGGCAGGGGTTCAAGGGCGCGCAGGTCCGCCTTGGCCCGGCGCGCATCCATCATTCCATGCGCTGTATCGGCATGGCGGAAATGGTGCTGGCCCAGATGGTCGCCCGCGCCCATGAACGCAAGACTTTCGGCCGTCCGATTGTGGAATATGATACGGTCCAGAAATGGATCGCCGAAGCCCGCATAGATATCGACATGAACCGCCTGTTCATTCACAAGGCGGCCTGGCTGCTGGATAACAGCGATGAAAGAAATAGCTGGCGTATCGTTTCCCAGATCAAGGTTACCGTTCCGCGCATGCTTCAGAAAGTGACGGATCGCGCCGTGCAGCTTTTCGGCGCCATGGGGGGCACCGATGATACGCTGATCCATCATGCCCATTCCTACGCCCGTTGGTTCCGGATCGGCGATGGCCCGGATGAAGTGCATCTGCGGCAGATTTACAAGACAGAACCGGTTCCGGAGTGGACAATCGCAGAATGTCCCTATATCGCGCCCGACGGATTCTAGGAGGTATGTAACGGTGAATGCCAGTATCAAAAATTTCGTCGCATGGCCCATTGCCCTGATCTGTGCCGCTCTTGCCGCGCAGGCTATCTATTCCGCTATTTCCGGCGGGTGGGATCTGATTTACGGCCGGGCCTGGATTTTGTGCGCGGCCGTTGTCGTTGCTCTTTTAAGCAGTCCGCTGGCCGATAGCCGGGAAATGCCGCAATCGCGACTGAGATATGTGCCCGTCTGGCTGTTATGGCTGTTCGATGTGCTGCTGGTCGGCATTTTCGTGCTTGGAACAATCCGCTTTATCGATATTCAAATACTGCTTGAAGAGACCATGTTCGATTTTGCGGAGGTTGATATCTGGATCGGGCTGGCAGCCGTTATCGTCCTACTGGAGGCGACGCGACGGCTGTTTGGCATGCCGATCGTGATCATTGCGCTACTCGGCCTTCTCTATTGCCTTTTCGGCCAGTATCTGCCGGGTTTCCTTAATCATTCCGGCTTTACGCTCAGCCGGTCCATCGAAACCATCTGGTACAGCCTGCAGGGCGTTTATGGTATGCCGATGGGCGTTGTCTTGCAGGTGGTGCTGATTTTTATTGTCTTCGGCGTCCTGCTGGAAGGGACCGGGGCCAGCGATGCCCTGATTCGTGCATCCGTCGCCCTGACCGGCCGCACCCGGGGCGGACCCGCCCATTCCGCCGTGGTCGCCAGCGCCGTTTTTGGTAGCATGTCCGGCAGCGTGACGGCGAATGTCGTGGGGACGGGCAGCTTCACCATTCCCATGATCAAACGGAGGGGGTTTTCGCCCGCCATGGCAGGCGGGGTCGAGGCCGCAGCGTCAACCGGGGGTCAGATTGTCCCGCCCGTAATGGGGGCGGCGGCCTTTCTGATGTCGGACCTGACGGGTCTTCCCTATACCACCATTTGCATTGCCGCCCTTGTCCCGGCGCTTTTCTATTATGGCTCGCTGTTTGTCTCGATCGCCGTTCAGGCGGGCGCCGATGGGATCGAGCCGCTGCCGGAATCCGAGCGTCCCCCCCTCAATCGCAAGGACCTGCTGGCCTGCCTGATGTTCATAATTCCGATAGCGGTCATCGTCTTTGTGCTGCTGATGGATCGTTCCCCTGCGCAGGCCGGATTCTGGGCAATTGTGGCCGCCGTTTTTGCCGGGGCATTCAGCAAGCGCAACCGGGAAAATCCGCGCGTTATCTGGGAGGCGCTGGTCAAGGCCGGGCGATCCTGCGCCTGGATCATTATCGCGGTTGGCTGCATCGGGGTTATCCTTGGGGTGCTCAGCCTGACGGGGCTTGGAATTTCCTTCGCCTCCACTGTCGCGGAATTCAGCGAGGTCTCGTTGCTGGCTGCACTGGTCACAACGGCGCTCGCGGCACTGGTCCTTGGCATGGGAATGCCGACACTGCCAGCCTATTTGATCATCATTCTGGTATTGGGGCCGGTGATGCAGCGGATGGGGGCGGAATTGCTGGCGACCCATATGTTCGTCTTTTACTTCGGTGTGCTGTCAGCCATCACACCGCCCGTGGCCATTGGCGCCTTTGCGGCGGCGCCGATTGCCAATGCGCACCCGTTTTCAACGGCTGTGATGGCGGTGCGACTCGCACTCGTCGGCTTCATCATTCCCTTTATCATCGTATATGAACCATCCCTTCTAATAGTGGGGACGTTTGAATTGACCAATTTCCTCCGGGTGACGATTTGTCTCGGGCTGGCCATCTGGTTTATCAACACGGCGCTTATCGGGTTTGAGCGACAGCATCTGTCGATGGCGGAGAGAGTAATCCGGGCCGGGGTCGGCGCGGGGCTGCTCATTCAAATTCCGTCAATACAGTTTACCCTGATCGCCGTGGCCCTGATTGTCATCACTTACGGGAAATTTCGGGCAAGGCGCAAGCTGGCAGGGTAGAAATCAATATATCAACCATACACAACAGGGAGTTACTTATGGGAAAACATTCAATTCTTAAATCAGTCGGGGCCGTTGTTGGCCTGTCGGCCATGCTGGCAGCCGTTCAGCCTGCCGCCGCAAAAGACAGCTTTACAATGGCGTCGCTCGGATCCTCGTCCCCGACGACTACTTTTTCCATTGCAACAGTTGAAGTTCTGAAAAAGGCACATGGGTACAAGGTTCAGCTTTCCACCGGAACGGCCGCCGTCCGGCAGGCTGTGGATTCCGCCAAAAATGAACTGGACCTTTTTGTGACAGCCGTCTCGATCCATGGCTTCATGAAAAGAGGCGAGCGGATGTATGCAAAGATGGCAGATGCGAAAGAACTGTCTGAAAATCTGCGCGGCCTCATGAATTACCCGCTCGGCGCTTATCAGTGCATTGTCTGGGACGACAGCGGCATCAAGGAATTTTCAGACTTGAAAGGCAAGACTGTCTTCACTGGACCGCCGTCTGGTGCGGCCCGGGTGGTTGTCGAACAGATTATCGAAGGCGTAACGGGTTACAAGCCGAAGCAGGATTTTGATTCCCCCAATTTCGATTGGGCTGCTGGGTTGCAGGGCTTCCAGGATAAGCAGATTGACGTTTATTGCACACCGGAAGCAATTCCGAGCGCCGGCGTGGCACAGCTTGCCAGCATTGGAGAAATCCGCGTTCTCGGTATTCCGGAAGAAGCCCTTGACAGCCCGGCCCTGAAGGCCCTTGCCAGTGTTCCGGGACGTGAATTTGTGATGCTGCCGACCGGGCTATATCCGACTCTTGTCAATGAAAAGGAAGTTCGGGTGGTGAACTCTGTGGTGGGTCTTGGCACCAACAAATGGATGAGCGAGGAAGATGCCTATAACATTACCAAAGCCATCTATGAAAATGTCGATGATCTTACCCGGGCGGCGGCCTGGATGAAGGTGATCACGCCGGAAAATGGCCTTAACCAGATGAACATGCCGCTGCATGTCGGCGCCTATAAATACTATAAGGAAGTTGGCGTTGATGTGCCGGAGGATCTTATTCCGCCGGAAGCAAAGTAAGCATGATCTGAAAACTTGCGCCGCTGTCTTCCGGGACGGCGGCGCTTTTTATTTTCATCAACAGTCAGAGGGTTATCATGATGCGCGCGCTTATCTGTTCGGAAGATTTCAGCGGTCCGGCCGGGCTTAAGACTATGGAGGTTTCAAAGCCGGTTCCCGGCGCGGGAGAAGTGCTGATCGAAGTCATGGCGGCGGGTGTCTGTTTCGCTGATATGCTGATGAGCCGTAATAAACATCAGAACAAACATCAACCGCCTTTTTCAACGGGGATGGAAGTGGCGGGTACGGTTGCTGCCATTGGCTCCGGGGTTGAGGGCTTCGCGGTCGGTGACCGGGTTGCGGCCCTTGTCTATGATGGCGGGCATGCGGAATATGTTTGCGCAAAAGTAACAGAGATATTTCCTCTGCCCGAGAGATGCGATCCGGTGCAGGCGGCGGCGTTGCTCTCGGTCGCGCTGACGTCAGAACTGGCCCTTGTGGAAAAAGGGCAGCTTCGCGCCGGGGAGACGGTGCTGATCGGCGGGGCGGCGGGCGGCGTCGGTATTTCCGGTATTCAGCTTGCTAAATATCATGGTGGACGTGTGATCGCGGTTGTCAGTGATGAGGCAAAGCGCGACGCCTGTCTTGCCGCCGGTGCCGATGCGGCGCTGCTCTATTCCGATGATCTGCGGGCGGCGGTGCAGGCGGTCAATGACGGGCGAGATGTGGATATTGTGCTGGATCCGGTGGGTGGCGACTTCGCCGATCAGGCGGCCAATTGCCTCGACTGGAACGGACGCTATCTCATTATCGGCTTCGCGGCGGGCGGCATCCCCAAATTCGCCGCCAACCGACTGCTGGTCAAGAACCGCGCGGCCATCGGCATGGTGCTCGGCTATTACCGTTGGCGTGACCCGGCGCGTCTTAAAGTCGCGGCAACGGCGGTTCTGGCGGCAATCGGGGAGGGCGCGCTCAATGCGCCGGTTGATCTGATCGAGCGCCTCGAAGATATTCCCGCCGCCATGGAGAAAATCGAAAGCCGACGCATGATCGGCAAGGCCGTGGTTCGGCTGCGCTGATAACCTTTACGTGCCGGATGAGGCGGCGGCCTGTGTCGATGTCGCCGCTTCTCCTTCAAACTTGAGGCCGTCATATCCGCTGGCGGCGACGGCCCGTATGCGCGCATTATATTTGGGCGTGCCGCCGTTATAGACGAAATAACGCACCCGTCCGGCCTCATGCCCCTTCACATTGGAGTTATATCCGGTGAACCAGGATTTGGCCTTGCGCATCAGCATGTATTTATACATCTCGGCCACCTCGTTGACCCAGGCCGCTTCTGCCTCTTGCGTCGGTTCCGCCCGCGAATAGCCTTGCTGCCAGATATGGTTCAGCAGATCCATGCACCAGTTGACGCCGCTTTCAATGCCGCGCGGATAATTGGTGGAGGCGGAACCGCTCTGCGGACCGTTGGGCATCAACAGGTTGGGGTAGCCGTTTATCATCATGCCGAGAAATGTTTCCGGCCCTTCCTGCCATTTATCTTTCAGTTTCGCGCCGCCGATCCCGCGGATGTCGATATGATCGAAGGCGCCGGTCATGGCATCGAAGCCGGTGGAATAGATGATCACATCCAGATCATGGTCCGCTGCTGCCGTTTGGATGCCCGTTTCCGTGATCCGCCGGATTGGGCTTTCGCCGATATCGACAAGATGCACATTATCGCGGTTGTAGGCTTCGAAATAACGGGTTTCAAGGGGGACGCGCTGGATCCCGAAGCCATGATCCTTCGGGATCAGCTTGTCCGCCGTCACCGGATCCTTCACCCGTTCGCGGATACGCCCCGCAATATAGTCTGAAAACTCTGCATTGGCCTTCTCATCCATGAAGATTTCACGGAAATTGCTGAGCCAGATGCCGAAGCCCGGCTCATCATAAAGCCGATCCCAGAGGGCGATTCTTTCCTCCCTCGGGACATCATAAAAGGACCGTTCGTCAATGCGATGGACAAACCCGCCGGGGGAGCGGCTGCAAAGATCGAAAATCTGGTCATAACGGGCCCGGATATCCGCCATTTCCCCATCCGAAATGGGGCTGTTGTTAAGCGGTGCGCTCCAGTTCGGGCGGCGCTGGAAGACGTAGAGCTCATCGACTTCCTCGGCAATCACCGGAATGATCTGGATGGCGGTTGCGCCAGTGCCAATGATGCCGACCTTTTTCCCCTTGAGATCTATGCCTTCATGCGGCCAGTCATAGGTATGAAAGGACGGGCCTTTGAAATCATCCATACCCTCCAGAAGCGGCAGGGTCGGCTGTGACAACAGGCCGATGGCCATGACCATGAAACGGCATGACAAGTCGCGTCCATCACTGGTNCGAAGNCGCCAGCGATCCGCCGCCTCGTCGAAATGGGCGGCCTCGACCTTGCAGTTGAACTGCATATGCTCCCGCAAGGAGAATTTATCGGCCACNAAATTCAGATAGCGCAGATTTTCCGGCTGGCTGGAAAAACGCTCCTTCCAGTGCCANTCNTCAAGCANCTCGCGGGAGAAGGANTAGCCATAGGTATANCTCTCGGAATCGAANCGACACCCCGGATAGCGGTTATTGTACCATGTCCCGCCGAGATCGCCGCTGCCTTCCAGCAATATGNCCGATATGCCCTGATCGACAAGCCGCTTGATCTGATAGATNCCGGCAACGCCCGCGCCGATGACGATCACTTCATAATCCGTNTTTTGTGCCGTTGCCATTTTCCCGCTCCTGCCCTTGTTTNTTCTTGCGCCGGTCAGCATTTTCATCAGCAGATGTTCATATTAGGGGTATTTCAGGGNATGNCACAAGTATCTTTATACGCCCCGTTCAGCCAGAGCGCGGATTGACAGCNTCNTNGNGACATATTAACTGATAGGGAAGGGAGCGCCTATTCCTGCTTCCGCTGCCAAATAAAGGACGATAAAAGATGGCGCCTGAACATAATATTCCGANTGATGCGCGGAANTATCTTGAACCTGCCGATTATGTGNANAGCGATGCGCCAGAGGTGCAGGCNTTNGTTGNGCAAGCCCTTGCGGANCTGCCGTCAGATGCCTCAGANCGTGATAAGGCGATCCGACTGTTTGAGGCGGTGCGNGACCGGTTGCGCTATGATCCCTATNGNACNTCNCTGGATCCGGAAACCTACCGTGCAAGCCATATTGCGACCAGNGAGAGCGGCTATTGCGTGCCGAAGGCAATCCTGCTGGCGGCNTCNCTCCGGGCGGCGGGNATTCCGGCGGCGATCGGTTTTGCCGATGTGCGTAATCATCTCAGCACTGAAAAGCTGACGGAGCTCATGGGCACGGATCTGTTTATCTATCACGGCTATGTCCAGCTCTGGCTCGGGGACGAAACCTACAAAATCACTCCCGCCTTCAATATGGAGCTTTGCGAGAGGTTCGGTGTCAAACCGCTGGTGTTTGACGGCTATTCCGATGCCCTGTTTCATGAGCATGACATGCAGGACCGGCGGCATATGGAATATGTCAATGATCGCGGGATTTTTGTTGATATTCCGATAGATCAGTTTCTCGCGGAATTCCGTACAACCTATCCGAAGCTGTGCGCCAATCTGGATAACGACGATATAGCCGAAGTAAAAGACAAATTTACGGCGTCAAGCTGACCGAAGATATCGGCGGTTCTTCTCGCTCCGGCATTCTCCGGCGGCGGTCACATTGCCGTGCGCAATATCAAAACCGGTTGATTTGAAAGGGCGTTCCCTTACAACACAGGGTATATGACCGCGCAGGCCATTCGGTGATTGGGAGTAAGGCTCCGTGACATACAGTCAGAATATACGGCAGAACGCGAAACATGCAGGCAGCGCCCCCCGGAAAGGGCGGGCGGTGGCGACGCGGCAGCTTCTGTTGGCGGAGGCGGCCCGTCGGTTTCGACGGCACGGCTACACTGCTTCCTCTCTCAAGGATATCGCCGCCGGGGCGGGGATCGGCGCGGGCAGCCTTTATTATTATTTTTCCTCCAAAGAGGAGCTGCTCGACGAGGTGCTGGAAAAAGGCTGTCGGCAGATTGTCGATTTTGTCTCCCAGGCCCGGCGACAATGCGATGATGGGGGCGGAGATTTCCGGGATGTTTTCCGCGCCATGATCTATGCGCATCTTTATTATATTCTCTATGCCGGGGATTTTACCGCCGCCGGCATCCGCAATTTCTCCATGCTGCCGCCGGCGAACCAGGCCCGTCATCGCCAGGTGTTCGAAATTTACGGCAATGTCTGGGAGGACGCGTTTGAAAAGGCCCGGCAGACAGGCGAATTGAAGCCGGAACTGGATCCGGCGTTCCTTCAGCGTATCATTATCGGCGCCCTTAACTGGGCTGTGGAATGGTTTGATACGGAGCACTATTCCATCCATAAATTCGCTGACCGGGCGGCTGATCTGCTGCTTGACGGGATGCTGAAGCCGGGAATGTCATGGCAGGGAAAAAAGGCGGCGTGCATTCCGGTTGAACCTCTGGAGGTGATGGCGGCCCGTCAGCCAAAATTCGGCAAGTCCCGTCTCGGAATCCTGATTGCGGCGGCCCGTGTCCTGCGCGAACGCGGCTATGAAGGGGTGACGTTACGGCATATTGGCGAAGTGGCGGGCATGGAAGCGGGCAGCATCTACTATCATTTCTCCTCGAAGGAGGAAATTATTGATGAGGTGCTGGCGCGCGGATTGCGCGAAATCGCGGATGGTGTCGCCTCGGTGCTGGAAAACCGGGATAAATTTCCGGGTCCCGTGGATTGCATTGCGGCCGCTGTCCGCACGCATATGCTCTATCTGTTTGTCCGCAATGATTTCGTGGCGATGAATATCCGTATCTATGCCCAGCTCCCGCAAGCAGTGCAGGAACGGCATCGGCCGGTCCGACAACGGCTGGCCACTGTCTGGAGTGAATGCCTTGGCATTATCGGGGAGGCAGAGGAGTTTCGCGATAATATCGAAATTCTGCCAACGCGGCAGCTCCTGTTGGGGGCGCAGAACTGGACGGCGCTGTGGTTCAAACCCGGTCGGGCGCCGGCGTCGGGAAACCGGACGGTGGACGATCTCGTCAATATGCTGCTTGTGATGTTTCTGGATGGTATCGGGGGTGAAAAATTGAAAGACCGCGGCGATATCACGGAACGCTAGTTATATCGCCCGGTCAGTTAAGGGGGCGCGAATATTTCCACACCCGGGCGGGCGGCAGATTTCGGATCACCGTTGCGGCGCGCATACCCGTAATGCCAAGCTCCCGCGTGAGATTCTCCGACAGCGGCGGCCGCGCGGAATAGCTATATTGGATCAGTATACCCCGTTCGTCCAGCAAGGCCAGAATCTGGGTCAGTATGCTGTGTTTTTCGCTTTTCTTCATATTGAGAAGCGGCAGGCTGGAAAAAACGATATCAAAGGGTTGCGGTTGTTCCGTTTCGAGGATCTGCTCAAGAAACCGCGCGTCACCGGTTATGACTTTGAGGTCGGGGAATTTGCTGGCTAAATTTGACGCCAGCCGACAGTCCCGCTCCAGCAGGGAAAGCTGCTCCGGCTCGGCACCCGCATCGAGCAGGGCTTCGGTAATAACGCCGGTTCCCGGGCCAATCTCAAGAATACGCTTGCCACCAAGCTCCGCCGCCGTTGCCATGGCACGCGCGAGGGGACGGCCACTTGGTGCGAGGGCTCCCATTCTTCGGGGGTTGCGTAAAAATGCGAATATAAAAGACTGATCCATATGAACATATGGCCATGCGAGGCCTGATTATCCTTTGGTGATAAGGTCTCTTCTGTTTTGGAAGCCTGCCAGATTTAATCACATTTTTGTGACAAGTAAAACGGCTTTTGCGGTCTTTTTTGTGATGTCAAAAAATGGGGCTGCCGTTTTAAGGCAGCCCGGAAAAATATGGCCTTCACCTGTTTCAGGCGGCAAGGCCGCTCCGCAGCAGTTTGCCGGGCAATGCGGTTTCGATCTCTGGCGTTGTTGTATTGCGATCAATCAGCAGCTTGCCATTGACGATGACCGATTGAATGCCGCTGGCCGGGGAGATCAGCCGGTCGCTGCCATCCGGCAGATCATAGACGCGCTGAAGTGTGCCCGCCGCAATTGTCGCCGGATCGAAGATAACGATATCGGCCATGGCTCCTTCGGAAAGGACGCCACGCCCTTCGATGCCGAAAATCTGTGCCGGTTTCTGGGTCAGCATATGGATTGCCTGCTCCAGCGTGAGGGTGCCGCGTTCGCGCACCCAGTGGCCGAGCAGATGGGTGGAATAGCAGGCGTCGCACAGCTGGCTCGCATGTGCCCCGGCATCGGAGAGACCAAGGACAAGATTATCATCGACCAGCAGCTCGGCCACTTCTTCCTCATCATAATTGACGATGGGGAAGCGGAAGCGGGCCACAAAATCGGTTTCCAGCGACAGATCGAGTACAAAATCGACCGGATCCTTGCCGACGCTGTCCGCAACCTCGCGAAGCGGCCGTTCGTGCCATTCCGGATTATTCGGCGCCATGGAGATGACGCAGCGGTCCACCCAGCCCGCCACGGCATTCTTGGCGTCCGCACCGGTATCCTTGCGGAAGGCATCGCGGAATTCGGGGTCGCGGTAGATCGCCTTGCGGCCTTCCGTATCCGTCTCCATGATCTGTTTGAACAGCGGTCGCATCTCGAAGGGGAAGGGTTCGTTGAATTCGAAATCGAAGTTGATCGGTCGGCAGGCGACCTGCGGATAGATTTTGACGCCTTCGGCACGGAGCTTGGCAGTGGTTTCCTGATGGCGGCGGTGGGAGCCGGGGCCGGACATGCCCGAGAGCAGTGCGGTCCAGCTAATCGCCATATCGTGTTTTTTGGAGAGGGTGGCGAGCTGATCATGGAACAGGGTCGGGCCGACGGTCGCCTGAACAATTTTTCCGCCGCCTTCGCGCGCGGCGCCGACCAGACGGTCAATCTCGATCATATCGGCGAGGCGGCTCGGCACCGGTTTGCCGCCATAGCCATGATGGGTTGTCGCCTGCGATGTGGAGAAGCCGAGGGCGCCCGCCTCCATCGCCTCGCGGACAATGTCGGCCATGCTTTTCATCTCATCTTCGGTCGCTTCACGTTCCACCGCATCTGTGCCCATAACATAGGTGCGGATGGGGGTATGGCCCGCCAGAACGGCCAGGTTGATGGCGCTGCCCCGTTCCTCAATGGCATTCATATATTCGCCAAAGCTCTCAAACGGCCATTCGGAGCCGAGCCCTTTGGCAAGCGCATCAAAGGCCATGCCTTCCACCTTTTCAAGGGTACGCATGATGTTTGTCCGGTGTTCGGGCCGTGTCGGGGCAACACCGAAGCCGCAGTTGCCGATGACGGCGGTTGTGACGCCATGCCAGGGGGAGATGGACAGCATTTTGTCCCAGATGACCTGCGCATCATAATGGGTGTGGATATCGACAAAGCCGGGGGAAACGGTCAGGCCGGTGGCGTCGATTTCGCGCGCCGCGTCTTCCGTGACCTCGCCAAGTGCCACGATGCGACCATCGCGGATGCCGATGTCGCCCTTGTAGCCGGGAGCACCGGTGCCATCGATGAGGTTTCCGCCGGTGATTTTAAGGTCGAGTGCCATTCCATTCCTCCTTGTTGTTTAGCCGGAAAATATGCTTCCGGCCATTCGGGCGGCGTTGTTGCCGCTTCTTGATCTTTGGGCATGGCCGCAATCGCGGGGGCGGCCATGCCGAGAGTGTGCCTTTGCAGTCAGACTGATCAGGTTGGCCGGGTCGTCAGCCAGGACCAGATATCGTCCGCTTCCTTCTCCAGGATCTGCGCACCGATCCAGTCCGACCAGTAGCTGTCGGAGCCGAACTCATCCCGCCAGGACCACAGGCGGCGGGTTCTGAAATGCAGATCGTGTTCATAGGTAAAGCCGATGGCGCCGTGCACCTGATGGGCGTGGGAGCAGATAATCCCCGCGGCCTCGCTGACGCGGGTCTTGGCGGCGGCTGTCTCAAACCTGCCGTCAAAATCATCGGAGGCAGCCAGATCCGCCGCCTGAAACGCGCCAAGCACGGCGGCGGTGGACGCCGCCGTATGACCCGCCATTTCGGCCAGATTCTGCTGGATAACCTGCAACTTGCCGAGCGGGCGGCCGAACTGGACGCGCTCATTCGCATATTGCACCGTCGCCTCCAGCACCCATTCTATGGCGCCAGACATCTGCGATGCACGCATCATGGCGCCGAGGGTAAAGATGGAATGCATCGTCATTCCGGTGGGCAAGGGGGCTTTTTCAGCGGGCGTGGCGCCGTTGAATTCCAGCGTATCACGGGGTTCTGTCGCGATATTCTGGTTTTCCGTGACGTCATAGTCTCCCGCCTTGAGGAGGGCGATGCCGTCTTCGGTGATGACGGCCACATGATCGGCGCGGCGACCCCACGGAATGCGCGTGGCCGTCCCGGAGACGCCATCGGAGCCAAGCGTCAGCTTTTCATCGGGCCGCACCGGGGCAAACACTGTCACGCCGTCCGGCGGCGTGATACCGGCGGCGGCGAGCAGATGATTGGCGAGGATGGCCTCAACAATGGGGAGCGGCACGGAATGACGTCCCGCAGCGCGGGCAATGACTTCGGCGTCCGCGAACTGACCGCCGACGCCCCCCATATGTTCCGGTGCAAGGATATGCAGCAGGCCGTTCTCTGCGACCGCCTGCCATAATTTTTCCGGAAACACATTGGTTTCGGCGGTTTCCTTCAGATTCTTGGTGACCTCGGCCGAAAAAAGTTTTTCCACCGTATCGGCCATGATTTGCTGTAGTTCATTCATCGTAGACCAAGCCCCCGTGCAATGATACCGCGGAGAATTTCGCGTGTGCCGCCCCGGAGAGAGAAGGAGACGGCGGCCTGTGTGATATAGGCGCGGACTTGCTCGAAGTCGGTTGTCGCACTCATGCTGGCTTCGCCATTTGAATAGCGGTGGGCGATTTCCGGCAGATCCTGCTCATATACGGCGCCGAGATCCTTGACGACCGAGGCTTCCAGCGCCGGATTGGCGCGGCTTTCCAGCTTGCCCGCGACCGAGATGGACATGCGGCGCAGCGTTGCCAGATGGGCGATCAGGCGGCCGATTTCCCGCTGGGCGCGGCGGCTCGGGTCCAGCTTGGCCTCCCGGATCATCTCGATCAGCAGCTGGATGGAAGACATATAGCGTTCCGGGCCGGAGCGCTCAAAAGCAAGCTCCGCCGTCACCTGTTTCCATCCGTCGCCCTCTTCGCCGATGCGATCTTCATCGGGAACAAAGAAATCCTCGAATACCACCATATTGAAATGGTTTTCCCCGGCGATATTCTTGATCGGGCTGACCGTGACGCCCTTGTCTTTCTTGAGATTGATGAGGAACTGGCTCATTCCGGCATGGCGGTTTTCCGATGGCGGGCTGGTGCGGACCAGCGCGATCATCCATTCGCAGTGATGGGCCGCTGTCGTCCAGACTTTCGTTCCGTTGATCAGATAGCCGCCATCCACCTTGTCCGCCTTGGTGCGGATGGAGGCGAGATCGGAGCCGGTGTCCGGTTCACTCATGCCGATGCAGATATAGGTTTCCCCGCGGATAATGCCGGGCAGGATGCGGTGACATTGCTCATCGGTGCCGAAGCGCAGGATTGTCGGCCCGCTCTGGCGGTCGGCGATCCAGTGGCTGCCAACGGGCGCACCGGAGGCAAGCAGCTC
The DNA here is from genome assembly GCF_002694385.1 of Sneathiella sp. Taxonomy (GTDB): domain Bacteria; phylum Pseudomonadota; class Alphaproteobacteria; order Sneathiellales; family Sneathiellaceae; genus Sneathiella. The sequence goes on from NZ_NZMB01000005.1 coordinate 260,883, forward strand.
CTCCAACAGGGCGTAGCGTTCAAAAAAGCTGCGCTCCGCCCCACCATATTTCTTGGGCCAGGTAATGCCGATCCAGCCTTTTTCTCCCATCTTGCGGGAGAATGCGGGGTCGAGGCCGGCCCAGGAGCGGGAACGCAGCACCGCCGGGTAATCCGCCAGTTCCTTTTTCAGGAACTCGCGCACTTCCAGACGCAGCGCTTCCGCCTCTGGTGGCAGGCTGTAGGGATCAAAATTGAAATACTGCATGAAAAACGGCATCCTCTCGTCGATAGCCTACGACATTGGCTATGTTCTTGTCTTTATTACAGCCTATTTTGGGCTTAATCGCCCGACCTGGCAATGGCTATTCCGACATAGCGACGGGAGAAGGCGCATTTTTACCGGGCCTTTTGAGAAACAGTAACAGCGGTGCCGCCGCCAGCATGACCCACATCATCAGGGTAAAATCATTGAGATAGGCAATCATCGACGCCTGGCGTGTGACCTCGCCGTTTAGCGCGGCAAGGCCCGATGGAATGTGATAGTTCCATGCCTGCGGCAGCCAGGGTGACTGCATGGCATCGTGGAAGGGGGTCAGGTTTTCGGATAGGGTGGCGTGATTGATCTGCGTATTCCGGCTCAGCATTGTGAAAACGATAGAAATCCCGATGCTGCTGCCGATATTGCGCACCAGGCTGAACATGGCGGTGCCGTCATTGCGGTAATGGGCGGCGAGGGTTGAAAAGGTGAGGGTGCTGAGCGGTACGAAAATGAATCCAAGCCCGACCCCCTGAATGATCCCGGTCCAGACAATGGCGGCAATGCTGACATCCATGTTGAAACGCGACATCTCATAGAGAGACAGGGCCGTCATGCAGATGCCGAAGAAGATTAGAAAACGGCTGTCGATGCGGCCGATAACCCGGCCGATAAAGACCATGGCGATCATCGTGCCGATGCCGCGCGGGGCCAGCACATAGCCGGTGGTGAGGGCGGGGAATTCAAGCAAGCTCTGCAGAAATGGGGGAAGCAACGCCATGGTCGCCAGCAGGATGATGCCGACCATAAAGATCAGCATGAGGCCGATGGCGAAATTACGGTCGCGGAACAGGCCGGGCTCGATAAAAGGCGCCTTCGCCGTGAACATATGCACGAGGAACATATAGAAGCACAGCCCGGCGACGACAGCCTCGATGATGATCTCCCGTGAGGAGAACCAGTCCTGAGACTCCCCGCGATCCAGCATCAGTTGCAGCGAGCCGATGGCGAGGCTGAGCAGGGCAAAGCCGATATAGTCAAAATGCCGCGCCTTGTTGCGCACGGTTTCGGGGACAAAGGCGAGAATGCCGAGCAGGGCGAGAATGCCGAAGGGGAGATTGATATAAAAAACCCAGCGCCAGTTATAATATTCCGTCAGATATCCCCCGAGCGTGGGGCCGAGGATCGGTCCGACCATCACGCCCATGCCCCAGATGGCCATGGCCGATCCGTGCTTCTCCGTCGGATAGGTGTCGAGCAGAATAGCCTGCGACAGCGGCACAAGCCCGGCCCCGAACACACCCTGTAACAGCCGGAAGACGACAATCTCGGTGAGGGAGGCCGCCGCGCCGCAGAGCATGGAGGTAATCGTGAAGCCGATCACCATGATGAGGAACAGCCGTCTGCGGCCGAGGCGGGCCGCCAGCACGCCGGTCGGCGGCGTCATGATGGCGGCGGCAACGATGTAGCTGGTCAGTACCCAGGAAATCTGGTCCTGCGTCGCCGACATGGTCCCCTGCATATGCGGCAGGGCGACATTGGCGATCGTGGTATCCAGCGCCTGCATGATCGTCGCCAGCATGACGGAGGCGGTGATCATGGCGCGGCCGAAGGGGGTTGTCTCCTCCCCCGGGGCGGGACTGGCCGTAATGATGCTCATTTGCTGCGTGGCGCCTCATCTGCGGTCGCCAGCGGTGTTTCGCCGATCCAGCCAAGCGCCGTGCGGATCACGTCCGGCATCGGGCGGCTGTAGCCGGTATCAATCTCGACAAGGCTGCTCATCCCGGCACGCAGGGGCAGTTCCTCTTGGCGCGCGTCGAGCCGGACCCGCACGGGAATACGCTGTACGACCTTGACCCAGTTGCCCGTGGCATTCTGCGGCGGGATGACGGAAAATTCCGCGCCGGTCGCCTGGGAAAGGCTTTCGACCGTGCCGTCCCATGTCTGGTCCGGATAGGTATCGACGGTGACCGTCACCTTTTGCCCCGGCCGGACATGGGTCAGGTCGGTTTCCTTGAAATTGGCTTCGATCCAGATGTCCCGGTCGGAGATCAGGCTCATGACCGCGCTGCTGAAGGCGCCGTTGCCAATCACCTGCTGGCCGATTTGCGGGGTATTGCTGGCGATGCCGTCAAAAGGCGCGCGCACGACCGTGCGTTCCAGATCGAGCAATGCCTTGTCCTTGTCCGCCATGGCGGCAAGATAGAGGGCATGTTCCGCCACCGGAATATCCGGATTGCCGCCAAGCTGCGCCGTAATCTCGGAAATTTCCTGCTTGATGACATCGAGCTGCTGGCGCGCAACATCAAGATCATGGCGGGTGGCGTCCAGCTTGCTGCGCGAGACGGCGCTACTGGCAATCAGCTTTTCCTGCCGCCCATATTCTTTCTGTGCGAAGGCGATATTGGTGCGGGCGAGGGCAAGTTCCCCCTGTTTCTGGCGATAATTGGCTTTCAGGCTGGCGATTTTGTCGCGGGCGTTGGCCAGGCCGGCCTCCGCCGCCGTGATGGCGATCCGGTAGGGGCGGTCATCAATACGGAACAGCTCGTCCCCCTTGGCGACATGTTGGTTCTCCCGGACAGACACACTGGCGATGAGGCCCGACACCTCGGCGGCAATTGAAACCTTGTCCGATTTCACATAGGCATTGTCGGTTTCGACGAACCGTCCGCCGGTGAAATAGAGATATCCGCCGACAAGAATCACCAGCAGCGGGCCCAGCAACAGCAGGGTATTACGAATTACCCGGGGTCTGTTTTTTACGATCGGCCGTGTTTCACTGGGCAATGAGGCCTCTTTCGTCTCGCTCATTTGTCCGTTATCGGTCTTGTTTTCCATTAATAGGCTCTCTTCTTGGTATTGCTCGCGGAGTCGGGAAGGCTGTCGGCCTCTCCTTCAATCTGACTCTCGGCGCACAACAGGCTCTGCTTGACCTGCTGCAGTGTGGCGATGAATTGATTACGCGCGTCATCGGTCAGGGCCATTGTCGCCTGCCGCTTTGTTTCTGCGGACATTTCCTGCATCTCGCGCAGCAGGGGCTCGGCCTTGTCTGTGAGATATAGCCGGATCGCGCGGCGGTCATTCGGGTCGGGCTGGCGGGAGACAAGGCCCGCTTCCTCCAGCCGGTCGATCAGGCGGGCGAGGGTGATGGGCTGAATTTCCAGCGTATCGGCCAGGGTGACCTGTTTCACCCCTTCCTGACGGCGCAAATAGGCGAGGGCCTGCCACTGGGCTTGCGACAGGCCGAGGTTCTGCGCCCGGCGATTGAAGTTGCGACGCATCAGGCGGGCAACATCATTGATCAGAAAGCCGATACTCTCTTCCGGATTTTGCATATATGCGTTCCTTATATTAAGGTTCATATATAATAAGTATAGTATACTATATTGCAAGCCGGCATAATGTAATGCCGGTCACATTTTCTCATAGTTCGCAGACGCAAAAGGAAAAGCCGCCACGGGATGACCCGGCGGCGGCTTTGGTAGGTTTTTATAATATAATCAGAGCTATGCGGCTTTTTCTTTATCTTCCCGCAGCTTATCAAGCGCCGCGCTTGGCAAGGCGAAACGGTCGCCATAGGCTTCAGTGAGTTCGCCCGCACGTTTTGCGAAAGCCTCAACCCCGACACCCTGCACGAATTGTAGCGCGCCGCCCGTATAGGCCGGAAAACCAATCCCGAAAATGGAGCCGACATTGGCCTCCACTTCGTTGCGCAGAACCCCTTCGTTATAGCAGCGGAGGGTCTCGATCACCTGGCGGTAGATCAGCCGGTCTTCGACATCCTGCAAGGGGATGTCGCTGTTGCCGCGCGCAAACTGCCGGATGCCTGGCCACAGACTTTTGCCGCCGTCCGCGCCATAGTCGTAGAAACCGCCGCCATACTGACGGCCGCCGCGCTCCATTTCGACCATTTTGTGAGTGACAGCGACGGTCGCGGTCATGTCCGCGGGATAGCCGTCTGTCACGCCGAGACGCTGATCCAGCACCTGATGGGTATCATAGACCTTCTTCTGCAGGATCAGGCTGACTTCATCGGAAACGGCGAGGGGGCCGACCGGCATCCCGGCGAGCCAGGCCGCCCGCTCGATCAGGACCGGATCAACCCCGTCGATGACGAGGCTCGCCCCTTCGTCGGTATAGGTGCCAAACACGCGGGAAGTGAAGAAGCCGCGGCTGTCATTGACGATGATCGGGGTCTTGCCGATCTGCATGACATAGTCATAGGCCTTGCGCACCGTTTCCTCGCTGGTTTTCTCACCAACAATCAGTTCAACGAGTTGCATCTTGTCGACGGGGGAGAAGAAATGAATGCCGATGAAACGGCTCGGGTCCGGACAGCTTTCGGCCAGCAGGGAAATCGGCAGTGTCGAGGTGTTGGAGCCATAGATACCCGTGTCCCCGAGCTGTTTGAAGGTGGCGGGAATGACCTTTTCCTTGAGGGCGATATCTTCAAACACCGCTTCGATGATGATGTCGGCTCCTTTGTAGTCGGCATCATTTTCCGTCGGCTTGATCCGGTCGAGAAGGGCTTTGCCTTTCGCTTCATCCATCTGGCCGCGTTTGATGCCCTTGGTCACCAGCCCTTCGGAATAGGCCTTGCCTTTTTCCGCCTTGGCGATGTCCATATCCTTCAGCCAGGCGGGCAGGCCGCGTGCGGCATGGGCGAAGGCAATTCCGGCACCCATCATCCCGGCACCGAGGATAGCAGAGGAGCCTGCCTGCCAGCGATCTCCCGCGGGGCGATGCTTGCCGTTCTTGATGCCGTTCAGGCCAAAGAAAAAGGTTCCGATGGCGGCCCGCGCCTCCGGCGTCGTGATCAGCTTGCAAATTCCCCGACTTTCGGCGCGCAGCGCGCTATCGAAACCCATACGCATGGAGTTGACGGCGATATCGAGGATTTTTTCCGGCGCGGGCATCCGTCCGCGGGTTTTCTTGTAAAGCAGTGTCGGGGCGACTACAGTGGTCATGCGCACATTCGGCGCATCCGCATTGCCGCCCGGATATTTGAATCCCTTGCGATCCCAGGGCTGCGCCGCGGCATCGGGGTTTGCCTTGATCCAGGCTTTTGCCGCGGGAACCAGCTGTTCTTCCGCCCCGACCATCTCATCAACCATGCCTTCTTTCAGGGCGTCGGCTGGTTTGGCGGGCTTGCCTTCCAGCAGGCGCGGCAGAGCTTTTTCAAGGCCGAGCAAAGCGGTCAGGCGCACCACACCGCCCGCGCCCGGCAACAGACCGAGCGTCACTTCCGGCAGACCGACAATGGCCTTCGGATTATCCACAACGATGCGCCGGTTGCAGGCGAGGCAAAGCTCATACCCGCCGCCGAGCGCCGCGCCGTTGATCGCCGCGACAACGGGGACCGGCAGTTTCTCGATCCGCCGGAAATAGCCTTTCGACTTTTCGATATAGACGAAGAAATCCGCGCTCGTCGTGCCGGTATCGAGGATGGAGTTAAGGTCCGCCCCGGCAAAAAAGGTATTCTTGGCGGAGGCGATAACAACGCCGGTCAGTCCGTCTTCTGCCTCCAGCCGGGAGATGGTCTCACTCATGAAGCCGTCATAGGCGTCGCTCATGGTATTTGCCGATTGACCCGGCATGTCCATCGTGATGGTGACAATGCCGTCGGCGTCTTTTTCATAAATAAATCCGGTCATTTCGTGTCCCCCTACACACGTTCGATGATGGAGGCGATGCCCATGCCGCCGCCGACACACATGCAGATCAGCGCCCGCTTCAGCTTGCGCCGCTCCAGCTCGTCGAGCATGGTCGAGACGAGACAGCCGCCGGTGGCGCCGAGCGGATGGCCCATGGCGATGGCGCCGCCAACCACATTCAGCTTCTCGTCCGGCACATTGAGGTCCTTTTGCAAGCGCAGCGCGACGGAGGCAAAGGCCTCGTTGATTTCCACAAGGTCGATATCGTCCATGGTTAGCCCCGCTTTGGCGAGCGCCTTTTTCGACGCCGGGCCGGGGCCGGTCAGCATGATGGTCGGGTCCGTCGCGGTGAGGGCGATGGAAACAACCCGCCCGCGCGGGTTAAGGCCAAGATCCTTGCCCGCCGCCTCGTTCCCGAGCAGGATCAGCGATGCGCCATCCACAATGCCGGAGGAATTACCCGGCGTATGCACATGGTTGATCCGCTCCACATGCGGATAGCGGGCGAGGGCGACGTCATCATAGCCCATGGCGCCGGGCCCCATGAAGCTTGGCTTCAGACTGCCGAGCGCCTGCATATCGGTGTCGGGCTTGATGAAGTCATCCCGCTCCAGAATGACGAGGCCGTTTTCATCACGAACCGGCACGACGGAGCGATCGAACCAGCCGTTATCGCGCGCCTGGGCGGCGAGCTTCTGGCTGCGGACGGCGAACTGGTCCACATCATCGCGGTTCCAGCCTTCGATGGTGGCGATCAGGTCGGCGCCGATGCCCTGCGGCACGAAACCGGTTTTGAGCACGGTTTCCGGATCCTCCGCGAAGGGGCCACCGTCGCTGCCCATGGGCACCCGGCTCATGCTCTCGAAGCCGCCCGCGCAGACAAGATCTTCCCAGCCGCTGGCGATTTTTGCCGCCGCCGTGTTGAAGGTATCAAGGCCGGAGGCGCAGAAACGGTTGAGCTGCGCGCCCGGGACGCTTTCATCCCATCCGGCGGCCTGCAGGGCGATTTTCGGTAGCACGGCCCCCTGTTCCATAACCGGTGCGACACAGCCCATCATCACGTCATCGACACGCGCGGTATCCAGATCATGGCGCTGCTGCATTTCATGAAGCAGGGTGGTGACAAGCTGAATGGGTTTGACTTCATTAAGCGATCCATCCGCCTTGCCCTTTGAGCGGGGCGTGCGAATGGCGTCATAGATATAGGCGGCTTCGGCCATTGATGTTCTCCTGAGGGGGGTTCCCGCGACCTGTTAGTTCTGATGATTGTGTTATGTGATCGTACACAAGTTTATGCCCGGCGCCCGGATGGCGTCAATGCACATAAACGAATGCTGATGTATGCCGCATCGGTCCGCGAGAAAGCGCCCGGTCGGAGGTGTGATGTCTATTCCCCGGAAGGATAGAGGCCGAGCATGCGCGCCTTCTGACGTAGCAGGGTTGCCACAACATCAATGGTGGGCGTTTTCCGGTCCGCGAGGATCGCAAGCTCCTGCAGGGCGGTCAGCAGCGTATCAATCTCCATCTGCCGCCCGTTTTCCAGATCGACCAGCATGGATGTCTTGTGCGGACCGACCTTGGAGGCCTGATCAAGACGCGTATCCACATCAATGTCGAAGCGGGTTCCGAAGGCTTCGGCGATGCTCTGTCCTTCGATCATCATCTGGCGGGCGAGGGCGCGCACTTCCGGCTCCCGCGTGATGCGGTCAAGGGTCGAACCGGTCAGCGCCGAGATGGGATTGAAACTGAGATTGCCCCACAGCTTGACCCAGATGTCGGAGCGGATGTCAGGCCGCACCGGCGCATCGAGGCCCGCCGATTGCAGCAGACGCGAGAGCTGCTCCGCCCGCTCGGTTATTTCTCCCGTTGGCTCCCCCAGCAGAAAGCGCAGCCCGTTCATATGGTCGATCACGCCGGGTTCGCGAATGGCGGCCGCCTGATAGATAACGGCGCCGATCACCCGCTCGGGCCCGATCCCCTGCCACAGCAAGTCGCCGGGGTCGGTCGCGGGAATGCGCCGGTTGCTGAGCGCGCCCTCAAGCCCGAAGCAATACCACCAGGGAATGCCGTTCTGCGCCGTCACCACCACCGTTTCGGAATGCAACAGATGCTGGAGCTGATCGAGGATTGGCGCAACGGAGTAGGTTTTGAGGGCGATGATCACATAATCCTGCGGCCCGAGGTCGGCCGGATTGTCGGTCGCGCGGATGTCCTTGATGGTGAAATTACCGGCGACACCCTCGATGCGAAGCCCCTTTTCCCGGATCGCCGCCAGATGCGGCCCGCGAGCAATGAGGGAAACGTCCGCTTCCCCTTTTTTTGCCAGCAATGCCCCGGCGATGCCGCCGATGGCTCCGGCGCCATAAATACAGATTTTGGTCATTTTCAGCCTCTTTTTTCTGCCTCGATGGCGGGCAGGCGTGTCCGCAATTCATTCTTGGCGATTTTTTCAAGGGTTGACCTTGGGAAATCTTCAACGACGATTACCGAGCGCACAACCTTGAAATCGGCAAGGTTTTGGCGGCAGACATCGATGATCTGCGTTTCAAGATCATCCGGCGCGCCCGGATTGGGGCGGACAAAGACGACGGGCACTTCATCCAGCATATAATGCTTCTGCCCGACGACGGCGCATTCCTTGACCCAGCCGGTTTCCATAATTACGGTCTCAATCTCGGAGGCGGCGACATTCTCCGCGCCGATTTTCAGCATGTCCTTTTCCCGGTCCCCGAAGAAGAGATTGCCATTTTCATGCATGCGCACGTAATCGCCGGTCTCGAACCAGCCGTCCGCATCGAAGGATTTGGCATTGGCTTCGGGGTTTTTGTAATATTCCTTGAACAGATTGACCCCGCGCGTCCCCCGGATATAGAGAAGGCCGCGCTCGCCCGGTTTGATATGCGCCCCGGTTTCCGGATCGCGGATGTCGATTTCAAAACCCGGGGAAACACGGCCGATTGTCGCTCCCGTTCCCGGATGGTCCATATCTGTGACAATCCCGTGCGTGATGGTTTCCGTCATGCCCCACCAGCCAAGCATCTTTATTGAAAATTTTTCCATGGCGGCCGGAATGCGGGTGCCGGCGCCCCAGACGCGGAAGCTATGTTCTGCCGGTGGCTCCTGCGCCAGCAGGGCGTTGACGCAGAAATGGATGATGGAGGCCCAGCTGCATTTGTTGCGGATGGCCACATCCCAGAATCGGGAGGCGGAAAATTTCGGCTGCAGGACCAGAGTTCCGCCGATCCAGAGGCTGCTCAGCATGGAATAGCTTTGCGCGTTGGTGTGAAACAGCGGCAGAAAGCATTGGCAGATATCTTCATGTCGCAGCCGGATATGGGCAACATTCATCTGTGCGCCCCAGAGGGCGTTGGCATGGGTCCATAGAACGGCCTTCGGGCGCGAGGTGGTGCCGGACGTGAACTGGACCCCAAGATCGGCGAAGGGCTCGACCGGCCGGTCGGGGCAGGGGCTCTGTTCCGCCAGCATCTCGGCAAAGGGGACATGGGCGATATTCTCCGGAATTTTCGCGTCCTCTCCCGCGTTATTGTCCGTGAGGACAAGAAACTTGATGTTCGGTGCGGAGGAGGAAACCAGCTCCGCGAAGGACGGTTGCGTAATGGCGGCGACAATCTCCGCATGATCGGCGAAATAGATCATGTCGCGGGCGACCGACCGGGTATTGGTGGACACTGCCACGGCGCCGATACGGGCGCAGGCGAACCAGGAAATCATAAACTCGGGGCTGTTATCCAGATGCAGCATCACCTTGTCGCCCTTCATGACGCCGCGTGTGTGAAGGGCGGCGCCGACACGTTCCACCTCGGCGCTGAAGCGTGCATAAGTATAGGTTTCGGGTGCCTTGTCAAATGCCTCCCAGATCAGGAACGGCTTGTCGGGGCAGCGCTCCACCCACTGGCGCAGCAGCCAGGGAATATCCCGCCCTTCGATCATGGCTTTGTGTGATTGTTCTATTTTGCTGAATAAGGTCATGCCGGCTTCCCCTGTTTTTATTTTTGCCGATCATAAAAAGGAACGGCGGCAAATACCAGCATCCGTTAAAGGCCATGTGCGTTTTTACCGATATCACGAAGACGGGGATGAAGGGCGCATAGTGTCGCTTGACACTCATTCATCAGCCAGAACAAACTGCGGAAGGAGACATAGCAGCGGGGTCCATCACGAAGATGCTGAAACTGAAAAGGATCGCCATCGATACCTATCGCGATAATGTCGCGTTTCTTGCCCGGAACTGTCATCACTATCGTCCGGAGGAATTTCAGGCTCTGCGAAAGATCGAGATCAGCGGAGACAATCGTCATTTGCTCGCAACATTACTGGTGACGGATGATGAAGCTATCGTCGGACCGGATGAGCTGGGCCTGTCAGAGCAGGCCTTCCGACGGATGGAGCTGAAAGAAGGATCGACCGTTACAATCATGCCCGCGGAACCACCGGAGAGTCTGGAGTTTCTGCGGGAGAAAATACATGGCCACACCCTGGATATGGGGCAGATCCGCAGCATTATCACGGACATTGCCGGGTATCGTTATTCGGAGCGGGAAATCGCTGCCTTTCTGGTTTCCTGTGCGGGCTTCATGACGACCCATGAAATGCTTTCCCTGACCCGCGCCATGGCGGAGGCGGGAACCCGGCTGCATTGGGACGCCCCGGCCGTTGTTGACAAGCATTGCATTGGTGGTATTCCCGGCAACCGCACCTCCATGATCATTGTGCCGATTGTTGCGGCCCATGGGCTGAAGATCCCGAAAACATCGTCGCGGGCGATTACCTCTCCGGCGGGGACGGCGGATACGATGGAGGTGCTGGCGCGAGTGGATTTGTCGCTTCCCGAAATGCGACGGGTGGTCGAGGAATGCAACGGCTGCATTGTCTGGGGCGGGCATGTCAACCTGTCCCCGGCGGATGATATCCTGATCTCGGTGGAGCGGCCGCTTGCCATTGATACGCGGGAACAGATGGTTGCCTCCATCCTGTCAAAGAAGCTGGCGGCCGGGTCCACCCATCTTCTGATCGATATGCCGCTCGGCCCGTCGGCCAAGGTGCGTGACCACGCGGATGCCCTTCGCCTTCGCAAGCTATTTGAATTCGTCGGCGACCAGATCGGCCTGGCGATTGAGGTGATTGTCACGGATGGAGAACAACCGGTCGGCCGCGGCATCGGCCCGGTACTGGAGGCGCGGGATGTAATGCAGGTCTTGCAAAATGATCCTGCGGCCCCGGCCGATTTGCGGGAGAAATCCCTCCGCATGGCGGGGTCTCTGCTGGAAACCGATCCGGCGCTTCGCGGCGGCGCGGGCTATGCGCGGGCGAAAGAGCTGCTGGCAAGCGGGGCGGCCCTTGCCGCGATGGAGCGGATCATCACCGCCCAGGGAAAGGCGGCGGGCGATGTCTGTCCCGGCAATCTTACTCATGACATTCTGTCCCCCCGCGATGGTACGGTCCTGGCGATCGACTGCTACCGTCTCGCCCGTCTCGCCCGTCTTGCGGGGGCGCCGATGGACAAGGGGGCGGGCATCGACCTGTACCGCAAAATCGGTGATGTGGTCAGCGCAGGCGAGCCGCTTTACCGTATACATGCCTGTTTTAATTCCGACTATAATTTTGCGGTCAAATTCGCATCCGAGGGAAGCGGATATGTGATTGGAGGCGCCGCATGAAAACAGTTTCGCTGCACTTCCTGCCGGGTTATCGGGAAATCGCCAAAGGGTTGTCCATGAGCCTCGGGGTGGATGCCTATCCCATTGAAATTCATAAATTTCCCGATGGCGAAAGCAAGGTGCGGGTGGAGCCATCGACAGGCACCGTCGTGATTTACGCCAGCCTTGATCACCCGAACGAGAAGCTGCTGCATCTCGCCCTCGCCGCCGCCACATTCCGGGAGTTGGGGGCGAACCGGCTGGTTCTGGTGGCCCCCTATCTTTGCTATATGCGACAGGATATTGCCTTTACGCCGGGAGAGGCGGTTAGCCAACGTCTCATCGGCCAGTATCTGGCCCGTTATTTTGACCGGGTTGTCACGGTCGATCCGCATCTGCACCGCATCGACAACCTGCAGGATGTCTTCGGCAACTGCCGCGCCGATGCCCTGACGGCGACGGGGGTGATTGCCGAAACCCTCAGTAAAGAAGATCTGACGGAGGTGATCCTCGCCGGACCTGATGCGGAATCAGAACAATGGGTCAAGGCCATTGCAACGCCGCTTTCGCTTCCCTATCTCATCGGCGCCAAGCGGCGAAGCGGGGATCGCGAGGTTGCGGTGGAGTTCCCGGAGGGCGGCGACCTGGCTGGGCGACGGATTATTCTGCTTGATGATGTGATGTCGAGCGGCATGACCATATGCGAGGCGGTGAAGACGCTGAAGGCCCGCGGCGCCGGGAATATTGACGTCATCACCGTTCACATGCTGGCGCGGCGGGAGGATCTGGAGGCCGTGCGGGCGTCGGGTGTCCAGAGGATACGCGCCACGGACAGTATTGCACATGAAACCAGTGATATTCCCTTGCATGAGCTGCTGCTCGTGCCGCTCAGAGAGGAGCTTTCCAGATGACGATCAGCATCCGTTTTTGCGGCGCGGCGGGGACAGTAACCGGCTCCTGTTACTGGGTGCGCACAGGCAAGTGGCAGTTTCTGGTGGATTGCGGGTTGTTTCAGGGCACCAAGACAGTGAAGGAGCTGAACTATGGCTCTTTCCCTTTTGACCCGCGCAAGATTGATTTTGTGCTGCTGACCCATGCCCATGCCGATCACGGCGCGATGATCCCGAAGCTGATCCGGCAGGGCTTCGACGGGCCGGTCTATGCGACGGCGGCGAGCCGTGATCTGCTCGGCTATATGCTGCCCGACAGCGGCTATATTCAGGAAGTTGAGGTGGAGCGTCTTAATCGCCGCAATCAGCAACGGGGCAGGCCGACAGTTGAGCCGATCTATACCAGGAAGGATGCGGAGGCCGCGATTGATCAGATACGCGCTATCGCGTTTGAGAAATGGCTGACCCCCGCAAAGGGTGTCCGGGCTCGCTACTGGAATGCGGGACATATTCTCGGTGCGGCGTCGATCGAACTGGAAATTGCAACAGAAGGTGAGACATTGAGGTTGCTCTTTTCGGGGGATATCGGCCCTGAGAACAAGCTCTTTCACAGCGGGCCCGATGCCCCGGCCGGATTCGATTATGTGATCTGTGAATCCACCTATGGCGGGCGCCAGCGCGCGCCGGTAAGCCCGGCCCGGCGACGCGAGATACTGGCCCGCGAGATTACGGAAGCGATGGACCGCGGCGGGGCGCTTGTCATCCCGTCCTTTGCGGTGGAAAGAACGCAGGAACTTTTGCTGGATATGGATTATCTGATGGATAAGGGGGAGATCAGCAGCACCGCCGTTTTTCTTGATTCTCCCCTTGCCATCCGCATCACATCGGTCTTTCGGGAGCATCTTGACGAACTGACCGATGCAGAAACAGGCGATCACCCGTTTGAAAACCCACGCTTTCATTTCACAGAAACGGTTGATGAAAGCAAGGCGATCTCCCGTTTTGCAGGACGGGTCATCATTCTTGCCGCCAGTGGAATGTGCGATGCGGGCCGGATCCGACATCATCTGAAAAACCATCTCTGGCGGACGGAATCGACCATTCTGCTGGTGGGATATCAGGCCGAGGGAACGCTCGGCAGGCTGCTGGAAAAGGGGGTCAGAAAAGTCAAAATACAGGGCGAGGAAATTATAGTCCGGGCGCAGATCCATTCCATAGATGTCTATTCCGGACATGCGGACGGGGCGGAGCTTGTGCTGTGGATGAAAGCGCGACAGCCGGTCCGCCAGTCGGTTTTCCTGACGCATGGGTCGGAGGAATCGCTGGCGGCGTTTCGCGATGATCTGGTCAAAAGCGGATTTGACAGTCAGCAGATCATCATTCCGAATTTGGATGATGAATTTGAACTTCCGCTGAAGGGCGGGGCGTTACAAAGGCCGGAAGTCCGTCCGCGTCTACCCTCGGAAGCCATTGGGCGACCTGACTGGCATAATGAATATGCCGAACTGAGCCTTGATATCCGCAGTGAACTGGAGAGCAAGACAGATGCGGAACGAAAAGAACTTTTGAAACGCCTCAAGTCGGCACTTTACAAGTCCTGATAGCTGTTGTTTCAGCCATAAGTTGCGAATTCTCTCTGTCGGCGCTTTGAGTCGCGACGTTGGCCATGGTAAAATCGTCCATCTTGCAGGATTGTCTTGATCCGTATCAATGCCCCGCTTCCGGGCCGAGGATAGGGTTGGGTCAGGGCGACGTTCCGTTCAAGGCAGTTCCATATTTGCAGGAAAGCAACAGAGATATGAAGAAATGGATCGTTGTTCTCGTTCTGCTTCTGGCACTTGTGGGTGGTGGTTATGTTTATTGGCAGAAAGAACTGGCCTCCCGTCTGCCGGACGGAATTGTCATGAGCAACGGCCGGATCGAGGCGACACAGATCAATATTGCCGCGAAATATGCCGGACGCCTTGCAGAAGTACTCGTCAGGGAAGGCGATATGGTAGAAACCGGTCAGCTTCTCGCCCGATTGGATGCCAGAGAAGTGACCGCACAATTACGGGCGGCGGAGGCGGATGTGCGTCGGCTGGAACAAAACCGCGCCGATGTGGAGGCGGCGGTCAAAAGTAGTGAAAGCCAGTTAAAACTCGCCAGGCAGATGCTGGAGAGAGCGCAAACGCTTGTCAAGGACAGCTTTGCCAGCAAGCAGACCCTCGATCAGCGAATGACAGAATATCAGGCGGCGCAATCGGCGAATACCTCGGCCCGGGCCCGTGTCGCCGAAAATGAGGAAATGATCGGCGCAGCGGAACAGCAGGTGGCGCGTATCCGCGCCCAGCTTGAAGATCTGGAATTGCGGGCCCCGGTGCGCGGCCGGATCCAGTACCGCCTTGTCGAGCCGGGGGAAGTGATCGCGGCGGGTGGCAATATTTTAACGCTTCTCAACCTTGCCGATGTCTATATGACGATATTCCTGCCGGCGGCGGATGCGGGCCGTCTCGCGATCGGCAGCGAGGCGAGGCTGATCCTTGATCCGGCGCCTGAATATGTCATTCCGGCGCGGGTGTCTTTCGTGGCGGCGGAAGCGCAATTCACCCCGCGCAGTGTCGAAACCGCTGACGAGAGGCAGAAGCTGATGTTCCGGGTCAAGATTAGCATTTCCCCGGAACTGCTAGTACAATATGAAGATCGTGTCAAAACAGGCATTCGGGGGAATGCCTATGTCATGCTCCCGCCTGCGGTTGACTGGCCGGATGCCTTGCAGATCAAGCTGCCCGAATGAGCGAACCGGCCGCATTTTCTGTTCGGCTGCAGGGGGTGACCCATCGCTATGGCGATATTCATGCTCTTGATGATGTTACGCTGACATTGCCAGCGGGGCAAATGGTCGGGCTGATCGGCCCGGATGGGGTCGGTAAATCGACATTGTTGGCGCTGGCGTCGGGCGTGCGGCGGATCCAGTCGGGCCGGGTTGAGGCGTTGGGTGGCGATATGGCGGACCGGGCGCATCGCCAGCGCTCCGTCTATCGCATTGCCTATATGCCGCAGGGGCTCGGTAAAAATCTTTATCCGACTCTCAGCATTGATGAAAATCTCAGCTTTTTCGGGCGTCTGTTCGATCAGGGCCGGGCGGAGCGCGAGAGGCGCATCGACAGATTGCTTGCGGCAACCGGCCTGGCACCCTTTCGCAAAAGACCGGCGGGAAAGCTGTCCGGCGGGATGAAGCAGAAGCTCGGTCTCTGCTGCGCGCTGATCCATGATCCGGACCTGCTCATTCTCGATGAACCGACAACCGGAGTGGACCCGTTGTCCCGCCGCCAGTTCTGGGACCTGATCGGGGATATCCGCCGGGAACGGCCGGAGATGAGCGTCCTTGTCGCCACCGCCTATATGGAGGAGGCGGCGACCTTTGATTTCATAGCCGCCATGGATGAGGGCCATGTCATCGCCGCGGGGGCGCCTCGGGAACTGCTGGAGAAAACCGGCGGCAAAACACTGGAAGAGGCCTTCATCCGCCTGTTGCCGGAAGAAAAGCAGGCCCGGCATCAGGAGGTTGTCGTGTCGCCGCGTCCCGAAACCGGAGGCGGGATTGCCATTGAGGCCATCGGTCTGACCAAGAAATTCGGTGATTTCACCGCCGTCGATCATGTGGAATTTGCCATTGAGCGGGGGGAGATTTTTGGCTTCCTTGGCTCCAACGGTTGCGGCAAGACAACGACCATGAAGATGATGACGGGCCTCAGCCCGGCGACCGAGGGGGAGGCGCGGCTGTTCGGCAGGATACTCAACGCCGGTGATATGGAGACGCGTCGGCGCGTCGGTTATATGTCGCAATCCTTTTCGCTTTATGGCGAGCTCACCGTTTATCAGAATATCGAGCTGCACGCCCATCTGTTCGACTTGCCGAAAGCGGAGATGTCCGCACGTATCGACGCGGTGCTGGAACGGTTCGGCCTCGCGGCGGTTCAGGACGCCAGTCCGGTTAGCCTGCCACTCGGGGTGAAGCAGCGTCTCCAGCTTGCCGTGGCAGTACTGCACCGGCCGGAAATACTGATCCTTGACGAGCCGACATCGGGTGTTGATCCCATCGCGCGGGATGATTTCTGGCGTCTGCTGATCACGCTGTCGCGGGAGGAGGGGGTGACAATCTTCATCTCCACGCATTTCATGAACGAGGCGGAACGCTGCGACCGTATCTCCCTGATGCATGCCGGGAAAGTGCTGGCCGTCGACACGCCGGAGGAGTTGAAAGAGCGCCGTGGCGCGGCCAGTCTTGATGACGCCTTCGTCGATTATCTGAAGGAGGCGAGCGGCCTTGCAAGCGATGAAGCAGAAGACGGGCCGTCCGGTCTTGCGGATGCCGCCGCCGTCGGTGGTCCCCCCGCACATAGGGGCAGGTTCCGCCTCCGCGCCATGCTGGCCTATGCAAGGCGCGAGACGAAGGAGTTGATCCGCGATCCGATCCGTCTGGCTTTTGCGATGCTGGGGCCGATCCTGCTGATGATTACCTTCGGCTATGGCATTTCCTTCGATGTGGAGGATATGCCCTTTGTCGCCCTGGATCAGGACAGAAGTATCGAAAGCCGCCAGCTTCTCGAGAATTTTCGTGGATCCCGTTACTTTTCAGAGCAACCAGCTGTCGCAACGCCTGAAGCGGCGGAGCAGATGCTGAAACGCGCCGAAGCGCAGGCCGTCATCGAAATCCCATCCGGCTTTGGACGGGATCTGCTGACGGGCCGCCATCCGGAAATCTCTGTGGAAATTGATGGGGCAATGACCTTTCGGGCCGAGACAATGCGAGGCTATGTGGAAGGTGTGGTGCAACAATATGTGATTGATCTTGCTCGCCGGACATATGGCGTTGAACCGGCGGCCGGGGTTGTCGATACCAATATCCGTTATCTTTATAACCAGGCATTCAAAAGCACCTATGCCATCACGCCGGGGGTGATCATGCTGCTCTGCGGGCTGATCCCCTCGATGCTGACGGCAGTTGCCATCGTGCGTGAGAAAGAACTCGGATCGATTACCAATTTTTACGCGACACCGGTTTCCCGAAGCGAGTTCCTGCTGGGAAAGCAGCTTCCCTATGTGGTTATTTCCTTTCTCAGCTTTATCACGCTCACCCTTGTTGTCATCGGGGTTTTTGGCGTTCCGCTCAAAGGATCGGTGGTCGCCTTGACGTGCGGAGCACTGATCTATGTCTGGACGACAACAGGCCTCGGGATGCTGGTTTCCACCTTCGTCCGCAGCCAGATTGCCGCCGTGTTCGCCGCGGCGATTGTCACGATGCTGCTGACCATGAATTTTTCCGGCTTCCTCACCCCGGTTTCCAGCCTCGGCGGTGGCGCAAAATTCATGAGCCAGTTTTTCCCCGCACCCTATTTCCAGCAGATCAGTGTCGGCAGTTTCACGAAATCGCTGGGGCTTTCCGAGCTCTGGACGGATATCGTCATTTTGATGCTGTTCGGCTTTGCCTTCCTGCTGCTCTCTGTGCTGCTGCTGAAAAAGCAGGAACGCTGATCATGTGGAAGCGGCTGCGCAATATATACCGCCTTGGAATAAAGGAGCTGCACAGCGTCCGGTCCGACCCGGTGATGATTTTCCTTCTGGTGTGGGCGTTTACCTTCATGGTTTATCAGGTGGCGCAGAATGCCAAGATGGAGGTGGCGAATGCGGCGGTCGGCGTTCTGGACGAAGACCGTTCCATCATATCCCGGCGGATTACGGATGCCCTTCTGCCGCCGTATTTCAAACCGGCGGTCGAGGTGGACGGGCGGGAGGTCGACCATCAGCTTGATACAGGCGGTTATATTTTCATTGTCAGCATCCCCCCGGATTTCGAGGCTGACCTGATTGCGGGCCGCCGCCCTGCGGTGCAGATTAATGTGGATGCCACCGCCATGGCCATCGCTGGAAATGGTGCCGCCTATATCCAGAGCATCATTCAGCGGGAGGCCGCGCGCTTTCTCGATCCGGCTGGAACGCGGACAACGGCTTCTCCCGTCAGCCTGGTGATCCGGACAGCCTTCAATCCCAATCTCAATTCCGCTTGGTTCATGTCAGTGATGACCATCATCAACAATGTGACGTTGCTGTCCATGATCCTGACCGGCGCGGCGCTGATCCGTGAGCGGGAACATGGCACGATTGAACATTTACTGGTCACGCCTGTGACATCGGCGGAAATCATGTTGTCCAAGGTCTGGGCGAATGGGCTGGTCATCATCCTTGCAGCCATGGTTTCCCTGGTTTTTATTGTCGAGGGAATGCTGGATGTGATGATTTATGGCTCGAAATCACTGTTTCTGCTGGGCGCGGTGGTCTATCTTTTCTCGGTAACGTCCTTCGGCATCCTGCTGGCCACGCTGGCCGGCTCCATGCCGCAGTTCGGCCTGCTGGTGATGCTGACCTATATGATTATGAATCTGCTGTCAGGCAGCACGACGCCACTTGAAAGTATGCCGGAATGGCTGCAGTTCGTTATGCAGTTCTCGCCCTCCACTCACTATGTCAGCTTTGCCCAGAGCGTCCTGTTCCGGGGGGCGGGGATCGACATAATCTGGCCGGAAATGCTGGCGATGGCCGCGATTGGGGCGGCTTTCTTTATGGCGGCCTTTTTACGATTTCGAAAAGTGCTCGACAGTGCAGGGAAATGACAGACGCCCTGTTGCAGATGGAATTACGTTAAAAAATCGGCTTTCGCTCTGGCCATTCGTTCAAAGGAAATGTAAATCTTTGTCGGGGACAATACCCGACCCGAAATGCGGGTATCGCTTGAACGCCTTTGGAGGGGCAACATAATGAAGAAGTTTTTCTATCTGGCGATGGTGGTGACCATGGCCCTTTTTGTCAGCGGTTGTTTCGGCCGCGTACAGCCGGTTTATAACGTCGATGCCGGTCATGTGCCGATGAAGCTGCAGGAAGGTTCCGTTGACCGCATTGCCATGGCCATCCGCACGGCGGCCATCAATCGGGGCTGGAGCATCGAAGAGGCGGGGGCTGGCCTGTTCAAGGCGACGCTGCACAACCGCAGCCATGTTGCCGTGGTCAATATCCGCTATTCCAAGACGACCTATTCGATCGAATATGTCAGCAGCCAGGATCTGCTGTATGAAAATGGCAATATCCATCGCAGCTATAACAAATGGGTCCGGACGCTGGAGAATGACATCAACAAGGAACTGAATAAGGCGTCGCTCACTGCCTGATCTGACAATGGGTGAGGTTGCATTGTCCTTCTCGCTTCAGCGTTGGTCCGCTTGGGCGCCGGGTCTGTATGACCCGGATGCC
The DNA here is from genome assembly GCF_002694385.1 of Sneathiella sp. Lineage (GTDB taxonomy): Bacteria > Pseudomonadota > Alphaproteobacteria > Sneathiellales > Sneathiellaceae > Sneathiella. The sequence goes on from NZ_NZMB01000005.1 coordinate 280,608, forward strand.
TGGCGGCAATGGGCGGAAGGCGAGGCGGGGTTGCCGACAGGGCAGGGGGAAATGCCGGATGTACGGGATTTGCCCGCTGGCCTCCGCCGTCGCCTGTCACGGCTTGGCAAGCTGGCGCTGAGGACGGCGATGGATATCGATCCTGGCCTTTCTCCGCGGCTTGTCTTCTCGTCGCGCAACGGCAATGTGACCCAGATGCTGGGGCTGCTGGAAAGCCTGGCGCGGGAGGAGCCCTTGTCTCCCACCGGCTTCGGCATGTCGGTGCATAATTCGCTGGCCGGAATGCTGTCCATCATCAGCAAGAACAGGGAAACCCATACGGCCATTGCCGCCGGTGGGGAGAGTTTCTGCCTCGGGCTGATCGAGGCACTCACAACCTTGCAGGAAGATCCGTCCTCTCCGGTGCTGTTCTTGCATGCGGATGAACCGCTGCCCGAATTTTATGAGCCATATGGTGATGCGGAGGTGCCGCTTGCCGCGCTGGCGTTGCTGATCGCCCCGGCCGATGAGGCGGCAGGGGAAATGTATCGCTTCGGTTTTACAGGCGCCGTCGGACGGGAGCATGGCGGTGATCCGCTCACCAGTTTTCTGCGCTTCATGCTGCGAGGGCAGGGGGAATGGCGCTGGTCGGGGGAGCAGGGAGACTGGTGGTGCCGCCGTCATGTTTGAGAAAATAAACTATGTCTGGCGACTGATCGGAACGGGTATTGCCTTTGCCTGTTTCAGTTTGGGCGGCGCACTCATGACGTTGTTCGTCTTTCCGCCCATCGCGCTGCTCACGAAAGATGACGAGACGCGCATCCGCCGGGTGCGCCGCGTGATCTATCATGCTTTCCGTTTCTTCGTTTTCATGCTGCGGATCGGCGGTATTATCGATTCCCGTTTTCATGGTGCGGAAAAGCTGTCGCAATTGCGCGGCGCGCTCATCGTTGCCAATCATCCCGCGCTGCTGGATACGGTTTTCCTGATGTCGCGCATGCCCGATGTGCAATGCATCGTCAAGCATGAGCTGTGGGACAACCCCTATCTTGGCGGGGTGATGCGCGCCGCCGGATACATCCGTAATGACGGCGATGCGATGAGCATGATGACGCAATGCGAAAAAGCCCTGGCCAAAGGGCAGAATATCCTGATTTTCCCGGAAGGGACGCGGTCCGTCCCCGGGCAGCCGATCCGGTTTCAGCGCGGTTTCGCCAACATAGCAACCCATTTCGAAACGCCGATCCAGCTTGTCACCATCCTCTGCGATCCGCCGACGCTGGCGAAGGGAAGCCCGTGGTATGCAATCCCTCCCCGTCAGTCGCGTTTTGATATATCATTCGATGAACTTCTGGACATGTCCGGCTACTTGAGGCATGAACCGAGGTCAATTAAAGTGCGACGGCTCACCCGGGAGTTGGAGCAATATTATATTGGGAAGCTTTGCCATGAGTGATTTTGAACTCGAAATCAAAAAGCTGGTGATCGATACTCTCAATCTGGAGGATATCACGCCGGAGGAGATCGACAGCGAGGAACGTCTGTTTGTGGACGGGCTTGGCCTCGATTCCATTGATGCGCTGGAACTGGGCGTCGCCATTCAGAAGACCTATGGCATCAAGATCAGCGCCAAGAATGATGATTTGAAAGATCATTTCTCCTCCATTCGCAATCTTGCAAACTTCATCACCGCCGAGCGGAAGGAGATGGGCGCATGACCCGCGAAGACATCTATAACAAGCTCAGCGAGTATCTGGTGGAAATGTTTGAGGTGCCGCCGGAGCAGATTTCTCCCGACGCGCAGCTTTATGAGGATCTTGACCTTGATTCTATCGACGCGGTGGATCTGGTGGTCAAATTGCAGGATCTGACCGGCAAGAAAATCCCGCCGGAGGAGTTTCGCACCGTGCGTTCCGTAGGTGACGTGGTGGACCGCGTTCATGCCCTTCTGGCGGCGTAAAGTCCGGCCGCTGGATCTGCTGCTTGTCCTGATCAGCCTGGCCTACCCGTTTGTCGTCTATTTCGGATTGATGAAATTTTCCCCGCTCGTCGTGGGGCTGGCGCTGGTTGCCTTTCTGCTGCTGCGCATCGCCCTGCAACGGGGCCGCCGCATCGGCGGCAGGTCTGAAGCCGGGCTGTATCTGTTTATCCTTGGTGCCGTTCTGCTGCTTCTGCTGCTTGATGAATTGCTGGCGGTCAAAGCCTATCCGGTCCTGATCAGCCTGTCCTTCGCGGCACTGTTCGGATTTTCCCTTATTTCGCCACCGCCAATTATCGAGCGGATCGCCCGCGCGATGGAAGGCGAGCTGGATGATCACGCCATCCGCTATACCCGCCGGGTGACGGAGGCCTGGGTGGTTTTTTTCCTGTTGAATGCAGCCGTCTCCCTCTGGACGGCGTTTTATGCCAGTCTGGAAATATGGACCCTCTATAACGGATTTGTATCCTACCTTCTTATCGGTCTGATGTTCGGCGGTGAATATCTGCTGCGCCAGTATGTGAAGCGCCGGAAAGCGGGGTGAGAGATGTTTGTTCCCGCCTCAAAACTGCTGACCTCGGACCGGGATGGAAAGACGCCTGTCGCCTGTCTGGCGGCGGGGCATGTCAAAAGTTTCGCTGATCTTCATGCCGAAACGGCGGACCTTGCCGCGCGGATCGTGGCACGCGGGCGGCCCCGTCTGGTTCTAGCCTGCCACAGCGGCTATGCCTTTGTCTGCGGCATGCTGGCGGCTTTTCAGGCCGGTTGTCATGTCATTGTGCCGCCGAATGTGTTGCCCGGGATGCTGGATCTGTTCGTCAGCGGGGATAGCCCGCTTCTTTCCGATATTGTGGAACAGGACGGGCCGCAGCAGATGGCGATTGACGGGCGCAGGGGGCGGGAATTTGCTTTCCGCCCGCTCGATCCGGCCGATTGCCGGTTTGATTTCTATACCTCCGGGTCCACGGGGCTGCCGAAACAGGTCCCCAAAAGTTTGAAGCAGATTGAGGATGAACTGGTTGTCCTGCATGGCTGCTTTGGTGATCGGCTTGCAGGGTCGGCGACCCTCGGTACGGTCAGCCATCAGCATATTTTCGGCCTTTATTTCAAATGCCTGCTGCCGCTTTGTGAGGGACGGCCGTTTTTTCCGGGCATCTTCGAGATATGGGAGGAGTTGCTGGCCGCCGCGCCGCGCGCCTGTTCTCTGGTGACCAGCCCGGCGCATCTGACGCGCATCCCGCCTCTCGATCCATTGAGAGGGGAGGACCGCATGCCGGTCATTTTCGCGGCGGGCGGGCCGCTGCCCTTTGCGGCGGCGGCGCAGGCGGCGCGGCTGTTTGGGCCGGTACCGACGGAAATTTTCGGCAGCACCGAGACCGGCGCCATCGCCTGTCGTCAGCAGATGACAGAGGCAACGCCGTTCCGTCCCCTGCCGGGGGCCGAAACCCGGACCGATGCGGAAGGGCTGCTGCATGTCCGCGCCGCCTATACGGCAAAAGGCGAGTGGGAAGCGATGAACGATCTCGTCACGCGCTTTGACGATGGGGGATTCCTGCTCACGGGGCGGGCCAGCCAGTTCGTCAAGATTGAGGGGAAGCGTATTTCCCTGTTGGAAATCGAACAGCATCTCACCAATTCCTCGCTTGTTCGCGATGCGGCCGTTTTCATCCTTCCGGGTGTGCGCGATACCCTGGTGGCGGTGGTTGAACCGACTACGGCGGGATGGGAGATGCACGCGACACTGGGGGCGTTCCGGCTCGGTCGGGAGTTGCGCAAGGCGCTATCCGGACATCTGGAAAATGCCGCCCTGCCGCGCCGCTGGCGCTTCGTTGCGCAGTTGCCGCTGAACGCGCAGGGCAAGCGTCAGCAGACGGTTCTCAATGAACTGTTTGCAGAGGAAGGGCGGGATAATTAGACTGAGAAGACCATGCAGAGCACCTCAGAAATAACCTGGTCGGCCAGCCCGACGGAACCCCGCCTCACAATCGTGCGGCAGGATGGGGATGTGATCGAACTTGCCTTCATGGTGACGGAGGATCTGTTCCAGCTTCAGGGGCACTTCCCGGGGGAGCCGGTGTTGCCTGGCGTTGCGCAAGTTGACTGGGCGGTGAAATTCGCCCGCCGCTATCTCGGGATGACGGGGGATATCGCCCGCCTCGGCCAGCTTAAATTCTCGCAATTGATCGTCGGAGGCAGCCATATCGGACTCAATCTTGATTGGCAGCGGGAGGCGGGACGGCTTCACTTCTCCTACCACAAGGGGGAGGAAGTCTGCTCTTCCGGCTTTTTCGAGCTGACATCCCCATGAGTTTCTCCCTTGCCGCCATTGTCCCGAGCTATAACCACTATCGCCATATCGAGACGGTAATCGCGGCGCTTCGCAGACAGAATCTGCGGGTTTTCATTATCGACGATGGCAGTGCGGAACCGGCAAAGTCCGCGCTTGCCGCGCTGCATGATCCGGAGAGGGGCATCACCGTCCATCGTCAGGAGACAAATGGCGGCAAGGGCCAGGCGGTGATGGCGGGCTTCCGCCTTGCCGCGTCGGAAGGTTTCAGCCATGCGTTGCAGATTGATGCGGACGGGCAGCATGACCTGCATGCCCTGCCGGCGATGATCGAGATTGCGAAGATCCATCCGCACTCCCTGATCAGCGGCGAGCCGGTTTACGATGACACCATTCCGCCCGCGCGGAAATTCGCCCGCTGGATCACCCATGTCTGGGTCTGGATCGAGACCCTGTCGATGGAGATCACGGACAGCATGTGCGGCTATCGCATCTACCCTCTCGCGCCAACCCTCGGGCTGATGGAGAGCGAGCGCATCGGCCATTATATGGATTTCGACACGGAGATCATGGTGCGGCTTCACTGGCGGGGCGTCAAGATGCGCATGCTGCCGGTGTCGGTCACCTACCCGCCGGATAACAGCTCGAACTTCCGGATTGGCATGGATAACTGGCTGATCACCAAAATGCATACCCGTCTTGTCTTCGGGATGTTGTGCCGCTTGCCGATGCTGATACGGCGACGGCGCCGGCGCCGGATGGACGCGGACACGCAGCATTGGGGGCGGATTGACGAGCGGGGCATGGCATTCGGCCTTAACTTCCTTCTGGCAGCTTACCGGTTGCTGGGGCGTCGTGTCTGCTGGGCCCTGATGCAGCCGGTGCTGCTCTATTTCTTCCTGACGGGCACTGCTTCGCGCCGCGCCTCCCGCGATTACTGGCGACGAATCTTCTCGATGAAGGCAGAGGCGGGGGAGGTCAGCCTGTGGCAACTCTGGCGGCATTACCGGTCATTCGGGGCGATGGCGCTGGACCGGCTGGCCGCCTGGCTTGGCCATATCCGGCTTGCGGATCTGGACCGGGACGATCTTCTCCGCCTTGATGGCCTTGGCACAGAGGGGCAGGGCATCCTCGTCGTTACCTCGCATCTTGGCAATGTCGATGTGCTGCGGGCGGTTGGCGCCGCGCGGGGCATTGATAATGTCACCGTCTTTGCCCATACCCGCAATGCCGCCCGCTTCACCGAAATTCTTAACCGCGCCAATCCGGCGGCGGCGGTCAATGTCCAGGAGGTGGAGGATATCGGCCCGGCCACGCTGATCGAGCTTCAGGAAAAGCTCCAGGCTGGCAACTGGATTGTGATTGCCGGGGACCGCATCCCGCTTGGCGAATCGAAACGTATCCGGGTGATGGATTTTCTGGGCGCGCCCGCGCCTTTTTCCGAAGGGGCCTGGCTGATTGCCTCCCTGCTTGGCTGTCCCGTCTATTCGCTGCATTGCCTGCGCGAGGACGGGAAATTCCGCATCCTGTTTGAAAAGATCACGGACAGGGTTGTGCGCGGCCGTCCGCCCCGCGACGGCCTTGCCGCGCCGATGGCGGCCTATGTGCAGCAGCTTGAGCAGGGGTGTCTTCGCTATCCCGAGCAATGGTATAATTTTTATGATTTCTGGGCGCTCCCCGGGCAACGCCTGCGGCCGGAAGAAAAGAATAAGGAAACCCCATGATTGCGGCTGAAGTAACCGTCAAATGCCAGTTTTATGACCTCGACCCCATGGGCATTGTCTGGCATGGCAATTACCCGCGGTTTTTTGAACTGGCGCGCTGCGCCCTGCTGGACAAGCTGGATTATAACTATCAGCAGATGAGCGACAGCGGCTACGCCTGGCCGATTGTCGATATGCGTATCAAATATATCCGCTCCATCCGCTTTGCCGAGGAAGTGCGGGTGCGGGCGATCCTTGCTGAATATGAAAACCGCCTCAAGATCAACTATGAAATCAACCATAGGGACACGGGCGAGAAAATCACGCGCGGCTATACCATTCAGGTTGCAGTTGATCAGCGGACGGAGGAAATGCTATTTCAATCACCACCCGTCCTTTATGATAAAGTGGGATCCCTTTTGTGAAACGTCTTTTTTGTCTGCTGCTGCTGTTCCTTGTGAGCGGCCCCGCCGGTCTGGCCCCTGCTGCGCCGCAAACCCTCAAGGAAGGGGAGGCGTTGATGGGCCGTTTCGAACAGGCGCGGTATCTGCGGGGGTTTGAAAAACCGATCCTGTCAGAAGGTGTTTTTTTTCTGATGCCGAAATCGTCCCTGATCTGGCAGACGGAAACCCCCTTCTTCAGCCGCATGGTGATTGATGACGAGGGGCTCAGCCAGTCCGTCGGCGGCGCCGAGGTGACCCGCCTCGGTTTCAAGCAGTTTCCCGGTTTCAAATTGCTGCGCGAGACATTCGAGAACAGTCTCGGCGGTAACTGGCAATCGCTCGAGGAGCTGGCGGGGGCGAAGCTGATACCGGCGGCCGATGGCAAATTCTCCTTGCGCTTCACGCCCCAGGCAAGCGGGCTGAACCTGCCTTTTGCCTATCTCAATTTCTCCATCGGCGACTTTCTCGAAATGGTGGAAATTGTCAAAAGCAATGGCGATCGGGATGTGATCAGCTTCTCTGAGCAGCGCATCGCCCCGGTTGAAGAGGTGAAGGCGGCGGCGCAGAGCGCCCGGAGTGCGCAACCGTGAGCCGGGTCGGCCTCTGGGTCTATCTCGGGCTGTTGATTGCCGCCGTTATTCTCATCGGCTGGCGGCTGAAGGATGGCCTGCCGCTCGATACCAATGTCGTCGCCATGCTGCCGCAGTCGGAAAGCGCGGAGTGGGTTGTCCGGGCTGAGGCGGCGGAACGGGCGCAGGGGACGGATCAGCTGATTGTGCTGGTGGGCAATGCTAATTTTGAAACGGCGCGCGCCGCGGCGCAGATGCTTGGCAAGACGCTGGTGGATGGCGGCGTTCTCAAATCGCTGCAAAATCATACGGGACAGTCCACATTTCGGCATATGAGCGAGACGCTTTTTCCGCATCGCACCGGCCTGCTGTCGGAAAGTGATCGCCGGTTGCTGATGGCCGGTCAGGGGCAGACGCTGATTGACCGGGCGATGGTGCAAATCGTCTCGCCGCTGTCGCTTGCCGATGCGGAAGTCATTCGCCGCGATCCGTTTCTGTTGCTTCCCAACTATCTGGCGGCGGGGGCGGAAAACAGTTCGAAACTGCAAAGCCGCGCCAATGTGCTGGCCGTTGAGGAAAAAGGCGTCTGGTATGTGCTGGTGCGGGGGCGGCTCGCGGGAAATCCGTTCGACAAGGGGTTTCAGACGCGCGCTCTCAAGTTGTTTGATGAGACGACGCAGCAGCTTGTGAAAGCGCATGGCGATCTGAAAATCCTCAAAACCGGTGCGGTTTTTTACGGCGAACATGCCTATCGTCAGGCGGAGGATGAGGCCGGCTTTATCGGCGTTATTTCGCTTGTCGGCATCATTCTCCTGAATTTTCTCGTGTTCCGGAGTTTCCAGCCTCTGGCCCTCATCCTGGTGGCAATTGCGTCGGGCATAACCGGCGGGCTGGCGGTGACGCTGCTGTTTTTCGGCTCCCTGCAAATGCTGGCGCTGGTCTTTGGCGTGGGGTTGATCGGTATTTCGGTTGACTATGCCTTCCATTATTTTTGCGAAAAATTCGGCAGCGGCGCCCCCACGGCGGCGTTGCGGGCGCGGGCCGTGCGGTCCGGCCTCACGCTCGGCCTTGTCAGTTCCGTTCTCGGCTTCATCACCCTGGCGCTCACGCCGTTTCCGGGATTGCAGCAGATTGCGCTGTTCTCGGCCTCCGGGCTGACGATGGCCTATCTCTGCGTTCTGTATCTCTTCCCCTATCTGGATCGGGCGACGCCCTTCAGCCATGGCGAGAAACTGCTTGCGGCTTCCATGAAGCTGCATGATTTCTGGTGGCGGAAAGAGCTGCGCGGCGGACGGATTTTACTGATCGGGATGCTTGTCCTCGTCGGACTGTTCGGCGCCACGCGCATCACGGCGGATGATGATGTCCGGCGGTTGCAATCGCTGCCGCAGGAGTTGCAGGCCGAGGAACAGGCGATCCGTTATCTTGCCGGGGTGGACAACCAGACATACCGCTTTTTCGTGCGCGGTTCGGGGGCGGAAGAAGTCTTGCAGGCGGAAGAGGCGCTGGCGCTGGATCTGGAAGCCCTGCGGGCGAGTGGCGCGATTGGCAACTATCGTATGATTTCCCAGTTTATTCCGTCGAAAGCGCGGCAGTCTGAGAACCGGGCGCTGGTTGACAGGGCCCTGATGCCGCAACTTGAACAGCATATGGCCGCCCTCGGCCTGGCGGGAGAGCAACCCTATCCCCGCGTCGATCAACCCCTGACCCTCGATCAGTTTACCGGCGAGGGCATGCCCGAGCTGATCTCGCAGCTCCGGGTTTACGGGACGCCCGGCATTGTCGTGCATGCGGTGATGCTGTCCGGCGTCAAGGACCGGGAGGCGCTGGCCCGGCTGGCGGACAAATCCGGTCATATCGCGCTGGTCAGCCAGGCGGACAGCCTCAGCAAGACATTCGGTGCCTATCGGGTGCGGGCCCTGATCATGCTCGGCATTGCCTATGGGGTCGTGCTGGTGTTCCTGTCGCTCCGTTATGGGGTTATGGGGGCGCTGAAAGTGATGCTGCCGTCCATGAGCGCGGTGGCGCTGGCGCCCTGCCTGCTCGCCCTGATGGGGGAGCCTTTCACCTTTTTCAACGCCATGTCGCTGATGCTGATTTTTGCCATCGGCCTCGATTATGCGCTGTTCAATCGCGAATCCGCAGGCCACCGGCAACGCCGCGCCATGTTGGCCAATGGTCTGTCGGCCCTGTCCACCCTGCTGGCCTTCGGGCTGCTGGCGCTGAGCGACACCTTCGCCATCCATGCCTTTGGCCTCACCATTCTGGTTGGGATCACCCTTGCCTACCTGCTCGCGCCGATTGCGGCGGATACGAAAAACCCCATGACGGAGCCGCTCTGACATGTCCATTGCCACAGAAGATTGTGATGTTGTGATCATCGGCGCGGGGCCTGCGGGCTCGCTGGCGGCGACCTTGCTGATGCAGCAGGGGGTGAAGGTCTTGATGCTGGAGAAGGGCAATTTCCCGCGCTTTGTGATTGGCGAGAGCCTGCTGCCGCAATCCATGGTTTTCATGGAAAAGGCGGGATTGCTGCCGCGGCTGGCGGCGGCGGGGTTCCAGTTCAAGAACGGCGCCGATTTTGCGGATGACCGGCGCTTCACCTCCATTGATTTTTCGCAGAAATTTTCCGCCGGTCCCGCAACAACCTATCAGGTGCAGCGCGAGCGGTTCGATCAGCTTCTGGCGGAGGCGGCGCGCGATGCAGGCGCGGATCTTCGTTTCGGGCAGGAGGTGACCGGCGTTGAAATGACGGATCACGGCGTCAGGCTGTCCGGCGCGAATGCGGACGGGCCATTCGAGATATCGGCGCGCTTCGTGGTGGACGCCAGCGGATATGGCCGGGCCCTGCCGCGCCTCATGGATCTGGATGCGCCGTCCGACTTTCCGGTGCGCCATGCGCTGTTCACTCATATCGATGACCGGCTGGAGGGGCGCAATTTCGACCGCAACAAGATCCTGATCACGGTGCATCCCGCCTGCAAGGATATCTGGTTCTGGCTTATCCCTTTTCCGAACGGGCGCGCCTCGCTCGGCGTTGTGGTGCCACCGGCGGAACTGGCCAAATACCCCGGCACCAATGAAGAAAAGCTGTGGAAGATCATTTCTGAAACACGGGATCTTCAGGCGCTGCTGGAAGGCGCGGTCGCCGTGCGTCCGGTCGCGGAGATGTCCGGCTATTCGACAAAGGTAAAGCAGCTTGCCGGGCCGCGGTTTGCGCTGCTGGGCAATGCCGGAGAATTTCTCGATCCGGTCTTCTCCTCCGGCGTCACCGTCGCCTTCAAATCCGCCGATTTACTGGTTGATCCGCTGCTGCGACAGCTTGCCGGGGAAACCGTGGACTGGGACGCCGATTTCTCCCGCCCGCTGAAAGTCGGTGTGGATTGTTTCCGGATCTTTGTCGAGGCATGGTATCGCGGCGATTTGCAGGAAATCATCTTCAACCCGCCCGCAGATGACAATCCGATCAAGCAGATGATTGTGTCTATCCTTGCGGGTTATGCATGGGATGAAAAAAATCCCTTTGTCTCGCAAGGGCGGAAATATCTTGATATGGTGGCCCTGCAATGCGCGTAAAATTTATCTTCATTCTGGCCTTCCTCACTCTTGGCGCCTGCGCAAGCACGCCGGAGGAGGGGATTGAATTCGCCGCCTGGCAATTGCCGGAGGGGCAGCCGCGCGAGGTGGTCCAGATGCTGAATGGCCGGTATGGAGAGCAGCAGTTCGGATTGCAGGTGCGCCTCAGCCTGAAGGAGGAGCGGATGCAGATCGCCGCGCTCGATGCGCTGGGGCGGCGGGCATTTGATATTCTCTGGACCGGGAAGGGGGTCGAGGCGACGCGGGCGGACTGGATATCGGAAGAACTCAACGCGGTGGATATCCTGAAAGTGATTGTTGCGGCTTACTGGCCCGCGGATGATCCCATGCAGGCGCGGGTGGCGGACCGGGCCGAAACGCTCGACATTACCTATCAGAGTCTGCGGGCAAACGCCTGGAACGAACAGGTCCATATTCGCGATACCGAATTGCAGTATGAAATGACCATCATTTCCTACGAACTGGCGCCATGAGGGAGGCCGTGTATCTCAACAGTCTCGGCATTATCAATGCGCTGGGCCAAGGCAGGGCGGCGGTGGCGGCGCGGCTTTTTGCCGGTGATGCGGGCGGGATGAAACCGATGGCGGGGTTTCTGGACGGGCGCACAGTCATGGCCGGGGCCGTCGACGCGTCGCTGCCGGAGGTGCCGCCGGAACTCCTTCGCTTTGATAGTCGCAACAACCGTCTGCTGCTTGCCGCCGTGCAGGAGATAGAAGACGATATCCGCGCCGCCATTGAGCGGTACGGCGCGGATCGCGTGGCGGTCATTCTCGGCACCAGCACGTCCGGCATCAGCGATAATGAAGCCGGGGTGGCGGAGAAGGTCCGGACGGGGCGGTTTCCGGAGGGGTTTGACTATGACCGGCAGGACAATGCCTCCCTTGCCCTGTTTTTAAGGCGTTACTTCGGCCTGTCGGGCCTCGCCATGACCATTTCCACGGCCTGCACCTCCAGCGCCAAGACCCTCGCCTCGGCGCGGCGGCTGATGGCGAGCGGTCTCTGCGATGCGGCCATTGTCGGCGGGGCCGATACGCTCTGCCGTCTCACCATGAACGGCTTTGCCTCGCTTGAGCTGGTTTCCGATGCGCGCTGTAATCCTTTCAGCAAGAACCGCGGCGGTATCAATATCGGCGAGGGAGCGGCCGTCTTTCTGATGAGCCGGGAAGAGAGAGGCCCGCGCGTTGCCGGGATTGGCGAAACATCCGACGCGCATCATATGAGCACGCCTGATCCGGACGGGACAGGCGCCCATGCCGCCATGGCCCGCGCGCTGGATGACAGCGGGCTTAACGCCGCCGACATCGGCTATCTCAACCTGCATGGCACGGCGACGGAACTCAATGACAGCATGGAGGCGAAAGCCGTCCATCAATTGCTCGGGGCCGTGCCCAGCAGCTCCACCAAGCCGCTGACCGGCCATACGCTCGGCGCGGCGGGCAGCACGGAGCTGGCCTTTCTCTGTCTCGCCCTTGAGAGCGGGGAGGGGCTGTTGCCGCCGCATGTCTGGGATGGGGTGGTGGATCCTGATCTGCCGCCGGTCCATCTGGTGAAGGCGGGGGAGCGGCGGGAGAATGCCCGCGCGATGATGAGCAATTCCTTCGCCTTTGGCGGCAGCAATATCAGCGTCATCCTGACGAAGGACTAGCCCATGGAACCCTGCCCCTATGATGTCACGGAAATCCTCTATCACGCCCCGCCGATGATCCTGATCGACCGGGTGCTCAGCTATGATGCGGAGACGGTGACGTCGATTGTCGATATCACGGAGCGGACGCCGTTTCTGGCGGCGGACGCGGTTCCCGCCTATGTCGGCATTGAATATATGGCCCAGTCCATCGCCGCCTATAGCGGCATCATGGCGCGCAATGCGGGCGGAGAGGTGAAGATCGGCTATCTTGTCAGCACGCGCAATATGAAACTCGGCTGCCCGTCCTTCGCGATTGGCGAGCGGCTGAAGATCACCGTCAAGCTGGTCTATAACGAAGCGCCGATGGCCGTCTTCGATGGCCGCATCGAACGGGATGAAAAGCTTGTCGCCGAAGCGCGGCTTAATGTATACCAACCCTGAATTTTCGGGTGAAAGCGGATGCGAAAAAGAATGTTGGTCACAGGGGCGAGCGGCGGTATCGGCCGGGCAATTGCCCTCCGGCTTGCGAAGGATGGCTTCGAGATTGTCGCCCATTGCGGCCGTAACCATGCGGCGGGGATGGAGACGGTCAGCCTGATCGAGGCGGCGGGCGGCGCGGCGCGGCTTGTCCAGTTCGATATTGCCGATCGCGATCAGTGCCGCGATATCCTGGAGGCGGAGACGGAGGATTTCGGCGCCTTCTACGGCGTTGTGCTGAACGCCGGAATCACCCGCGATACCGCCTTTCCCGCCATGATGGATGATGAATGGGACGCGGTGATCCACACCAATCTCGATGGCTTCTACAATGTGCTGAAGCCGCTGACCCTGCCCATGGTGTCGGCGCGGCGGGGCGGACGGATTGTCGTCATCTCGTCGGTCTCCGGGGTGATGGGCAATCGCGGGCAGGTCAATTACAGCGCATCGAAATCCGGGCTGATCGGCGCGGCGAAGGCGCTGGCGCTGGAGCTGGCGAAGCGCAAGATCACCGTCAACTGTGTTGCGCCGGGCCTGATAGAGACGGCGATGAGCGAGGAACTCCCGCTCGATGAAATCATGAAGATGATCCCGTTGCGCCGCCTTGGCGAGGCGGAGGAGGTGGCGGCGACCGTTGCCTTCCTCTGTTCGGACGGGGCCGGGTATATCACGCGGCAGGTCATCTCGGTAAACGGAGGCATGGCGTAATGAAGCGGGTTGTGGTGACGGGGATGGGCGGGGTGACCTCGCTCGGTGAAGACTGGGCGGCGATCTCGGCCAATATGCGGGCCGGAAAGACCGGTATCCGCCGCATGGAAAGCTGGGATTTCTATGACGGCCTCAACACCCGCCTCGCTGGCCCGGTGGAGGGCTTCGATGTTGATGGACGCTATCCACGCAAGGCGCTGCGCAGCATGGGTCCGGTCTCGAAAATGGCCGTTTACGCAACGGAAAAGGCGCTCACCATGGCCGGCCTGCTGGATGATCCGGTGCTGAAGTCGGGCCGGATGGGGGTTGCCTATGGGTCTTCCTTCGGCAGCACGAAGCCGGTTGTCGCCTTCACCGACCTGATGCGCGATGGCCATTCCCGCGATCTCACCGCCACCAGCTATGTGCGGATGATGAGCCATACGACGGCCGTTAATATCGGCGTGTTCTACGGCCTGTCCGGGCGCGTGATCCCGACATCGAGCGCCTGCACTTCCGGCAGTCAGGGCATCGGCTATGCCTATGAGGCGATCAAATACGGGTTGCAGGATCTGATGGTCGCCGGCGGGGCGGAGGAACTCTGCCCGACCATGGCGGCGGTGTTTGACACCCTCTATGCGACCAGCACGAAAAATGACACGCCGCATCTTTCCCCGCGGCCGTTTGACAAGGACCGCGACGGGCTGGTGATCGGCGAAGGGGCGGCGACGCTGGTGCTGGAATCCTATGATCATGCGGTGGCGCGGGGCGCGCCGATCCTGGCCGAGATTGTCGGCTACGCCACCAATTCCGATGGCCGCCATATCACCAACCCGACGCAGGCGACGATGGAGGTGGCCATGCAATCCGCCCTCGACAATGCCGGGCTCACCGCGGCCGATATTGATTTTATCAGTGGCCACGGCACGGCGACGGAGCAGGGCGATGTGGCCGAATCCCACGCGACGCGAAAAATCCTCGGACCCGATATCCCCTTTCATTCCCTGAAAAGCTATTTCGGGCATAGCCTTGGCGCCTGCGGCTCGATCGAGGCCTGGCTCGGCATCGAGATGATGCGGGAGGGCTGGTTCGCCCCGACGGCCAATCTCGACAATGTGGATGCGGCCTGCGCCGAACTCGACTATCTGATGGGCGCGGGGCGCGAGATCGGCGTCCGGCATCTGATGAGCAACAATTTCGCGTTCGGCGGCATCAACAGTTCGCTGATCTTCCGCAACGCGGCGGAATTATAAGGATATATTCTGCGGGTTGGGATCGAGGGAGATGCCCGGCAGCGCCGAAACTATGGCGTTATAGATAAACTCCGGTGGCTCGACAAAGCTGAGACCGACGATTTGTCCTTCCTTCCAAATGAGATGGCAGTTGAACGCGCCGAAGCGCGGCAATTCCAGCACCACGTCATCCGTCGGCTGGAAATCATGCCGGGTCTGAAAGCGCGCGCCGCTGACCGACAGGTCGCGGACGACGCCCGGGACGCTCTGCGCCCTGTCCAGTAGGCGGGCGCCCCATAGCAGCGACAGCGTGCCGCTCCACATGACGGTCTTGCGGCGATATATGCGTTTTTCCACGCCGGGGGAACCGGCCTCTGTCATCTGACTAATTGTTCCGCCCATCCTGCTCTATGCATAACATTCCTCATGGGTGAGCGGGCACTCTAGCAAAAAGAGATTAATTCTGTATAAAGAACTGACGGCAATTTTTACGAAAATCGCTTCATTCCGGTTGCATAAAGCGCGGCCTGACGCGCAGGGGCAGGTCTGGCGAAATTGTCGGGCGCGATGTCATTCATCCGGATTTTATGCGGATAAAGGACATGTGAACTGGACTCCGGCGGAACGGGGCATTACTTAACGTTCAATATAAGATATTTGATGTTTCGAGTTATATTATATGACGTATGTCCGGGGTGCATGTCCGGGCCGCTTCCGGAGAAACGACCCTTGTCGTCACGATATTTTCCATCTGTGCATCTGATGCCGGCACTGGCCCTCCTGGCGGGGTTGGCGGGGGTGGTTCCCCTCGCGCCGGTCCGGGCGGCAGAACCGGCAAAGACCGCGGCACCGGCGGCAGAGACAAAGACGGAGACAGCCACAAGGGCAGAGGCAGAGACAGAGACGATCCCCGCCGCGCCGGAATATCGCTATGAAGTGAAGATCAACGGCGCCCCGACCGAGGAAATCGGCGATCTGCTGGAAGAATCGTCGCGTCTTCGCCAGCTTGAAGGCAAGCCGCCGCCCAGCCTCGCCTCGCTGCGCCGCCGCGCCGATGTCGATGTGGAAGGATTTATGAAGGTGCTGCGCTCGGAAGGCTATTATGGGGGAGAGGTCGCCTATAAGCTGGAGGCGCGCGATGATCTTCATGTCATCACTTTTGAAATCACGCCAGGCCCACTTTTCCGCCTGACGAAATTCGATATCAACTTCAAGGGTGCGGGTGAACTCCCTGAAAAACCGGCGCTTTCCGATATAGGTATTGAAAGGGGCATGCCCGCCCGATCCGAGCCGGTGGTCACTGCGGCAAGCGATGTCATTGCCGATCTGGCCCATCATGGCTATCCCGATGCGGCCATCGAGAAACAGGACGTTGTCGTGGATTTCGCGACCGACGCCATGGAGGTGACGCTGAATGTCAATACTGGCGCGCGCCTCTATTTCGGCGATCTGCATATCGAGGGCCTCAAACAGGTGGAGGAGGAATATATCCGCCGCCTCGCGCGCTGGCAGCCAGGCATCCTCTATGATACCCGCGTCATCGACGATCTGCGTCGCCGCTATCTTCGCTCCGGCCTGTTCGAGAGCGTGCATCTGAAACCGCGCGGCGAGATTATTGACGGGAAGACCGTCCCGATCACGCTTGCCTTTACCGAGCGGGATCACCGGTCCGTCGGCCTCGGCGCCAGCTATTCGACGAGCGAGGGCTTCGGTACCCAGTATTTCTGGGAGCATCGCAATTTCTTCGGCAATGGCGAGAAGCTGCGCACTGACCTCACCATCGCCCAGATCAAGCGCGAGCTGTCGGTGAAATTCGTCAAACCGAACTTCATCAGTCTGGATCAGAATCTGAACGCCAATTTTGATATCCGTCAGGAAGAGACCGACGCCTATGATGAGGACGCCGTAGCGGCATTTGTCGGGCTGGACCGGCGCTGGCGTAAACGCTGGGTGATCGGCGCGGGCGGCTCGCTCGAATATTCGCGGATTGACGAAGATGGCGTCACCAACAACTACGCGCTGGCCGGATTGCCGCTGACGGCGCGCTATGACCATACGGATGACCTGCTCGATCCCACCAAAGGGCGGCGGTTCAGCTCCACTTTGGTACCCTATATGGGGCTGAACGCCAATACGCCCGATTTCCTCCGGCTGGAGATGGACGGCTCTGTCTATTATCCGGTCGTGGGGGAGGGTCGGGTGGTGCTTGCGGCGCGGGGCAAGCTTGGGATGATGGTGGGGGATGACGCGAGCGACATCCCCGCCAGCAAGCGGTTCTATTCCGGCGGCGGCGGCTCCATCCGCGGCTATAAATTCCAGAGCGTCGGACCGCTGGATGCGGATAACGATCCGCTCGGCGGCCGCTCCCTGCTGGAGGTCGGGTTCGAAGCACGCACCAAAATCACCGACAGCATCGGCCTTGTGCCCTTTATCGAGGGCGGCAATGTCTATGACAGCATGGCGCCGGATTTCTCGGGCGATTTTCTCTGGGGTGCGGGCCTCGGCTTTCGCTATTATACGGCCATCGGCCCCATCCGTTTTGATGTGGCGCTGCCGCTCAATCGCCGCAAGAATGTCGATGACGCCTATCAGTTCTATATCAGCATCGGGCAGGCGTTCTGATGTCGCGGCGGGCAAAAATCATAACGGCGGCGGTGGTCTCGCCCCTGCTTCTGATCTTGCTGCTGATCGGCGGGGCGTTTCTATTCCTGCAAACCGACAGCGGGCGCGGTTTGCTCACCTCCCAGATCGAGGGCGCGGCGAGCGATCCGGCGGGTCTGACCGTTGAGCTCGGCACGCTTGAGGGCAATATATTCGGCGACTTCACGCTGTCCGATGTCCGTCTCAGCGATCCCAAAGGCGAGTGGCTGACGATCGGGCAGATTGCCGCCTCCTGGTCGCCGTTTGATCTGCTGGCCGGCCGGCTCACGCTCAATGCCATCACCGCCGAGACGCTCAGCGTTGCCCGCAACCCGGAGCTGCCCCCGGCGGAGGAGGAAAACGAGCCTTCCACGGGTCTGCCAAAGCTCCCCATCGCCATTCGCCTTTCGAAATTCGCGATTGAGAATATCCATCTTGCCGAGCCGGTGATCGGCCAGAGCGCGGATTTGCAGCTTCTGCTCAATCTGAATGCCGAAATTGACGATGTGATCCATAGCGAAATCCGCCTGACGGAGCGGGACGATAAAAGCCGTCTCCTCGGCACCGTCGATTTCCACCCCGTCGAGGAAACGCTGGCCATTGATATCAATCTGGAGGAGCCGGAGGGCGGGCTTATCTCACGGCTGCTGGCGTTGCCGGGCTATCCGGCGATCCGCGTCAATATGGTGGGCGACGGGCTGCTTAACGCCTGGCGCGGGCAGCTTGAGGCGGGCGCGGGAAAGCTGTTCGATGCGGATTTCGCCATTGCCACCAAGGGCGATGAAAAGATCGCCCTGGATCTGAACGGCGGCGCGTCGCTCGATGCGGCGCTGGCGAAGGATATCCCGCTCGTTGACGACTCCCGTATCAGTATTGACGCGGCGCTGAGTTATGACCGGGGGAATTCGGACATCGTCCTTTCCGGCCTCAATGTGGAAAATGCGGCGCTGCGCGCAGGCTTGAGCGGTTCTGCCAACCCGGACCGGCAGACGCTGGACCTCCGGTTCACCACCAATCTTCGCGATACGGCGGAGGTCAATGAGCTGATTGCCCCGGCCCGCCTTGCATCAGGGGACATCACTCTCGATCTCAAGGGCACGTTCGAGAAGATGGTGGCCAGCCTGCTGCTCAATCTTGGCGGCCTTGAGGTAGAGGATAGCCTGACCGCGCGCGAGGTCACCGGCACATTTACTTCCGATCTTGACTTGGCGGAATTGACGGATATTCCGGTCCGCGGTTCGGCGGCGCTGGTCGGGATTGACAATCTCCCGGCGGAGGCCGCAAAGCTGGTCGGCGAGACGCTGGATGTGGATTTTGATCTGCTCTATGGCGTTGACAGCGAGACGGTGACGCTCAACTCCCTGCGGTTGCTCGCCGCCCATCTGGGCGCCAGCGGCTCGGGCGCGGTCAATGTTTCGAGCCTGGAGACAACGGCGGATCTCTCCCTCACCCTCGATGATCTGGGGCAGGCCCTGCCCATGGGCGGCCGGCTGATCGCCGATCTGCATGTCTCCGGCCCCGATATCAGCAAGGAGATGGCGGGCACGCTCAACGCGCATGTGGAGAATTTCGATTTCCGCGATCCGGCCCTGCAACCGCTTGTGGGCGCGGCGCCAACGCTGGACGCCCGCTTCGCTCTGAAGGAGGAGCGGCTGTCCCTTTCCGATATCCTGCTGAAAATCGCGAGCGGGCAGGTGGCGGGCACGGCCACCCTGCCGATGACATTCGAAACCCTGAACGCCGACTTCACCGCGACGTTGCCGCGGCTTGCGGCCCTCAATGCGCTGGCCGGGGTGACGCTTGGCGGCGATGCAACGCTCGCCACCCGCTTCTCCGGCGCGCTCACTGATCCGGATATCGCGGGCAAGCTGATCGGCAACAGGCTGAAGGTGAATGACATGCCGCTCGGCCGTCTTGTCACCGATTTCAACCTGGCGGCGCTCGCCACCTCACCAGCGGGAGAGGTTGCCGCAACGCTTACCCATGATCAGCTCAGCGCCGATCTTCGAACGAAGATCGCCCTGCCGGACTATGCACGGCTGGACCTTACGGCGCTGACCCTGCGGGAGCAGGATAATCTGCTCAGCGGCGATCTCCGCGTGCCCTTTGACGGCGCACCGATGACCGGGGAATTTACGGGCAGTATCCCCGATCTGGCCTCCTTTGCGGCGCTGGCCGGGCAGGATATGTCGGGCATTGTTGATCTGACGGCGCGGCTGCAGGACCGGGGCGGCGCGCAGGCCATTGACGCGACGGTCACCGGCAAATCGGTCAATCTTGCGGGCGGCAGCGTCGGCATTACGGATATCACGGCGACGGCGGCCATCACGGATGCCTTCGCCAATCCCGCCATTGATGCGACGGCCACGGCCCGCAAGATCATTGCGGGCGGACAGAAAATTCAAGAGCTGACGGCAGAAGTGGACGGCGGCCTTGCGGCGCTGGATTACCGCTTTGACCTCACGCGGGGGGAAGAACCGGACCTCACCCTCACCGGCAGCGGAGAGGTGCAGCTTGAGGAAGCGGAAACCCGCATCCGGCTCACCGCCCTTGACGGCAATTTCGCCGAGCGGCCCCTCCGCCTGACGGAACCGCTGTCGCTCCGCCTTGCCGGGGAGACGATGGAGCTCGCCAGCTTCGGCCTGTCGCTAGGCGAGGGGAATATCCGGGGCAATGCCCGGCTGACCCCGACCGAGGCGGCCGCCGGTCTTGATATTGCCGCGCTGCCGCTGGATCTGCTGGAACTGGTCAGTCCCGATCTGGCGCTGGACGGCGCGCTTAACGGCGCAGTCAAGCTGGCCGCCACGAAAGGCGCGCCCGCCACCGGCACGGTCGTTCTCACCGTGTCGGACATCCGCTTCGACGGGGAGGAATATGGCGAGCTGCCCACCTTCGCAAGCGCGGTCAATGCCGAATTGAAGGACGGGGAGTTGACCTTCAATGCCGATATCACCGGCCTTGAGGCGACCAGCATAAAGGCCAGCGGCAGCCTGCCGTTCGATATCGCGCTGGACCCGGCCGCCGTTCTTCTCGATGACAATAAACCGGTTAAGGCAAGTTTGAATATTGACAGCGATGTCAACAAGATATGGCCGCTTCTTGCCCTTGATACGCAGGTTTTGCGCGGCCTTCTGAAGGCGGATTTCACCGTTGCGGGAACGATCAACGCGCCGCGCCTTGAGGGGCAGGCGACGCTGCGCGATGGCTATTTTGAGGAAACCGAACAGGGCACGATCCTCAAAAACCTGACGCTGGACGCCGATCTTGCCGATGGGGAGACGCTGACCATCAACCTTTCCGCCAATGACACTCAGGGCGGAACGCTCAAGACATCGGGCAGTATCGGGTTTGAAACGCTGACCAATCCGGCGGTTGATCTGAAGATCGCACTCGCCCGCTTGCAGCTTGTCAATCGCGACGACATCATGGTGATCAGTGATGGCGACATCGCGATTAAGGGCGCGGCGCTCGATCTTGATGTGACCGGTGACATCACCACGCAGGAGGTGGAGTTGAATATCGGCGGCTCCGTCGCGCCGAGTGTCGTCGATCTCGATTATCAGGCGGTGAACAAGCCGGGCGCGCCGGTGAACGGGGCGGCGGAACCGCAGGAGCCGTCGAAAATAGCGCTTGATCTCGCCCTGAATATGCCGGCCCGCGTGTTTATCCGCGGCCGCGGCCTCGATTCCGAGTGGCAGGGCAATTTCACCATCACGGGCACGGCGAGCACGCCGCGCATTGAGGGCAAGCTGAAGCCGGTGCGGGGGCAGTTCACCTTCGCGGGCAAGGCGTTCGTGTTGCAGGAAGGGGAGATATCGCTGCTGGGCGGCGATACCATCAATCCGGAACTCGCCCTTTCCGCGCAATATGTGGGCGCCAATGTGACGGCGATTGTCTCCATCACGGGCACGGCGACAAATCCGAAGATCAGCTTTACCTCGCCCGACGGATTGCCGCAGGATGAGGTGCTGGCGCAGGTGCTGTTCGGCAAATCCTCGGGCAAGCTGACGGCGATTGAGGCGGTGCAGCTTGCCGAAACGGTGGCGACCATNTCNGGCAAGCTNGGCAGTGGCGGCGGCATCACCGGGTTCGTTCGCGATACCCTTGGCGTTGATGTGGTCAGTGCCCGCACCAACGAACAGACCGGGGAGGCGGAAGTGAGCGTCGGCAAATATGTGACCGATAATATCTATGTCGGCGTCGATCAGGGGGCGCAGTCCGGCACCCGCGCCAAAGTGCAGATCGAGCTCACCCCCAATATCTCGGTCGAAAGCGAGATGGGGCAATCCACGGACAGCAGCGTCGGTATTGTCTGGAAATGGGATTACTGAGGCCGCGCGTCGGCACGGCCCGCTGCCCCTATTAGAACATAATTCAATTTTATCTTCGATCTTTATTAAAGTGTTTATTGATGCGAGGTTGGCATGTCATTGATTTATCACGGGAAACGGAAGTTCAGGCCATTGAAGACAATGTTTGTCGGCGCGCTGGCCCTCGGCTTTACTGTTGTGGACATGACGCCGGTGCAGGCGGATCCGCCACCCTGGGCGCCCGCGCATGGCTATCGCAACAAGCACAAGGGCAAGAACCAAAATTATGTCGTTGCGCCCGTGCCGTTCGGTATTGATGTGGGGCGCTGCAATCGCGAGCTGCTGGGCGGCGTTCTCGGCGCGGCGGCGGGTGGCGCGGCCGGTTCGCAAATCGGCAAGGGGGATGGCAAGCTTGTCGCCATTGCCGGGGGCACGATCATCGGCTATCTGCTGGGCGGGGCCATCGGCCGGTCCATGGATGAGGTGGACCAGAACTGCATCGGCCAGATTATGGAACATGCCGACGACGGGCAGGAAATCATCTGGAACAATCCGCAAAATGGCGCCGTCTATGAAGTGCGCCCGCAAGAGACCTGGCAGCAGAAAAATGGCGAATACTGCCGCGAATATACGGCCGAGGCCGATATCAACGGCAAAAAGCAGCAGACCTACGGCATCGCCTGCCGTCAGGAGGATGGGAGCTGGAAACTGAAAAGCTGACAGTTGCTTTTTTTCCGATAGGCATCGCCTTCGCCCCTGCTATGATGGGCGGAAGAAGAACATGCCATACATGTCAGGGAGGCGCGCGCCATGAGCTATGACTTCATTTCCGTCACGACGGACAACCATATCACCCGCATCACGCTCAACCGGCCGGAGGTGATGAACGCCATCAATCCGCAAATGCATCAGGAGTTGCAGCAGGCCCTCGATGCCTTCGCCGCCGATAATGACCAGTATATCGGCGTCCTGACCGGCCGAGGGGAGCGGGCGTTCTGCGCGGGCAGTGATCTCAAAGCCATCGCCGCCGACAAGTCCCGCGACATGCGGAAATATCCCAAAAACGGCTATGCCGGGCTGATCGAACGCTTCGATCTCGACAAGCCGCTGATCGCGGCGGTGAACGGCGTCTGCATGGGCGGCGGGTTCGAGGTGGCGCTCGCCTGCGATCTCATCATCGCGTCGGACAACGCCCGCTTCTCGCTGCCCGAACCGTTGGTCGGCGCGGTGGCGCTCGGCGGCGGACTGCACCGGCTGGCCCGGCAAATCGGCCTTAAAAAGGCCATGGGCATGATCCTGACCTCCCAGACCGTTTCCGCGGAGGAGGGGGAGCGCCTCGGTTTTGTGAATGAGGTGGTGCCGGCGGCGGAGCTGGACGACGCCGTGAACCGCTGGTGCGCCAATATCCTGCGCGCCGCGCCGCTGTCCGTTCGTGCGTCCAAGGCGACGGTGATGCAAAGCCTGGATGAGCCGTCCCTTGCCGCCGCGATGCAAAATCAGGCGGGCTATCCCGCCTTTGCGCGCTGGTATCAGTCAGAAGACCGCGTCGAAGGGCCGCGCGCCTTTGCCGAAAAACGCAAGCCCGACTGGAAGGGGCGGTAACGCGCCCTTCCGGACCTCTCAGCCCTTCACGCGCCGCCAGAACAGGTGATGTTCATAGACATTGCCCGATGAGGTTGTCTCGGGCCGGGTTTTCAGGATCATATCATCCCCCTGCGGCACCACGGTGCGGATCAGCGGATGGCCGAGCCAGTGGGCGATGGTCGAATACATCACATCGTGATAGACCTCATCCCCTTCCAGTCGGAAAGTGCCGCCATAGGCGAGGCTGGTGTTCGGGTCCGGGTTCGCGCCATGGGGCGCATCGCGAAAATCATTGCGCATCAGAAAGCCGCTCATCCGCCCGTCCGGCGAATAGATGACCTGGCCCTGGGCGTCCTCCCCCATGGGATAGCCGATACGCTCCCCGTTCTTGAAGCCCTGCCAGCTTACCAACTCCCAGCTTCCAATCAGATCTGCGCGGGTAACCATTGGAAATCTCCTGTTCTTGTTCTTATTTCAAAGGTAGGCTGACGCTTGGCGCAGCCGTCAAATGTTGTAAAATCAATCGTCAGGCAAGGGAAGGGAAATATGTTCAAAATCAGGAATATCGACCATATCGTGCTGCGGGTGAAGGACCTCAAGACGATGATGACCTTCTATCAGGANGTTCTCGGCTGCCCGGTCGAGAAGGTGCAGGAGGGCATCGGCCTCTATCANCTGCGCGCCGGANCGGCCCTGATCGACATNGTGCCNGTTGANGGNACGCTGGGNCAGATGGGCGGCGCNGCNCCGGGCAAGGAGGGGCGCAATCTCGATCATTTCTGCCTCCGGGTNGAGCCGTTNGATGANGNNGNNATCCGCNNNCATCTTGCGANCCACGGCATCGACGCCGGGGAGCTTAAAAGCCGCTANGGCGCGGAGGGGCAGGGCCCGTCCTTCTACCTCAATGATCCCGANGGCAATGTGGTGGAGCTGAAAGGCCCGCCCGCAGCATAAAAGACGCTCATCGGCAAAGGGGGCAACAGGCATGTGGAAAGCGATCTGGCTGGGCATTTATTTCATCGTGCTGATCTGGAGTGCGATCGAACCCAAGGGCTATTTCATCTGGATACTGGAAGTTGGCCCGGCCCTGATCGGTTTGGCTATCCTCGCCCTGGCCTATAAAAAATTCCCTTTAACGCCGTTGCTTTACGCCCTCATTCTGATCCATTGCATCATCCTGATGGTGGGCGGGCATTACACCTATGCCGAAGTGCCGCTGTTCGATACCATCAAGCCGTGGTTCGGGTTTGAGCGGAACCATTACGACCGCCTCGGCCATTTCGCGCAAGGCTTCGTGCCCGCCATTATCGCCCGCGAAATCCTCATCCGGCTGGAGGTTGTCAGGGGGGCGAACTGGCGCAATGTCATCATCGTCTCCATCTGCCTCGCCTTCAGCGCCTTTTACGAGCTGATCGAATGGTGGGTGGCCGTCCTCACCGGTTCCGCCGCCGATGAGTTCCTGGCGACGCAGGGCGATGTCTGGGATACGCAAAGCGACATGGCGATGGCCCTTACCGGCGCCATATTGGCGCTGGTCCTGCTTTCCCGCTGGCATGACCGGCAGCTTGCGAAGCTCAACGCACCGCGATAGCCGCCGCGGTTAGCGCTCGTCGCCCGGTTTGGCGGGGGTGGGGAGGCCGGCGGCATCCTCGATGGCCGGTTGNGCGGCGCCGACGATGGCTTTCTTGCGNTCCTCCGACATCGNTTGCGGGCCGNTNCCGGGCGCATCCTCCGCGACGCGGACGGTCACCTCGCGATGGGCGAAGCGGATNTCGTTCGCNTCAAANAGCGCGCGGATGCGGGCATAGACCTCTTTNCGCACCACGAACTGATCGCCCGGCCGGGTCATGAATTTGACGCGCACGATCATGGCGCTGTCCTCCATCGTGAANACCCCCTGCGATTTCAGCGGCTGCATGAATTTNTCGCCGATTTCCGGATGNTCCATCAGCTCCTGCCCGAGCTTCTTGATCAGCTTGCGGACCTTCTCCACATCNGTGTCATAGGTNAGGCGNAGCGGCAGCTTCATCATCACCCAGTCGCGCGAATAGTTGGTGATCTGCNNNANCTCGCCNAAGGGNACCGTATTGAGCGGGCCGAGATGGTGACGCAGCTGCATGGAGCGGATGGAGATCCGCTCGACCGTGCCCTTGACCGAGCCGAGGCTGATATATTCGCCGCGGCGGAAGGCATCGTCGATCAGGAAGAAGGCGCCGGAAAAGATATCGCGGATCAGCGCCTGCGCCCCGAACCCGACGGCGAGGCCGATCACGCCCGCGCCAGCAAACAGCGGGCCGATATCGACGCCGAGTTCCGACAGCATGATCATGCCGCCGATGACGACAATCACCATCAGCAGGAAATTGCGGAACAGCGGCAGCAGGGTGGCGAGGCGGGACGCGCCGCCGCGGCCGCCTTCCTCTCCGGGTTCCGCCGTGCCGAGCTCCATCAGCCCTTCATCCTGCATCTTGCGGTCAATGGCGATCTTCACCGCCTCATAGGCGAGATAGCTGAGGAAGAAGATCAGCAGGATTTCCCAGAAGCGATTGAGCAGGCCGCCATCTTCCATCAGGTCGATGCCCCAGAGGCGGTAGATCCACCAGACGACGATGGCGGTGATGGCGACCCCGGCCGCCTTTTCCGCCAGCCCCTTGAAGGATTTGCGCAGCATCATCGGCGGCTCGCCCTCGCTCCCGTCCTCGGGATCATTTTCTTCCCGGATTATTTGCGGGCGCGGGGCGGCGGCCCCCTCCGGCTGCCGGTCAAAGACATATTCGATCAGCAGCAGCGCCCCGCCATAGGCGGCGATGCCGCAGAGAATGGCGATGATCGGCAGGTTGGTCTGGCTGAGCGCGTTCGGCTGGCCGTTGGCGATCCAGGCGATGGTCATGAAACCGGCGATGATGAAATACAGAATGGCGAGGCCATGCCAGATGCGCGAGATCAGCAGGCGCGGTTTCCACACGGTTGCCGGGTCATTATGGCCGAGGATGATCTGCCCCACCTCGCGGCGGCGGGTGAAGACGAAGGCCGACTTGGTCAGGATGGTGGCGAGCGTCAGCCCGATGGAACAAAGCTGCGCCGTCTGCGGGTCGAACTTCAGGCTTTCCGACCAGATATTGAGTGTGATCAGCACGGCGACCAGGGCGGCCATCCCCATGCCGGTCCGGTACAGCCGCGTTGCCGCCGCGGTATTGAGGGCGACAAGGCGATGGCGCGGCTTGTCCGGGGCCAGCAGATTGTTCATGAAAACCAGCATCAGCCGATAGGAGACAAAGCCGATGATGGTGATGCCCTGCAGCAGCCGGTAAGTCTCGTTCCCGCGGTCGAAGATGATCACCAGCAGGATGGCAACCGCGCCCTGCAGGGCGAGGCCCGCCGCCTGCATCAGCCCGCGCAGGAGAAGATAGCCGATGCTGTCTTCGCGGCGTCTCGGGTCTTCCGTGGTGATATAGCTGAAATGCGGCGCGGCCCAGCGGCGGAACAGCCATTCGGCGATATATCCGGCGATCAGGAACAGGAGGGTGGTGCCGACGGCGGCAAAGGGCCAGTAAAAGGCAAGCGCACCGCCGCCATGGGGATCGAGCGCGCGGATGGTGGCAACAAACCGCTCCGGAAACTCGGGGATTTCGGCAATCACATTCAGGATGTTCTGGCGTGTGGCGAGCGCCCAGCTTTCCATGTCCGGCGCCGCGGCGGCGGGCGGCGGCGTCTCGGGGCCGCCGATCACGACAATGGTGGCGCCGTTGCTCTTTGCCTGATCAATAAGCTGCTCCAGCGTGGCGGCGTTGGTTTCCGCCTTGCCCTCTGCCGTCTGCGCATGGGCCAGCGGGCTGATCAGCAGCGAGACCAGCAGACCCAGGACCAGAGACCGAATAGAATTCCCCACGAACGTCCCCCCGCTACACATAAACCCGCCCCAGAATATCCACTCTCCGCGCTTTTCTCAAACTGAGTTTGCGAGTGAATGAAAATGCGTTGAGGAGGGGGCTTTTGTGTGAGAACTTAAGGGCGATATCTGGGATACCCAGAGCGATATGGCCCTCGCCCTCACCGGTGCGATCCTCGCCAATCTCCTGCTCTCGCGTTGGCATGACCGGCAGCTGGCGAGGGTGGGGTGAAACAGGAGGTAGCAAGAGAATGAAGGATTTAAAAAATCTTACAGCGGAGTTTGAGGAGATAAAAGGTGCTGTCAATAAGGATTTAGCAAATCCAATTGGCCGTCATCAGGATTTGCTTTTCATGCTTCTATGTTCCTCCGCTGTAAAATCTATCGAATTCAATTTGAAAATTCAGACTGCCAACGAGATCAATTGTTTTTTATACCAACCTCTACTAAGAGGGCTGGCGGAAGATTTCATATACTTGAGTTATTTGAGTTCCATTCATGAAGCCGATCGTCATGAGCTGATAAACGCACTTGCTAGTGCCGATTTATGTAGTGCGTTGGAAAAACAGCAAAAATTCTTTCAAACTATGAGGGAGAATCAGCCAATTCTTATTCCGCAGATGCTCACTGAAAAAATGAGAAAACGCAAAAAGGAACGGAAAAGAGAAATTAGGGATATATGGAAGAAACTAGGCTGGGAAAAGCCAAATGTTACAACTAGGGACATTGCGGAAAATGTCGGCTTGCTTGACTTTTATGATTACATTTATTCTGCAACTTCACGTACAGTTCATTTCAATCCACTGACACTATTTAGACAGGGTTTTCAGACAATTACCAAAGAAGAGTTTGATAAACTTGACGGTTCGCAAAAATTAAAAGAGGCTGAGAAAGTAAATTTCTCACTCTCAAATCTGGCAAGATATCATACCCATTTTACAAGATTTTATGGGGCGTTCATTTTCATTCTATTTTATCGGCGTTTTAGAGATTATTTTCCCGCGGATAGCAAAATAGAAGAGGCTGTTTCAAATATAGATAAAGCAACTTATGATCTCGCCAGATGGCCTGAAATTGTCACTTTCGAAGAGATGAATATCGGATTAGATTTTGGAATACACATGTTTGAATTTCTTAAAAATCCGATTAATACGGTAAAGCTTAAGGGTTTTCCAAATAGCTCAACGAAACCAGAAAATTAGGTTGAAAACTAGAAGATGTAGTGCTTGTTGATGATTTTCGGCTGCGCCCTATTTCTATTACCTGACATTCACCCCAATTCCCCGAACGCGTCGGCGTAGATAACCTCGGCGGGGTCTGCTTTTTCGGCGGTCAGTTCTAGGGCCATGAAATAGTCCCCCGCATAAATGCACTCATACGGCGCGGCGGTCTCAACGGAGAAGCCGAAGCGGGTGTAGTAGGCGGGATCGCCGAGGACGAAGATAAGCGCTTCACCCCTCCGGCGGGCTTCCTCGGTGGATTTGCGGATCAGCGCGGCGCCGATGCCCTCTCCCTGCCGGTCCGGTGCGACGGAGACGGGCGCGAGGGCGAGGGCGTTTTTGGGGGATTTCAGCCGCGAGAGCGCGATATGGCCGATAATCTCCCCGTCCGCCTCGGCAACAAGGGAGAGGGTGAGATCGCCCGCGAGGCGGAGCGCATCGACAAGCCCGGCCTCATCCCTCTGGCCAAAGGCGGCCCTCACCACCGCATGGATGGCGGGGGCATCGCCGTCACGCTCCTGCCGGATATGCCACTTCATGGTGTGAGGGGGTTGCGCGCATCGAGCAGCAGCCGGCCGCCGATGGCGACGAAGCAGACGCCTGCCGCACGCTCGATCAGATGGCGGGCATGGGCGAAGCGGCGCATCACCGGGCCGGAGGAGAGGAGCAGGCTGACCAGCACAAACCAGACAAAGGCGCTGGCGAACACCAGAAAGATCATCATCAGCAGCAGCCAGGCGGGCGTTTCTGCGGTCACGGCGGTTGCAAAGACGCTGGAAAACAGGACAATCGCCTTCGGGTTGGTCAGCGTCACCAGAAAGCCGAACAAGAGCGGATTGCCGCGCGCCCGCGGCAGGGGATGCTGATCGGCGGCGATGCCGGACGGGCGGCTGAACAGCAGCCGCAGGCCGAGATAGATGAGATAGCCGGACCCGGCGATCCGCACCGCCCAGGCGAGCCATTCATACTGCATCAGGATGGCCGACAGGCCGAGCAGGCTGAGGCTGGAATACAGCAGCAGCCCGAAGGCAACGCCGAGCGCCGTCAGCATGCCGCTCCGCGCGCCGCCGGTCAGGGTGGAGCGGACAACGCCGATGAAGTCCGGCCCCGGCAGGATCAGCGCCGGAATGAAAATGCCAAAGACGGACAGCAGAACAAAGGCGGCGTCCATGCTATCCCCGCCGGTAGGTGGTCTTGCGGACCAGCCGGTCGCCGTCGAAATGCAGCAGGTCAAGGCCGAGCATGGCGCTTTCCTTGTCCGCGCCCTCGCCCATATGCATGGCGAGCGTCCAGCTATCCATCACCTTGCCCGCGGCGGCATCGATGAAACGATCCTCGCCGCTGAAACGGATCTTGCCGAGGCGGCCGCCGACCACCGGCTCGAACGCCTTGCGGATGGCGGCGGTTCCCTCATGGGTCTTGCCATAGGCGTCGCGATAGACGGCATCATCGGCAAAGAAGGACATGACAGCCTCCAGATCCTGGCGGTTGAAGGCCGCAACGAAGCGGTCGGTGAGGTCGGAAAGCGCCTGTCGGCGGCTTGTTGGCGTCTCTGTCATGTTTTTCTCCCTGTCCGTTTGATGCCTTGATAAGCCGGTTTTCAGGCGGCGAAACCGGCCGATAATTATCGCGGCTGTTTACCGCTCATTAACATGCCGATGCTAGTCTGGCGGGCAGAAACCCATCTTACAGTGCGCGCCGATCCGGGAAAAGATAAAATACGGATTGGTGAAGGAGGCGGAATGCGCGTTCAGCTTTTGGCGAAGATGCTTGGCATGCTGGCGCTGGCGGCCCTGATTATCGCCCCTCCCGCCGTCCGGGCGGAGCCGCCGGTCAGCCTGTTCAGAATTGGCACGGGCGGCACGGGCGGCACCTATTACCCGGTCGGCCAGGCGCTCGCCCATGCCATTTCCAACCCGACGGCGGCAACGGACTGCGCGCCCGTTCCCTGCGGCGTACCGGGCCTGCTGGCCGTCGCCCAGACAGCCAACGGTTCCGTTTCCAATATCGAGGATGTCCAGGACCGCCAGATCGAAAGCGGATTTAGCCAGTCGGACGTGGCCTACTGGGCGCTGTCCGGCACCAATGTTTTCGAGGATGCCGGACCGCAGCGGGATATCCGCGGCATCGCCAGCCTGTATCATGAGGATGTGCATGTCGTCGCGCGCAAGGGCTCGGGCATTTCGCGGATCACCGATCTGCGCGGCAAAAGGGTGTCCCTGGACGATCCCGGCTCCGGCACGCTGGTTGGCGCCCGCCTTATCCTCGACGCCTATGGCCTCACCGAGGCGGACCTCAAGGCGCAATATATCAAGGCGTCGGATGCCATCAAAAAAATCCGGAGCGGCGAACTGGACGCCTTTTTCTTTATTTCCGGCACCCCGTCCCCCGCCATATCGGAGCTGAGCGAGGAGGGGCTGGTCACGCTAGTTCCCATCAGCGGCCCCATTGCCTCGCGCCTGACATGGGAAAACCCCTTCTTCACGCCGTCCGCCATCCCGGAGGGCAGCTATGCGGGGGTCGAGGCTGTCCGCACCCTCGGCGTTGCGGCGTTGTGGGTCGTCAGCAGCGCCCAGAGCGACGCGCAGGTTTACGAGATTACCAAGCGATTCTGGGAAAATCTGCCGGATTTGAAAAGGCTGGGTCTGCATCCCAAAATCGACAAGATTACATTGGCGACTGCCTTTTTCTCCATGAGTGTGCCGTTGCATCCCGGCGCCTTGAAATATTATCAGGAATCGGGTCTGCTGCTGGCGGATTCCAAGAATAACAGACGGACTAATTGATCTGATGCTCTTTGGCTGGCCCTCAAAAATTGCAAAAAAGCTGCGCCTTGACCGGTTCTTGAAGCGGCAGAACAGCTATATCCTGGCCATCCTGGCCCTGACCCTGTTCGTGGCCGGAACCGTCCGCTATGTGCAGGTGACGCTGGCCGATATCGAGGAATCCATCCCGCTGAAGGTGATCGAGGATTCGCAGGCGATGTCGGCGATCCTGTTTGATATCAATGAAATCACGCAAGGGTTGGCGGTTGCCAAGCTGGCCATCGGGATGGAGCGGGAGCGCAAGCTGGCGGCGGTGCGCGACCGGCTGGCCAATGTTAATACGGCTCTTGAAGAAAAACGGGTTGAATACGGCTTTGACAATCTCATCGGCACGGCCGCGATCTACGGGGTTCTGAGCCCGGCGCTGTTCGATATGAGGGGATGGATACAGGACGGCATCAGCGGCCTGCCGCCGGAGAATGATATCGTCGTCAATGCCTTGCTCGACCGCGCGCGCGGCGCACTTGCCAAGGCGGACAGCCTGCATGATCAGGCCAACGGGGTCGCCGTTGAACTGCTGCGCGTGCAGGCGGAAAAAATCTCCGACTTCCGTCAGGCGGTGCTGCTGGTTCTGCTGGGGCTGGCCGGTCTGGCGGCGATCCTGATCTATTACATCTATAACCGCCGCGCCTCCGAACTCGCCTTGCAGCAGAGCGAATGGAAATACCGCCGCATCTATGAAAATGCGAGGGAGGGGATCTTTCAGGCCCATGGCGACGGGACGCTGATTGATGTCAATCCGGCGATGGCCTTTTTCCTCGGCTATAATTCGGCTGAGGAAATGAAACGCCTCGTCTCGCTGCTGCAAAGCAGTGTCTATACGGATATGGAAATCGCCAGGAAGCACTTCATGCTGCTGACCAAACGGCAGTATCTGATTGACGAAATATATCAGTGGCGGCGCAAGGACGGCACCCTCACCTGGGGGGGCGATCAATGCCCATGGCGTGTTTGATGCGGCCGGCCGCCTGCTCTATTTCGAAGGCACGCTGACCGATATGAATGATCGCGTGCGGGCCGAGGTGACCTTGCGCAAGGCCAAGGAAATGGCCGAACTCGCCAATCGCGCGAAATCGGAGTTTCTCGCCAATATGAGCCATGAACTGCGCACGCCGCTCAATGCCATCATCGGCTTTTCCGAATTGCTAAGCTCCGAGGCGTTCGGCAAGCTTGGCCATCCCAACTACAAGGAATATGTCGGCGATATCCATGGCGCGGGCCGTCATCTGCTCGGCCTGATCAATGACCTTCTCGATGTCGCCAAGGTCGAGGCGGGGCATCTGCAACTCTCCGAGCGCAAGATCGACCTGGCGGCGGTGATCCAGTCCTGTTTCCGCATGATTTCTGTCCGGGCGCTGGAGGCGGGCATCACTCTGGAAACCGACCTGCCCCCCCGGATTCCGACGTTTCTCGGGGATGAAACCCGCACCAAGCAGATTATCGTCAATCTCCTGTCCAATGCCGTGAAATTCACCAACAGCGGCGGGACGGTGACGGCGGCCGTTGAAATTCGCGACGATTACGGCCTGACTGTCCGTATCCGCGATACCGGCATCGGCATCGCCGAGAAGGATATTCCCCGCGTGCTGGACCGCTTCGGGCAGGTGCAGACGAATTACGCCCGCAATAACGAGGGGACGGGCCTCGGCCTCACGCTGGTGCAGATGCTCGTCGATGTGCATGGCGGCACCTTCACGCTGGAAAGCGAGGTTGATGTCGGCACCGTCTGCACCGTCATGTTCCCGCCCGAACGCACCCTCCGCCTTGCCGAGGCGGGGTAGCCCTACTGCATTCCCGCAGCGCGGAGCGGGGCGATAAAATCCGCCTGCATCAGGGCGATGCCGACGGCGACCAGCATCAGCAGGGCGAGGGTGACATTGATCAATCGCATCAGCCGCGGCGCGGTGACCAGCCGCCGCAGCAGGTTGCCGCCATAGCACCAGAGGGAATTGAACGGCAGCCCGATCAGGGTGAAAATCACAATAATGACAATGACTTGTGTCGTATAATCCGTGTCCGGCGAAATGAATTGCGAATAGGCGGCGATGACCGCCACCCAGGCCTTGGGGTTGAGCGGATGCAGGATCAGCCCGGCGAGATAGCCCGGCCGGTCCGCGCTTTCGACAATCTCCGGGTTGGAGGTGGCGATGCGGTAGGCGAGATAGAGAATATACAAAAGCGAGACGCCGAGGAAGACAAGCTGTAGGACGGGGGAGGTCGTAAACAGCGTGCCCAGCCCCAGCGCCGTCGCCAGACAGACGAGAAGAAACCCTGAAATGCAGCCGAGCAGGAAGGGCAGCGAGCGGCGAAAACCGAAATTCGCGCCACTCGCCATCAGCAGCATGTTAACCGGTCCCGGGGACGCCACCATGGAGAAGGCGAACAGGGCAATCACTGCCATTTTTCCGGGATCCATCAGCATCGCTTCACCGTCTGAAACCACAATGTGACAATTTACAATGTATCAATATTGTTTTATTATTGTCCCCGTCAAACCCTATATTGTCACTGTGACAATATAGTTTTCGCCGATCGCCGGACCGGGAGCCGCTGTGAAAAAATTCGAAGAGATTGCCACGCATTTTATCAAGCTGGTGCAGCAGGGCGGGTTTGAGCCGGGGGAGAAATTGCCGACCCATCGCGAGCTGGCCTATGAATTTAACTGCTCCATCGGCACCGCCACCCGCGCCTATGCGGAGCTGGAGCGGCGCGGCTATTGCTATGGCCGGATCGGGCAGGGGACGTTTGTCTATGGCACGCCGGGCGATGAGAAGGCGATCGGGCGCGGCGCCTTCTTCCCGGAGGAAAGCTGGAGTGAGGGGGTCCACGGCGTCACGGATTTATCGAAAAACAGTTTCTTCCATACGGAAACGGAAGACCGGCTGCGCGATGCGGCGCAGCGGCTTTTGAAACGCAACGAGCCGGAGACCTATTTCTCCTATTCCGACAGCCGCGGCCGCCCCCATGACCGCGAGGTGGCGGCGAGCTGGCTGTCGAGCCTGATCCGTTATGTGGATCTGGATAACATCATCCTGACCCAGGGGGCGCAGTCGGGGCTGTATCTGGCGATGGCGACACTGGCGAAACCGGGCGAGGTGATCGCGACGGAGGCCTTCGGCTATCCCGGCATCCGCGCCGCGGCCTATGAGCAGGATCTGCGCATTGCCCCCGTCGCCATGGACGGGGACGGGCTGATCCCCGGGGCATTCGCCGATATCTGCCGCCGCGGCACGGTCCGGATGCTGATCACGGTGCCGACCAACCATAACCCGACCGGCGTGACGCAGCCGCAGTCGCGGCGGGAGGAGATCATCCATATCGCCCGCCGCCACGGGGTGATCATCGTTGAGGACAGCGCCTACGCCCCGCTGCACAGCCACCGCATCCCCGCCTATTACGATCTCGCCCCGGAGATGACGCTGTATCTGGCAACCTTTTCCAAGGTGATGAGCCCGGCGCTGCGCTTCGGATACATGATCGCGCCGGAAAACCTGATGCCGCGCCTCGCCACCAAAATGACGACGATCAACTGGATGACCTCCCCCATTATCCGCGACATGACGAATTTCCTGATCCAGTCGGGGCAGGTGGCGGCGCAGGCCCGGCTGCTGATCGCGGATTGCACCCGGCGCGAGCAATCGGCGCGGGAGATCCTGGGCCCCTGGCTTGCCAGCCCGCCGACGGCGGCGGGCTCCCCGCTCGCCCATTTGTGGCTGCGCCTGCCGGAAGGGCAGGAGATGTCCGGCTTTGTCGCGGCGGCGCGGCGGGAGAATATCATCGTCGTCGCCGGGGATACCTTCGCCATGAGCAAGAGCGTCCATGCCCATCACATCCGCATCTGCCTGATGGCGGAACCGCAGGAGGGGCGGCTGCTGCGCGCGCTGGAACGGCTGGCGACGCTGCTGTCGCAGAAAAATCCGCCGATTATGGTGACCTGACGCCGCATCAGGCCATATCAGGCCGGATCATCTTCTTTCGGGCGGCTTGGCCGGGACAGGATGAAACCCGCGCCCACACCCATCAGAAGGATCATGGCGGCGAGGCCCCAGACGGGCGTTTCGGTGAACAGGATGACGGCGCCCGCGCTTACCGCCATGGTGGCGAGGGCGACAATCTTGGCACGCAGCGGGATCACCCCGTGGCGGGACCAGTCCTGAAGCGGCGGACCGAACAGCCGATGGGTATAAAGCCAGTTGTGAAACCGGTCCGAACTCTGCGAAAAAGCCCAGAGCGCGATCAGCAGAAACGGCGTCGTCGGCAGCACGGGAAGAAACAGCCCGATGGTGCCAAGGGCGACGAAAAACCAGCCGGTCAGCAGCAGAAGTATCTTTTTTGTCTGATTTTTCATCCGGCCGACATTCATAAACACGCAAAATCTGCGCCGACTATAACGGAAAATGCCAATCCGTCGTCAGTTAAGTTGGCGCGGCGCGTCATCGCCTGACGGCGGATCGCCTCTCGCGTCTGCCGGGGGGTCGGAAATTCGCCGTTACAGTGTATATTTTACATTGCGTTCCTGTAATGGAACATGGTCATATGCTATATGAGGAAGTGCCTGACAGGCGGCAGACCCGATAAGAAAAGCCAAAAGAAGGGGATCGGCGGCAGGCAGAAAAAATTATTCCCGGGGCGCGGGAGGTGACAATGAGCGAGACAACAGGCGCGATCAAGGTCAGTCTTGACGATAAATATGAGCTGGAACAGGGGCAGGTGTTCATCACCGGCACGCAGGCGCTGGTGCGTATTCCCATCATGCAGCGACAGCGCGATGCGGCGGCAGGCCTCAAGACCGGCGGATTTATCTCCGGCTATCGCGGATCGCCCCTTGGCCTCTATGACCAGAGCCTGTGGAAGGCGAAGCCCTTCCTTAAAAACAACGATATCCATTTCCAGCCCGGCGTGAATGAGGATCTGGCGGCCACCAGCATCTGGGGCACGCAGCAGCTTCCCATGTTCGGCAAGACCGATTTCGATGGCGTTTTCGGCATCTGGTACGGCAAGGGGCCGGGCGTTGACCGCTCGGGCGATGTGTTCCGGCATGGCAATATGGCGGGCACGTCGGAGAAGGGCGGCGTTCTCGTCCTGATGGGCGATGACCATATGGCCAAATCC
Organism: Sneathiella sp.; assembly: GCF_002694385.1. Taxonomy (GTDB): domain Bacteria; phylum Pseudomonadota; class Alphaproteobacteria; order Sneathiellales; family Sneathiellaceae; genus Sneathiella. The sequence goes on from NZ_NZMB01000005.1 coordinate 316,767, forward strand.
TCCACCGTTGCGCATCAGAGTGAACAGGCCATGGTTGCCGCCATGATTCCGGTGCTGAACCCCGCAACCGTGCAGGAATATCTCGATTATGGCCTCTATGGCATTGCCCTGTCGCGCTACAGCGGCGCGTGGGTCGCCATGAAATGCCTGACCGATACGGTCGAAAGCTCCGCCACCGCCCATGTCGGGCCGGACCGGGTTGAGATTGTGATACCGGAGGATGTTGAACCGCCCGCGGGCGGGGTGCATATCCGCTGGCCCGACAGCGCGCTGGAGCAGGAGGCCCGCCTCCTCCGGCATAAGCTGCCCATGGTGAAAGCCTTCGTGCGCGTCAATGGCCTGGATCGGATCACCCATGATTCAGCAAACCGCCAGTTCGGCATTGTCACGACCGGCAAGGCGTGGCTGGATGTGGAACAGGCGCTCGGCGATCTTGGCATCGGCGCGGAGGAGATCGAGGAAATCGGCCTTTCCGTCTATAAGGTCGCCTGTCCCTGGCCGCTGGAGCCGGAGGGGCTGGTCGAATTCGCCATTGGTCTCGATGAAATTCTGGTGGTGGAGGAAAAACGCGGCCTGATCGAGGATCAGATCGCGAAAATCCTTTACGGGATGGAGGCGCATCCGCTGCTGGTCGGCAAGGAGGATGAGGAGGGGGAGATGCTGCTCCCCTCCGATGGGGAGCTGACCCCGGCGCTGGTGGCGCGGGCCATTGCCTCCCGCCTTAAAATGCGCGATGTGCCGGAGGCCGTGCTGGAAGGCATCGCAGTTGCCGAAGCGCGCGATGGGGGCAACGCCATGCCCGCCGCGCCGGTCACCCGCTCGCCGTGGTTCTGCTCCGGCTGTCCGCATAATTCCTCCACCAATGTGCCGGAGGGAAGCCGCGCCATGGCCGGGATCGGCTGTCACACCATGGCCGTCTATATGCCGAACCGGCGCACCCAGACTTACACCCATATGGGGGCGGAGGGGGCCAACTGGATCGGCCAGTCGCCCTTCACGAATGAGAAGCATATCTTCCAGAATTTGGGCGATGGCACCTATTTCCATTCCGGCCTGATGGCCATTCGCGCCGCCGTTGCGGCCAATGTGAACATCACCTACAAGATCCTGTTCAATGATGCCGTCGCGATGACCGGCGGGCAGCCGTTCGACGGGCCGCTCTCCCCCTGGCTGATCAGCCGTCAGGTGCATGCCGAAGGGGTGAAACGGATTGTCGTCGTCACCGACGAGCCGGATAAATATGCGCGCGACACGGACTGGGCGCCGGGGGTGACGGTGTTCCACCGCGACGATCTGGACAAGGTGCAGCGGGAACTGCGGGAGATTGAAGGGGTGACGGCGCTGATCTATGACCAGACCTGCGCCGCCGAGAAACGCCGCCGCAGGAAGCGCGGGGCCTTCCCCGATCCGGCCAAGCGCGCCTTTATCAACGAGCTGGTCTGCGAGGGCTGCGGCGATTGCGGCGTTGCCTCCAACTGCGTGTCGGTGAAACCGCTGGAGACCGAGTTCGGCCGCAAGCGGGTGATTGACCAGTCGAGCTGCAACAAGGATTTTTCCTGCGTCAAGGGCTTCTGCCCCAGCTTCGTGACCGTCGAGGGCGGTGGCCTTAAAAAGCCGGAGAAGAAGGAAATCTCCACCGGCAGCATTGATATCCTGAACCCGGCCGCGAACCTGCCGGAACCGGCACTGCCCGCCATTCATGGCACCTACAACATTCTGGTGACCGGCATCGGCGGCACCGGCGTGATCACCGTCGGCGCGCTGCTCGGCATGGCGGCGCATCTGGAAGGGAAGGGCGCCTCGATCCTCGATCAGACGGGGCTTGCCCAGAAGAACGGCGCGGTGATGAGCCATGTGCGCATCGCCAATTCCGCCGATGAGCTGGCCGGCACCCGCATTCCCGCCCGCCAGAGCGATGTCGTCGTCGGCTGTGACCTGGTCGTGGCGGCGGGCAAGGAGGCATTGCAGACCTATGATCTTGGCCGCACCAAGGCCATCATCAATGACTATGTGGTGCCCGTCGCGGCCTTCACCCTCACCCCCGATCTTGCCATGGATCGGGACAGCCTGACCGGCCTCCTGAGTGAGGCGATTGGCCGCGAACAGTCGGACTTTATCGACAGCACGACGCTCGCGACCGCGCTGATGGGCGATTCCATCGCCGCCAACCTGTTCCTGCTCGGCTATGCCTTTCAGCAGGGCGTCATCCCGCTCTCCCTCGCCTCGATCGAGCAGGCGATTGAACTGAACGGCATCGCCGTGGAGATGAACCGCCGCAGCTTCGCCTGGGGCCGCAAGGCCGCCGCAGACCGATCCGAGGTGGAGGCGATTGCCCTGCCGGAGGCGCCCGCGGCAATCAAGCAGGCCGAAACGCTGGAGCAGATGATCGAGAGGCGGCGGGAGTTCCTGAAATCCTATCAGAATGACCGCTACGCCCGGCGCTATCTCACGCTGGTTGAGAAAATCCTTGGCAAGGAGCAGGCTGTCATGCCCGGCTCCCGCGCGCTGTCCACCGCCGTCGCCCGCTATTTCTTCAAGCTGATGGCCTATAAGGATGAATATGAGGTGGCGCGGCTTTACACGGATGGCAGCTTCGCGAAAAAGCTCGCCGACCAGTTTGAGGGGGATTTCAGGCTGAAATTCCATCTCGCGCCGCCGGTGATGGCGAAGCGGCATCCGGAAACCGGCCATCTGGTGAAGCGGGAATTCGGCCCCTGGATGATGACGGCGTTCGGAATGCTCGCCAAATTGAAGGGCTTGCGCGGCACGCCCCTTGATCCCTTCGGCCGGACAGCGGAACGCCGGGCGGAGCGGGCCCTGATCGGGGAGTATGAGAAAACCCTCACCGAGATAGCGGAGAAACTCACCCGCGAGAACCACGCTCTCGCCGTCGAGATCGCCTCCGTGCCCGAGCATATCCGCGGCTACGGCCATGTGAAGGAGCGGCATCTCGCGGCCGCGAAGGCGGAGCGGCAGAGCCTGCTCTCCCGCTTTGAGGCGGGCGATGTGGACGCCCTCGCGGCGGAATAGGGCGCGGGGCAGGGCGCCGGGACGGCAAAGCAGGCGAAGCAGGTAAAGGTAGCGTACCATGGTGGAAATCGCGGGTCTTGTCTTTCCCCTGTTCGGGCTGATCCTGCTGGGCTATCTCACCGCCCGCATCACGAAACAACCGGCGGAGGCGATGGGCTGGCTCAGCACCTTCATCATCTATATCTCGCTGCCCTGCCTGTTCTTCAAGCTGCTCTCCAAAACGCCCATTGAAAAGCTGACGAGCTGGGAATTTATCACCACCAACATCCTGACGACGCTGGCCGTTTTCTTCCTCGTCTATGGCATTGCCCGGCTGCTGGCGAAGGCGAGCATGCCGGAGGCGACCATTCAGGGCCTCGCGGGGGCCTATGGCAATATCGGCTTCATGGGGCCGGGGATTGCGCTGCTCACCTTCGGGGAGGCGGCGGCCATCCCCCTCGCGCTCATCTTCTGTTTTGAAAATGCGCTGCATTTCATTGTCGCGCCCACCATGATGGCGCTTGCCAGCGATAACCGGCGCAATGTCGGCGCGCTCATCCTGTCCATTGCGAAACGGGTGTTCCTGCATCCCTTTATCATCGCGACGCTGGTCGGCGTCGCCGCCGCCATTTTCGAATATACCCCGCCCGCGCCGATCGCGCGGCTGATCGACTATCTGGCGCAGGCCGCCGCGCCCTGCGCGCTCTTTGCCATGGGGGTGACGCTCGCCCTCCGCCCTTTAAAACGCGTGCCGCGAGAGCTCGGATTTATCATTCCCTTCACGCTGCTGCTGCATCCGCTGCTGATGTATGTAAGTTTAAGCTTCTTCGGCGATTTCGATCCCGTCTGGGTCTATACCGCCGTGTTGCTCGCCAGCCTGCCGACGGCGACCAACGTCTTCGTCATCGCGCAGCAATATGGCGTCTGGGTGGAGCGCGCCTCCGCCACCATCCTGCTCAGCACCACCCTCTCGGTCTTCACCGTCACCGCGCTGCTCTACCTCATCACAACGGGACTGCTGCCTGCGGATCTGTTCCCCGGCTGAGCTTTCATTCATCCCGATAACTATATGATTTTCAAAGGATTATCATGTCCCGAAAAACCGCGCCGGAGAGGCGCTGCGTCATTTTGTCCGGATGCTCCGGCGGCGGGAAATCCACCCTGCTGGAGGAACTTTCCCGTCATGGCCTGCATACCGTAAGGGAGGCGGGCCGGCAGATCGTTCAGCAGGAATTGGCCGTTCAGGGCACCGCCCTGCCATGGCAGGATACCACCGCCTTTGTGCGCAAAGCCGTCGCGCTCAGCCAGCATCAGATCGCGGCGGAACAGGCGCGGGCGGGGGAAGGGCTTGTCATAACTGACCGCTCCGTTGTGGATACAATCTCCTATCTGGATTTTTGCGGGCTTGAGACGCCACCGGACCTCGCGGAAATCCTTGAGACGAGCAACTATAACCCCACCGTCTTTTTTACCCCGCCGTGGGAGGCGCTGTTCACATCGGACAGCGAACGGCCGAAAAATTTCCCGGCGGCGGTTTCCGAATATCGACATCTTGAGAAAACATATGCCCGCCTCGGCTATCACATCATAGAACTGCCCAAAACATCGGTTGCAGAACGTTGCCGATTTTTTAAAGAACAACTCGAAAGCATCGCGCTTTAAGCGGGTTCTTCGGGTGACGGTGAATTAATTGTGGGGGTCAGTCGAGTGTCATTATGTATATAATTATAGGAACTTAGGGGGCTCATCTGAACTTTCAGAAGAAGATACGAGTAAACTCGTAATTTCGTGATCAGTTAATGGATCAGAAATATGATCGCCATTAAATTCTAGAACTCTAAGGACTCTAATGTTAAGCCGTCTACTTCTTTCTTTGATAAATGCCCATTGTACTTTCAATCTATCTACAGCGTGCAAACTCAGTTTCTCTATTTTTACCCTAAGCCAAAAATTTTCATCTTCTATGCGAAAATATACAGCTCTATTATGCTGATCTTTGGCTTTCCAATCTCGTTGTTGATCCTTCCTGTCCCAATTGGGAGATGTCACTTTGATGTAAGCTATTTCATGTGACCATACTTCCAACTCTTCTTTAGACGGAGCAGGAGGGACGTCTACAATAAAATTTGGAAAATCGCGTCTTGGAGTCGGAAACTGGTCTGAATTGTCAAAGCCAATTGACTCGATTTCAGGGTTGTTGATGCATGTGTTATAGAATTGATTCCTTGCAATAAATGCATCTCTAAATTCTGTGGTGCTGATGCCGATTGATCTTAATTCATTGTTGTCTTTTGAAAGGAAACCTTTTGCAGATTCAGATAAGAGATTCGCAACACATTTTTTCTTTTCTTGATCAGACGCCTCCCGTTCATCCATGCTGAATATATCTTCTATTTCGTCGCCAAATATAATTCCCCATTCCTTGGGGTCTTTATTGGTAATACCCTCAATGAAGCCTTTCGTAAAATCTGATACGATCTCATGAAAGACAACGGCGCTAGAGAGTATTACAAAGCCAATGAAACTTTTAAAAGTACCTTGTTCCGGTGGAATGACTAGAAGCTGATAATCAAGTTTTCGATCAAAATACTTAGCATTAAAAGCGTCAATTATTATGGCCGCGTCTTTGGCTGTTTCAATAAAATCGTCAAGAGGCAGATAATGGTTTGGCACATTGAAATGAATAACAAATGTCTCGTGTGTTTCCATTTTCACACCTTTACAGAAATAAGGTAGAATAGAAATAAAATTGTTCTCTAATATTATGGTATTCATTAAATTGAAAAAATGAAGAATTAATTTATTTTTAGTAGAAATTTATATATGAGGATGCGCACTATCAGCTAATGCTTGCCCCGCCCCCCATCACAGCAATTGCTTAATTCCCGCCGCTTCGCTACAAGGGGCGCAGCGAAGAATTTGTGGAGCAGGAGCGGAAATCCCCATGGCGTCGTATCAGTATATTTATGTGATGAGCGGTCTCTCTAAGACCTATCCGGGCGGCAAGCAGGTGTTGAAGGACATCCGGCTTTCCTTCTTCCCCGGTGCGAAGATCGGCGTGCTCGGCCTCAACGGGTCGGGTAAATCGACGCTGCTCAAAATCATGGCGGGGATCGAGACGGAATTTCAGGGGGAGGCCTGGGCCGCCGATGGCGTCAAGGTCGGCTATCTCGCGCAGGAGCCGGAGCTGGATGCGGCCAAGGACGTGCTCGGCAATGTCATGGACGGGGTGGGTGAGAAGAAGGCGCTGCTCGATAAATTCAACGAGGTGTCGGCCCGCTTCGCCGAGGAGCTGACCGACGATGAGATGAATGATCTGATCGCCGAGCAGGGCGAGCTGCAGGAGCAGATTGATGCGCAGAACCTCTGGGATCTCGACCGGGAGGTGGAGATTGCCATGGACGCGCTGCGCTGCCCGCCTGCCGATGCGGATGTGACGAAGCTCTCAGGCGGGGAGCGGCGGCGCGTCGCCCTTTGCCGTTTGCTGCTCTCGCAGCCCGATATGCTGCTGCTCGACGAGCCGACCAACCATTTGGACGCGGAAAGTGTCGCCTGGCTGGAGCGGTTCCTGCATGACTATAGCGGCACCGTGGTGGCCGTCACCCATGACCGCTACTTCCTTGATAACGTCGCGGGCTGGATTTTGGAGCTCGATCGCGGCCACGGCATCCCGTGGGAAGGCAACTATTCAAGCTGGCTGGAACAGAAGGAAAAGCGGCTTGCCCAGGAAGGCAAGGCGGAAGATGCGCGGCGCCGGACGCTGGACCGCGAACTGGAATGGATCCGCCAGGGTGCAAAGGGCCGCCAGACCAAATCCAAGGCCCGGATCAGCGCCTATGAGGATCTGCTGTCGCAGCAGGCCGAGAAGCAGGCCGCCGATATGCAGATCTATATCCCGGCCGGGCCGCGGCTTGGCGATCTGGTGGTCGAGGCGGAAAATGTCAGCAAGGGCTATGGCGACCGGCTGCTGATTGAGGATATGTCCTTCAAGCTGCCCGCGGGGGCGATTGTCGGCGTCATCGGGCCGAACGGCGCCGGTAAGACAACGCTGTTCAAGATGATCACGGGGAGCGAGCAGCCCGATAACGGCAGCTTCCGCGTCGGCCCGACGGTGAAGCTCGGCTATGTCGATCAGGACCGCGACACGCTGGACCCGGGCAAGAATGTGTGGGAGGAAATCTCCGAAGGCAACGAGGTGATCTATCTCGGCAAAAAGGAGATTAACAGCCGCGCCTATGTCTCGGGCTTCAACTTCAAGGGCTCGGACCAGCAGAAGAAGGTCGGCCAGCTTTCGGGCGGGGAGCGCAACCGCGTCAACCTTGCCAAGATGCTGAAATCAGGCGCGAATTTCCTGCTGCTCGACGAGCCGACGAACGATCTTGATGTCGATACGCTGCGCGCGCTGGAGGAGGCCTTGCTGCAATTCGCGGGCTGCGTCGTGGTCATCAGCCATGACCGCTGGTTCCTCGACCGTATCGCGACGCATATCCTCGCCTATGAGGGCGACAGCCATGTGGAATGGTTCGAAGGCAATTTCGAAGCCTATGAGGAAGACAAAAAGAAGCGCCTCGGCAAGGAAGCGACGGAGCCGCACCGCATCAAATACAAGCCGATCAAGCGGTGACAATCGGCCCTTCCGCCCGGCATATAGCGGTTGAGGCGGCGCGCCGGGCGGGCTAGAGTGACGACCGGTCAATCAACGAGCAGGGGCGCCGGGTGAACAAACGCGAAGCAGAGCGGCGGGCGCGGCGCATCCGCGCCTTTCGGGAAGAACTCTCCACCCTTGAGGTGGAGGGGGTGCTGCATCTGCCTGCGGGGGAGGCGGCGCGCGTTTCCGCCCATCATGACGATCTGCTGGCCCGTTTCTCGGATGCCTTCGATACCGATCTCAATGAGGGGGAGGCGCGGCTGTCCTGGGGGATGCGGCTGGTCTCCTTGATCGGGGCGGTGGCGCTCTGCCTTGCGATCTTTCTCTTCTTCAACCATTACTGGGATGATTTTTCGACGGGGCTGCAGATCGCGCTGGTGACCCTTGCGCCTTTCCTCGGCTGGGGCATCACGGAGTTTGTCGCGCGGCGCTTTAAGACCCGCTATTTCACCCAGCTAGCGGCGCTGGTGGCGATTGCCTGCTTCGTTCTTAATCTTTATCTTCTGGGTGAGATTTATAATATAACACCTTCCCCTTACGCCTTTTTGGTCTGGGGTTCTTTCGCGCTGTTCCTTGGCATCCGGCATGATCTTGACGTCATTCAGGGGCTTGGGCTGGCAAGCCTCGGCTTGTTCCTTGGCGCGTTACTGACAAAATTTGCCGGATTTTACTGGCTGCATGAAGTGATAGCGGAATTTTATCTTGCCGCTTTTGCGCTGATCCTGCTGGCGCCGCTGCTGCCGTTTGGCTGGCTGAAGGAACGGCGGTTGACCTTCTATTATATCGGGATGCTGGGGATATTCCTGCTGTTGCTGTCGCTGGTCACTTTGTCGCCGGACAGCCTGCTGCCGTTTGATGGCAAGGTGGTGGGCTGGATTTATCTCATCGTCGCGCTTGCCGCGGGCGGGGGTGCGCTCGCCCTTTGCCTTCGGGCGGGCTGGGGACAGGGGGCCTATCTCGCCGCCGGGTTCCTCATTGTCTTTCTGCTACTGAAATATTTCGACTGGTTCTGGGACAAATGGCCCGCCTATGTGTTTTTCCTCGTCCTTGGCCTGCTGGCCATTGCGGTCATTGCCGCCTTGCGCAAATTGCGCCTTAAGGGGAGGGCACGGGCATGACATGGATGCGGGTCCTGCTGCCGCTGGCGGTGCTGCTGGTCACGAATGTCTGGCTGTTCGGCGGCGTCTGGTGGAACCGGAGCGGCGCGCCAACCGGGGAAATCAGCTTCGATCAGTGTCATTTCGGCGGGCCCGGCGGCCATTATCTGCGGGAAGAGGGACGCTATTTCACTCTGCAGATCGCCTCGCCGTCCGTTTCGATTGATATGGGAGAGGCGCGGGCTCGGCGGCGGGCGCAGGAGGCGGTTGTGCTGATCGAGCAGGGCGTCCCGGCGTGGGAGGCGTATCGCACCCAACGAACGGAAGAGGGTGAAACAGGGACGCCCCCAAAATTTATCAGCCGCAACCGGCTTGTCTATGCGGACAGCGCCGAGAAAGCCGCAGGGCTGAAAGCGCCCGACCCGGACGTTCCGGGCCATGCGATTATGCGGGGCTATGTCCGCAGCTATGAAAATGGGCAGGGGGAGAGTGTGTCCTATCGCCATGCCAGCAGCCGGCGCATCGCCATCCAGAGTGAGTATCGCGCCCTGTTCAAAGAGATGCATAAAAACAGGTATCCGGCGGGCCATGCCCTTCCCGATGCGGCCTGCACACCGCAATACCGCATTACCCTCACATTCGGGGCACGGTTCGAGCCCTGGATCAGCAGCGTCGAGCGGATCGGGGCAGGCGGTTAGCCCCCCAGCTCTGCCAGCACCCGCTTGACGGCGGGGCGTTCCTGCATGCGTTTGATAAGGTCGGCCAGCTTGGGATAGTCATTGATATCCACCTTGTCCCCCTCCAGCCAGCGATAGATGGCGAAGAAATAGCAATCGGCGACGGTGAAGGTCTCCCCCATGATCCATGGGCCTTTATACATATCCGACTGGATCAGGGTGAGGCAGGCTTCCATATTGCCTTTCACCTTGCGGCGCATATCCTCGAACGAGCTTTCCTCGCTCGCCCAGCGTGGGCCGCGCATGCGATGGGCATGATTGACATGCACGGTGGAACAGAGATAGCTGTTGAAGGCCTGCATTTCGGCCAGGCGATGAATATCATCGAGCGGGGCGAGGTTTTTTTCCGGATAGCGCTGCGCAATATAGAGAAGGATGGCGGGCGTCTCGGTAAGAATACCGCGTTCGGTGACGAGCGCAGGCACGCGCCCCTTCGGATTGATGGCGAGATAGTCAGGCTTCGTCTGGGCGGCGTTCGCGAAATCCACCTCGATCGCCTCATAGTCGGCCCCGGCTTCGGCCAGCGCGAGATGCGAGGCGATGGCGACCGTTCCCGGCCCATAGTAAAGTTTCAGCATTTCTTCCCTCCGCAGTTTTGACCAAGTCTATCCTGCCGCGCGCCTGTTGTGCGATATTTTTATGCGCCGGATAAGGATTATGCCGTGATATCCCGATTTTTTTCCCATCCCGCCGGATCGGGGCGGGGAAGGACAAAAAAATACCACAAAGCCGTTGAAATAATGCCAACATCATGTTCGGGGGAATTTTACGAAAAATCTCTGTAATGTTATGCTCGGCAGGAGAGGCCCGCGGGCCACATGCGCCTTCGAGTGGGTTTTGTCCGCGGGCCCCCGATTTTGTGGTTGCGTCAGATGTATTTACGGTTAGTTATTCAGGGAAATTACTTTATAACGACCGTGCTGTTACCAATTACAATCAGCGCCATATTGTTGCATAACCGGTAAGGACAGAGGTAACGATGCAGATCGAACAGACGGCCATTGCCGATGTGAAAATTATCTACCCGCGCAAATTCGGGGATGAGCGGGGTTTTTTCTCCGAAGTCTGGAATGCCAACAGCTTCCGGGAGGCGGGGCTGGACATCAATTTCGTTCAGGACAATCACGCCTTTAATGCGGAGGCGGGGGTCCTGCGCGGCCTGCACTATCAGCTTGAACCGAAGGCGCAGGGCAAGCTGGTGCGGGTGACGCGCGGCGCGGTTCTTGACGTGGCGGTGGATATCCGCGTCGGATCAAAGACCTTTGGCCAGCATGTGGCGGTCGAGCTGTCCGCCGAGAATTGGAGGCAGCTCTGGATTCCGGCCGGATTCGCGCATGGCTATTGCACGCTGCTCCCCGATACCGAGCTTCTCTACAAGGTCAATGATTTCTACAGCCCGGAAAATGACTGCGGCATTTTCTGGAATGATCCGGCGCTCGGCATTAATTGGCCGGTTGCGGCCGAAAAAGCAATTCTTTCAGAAAAAGATAAGACTTTGCCGCTATTAAAGGATCAGACGCGACTTTTTGAATACAGGGATACCAAATGACTGTTTTCGTAACCGGAGGGGCGGGGTTTATTGGCTCCGCGCTGGTCCGGGATCTGATCCGGCAGGACAAGGAAGATGTTCTTGTCATCGACAAGCTGACCTATGCGGGCTCGCTGGAGAGCCTGAAACCGGTCAGCGACAGCCCGCGCTATCATTTCTCGCAGACGGATATCTGTGATTCCGCCGGTATCAAGGCCCTGTTCGCTGAGTATAAGCCGCGCGCCGTCTATCATCTGGCAGCCGAGTCGCATGTGGACCGCTCCATCGACGGGCCGGCCGATTTCGTGCAGACCAATCTGGTCGGCACCTTCACCATGCTGGACGCTGCCTATCAATACTGGCGGGAACTGGATACGGCGGGGAAAGACGCGTTCCGTTTCCTGCATATCTCGACCGATGAGGTTTATGGCGAACTGGGCCCGGACGGGCAGTTTTCCGAGACCAGCCCCTATGATCCCAATTCCCCCTATTCGGCGAGCAAGGCGGGCTCCGATCATCTGGCGCGGGCCTGGCACCGCACGTACGGGCTGCCGGTGCTGGTGACCAACTGTTCCAACAATTACGGGCCGTATCAGTTCCCCGAAAAGCTGCTGCCGGTCGTCATCCTGAATGCGCTGAACGGCCGCGACCTGCCGGTCTACGGCAAGGGGGAGAATATCCGCGACTGGCTGTATGTGGAGGATCATGCAACGGCGTTGCAGCAGGTCATCGCCGATGGCGCGGTCGGGGAGACCTACATGATCGGCGGCCGGGCGGAACGCACGAATATCGACATGGTGCGCAGCATCTGCCGGATCATGGACAAGAAATTCCCGGGCAAGGCGCCGCATGAAAACCTGATCCGCTTCGTCACCGACCGGCCGGGCCATGACGCCCGCTATGCGGTGGATTGCTCGAAGATCGAGGCGGAGCTGGGCTGGAAACAGTCTCTGACGCTCGAAACCGGACTTGAAAAAACCGTCTCCTGGTATCTTGATAATCTCGATTGGGTCAAGGCGGTGTCGAAGGATTATTCACAACAACGCCTCGGGCTCGGGTCCGGCAAGAAATGAAAATACTTGTAACGGGCGCAGGCGGGCAGGTCGGCACGGCGCTTCAGGCCCGCGCCCCCGCCCATGGGCTGGACATTATCGCGCTGGATCGTCAGGCGCTTGATATTACCGACGCGTCCGCGGTGGCGGCGGCGGTGCGGGATAACCGCCCCGATCTGGTGATCAACGCCGCGGCCTATACGGCGGTGGACAAGGCGGAAGCGGAGACCGAGAAAGCCTTCGCCATCAATGCGGACGGCGCGGAATATCTGGCGCAGGCCGCGAAAGCGGCGGCGATCCCGCTGTTGCATATTTCCACCGATTTCGTCTTTGATGGCCGCAAGACCGGCGCCTATGTGGAAACGGATGCGATTGCCCCGCTCAATGTCTATGGCGCCAGCAAGGCAGCGGGGGAGGCGCGCATTGCGGCGACCCTGGAGAAGCATATCATCCTCCGCACCGCCTGGGTGTTCGGCGGGGTGCAGAATTTCGTCAATACCATGCTGCGCCTTGGGGAGACGCACAAGGAACTCAGCATTGTCGATGACCAGCGGGGCGGCCCGACCGCATCGCACGATATCGCCGATACGCTGCTGCGCATTGCCAAGCAGGTGCAGGCGCCGGGGTTTGACGATTTCGGCCTCTATCATTATTGCGGCGCGCCTGCGGTTACCTGGTTCGGCTTCGCCGAGGCGATTTTCCGCGGACGGGAGACACCGAAACTCACCCCCATCCCGACGGAGAGCTATCCGGTTCCGGCGACGCGGCCGAAAAACTCGGTTCTCGACTGTTCACGCATCAAGCGGGTTTTTGATATTGACCAGCCGGACTGGCAGGCGGCATTATCCAGGATACTGGACCAACAATAATAAAAGGATGCGCCGGTGGCCCGTCAGGATTTTCGCTTCTTCTTCCCCTTTCGCGTGCGTTATTCGGAGATAGACGGGCAGGGGGTGGTCTTCAACGCCCATTACCTGACCTATTTCGACACCACCATCACGGAATTTTTCCGCCAGCTTGGGTTCCGTTCGCAGGATTATCTGGCGGAGACGGGCAATGACTTTCACCTCGTCAAATCGCTGGTGAATTACGAGGCGCCGATCCGCTTCGATGCCGAGATCGAGGTTGGCTGCCGGGTCTCCAATATCGGCCGGACCTCCATGACCTTCCAGCTTGAAATTTTTGCCAAGGGGGAGGAGAGGCGCTACAGCTCCGGCGAGGTGATCTGGGTCAACACCGACCAGAGCACCCATAAATCCACCCCGCTGGATGATGATACGCGGGCACTCTTCATGCCCGAACTCGCCTGAGCGCAAAGCTGCGGCAAGGCGCGGATCAGATGACATCCGCGCGGTGTGAAATTCTATTGCAGTTGTCCTGCGATTAACTACTATTGTTGCATGACAAAATGGATCCCCAAGCGCGAGGCACTGGATCGCCCACTGCATATCGGCATTGCCAATATGCTGCGAAATGCCATTTCGGAGGGCGAGTTGCCGATCGGCGCGCGCCTGCCGCCGCACCGCACCCTTGCCGATGTTCTGGGCGTCAGCGTGCATACGGTCAGCAAGGCCTATGACGAGCTGACGCGCGCCGGTCTGATCGGCGGCCAGGTCGGTCGCGGGACCTTTGTGCTGGAGCCGCCGATGCTCTCCGGTCAGCCGTATCTGATGGAGCGTGCGGATCAGGGGCTGATCGACCTGTCCATCGCCCGGCCGCTTTACGATACGCTGCACGCCAGCCGGATGCGCCGGGTGCTGGAAGGGCTGACGGCGGATATCGACATGAATGTCTATCTTGCCTGCCGCCCCAATGTCGGGCTGGAGAAACACCGTCAGGCCGGGGTGAAATGGCTGGCGCGCTGCGGGCTTGAGGTGGCGGCCGGGAATGTCGTCATGACCAACGGCGTCTGCCACGGCATGGCGACGGCGCTGTCGTCGGTGGCGCGCCCTGGCGATATCGTCGTGACGGACAGCATTGCCCATCACCTGATCATCTCGCTCTGCTCCTATCTTGGCCTGCGCCTTCAGGGGCTCAAGATGGATGAACAGGGTGTCCTGCCCGAGGCCTTTGAGGAGGCCTGCAAGCATCAGGATATCAAGGTTTTCTTCACCGTTCCGACGCTCGCCGGCCCATCCGTCAGCCTGATGTCGGCGGCGCGGCGGGAGGCGCTGGTCCGAATCGCCCGGCAGTATGATGTGCTGATCGTCGAGGATGACGTTCTCGGCCCGCTGCCGGAGGATCGCCCGCCGCCCCTTGCCGCGCTGGCGCCGGAAAGGGCGATTTATCTCACCTCCTTCACGAAATGTCTGATGCCGGGGCTCCGGACCGGGTATCTGGTCGCGCCGACCCCTCTGCTGCCCGCCATTACGGGCCGCCTGGTCGTGTTCAGCTGGATGGCGACGCCGCTGGTGTCGGAAATCGCCAGCCGCTGGATTGACGATGGCACGGCCGAGGAGCTGATGCTCTGGCAGCGCCAGAAAATTGCCGAACGGCACGCCATCGTGGCGGAAGAACTGGCGGAATTCGACTGGACGGGACATCCGTCCGCCCTGCATTTCTGGCTCTCGCTTCCCGGGCAATGGAGTGCGCAGAGCATGGTGGAACATGCCCGCGCCCATGGCGTCGCGGTTGCCCCGCCGCAACCTTTCATGACCGCGCAATCCGCGCCGATCAACGCCGTCCGCATTGCCGTCGGCGGGGTGGCCGCGACGGACAGGTTTCGCCAGGGTCTGGTTCTGATCCGGGAATTGCTGAAGCGCGCGCCCGAACCTTTGCCGCAACTCCTGTAATTGTACTGCGTCAATATAGTATTTGACATACAATACAATTGGGGGCCAGACTTTTGGCAATAAGAAAAGGGCGGGTTGTCTTTCGCCAAATCCTGCAATCAACAAACTATCTGGACGAGCATTCACAGGGGACCCTCGTTGCTTTGACGGATATTGTTGCGTTTCGGGGCCAGGGGCCATTAGACGCCAGAAGGTCAAATCCCGCCGGTAATTGCCACTAATTAAACAGGAGGTAAGGCACATATGACTTTTAAGAAACGCGGCTTGATGGGCTGTTTGACAGCCGTAGCGACGATCGCGGCGGGACTGGGTGCCGCGCAGGCGGATAACTGGAAATATGCCTTTGAAGAGTCCCTGACGGAAGTGCAGGGGGTCTATGCGACCAAGTTCAAGGAAGAAATCGAGAAAAATTCCGATCACACGATCCAGCTTTTCCCCTATGGCACATTGGGCGAGTCCGCCGATCTGATGGAACAGACGCAGGCCGGGATTCTTCAGTTCGTTGACCAGTCTCCGGGGTTTACCGGGGCGCTGATCCCGGAAGCGCAGGTTTTCTTTGTTCCCTATCTGCTGCCGACGGATCAGGAGCATCTGGCGCGCTTCTTCCGGGAAAGCAAGGCCATCAACGAGGATTTCAAGGGGCTGTATGAAAAGCAGGGGCTTGAACTGCTGCAAATGTTCCCCGAAGGCGAAGTCGCCATGACGACCAAGGAGCCGGTCGAAACCTGCGCCGATCTGGACGAGGTGAAGTTCCGCGTCATGACAAATCCGCTGCTGGTGGAGGCCTATCAGGCGTTTGGCGCAACACCGACGCCGCTGCCCTGGGGCGAGGTTTACGGCAGCCTGCAAACCAACATCATTCAGGGGCAGGAAAATCCGACTTTCTATCTCTACTCAACCAAGCTTTACGAGGTGACGGATTACATCACCTATACCGGCCACAGCAACTTCACGACGGCTGTCATGGCCAACAAGGAGTTCTATGACGGCCTCAGCGATGCCGACAAAAAGGTTGTTCAGGATGCCGCCAAGGCCGCGTTTGAGCATATTGTCGTCTATCAGCAGGGACTGGCCCAGCAGGAGCTGGAGAAGATCAAGGAAGCCAAACCCGAGATAACGATTACCGTCCTCAATGAAGAACAGCGCAGCTGCTTCAAGGAGGCGGCAAAGACTGTGGAAGCCAAATTCATCGAAATGACGGGTGACAGCGGCGAAGCGATCCTGAAGCAGTTCAAGGCGGACCTTGAGGCGACAAAATAGGGCTGCATATTCCGTAAAATGCCGGGCGGTTTGATCATAATCGCCCGGCGCGGGATGCCGCATATTTCGGGTTGGTAAAGACAGGGGTTGTCCCGTGACAGAAACAGATCAGAAATCGATGCTGCCTGGTTTCCTTGGATGGATTGACACCCAGATCGGTCGGGTGGAGGCGGTTATACTGGCAGTCGGCGTCTTGCTGATGGCCGTGAACACAGTCGGCAATGTTATTGGCCGCTTTATCTTTCAATACAGCTTCTTCTTCACGGAAGAGGTGAACAGCATCATCATCATCCTGATCACCTTCGCGGGCATCGGCTATGCGGCGCGCCACGGGCGACATATCAGAATGTCCGCCATCTATGACGCCCTGCCGACGCGGACGCGGAAAATCATGATGATCCTGATTACAATCATCACCGCGATGACGATGTTTGCGCTCTGTTACTTTTCGATCGGCTATATCATGAAAGTCGCGGCGTCGGGGCGCGTTCTGCCGGCGCTTCAGATCCCGGTTTACATGACCTTTCTCTGGGTTCCCGTCGGTTTTGCGGTCACCGGGATCCAGTATGCGCTGACAACGGTCAAGAACATCCTCGAAAAAGACGTCTATCTCTCCACCTACATGCTGGAAGGATATGACGACAGCGAGATCGAGATTTAGGAGGGGACGATGGCGATTAAAATTACAACGATCATGATCGTCCTCCTGCTGGCAGGATTTCCCATGATGATCCCGCTGCTGCTCGGCTCCTTCTACGGATTTTACGAGCTGTTCGGCGGCATTTCGAAAATGGATTTCATGGTCCAGCAGATGCTGGCCGGCATTCGCCCGGCGTCCCTGATTGCGGTTCCGATGTTCATTCTGGCGGCCGAAATCATGACGCGCGGCCAGTCGGCAACCCGGCTCATTGATCTTGTGATGCAGTTTATCGGCCATGTCCGGGGCGGCCTTGCGGTCAGCACGGCGGTTGCCTGCACCCTGTTCGGCGCCGTTTCCGGCTCCACCCAGGCGACGGTTGTCGCGGTTGGCTCGCCATTGCGGCCGCGCATGTTGCAGGCCGGATACAAGGATTCCTTCGTTCTCGCCCTCATTATCAATGCCAGTGATATCGCCTTTCTGATCCCGCCCAGCATCGGCATGATCATTTATGGCGTGATTTCCAGCACCTCCATTTCCGAGCTGTTCATCGCCGGTGTTGGCCCCGGCCTGCTGCTGATGGTGCTGTTTTCCGCCTACAGCATGATCTATGCGACCATCAACAAGGTTCCGACGGAGCCGAAGGCAAGCTGGTCGGAACGGTTTGCCGCGACGCGAAAAGCCATTTGGCCGCTGGGGTTCCCGGTGATTATCGTCGGCGGTATCTATGGCGGAATTTTCAGCCCGACCGAAGCCGCCGCGGCCTGCGTGCTGTACGCCCTTATTCTGGAGATCGGTATTTTCCGCTCCCTGAAGCTCCGCGATATCTACCAGATCGCTAAATCCACCGGGCTGATTACGGCAGTGGTGTTTATTCTGGTGGGCGCCGGGGCGGCCTTTTCCTGGGTGATTTCCTTCGCCCAGATCCCGCAGGAAATTCTTGGCGCCATCGGCATAACCGACATGGGGCCAAAAGGGGTTCTGGCGGTTATTTCAATCTCTTTCTTCATCGGCTGCATGTTCGTGGATCCGATTGTGGTTATCCTTGTTCTGGTGCCGATTTTTGCACCGGTCGTGCAAAGTGTCGGGCTGGATCCAGTGCTGGTCGGGACGATCATCACCCTGCAGGTGGCCATTGGCTCGGCGACGCCGCCCTTCGGCTGCGATATTTTTACGGCGATTGCCGTCTTCAAGCGACCATATGCCGATGTTGTCAGGGGTATCTTTCCGTTCACGGTCATTCTGGCGGCGGTTTCTGTGGCGCTGATCTTTTTCCCGCAGATTGCCCTGTTTGCCCGTGATCTGGCATTTCGATGATGAACAGGAGGTAACATGTTTAAAAAAATCCTGATCCCCGTCGATGGGTCGGAGCCATCCCAGAAAGCCATGGAAATGGCCGTCAATCTACAAAAATCCTTCGACTGTGAGCTTTATATCCTGACGGTATTCCGGCATCACAGCCTGCTGGAGGCATCCCTTTCCATGGTCCGTTCAGCAGAACCCGAGGTGATGGACGATATCCTGCGCAAGCATGCGAGCAGCGTGGCGGAGAGCGCGAAAAAGGCGGCTCAGGAACTCGGCGCCGAAAAAGTGCGGGCGTTCGTGAAGAACGGCCCGCCCGCGCGCACCATCGTCTCCTTTGCCAAGGACAAGGATGTCGATCTGATCGTGCTGGGCAGCCGGGGGCATGGCGATGTGGAAGGCTTCCTGCTCGGCAGTGTCTCGCATAAGGTGACGAGCCTCGCAAAATGCCCGGTCATGGTGGTCTAGATGCCGTGTCGGATCTGGCTCCCGGCTTTATAACGCCTCTCTTTCATACGGAAAATTTGCATGGAAGCATCTGCGCTGCCCGCATCGGTCCTGCCTTCGGAACTGGATGCCGCTCCGGTCGCGAAAAAGATCGGGTTGATTGCCCTGGCGACGGATTTTACCTCGGAACTTGATTTTGCGCGCATCTGCGATCCGGCGGAGGTGGGCGTCTATGTCACCCGGATTGCCTATGATAATCCGACAACGCCGGAAAGCCTGCGGCGGACGGGGCCGCGTCTCACGGACGCCGCGTCGCTGATTTTGCCGGACGAGACACTGGATGTCGTGGCCTTTGGCTGCACGGCGGCGAGCGTGGTTCTCGGCGATGAGGCCGTTGCGGACTATATCCAGCAGGCCAAACCGGGGAGCAAATGCGTCACGCCGACCTCGGCCGCCTTCGCCGCCTTCACGGCGCTGGGGGTGCGCAAGGTCAGCGTTCTGACGCCCTATTCCCCGCAGGTGACGGAGGAACTTGTCGCCTATTTTTCCCGCAATGGCCTGGATGTGGTCAATTGGAACTGCTTCGGACTGGAGGATGACAGGCAGATGGCGCGTATCTCCCGCGCGAGCCTCCTTGCCGCCAGTATCGAGACGATGGATGACGCCGCCGATGCGCTGTTTATCTCCTGCACGGCGCTGCGCGCGGCGGCCTGTGCGGCGGAGATTGAGCAGGCCATCGGCAAGCCCGTGGTGACCTCCAATCAGGCGGCCGTCTGGCGCAGCCTGCGTCTTGCGGGCATTGACAGAAAAATTCCCGGCTTTGGCCGACTCCTGCAAATTTGACCACCTATCATGAGGGTCGCAAGATGGCTTCAGTAACGTTGGCGGCGATTGAAACGGCGCGCGAGAGGATTGCCCCCTTGATCCGGCAAACGCCGGTCATCCCGTCCGCGTCGCTGTCGGAGCGGAGCGGCGGGGATATTCACCTGATGCTGGAACAGCTTCAGATCACCGGAAGTTTTAAACTGCGCGGGGCAATGAACGCCGTGCTGTCCCTGACGGAGGCGCAGAAGGCGCGGGGCGTTGTCGGCGTTTCAACGGGAAATCACGGCCGGGGCCTTGCCTATGCCGCCCGCAATGCCGGGGTGAAATGCCTCATCTGCATGTCGGAGCTGGTGCCGCAGAACAAGGTGGCGGGCATCCGCGCGCAAGGCGCGGAGGTGCGCATCATCGGCCGGTCACAGGACGAGGCGCAGGAGGAGGTGGACCGGCTGGTCACGGAGGAAGGCATGACCATGCTGCCGCCGTTTGACCATGAGGACATCATCGCGGGGCAGGGAACGCTTGGCCTTGAACTCCATGAACAGCTACCAGAGCTTGAGACCGTGCTGGTGCCGCTGTCCGGCGGCGGGCTGATTTCCGGCGTCGCGCTGGCGCTGAAAGCCAGAAACCCGGCGATCCGGATCATCGGCATCTCCATGGACCGGGGCGCGGCCATGTTTGAAAGCCAGCGGGCGGGNAAGCCCGTGCAGGTGCAGGAATANCCNTCNCTNGCGGATTCACTCGGCGGCGGCATCGGGCTCGATAANCGCTATACCTTCCAGNTNGTCNGNGANCTTGTGGAGGACATNNTTCTGGTNACGGAANNCGANATTGCCGACGCCATCCGCCACGCCTATTGGCANGAAAAGCTGGTCATTGAAGGCNCNGGCGCGGTCGGCATTGCCGCCCTGCTGGCCGGGAANATCAAANNCCCCGGCACCTGCGTCAGNNTTCTCAGCGGCTGCAATATNGATATGGANNTNCANAANCGNCTGATCNACGGNGAGACGCGTNGATGTCAGNCAGCTNTAGCCGGAAGTGGACGCCNGANATGCCCGAAATTTCTATTCTGACGGAAACTGAACTGCGGCAGATCCTGCCNCTCGANACNGCGGCGGTGGACTGCATCGAAANNGCNTTCCGGCTGCTNGCCACAACCGATGTGGTNATGCCGCCCATCCTCAGNTTTCATATCCCCGATCATAACGGCGAAATTGATGTCAAGACGGCCTATGTNCCNGGNATCGAGAGTTTCGCCGTCAAGATGAGCCCCGGCTTCTTCGATAATCCGAAGCTGGGCCTACCGAGCCTTAACGGNCTGATGGTCCTCTTTTCTGCGAGAACGGGNATTGTTGAAGGGGTGCTGCTCGATAACGGCTATCTGACGGATGTCCGCACCGCCGCNGCNGGGGCNGTCGCCGCCAAATGGCTGTCGCGGGANGATGCNCGNANNGCNGGCATTGTCGGCACGGGCACGCAGGCGCGGNTGCAGNTGAAGGCNCTCTCCCTNGTGCGGGANCTCAAGAAAGCCGTTGTNTGGNGCCGNNATGANGCGAANGCNAAACAATATGCCAGGGAATTATCTGACGAGCTGNCGCTGGANATCGAGGTGGCGTCTTCCCTTGATGCCNTGATGGCGGAGGCTGACATCATCGTCACGACGACGCCNNCGCAAANNCCGCTTATTTCCGCNCGCCAGCTTCGGCCGGGTCAGCATATCACGGCGATGGGNTCGGATGCGGACTATAAATGCGAACTGGCGGCGGATGTCATTCCGGCGNCGGATCTGTATGTCTGTGACAATCTGGCGCAATGCCGCAAGCAGGGGGAGNTGCGNNNCGCGCTGGCCGCGGNGCAGGTGAANAGCGCCNCCNNTTTNCCCGAACTTGGCAGCGTTATTGCNGGTCAGCACCGCGGCCGCCCGGCCGATGACAGCATCACGATCTGCGACCTGACCGGGACGGGCGTTCAGGATACCGCCATTGCCACCCTGGCCCGGGAGCGCGCCCGCGCCGCCCGCGCCGGAACGATTTTCAGCAGCTAACGGGTTTGGAGTTATAATGTCTGGACTTGATTTACCTTTTACCGTTTCGGAATATCAGCAGCGTCTTGGCAAGGCCCGGGCGTCCATGGCGGAGAAGGGCATTGATCTTCTCATCGTTACGGATCCGTCCAACATGGCCTGGCTGACGGGCTATGACGGCTGGTCTTTCTATGTGCATCAATGCGTTATCCTGCCGATGGAGGGGGACCCCTTCTGGTATGGCCGCAAGCAGGATGCCAACGGCGCCCTGCGCACGGTGTTCATGGGCGACTCCCACGTTCTGTTCTATCCGGAAACCTATGTTCAATCCACGGAATGCCATCCGATGGATTATCTGAGCTCTCTGCTCATTGACCGGGGATTTGGCGGCGCGGTGATCGGCGTGGAGATGGATAATTACTATTTCTCCGCCGCGGCCTATATGGCGCTGGTCAACCATCTGCCCAATGCCCGCTTTGCCAATGCCAATGCGCTGGTCAACTGGTGCCGGGCGGTGAAATCGGAGCAGGAGCTGATCTATATGCGGCGGGCAGGGCGCATTGTCGAGGAAATGCACAAGCGCATCTTCGAGAAGATCGAGCCGGGCCTGCCCAAAAACCTGCTGGTGGCGGAGATTTACGACAGCGCCCTGCGCGGCGCGGACGGATTTGGCGGCGACTATCCCGCCATTGTGCCGCTGCTGCCGTCGGGCGCCGATGCGGCGGCGCCGCATCTCACCTGGGACGATAAACCTATGAAAGCCGGGGAGGCGACGTTTTTCGAAATTGCCGGCTGTTACCGCCGCTATCACACGCCGCTATCGCGCACCATTTACCTTGGCAAGCCGTCGCAGACATTCCGGGATGCGGACAAGGCGGTGCAGGAAGGCATGGAGGCGGGCCTCGACAAAGCGCGGGCGGGCAATAGCTGTGAGGATATTGCGCGCGCCTTTTTCGCGGTGCTGAAAAAGCACGGGATTTTCAAGGACAGCCGGACCGGCTATCCCATCGGGCTGAGTTATCCGCCGGACTGGGGCGAGCGGACCATGAGCCTGCGGCTTGGCGATAAAACCATGCTGGAGCCCGGCATGACCTTTCATTTCATGTCCGGTCTGTGGATGACGGACTGGGGTCTCGAAACAACAGAAAGTCTTGTGATAACCGACGGCGCGCCCGAACTGCTGGCATCCGTTCCGCGCCATCTGATGGTCAAGGAGTGAGCCCATGCGCGTAAACCCCATTACAGCGACAGTCGATTACAATGAAGACGGCGTTCAGCACGGCTTTCTGAAGCTGCCCTATTCCCATGACGGGTCCGCCTGGGGGTCGATCATGATCCCGATTACCGTGGCGCGCAACGGGGAGGGGCCGACGGTGCTGCTGACCGGCGGCAATCACGGCGATGAATATGAAGGGCCGGTGGCGCTGTATGATCTGGCCGGGACGATCAAATCCGAAGAGATAACGGGCCGGGTCATCATTGTCCCCGCCATGAATTATCCGGCCTTCCGGGCGGCGCGGCGGACGTCGCCCATTGACAGCGGCAATATGAACCGGACATTCCCCGGCAATCCAGCCGGAACGGTGACCGAGAAAATCGCGGATTATTTCCAGCGCACCCTGCTGCCGCTGGCCGATTATGTGTTGGATATCCATTCGGGCGGAAAAACCCTGAAATTCGTGCCCTTCTGCGCAGTGCATTTTCAGGAAGACAAGGTGCAGGAAGAAAAATGCGTCGCCGCCATGCGGGCCTTCAACGCGCCTTTTTCCGTGAAGCTTCTGGAAGTGGATTCGGGCGGCATGTTCGACACGGCGGCAGAGGAAATGGGCAAGATCTTCATCTCCACCGAGCTTGGCGGCGGCGGATCGACGACGGTGCGCAGTGTCGCCATCGCCAAAAGGGGCGTGAAGAACCTGCTGCATCATGCGGGTGTCCTTGCGGGGGATCCGGAAATGGAGCCATCCGCCGATCTGTATATGCCGGATCACCGCTGCTTTATTTCCAGCGAAACCACGGGTTTGCTGGAACTCTGTGTGGATCTGGGCGACTCCGTGTCGGAGGGGCAGCTTCTCGCCCGCGTCTATGATATGGAGCGCACGGGAAGAAATCCGGTGGAATATCTCAGCCCGCTGGACGGGGTTTTTGTCGCCCGCCATTTCCCCGGCCTGGTCGGCATGGGGGATATCGTGGGCGTCGTTGCGGTAGAGGGATAGAAGCGGTATATCATCCCCATGATCAAACTCGATGAGCGTGACCTCAAAATCCTGGCTGTGTTGCAGCAGGATGGCCGTATCCCGAAGAACCAGCTTGCGGAAAAGGTCCATCTGTCGCCCACGGCCTGCTGGGAGCGGCTGAAACGGCTGGAAGAGACCGGCGTGATCGAGGGGTATGGCGCGCGGCTGTCGCACGCCAATCTCGGCACGCCCGCCGTCATCTTCATGCAGGTCGAGCTGGCCAGTCACCGGGCCGAGGATTTCGCACGCTTTGAGGACGCCGTCAGCGCGATTGATGAAATCACGGAATGCTGGGCCGTTGGCGGCGGCGTTGACTATTTCCTGAAGCTGGTCTGTACCGGCGTGGATGCCTATCAGCGCCGGGTGGACGAGATGCTCGCCGCGGAGATCGGCCTCAGGCGCTACTATACCTATGTGGTGACGAAATCCGTCAAAAACGTGGGCCAGATACCGCTTTCGGCCTTGCGGTGAATACCGCAGGAGGAAGTGAAACCGCCACTTTCCGAAGAACTCTCGCCTTTTCCGGCATCGAGGCGAATTCCTCTCTGAAATCCCTGCCGACTATAAACGCACCTTCCGTTGCTTTTTTCCTATACTCGCCCTCACACCATCTGGCGGAGGTACGTATGAGCAAAGCGCAGCACACTCTCTCCCGGATCACGGAGCTGGACCGGCTCGGGGATCCCCGACTGTTCAAGGAGTTTGCTTATTGTGGCGGGGCATGGCAGGCCGCGTCCTCGGGCGATGTTATTGCCGTGACCAACCCGGCGGATGGCGCCTGGATCGGCAATATCCCGTCGCTCAGCCCGGCGGAAAGCCGTGCGGCCATTGACGCCGCCCATCAGGCATTTGCAGGCTGGTCCGCCCGCCTGCCGCAGGAACGGACCGCCATCCTGCAGAAATGGCACCGCCTGATCAGTGAGGCGCAGGAAGATCTCGCCCTGATCATGACGCTGGAGCAGGGCAAGCCGATTTCGGAATGCCGGGGCGAAATCGACTACGGCCTGTCCTTCATCGAATTTTTCGCCGAGGAAGCCAAGCGCACGGATATCATGGGCGTGACCTCCCATCTTCATAATGCGGAGCTTGAAGTCTGGCTGGAGCCGGTCGGCGTTGCCGCCCTCATCACGCCATGGAATTTCCCGAACGCCATGATCACCCGCAAGGCGGCGGCGGCGCTGGCAGTCGGCTGCCCGGTCATCGTGCATCCATCGAAAGAGACGCCCTTTTCCGCGCTCGCCCTCGCCGAACTGGCGGAGCGGGCGGGCTTCCCCGCCGGGGTTTTCAATGTCATCACGGGGGAACCTGCGGAGATCGTCGGAGAATGGACGAAAGATACGCGGGTCCGCGCGCTCTCCTTCACGGGATCGACGGAAATCGGGCGGCTTCTCTATACGCAATGCGCACCGACCATCAAGCGCCTCAGTCTGGAGCTTGGCGGCCATGCGCCCTTTGTCGTGTTCGCCGATGCGGATATGGACAAGGCCGTTGAGGAGGCCATCAAGGCCAAATTCGCCACCTCCGGTCAGGATTGCCTCGGCGCCAATCGATTTTATATTGAACAGCCGGTCTATGAGGAATTCTGTCAAAAATTTGCGGAACGGACGGCCGCCCTCACGCTCGGCCGCGGGCTTGATGATCCGGATATCGGACCGCTGATGAATGAGCGGGCGGTCGCCAAGCAGATCGAGCATACGGAAGACGCGATGAGCCAGGGCGCGGCGCTGCTGACCGGCGGCAGGATCCACAGGCTCGGCCCGCTCTATTTCGAGCCGACGGTTCTGAAAGACGTGCCCGAAACCGCAAAGATCATGCGCGAGGAAACATTCGGCCCGGTCGCCGCTCTGACCCCGTTCACAACGGAAGAAGAGGTGATCCGCCGCGCCAATGACACGGAATACGGGCTGATGGCCTATGTGCATACGAAGGATCCCTATCGCATCTATCGCCTCAGCCGGGCGCTGGAATTCGGCATGGTCGGCGTCAACCGCACGAAAGTTACCGGCGCGCCCATTCCGTTCGGCGGCATGAAGCAATCGGGCCTTGGCCGGGAGGGCTCCCGCCACGGGATTGAGGCGTTTGCCAATATAAAATATATCTGTCGGGACTGGGCATAGGCCCGTCCCTTATCTCAGGAGGATTAAATGCTTACCAATGATCAGCTCAGCCAGTGGGACCGGGAGACTTTCCTGCATCCTTCCACGCATCTGGCGCAGTTCGCGCGCGGGGAAATGCCCAACCGGATCGTTACCGGCGGGTCCGGTGTTTTCATCGAGGATCGGGACGGGAACCGGCTTCTGGATGCCTTTGCCGGGCTCTATTGCGTTAATGTCGGCTATGGCCGTCCGGAGATCGCCGAGGCCATCGCCGCCCAGGCGAAGGAGCTTGCCTATTACCATTCCTATGTCGGGCATGGCACGGAAGCCTCCATCACCCTGTCGAAAATGATCATCGACCGGGCGCCAAAGAACATGAGCAAGGTCTATTACGGCCTGTCCGGATCGGACGCCAACGAGACGAATATCAAGCTGGTCTGGTACTACAACAATGTCCTCGGCCGGCCGGAGAAGAAAAAGATCATCTCCCGCTGGCGCGGCTATCACGGCTCGGGCCTGATGACCGGCTCCCTGACCGGGCTGGAACTGTTTCACAAGAAATTCGATCTGCCATTGATGCAGGTTATCCACACCGATGCGCCCTATTACTATCGCCGGGAGGACGCGGGCCAGAGCGAGGAAGACTTCTCCCGCCAGTGCGCCGACAATCTGGAGGCTCTCATCCAGAAGGAAGGGCCGGACACCGTCGCCGCCTTTATCGGGGAGCCCGTGCTCGGCACCGGTGGTCTGGTGCCGCCGCCCGCCGGCTACTGGGAGGCAATTCAGAAGGTTCTCAAAAAATATGATATCCTGCTGATTGCCGATGAGGTGGTGACCGGCTTCGGGCGGCTGGGCTCCATGTTCGGCTCCGATCATTACGGTATTGAGGCGGATATCATTACCTCCGCCAAGGGGCTGACATCGGCCTATGCGCCGCTTTCCGCCTCCATCGTCTCGGAAAAGGTGTGGAAGGGGTTGGAGCAGGGGACCGACGAATTCGGCGCCATCGGCCATGGCTGGACCTATTCCGCCCATCCGGTCTGCGCCGCCGCAGGGGTTGCCAATCTGAAGCTGATTGACAGCCTCGGGCTCGTCGCCAATGCCGGGGAGGTGGGCCCTTATTTCAGGGACGCCATGCGGCAGGCCATCGGCCATCATCCGAATGTTGGCGATGTGCGCGGGGAGGGGCTGATGCTGGCGGTGGAGCTGACGGCGGACAAGGAAACGCGTCGCTTTCTCGATCCCGCCCTTCTGACGGGGCCGAAGCTGGCCGCCGCCCTGCTGAAGCGGGGGGTTATCGCGCGGGCCATGCCACAGGGCGATATCCTCGGCTTCGCGCCGCCGCTCTGCCTGACGAAAGGGGAGGCCGACATCATCGTCAGCGCCATGGCGGAGGCTGTAACGGAAGTCTTCGGTTAAAGCGGCACCAGTTCCTGCGTCATATCGGTCAGCCGCTGATTTCCTGCTGACCGATATGATAGAGGCAATCACCGCGAAGGACGCGCGCGCCCTGCCGCTTGGCAAGGATCATCCCGTCCGCCTCGAACAACAGCTCGACGGGCGGGCATCCCGGCGTCTCCGGCCGGTGGATCAGCGCCGCGGGCTGTCCCGCTTTGATATCCTCCCCCGGATCGGCCAGCGGCTCCCACAATCCCGGTTCGCTCGCGAAGAGATGGTTTTCCTCCGCAAATATGCGCGGTGTGACAGGGGCGGGGGGAATGGCGGCTTTCACTGCGCCGATATGATGAAGCACACGGAGGAGGCCTTCGCCCGCAGCCTCGGGCAGGCCCTTGGTGACCGATCCGCCACCCGCCAGTTCCGTGGTGGCGGAGCAGACCCCCTGACGCAGCGCCGCCGCCGAGGAATATCCACCATACTCATCGCGGTCGGTCAGCAGGATGTTGGGCAGGCCGAACTTGCCCATGATGTCGCGTTTTATCGCGCGGTGCGGATCATCCTCCTTCAAAGAGATCAGCAGCGTCGGCTCATAGATCAGCGAACTGCCGCCGGAATGCAGATCAAACAGGTAATCGGTGCCGGGCAGCAGGACATGCTCGATATAATAGGCGATCTGCTCGGTCGGCGTGCCGCGCGCCACGCCCGGAAAGGCGCGGTTGAGATTGCCGTCATCGAGGGGGGAGGTGCGAAGGCCCGCTTCCGCCGCCGGAAAATTGGCCATCGGCAGAATAATGATCTGTCCGGTCACCTGATCGAGCGGCAGGGTTCGGATCAGGCTGGACAGAATCACCTGCCCTTCATATTCATCGCCGTGGGTGCCGCCCATCAGCAGCACGCGCGGGCCGTCCCCGTTCTTCAGGCTGGCAATCGGGATCGGGATAAAACCATAGGCCGAGCGATGCACCGAATGCGGCAGGCGGAGATATCCCGTCTGCATGCCGTCGCGGTCAAGGTCAATCGTAGGGGTGATGAGTGAGGACATGGGATTCCTGTTATTGGCGGACGATTTTCCCATTATAGGCCGCTTTTCCCTTTTGACCATGGCATCGGGACAGAGCTGTTGAGGGGCAGGCAGAATAAAAATAGCCCGCGACGGGGCGGGCTATTCTTGTGGGGCAGAGCTTGGGTTAGGCTGCTTTATTTTCGATCAGCTTTTCCTTGCCCGTCGCAATCTCAATGGTGCGGGGCTTGAGTTCTTCCGGAATTTCCCGGACGAGATCGATATGCAGCAGGCCGTTTTCCAGATTGGCACTGAGAACCTTGATGGTTTCGGCAAGCTCGAAATTCTGCACGAAGGAGCGGGCGGCAAGGCCGCGGTGCAGATATTCCACCTCATCTTTTTGTTCCGCCGATTTGCCGCTGACTTTCAGGGAGTTGCGGGTCGCGACAATTTCTATCTGATCTTCCGTGAAACCGGCGACCGCCATGGTGATGCGGTAGTTATCGGCATCCTTTTTCACAATATTATAAGGCGGGAAGCCGCCCTCTGCGGAGGCGCGTTCCAGCCCGCGAAAAAGATGTTCGATGCGGTCAAAGCCGACGGTGGAGCGTAGAAGCGGGGAAAAGTCATAAGTACGCATGGTTATATTCTCCTATGAAGCAATATATCTCTATGGGCTGCCAATCTGGCCAAGCCCTTGATTTCAGGCCCGTAAATGGCGCCTGACTGCTCATATGTGTGGCCTTTTTCGGCCATTTCAAGAGGCCAGGGGGTGGAAAATTAACTTTTGCGGGTTAGGTTTTAGAGAGAATTCAGACGTATAGGCCCCAGATGGACGGGGTGAGGAGCAACAATCCATGACAGCGCGCGAGACGGGCCAGGATTCAGGCGGCAAGACAGTCTTTTTCAGCCGCAGCTATGACGAAGCGCTGGCGCTGGTGCGGGAGGCGCGGTCCTACCTTGCCGGGCCGGGGCAGCTTGCCGTTCGAAAACTGCCGCCGGAAGTCGGTTATGCCTATGCGGCGGAAAGCCTGCGCCTGACCACACGGCTGACCGAAAGCATGTCCTGGCTGATGTTTCAGCGGGCGTTGCAGGAAGGGGAGATGACCCCGGAAGAGGCCCAGCGCGAGGAATGCCACCTTCAGCATTTCAAGGTTTGTCTGGAGGATGAGACGCTATGCGATCCGGCGCTGCTGCCCGACGGGTTGGTCTCCCTCCTGGAACGGAGCGAGCGGCTGTATCGTCGGCTTGTCCGGCTGGATGAGCAGTCCATTGCCGCCTTTCAGTAAAGCCGGGCCTGACGCAGGCATATAAAAAGGCGCTCTTGCGAGCGCCTTCAAATCCGTGCGACAGGACTTTCGAAACCTTATTTCAGGCCGAAATTCGCAAAACGCTTCTTGAACTTTGCGACCTGTCCGTCATCGCGGAGATGCTGCTGACCGCCGGTCCAGGCCGGATGGGTCTTGACGTCGATATCCAGCTTCAGAACGTCGCCTTCCTTGCCGTATGTGGAACGGGTTTCAAAGGTCGTGCCGTCTGTCATTTCGACGATGATATTGTGATAATCGGGATGTATGTCTTTTTTCATGTCGGCTCACCCTTCGGGGGACGCTAAATTTCACTCAGCGGGCCTTATATAAAAGCTTTTCCTGCATGGCAAGCAAAGATGTGTTTTTTGGCGTTTTTTCTTGCATTCTTCGCCATGGCCGTTACACCCGGAAGACGGAAATCATTATGGTTTAACAGGCAAGGCCCGTCCCGTGACAGAAGCAGATCAGACTTCCTCGCAACCCGCTGATACATCAAAACAGAAACGTTCGCTGAAGGGCTTGTGGCGGCTGTGGCGATTCGTCCGGCCCTACAAGTTGCAGATAACAGGCGCCCTGATCGCGCTGGTTTTTGCGGCGGCGGCGACACTGCTGATCGGGCAGGCCATCCGGATCATGATCGATAAGGGCTTTTCCGCGGGAACCGTCAGTCTTGATAAATATTTCATTGCCCTGATGGGCGTGGTTGTCCTGCTCGCCATTGCGACCTTCGGGCGGTATTTTCTGGTCACCTGGATCGGGGAGCGGGTGATCTCCGACATCCGCAAGGCGGTGTTCAACCATGTTCTGAAACTCGATCCCGCTTTTTTTGAAGTGACCCGGACGGGAGAGGTGCTCTCCCGCCTGACAACGGATACAACCCTGATCCAGACGGTGATCGGCTCCTCCGTGTCGGTGGCGCTGCGCAATTTCCTGATGTTTCTCGGCGGCCTGGCGCTGCTGATCTACACCAGCCCGATTCTCACCGGCATGGTGCTGCTGATCGTGCCGCTGGTCATGGTGCCGATCATCGGCTTTGGCCGCATGGTGCGCCGCCTCAGCCGCGCCAATCAGGACAGCATTGCCGCCGTCAGCGCCCGCGCCGACGAAACCCTGCGGGCGATCCAGACATCGCAGGCCTATACCCATGAGGAGTATGACCGCCGCCAGTTCGGCGAGGATGTAGAGGTAAGTTTCCGCATCGCCGTCCGGCGCATCAAATGGCGCGCGTGGCTGACGGCGATTGTTATCCTGTTCGTCTTCGGGGCCGTTGATCTCGTGCTGTGGAGCGGCGCGCGCTCCGTTGTGGATGGGGAAATGTCGGCGGGAACGCTGGCGTCCTTTGTTTTCTACGCCATCATCGTTGCCGGAACCATGGGCTCCCTCAGTGAAGTCTGGGGCGATCTGATGCGCGCCTCCGGCGCGTCGGAGC
Organism: Sneathiella sp.; assembly: GCF_002694385.1. Taxonomy (GTDB): domain Bacteria; phylum Pseudomonadota; class Alphaproteobacteria; order Sneathiellales; family Sneathiellaceae; genus Sneathiella. The sequence goes on from NZ_NZMB01000005.1 coordinate 347,588, forward strand.
GGCTGCTGGAACTGCTGGAGGAAGAACCCGCCGTCAAGATCACCCATAATCCGCAGCCCATCGCCTCCCGCATCGAAACGGGGCTGAGTTTCGAGACGGTGACCTTTCACTATCCCTCCCGACCCGACAGTGCCGCGCTCAACGATTTTTCACTGGATATCAAAAAAGGGGAGACGGTTGCCCTTGTCGGGCCAAGCGGGGCGGGCAAGACAACCGTTCTGCAACTCCTCCTGCGGTTTTATGATCCGCAAGTTGGCCGGATTGTCATTGATGGCGTCAATATCGCCGATGTCGATCCGGTACGCCTGCGCGCCCTGATGGGGCTGGTCCCGCAGGAGCCGGTGATCTTCGCCGCCTCCGCCCTTGAGAATATTCGCTATGGCCGGCCGGAGGCGAGCGATGCGGAGGTGAGAGCCGCCGCCGAGGCCGCCGTTGCCACCGAATTTATCGACCGGCTGCCCGAAGGGTTCGCGACGGAGTTCGGGGAGCGGGGGGTCAAGCTGTCCGGCGGACAGAAGCAGCGCATTGCCATAGCCCGGGCGATCCTGCGTGATCCTGAAATCCTGCTGCTGGATGAGGCGACATCGGCGCTGGACGCGGAGAGTGAGCGGCAGGTGCAGATCGCGCTTGAGCATCTGATGCAGAACCGGACAACGCTGGTCATCGCCCATCGGCTGGCGACTGTCCTTAATGCGGACCGGATTATCGTGCTGGAAAACGGACAGATTGTCACGCAGGGCACTCATGCGGAACTGATGGCCGAAGGCGGGCTGTATGCCAAACTCGCAAAGCTGCAATTCGACGCGGGGCGGAGTGCGCTATCCGCCTGAGACCGTTTCCAGAACGGTCGCAAGCTGGGCGCGGATGCTGCCCATGCTGAAATGCCGGTCGTAATAGTTTCGCGCTTCTTCCCCGCGCCTGTTTAGATCTTCGCGTTCAGTGGCAAGACGCGTGATGACATCGGCGAGGGCGGCCGGATTTCCCGGCGCAATTTCGATCAGGCCATCATTTTTCGGCGCGGGATAGGCGCCGGACGCCCGGCTGACCACTGTCCGGCCAGAGGCGAGGGACTGGTAGACTTTGTTGGGGATGACCCGCGCCGCCTTGTCGCTTTCCCCGAACACGCCAAGCAGGATATCCGCCTGATGGATGCGGGCGGGCAGGGCGTCATAGGGGAGATAATCCTCAAAAGCAATATTTGGCTGCCCCTCTGCCGCGCGCGCGCAGGCGGCTTTTAAAGGACCGTCGCCGAGCAGCACCCAGCGTATCGGTGCGGCGCAGAGCCGGGCCGCCTCGACAATGACTTCCGGCGCTTGCAGGCCAATGAAACTGCCATAAAAAAGCGCCTCAAGAGGCGTGTCTGCAGGTTTGGCCGCTCGCGGTACAGAGGGGAACATCGCCTCTTCGGCACCGAGTGCAACAACATGCAAACGATCCGTGGCAACCCCCAAAGTTGCGTGAAAGAAATCGGCGTGCCCCGCCGTGTCGGCGATGATATGATCGGCTTTTGCAAAGAGCGCCCGTTCTGCCGCGAGCAGGGATTTCGCCCTATCGCTGTCCGCCTCGAATTTCTGTCGTTCAAAGACTTGCTTGTCATAGGTGGAGATCATGGGATCGAAGACAAGCGGGGCGTTATGCGCCTTTGCAAAGGCTGAGGCCGCAGCCATGTCCCGCTGCCGAAAGGCGGGCAGCCAGACCAGATCGGGGCTTTTAACCTGCCGCAGCGCGGCCTCCAGATGACCAAGGCGGCTGATTTTGGGGTGGAAATCCGCGATATGCCAGCCGAGCGCCTGAAAGGCCTGCCGAAGGATACGGTTGCGGGCATAATCCGGATCGAAACGCCCCCACCAGAGCACAGTCTTCTGCACCTTTTCCGGCGCGTTCATGTGGCGAGATCCAGCTCGCCAATGACCCGGTTGAGCGGCAGATCAGCGAGGTTTTCAACCTGCAGCACCCGGACATCCCGCCCGCGCGGGCGGGACATATCGGGATTGGAGGCGCGGGAGAACAGCACCACCGTCTTGCAGCCAACGGCGGAAATAAGATGCAGGGGGCCGGTATCATTGCCAACAGCCAGCATTGCGCCCGCACCAAGGGCGGCCAGATCGCCAAGTTCGGTTCTGGCGGAAAGGTCGATGGCGTCGGGGCAGGCCGTGCGGATTGTTTCGATGGCCTCGGATTCGGCCTTGCCGCCGATCAGGACGGGCGTGACGCCCTGCGCATTCAGATAGTCCGCCAGTTCGGCAAACCGAATGGCGGGCCAGCGTTTTTCCGGGCGGTGGGCCGACCCGCCAGGCACCAGCAGCGCATAGCGCGGCGGCAGGTCGAACTTTTCGATATCCGTCATCGCCCAGTTAAAATCGGGCGCGGGAACCTCGTTGATACCGGCGACGGCAAGCTGATCCATATGCCGTTCGATCGTATGGACTTTCGTGCGTAGCGGGCTGTCATGGGGATGGGAGCAACCCTTTGCGATGCCGTTCCATTCCGGCTTTTTCCGGCGCGGGAAAAAGTTGAAATAGGAGGTGCTGCGCGTCGAGGTCTGCAAATCATAAACCCGGTCGAAATTTCCGCGTCGTAATTTCCGGATCAGCGGGATCAGTTTGGTGAGCTGCCAGAGCTTTGGCCGTTCATCGATCCAGATTTCATCAAAGAGGCCGGATTTTTCAAGGAAGGCCGCATAGGGCTTGGTGGTCAGCAGGATGATACGCGCATCGCCATGATGGGCGCGGATGGCCTGAAACGGGCCTTGCGCGAGAATGATATCGCCAAGCGCGCCATGCTTGATGACCAGAATATTCCGTCCTTTTCCTGCCACGTCAGCGCTCCGTCAGCTTGAGCTCGATGCGGCGGTTGCGCAGATAGCCGATTTCATCATCCCGCGGATCAATGGGTTGAAACTCGCCAAAGCCGGTGGCCGCCAGCCGACTGGGCGGAATGCCCTGACTGATCAGGAACTTGGTGACCGACACAGCACGGGCGGTGGACAGCTCCCAGTTGGAGGGAAAGCGCAAGGTATTGATGGGCTGTTTGTCCGTATGGCCGTCAACGCGCAGGATCCAGTCGATATCATCCGGGATATCCTGTGAAATTTCCCGCAAGGTGGCGGCGAATTTGGCCATGTCCTCCCGCCCGGCAGGGCCCAGCTCGGCGCTGCCTGCATCGAACAGGACTTCCGACTGGAAAACGAAACGGTCGCCGACAATGCTGATACCGGGCCGGTTTTTCAATACTTCCCGCAGTTTGCCGAAAAATTCGGAGCGATATTGCTGCAACTCCTGCACCTTGGCGGCGAGAGCCTGATTAAGCCGTTTGCCGAGATCGGCAATCTGCGCCTTCTGCTCGATATCGCGCGCTTCACTGGCGTCAAGAAGCTGGTTGAGTTTGGCAAGCTCGGCCCGCAGCGCATTGATCTGGGCATTGAGTGCGGTCACCTGCGCGGTGGCGGCGGCGGAGAGCTCCTCCTCCTCCGTCAGCTTGTCCTGTGTCTGAAGATAGAGTGTCTGCAACTCGGCAAGGCGGGTTTCCCGCTCCTCGATATCCTTCTGGGCGAGGTTGGTGCGCTCTTCCTGTTCCGCGAGGCGGCTTTCCAGCTCCTTCGAACGGTCACGCAAATTGCCGATTTCCACATCCCGCTCCGCGATTGTGAGGGCGAGGGTGCCAACCTCTTCTTCAAGGGTCTTGCGGGTTTCCTCAAGGGCGGCAATATCACGTTTCAGACGCTCAAGCTCTGCCAGGCTGGCTTTCAGGCTGTCTTCGCTGACCGACAGTTTTTCTTCCTGTTCGGCGCTTTTCTCCTCGGCTTCGCGCAGCAGCACCTGTAACCGGTCGCGATCCTCCTCCGCCGAAAGGGCGCGGCTCGTCAGGGTGTCAAGCTGGATGATCACGCTGTCCCGCTCTTCCTGCACTTTCGTCATATCGAGATTAAGCTGGGTGATCTGGTTTTCAAGATCAGCGCTGGTTTTCCGTTCGATGGCAAGCAGATCGGCCAGTTCGTTGACTTGCTGATTTAGCTTTTCCAGCGCCGCGTCCCGGCCTGAAAGCGCTTGCGAGAGGAAAAACTGCGCCAGTGCGAAGACCACCAGCAGAAAGATGATGACCAGCAGCAGCGTCGTCAGGGCATCGACGAAACCGGGCCATATCTCGTATGGAGCGCGTTGTCCGCGACGTCTACGAGCCATCTGTCACTCCGTTTATCATGCGGCCTGATGTGTCAGCCACGGCGGCTTTCTTCCGCAATGGCGGCGATGGTCCGGGTCAGCAGCTTGATGTCGCTGCGGATATCCTGAACCGTCTGTTCGCGGCCATCGGCGCTTTCTTCGAGAAGCCGGACCATATGCACATCCAGATTGCGCAGGTGATTGCGGCTCGCCTGATCGAGACCGGCGCTTTCCGCCGATTTCGCGAGGCGCTCCAGCAGGGGTTTCAGTTCCGTCTGCCCTTCGGCGAGCTTGACCAGCAGGTCCTGCTCGGTCCGCATCTGGTCGGTCAGGGCCGCCAGCCGTTCGCTGAGATTGATGAGGGAATTTTCGGCGGAACCCCGCTTGTCCTCATTGCGGGCGAGGGTGCGTTGCAGGTTGTTGAGGCTTTCCGCCGTCTGTTCCAGCAGGGCCTGAACATAGATCGGCACGCTCTGATCGCCCTCGGAAAGGGTCACCGGGCTGCTGCTGGTAAAGCGGGTGAGGGAGCCGAGCCATTCTTCCAGATCGCCATAGAAGCGATTCTGCGCCTGTCCGGCCTGCATATCGAGGAAGCCGAGGATCAGGGAGCCGGAGAGCCCGAAAAGGGAAGAGGAAAAGGCAATCGCCATGCCGGAAAGGGGCTTTTCAAGACCGCCTTTCAGGTCATCGAAGATACGCGCGAAATCCTCCCCGCCGCCGACATTGAGCGCGGAAATGGTGTTGCCGATCGAGCTCACCGTTTCCAGCAACCCCCAGAAGGTGCCTAGCAGGCCAAGAAAGACCAGCACATTGATGAGATAGCGCGAGATATCGCGGCCTTCCTCCATCCGTGCGCCGATGCTGTCGAGCAGGGTATTCATGGTGACCGTATTCAGGCGCACCGGTCCGCGGCTTTCACTGAATATGGACGACAGCGGCGCCAGCAGGCGCGGCGGGCGCGCCGTCGGCTGGCTGGAATCAAGCCGCCGGAGGCCATGCGTCCAGTTGATCTCCCCCGACAGCATGAGAACCTGACGGAAGATGAAGGCGATGCCGAACAGCAGCACCAGGATGATCAGCCCGTTCAGTAACTTGTTTGCAAGAAAGGCGGATTGTATCTGGGGAAAGAGAAAGGCGGCAATGGCAAGGGCGACGCCGACAAAGATGGTCATCCGGATCAGATAGCGGCGCGGTTTCTTGATATTGGGCGTTCCGGCCAGATTATGGGTTTCGACGTGGCTGTAATTTGACATGGTCACCGTGTAATCAGTAGAAGGTCAACGCGGTTGGGTGGGCCGTCGCCCTGCGGCTCCCCAAGGGCCCGCACCTCAATCTGTGTGTTATCGACGCCGAGCTCCATGAGACGGGCCCGTACAGCCAGCGCCCGGCCGAGCGAGAGGCGGCGGGCGGCGCTGACACTGCCACCGGTCCCATAGGCGAGAAGCTGGATATTTTCCCGCTCACTGGCGGATAACTGGCGGGCAATTGCCTGCAATGTTCCTTGCGTCTCACTGGAAAGCTCCGTCGCGCCATCGGCAAACAGGACACGGGTCAGCCTGTCCGATGTTGCGGTGGCCGGGGTCGAACTGCCGGAGGTGGCGGCGGTATCGGGGGAGATTGCGGCGACAGTCATCTCTTTGGAATCCGCGCGTTCCGTTACCGCATCCGCGGGCTTTGCGATTTGCATAGCGCCTTTGTCATCGGTTGCCGTCAGGGGTTCGGTGATCTTTTCCGCTTCTTTCTCGACTTTCGCAAGCGGAGCGCTGGTTTCCATGGCCACGCTTTGCGGCGGTGTCGGTATTTCCGTTTTCTGCTCCGTCACTCCGGCTGTCTCAGAGACGGCTTGCGGCGGCGTAGGAGGGGAAGACACATCAGCCGCCGTGTTATCGGCGGCGTTGCTGACAGGGGGCGGTGCATCCTCCGCAGATGGGCTGGCTGACTTCTCGGCGCTGGTAACCGGTTTTGCATCGGCTTGGGATGGCGGCGGCGTCGGGACTTGCGGCGTTGCCGTTTCCGGCAATGCAAGGGACGGCTTGACAAGTGGCGTCACGATTTTTTGCGCCGGTTTCGGCGGTTGCAGGTCAGGCGGGGTCAGGATAATCACTGTCTCGCCGTCCATGACCCGGATGGGTTGCCGGTCCGCGGAGGCACCGGAATTCAGAACATGAAGGTTGATTTCAACGGGGGAGCGGGATGTCTCCTGCGTCGTCGCACTGCTCGCGGCGGACGCAAAAATCAGGGGGACAAGCAGGGAAAGAGGAAATAAAGTCGCCGTAAAACTGGTCATTGGCTCCCTCCCATTCTCCTCATGCAAATCATAACTGGACTATCAAACGCGCCGCAAATGTTGCAGGCCGCCCACAGAAACGGACAATATAACGGCGTTTCCCATTGGGCATAGCACCATAACTTAGCGCGTCGCCCGCCACAATCCTTTAGTTTTATATGGGGCTATCGTCTGGAGATACAATTAGCGGGAGGTTTCAAGGGGCCTGCCGTTAAGACAGGAGCCGACATCCAGAAAAGCGATCGGCCTTGCTGGATGCCGGGTGCTCGTGTGTGACGGTTAGACGTAATCCGCGTCGCTCATCTCGACGACGCATTTGCCGTCAACCTGCCGGTTGATCACGGCGTCCAGGGCGTCGTTGAAGCGCTCCAGCGGGAAGCGCGCGCCGACTTCGGGGTCGATCTTGCCTTGCGAATAGAGTTTCAGCACACCGTTCGCCATTTCATCGAGCGCGTCAATATACTGCGCCCGGCTGCCGCCCGGCGACCAGCCGAAGAAATGACCGAGGTTGAAGCCCATGGCGGAGGCGTTTTTCAGCAGCAGCGTATTGGCCGCGATGTTCGGGATTTCGCCGCAGGCATAGCCGATGGTGAGCAGACGGCCTTCCCACGCCAGCGTGCGGATCGACTGGATCGTCACATCGCCGCCGATGCTGTCATAGATCACATTCACGCCCTTGCCATTGGTGAGGTCCATGACGACATCGCGGAATTTTTCCTTGCGATGGTCGATGACATGATCCGCGCCGTGGCGCTTGGCGGTTTCGCAATGTTTCTCCCCGCCTGCAACGGCAATGACGGTGGCGCCCATGGCCTTGCCGATCTCGACGGCGGCCATGCCGACGGCCCCGGCCGCACCATGCACCAGCAGGGTTTCCCCGGCCTGCAGGTTAGCCCGGCGGGTCAGCGCGCCATAGGAGGTGTTGTAGGAGGTGATGATGGCGGAACCAACGCCGAAGTCCATATCTTTCGGAATGACGAAGCAGGAGACTTCGGGGATTTTGCTAAACCCGGCTGCGCCGCTGTCATCAACGCTGCACATCACATGATCGCCGACCTTGACACGGGTGATATTCTTGCCGACGGCATGGACGATCCCGGCTGCTTCCGGCGCGGGAATATAGGGGAGCGGGGCCTTGCGCTGATACTTCCCGGCGATATTGAGAGAGGCGGCGAAGCTCACCCCGGCAGCCTTGTTTTTGACGATAACGTCATCGGGGCCGGGCTCGGGATTGGGAAGCGTTTCCAGCTTTGCCACGTCTTTGTAATGGCCGAATTCGCGAACGACTATTGCGCGCATGTCACGTTGATCCTGACTTGTTCTTGTTGAAAAAACTGATAAAAATCACGCCTACTATAATCAAGCGCGGCCTGATAACAAGTCAAGATACGGAAAAACTAGCGGCCGAGGCGGAGTTTGCGGAATATTTCCAGCATGGCGCTGTTGATGCCGGAATTTGTCGCGAGGATATCGCCTTTTTCCAGCATCTTCTCCCCGCCGTCGATCTGCGAGACCAGCGCGCCGGCCTCGCGAGCGATGATAATGCCCGCCGCGATGTCCCATTCCTGAAGATTACGTTCCCAGAAGCCGTCATAGCGTCCGGCCGCAACATAGGCGAGATCAAGGGAGGCCGCGCCGAAACGGCGGACGCCTGCGGACATATCCATAACCTGTTCCAGCTCTTGCAGGAATTTGCCGTGATCGGCCTTGCCGACAAAGGGGATGCCAGTGGCAAAAATGCATTCGGTCATCCGGGTGCGGCTGGAGACACGCAGACGGCGGTCATTCATATAAGCGCCGCCGCCCTTTTCGGCCCAGAACAACTCATCCTTTACCGGATCGAGAATAATGCCCGCCGTGATTTCCTTGCCCGTCTTGATGGCGATGGAAATGGCGAAATGGGGCAGGCCGTGAAGGAAGTTCGTCGTCCCGTCCAGCGGGTCGATGACCCAGTAATGCAGGCCGTCTTTCGCCTTGATGGCGCCGCCCTCTTCGGTGATGAAACCGAAATCGGGGCGCAGGCGGGAGAGTTCTTCCTTGAGGGTCGCTTCCGCGCTCAGATCCGCCTGGGTGACGAAATCCGCCGGGCCTTTTTTGGAGACCTGAAGATGCTCGACCTCGTTGAAGTCGCGAAGAAGCTTGCGCGCCGCCTTGCGGGCGGCCAGCTCCATTGCGTTGATATCCGCGGATTTTCTCGCCATAGGTCCAGCCTTGTTTAAGTCTCGGAAACGGGGGAATGAGCCAGGTGCTCAGTCCGCCCGCTTGAGATACTCGTATGTTTCCGTATTGACAACGATTTTCTCGCCGACGCCGCAGAAGGGCGGCACCATGACGCGGACGCCGTTCTCCATGATGGCAGGCTTGTAGGAGGAGGCGGCCGTCTGGCCTTTCACCGTCGGTTCCGTCTCGGAAATCTCCAGCACCACCTGTTCCGGGAGAATCACATTGAGCGGGCTGTCCTCATGGAATTCGATTTCCACATCCATGCCGTCTTTGAGAAACGCCGTGCGCTCGCCAATCATATCCTTGGCGATGGAAACCTGTTCATAGCTGGCGGTATCCATAAAGGTCAGCATATCGCCATCTTCAAACAGGAACTGGTGCGGCTTCTGTTCCAGCCGGACCTTCTCCACAGATTCGGAGGAGCGGAAACGCTCGTTAAGCTTGGTGCCGTCGCGGAGATTCTTGAGTTCCACCTGCAAATAGGCGCCGCCTTTGCCGGGCTGGGTATGCTGGATTTTTACGGCGACCCAAAGCCCGCCCTTATGTTCGATCACGTTTCCGGGGCGGATCGCATTTCCGTTAATTTTCATGGTTGTCTTGCTCTTTAAAAAAAATCTGGCGGGAAACTATCAGCTTGTCATCACCTTATCAATCACCTGATTGAAGGCCTTGACCGCTTCTGCGGGCCCTTTTTCATATTTCCATACCCCGCCGCCCACAGCGAGGAAGTCCGCACCGCTACGCAGCAGAGTCTCGCAATTCTCGACGGTGATGCCGCCGATGGCGACGGACGGGATGGTGGCGACATCGCTCCACCATTTGAGAATTTCCGGATCCGCCTCGGTCGTATCCGACTTCGTACCGGACGGGTAAAAGGCGCCGAAGGCCACATAGTCGGCTCCCGTCTCACCTGCGGTCATGGCGAAATGCCGGGAATTCTTGCAAGTCACGCCAATGATCGCATCGGGGCCGAGAATGTCCCGCGCCTGCTGATAGGGCATGTCATCCTGTCCCACATGCACGCCGTCGGCGACCAGCGTCCGGGCCAGCTCGACATTGTCATTGAGGAGGAAGGCGACATCCGCCGCCATGGCAATCGGCATCAGGCGACGAACGGCGGCGATAATCTCTGCGTCCGGCCGGCCTTTCAGCCGGAGCTGGAAACAGGCGACATCGCCCCCGGAAAGGGCTTCGCGAAACGCCTTCTCAAACGTATCGAGATCAAAAGTCGCCGGTGAGATAAGATAGAGACGGGGACGCTCCCGTCCGGTGTCCGGTGTCGTCCCCATGCCGTTTTATTCCATATCCGTGCTGTATTCGCCGTCGCGGGCGGCGCTGGTGAGCTTTGCCCGGTGCAGGAAAGCTGCCTGCGCGGCACTGACATTTTCCGCCTTGCCCTGCCAGGTCGCAAGAGCGGATGCCTGCAGGGCGCGGCCGAAGGAATAGCTGATTTCCCAGGGGTGCTTGCCCATCTGGTTCATGGCATTGAGATGTTCCGTCGCCTGCTTCTCGCTCTGTCCGCCGGAGAGGAAAACGATCCCCGGCACGGCGGCGGGCACCGTCTGTTCAAAGCAATACATGGTTTTGGAGGCGACTTCCTCCACATCGGCCTGAACGGGGCAATCGGTCCCGGAAATGACCATATTCGGTTTGAGAAGCATTTGTTCCAGCACGACACGCTGTTTATAAAGCTCGTCAAACACGGTTTTAAGCGCGGTTTCGGTGACGGCGTAGCACTCATCGATATCGTGATCGCCATCCATCAGAACTTCCGGTTCGACAATCGGCACCAGACCGGCTTCCTGACAGAGGGCGGCATAGCGGGCGAGGGCATGGGCGTTCACATTGATGCAATATTCGCTCGGGTTGCCATTACCGATGGAGATGACAGCGCGCCATTTGGCGAAGCGGGCGCCGAGCTGGCGATATTCGTTGAGACGGTCGCGCAGGCCATCCAGCCCTTCGGTCACGAGTTCCCCGTCAGCAAAGGCGAGGGGTTTTGCGCCCGTATCCACCTTGATGCCGGGAATAATGCCCTGATCCATCATCAGCCGGACAAGCGGGCGTCCGTCCTTCGCCGTCTGGCGGAGAGTTTCATCATAGAGGATAGCACCGCTGATATAATCGCCGACACCCTTGGCGGAGAACAGAAGCTCGCGATAGTCGCGGCGGGAATCGGCCGTGCTGACAGTGTTGATCGTGTCAAAACGCTTTTTGATCGTCCCGGTGCTTTCATCCGCGGCGAGGATCCCTTTGCTGGGGGCCACAAGCGCGAGTGCGATATCTTCAAGTTCCAGATCGTCCATAGTTATTCTCCCGTGTTAAGGGTTGTCAGCGGGTGAGGGCGGCAACGCCCGGAAGGGTTTTGCCTTCCATCCATTCGAGGAACGCCCCGCCCGCCGTTGAAATATAGGTGAGGCTTTCCGTGACACCGGCCTTGGCGAGAGCGGAAACCGTATCGCCGCCACCGGCGACAGAGATCAGCTTGCCCGCTTTCGTCAGTTTTTCAACTTCCTTCGCAATGGCGATGGTGCCGTCGCCGAAGGGATCAATCTCAAAGGCGCCGAGCGGTCCGTTCCAGATCAGCGTCTTGACGGAGGCGAGGCGGTCTTTCAGGAGGGCAACGGATTCCGGCGCGACATCAAGGATCATCTCATCCGCCGCCACATCGGCAACGCTGGCGGCGCGGTTGGCCGCGCCCGCCTTGAATTCCTTAGACAGAACCACATGATCGGGCAGCAGGATATCGCAGCCGACTTTCTCCGCCTTGGTGAGAATTTCAGAAGCCGTCTCCGCCAGATCATGCTCGCACAGGGAGGCACCGACATTGACGCCCTTGGCGTTCAGGAAGGTATTGGCCATGCCGCCGCCAATCAGCAGGACATCGACCTTTTCGATCAGGTTGAAAAGCAGGTCCAGCTTGCTGGAAATTTTGGCGCCGCCAACAATCGCCATGACCGGCCGGGCAGGCTTTTCAAGGGCCTTGGAAAGCGCCGTCAGCTCCGCTTCCATATTCCGGCCGGCATAGGCGGGCAGGAGATGGGCAATCGCCTCAGTCGAGGCATGGGCACGGTGGGAGCAGGAAAAGGCGTCATTGACATAGACATCACCTGCGGCGGCGAGGGCCTTTGCAAAATCGGCGTCATTCTTTTCTTCACCCGCATGGAAGCGGACATTTTCGGCGAGCAGAATATCGCCGGGTTGTGCCGCCGCGACGGCCTCCGCCACGGAACTGCCGATGCAATCGTCAATGAAGGTGACGGGCCGTTTGATATGGGAAGACAACCCGTCCGCAATGGGACGGAGCGACATATCGGGAACCACTTTTCCCTTGGGCCGTCCGAAATGGCTGAGCAGCAGGACCTTCGCGCCCTTGTCCGACAGCTCGGTCAGGGTCGGAAGGATGCGGTCAATCCGGGTGAAGTCGGAGATTTTTCCCCCTTCGATCGGCACGTTCAGATCGACGCGGGCAATCACAGTCTTGCCGCCCGCGTCCAGATCATCAAGCGTTTTGAAGTCAGCCATCATGTCACTCCGTCGGATGCCGAATTAATCGGCGTTCGCCATGGCGATTGCGGTGTCGCTCATCCGGTTGGAGAAGCCCCATTCGTTATCGTACCAGCTCAGGACACGGACAAAGGTTCCATCAATCACCTGCGTCTGGGTCAGATCGAAGGTGGAGGACGCCGGGGCGTGGTTGAAGTCGATGGAGACGACCGGATCGCTGTTGACAGCAAGAACGCCTTTCAGGCGACCGTTGGCAGCCTTGGTAATCGCGGCGTTGATCTCTTCCGCTGAAGTGGAGCGACCGGCAACGAAAGTCAGGTCGATCATGGACACATTCGGTGTCGGTACACGGACCGAGGTGCCATCGAGCTTGCCCGCCAGTTCCGGCAGGACGAGGCCGACAGCCTTGGCCGCTCCGGTGGAGGTCGGGATCATCGACATGGCCGCCGCACGGGCCCGGCGCAGATCGCTATGCAGTGTGTCGAGAACCGGCTGATCGCCTGTATAGGCATGAACCGTTGTCATGAAACCATGAACCAGCCCGACGCTTTCATTGAGAACCTGCGCGACCGGAGCGAGGCAGTTGGTGGTGCAGGAGGCGTTGGAAACAACGGTGTGTTCTTTCTTCAACTTGTCATGGTTGACGCCGTAAACGACGGTCAGGTCAACATCGGTGCCAGGGGCGGAGATGAGAACCTTCTTTGCGCCTGCTTCCAGATGCTTGGCGGCCGCGTCGCGCTTGGTGAAGATGCCGGTGCATTCAAAGGCGATATCAACGCCGAGCTTGCCCCAGGGGAGGTCGGCGGGATTGCGCTCTGCCGACACCTTGATCGGGCCGCGGCCAAGATCAATTGTGTCGCCATCGACAGTCACGGTGCCGGGGTAGCGGCCATGCACGCTGTCATATTTCAGCAGGTGGGCATTGGCGTCAACGGAGCCGAGGTCATTGATGCCGACAACCTCGATATCCGTGCGGCCTGATTCATAAATCGCCCGCAAAATATTCCGCCCAATGCGGCCAAATCCGTTAATTGCAACACGAACAGTCATTTTTCTTTACTCCTGATTCCCGAATTACGCCGCGCCCGCGACGCCTGTCTTCAAAATTAAAAGCCTGTTTAAAGTCTCTTTTTTGCCGCGGCAACGAGGGCCTCGGCGGTAATGCCAAAATGCGTATACAGCTCGCCCGCCGGAGCGGAGGCGCCAAAGCTGTCGATGCCGACGAAGCCACCTGCCTCGCCGGTGAATCTTTCCCAACCCATGGAGCAGCCCGCCTCGATGGCGATGCGCACAGTATCGGGACGAATGGTTTCTTTTTTGTAAGCAGCGTCCTGTTTTTCAAACAATTCCCAGCAGGGAACCGATACAACGCGAGTGCCGATGCCGTCATTTTCCAGTTTTTTCTGGGCGGTGAGGGCAAGGCCGACTTCCGATCCGGTGGCGAACAGGGTGACCTGCGCTTCCAGATTGGCAGCGGAGAGCTCATAAGCGCCACGGGCGCAGAGATTGTCCGCCGTATGGGTCTTGCGCACCAGATCGAGATTCTGGCGGCTCAGCGACAGGATCGACGGTGTTGATTTCGCCTGCAGGGCAAGCTGCCAGCATTCCATCGTCTCGATCGCATCGGCAGGACGGAAGACGTTGGCATTCGGCATCGCCCGCAGGGAGGCCAGATGCTCGACCGGCTGATGGGTCGGACCATCCTCGCCAAGGCCGATGGAATCATGGGTCATGACATAGATCACCCGCTGCTCCATCAGGGCGGACAGGCGGATCGCCGGACGGGCATAGTCGGTAAAGACCATGAAGGTGCCGCCATAGGGGATAAAGCCCCGATGCAGGGCCATGCCGTTCATGAAGGCGGCCATGCCGAATTCGCGCACGCCGTAATAGACATACCGGCCCGAGAAATCATCAGCCGAGACGGGCTGCATCTGCGGCGTCAGGGTCAGGTTGGAGCCGGTCAGGTCCGCCGAACCGCCGATGGTGGTGGGCAGATGGTCGTTGATGACCTTGAGGGCCTCCTGGCTGGATTTGCGGGTTGCCCAGTTCGGGGCCTCTTCGGAAATGCGGCGCTTATACTCCAGGATGGCATCTTCCAGATCGGCAGGCAGGCTGCCACTCACGGCCGCCTTGAAGTCTGCCTGCTGATCGGCGGGAAGGGCGTCGAGAGCATTTTCCCAGGCAACGGAGTGTCGGGCGCCTTTGGTTCCCACTGTCCGCCATTTGTCGAGAATGGCTGTCGGAATTTCGAAGGGCGGGTAGGGCCAGCCCAGTTCCTTGCGGGCAAGGGCGATTTCCTCATCGCCAAGGGGGGAACCATGCACACCGGATGTTCCCTGCTTGTTCGGCGCGCCGAAGCCGATGGTCGTGCGGCAGGCGATCAATGTCGGCTTGTCGCTCTCGCGGGCCAGATGAATGGCTTTCTCGATCTGTTCGGCGTTATGGCCGTCAACCGCGTGGAAGTCCCAGCCCGCCGCTTCGAACCGGCGTTCCTGATTTTCGGAGACTGCCAGGTTGGTCGCGCCGTCGATGGAGATGGAATTATCGTCCCATAGCACGATCAGCTTGTTCAGCTTGAGATGCCCGGCGAAGGAAATTGCTTCCTGGCTGATCCCTTCCATCAAACAGCCGTCTCCGGCAATCACATAGGTATAGTGATCGACGACATCCTTGAAACGCGCGGCCTGCAACCGTTCGGCAAGCGCCATGCCAACGGACATGGCGAGACCCTGCCCGAGCGGACCGGTGGTGGTTTCAATGCCGCTGGCGTGGCCGAATTCGGGATGACCTGCAGTCTTCGCGCCAAGCTGGCGGAAATTTTTGATCTCATCCAGCGTCATATCCTTGTAGCCGGTGAGATAGAGCAGGGAGTAGAGCAGCATCGAGCCATGACCGGCGGACAGGACAAAGCGGTCCCGGTCGGGCCAATCGGGTTTCGCCGGATCGAATTTGAGAAATTTGGAGAAGAGGACGGTGGCGACATCGGCCATCCCCATCGGCATGCCGGGATGGCCGGAGTTGGCGGCCTGGACGGCGTCCATGGACAGGGCGCGGATGGCGTTCGCCATGTCGTTATGCTGGGTCGGGTTCGGTGATGACTTGGGCCCGTTTGTGTTCATACCTGGTTCTTCTCCATCCACCACCATTCCGCGCGTTCCGCAGGCTGCGGAAACAGAGACTGGCGCATCAGTTTGCGCTGTCGGAGTGCTGGCGCCCTGTATTCGGGTCAGTTGCAAAATAAAACATACGAAAACGTCAGGTCATTCCGGCCCGGATTTCCGTCCTTGTCAGGGGAGGGAGAGCGCCTTGAAACGCGAAGCCGGAGGGCTGCCCTGTCGGGTTCGGGGGGAAGATGCCGCCCAAACATCTGCGCGTCAACCGCTTAGTGCAGGAAACGGGCGGGAAACCCCTAAAAAATGGCGCAAGCAATTGGGTTGACGAGTCTCGGGCCATGATCGTATTGTCCCGATTGAGGGTTTTCCGGAAACTGGCCTTGTTCAGCGCCGAATAGTCGGAAGGGGAAGATGGGAAACAGCGAATCGAGAATGGACGCGGCAATCGCACGGCTGGAAAAGGCCGCAAGTGAAATTGCGCGGGAACGCCAGCAGGGCCGCCATGAGATGAAAGCCGCCGCTGTGAGTTCCGATCTGGCGGCGGAAAACGCTGCGCTCAAGGCCGAACTGGAGGCCCTGCGCGGCAAATATGAAGCGCTTAAGAAAAAGACCGAAGCCGTCTCGGGCCGTCTCGACCGGTCAATTGATCAACTCAGCCTGATATTGGAGCAATGAAATGGGATCGGTAACAGTTAATGTAAACGGTCGCGCCTATCCCATCGTCTGCGGCGATGGCGAGGAACAGCATCTTGAATATCTCGCGGAATTCGTCGACAAGAAGGTCCTCGACCTCAACAACTCGGTCCGCAATGCGAGCGAGGGACAGCTTCTGCTGATGGCCTGCCTGCTGATCGCCGATGATCTGTCGCAGGCCTATGAAACGATCGAGCAACTCCGTGACGAGACAGAGCAGAAGGATGCCTCGGCAGCGCCGCAACAGGATTGGGCGGAAAAGCTGGAAGCTATTGCACAACGGCTTGAAAACGCTTAAATGAACAACGCTGCACTGGCTTGTGCGTTTGGCAACTGATATCCTGGGGCCAATAAAGAAATCTAGGGAGCCGTTCCCTGATTGGACCGTGGTCCGGATATATCGGCGCCCACCTGACTTGTCAGGCCACAGAGATTTCCACCTGCCGACGGCTATGCTGGTGCAGCACTCTTTGTAAAATCTTCTCTGCATATCCCTTCATTTACGCATGCCGGAGATCCAAGGCATGGGTGGCACGGCGGTATTGAAGCCTCGGCTTGCCTTTGCCGCAAGAGGCGATAGACTGCAGGTTCAACTGACGAAAATAAGGAAACTGACGTGAAAGTCCTGTATCTGGGCGACGTGGTGGGACGGCCGGGTCGCGATGTCGTTATTGAACGTCTGCCGGAAATCCGCGAGCGGCTCGCGCCCGACTTTATTGTTGTCAATGGCGAGAATTCGGCGGGCGGCTTCGGCATGACGGAAAAAATCGCGGAGGAGTTCTTCGCGGCCGGTACCGACTGCATCGTGCTTGGCAATCACAGTTTCGACCAGAAGGAGATCATGCCGGTTCTGGAGCGGGACGGGCGCATCCTTCGGCCTGCCAACTATCCGAAGGACACGCCCGGCAAGGGCATCGGGGCGTTCAAGACGCGACGTGGCAAGACCATTCTTGTCATCCAGCTCATGGGGCGGCTGTTCATGGATCCGCTGGATGATCCCTTCGCCATGATCGAACAGCAGCTTTCCGGCAATCCGCTGGGGCGCAAATATGACTTCATCCTTGTCGATCTGCATGCCGAGGCGACATCGGAGAAAATGGCGATGGGGCAGTTCTGCGATGGCCGCGTTTCCATGGTTGTCGGCAGCCATACCCATGTGCCGACGGCGGATACGCAGATCCTGCCCAAAGGGACGGCGTATCAGACGGATGCGGGGATGTGCGGCGATTATGATTCCGTTATCGGCATGGATAAGGAGGAGCCGCTGCGCCGTTTTATCCGCAAGATACCGGCCGGTCGTTTCACCCCGGCGGCGGGGCCCGGCACGGCCTGCGGCGTCTTTGTAGTGAGCGATGATAAAACCGGCCTTGCCACCTATGTTTCCCCGCTTCGCATTGGCGGGCGTCTGATGGAGATCTGGCCATCTGTCACATAACCGCGCGCATTTGCAAAAAGGGGATGCGGGCGGACGGCGGATCGGTTAAAAACGGGCAACCAGAATTTACAGCGGGATCAAGAGTTACCTATGGCAGGACATTCACAATTCAAGAACATCATGCACCGCAAGGGCGCGCAGGACAAAAAGCGCGCCAAGATTTTCGCCAAGCATATTCGCGAACTGACCGTCGCGGCGAAATCCGGACTGCCTGATCCCGCCATGAACCCGCGCCTGCGCAGTGCCATGGCTGCCGCCCGCGCTGACAATATGCCCAATGACAATATCGACCGGGCGATCAAGCGCGCCTCCGGCGAGGCAGGCGCAGAGAATTACGAGGAAATGCGTTATGAGGGCTATGGCCCCGGCGGCGTCGCCGTCATTGTTGAAACGCTGACCGACAACCGCAACCGCACCGCCGCCGATGTGCGCGCCGCTTTTACCAAGGCGGGGGGATCAATGGGGGAGACGGGGTCCGTTTCCTTCATGTTTGACCGGATCGGGCAGGTGATCTATGCGGCCGAAGGGATTGACGCCGATACGATGTTCGAGGCGGCGCTTGAAGCGGGCGCCGAAAATGTCGAGAGTGACGCGCAGATCCATGAAATCACCTGCGCCATGGAAGATTTCAACGAGGTGCGCGAGGCGCTGGAACAGAAATTCGGCGCGCCGCAGGAAGCCGGGATCGTCTGGAAACCGCAGAACAGTATCCCGGTAGAGACCGAGGATCTGGCCAATTCGATTTTCAAGCTGGTGGATGTGCTCGAAGATCATGACGATGTGCAGAAGGTGTCGGCCAATTTCGATATTCCGGAAGAAATCATGGAGAAGCTGGGCGGTTAGGTCCGNCTGAAAGGACTGCTGTTAAATCATGCGTTTACTGGGGCTGGATCCGGGTCTTCGCCATACCGGNTGGGGGATCATCGAGGCAGAGGGNAANACCCTCCGGCATCTGGCCAATGGCGCGATTTCCTCGGANGGATCGGGCAATCTGTCTGAACGGCTGGTGGAGCTGTACAANGGCATAGAGGGCGTCATCCGGGATTGGCANCCCCAGGAAGCAGCNGTGGAGGAAACTTTCGTCAACAAGAACCCGGTTTCGACCCTGAAACTCGGCCAGGCCCGCGGNATCGCGCTGCTGGTGCCNGCGCTGCATGGGCTGACGGTCGAGGAATATGCCCCCAACAAGATCAAGAAATCCGTTGTCGGGGCGGGNCATGCAGGNAAGGANCAGATCCATGCCATGGTCGGCATGTTGCTGCCCGGCTGNGTGATTGCCAATGAACATGCGGCGGACGCNNTGGCGGTCGCCATCTGTCATGCCCATTATGCGNGCAGTAACCGCAANCTCAAAAAAGCCACCATGATGGCGGGACGGGCGTCATGATNGCACGGCTGACCGGCAANCTCGACAGCGCNGGCGAGGACTGGGTGATCCTCGATGTCGGCGGGGTCGGCTATCTGGTGTTCTGTTCGGCNCGCACCCTTCGCANCATGCCGGAGNNGGGNGGCNTTGTATCNCTGCATATCGAAACCCATGTGCGNGANGATCATATCCATCTCTATGGCTTNGATGGCGCGGCGGAGCGGGCGTGGTTCACACTNCTGCAAACNGTGCAGGGGGTGGGCGCGAAGGTCGCGCTCGCTATTCTNTCTCTCTACAGCGGNGANGANCTGACGCAGATCGTNGCGGCGGGCGANAAGACGGCACTGACACGGGTGTCGGGCATNGGGCCGAAAGTGGCCGGACGTATCACGGCGGAANTGAAAGACAAGGTNGCGAAAATGAACCTCGGTCCTGTCGCCTTCGCGGCCGCGACGGGGGTCGCNGTGAAACCGGCGGCGCAGCCACAACAGGCCGCGGCCGGGGACGCGGTTTCGGCGCTGGTCAATCTCGGNTATGGCCGGGCGGAGGCCTTTGGTGCGGTGGCGGCGGCGGCNCGCNNCCTNGGACCGGATGCCACCNTTGAGGCGCTGATCACCGCCGGGCTGAAGGAGTTGGCNGCATGAGCGAGGAGAGGCTGGTAGGNGCAAGCGCCTCGTCGCAGGATGATCTGGAAGCGCATTTCCGNCCGCAGGTTCTGGCCGATTTCACGGGCCAGAAGCANGTTCGGGAAAATCTCAGCATCTTNATNCAGGCCGC
The DNA here is from genome assembly GCF_002694385.1 of Sneathiella sp. Taxonomy (GTDB): domain Bacteria; phylum Pseudomonadota; class Alphaproteobacteria; order Sneathiellales; family Sneathiellaceae; genus Sneathiella. The sequence goes on from NZ_NZMB01000005.1 coordinate 367,152, forward strand.
GAAGTCGCGCGGNGAAGCCCTTGATCATGTGATGTTTTTNGGCCCGCCGGGCCTTGGCAAGACAACCCTGTCNCAGATTGTCGCGCGTGAACTTGGTGTGAATTTCCGGGCAACGTCCGGGCCGGTNATCACCAAGGCGGGNGATNTGGCNGCGCTGCTCACCAATCTGGAAAAGAACGATGTGCTTTTCATTGATGAAATCCATCGCCTGAGCCCGGCGGTGGAGGAAATNCTNTATCCGGCGATGGAGGATTTTCATCTTGATCTGATNATNGGNGANGGNCCCGCCGCCCGCTCTGTCCGGATTGACCTGCCGCCNTTTACCCTGATCGGGGCGACGACCCGNTCCGGNCTGATCACCACGCCGCTTCGCGAACGTTTTGGCATTCCGCTGCGCATGAATTTCTACGANCCGGAGGAGCTCAAGCTTATTGTGGCGCGCGGNGCNCGGGTGCTNGGCTTCAGCCTGTCCGATGACGGNGCNATGGAAATTGCNNGGCGCAGCCGGGGAACNCCNCGNGTNGCCGGGCGNCTGCTTGCGCCGGGTNCGGGATTTTGCGGCGGTGGCNGGGGCCGANCTGGTGGANGCGGTGCGCGCCGATGCGGCGCTGAACCGGCTGGAGGTGGACAAGCGCGGACTGGACGCCATGGACCGGCGTTATCTTTCAAGGATAGCGGAGGATTTTGGCGGCGGCCCGGTTGGGGTCGAAACCCTGTCCGCGGCCCTGTCCGAGCCGCGCGACGCCATCGAGGATATTATCGAGCCCTATCTGATCCAGCAGGGCTTTCTGCAACGCACGCCGCGCGGGCGGATGCTGACGCGGGCCGCGTTCGATCATCTGGGGCTCGCCTTTCCAAAGGTGCTGCGCGAACAGCTTTCCCTGATCGAGGATGAGGGGCAGGATGAGTGAGGCAAGAATGCTCGGCCGGTTCGAGCGGGAAGAGGCAGGCGTGCGCCATATCTTCCCCCTTTCCGTTTACTGGGAGGATACGGACGCGGGCGGCATTGTCTATTACGCCAATTATCTCAAATTCATCGAGCGGGCCCGCACCGACATGCTGCGCGGTCTTGGCATCAACCAGCAACGGATGATGACGGAAGAAGGTGCGAATTTTGTTGTCCGCGCCTGTGAAATCGAGTATCTGCGCCCCGCCATCATGGAAGACGAGCTGGAAATTATCACCCGTGTCACCGATTTGCGCGGGGCGTCCTTGCGTATGGCGCAGGATATTTGCCGCGATGGGGTGCGACTGGTGGAAACAAAGGTGCGAATTGCCTGTCTGGATGCGGATGGACGGCCACAGCGTCTTTCTTCTGCCATAAATGAAAAGTTTAATGCAATGATCGGGCAGGGGGCCTTGCCCGCGAAGACTGTAGCCGGGGAAGAGTAAATGGAAAATGATCAGATTGTCGCCACCCAGATGGGGGGCGGGGCTCACGATTTATCTATGGTTGGCCTGTTTGTTCAGGCCGACATTGTTGTGCAGATTGTCATGATTGTGCTGGTGCTGGCGTCCTTCTGGAGTTGGGCGATCATCATTGACAAGATTATCCGTTATCGTCGGGTCAGCGCCGATGCGGATGAGTTTGAAAATGAATTCTGGTCCGGCGGCAATCTGGAGGATCTGTATCGCCGCGTGGGCACCAGCCCGGACAATCCGCTGGCCATGCTGTTCTCGGCCGCCATGAAGGAATGGTCCCGCTCGACCGAGAAGGGCCTTGGCAAGCATACCCATACCGGATTGCAGGCGCGGATCCATCAGGTAATGCGCGTCACCATCGACCGCGAGGTGGAGCGGCTTGAGAAGTACCTCGGTTTCCTTGCAACGGTTGGCTCAACGGCCACGTTTCTGGGCCTGTTTGGCACGGTCTGGGGCATTATGAACAGCTTCCAGTCCATTGCCGCCACGAAAGACACCAGCCTTGCCGTTGTCGCGCCGGGTATTGCCGAGGCGCTGTTTGCGACGGCACTCGGGCTCGTCGCCGCCATCCCGGCAGTAATCGCCTATAACAAATTCTCCAACGATCTGCAGCGGATTATTACCCGCCTTGAAGGATTTGCGGGGGAATTTTCGGCGATCCTGTCCCGCCAGCTTGATCTGAGTGACTGATCATGGACAGCAATCATTATAAAGCGTTCACGGGCAAGGGCCGCCGCCGTCGCCATACCCAGATGTCGGAAATCAATGTGACGCCCTTTGTCGATGTGATGCTGGTGCTGCTGATCGTGTTCATGGTGACGGCGCCGCTGCTGACTGTGGGCGTCCCACTCGATCTGCCGACCACGAAGGCGGAAACCGTACAGGGCAACGATGAACCCCTGGTCATCAGCGTCAATGCAGAAGGGCGGGTCTTCCTTGAGGATACGGAGGTACTGCTGGAGGATCTGGTGCCGAAGCTGCGGGCGGTGACCGGCGCGAAGCAGGATCAGCGGATTTTTGTGCGGGGCGATACCAATGTGAATTATGGCCGTGTGCTGGCCGTGATGGGGGAAATCCATGAGGGCGGCTTTAACCGCGTCGCCATGATATCCGCCGGACCGGGCCGGGCGCCTGCTTCCGGCAACAGCCAGAACAGTAACGAGTAACAAGAGGTTCTCCGACTGATGAGAGTGCCAGCCCTAGCTTCGGCCGTTTTGCATATGTTGATCCTCGTGATCATGTATACGGGGCTGCCCTTGTTCACGGATCCGAAGGAGTTTGAGCCACCGGCCGTTATCAATGTCGAGATTGTTGATATAGCGGATATCACCAATCTGCCGAAACCGGCGCCGGAACCTAAAAAAGTGGAACCGGAAGTCAAGCCGGAAGCAAAGCCCGAACCCAAACCGGCGCCCAAGCCGGAACCGGCACCCGCCCCGACACCAGAGCCTGAACCCGCCCCGAAAGCGGAGCCGGAGCCCGCACCACAGCCGCAGCCCGAACCGGAGCCTGCCCCGAAGGCGGAGCCGGAACCGGCAGCCAAGGTTGAGCCGGAGCCTGCGCCCAAACCGGTGCCGAAGCCCGTTGTGAAACCGACGCCGAAGCCGGCACCGAAGGTGGAGCCGAAACCGGAACCCAAGCCGGAGCCCAAACCCAAACCGAAGGAAGAGCCGAAGAAACCTGCGTTCGATATGAACCAAATGAAGGCGCTGCTGGACAAGAAAAAGCAGGAGCAATCGCCGCAGACGAGCGAGCCATCCGACATAAAAAAGCCCGATTCCGGTGAAAGGGTGCCGAATTCTTCAACCAAGGCGGCGGACGCCTCGCTGCCGATGACCATCAGCGAGCTGGATGCGCTCAAGCAGCAGGTGCAGAAATGCTGGAATGTGCCGACAGGCGCCGTCAATGCGGAAGACCTGGCGATTACGATCGAAGTGCGGTTGAACCAGGATGGAACCTTGATGGGACAGCCGCAAATTGTTAATCAGGGAAGATATAAAAGCGACTTCCACCGGATTGCGGCGGAAAGCGCAAAGCGGGCTGTTCTGCAATGCCAGCCCTACAAGCTGCCGCCGGAGAAATACGAACGCTGGCGTGAGATTACGATGAACTTCGACCCCAGGGAGATGTTTGGGCAATGAGGATGATGGAAATGCGTAAAGCCCGGTTTGGGGTGATGTTGATTGCGGCCTTTGCCGCGAGCCTGATAACGGCGTCGCTGGCGCGGGCCGAACTGGTGATTGATATTACCCAGGGCAATATCGAGCCGATGCCGATTGCCGTAACCGATTTCTTTGCCGATAACGAGGCGACGGACAAGATCGGTAAGCAGATGGCGGCCGTCATCCGCGCCGATCTGGAACGCTCGGGTCTATTCGCGCCCATTGATCCACGCGCCTATCTGCAGCAGCCGAAAGATTTGCAGGTCACGCCGGTCTTTGCAAACTGGCGTAAAATTGCGGCCCAGGCCCTGTCCACCGGTCTGGTGCGGGCGCTGGGTGACGGACAGATCAATGTGCAGTTCCGGCTCTGGGATGTCTTTGCCGAGCAGTATCTGACGGGTATCCAATATACGACTCCGCCGTCCAACTGGCGCCTTACCGCGCATCTGATTGCCGACGAAATATATAAGCGACTGACGGGAGAACAGGGTTATTTCTCGACCCGGGTTGTCTATGTATCGGAAAGCGGGCCGGCGGACCGGCGCATCAAACGTCTCGCGGTTATGGACCAGGATGGGGAGAACCATCAGTTCCTGACATCCGGGAACGAACTGGTGCTGACACCGCGCTATTCACCGACCCAGCAGGTGCTGACCTATCTCTCTTACTTCAATAATCGGCCGCGGGTTTATCTCTATAATCTGGATACGGGGCAGCAGGAGATTCTGGGCGATTTCCCTGGAATGACTTTTGCGCCGCGCTTTTCTCCGTCCGGTAACCAAGTTGTGATGAGCATGGCACAGGACGGAAACTCGGAGATTTACGTCATGGATCTGCGGACGCGGGAGATCAAGCGCCTGACCAATCATCCGGGCATTGATACCGCGCCGTCCTTTTCACCGGATGGGACGCAGATCACGTTCGAATCCGATCGGGGCGGGCGTCAACAGATTTATGTCATGGGTGCCGATGGCTCGAATGTTCAGCGGATCAGCTTTGGCAGCGGTAACTACGGTACGCCCGTTTGGTCTCCGCGGGGGGACCTTATTGCCTTTACGAAGCTGACGGGCGGCAAGTTTTCCATCGGGGTGATGCGCACCGACGGATCACAGGAGCGCATCCTGACGGAGGGTTTTCACAATGAAGGGCCAACCTGGGCGCCAAATGGCCGCGTACTGATGTTTTTCCGCCAGATTCCGGGAAAAAATGATGGCCGGAGTGATAAAGTCCGCTTGTGGTCCATCGACCTTACAGGATATAACGAGCGGGAGGTTTTAACGCCGGGGGACGGATCGGATCCTGCGTGGTCGCCACCGTATAACTTGAATAGGTGAGGCCAAACCTTTATAGTTCGGTCGATTATTATCAGTCGGGGATATATTATTTCGTTTTTCAGAGATGTCACAGACGCCCTTGTCAGACGTTATGATACCCAAAGTTCAGAGATTCCAAAAGGATGGGAGTTAAGTACATGCGGTTCAATCTAGGCCTTAAGACCTTAAGTATTTTCGCGGCTCTGCTTCTTGTCGCAGCTTGCGAAACGGCACCAACAGAAACCGGCGACAGCTCGGGTGGGGGCGCAGCGACCCAGACCAGCGGATCGGGTTCCTCTTCTTCAACCACAACCGCAACGACGACCACGACGGTCCAGCCTGGCAGTCAGGAAGATCTGGTTCTCAATGTCGGTGATCGTGTCTTCTTCGGTTTCGATCAGTATGATCTGACGTCTGAAGCTCAGGCAACGCTGCAGCGGCAGGCCGCCTGGCTGAACGCCAATCCGGCAGTTACGCTTCAGATCGAAGGCCATTGTGACGAGCGCGGTACGCGGGAATACAACCTCGCCCTCGGTGATCGTCGGGCGACGGCCGTAAAGAACTATCTGGTGACCCTTGGCGTTTCTGCAGACCGTCTGTCGACGATCTCCTACGGCAAGGAACGTCCGGTAGCGCTCGGCCATAACGAAGCCGCCTGGAGCCAGAACAGACGTTCGGTTTCGATGGTAAACTGATCAGAACTCATAAACCATCCGAGGCCCGTTGCCGCGCTAACTTGTTAGCTGCGACAGCGGGCTTTTTCGTTTGATAAATGTCAGGACGCGTTTTGTTGCGCGGGCCATTATCATAAAATTGCCAATATTTCGGGCAAAATTGGACTGTTGAATAACGACCGAAGGATCGGAGAAAGGGCGTACCGCAATGATGTGGAATGTTTCGAATGGCGGTAAGGCTTGGGGCCGGATTCCGGCCGGAGCAGGATATATCACCGGCATGGCGCTGTTTGCCGTGATATTGCTCGGCAGCCCTGTCCTTTCGATGGCCCAGAGCAACAGCGAGGTCAGGGCGCTGGTGGATCGCATCAACCGTCTTGAAAAAGACCTGACGGATATGCAGCGGCAGATGTATGGCGGCGCATCGGCGCCGCGTCCGGCGCCATCAACGGGTGCGGCTACCCTGCCGTCCGGTTCCGGTTCGGGCAATATCAGCCCCGACGGTCTCAACCTTCTCATGCAGCGCATCAGCGCTCTGGAAGAAGAGCAGCGCAGCCTGACCGGCGCGCAGGAAGAAAATTCCCATAAGCTGAACCAGATCTCCACCCGTCTCGACAAGCTGGTGAAGGATGTGGATTTCCGCCTTTCTGAAATAGAAAGCCGTCTTGCGACATCCGGCAGCGTTTCGGGCGCAGAGGGGTCGGCGATCGGCGGGGCGTCTGCCGGGGCCGGGACGGGCCCGACTATTATTGACGGTAGCAGCGGCCAATCCGCCTCGTCCGCACAAGGCAGCGGGACTCTTGGAACCCTGTCCACAGGCAGCGGTACAGCCGGAACATCTGAGAGCGGGAACACGGCCTCTCTATCCGGTGACGCGACTACAGCTCCAGCCGCCGGGCAGCTTCCGAGCGGGTCGGCAATGGAGCAGTATAACTATGCCATCTCTCTCATCCGCGATGACCGTTATGCCGAGGCGGAAGTGGCGTTCAGTGATTTTCTCAAAAATCATAAGGAAAGCGAACTGGCCGGAAATGCGCAATACTGGCTGGGTGAAACCTTCTATGTGCGGGGCGATTATCCCAATGCCGCCTCCGCCTTTTTTGAAGGGTATCAGAATTATCCCGACAGCTCCAAGGCGGCGGATAATCTTCTGAAACTGGCCATGAGCCTCGGGCGGATGGATCAGAAGGCGGAAGCCTGCGCGACCTTTGCCCAGATGGACAAGCAGTTTGCCCAGGTTCCGGCGCGCCTGCGGCAGACGGCCGACCGCGAGAAACAGAAATACGGCTGTAGCTGACAGAAGGCCTGTGAAGTCCTCCCATAATGCCGATAAATTACTAAATGCCTTCGCGGCGGAGATGACAGCCCTGCTGCCATTGCCGCCTGCTCGCGTGGCGATTGCCGTTTCGGGCGGTTCGGACAGCATGGCCCTCGCGCTGCTCACACAAGAATGGGCAAGACGGGCGGGCGTTGCTCTGCTGGCTTTCAGTGTTGATCATGGCCTGCGGCCGGAAGCGGCCGCGGAGGCCCGACAAGTGCGGGATTGGCTCGCTATGGCCGGGATTGAAACCGTCATTCTGACATGGACCGGACCGCATCCGCAAAGCGGCGTGCAACAGGCGGCGCGGGAGGCGCGCTATGCCTTGATGACGACGGAATGCCGTGCGCGCGGGATTTCCCATCTTTTGCTTGGCCATCAGCTTGAAGATCAGCTTGAAACCTTTCTGATGCGCCTTTCCAAAGGCAGCGGGCTGGAAGGCCTCGCCGCCATGGAACCGGCCCGCGAACGGAATGGGATCAAATTATTGCGTCCGCTGCTCGGCATACCGCGGGAGCAGCTGCGACAGTATCTTCAGCAATGCGGGCAAGACTGGATTGATGATCCGGGCAATGACAATCCCGGCTTTACCCGTACGCGGGTGGGGGGCATCCTTGCGGCGCTGCAGGCGCTGCCGGGGAGCGGGCAGGACAGCATTGCCCTTGCACTTGCCCGGTTACAGCGGGCCGATGACAGTCTTGAACAGCTTGCGGCGCAGTTTTTGTGGGCAGAGGCGGAGATTGACCCCTTCGGCGCCATTAAAATTGCGGATGCAGCGCTCTGTGCCCTGCCGGAGGAAATTGCGCTGCGTGCCCTGGCCGCCTCCTTGCGCGCGGTTGGCGGGGGCGCTCATATCCGTCTGGCGGCCGTCGAAGACCTTTATCAGCGGATGCAGGCAAGCGAAGCAGCCGGTGCGGCGATGAGTGCAACGCTCGGCGGTGCTTATGTGACGCGTAAAAATCATCACTGGTATTTCTGCCGTGAAACGGGGCGGCAGGGCCTGCCTGAAGTGCCGCTTCAAGATGGCGAAACAGGCTGGAGCTGGGATCAGCGGTTTTATATTCATGATCTGGCCCCGTCGCGAGAGCGTTCTGATAATCTTACGCTGCGCGCGCTCGGCCCGGCGGGAGGGAGAGAGGCGGTTCGGCGCGCATTGCTGCCCGCCGAAGCGGCGATGACAGCGAAACAGCGCAACAGTCTGCCGGGAGTATGGCGGGGCGATCATCTGCTGGCCGTGCCGCTTCCGTCTCGATATATATCCGGCGAAACGTCTGGAAATCAGCGTTTTCGTCTCGATTTTCGGGCATTTTACTGGATACCCCGCGGGAATTCATGCTAAAGATGGCGTTAAAATTATTGCCCTATTGGAACTTGATGTTAACAGATTATATTTAGATGTAATCCAGTTCGGCATGCCAGCAAGCGGCGATCGGGCCCGATGGGTCCGCAATGTGAAGGAAACGAATACGTGAATCTTTTCGGCAAAAATATTGTCCTTTGGGTAATCATTGCATTGCTCGTTGTGGCCCTTTTCAACATTTTCAATGATCCGTCCCCGCGTAATACGGGGATGTCAATGCCATATTCCACCTTCCTTGAGGAAGTGAAGAGCGGCCGGGTCAAGAATGTCACCATCCAGGGGCCGAATATCAAGGGCATGACCGATGACGGCCGGGCCTTTACGACATATGCGCCTGAAGACAGTACGCTGGTCAGCAACCTGACCGATCACGGTGTGGTCATTAACGCCGCGCCGCAGGAAGAAGGCAGCATGCTGATGGCGACGCTGCTGTCCTGGTTCCCGATGCTGCTGCTGATTGGCGTCTGGATTTTCTTCATGCGCCAGATGCAGGGCGGTGGCGGCAAGGCCATGGGCTTTGGCAAATCGAAAGCCAAGCTGCTGACGGAAAAACATGGCCGTGTCACATTTGAAGATGTCGCCGGTATTGAAGAGGCGAAGGAAGAGCTGGAAGAGGTTGTCGATTTCCTGAGAAATCCGCAGAAATACCAGCGCCTCGGCGGCAAGATTCCGAAAGGTGTGCTGCTGGTCGGCCCTCCCGGCACGGGTAAGACGTTGCTGGCCCGCTCTGTCGCGGGTGAAGCGAATGTGCCCTTTTTCACCATTTCCGGTTCTGACTTCGTTGAAATGTTTGTCGGTGTCGGCGCCAGCCGCGTCCGTGATATGTTCGAACAGGGCAAGAAGAATGCGCCCTGCATCATCTTCATCGACGAAATTGATGCGGTCGGCCGTCATCGCGGTGCCGGTCTCGGCGGCGGCAATGACGAGCGTGAACAGACCCTCAACCAGATGCTGGTGGAGATGGACGGGTTTGAAACCAATGAAGGCGTGATCCTGCTGGCAGCGACCAACCGCCCGGATGTGCTGGACCCGGCGCTGCTGCGCCCCGGCCGTTTCGACCGTCAGGTGGTGGTCCCGAACCCGGATATCATTGGCCGCGAAAAAATCCTGAAAGTGCATATGCGCAAAGTTCCGCTGGCGCAGGATGTGGACGCCCGCACCATCGCGCGCGGCACGCCCGGCTTCTCCGGTGCGGACCTTGCGAACCTCGTGAATGAGGCGGCGCTGCTGGCGGCGCGCAAATCCCGCCGTCTGGTGACCCATCAGGAGTTCGAGGAAGCGAAAGACAAGGTCATGATGGGCTCGGAACGGCGCTCCATGGTCATGTCGGAGGAAGAGAAAAAGCTCACTGCTTATCATGAAGGCGGCCATGCGCTGGTCGGCATGCATATGAAGGCGTCCGATCCGGTGCATAAGGCCACCATCATTCCGCGCGGCCGCGCCCTCGGCATGGTCATGCGCCTGCCGGAGAAGGACAGCTATTCCCTGCGCCGGGATCAGTGCCTCGCCCATCTCGCCGTCGCCATGGGCGGCCGTGTGGCGGAAGAGATGATCTTTGGTCATGATGCGGTCACGACGGGCGCCTCCGGTGATATCAAGATGGCGACCGATATGGCCCGCCGTATGGTTACCGAATGGGGCCTTTCCGACAAGCTGGGGCCGCTCATGTATGGCGCCAATCAGGAAGAGGTTTTCCTCGGCCATTCGGTTGCGCAACAGAAGAATATGTCGGACTCCACCGCGCAGCTCATTGATCAGGAAGTGCGCCGTTTCGTCGAGGAAGGCGAAGCGACCGCCCGCAAGATCCTCAATGATCATGTGGAGCAGCTTCACCGCATCGCCAAAGGGCTTCTGGAATATGAGACGCTCAGTGGGGAAGAGATCAAGATCCTGATGGAAGGCGGCGACATCAACCGTCCGGAAGATATTGATCGGCCGGTTGACAAGGGGCCAAGCTCCGCGGTGCCGGAAGCGGACGGGCACAAGAAGCCCGGCGGTCCCGGACTGGAACCGGAACCGCAGCCCGGCGCGTAAGGACGCTTCATGAACGATACAACAAAAGGCTCCGCTTTGGTGCGGGGCCTTTCTTCTTTTGCCGATATGAGGACGCCTGAGCAGCGCGCCCGTCCGTTCCGCCGGCCGCAGATCATGGGCATTGTCAATGTTACCCCGGACAGCTTCTCCGACGGCGGGGTCCATGATGACGCAGCCCGCGCCATTGCTCATGCCCGCAAGCTGGTGGAGGAGGGGGCGGATATCCTCGATATAGGCGGGGAGAGTACGCGCCCCGGCTCCGACGCGGTGAGTGCGGAAGCGGAGATTGCCCGTATCATTCCGGTGATTGAGGGGTGCCGCGATCTGGGCGTCCAGATTTCCGTTGATACGCGAAAGCGCGCGGTGATGGCGGCGGCCGTTGCGGCGGGCGCGCATCTGATCAATGATGTGAGCGCACTGGAATATGACCCGGAGAGCCTTGCCTATGTTGCCGGAACAGACCTTCCGGTCTGCCTGATGCACAGTCTGGCGGATCCAAAAACCATGCAGAACAACCCTGTCTATGACGATGTGCTGGCGGAGGTGACGGATTATCTGGCGGAGCGTGTCCGCATATGTGAAGCGGCGGGTATCGGCCGCGACCGGATCATCATCGACCCGGGCATCGGCTTTGGCAAGACGGTTGAGCATAACCTGACCCTGATCCGCGGGCTTGCCAGTCTTCATAGTCTTGGCTGCCGGGTGCTGCTCGGGGCCTCGCGCAAGCGCTTTATTGGCACCCTTACTGGCGAGCCGGTGGCGGATCGTCGCATATCCGGCTCCGTTGCCGTTGCCCTGTATGGCGCGATGGCGGGGGTGGATATCGTTCGTGTCCATGACGTGCGGGAGACGCGCGAGGCACTGGATGTCTGGCAAGCCATTGAAAGCGCCTCTTTTTAGCCATCTTTTAAAATTTATCTGTTAGAGTGCAGTCCGATCTTTCAAGCTATGAGTACACCGATGACACGCAAGTATTTTGGAACCGATGGCATTCGCGGCACCGCCAACAAGGAGCCGATGACCGCCGATATTGCCCTGAAAGTGGGAAAGTCCGCGGGCCGTAAATTTGCCGGGCGCGGTGATTTTCGCCACCGTGTTGTCATTGGCAAGGATACCCGCTTGTCCGGCTATATGGTGGAACCGGCGCTGACGGCGGGTTTCACCTCTGTCGGGATGGATGTGATTCTGGTGGGGCCCATGCCGACGCCCGCCATTGCCATGCTGACCCGGTCGCTCCGCGCGGATCTCGGGGTGATGATTTCGGCGTCCCACAATTCCTTTCAGGACAATGGCATCAAGCTGTTCGGCCCGGATGGCTACAAGCTTTCCGATGATGTGGAGCTGGAAATCGAGGCGGACATTATTGACGACAGCAATATTGTGCTGGCAGAACCGGCGAAGCTCGGCCGGGCGCAGCGGCTTGATGATGCGCGCGGGCGCTATATCGAATTTGCCAAAAGCAGTTTCCCGCGCAAGCAGCTTCTCAAAGGCCTCAAAATTGTCGTCGATTGCGCGAATGGCGCGGCCTACAAGGTGGCGCCAACAGTCCTGTGGGAGCTGGAGGCGGAAGTGATCGCCATGGGCGTTGCGCCCAACGGGTTTAACATTAACGATGGCTGCGGCTCTACCTCGCCGGAGGCAATGTGCGAACGGGTTGTGAAGGAAGGCGCCGATCTCGGCATTGCCCTTGACGGGGATGCGGACCGGCTGCTGATCTGCGATGAAAAAGGCCGCCTCATTGACGGTGACCAGTTGATGGCGCTGATCGCCCGCACCTGGCAGAGCCGGGACAAGCTGCGTGGGGGTGGGATTGTCTCCACCGTCATGTCCAATATGGGGCTTGAAAAATATCTGGAGGGCCACGGCCTCACACTCGCCCGCACCAGTGTCGGCGATCGTTATGTGGTGGAGCATATGCGTGAGCATGGCTTCAATGTGGGTGGGGAACAGTCGGGTCATATCGTGCTTAGTGACTACGGTACAACGGGGGACGGGCTGATTGCCGCCTTGCAGGTCCTCTCGGTGATTGTCGAAAAAGGCCGTCCTGTCAGCGAAATCTGTTATAACTTCGATCCCTTCCCGCAGATACTGAAAAACGTCCGTTATGGTTCGCATGATCCGCTTAATATGGAATCCGTGAAAAAGGCGATCCGCGATGGTGAGGCCCGTCTTGGCAAGGAAGGGCGTCTGCTGATCCGTAAATCGGGAACAGAGCCACTCATTCGTGTGATGGGAGAGGGGGTCAATAATGCCCTCGTAAATGAAATCGTCGATAATATCGTGGATGAAGTGACCGCTTCGGTTGGATGATGCGGATTGAGGGTGAGGGAAGAATGCAGGGACGCGTACTGATCATTGCCGGATCTGATTCCGGCGGCGGCGCGGGTATACAGGCAGATATCAAGACGGTGACGGCGCTCGATGGTTTTGCCATGACGGCGATCACTGCGCTGACGGCGCAGAATACACTGGGCGTTGAGGGGATTGCTGAGGTCGCCCCGGAATTCGTGGTCAAGCAGATCGACATGGTACTGTCGGATATCGGCGCGGATGCCATCAAGATCGGCATGCTGCACCGGAAAGAGGTGGTGGATGCCGTTGCCGCCTATTTCGATGAAACCGAAGATCTGCCGCCTGTGGTGCTCGATCCTGTGATGATTGCGAAGGGCGGGGCCAACCTGATTGCGGCGGAAGCGGGGGAGGCCATCAAAAACCGTCTGATTGGCCCACATACATATCTTCTTACTCCTAATATCCCGGAGGCGGAGCAGCTGACCGGCATGACCATCCGGAGCCGGCAGGATATGGAAAAGGCGGGGCGCCGGTTACTCGATCTTGGACCGGTCGCCGTCCTCATGAAGGGCGGTCATGCGGAAGGGGAAACGGTCACCGATCTGCTGATCTCGCCGCAAGGCGTGGAGACCTTCAGCCATCCCCGGATTGACAGTAAACATACGCACGGGACGGGCTGCACGCTGTCATCGGCCATCGCAACCGGGCTTGCGCAAGGGCTGTCGGCCGCTGCGGCCGTTGACCGTGCCATTCGCTATGTGGAGATTGCCATCAGACAGGCCCCGGGATACGGGGCGGGGCATGGTCCCATGGATCATGGCCATCCTGTCATGCCGTTTAACTAGAATACCGCCCAGGCATTTGTACCAACTGGAAGGAATTGTTATGAAGTTGAAGTCCGGTCTTATTGCCATTGGCATGATCTTTACGCTCGGCATTGGGAATGTCATGGCGGACCCGGCGCGGGAGAAAGCTGTCACGGAGCTTCTGGAAATTACCCGCACGGCAGAACAGATCAAAGCCGTCACAATCCAAAGCATCCGCCTGTTTCTGGATCAGGGGTTCCGCTCTCATCCCGATATTGCGGAGGAGGCAAAAGACCGTGCCTACGAGATTATGGTGGAGACCCTGCAGGAAAATATCGATGGCCTTGTTGATCCATTGAAGAAAGTCTATGCCGACACCTACAGCCTTGAAGAACTCAATGCGATGATTGATTTCTACAGCAGCGATATCGGCCAGAAAGTGGTGGAAAAAACCCCGGTTATCGCGCAGCAGGCCGTTGTTATCGGCAGCCAATGGGGCATGACAGTCAATCGCCAGGTGATGGAGCGTATCCACAAGGACCTCGCCGACAAAGGCTACAAGCTTTAACGGTTACTGCCCGTAACACCATGCAGCTTTGTTTGGCCCGCCATCTCTATTTTCGGGTATCCGCGTTTAGCGATGCCCGGCGACGGCATGCGGGACATAGGCCTCATTCAGCCGGGCGAGATCATCCATTTCCAGCGAGATATCGAGCGCGGCGACGGCCTCTTCCAGATGGCTCATCTTGCTGGCCCCGACAATGGGGGCGGTGACATGCGGGCTGTGGCAGACCCAGGCGAGGGCGATCTGCGCGGGACTGAAACCCCTCTCCTTCGCGATATCCTGCACCACCGACAGCACGTCATAATCTGCATCCTGGCCGATTTTCATGGATTTGATCATGGCGTCAGAGCGTGATCTTGTCGTTGCCCCATCTTCCCCTTTCTTGCGGTTGCCGGCAAGGAAACCGCGCGCGAGCGGCGACCATGGGATGACACCGATGCCCTGATCCGCACAGAGGGGAAGCATTTCGCGCTCCTCCTCCCGATAGACGAGATTATAGACATTCTGCATGGAGACGAATTTCGCCCAGCCGTTCTTTTCCGAAATGGAAAGCGCCTTCATAAACTGCCAGGCGAACATGGAGGAGGCGCCGATATAACGCGCCTTGCCCGCCCGGACAACATCATTGAGGGCTTCCAGCGTCTCCTCAATCGGGGTGTCATAGTCCCAGCGGTGAATCTGGTAGAGATCGATATAATCGGTGCCGAGACGACGGAGGCTGTCGTCAATGGCATGCAGGATATGCTTGCGGGACAGGCCACCGCTGAGCGGGCTATCGCTCATCCGGTTGAAGACTTTGGTGGCGATGACAATCTCGTCGCGTTTCGCATAATCCCGCAGGGCGCGTCCGACTACCATTTCCGACACGCCAAGGGAATACATATCGGCGGTATCGAAGAAATTGATGCCGAGTTCCAGCGCCCGGCGGATGAAGGGGCGGCTTTCCTCTTCGGGCAGGACCCAATCCCGCCATTTCGGATCGCCGTAGGTCATGGTGCCCAGGCAAAGTTCGCTGACTTTGAGGCCGGTTTTTCCCAAACGCTTCAGATTCATTGTCTCATCCCCTGATATGTTTTTTGAGCGCCGTGACCAGTTTATCCGTATCCGCGTCATTATTGAAGAGGTGGGGTGTAATCCGCATGCTGGAGCCGCGCACCGAGATATGGATATTCTCCGCGGTCAATTTTGCGGGAAGGTCGGCGGGCAGCCCGCCGGTGCATCTGAGCCCCAGAAAATGCCCGGCGCGAAAGGATTCGGGCAGGGACGTGAAGCCGAACTCCGCGGTCCTGTCCGCGATCTCGCGGGTTTTCGCCGTCAGGGTTTGCTGAATTTCCAGAACGCCCCAGTCGAGGATTTGCTCAAGGGCGGCGATCGCGGCGGGCATCAGGGCGAAATTCGCCCGCTCTCCCATATCGAAGCGGCGGGCCCCGGCCTGATAGCCATCGGCATAATCGACCAGCCCGGCAAAATCTTCGGACCCCTCGCGGTTGAGCCAGTTATATTCCAGTGGCTCGCCGTCATGATATTCCGGGGCGATATACATGAAACCGACGCTATAGGGGCCGAGCAGCCATTTATAGGCGGCGGCCACCATGAAATCCGGCTTGACCGCCGCAAGATCGAGCGGATTGGCGCCGAGCGACTGGGTGACATCAAGGACCAGCTTTGCCCCCTGTTTGCGCAAGGCGTCCGCGATAGCAACAAGGTCGATCAGGGCCCCATCGGTCCAGTGATTATGGGGCAGGGCGGCGATGGCCACATCCTTGTCAATGGCGGATAATATGGCGGCGGTCCAGTCCTGATCAGCGGGTGTTTTAACAGTCAGGATTTTGCCGCCTTTGCGTCTCGCCAGCTCCCTCCAGCAATAAACATTGGAGGGAAACTGATCTTCCAGCAGCAGGATTTTCTGGCCCCGCTCGAAGGGTATGTTCTTGGCGGCGGTGGCAAGACCGTAGGAAGCGCTGGAGACGATCGCGATATCGTCAGGGCGCGCGCCAACCAGCGTGGCGAAGAGCGACCGCGCCTTTTCCGATTCGCTGAAAAAATCGGCCGGACTAACCATCCAGGGCAGGGACTTGCGATCAATCCCCATATGTCCGGCGGCCCGGACCGTTTTCAGAAATGGCCCCATATAGGCGCAGTTGAAATAGGCGACATCATCAGGGATATCAAACAGGGGGCGCTGGCTGGGAATCATCGCATGACCTTTGCAAGACAGGAATATATTCCATTGTCCCGCTCCCGGCCGGTTTTGGCCAGTTCTTTATTGTCACAGGGACAATCCGGGCGGGTAAAGTCCATGGAGAGGATCGCCGGAAATGGCGCGCCGACGGTTGTTCGGGAGAGGCGAAGCGGTGGGATTTCCCGGTCACAATGGCCGGCAAATTGTCGCAGTGCATAAATATCCCGTTGACAGAATATCGCAAATCCTGTCTATGGACGGCGGGCCACATCCCCCCACCGGGATGCTCTAGACTGGAAGGTTTAGTATATTATGACAGTAGAAATGCGTCCGGAGAGACGCCCTAACTCTCCCCTATTTTCATCCGGCCCCTGCGCAAAGCGCCCCGGATGGTCCCTCGAAAAACTCGAAGATGCCTGCCTCGGCCGCTCTCACCGTTCCGGTGAAGGCAAAGCCAAGCTGAAAGCCGTGATCGACAAGCATCGCGCCCTTCTCGGCATCCCTGATGATTACAAGATCGGCATTGTGCCGGGCTCCGATACCGGCGCGGTTGAAATGGCGCTGTGGTCGATGCTGGGCGCGCGTCCCGTCACCATGCTCGCCTGGGAAAGCTTTGGTTCGGGCTGGGCGACGGATGTGGTCAAGCAGCTCAAGCTGAAAGAAGCTGAAGTTGTTACCGCACCTTATGGTGAAATTCCCGATCTCGCCGCCATTGACTGGACCCGCGATGTGGTTTTCACCTGGAACGGTACAACCTCCGGCGTTCGCGTGCCGAATGGCGACTGGATTTCTGAGACCCGCGAAGGCCTCGCCATCTGTGATGCGACGTCCGCCGTTTTCGCCATGGATATGCCTTGGGACAAGCTGGATGTGGTCACCTGGTCCTGGCAGAAAGTGCTGGGCGGGGAGGCGGCGCACGGCATGCTGGTCCTGAGCCCGCGCGCTGTTGAACGGCTGGAAAATTACACCCCGGCATGGCCACTGCCCAAGGTCTTCCGCATGACCAAGGGCGGCAAGCTGATTGACGGTATTTTCAAGGGCGAAACCATCAACACCCCGTCCATGCTGGCGGTCGAAGATGTTCTGGATGCGCTTGACTGGGCCGAAACGATTGGCGGTGGCAAGGGCATGATCGAACGGACGGACGCCAACGCCAAGGTGATATCCGACTGGGTCAAAAAGTCCAACTGGGCTGATTACCTAGCGGCGGATCCTTTGATCCGCTCCACAACGTCGGTCTGTCTCAAGATTACGGATGACTGGTTCACAGCACTCTCCGCGGAGGATCAGCCGAAAGCCGCAAAAGCACTGGTTACCCTGCTTGAGAAAGAGGGAGCCGCACTTGATATCGGTCATTACCGGGATGCCCCGGCAGGTCTTCGTATCTGGGCGGGCGCGACGGTCGAAAAATCCGATCTGGAGGCGCTGATGCCCTGGCTCGACTGGGGATATGCCCAATTGAAAGAAACATTCCAGAAATAATCCTGAAGAAGGATCACGAAAATGGTTAAAGTCCTTATCTCTGACAAGATGAGCCCGCGCGCGGCTGAAATTTTCCGTGAACGCGGCGTTGAAGTTGATGAAATCACCGGCATGACGCCGGAAGAACTGAAAGCCTGCATCGGCGACTATGATGGTCTGGCCGTTCGTTCCGCCACCAAGGCGACAGCCGAGATTATCGCTGCGGCGACCAATCTCAAAGTCATCGGCCGGGCCGGTATTGGCGTTGATAACGTGGATATCCCGTCGGCGACCGCGGCCGGTATCTGTGTCATGAACACGCCGTTCGGCAATGCCATTACAACGGCGGAACATGCCATTGCCATGATGTTCGCGCTGGCCCGCCATATCCCGGCGGCCAATGCCTCCACCCATGCCGGAAAGTGGGAAAAATCCTCTTTCATGGGGGTTGAACTGTATGGCAAGACGCTGGGCGTGATCGGTTGCGGCAACATCGGGTCCATCGTTGCGGATCGCGGTGTCGGCCTCAAGATGAAGGTGGCCGCCTATGATCCCTTCCTGTCGCCGGAGCGGGCGCTGGAGATCGGCGTTGAAAAGCTGGAGCTGGACGAGTTGTTCGCCCGTGCCGATTTCATCACCCTGCATACGCCAATCACCGAAGGCACCCGCAATATCATCAACGCGGGCAATATCGCCAAGATGAAGAAAGGCGTGCGCATCATCAACTGCGCGCGCGGTGGTCTCGTGGTTGAGGCGGATCTGAAGGCGGCGCTGGAATCCGGGCAGGTTGCCGGGGCGGCCCTCGATGTGTTCGCCGTGGAACCGGCCAAGGAAAATATCCTCTTCGGGTTGGAAAATGTCGTGGCGACGCCGCATCTCGGGGCCTCAACCGATGAGGCGCAGGTCAATGTCGCCATTCAGGTGGCCGAACAGATGGCCGATTACCTGCTGGTTGGCTCCGTGACCAATGCGCTCAACATGGCGTCGGTCTCGGCCGAGGAAGCGCCGAAGCTGAAGCCCTATATGCAGCTTGCAACGCAGCTTGGCAGCTTTGCCGGGCAGGTAACGGAAAGCGGCATCAAGAGTGTCCGCATCGACTATGAAGGCCATGCCGCGAGCCTGAACACCAAGCCGCTGACCGCGATCATCATTCAGGGGCTGCTGGCCCCTCTGATGGACAGCATCAACATGGTCAATGCGCCGGTTGTTGCCAAGGAACGGGGCATTGACGTGACGGAAAGCGTGAACGACCGGGAGGAGGATTACCAGACCCTCATCCGTGTCACCATCACGACGGAAAACCAGACCCGCGATATCGCCGGCACGCTGTATGGCGATAACCGGCCGCGTATCGTCAATATCAAGGGCATCAATATGGAGGCCGAACTGGGTCGGCATATGCTCTATGTCACCAACAAGGACAAGCCGGGCTTCATTGGTGCGCTGGGCTCGGTGCTCGGCAATTCCGGAGTAAATATTGCCACCTTCCATCTGGGCCGCCACGATGCAGGCGGGGAGGCGATCGCCCTGATTGAGATAGATTCGGACCTTACCGCCGAAACCCTGAATGCGGTCTGTAATCTTCCCAATGTGGAGAAGGTGAAACTGCTTAAATTCTAGGGCATCTGCTAACAAAAACGCGCCTTTCAAGGCGTTCGGGAAAGCGGCTGTGAAAATCAGCCGCTTTTTCGTTGTTCTGGTTGGCGGCGCGGGGGAAATGTGCTTTATAAGCCCATGTGATGAACGACTATTCTGAAAAAGGCCTGTTGCCTGCCGGTCTCGCTGACATGTTGCCGCCCGCCGCGGCGCGGGAGGCCCGCATTAACCGTACCCTCATGGAGGTGTTCGCGGGCAATGGCTATCAGCAGGTCAAGCCGCCGCTCATCGAATTCGAAGAACATCTTCTGGAAGGTGCCGGGGCGGCGCTCGCGTCCAAAATGTTTCGCGTGATGGACCCGGTGTCCCACCGAATGATGGGCATTCGCACGGATATGACGTTGCAGATCGCCCGTGTCGCCACCACCCGCATGAAGATGGATCCGCGCCCTTTGCGATTGTCTTATTCGGGGCAGGTGCTGCGGGTGCATGGCTCGCAGCTCAGGCCCGAGCGGCAGTTCGCCCAGACCGGGGTGGAATTGATCGGGACGGAAGCGACCGCTGCCGATGCCGAATTGATTCTGCTGGCGAGTGAGGCGTTGAACGCGCTGGAAATTGACAACTATTCCATTGATCTCACCCTGCCGACCCTGGTCCCGACTATTTGCGAAGGGCTGGGAATTGCCCCTGATGTGGCGGCGTCAGCGCGGGAGGCGCTTGATCACAAGGATGCGGCGGCGCTGGAAAGCTACAAGGCGCCGCTTTCGGATATTCTGATTGCGCTGCTGAAAGCGGCGGGTCCGGCGGAAGCCGCTCTTGCCGCACTGGAAAATCTCTCGCTGCCCGATGCGGCGGCGGCGCAGGTGGCGGCGCTGAAAGAGGTGGTGGCGCAGCTTCATACTGCTGTTCCCGATTTGCGCTTGACCATTGATCCGGGTGAATATCGCGGCTTTGAATATCAGACCGGCCTCAGCTTTACGGTATTTGCCCGTGGTGTGCGGGGTGAACTCGGTCGTGGCGGTCGTTACCGACTGATGGACGGGGAACCCGCATCGGGTTTTACCCTGTTTCTCGATAGCCTCATGCGGGCCGTACCCCGGCGACCGGCGGATGATCGCCTGTATCTGCCATATGGTACGGATCTCAAAACCGGCTTTGCCCTCCGTCAGGAAGGGTGGAAAACCGTTGCGGGCCTGGCGCCCGAAAAGGATGTCGAGGCCGAGGCAGGACGGCTTCACTGCGGGCAATATCTCGCGGCCGAAGGCGTCAAGAAACTCTCCTGATTTAAAAAGACACTCAAGGACAGGATAAAATGGCGAACGTTGCGGTGGTTGGTTCCCAGTGGGGTGACGAGGGCAAAGGCAAGATCGTTGACTGGCTGTCACAGCGCGCCGATGTTGTTGTGCGTTTTCAGGGAGGGCATAACGCAGGTCACACCCTCGTCGTTGATGGCAAGGTCTATAAACTCAGCTTGCTGCCTTCTGGTATTGTGCGGGGCGGCAAGATGTCGATCATTGGCAATGGCGTTGTCGTCGATCCCTGGGCGCTGATGAAGGAAATAGAGACAGTGCGCGCGCAAGGGGTGATAGTGGATCACAACACGCTGAAGATTGCCGAAAATGCGACGCTGATCCTGCCGCTGCATGGGGAACTCGATGCACTGCGCGAGGATGCCAGCACCGCTGTTAAGATCGGCACCACACGCCGTGGCATCGGTCCGGCCTATGAGGACAAGGCGGCGCGGCGCGCCATCCGTGTCTGCGATCTGACTGACGAGGCGCTGCTGAAACGCAAGATTTCGACCCTCCTCGATCATCATAATGCGCTCCGCAAGGGGATGGGCGCGGAGTTGGTGGATGGTGATAAGTTGCTCGCGCAACTTATTGAAATTGCTCCGAAGGTGCTCGAGTTTTCCGATATTGTCTGGCGCCGCCTTGATGAAGCGCGGAAGGATCGCCGCCGGATTCTGTTTGAAGGCGCGCAGGGCGCGATGCTGGATAACGACCACGGCACCTATCCTTTCGTGACCTCTTCCAACACGCTGGCCGGACAGGCGGCGGTCGGCAGCGGTATCGGCCCCGGTTCGGTCAATTATGTGCTGGGCATTACCAAGGCCTATACCACCCGCGTGGGGGAAGGGCCGTTCCCGACGGAACTGTTTGATGACATCGGCGAAGGTCTGGGCGCCCGCGGCCGCGAGTTTGGGGTTGTTACGGGGCGCAAGCGGCGCTGCGGCTGGTTTGATGCGGTAATGGTGCGTCAGGCCGTCAAGACCGGCGGCATAACCGGCATTGCGCTGACTAAGCTGGATGTGCTCGATGGCATGGAAGAGCTTAAAATCTGCGTCGGCTATGAGCTGAACGGCCAGAAAATAGATTATTTCCCCGCCAGTATGGCCGATCAGGCGGCGGTCAAACCGATTTATGAAACCATGGAAGGATGGAGCGACAGCACCTTTGGCGCACGGACATGGGCGGACCTGCCTGCCGCCGCCGTCAAATATATCCGCCATGTGGAAGAGCTGATCGAGGCGCCGGTCGCGCTGCTGTCCACCAGTCCGGAACGCGAAGACACCATTCTGGTGCGCGATCCGTTCGAAGATTAGAATAGTATCATTCTCCGGCGGGCGTGCTAGTTTAGCCGGATGACAAAGGCATCCATCCATATAATGCAGCTTGCCATCGGCGGGCTGCTGGCGCTGGCCATCGGCCTCGGCATCAGCCGGTTTGTCTTTACGCCGATCCTGCCCTTTATGGAAGCGGGGCTCGGCCTTGACAAGACGCAGGCGGGGCTGATTGCCTCAGCAAATTTTCTGGGCTACCTCGTTGGTGCCCTGCTGGCAATCCGGCAGTCTCTTCCGGGATCGCTGCGGCTCTGGTTTCTGTCCGCCTTGATGGTCTGCGCCCTGACGACAATCCTGATGGGGCTGTCGGACAGCATTGGGGTATTTCTTTTTCTGCGGTTTGTGGGTGGAATTGCCTCGGCCTTTGTCATGATTTTCGGCACCACCCTGATCCTCAACCGCTTCGCGGAGCAAGGGCGTTCTTCTCTTTCGGCGCTGTATTTTGCCGGAGTGGGGGTCGGTATTTCCCTCTCCTCGCTGCTGATCATGTCGCTGATTGCAATCGGCACAGACTGGCGGGAAATGTGGATTTGGACCGGCTGCCTCTCGGCGGCGATGCTGCTTCCGGTTTTCTGGCTGGTGCCTGGGGAGGGCAAGGCCGTTGTCATTGTAGAGAGCCCGCCGAAAATGAGTTTCAGCAACCCGCTCAAAGCATTGATCCTGTCCTATTTCCTGCTCGGCTTTGGCTATATTATCACGGCGACCTTTATTTCGGTTCTGGTGCGGCAAATTCCCGGCTTGCAATGGATGCAGACGCTGGTTTGGCTGGTGGTCGGTCTTGCCGGAATTCCTTCGGTGGCGATTTGGTCCTGGGTCGGGCGGCGGATCGGCAATCATAACAGCTATGCTCTTGCGAGCCTTTGTCTCGCCATCGGTGTGGCCGGTAGCGTATATGCCGCGAGTGCGGGCGCGGTTCTTGCGAGTGCAGTGCTGCTGGGCGGCACTTTCATGGGAATGTCCGCCGTCGGGCTTGTTCATGCCCGTGAGATGTTGCCGGGTAATGCCCGGCAGATTCTGGCCATCATGACACTGGCCTTTGGCCTTGGTCAGACGATCGGGCCGGTTTTTGCAGGCTATATTTACGGCATTTTCGGGGATTTCGTTGTGGCATCGCTTATCGCTTCGGCCGGACTGGGGATTGCCGCCTTGCTGACGGCCCTTGGCAAGACCTCAGCTTTGCAGAATCCGGGGCGGTAACCCGCAAGAGTTTAACGGCATCTTAACGTCATTTTGCGAATGTTGGCCCGGATTTGAGGTAACTGACAGAGCCGCTCGCATGAGTCTCGCCGAAAAACTGGAAACACCGACTGACGCCGCTCCTGCGGAACGCGGCGCGCTGCTGGCTGGCCGTTTCCGGATAGACCTGTCGCGGCCTGTTGATTTCCTTCAGCAGGGGGCAAGCATTGCCGTTGAAGCGGCCGATATTCAGGACCCGACTAACGAACTTGTGGCTGTAATATCAAGCCCTTACAGCTATTACCGCAAACCGGTTGCGGACGCCATCAAGAACAGCCGTAACGGCGGAACCCTTGATCTTCTGGCGCATGGCGTCGTGCGTTTTTCCTCTCTCGATATCCGCTACGCCACAGTGTTTGAACGCCCCCGGGGCGGACCGGTTCATAAAGACGGTCATGGCGGCATGTCTGAGAATCTGATTCTGGAAAAGGTTTTGCCACCCATTGCCGCCTGCCTTCTCGATCTCCATCAGGGGGCAATGACGCATCGTGCCATTCGCGCCGACAACCTGTTCTACAGCGATAGCGAGCGTCAGACTATCGTGTTGGGCGAGGCGATCAGCCAGGCGCCGGGACTGCTGCAACCGACTGTTTATGAACCGCTTGAAAGCATGATGGCGCATCCGGCGGGCCGTGGGGACGGCGTGCCGGCCCATGATCTCTATGCGGTGGGCATCCTGTTTCTGCATCTGCTCGGCGGGGAAGCGCCGGGCGGTGGAATGAGTGATGAAGAGCTTTATCGCGGCAAACTTCTGAAGGGCAGTTTTTCCTTGCTGGCGGAAAAGCTGAGCCTGTCGCCGCGGATGTCCGATATCCTGGCGGGCCTGCTGCATGATGACCCGGCGCGCCGCTGGAATGCGGAAAAGCTGGCAAACTGGCGCGATGTCATCAAGGAGACGCCGCGCCGCGGACGCGGAGATACGCGGGCGCTCGACAAGATCCTGTTCGAGGAAGTGGAATATGGCTCGCCCCGGCTGCTGGCGCACAATATGATCAGCAAGCCCAAGGCGGCGCTTGATCTTCTGCGCAGTGGCCGACTTGCGAAATGGATAAAAAACGCCCTGCGCGATGAGGCAACAGCCACAGAAATCTCCCAAATTCAGGGAAGCATTGGGGGGGGCGGCCCATGCACAGGCGCGCAGTGAGACCACGGCTGTCACCCATATGCTGCGCCTGCTCGATCCGAAGGCACCACTCTGGTATCGCAATATCTCCTTCTCCCGCAATGCAATCGGTATGCTGATGCTGGAGGCATTTCGGCAAGACAATATGGAGATGAAAAAGTCCATCGCTGAATTGTTCGAGAGTGGTCTCTTGCTGAACATCGCCATGACCGAGTTTCGCGACAAGCGGGAGCGCCGCGCCGACTGGCTGCCCGAAGCCTCGATCACCGGATGTCAGGGTTATATGAAAAATGGCGGCGAGCTTGGCTATGGGCTTGAACGCTGTCTTTATGAACTCAGCCCGGAGACACCCTGTCTGAGCACGCTTGTGCTGGGGTCGCATGTGCGTAATATTTCGGAATTTATTGAAGTTGCGGAACAGAAGCTGCTGGCGTCGAATGGGCATGGCAACCCTTTTGACCGTCATGCGGCGGCCTTCATCGCGACAAAATCACGCGGGCTCGATAAGTTTCTGATATCGCTGACCCTGTATCCGGCGGGCAGTGTTGAACACGTGCTGGTGGAACTCAAGCTGTTTGCAAAGCTGCAAGCGCTCAGCCATCCTGGACCACTGCCCGGTTTTGCCGCTTGGGCGGAAGAGATGCTGAAACCGGTCTTCCTGAAAATCCGCTCCCGATTGCGCCGGGAAGTGGTCATACAGCGATTTCGCGAGGCCCGGAAAAGCGGCGACCTTGGCATGATCCTTGAGGCAACCGACCTGGAGCGGCAACTTGCGCAGGACCGCCGGGAATATGAAGAAGCCCTTGCCGCCGCCGGAGAGGCGGATCGACTGGCCATCTTCCTGATGAATGGCACAGACGCGCGGCGGGCCGCCGCTGAAGGATATGGCGCCTGGATTACATCTGTTCTTTCAGTTACGGCATTACTGGCCAGTACGATTCTTTCTGTCTTGTATTTTATGGAATAGACAATGGCGAAGCAGAAAAAGCAGCCTGCAAAAATGGCGGAAAACAGGGTCGGGCAGGGCATCGCCCTGTTTTGGGTGATGGTCTTTTCCGGGCTTGGAATTGTATTTATTCCGCCAACCATGCTGATTCTCTTTGCCGGATTGATCCCGAGCCTTGTGGCAATTCTATTGAACACCGGCCGCATTGGCAGCATTGCCACGATGCTTGCTTTCAACCTTGCCGGTATCATCCCGGTTATCGGCATCCTGTGGGATCGGGGCCAGACGTTCAACGAAGCGTTCCGGATGCTGACCGATGTTTACATGTGGCTGGCCATGTTTGGCGGGGCGGGGCTGGCGGTTTTTCTGTCCTGGGCCGTGCCGATTGTTGTTTTCTCCGCGTCTGAATTGCAGGCGAAGGCGATGATCGCCAAACTTCAAAAGCGGCGCATGAAGCTGGTCGAAGAATGGGGCGGGCAGTTTGTTGCCGATATGAAAGACGGCGCCAGTGGCCGCTGATCGCCATTATCAAAGCATTCTCGCCATTCGAACTTTCTATAACGGCTGGCGCATTGGGCCGCATTTCGGCATAGTGCGGGGCACGAACAAATCATAAAAAAGGAATAAAGAATGACAGGCCATGTCTACTGGATCTACGAGCTGGAGATCAAATCCGGGCAGTATGAAAAATTCGCCGCTTTGAAAGATGAAATGATCGCGGCAACGAAAGCGGATGAACCGGGCACACTCAATTATGAATGGTCGGTGAATGAGGACAAGACGGTCTGTCATGTATTGGAGCGATTTGAAAATTCCGATGCGGCACTTGTTCACATGGGCAATTTCGGCAAGAAATTCGCGGCCCGTTTTCTGGAAGTGCTGACGCCAAAAGTCATGACCCTCTATGGCGATCCGTCAGAGAAGGTGCTGGGTGCGCTGGCCCGGGTCGGGGCGGTGCAGATGCCCTCTGTCGGCGGGTTCTCACGCTAACCCCTTCTGAGGGAACAAAAAAAGGCGCCTGAGATAATCCGGCGCCTTTTGCTGTTGGTTGATATGTGGATCAGCCGATCCGTTCTTCCAGGACTTTTGCCTTCATGGCCCGTTGCAGCTTTTCAAAGGCGCGCACTTCGATCTGGCGCACCCTCTCGCGGCTGATGTCATAATGCTGGCTCAGCTCTTCGAGTGTGAGTGGTTCATCGCGTAGCCGCCGTTCGGTGAGAATATGCTTCTCCCGCTCGTTCAGGACATCCATGGCCTTTTCCAGCATGGTGCGACGGCGCTTCAGCTCTTCATTCTCCGCATAAACGGTTTCCTGGTTCGGGCTGTCATCTTCCAGCCAATCCATCCATTCGCCTTCACTTTCGGCGCGCATGGGGGCGTTGAGGCTATGATCCGGCGCCGTCAGGCGGCGGTTCATGCTGACCACTTCCTCCTCGGTCACGCCGAGTTTTTTCGAAATGGTCTTGACCTGATCGGCCGTCATGTCGCCTTCGTCAATGGCCTCAATCTGCCCCTTGATCTTGCGCAGGTTGAAGAACAGCTTTTTCTGGGCGGCGGTCGTCCCCATTTTAACGAGCGACCAAGTGCGCAGGATATATTCCTGAATAGCGGCGCGGATCCACCACATGGCGTAGGTGGACAGGCGAAAGCCCTTCTCGGGTTCAAATCGCTTGACCGCCTGCATCATGCCGACATTGCCTTCGGAAATCAGCTCGGCAATCGGCAGGCCATAGCCGCGATAACCCATGGCGATCTTTGCCACAAGGCGCAGATGGCTTGTCACCATCTTGTGCGCGGCATCGGTATCGCCGTGATCTTTCCAGGCCTTGGCCAGCATGTATTCTTCGTCCGCTTCCAACATAGGAAATTTGCGGATTTCCTGCAGGTAGCGGGACAGGCCGCCTTCCGGCGTCAATACGGGTAAGGATGATATGCTCATATTCAGGACCCTCTCTCTTTCTGGCGCCTGTCTTTCGTCATTCAGGATGCCCGAAAAACAAGCCCGACAAACTCCTGTCTAGGGGATAATCATGGCGATTTGATGTTGTCGTTCTAACCCCTCAGCGCCGCGATCAACTCCCTCAGATCAGATGGTAAATCTACCTCAAACTTCAAGGGCTTGTCTGTGACGGGGTGCACAAATCCGAGGGTTTCGGCATGCAGCGCCTGGCGGGAGAAAGCGAGGATCACCGCCTGACGGGATTCCTCAAGGGAGCTGACGCGGCTTTT
The DNA here is from genome assembly GCF_002694385.1 of Sneathiella sp. Lineage (GTDB taxonomy): Bacteria > Pseudomonadota > Alphaproteobacteria > Sneathiellales > Sneathiellaceae > Sneathiella. The sequence goes on from NZ_NZMB01000005.1 coordinate 394,494, forward strand.
TTTCTGGCGGCTGTAGAGTGGATCGCCAAGCAGCGGATGGCCGATATGAGCCATATGAACGCGAATCTGGTGGGTGCGCCCGGTCTCCAGTTCACAGGTGACAAGAGCCGCGATGTCGGAGAAATTTTCTTCCAGCCGATAGCGGGTGAGGGCGGGTTTCCCGCCTTTTGTGACCATTGCCATGCGTTTGCGGTTATGCGGGTCGCGGCCAATGCTGCCTTCAATCTCTCCCGTTGGCGGGTAAAGGCGGCCCCACACCACGGCCTTGTAGCGCCGTTCGATATCATGGGCGGCAAACAGGGCGGCCAGGCCCTGATGCGCGGCGTCATTCTTCGCCGCCACGAGAAGACCGCTGGTCTCCTTGTCGATCCTGTGGACAATTCCGGGCCGTTTTACCCCGCCGATACCGGACAGGCTGTCGCGGCAGTGATGCAGCAGGGCATTGACCAACGTGCCGGACCAGTTTCCCGCCGCCGGATGCACCACCATGCCGGCGGGTTTGTTGACAACGATCAGATGCTCATCCTCAAACAGGATTTCGAGGGGAATATCCTCGGGTTCCGGATCGCCTTCCGCCGCTTCCGGGAGGTGAATTTCATAGGACTCTCCCGGTTGCACCCGACGGGACGGATCGGTGACGGCGACGCCCGCAAGGGTGACCATACCCCCCTTAATCAGCGGCTTGATGCGGCTTCTGGAAACATCCGGCAGCGCGTCCGCCAGCAGCCGGTCGAGGCGCGCACCGCGAACGTCTTCTGAAACTTCAACTTGATGTAACCCCGCATTGAATGGCATACACAGGAACCAGTGTTATTTGCAATCGCCCAAGGTGCCGTCATGACAGATGAACCGGACTATGAACCCGGCCCGAATCTTACCCTGCTGAAATGGATTGTCGGGATTCTCGGCTTTCTGATCATCCTGTTTGTCGGCATTATCGGGGTTACGTTATATATGCGGATAACGGGATCGAAAAGCGCTAATCCGCCCGCCACGGCGGAGGAAAGCCGTCCGGCCCCCGCAACCGTGGTTGAGGGGAGCGGTCTTGTCCCGTTGTCCGGCTTCGGCGATGTCGCTATCACGTTGCCCGAGGATATGGATGTAATCAGCCTTTCCTCCGATGGGGCGAGGATGTTCCTGACCCTTGGAACCGAAGGTACCGCGCGGCGCATACTTGTCTATTCATTGGCCGACGGGCGGGAACTTGGCAGATTTATCCTCGACCGGGCAGTCGTTGAGTAGCGCAGCCTGTGATTTTCACAGACCCGGAAAAAGGGAGCTCAACAGGTGTTGAAAAACGGAATGCCCGTCAATTTCGCCAGTGACAATGCGGCGCCGGTCGCGCCGAAAATCATGGCGGCACTGCAACGGGCGAACAACGGGGCGGCTCCCAGCTACGGTCATGATGGCCTGACCCGGCAAGTGGAGGACAAACTTCGCGATCTCTTTGAATGCGACCTCAGGGCTTTTCCCGTAGCGACGGGGACCGCCGCCAATGTGCTTGGTATCAGCAGCTTCTCGCCGCCCTATGGCGCGGTTTTCTGCCATCCCCTTGCCCATATCGATAATGATGAATGCGGCGCGCCGGAGTTTTATACAGGCGGAGCGAAACTTGTGCCGGTGGCTGGTGCGGATGGCAAGATTGATCCGCGGGCGCTGGAAGAGGCTGTTCTGGAAGGCGGGGGCTCCGTTCATCATGTGATGCCATCGGTCATTTCCATCACGCAGGCGACGGAATGCGGGAGTGTCTATCGCCCGGATGAGATTGCCGAAATCGGTATTCTGGCGCAGAAGCATGGCCTTGCCTTGCAGATGGATGGCGCGCGTTTTGCCAATGCGCTGGCGTTTCTGAACTGCCATCCTGCTGATATCACCTGGCGGGTCGGGGTCGATGTTTTATCCTTCGGGGCGACCAAGAACGGCGCCATGGGGGTGGAGGCCGTGGTATTTTTCAATATGGAGAAGGCGAGAGAGTTCGAATTTCGCCGCAAGAGAAGCGCGCATCTCTTCTCGAAAATGCGCTATCTGTCGGCACAGCTTGATGCCTATCTCGAAGCTGAATACTGGCGGGAACTGGCCACCAATGCGAACCGGATGGCAGAACGCCTTGCCGATGGCATTCGCGGTATTCCGGGCGCGACGATCTGCTATCCGGTGGAGGCCAACATCATCTTTGCAAAGCTGCCCGAAGCGGCTCTGGAATGTCTCGCGGTTTCCAACATTCTCTATCACCGCCGCGCCAATGATACGGATGGGAAAATTCGTCTTGTCACATCCTGGAACACGACGGAGCAGGATATTGACGCTCTCCTCAATGTGATCTCCTGACGCGCGTTATTCCCGGAATTTTATCTCCCGAGATTTGATTTTACCGCCATCCCCCGTTATTGATGAGTGGAATTTGGCGGCTGTTTGCCGCCGTTTGAATGTATAGGGCTGATAAAAAGTGCAGAATATAAACGATTTATGGGAAATTGTTAAAGAAGTCTGGAAAGAGGGTTATGCGGGGTTCGACTTCAGTTCCCTGATCATCGCTCTCGGAATCATCGCGCTGACCTTACTCATTCGCGGTATCTTCACCCGCTTTGCCATCAACCGGGCGCTGGCCTATGCGTCACGGTCGAGTAACCGGATTGACGATGCGCTGATCCTGTCCATGAAGGAACCGATCCGCTTCATTCCTATTGTGATCGGTGTTTATTTTGCGCTGTCTGTAGCGGATTTTTCCGATGATCCGGATTTTACGGCATTCATCGGGCGGATTGTCCGTTCCCTTATTGTTTTTAATATTTTCTGGGCGCTTTACGCCGCCATCTCGCCGATGACGTTTCTGCTGGGCAAGCTGGAGCGGATATTTTCCGCCGAGATGGTGGGGTTTCTGGTCAAGATCATGAAGGGGATTGTCATCGGTCTTGGAGGGGCGACGGTGCTGCAACTCTGGGGCATCCAGGTCGGGCCGATCATTGCCGGTTTCGGTATTGTTGGTGTTGCCGTGGCCCTTGGCGCCCAGGATCTTTTCAAAAACCTGATCAGCGGCTTTCTGATTCTCGCGGAAAAGCGCTTCAAGGTGGGCGACTGGGTGCTTGTCGATAGCGTGGTCGAGGGCACGGTTGAGAAGATCGGCTTCCGCTCGACTGTTATCCGACGGTTTGACAAGGCGTTGACCATTGTCCCGAATGCGACCTTCGCTGACAAGGCTGTTACCAACTTTTCCGAAATGACCTATCGGCGCATTTACTGGAAAATCGGCGTTGAATATTCCACCTCCGTTGCACAGCTTCAGGAGATTACCGGGAAGATCGGCAGTTATCTTGCGGACAATCGGGATTTCGCCCAGCCGGGAGAGGCGTTGCAGTTTGTCTATACCGACAGCTTTAACGACAGCAGCATCGATATCATGATCTATTGCTTCACGCGGACAACCAACTGGGGTGAATGGTTGCAGATCAAGCAGGATTTTGCCTATGCGATCAAGGGCATTGTTGAGCAGGCGGGAACCGGCTTCGCCTTTCCGTCTGTCTCTGTCTATCGGGGTATTGGCGGGGCGGAACCCGACCCATTTGTGCCGCCTGCCGATTTCAAGGAGGGGCAGCGAGGCCCGCTTGCCGTTGGGGACGGGCCGAGTGACGTGACCTGATGTGGTGATCAGCCCGTCACGTTCTTGATGATGATATACTCGAATTTTCCGTCATTTTCTGACGCTTTTTCAAGCAGATAGCCGGTGACATTGCAAAAGTGACGGAAGTCGATGACGGACGCCGGATCGGTGGCAATAACACGCAGCCGGGCACCTGGCGCAAGGTCGCGCAGCGTCTTTTTTGCACGCAGCACAGGCAGCGGGCATTGCAGGCCGGATGTATCAAGGAAATGGAGCTGGTCCGTCATCGCGCCCTTTTACGGATTTTTATCTGTCAGGTTTGCGGCAAGATAGCTCTCCGGTTCGCGCTGCGCAATTGCTGATTTCTGCCATTTTATAATTAGACCACATGTCTGATTAACGATTTATATACTCTGATCTGCGATTATGATGCGCGAAAACACTCCCATTGGAATGTGGATTGGATGGTTGTAGCGAAAGACATGGGACGGGCCGACAGTGGTTCGGAAGATACGGCGCAAATCAGCCCCGATTTCTACAATCAGGGCCGCCGGACCGGCGATGTAAAGCCTTATCCTGCTGCCCGCGAAGTGAAGCATTACGAAATTGGCGAAGCGACAAGCTTTCTGCGCCCCTTCGGAAAAACCTATCGGGAAGCCCTTGAAAACCTTGTTACCGGCAGCATCCAGATCATCGGGCTTGATGAGGTCAAGACACGCTATAAGGAGCGATGGGGCGAAATCCGTGAAAATATTGTAGAAATCGCCGAATCCTACATTGGCCGCAAGCTGGGCAGACATGATATTTTCGTGCCGCTGGATGATGGGCATTTTGCGCTGCTGTTTGCTAATGCCTCCCGTCAGGAAGCGTTGCAGCGGTCCCGGGCGATTGCCAATGATCTGGTCAACAAGCTGTTTGGCGAATTGCCGGGCGGGGAGCTGATTTCCGTCGAGGCGGCGATGCTGACGATTGAGGATTTCGAGGGGCTGGACAAAATCCGCTCCCTTGAAGGGCTGGTTTCCTGTTTCCACACGGCCATTCTGAGGGCGCAGGAGCGCGAAACCCGGGAAGTAAAGTTGCGCGAAGCCGATGTCGGTATTCGTTTTCGCCCCCTGATCAATCGCCGCAAACGCTTTGTCGGGCTGTATGAGGCGCTGGATGCCAGTCGGGAGGGGGACATCGCCGCGACGGCGATGCCGGAAGACTTGCGGCAAAGCGGTTCCCACCGGACCCGCGCCGAGCTGGATTGCGTGATCCTGACAGAACTTGGCAATATTATCGAAAAGCTGGACATTCAGGGGCGGCGGCCCGCCTTGCTGTTGCCGGTTCGCTTTGAAACGCTGGCAAACAGTTATTTCCGCAGCAAATACGCCCGTCTGTTGGCAACCCTGCCAAACTATACGGACCGGCATCTGATCCTCAATGTCCAGGATGTGCCGGATGGCGTACCGAACAGCCGTTACCGGCAAATTCTTGGTGCATTGCGACAGCTCGTTCTGGGATTTGCATTTGAAGTGGATATCCGCTGGAAGGATTTTGCGGCCATTAATGACCTGCCGGTTTTCGCCATTTCACTTGTGGGCCATGAACGTCTTGATCTGGGGCAAATCTCCGCGTTGTTTACGGCAGCGAAAGAGCAGGGGCTTAAGTGTATCTGGCGATCTCTGGATAATGACGAGCTGGCGCGGGCGGCTTTTAAAATGCAGGTTGACTATGTGAGCGGGCCGATTTTTGGCAGTGCACAGAACGCGCCGGCAAAACCCTTCTCCCTGCCTGAAAAATAGTCTTATGCGCGGGTCAGTACCGCGGCCATCTCCACATGGGGAGAGAAGAGAAACTGATCCACCGGTTGTATGGGGCCGAGTTGATATCCGCCGTCGAGAAGTAGGGCAATATCGCGGGCGAAGGTGACCGGATTGCAGGAAATGGCGACCACAACGGGGATATCGGATTTCGCAATTTCGAGGGCCTGTGCCTTTGCCCCGGCGCGCGGCGGATCGAACAGTAACCCGTCAAAGGCATTCAGCTCATCTTTCAGAAGCGGTCGCTGGAAGAGATCACGGCATTCCGTCGTGACAGGGCGAATGGCACGGTTGGCAGCCATTTGCAGGCCTTTGACAAGCTCCGCATCCCCCTCGACGCCGTGGACAGGGGCAAGGGCGGAAAGCGGCAAGGTGAAGCTGCCGACCCCGGCGAACAGATCGACAATGCGCTTCGCCTCCCGAAGGGCATCAAGGGCAAAGGCGCCAAGGGCTTCCTCACCAGCTTTGGTTGCCTGCAGGAAGCTGCCGGGCGGTAGTATGGCAGGAATGCCGCCCAGCCGGACTTCCGCGGGGAGGCGGGCGGCGATCGCTTCGGGCGTATCCTGGGGACGGGCGCGCCAGGCAATCCGGGCAAGGGATTGTTCCGCAGCAAAGGCGGACAGCATCTCCCGCTTGTCCAGATCCATCGTGAGGTCAGCCGTGATCAGCAGATCGACGCCATTTTCCGTTTCGGTTGCGAGCAGGCGGGCTTCACTGTTGCGGGGTAGCAGTTCAGGTAGCAGGCTTCGCAGAGGTTTGACGAGGGCGAGCAGGGCGGGGACAATCACCGGGCAATCTCCGATATCGAAAATCTGGTGGCTGCGGCGCAGATGAAAGCCGACCATGACCCCTTTCTTGCGTTTTGAGGCAATAAATTCCACCCGCCGCCGACTGCCGGATGGGCTGGTTATTGTTGGCCGGACATGGGCATCTGTTATTCCCGCCCGCTCAAGGCAGTCGAGAATGCGTTGCCGCTTCCATTCTGCGGTGAAGTCCGGGGAGAGATGCTGCATCGCGCATCCGCCGCACTGGCTGAAATGACGGCAGGATGGTTTGACCCGTTCCGTGCTTTCCTCAAGGATTTCCACGATGGTGCAGACATTGCCGTCGCCCTTTACATCTTCGGGGCGCGCTGATACCCGCTCTCCGGGGGCGGTGAAGGGGATATAGTAGGTCTTACCCCGATGGGTGGCGATGCCATCGCCGCCCGATCCGATATGGCTGATGGTAAGTTCAATTGCCGACATGCCGCGCCCCCATCAGAAATTCCCGATTGCCATCACTGCCGAGGATGGGGCTCGCCATAGTGCCGAGGGAGCGCCAGCCGGGACGGGCATTGATCCAGCTTTCCATCTCCATTGGCACCCGGTCCGCGAGGGCCGCGTCCCGGACAATGCCGCCTTTGCCGACATTTCCCTTACCGACTTCGAACTGTGGTTTGACCAATGCGACAAGATCCGCCCCCGGCGCCGCGAGATCAAGGACGGCGGGCAACGCCTTGGTCAGCGAAATAAAGCTCACGTCCGCGACAATCAGGTCAAGGGCATCGGGGATGAGTGCGGTGTCGAGATCCTTGGAATTGGTTTTTTCCAGATTGACGACGCGCGGATCCTCCCCAACGACAGGATCAAGCTGGTCATGCCCGACATCGACGGCATAGACGCGCCGCACATCCCGCGACAATAGAACTTGCGTGAAACCGCCGGTGGAGGCGCCGATATCGGCAGCAATGCGCCCCTTCACGGAAAGGCCGAAATGATCGAGGGCGGCCAGCAGCTTGACGGCGCCCCGCCCGACCCACTGCATATCGGGGATATCGAGTGTGATATCCGCCGTTTCCGTCACCTTGCGATTGGCTTTATCGGCAATTTCGCCATTGACGCTGACGCGCCCCTCCGCGATCAGGCTTTGCGCGCGTGCCCGGCTTTTCACCAGATCGCGGGCGACCAGCGCCAGATCGAGCCTTTGCGATGTCTCTGTCATGCGAGCGGTCTAGACGGCGGAAATATTGGGCCGTTTTGCCTTTCCGCCGCCAAGCGCATCGAGGGCTGTCTTGACAATCTGGTCATGATTGATGCCCGCCTCTTCATACATATCGTCAATTTTCTGCTGGTCTATGAAGACATCCTTCATGCAGAGAGGGCGCATCTTCAGCCCGTCGTCCAGTAGACCGTTCATTGCCAGGAACTGCATGACATGGCTGCCGAAGCCGCCAACGGCGCCTTCCTCGACCGTGATCAGCACTTCATGGGAGGCGACAAGATCGCGGATCAGGGCTTCATCGAGCGGCTTGCAGAAACGGGCATCGGCAACGGAGGTTGAGATACCCTTTGCCTCCAGTTCCTCCGCTGCGATCAGCGCTTCTTTCAGGCGGGTGCCGAAGGAAAGGATGGCAACACGGTCACCCTCCCGGATCATACGGCCGCGGCCGATTTCCAGCACTTCGCCCTTTTCCGGCAAGTCAAGCCCAACGCCTTCACCGCGCGGATAACGGAAGGCGCAGGGCCCTTCATTATAGGCGGCGGCGGTGGCAACCATATGTTTCAATTCCGCTTCATCGGCAGGCGCCATCACCATCATGTTGGGCAGCGTTGCCATATAGGTAATGTCGAAGGAGCCCGCATGGGTTGCCCCGTCCGCCCCGACAAGTCCCGCCCGGTCGAGCGCAAATCGTACCGGCAAATTCTGAATGGCAACATCATGCACGACCTGGTCATAACCGCGTTGCAGAAAGGTGGAATAGATCGCAACGAACGGCTTCAGCCCCTCCGTCGCCATACCGGCGGCAAAGGTGACGGCATGCTGCTCGGCAATGCCGACATCAAAGCAGCGGTCGGCGAATTCCCCTGCGAACTGGTCAAGGCCGGTGCCATCGGGCATGGCAGCGGTCACGGCGACGATCTTGTCATCATCGCGGGCCTCCTGAATGAGGCTCTGGGCAAATACCTTGGTGTAGGAGGGGGCGTTGGGCGTCGCTTTCGCCTGTGCGCCCGTGATCACGTCGAATTTTGAAACCCCGTGATATTTGTCGGCAGCGGCTTCGGCGGGCGGATAGCCCTTGCCTTTTTGCGTGACGCAATGGATCAGGATCGGCCCCTGCTTGGAATCCCGGGCATTCTTGAGAACGGGGATCAGATGTTCCAGATTATGGCCGTCGATTGGCCCGACATAATAAAATCCCAACTCCTCAAACAAGGTTCCGCCCGTGACCATGCCGCGGGCGAATTCCTCCGCCCGCCGCGCGGTGCGTTCCAGCGGATCGGGCAGGAGAGAGGCGAGCTGCTTCGCCATTTCCCGCAGGCTGCGGTAGGGCTTACCAGATAGCAGGCGGGAGAGATAGGCGCTCATCGCGCCGACAGGCGGGGCGATGGACATATCGTTGTCATTGAGGATGACGATCTGCCGCGCATCCATGGCGCCGGCATTGTTCATCGCTTCATAGGCCATACCGGCACTTAAGGCCCCGTCGCCGATGACCGAAATGACATTGTTCTTGCGGCCCAGCAGGTCACGCCCGACCGCCATGCCCAGACCGGCGGAGATAGAGGTGGAGGAATGCGCCGCGCCGAAGGGGTCATATTCGCTTTCCGCCCGTTTGGTGAAGCCGGAAAGGCCGCCCGGCTGACGCAGGGTGCGAATACGGTCCCGCCGTCCGGTCAGAATCTTGTGCGGATAGCATTGATGCCCGACATCCCAGATCAGCCGATCTTCCGGCGTGTTGAAAACATGGTGCAATGCCACGGTCAGTTCGACCACGCCGAGGCCCGCGCCGAGGTGACCGCCGGTGACGGAAACGGCGCTGATTACCTCCTGACGCAATTCCGCGGCAAGCTGGGTGAGCTGCGGCAGGGTCAGTTTTCGCATATCCTTCGGATATGTGATGGTGTCAAGCAAGGGTGTTTGCGGTGTCGTCGTCATAATCTGAACCCGTCTTCAGTTGCGGCGGTGAATGGCAAAATGCGCCGCATGTCGTAACAGATCTGCTTTCGGCCCGAAAGGATCGAGATGATCGATTGCCTGATCGACCAGAATGGCGGCATGGACACGGGCATCTTCCAGTCCCATGAGAGAAACGAAGGTGGCCTTTCCTGCCGCGGCGTCCTTGCCGGTTGCCTTGCCCATTTCCTCCGCCGTTCCTTCTTCGTCCAGTATGTCATCTGCAATCTGAAAGGCCAGCCCTAAATCATGGGCGTAAGCTTTGAGCGCCTGCAACTGTGGCGGGGATGCATGCCCGAGGATGCCGCCCGCCACACAGGCAAAGGAGATGAGCGCGCCGGTCTTCAGCCGTTGCAGGCGCGTAATGGTGGCCATATCGATGGGGTTGCTTTCCGCGTGGATATCCATCACCTGACCGCCAACCATGCCCTGTCCGCCAATGGCGCGGGCAAGCCGGGCGGCGAGCTGGATGCGCACCTCGGCGGACGGGTGGGTATCCGCATCGCTGACAATTTCGAAGGCGAGCGATTGCAGCGCATCACCGGCGAGAACGGCCGTCGCCTCGTCAAATTTTTTATGGACCGTCGGCAGGCCGCGACGTAGATCGTCATCATCCATGCAGGGCAGATCATCATGGATGAGGGAATAGCTGTGGACCATCTCCAATGCCGCCGCCACACGCACGGAATGCAGGCGGGGGACAGCAAACAGGTCGGCGGACTGGATCAGCAAAAAGGCGCGTAGCCGCTTGCCGGGGGACAGGACGGCATAGCGCATGGCGTCAAAAAGCCGCTTTTCCAGCCCCTCGCTTACCGGCAGCAGGGTGCGTAATTCCTTATCCATCAAATCTGCGGTCTGACGGAGGGCTTTGCTGAAATCATCTTCCATAGAACTGTTCTTGACCCCGCCTGAGGCATGTCTAGTCAATATTCGCCGGTTCGACCGACAGATTGCCGTTGCGGCCGACAATTTTGTCGACCCTTTCCTGGGCGTTTCTAAGACGCGCTTCGCAATGCGCCTTCAGAAGCGAGCCGCGGGTGTAAATATCAATTGACTGGTCAAGATCGACCTGGCCCGAATCGAGCTTTTCGACAATCTGTTCCAGTTCTCTCAAGGCCTCCTCGAAGGACATCTTGGCGATATCGTCAGGGACTTTCTGGCTATTGGGATCAGACATGATTTCTCCTTTGCCGTCTTATAACGCTCTCTCAGGCCTGGAGCAATGCTTTCACATGAGCATCGACACCTTCCGCCAGCCCTTCAAGATCATAACCGCCTTCCAGTAACGACACCACGCGTCCCTTGGCGTGCAGATCGGCAACGGCCATCAGGCGACGGGTGATCCAGCGGTAATCCTCACCGGTCAGGTTGATATTGGCGAGCGGATCCTTGATATGGGCGTCAAATCCGGCGGAAATAAGGAGCAACTCCGGCCGGAAGGCGTTCAGAGCCGGCAGGATAACCATGTCATAAGCCTCGCGGAATTCGCGGGAGCCGGCCCCGGCCGCCAGCGGGACATTGACGATATTGCCAACCCCCGTTTCGGTGACCGAGCCCGTGCCCGGATAAAAGGGCGCCTGATGGCTGGACGCATAGAAGACATCTGGGTCATGGGCGAAGATTTCCTGCGTTCCGTTCCCGTGATGAACATCAAAATCGACAATGGCAATACGTTGGAGACCGTGCGCCTTCTGGGCATGACGCGCGGCGATGGCGACATTGTTGTAAAGGCAAAATCCCATGGCGCGGTCCGTTTCCGCATGATGTCCGGGCGGACGGATGGCGCAGAAGGCATTTGTATTCGCTTCACCCATCACAATATTGACGGCGGCAATTGCCGCACCGACGGCTCGGAGAGCCGCAATCTGGGAGCCCGGAGACATAACCGTATCAGGATCAAGATTGATGATCCCCGCCATAGGCGCGCTGCTGGCGATATGCTTGATATGCGCGGCGGAGTGGACGAGGGCGATATCCTCCGTTGTGCCGAGCGGTGCATCATGACGGACGAGTTCGGGGAAATTATCGCTATCGAGCTGATGCAGCACGGCGCGCAGGCGATCCGCCCGCTCCGGATGGCCGGGGCCGGTATCGTGAAACAGGCAATCGCGGTGGCTGATGAGATGGGTTGTCATGGTTCCCCGACCGGGTTTTCTGGTTGACGGCTGCCTATTATGTGCAGAATTTCGCACCGTATTTCAAGCGTTGCGGCGCCATTTGCCATTACTCTCAGGGTATGAAGGCAAAGATATGGGGTAAAAAGACTGATCACGGGATTTTTTATGCCCGGCCGTAATCATTGTTTCAACATGACGTCGGGGCGGCTATGATACCGCGCTTGGGGCTTCTTCGCTGCACATGATAAGGGAATTGGGGCATGGCGGACACGCAGAAGGTTTTATTGCTGACCGGGGCGAGCCGGGGCATCGGGCATGCCACGGTCAAGCGCTTCAGCGCGGCAGGGTGGCGGGTGCTGACCGTTTCCCGGCAGGCGTTTTCCGAATATTGCCCGTGGGAAGGGGGCGAGAAAAATCATCTGCAGATCGATTTGGCAGATATCTCGACGCTGCCAGCCGCCATTGACAATATCCGCGAGCGGCTGAACGGCGGCCTTCTCCATGCCCTTGTCAATAACGCCGGTATTTCGCCGAAAGGGCCGGATGGCGCGCGCTTTAACACATTGAATTCCGGATATGACGACTGGCTGCATGTCTATAATGTCAATCTGTTTGCGCCGCTGATGCTGGCGCAGGGGCTGTTCAATGAACTGGTGGCGGCGAAGGGGGCGATTGTCAATGTTACCTCCATCGCGGGAAGTCGGGTACACCCTTTCGCGGGCTCCGCTTACGGGACATCGAAAGCCGCGCTATCGGCGCTGACGCGGGAGATGGCGGCGGATTTCGGGCCGCATGGCGTGCGCGTCAACGCCATTGCACCGGGGGAGATTGATACCTCCATCCTGTCACCCGGCACGGAAGAGATGGTGAAAGACATTCCGCTGCGCCGCCTTGGCCGACCGGAAGAGGTGGCCTCCACCATCTATTTCCTGTGCGATGCACCGTCTTCCTACGTCACGGGGGCGGAGGTGCATATCAATGGCGGTCAGCATGTCTAGGGTATGACCGAAGGACCCGTGATCCTGATACATCCGGCCTGTGCCGGTTATGAGAAAATGGCGGCAGAACTGACAGGCCCATACGAGGCGCTTGCCTTTGAAGACGTTCATGCAGCCTGGATTGACCTGATCCCCGAGCAGCCATCCGACATTCTGGATATCGTCGCCGGTACCGGCCGGGACGCCGCACATCTGGCTTTCCGGGGACATCGCGTCATGGCTGTGGATCCGACGCCTCATCTCGCCGGGCTACGGCGGCGGGGCGGACGGTTGCTGATATCCCTGCGGCATGGGCCGTCACCGGCGGTGCGGCCGATGTATGCGGTAGCGGCATCGGACGTTATCTCGGGTGGTAAGGCTGCCGGGCTTACACTTATCAGAAGAAAAAAGATGGAATCGATTCAGTCCGGCAATCGAGCATTGGGCATCACCTGGACCATGCTTGCTTTTTCAAGCTGAACGGTTGTTCCATAATGTAGAAAAAATAGGCAAAAATTAAGAAAAGCATAAATTTTGAACATCTTTCCGCTGGATGGACACAAGAATAGGTTGGATTCAGCCAAATATAGGTGGCACTGTTTTTGCTGTGGTCTGGGGGAACAGCAGGGAAGGTGCAGTGGAATTCAGATTTTTTGAAATTTACAGGAGTCCGGAATATCTGTCCTTACTGGCGGAAGGTGCGGGGTTAAGTGCGGCCCTTGCCATTGGCGGCGGTATCATGGGGCTGCTTCTGGCGACGCTTCTGGCGTCCTTCCGATATTCGAAACTTCCCGTGCTCCGGCAGATATCCGCCTGCTATACGGAATTCATCCGCAATACGCCGCTGATCGTGCAGCTTTTTATCGTTGCCTTTGGCCTGCCGTTGCTGCTCGGCTATCAATGGCCCTTCTGGGGGCATGCGCTGCTGGCGTTGACCTTGAATTTCTCGGCCTATTTCTCGGAAATTCTGCGGGCGGGGCTGAATGCGGTGCCGCATGGCCAAATTGAGGCGGCTTCTGCCCTTGGCCTTAAAAAGACGGTGATCTTCCGCAAGATCATTTTCCCGCAGGCGGTGGCAATGATGTATCCGTCGCTCAACAGCCAGTTCATTTTCCTGTTTCTCACAACCGGCATCATTGCGGAGGTTGGCGTGCGCGATCTGATGTATGCCGGGCTCTATATTGACAGCCGGACCTTCCGTTCATTCGAGGTCTATTTCACCCTGACCGTGATCTATATCCTGATGGCGCTGTTGTTCAAGACGCTGCTGCAACTATTGCATCGCGGCCTGTTCAAATGGAAGGCGCCGCGATGAGAGATGTCTTTATCAGCCTGCTCGGCAAACCTTACGGCATTGTTCTCTATCAGCTTCTGGAGGCGACGCAGTTCACTATTTATCTATCGCTGATTGCCTTTATCGGCGGCGGGATTCTCGCCCTTTTTATTACCCTTGTCAAAACCTCGCCGTCAAAAATCGGCAAACAGGTTGCGACCGGCTATATCTGGACCTTCCAGTCCGTACCACTGCTGCTGATGCTGTTCCTGCTCGGGCTTGGTGTTCCGCGGCTGTTCGACATCGACATGGACCCCTGGCTTGCCGCCGGAATTGCACTTGTTCTTTATGCGAGCGCTTATTTGTCCGATGTGTGGCGCGGCGCGGTGGAGGCGGTGCCTGCGGGTCAGTGGGAGGGCGGGCGCTCCCTCGGGTTCAGTTTTTTGCAGATTATCCGCTTGATCATCCTGCCACAGGCGTTTCGTCTGTCACTCGCGCCGACCGTCGGCTTCATGGTGCAGATCATCAAGGGAACCTCCCTTGCCTATATCATCGGGTTTCATGATCTGATGAATGTCGGCAAGCGCTGGGCCAATGCGCCGGTGCAGGGGACGGAGCCCTATATCATCTTTCCGATCATGGCGTTGATCTATTTCTGCCTGTGTTTTCCGCTGTCGCACTGGTCGCGCGTGCTGGAGCGGCGGCTCGGCAGCGTCTCGAAGCGGAAGCTTCCGACACCAACCTAATACTGACAGGATTTGTATAACAGAGAAGGAGTGAATTCATGCTGAAACAACTGAAAGCGGGCCTTATGGGGCTCGCGCTGGCGGCAACGGCTTTCATCGGCCCGGCGTCGGCGGATCTTTCGGAAATTCTGGCGGCCGGCAAGGTCAAGATCGGTATTCCGGAAAACTTCCCGCCTTTCGGCGCATTGGGGCCGGAAGGGGACTATGTCGGTTATGATGTGGATGTGGCAAAGATGATCGCGGAAGACCTTGGCGTTGAACTGGAACTCGTGCCCGTCACCTCGAAGCAACGCATTCCATTCCTTGAAACCGACCGGGTGGATCTCGTCATCTCCTCCATGGGGGCAAACCCGAGCCGCGCAAAATCCATCTGGTTTTCAAGCGCTTATGCCCCTTTCTTCTCCGGAGCTTTTGCGCCTGCCGCGATGGCGATTGAGTCAATGGCGGATCTTTCCGGCAAGAAAATCGGCGTGACGGGCGGTACACTCGAAGATCTGGAGCTGTCCGAGAAAGGCCCGAAAGATATGGAAATCATCCGCTTCGGTGATAATGCGGCGACATTGTCCGCCTATCTGTCCGGTCAGGTTGAGGTGCTGGTTACAGGCAACACGGTGGCGGCGCAGCTTTCCGCAGACAACCCGAACCTTGATGTGGAAACCAAATTCATCATCAAGGAAAGCCCGGCCTTTATCGGCATCAAGAAAGGCCAGATGGACCTATTACAATGGGTAAATGTCTTTATTCTGCATAAAAAAATGGGTGGTCAGCTCGGCGAACTGTCAGAGAAATGGCTGGGGCAGGAACTGCCGCCGCTGCCGTCTCTGTAGGTTAAACGGTCAACAGCCGTTAAGAGGGGGCTCCGGACCCCTCTTATTCTGTTTTCAGTGACAGCAGGCGGGATCAATCCCAGTTTTCGGCCCTGGCAATGGCGGCGACGGTGTCGAGCCCCTTGGTGAAGCGGTCGAACATCTCGTCGATTTCCGCCTCCGTAATGATGAGCGGCGGGCAGAGGGCGAGATTGTCCCCGGCGACAGCGCGGCTGATCACGCCCGCATTCTGCATGGCCTCAGCCGCTTTCGGTGCCGCCTTGCGGGCCGCATTGAAGGAACGCCTGGTTTTCTTGTCGGCGACCAGTTCCACCGCACCGATGAGCCCCGTGGACCGGACTTCGCCGACCAGTGGATGATCGGCAAGGGCATGGAAGCGGTCATTGAACCGTCCCGCCACTTTTTGCACATGGCCGACGAGATCCCGTTCCTCCATCAGTTCCATGGTGCGCAGGCCGACGGCGGCGGGCACCGGATGGCCGGAATAGGTGAAGCCATGGGCGAATGCGCCGTGCTTTTCGCTCTGCTTAACCATGCCCTGGAAGATCTCGTCGGTGATCATGACGGCGGAAATCGGCAGATAGGCGGAGGACAGGGCCTTCGCGCAGGTGAGGATATCGGGCTGAATGCCGAAGCTTTGAGAGCCCCACATCTTCCCCGTCCGGCCGAAGCCGCAGATCACCTCGTCAGCAATCATCAGCACGTCGTATTTCTTCAGCACCGCCTGCATCTTCTCGAAATAGGTGGCGGGCGGGATGATGACGCCCCCTGCGCCCATGACCGGCTCGGCAATGAAGGCGGCAACCGTCTCCGGCCCTTCTTTCAGGATCAACTGCTCCAGATCGGCGGCGCAGCGGGCAGCGAACTCTTCTTCCGTCTCGCCGTCCTTGCCGAAGCGATAATAATGGGGGCAGGAGGTATGCAGGATATTCTGGATCGGCAGATCGAAGTCGTTATGCAGCGGTGGCAGCCCGGTCAGGCTGGCCGCCGCGATGGTCACGCCATGATAGGCCTTCTGGCGGGAGATGATCTTCTTCTTATGCGGCAGGCCGCGGCTGTTGTTGTAATACCAGACGAGCTTGATAACAGTATCGTTCGCCTCTGATCCTGAATTGGCGAAGAACACCTTCGAAAAAGGCACTGGCGCAATTTCGAGCAGTTTCTCGGCAAGTCGGATGCTCGGCTCCGTCGATTTGCTGGCGAAGGAATGATAGAAGGGCAGCTTGCGCATCTGGTCAATGGCGGCTTTTATCAGTTCTTCTTCGCCAAAGCCGAAGGACGCGCACCACAGGCCTGCCAGTCCTTCAATATATTCCCGGCCTTCCTCGTCATAGACATGGACGCCCTTGCCACTCTGGATGATGAGGGGGCCGTCCTTGAGATGGGTGGACAGGTTGGTATAGGGGTGAATCATGGTCCGCACATCACGGGCGGAAAGGGAATTGCCTTGCTGAAGGCTGGGGCTGGACATCACAATTTCCTCGAATATGAATGGAACATGTTTACTATTTGTAGGCCCATTCCCGACGGGCTGTCAAAGATGTTTCTCACTGTTCTAATATTCTTGTCTCCGCTTACGCGCCGTGGCTTAATGGAGTGGGATTAACGGGGATGCATGGCTATGGGGGAGCACTTCAGGTTTGTCGGAGCGGGGGGCATGTCCTTGCAGGCCCGCCGCTGGGCACGCGCGAAAAAACCAAAGGCGGTTATCCAGATCGTTCATGGCATGGCGGAGCATTCCGCCCGTTATGCCCGCTTTGCCGAGGTATTGAACGCTTTCGGCTATCTTGTCTATGCCCATGATGTGCGGGGGCACGGCCTCAATATTCCGGCGGGGACATCGCCCGGTCATCTCGGGGATGAGGATGGCTGGACATCGGCGGTGGAGGATATTTATCTGCTGAACCGGCATATCGCCGGACATTATCCGGACCTCCCCATCCTGCTGTTCGGTCATTCCATGGGCTCCTTCATGGTGCAGCAATATATGGCATCCCACGGCAACAGCATCCGGGGTGTCATCCTTTCAGGCACCAACGGTCCGCAGAGGGGCCTCTCCACTCTCAAGGCGCGGCTTGGCCTCAGTTTTGTCCGGCGCCAGAAACACAAGCTCGGTCCCCGTGCGACCCTTCCGGAACTCGGCCGTATCTTCAAAAGCTTCAACAAACCGTTTGCCCCGAACCGGACGGAGTTTGACTGGCTCAGCCGTGATGAGGCGGAGGTGGATAAATATATCGCCGATCCATTATGCGGTTTTGACTGCTCCCTCGCGACCTGGGAAGGGGTGATGGCGGCATTGCTGCAGATTGCCTCTCCTGCGGCACTTGGCCGGATGAAGAAAGACATGCCTGTTCTTGTCTTCAGTGGCAGCGAGGATCCGGTTGGTGAAAATGAAAGGGGGGGCCGACGGCTTCTCAGTGCCTATGCCCGCCAGGGATTTACAAAGGTTGATCATAAATTCTATGCGGGCGGGCGGCATGAGATGCTGAACGAGACCAACCGTGACGAGGTGATGACAGATATTGTCGTCTGGGCCAATGGTGTCGTCGACTGACAGGGGACAGGGCCGCAGGACACAAACGAATATCTGACAGAAACAAATATAATCGCTCAACAAAAAGGAAAAACAGATGAGCCGGAGCAGCGGGGAAAGATATACACTCATTGGCGGTAACGCCTCACCCTATTCGATGAAAATGCGGGCGCTGATGCATTACCGGCGACTGCCCTATGACTGGATATTGCGGTCACTCGCCACCGATCATCTGATTGCCGATATGCGGCCGGTTCTGGTGCCTGTTCTTATGTTGCCCGATGGCAGCCGTCACCTCGACAGCACATATCTTATCTATTTGCTTGAAGAACGGCATCCACGCGATCGCTCTGTCGTGCCCGACGAGGCGGCGGTGGCTTTTCTTGCCCATCTCGTGGAGGATATGGCTGACGAATGGGTGACCAAGATGATGTTTCATTATCGCTGGGCCTATGAGCCGGATATCCACTATGCCAGTCACTGGATCGCCGATGACCGTGCCGCGGATAAATCAGCGGAGGAGCGCGAGAAGTTCGCCCGTTTCTTTGCGGAGCGGCAGATCGGCCGGATGCCGCTGGTTGGCTGCACGCCTGAGAATGCCCCGCTGATCGAGGCTGGCTATCATTTTATCATCGGCTTGCTGCGAGATCATATCGGCAGTGCGGGTTATCTGTTCGGGACACGCCCGTCCATGGCTGACTTTGGCCTCTATGGACAGCTCCGCACATTATCACAGGACCCGACGCCGCAATCCATCCTGCGGCGGGAGGCTCAGGCCACAGAAAGCTGGCTGCGGCAGCTGGATGACGCCTCCGGGATTGAGGGAGAATGGCGGGGGATAGACGATCTTTCCGTCCCGGCAAAAGAGCTAGTCGGCTATGCCGCCCGCATTTACCTGCCGTTTCTTGCCGCGAATGAAGCCGCCACCAAAAAAGGGGCGGAGAAATTCACGGTATCGCTCGACGGACGGCCTTATGCACAGGGCGTCTTCGGATATCAGGTGAAATGTCTTGAGGAACTGCGACGGCGCTATGCCGCACTCCCCGATGCGGATCAGCAGAAAATCGATCCGCTGCTCGGGGAGGGGGCCATCGCTATTCTCAAGGGTTAGGTCAGCCTCTAAACAGAGAAGCCGCCAAGTTTGGTTTCAAGATATTCCATGATCCCTTCCTTGGCGCCTTCCCGACCTAGTCCGCTGTCCTTCATGCCGCCGAAGGGGGCGGCGGCGCTGGTCGGGTTAATGTCATTGATGCCGATAATGCCAAAGCGCAGTCCTTCAAACATCCGCATGGCGCGGGAGATGTCCCGCGTATAGACATAGGCGGCAAGGCCATATTCGGTGTCATTGGCGCGTTCGAGCACTTCCGTCTCATTATCAAACCGGATAATCGGCGCGACGGGGCCGAAGGTTTCCTCGCGATAGATCAGCATATCTTCCGTCACATCGGCGAGCACTGTCGGCGCGTAGAAATAGCCCTTGTCGAGACCATTGGATTTGAGCGGAGCGCCGCCTGTGATCAGCCGGGCGCCTTTTGAAAGGGCGTCCTGGACCTGCCGATCCACCTTATCGACAGCCGTCTGGTTGACGAGTGGGCCGATGGCGACGCCGTCCTCGAACCCGCTGCCCGCCTTCATGGTGGCAACGCGCGCAGCGAAGGTATCGACAAAGGCGTCATAGGAGCCGTTCTGCACAAAGAAGCGGTTCGGGCTGATGCAGGCCTGACCGGTGTTGAGGAATTTGACAAGCGATCCGCCCTTTGCCGCATGGGCCGGGTCAACATCCTCAAACACGACAAAGGGGGCGTGGCCGCCAAGTTCCGCCGAGACGCGTTTCATATTGGCAGCGGCCTGACCGGCCAGCATCTTGCCAACCTTGGTAGAGCCGGTGAAGGTCAGCTTGCGCACTGCGGGGTGATGGGTGAAAACTTCGCCGACCGGCTTCGGGTCGAGCGCGGTCACGAGATTGACAACTCCTGCCGGAATACCGGCGGCCTCGAAAATCTCGAACATGGCAATGGCGCAAAGCGGGGTCGCCTCCGCCGGTTTCATAACCACGGTGCAACCGGCGGCGAGGGCCGGACCGACTTTGCGCGTAATCATGGAGATGGGGTAATTCCACGGGGTGACCGCCGCGACCACACCCACCGGCTGCTTCAGGACCATGAAACGCTGATCTGCGCGGGAGGAGGGCAGGATTTCCCCGTTGATGCGTTTGGCTTCCTCTGCATACCAGAGCAGGAAGTCGGCGCCATACTGCACTTCGTTGCGGGCTGCCTTGAGGGGTTTGCCCTGTTCTTCGGTCATGGTGCGGGCGAGGTCCTCTTTTCGCTCCATCATGATCTCGTAGGCTTTATAGAGATAGGCCGATCGCTGATAGGCGGTTGTCTGTGACCAGTCGCGGAAGGCCGTATCCGCCGCCTCGATCGCCTGTGTGGCTTCTGCCGCGCCGCCGTCGGGGACCTGCCGGATCACGTCTCCGGTTGCAGGATTGAGGACATCAAAGCTGCCGCCGCTTGATGCGGCGATCCATTTTCCGTTTATAAACATTGGTTTGTCTGAACCCTTTCAGGGGAAATGTTATGTATTCATGATTGTTTACGCAGCAGTCTAATGAAATCTGCGGGGCAGTCAAAGTACTTCAGCCATAGCCGTGACCTCTGTCGCGTCACTGATTTGTGCATCCGCAGCATAATGGATCCTAGAAGCGTTTGATTCGCAACGGGATTTACCCGGCTGCTAAAACTACATGGGTTTTGCGTGAAAAGTAACATTCCAGGCTTCCCGTCACGGGTGAATGGCGCATGGAATGGGTGCGTAATGCAGATGGCTGCCGGGTCCCTGCGAATAGGCTTTACGTGAAGCGAGGGCGGTTTTATGCTTCAGGAAATGTCTAATATATAAACTAACATGGGATTTAATATGCTGGGGCTTATTCAGGATCGGCCATTGCTGATTTCTTCACTAATCGAATATTCCGGTCAATATCATGGGGATGTCGAAATTGTTTCGCGCACTGTTGAGGGGCCCATTCACCGGACCAATTATCGCAATATAAACCTGCGGGCCAAGAAATTGGCTCAGGCGCTGGAACGGCTGGGCGTCAAACTGGGCGACAGGATTGGGACGCTGGCCTGGAATGGCTATCGTCATATGGAAATTTATTTCGGGGTCTCCGGCATGGGGGCGGTTTGCCATACCATCAATCCGCGGCTCTTTCCCGAACAGATTGCCTATATCGTCAATCATGCGGAGGATAAATATATCTTCGTTGATCTGACCTTCATTCCGCTGCTGGAAGCACTCAAGGAGCATCTGACAAACGTCAAGGGGTTTGTTGTGATGACGGATAAGGCGCATATGCCCGAAACCTCTCTTCCCAATGTCATCTGCTATGAAACGCTGGTCGAGGCGGAGGATGGGAATTACAACTGGCCGCAGTTTGATGAGATGACGGCTTCCTCGCTCTGCTACACCTCCGGCACGACGGGTAATCCGAAAGGCGTGCTCTATGCCAACCGCTCGACGATGCTGCACAGCTATTGTGTCTGTGCCAATGATGGTCTTGGTGTCTCCAACCGGGACAGCATTCTTGCCGTGGTGCCGATGTTCCATGCCAATGCCTGGGGGCTGCCGTACGCGGCGGCCATGTGTGGCGCCAAAATGGTGATGCCGGGCGCGGCCATGGATGGCGCTTCCCTCTATGAACTGATGGAGGCCGAAGAAGTCACCCTTGCCGCTGGGGTGCCAACCATCTGGATGATGCTGCTCGGCTATGTAAAAGAGAATAAGCTCAAATTCTCCACCATGCAGCGGACGGTAATCGGCGGTTCCGCCGCGCCCCGCTCAATGATTGATACCTTTGTGCAGGAGTATGGCGTCGAGGTGATCCATGCCTGGGGCATGACCGAAACCAGTCCGCTCGGCACCACCGGTAATCTGCTGAAAAAACATGCGGATCTTTCGGAGAAAGAAAAAACCGACATCCGGGTCAAACAGGGCCGCGTCATTTTCGGCGTCGAACTCAAGATTACCGGCGATGACGGCAAGGAATTGCCGCGCGATGGCGTTGCCTTTGGCGATATCAAGGTGCGCGGGCCCTGGATCACCAGCGGTTATTTCAAGGGCGAGGGCGGTAAAGTGCTGGATGACGACGGCTGGTTCACAACCGGCGATGTGGGTACGCTCGACGCCGATGGCTATATGCAGATCACGGATCGGTCGAAGGATGTGATTAAATCGGGCGGGGAGTGGATATCCTCCATTGATGTGGAGAATGAGGCGCTCGGCTGTCCCGGCATTGTCGAGGCGGCGGTGATCGCCGTACCGCATCCGAAGTGGGACGAGCGGCCACTGGTCATCGCGGTCAAGGAAAAGGGCCATGCCGTCACCAGGGATGATGTGATCCGCCATCTGGAGAACAGCTTGGCCAAATGGCAGCTTCCGGATGATGTGGTGTTTGTCGATGAATTGCCGCACACGGCGACGGGCAAGCTGCTGAAGACCAAACTCCGCGAAGAGTTCAAGGACTACAAGTTGCCGGGTACCTGAACGGAACGCTTGGGGCTTATTTGAACAGTCTGACATTTCGTTCACGACGAGGTGTCAGGCTTTCAGTCATTTGCAAGCAGGTGCGATCAGCAGCAGGCCCGTGCAATATGTTCGTTAAAATTTCACGCCGGGCAATAGGCTTGCCTGCTGGATCCAGTCTGTAATCTGGGCCTTATTCCAATCATCATTCTCATGGATGTTGACGTAGCGCGTCCCCTCGACTTTTGATGCGACCGGTGGAACGGGGGTTAGAGACGTTCCGCGGGTGAAGGTGAGCTGGACGTATTTTTTGTAGCAATACATCGCAAAAAACCAGCCATCCGCATTGCCATAAAGCGGTGTGTTCCATTTGACGGCCTTTTGTACGTCCGGGAATACCTGCTCGACAATGGCATCTAGCTGTTTGCCAATGTCCTGTTTCCATCCCGGCATGGCGGCAATATAGGCCTGCACCGGCATATCCCCGTCGCCCTTTGGGATTTGCGGATTGCCGCTCGAAAGCAGTTTCGGCTTGTCGGTTTCGCTCATCTTATTCCTTTAGCATTAATCTCGGGTGCTGTCGAACGGCAGCCTTGCATTCTGTTCCACGATCCGCAACTCTGTTACAGGCGCGGTTTTAACATAAAGGAACACTCATGACGATCATCAACAAGCAGTATCGTCTTGCGGCGCGGCCTCACGGCATTCCAAAGGACAGCGACTGGGCCTTTACAACGGAGGCGTTGCCGGAAATCGGGACCGGGGAGGTGTTGGTCCGAAATCATTACTGTTCGCTTGATCCGGCGATGCGCGGCTGGATGAATGAGGGACGGTCCTATATCCCGCCGGTGAAGATTGGCGATGTAATGCGGGCCGGAACTGTCGGAGAGGTGATGGCTTCGAACAGCCCCGAATTCCGCGCGGGTGATTTCGCCCTCGGGACGCTTGGTATCCAGCAATATGGCAAGGCGGCGGCCAAGGATCTCACAAAGGTGGATCCGTCTCTTGCGCCGATCGAGCATTTCCTTGGCGGGCTTGGTATGCCGGGGCTGACAGCTTATTTCGGTTTGACGGATGTCGGCGCGGTGAAATCGGGGGATACAGTGCTTGTCTCCGGCGCGGCCGGGGCGGTCGGTTCCATCGTTGGCCAGATTGCAAAGATCAAGGGCGCCCGGGCCGTTGGTATTGCGGGCGGGGCAGATAAATGCGCCTATGTGACGGAGGAGCTCGGCTTTGAAGCCTGTGTCGACTATAAGTCTGACCGTTTTCTGGATGATCTGAAAGCCGCCCTTCAGGGGGGCATAGATGTGTATTTCGACAATGTGGGCGGTGAAATTCTCGACATTGCCCTTGCCCGTATTCGCCGTCACGCCCGTATCGTCATCTGCGGGGCAATTTCGCAATATAACAACACTACGCCTATGCGCGGACCGCAGAATTACATCAATTTGCTGGTTCATCATGCCCGGATGGAAGGCTTCGTCGTATTTGACTATCTGTCCCGCTACGGGGAGGGGACAGAAAAGCTGGCGGCATGGTATTCGGAGGGTAAACTCACATTCCGTAATCATATTGAGGATGGCATAGAAAATTTCCCGGGGGCGCTGCTTAAGCTGTTCTCCGGCGAAAATAACGGTAAATTGCTGTTGAAGGTAATCGAGACGCCGACATAATTTAACCGGATTTGCCGGTTAATGGGCGGCGCGTCGAAGATCATCCTGCTGGTGATCAAGCCAGATATGAAAGAGGAAAGAACCGCCGATGGCGTCATTGAGTCTGTTGTTGATTTTTGTGTCCGTGCTCTTTGTCATCGGTTGCCTTTTAACGCCAGTTGCCGCCCGCCTCGGGGCTCCTTTCCTGCTTCTCTTCCTCTGTATCGGCATGCTGATGGGAGAGGATGGTCTTGGCGGTATCCGCTTCGATGATTTTCCTCTTGCTTATGAGATCGGCTCTGTCGCCCTTGCCCTGATCCTGTTTGCCGGCGGGCTGGATACGGACCGGAAAACCCTGAAGCTCGCAGCCGCGCCCGCCTTTGTGCTGTCCATTGGCGGGGTTGTGGCCACCTCGGCGATCGTCGGCATAGTGATTTATATGTTTTTCAGTATCTCGCTCGCCGAGAGCCTGCTGCTGGGGGCGGTGGTCGGTTCGACAGATGCGGCGGCCACTTTCCTGCTGCTCGGACAGCGGAACATCAAGCTGAAGCATGACCTGAGTGAAACCCTGATGGTGGAGGCCGGTATCAATGATCCCATGGCGATCTTCCTCACCATCACCATGGTGGCCATCGTCGATAACAATCTGCCTTTCACCATACCGACGCTGGTCTCCTTCCTGCCCGAGCTGGTTATGCAGCTTGGGTTGGGCTTGCTGCTGGGCGGGATTGGCGGCTTTATTGCGTCGGTCCTCATCAACCGTGTGAAGATGCCGGTCGGGCTGTTCGCGCCATTTGCGACGGCGGCGGCGTTGCTGATTTTCGGCACTACCGCAATTTTCGGAGGAAGCGGCTTTCTTGCGGTTTTCATTGGCGGGGTGGTGCTGCGGGATCGCATGGCGCATCAGATGGAACGGGTGAGACAGTTTCATGACGGTCTTTCCTGGATCAGCCAGATTGTCCTCTTCCTCATGCTCGGGATGCTGGTTGCGCCGCGCGATCTGCTGGATCATATCGCCCTTGGCCTTGGCGTTGCGGTCGTGCTGATGTTTATTGCCCGGCCAGTGGCGACGGTCCTTTGCCTGGCGCCGTTTCGGATCGGCTGGCGTCAGCAGGCCTTTGTCGGCTGGGTGGGGCTGCGCGGGGCGGTGCCGATCTTTCTTGCCATTATCCCGGTGATCAGCCCGGGACCCGTCGGCTCCGGATTTTTCGATGTGGTTTTCGTGGTTGTGATTGCCTCCCTGTTTGTGCAGGGCTGGACAATCTCACTGGTGGCGCGCTGGTTGGGGCTGATCGCCGAGCCTGAAGACGGGCCGGAGTTGCCGCTCGGTAAAGCCAAGGATTGATTTTTGCCCCTGAACGGCTTAATTAAACGCGAGCCTGCGAGACGGTTTGTGATCGTGGGTGTTTGAGATTTACGCCCGGAGACCCGCGTGGGATCCGGCCATCAGGACCTACCATGACGATGCTGGAAGAACGGGTTGCCAACCGGCGGACCTTTGCAATTATCGCCCATCCGGATGCGGGCAAGACGACGCTGACCGAAAAGCTGCTGCTGTTCGGCGGCGCCATTCAGCTTGCCGGTGCGGTGAAAACCCGCGGGGAACAGCGGCGCGCGCGGTCCGACTGGATGAAGGTGGAGCGGGAGCGGGGTATCTCTGTTGCCTCCTCCGTCATGACTTTCGATTATCGCGGCAAGACCTTCAATCTGCTGGATACGCCGGGCCATGAGGATTTCAGCGAGGATACTTATCGCACCCTGACGGCGGTGGACAGTGCGGTGATGGTGCTGGATGGCGCCAAGGGTATTGAAAGCCAGACCCGCAAGCTGTTTGAGGTGTGCCGCCTGCGCGATATGCCGATCACCACCTTCATCAATAAATTTGACCGGGAGGCGCTGGACCCGTTCGATCTCATTGACGATATAGAGCAGACGCTGGCGCTTGACGTGGTGCCAGCGAGTTGGCCCATCGGCATGGGGCGGAATTTTCTTGGATGTTATGATCTGTTCAATGACCGTCTGGTCCTGGTTTCAAAGGGCAAGGAAAATCATACGGATGAAGGGGTGACCTGTAATGGCCTCGATGATCCGAAGCTGGACGAGCTGTTGCCTGCGGAGGCGGTCGCGAAGCTGCGTGAGGATGTGGAAATGGCCCGCGGCCTCTGCCCGGAGTTCGATATGCAGGCGTTTCTTGACGGGACGCAGACGCCCGTCTATTTCGGCAGTGCCGTCAATAACTTCGGAGTGGAAACGCTGCTGAACGGTTTGACCGATGCGGCGCCAAGCCCGCGCGCGGCCCCGGCAGGGGGGCGGCAGGTTTCTCCGCTTGAAAGCAAGGTCAGCGGATTTATCTTCAAAATCCAGGCGAATATGGACCCAAAACACCGGGACCGTATCGCGTTCATGCGGCTGGTGTCGGGCCATTTCAAACGCGGCGCCAAGCTGAAACATGTCCGGAGCGAGAAAATTCTCAATATTCATAACCCGGTGTTGTTTCTGGCGCAGGACCGGGAGTTGGCAGAGGAGGCTTGGCCCGGCGACATCATCGGCATTCCCAACCATGGCAACCTCAGGATCGGCGATGCGCTGACGGAAGGGGAGGAAATCCGCTTTACCGGCATCCCGAGCTTTGCGCCGGAACTGCTCCAGAAAGTGCGCCCTGTCGATCCGATGCGCGCCAAGCATCTCGGCCGTGCGCTTGTCCAACTGGCGGAAGAAGGGGCGGCCCGCACCTTCAAGACACGGCTTGGTTCCGAATGGGTGGTGGGCGTTGTTGGCGGCCTGCAATTCGAAGTGCTGGCCGATCGTATCCGGACGGAATATGATATCCCGGTGAATTTCCAGCAGACGGAGCTTTATACCGCCCGCTGGGTCGAATGTGATGATACGCGAGAGATGAAAAAATTCATCGACGCCAATCAGGCCTCACTTGCCGAGGACCATGATGACGCGCCGGTATTTCTCGCCCGCAACAGTTGGCATCTTGAACGGGCGGAAAAGGACTGGCCCGCCATCCGCTTCCTCAAAACGAAAGAACAGTCCGCATAGGGACATAGCCGAAGGAGAGAATCATGCCCTCATTTGATATTGTCTCAAAAACCGATTTGGCGGAGGTGGATAACGCCCTCAACAACATCCGCCGGGAGATCGAGACCCGCTACGATTTCAAGGGCAGTAATTGCCGCATTGAGCGGGCGGAGGAAGTCATCACCATCCATGCGGATGATGATCTGAAGCTCAAGCAGATGCATGAACTTCTGGCGGCGCATCTGACTCGCCGCAAGATTGATGCGGGCGTGCTCGACTATAAAACCCCTGAAACAGCAGCCGGGCAGAGTGTGCGGCAGGTGGTTGTTGTTCGTCAGGGAATTGACAAGGAGCTGGCGAAAAAGCTGGTCAAGGAGATCAAGGGATCAAAGATCAAGGTTCAGGTCGCCATCCAGGGGGATGAACTCCGCGTGACCGGTAAAAAACGCGATGATTTGCAGGAGACCATCGCCTTTTGCAAGGGGCTGAAACAGGAATTGCCCCTGCAATATGTAAATTTCCGCGACTAGCCCATCGTGACAGGGGCAGGGGAGAGGGACAGGATTAGTCTCTGCACTCGTGCTTTAAGGTGAAATGCCCGGATCAGCCGAGAGAATAAAGCGCGGATGAGGTTGCGGGGCCATCGGATTTCACTTCGCCCGTATTGATCATATGCAGAATATGAGCGTAGACGGAACGCCCCGCCGCGCCATGCAGATGTTCCGGCACGTCTTTATACATACGCCGCACCATGTCCGGGATATACATCGGCCCGGATTTGAGACAGCCGCGGATCTGGTCCATCCGCTCCTGCCGGTGGGCAATCAGCGCTTCGACGAAAGGCTTCGTTTCGGTGATTGCCGGACCATGAGTTGGCCAGTAGACGTCATAGTCAAATTGCAGCAGCTTTTCCAGGCTCTGCATATAGTCGCTCATATTGCCATCGGGCGGTGAGACGACGGTGGTGGACCAGCCCATCACATGATCGCCGGTAAAAAGGGTTTTTTCCTCGCGCAGGCCGAAACAGACATGGTTGGACAGATGCCCGGGCGTATGGATGACATCAACGGTCCAGCCATTGCCAAGAATGACGTCGCCATCCTCCAGCTTGACATCGGGCATAAAGTCCGTATCGCCGCCTTCCTCCAGCTTGAACTCAGAGACGCCGCCACCATGCGGGCCGAAGCCATAGGTGCGCGCGCCGGTAAGTTGCTTTAGCGGTTCAGCGGCCGGGGAATGATCGTGATGGGTGTGGGTGATCAGAATATGGGTCACCATCTCGCCTTTCAGCGCCGCCATCAGCGCGCCGACATGCGCACCGTCGAGCGGCCCCGGATCAACCACGGCCACTTCCCCGTGACCGATGATATAGGTGCCGGTGCCATGAAAGGTGAAGGCGCTGGGATTACGGGCAATGACCCGGCGGATGTGGGGACTTAGAGTTTCCGAAGTCCCGTATTCGAATGCCAATTCTTTCTTGAAGGGGATCGTGACCGCCATATTCCTCTTTCCGGTTTTTTGAAGATTGTAACCATATGAGCGGGAGCGGCAACAGGAATGTTATCTTATGTGAATTTTGGCGGAAACTGTCAATTAAACTGTCAAGACAGGTGTTTTTATGATCAGAATGTGGTATTCCCGTTTCTGTTGCGGTCGTCATAGGGTCGCAGCCTTCCGATCATTCGGTGGTTCGGCGATATGTATATGTGGGAGAATGCCGGATGAAAAAGTTGATTTCGTTGTTCAAGAAGAAGGCGCCGGAATGGGCGTTTCTGCGGGTGGAGAAGCAACGAAACGGGAGATTTCCGGAAACCGGAATGGTTTCCTTCGCAGGCATGCCTGCGGAAGTCGCCCGATATTCTGCATTTTATTTACAGTATGAATAAATCTTACATGCCATAGGGGAGCGCTTTTCGCTGTCTTGAGTCCCATGGGATTCATTTGATGTGAACCCGTTTTCCGGGCATTCCACCGGCTTGCCGTTCAAGCCAAATCGACAAAGAGGAGTATGAAATGACATTGAGAATTGGTGATATCGCCCCTGATTTTGAAATCGAGACAACCAAGGGGAAGATCAGGTTTCATGAATGGGCGGGGGATAGCTGGGTTTTCTTCTTCAGCCATCCGGCCGATTTTACGCCAGTCTGCACGACGGAACTGGGCCGTACTGCAAAGCTTTCCCAGCAGTTTGCCGATCGCAATGTAAAGGCGCTTGGCCTGTCCACGGATACGGTTGAATCTCATCTGAAATGGATCGGCGATGTCAACGAAACGCAAAATGCCGATGTGCAGTTCCCGATCGTTGCCGACTCTGAACTCAAGGTCGCCCGGCTATACGACATGCTGCACCCTGAGCAGAGTGAAACCCAGACGGTCCGATCCGTATTCATAATTGATCCGAACAAGAAAATCCGTCTCATGCTGACTTATCCAATGAGCGTCGGCCGGAATTTCAACGAAATCCTGCGTGTGATCGATTCCATGCAGGCGGGGGACAAAAATACCATCGCGACACCGGCGGACTGGACGCCCGGCGAGAAGGTCATCATTCCGCCATCCGTCAGCAACGATGCGGCCAAGGAGAAGTTCCCGCAAGGATGGGATGAGGTGCGGCCTTACCTGCGCTATACCGAAGTCTGATAGAAGTCCTGTGAAGGTCGTGTCGCTCCTTCGCGCGCGGCCTTCACTGTTCTGCGGCGAGTTTTTCAATCTCCGCAAGGAAGAACTCCTCCGCCTCGTCGAATTTTGTGGTCGACATGGCGTGCATGGCTATGTTTTTCGTCTCGGCGATTGCCCTGATCAGCTTGATGATATTGCCATATCCCGGATCGTTGGTGACAACAGCGTAGATAACGCGGCGGATGCCATGGTCTGCGAGAATATCGGCAAAATAGACGATATCCTCTCCCGTGAGAGAGAGTTCCTGGCCTTTGCGATTATCAAGCAAGCAGAGGTAGCTGTCTGAACGTGTGAGATCCAGCGTTGCCTGATACACAGGAAGCCGATCCTCCCGCGTCAGGGCACCGGCAGGCGTAATGATATGTAGATATTCGCCTTTATACTCCCTGGTTTCAAAAGAAATATTTTCATATTCCCCGGAACCAACTTGCCTCCACGTCATCGGCAAATCCCGCAAATTCCCTGCTTTTTGCGGCCTCCCTGTCCTTTACTACAACTTCAAGCAATGAATCTTAGACCTGAAAGTTGTCAATAACAAGTGTCAAACCCGGCAGGATTGGGAAATATATATGATTTTTCTGTTTCACGCATTAATAGAATTTTATTAAAATTTATCCTTTTTAGGTGCAATGGAGAGAAAATGTGAGAAAACTGCCGTTTATACTGATAAAGGTTTTGGGGTGCCTCATTTTTGCGGCGGTACTGCCATATACCGCAGGCGTGTCGATGGCGGGCATGGAGAGAATCAGCGTCCTGCAGATCGAAGCCGAGACACCGGCGCACGGCGGGGGATGTCGCAAAAGTTCACCTCCCGGCCAATGCTGTCACAAAGACAACAGGACCGGAGAGGTGCATTGCCATTAGGCGATACTGCCGATCAGATGAGGGGGCGGGCGAAGAAGCACTAGGTTCTTCCGCGCCTGCTCTCTAATGCGAGATTACTGGATTGGATAACAGGGGGTGTCTTTCCCCTCACTCTGCCAGTTGATCCAGAGTTTTTTATCCGTGCCCATGTTGAGTGTAACGAAATTACGCTGGCGGATATATTTGTCCGAAGCAAAGGGCGTCAGCATGGAAATGCGGATATTCTGATCCTCATCGAGAAATTCCGTATTGTCATTGGTGACCGTCATGATGCCGATCCATTGCAGACGGCTTGGTGAGGGATGGACGATGCCCGATGAGACCACCTGGTGCACCTTGCAATTGCGCTTGCTGTCATGAATGACGCCGATACAGCCGATATGCACATCGCCCGACAGGATCACGGTCTTATATTTTTCTCCCATCTGCCCCGCGTTGCGTATCTGCGCATTTTCCAGCAGCCAGTGAATGAGCCGGGCGCGTTCTCCTTCATGGTTTTTTGACCGCCAGTGATCCTTCAGATCATCCGTCAGTTCTTCTTCCCAAGGCGTTGCATCGAATGCTTTTTCCGCGGCTGAAAAATCGCGGTAAACGACCGGCACGGCGGAGAGGACGAGCAGATGCGCCTTTGTGTCCTCCTTCAGGCAGGCGATGACTTTCTCCCACTGCGCGCTGCTCATCACCTGCTGCAGAGTGCGCTCCGCCCGGTTGTCGAGGGCGAGAATGCGATAGCCGCGAAAATCCGTCTTGAAGGCATAATGCGCTCCGTCGGGTTCCAGCAGGCTCTTGTTAAAGCGGGAGCGAATCTGGAATGTCTCGAAATATTTCTTTGCGGTTTCGAAGATATATTGAAAAACCTCGCAGTCCTGCATCGTCTCGGGGAAGCTGCCCCAGCCATCGAAAATATCGTGATCATCCCACATCATGACAGAAGGGACGCTGGCCAGCATCAGGCTCATGGACGGATCAGTCCAACGGGTCTCGTAAAGTTTTTCGAAGAACAGGTCGATCTGATTGCGGGTCGTCGGCGGGATCTTGTAGGCTTCCTTTTCCTTCTTTGAATATTTGTTCCAGGTGGCGAGGCCCGCCACCTCGGTCCAGATACTGTCCGCATAAAGCTGATCTCCGCCCATGAGGAGGAGGGAGAAGGGCGTCTCATCCTTAGCAAAATGCGTTTCCGCCATTTCCTGCCAGAGGCGGTAGGGCTCTTCCGTCTTGTGCATGAGGTCGAGGGAGGAAAAGCCGTTGCAGGAGCCATAGGCGAAGCGCGCTTCTTCCGTCTTGCCGGGAACATAGAAGCCCCATTCATCACGGCGGTTCCGGTCGCTCGCCGCCGCCCCGTCAATGATAATCTGATAGGGAACCTGCTTGCCGCCATCACCGCTCGGCACGGTAATTTTCTGCTCCCCCCGCCAGACCCGCGAATTGGGTGTCTCGGCTATGATCCGGCATTTGGCGCTTTTGCCGCCAAGCTGCCACGTGGTCTCCGCCACCTCCAGTGCCGTTGAGAAACAGACCGTATATAGATCTTCCCCCTCAAGCCCCAGAACGGGTCCGACTTTCAGCGCCGCCATATAAACCTCCCCCTGTCTTATAAGCTACAATGACAGCAGGGATTTTAGGCGTCAATGCACGCCGCCGCAAGGCCGCATAAAGCCAGCCTTTTGCGCGTAATTCATTCAAATTTTAGGGAATTTTTAAATGGTCGGGGCGAGAGGATTCGAACCTCCGACCCCATCGTCCCGAACGATGTGCGCTACCAGGCTGCGCTACGCCCCGACCGGTGCCGGGCCCGTGGAATGTGGGTCCGGCGAAGCAGATGCGTTATAATCACCTTTGCCTGCCTTCTGCAAGGGCGAAATGAGGGGTGGGCGGATTTTTCCTGAAAAAGCGGAGAGCCGCGTCAGAAAGCCCGCTCGATTGAGAAGTCAACGGCCTCCAGCAAGGCGGATTTGATTTCGCTGTCCTCAAAAATCCCGAGGGCATCTTTTGCCATGGCGCCATAATGGCGGGCCCGCTCTATTGTATCTTCCAGCGCTGAATGGCGGTTGATGATCTCAATTGCGCGTTCCAGATCGTCGTCTTGCTGGTCATGGTCTTCGACCACCCGTTTCCAGAAAGCGCGTTCCTCCGCATTGCCACGGCGAAAAGCGAGGAGGATTGGCAGCGTCACCTTGCCTTCGCGGAAATCATCGCCGATGGATTTACCAAGGGCCTGCTGCTCTGCCGAATAGTCAAGGGCGTCATCGACAAGCTGGAAGGCGATTCCAAGATTGCGGCCATAGCTCTCCAGCGCCCGCGCTTCCGTTTTGGGCCGCTCGGCCACCACCGCGCCGACCTCGCAGGCGGCGGCGAACAGCGCGGCGGTCTTGGAGGAAATAACTTTCAGATAGCTGTCCTCTGTGGTGTTGGTATCGCCCACATTCATGAGCTGCATGACTTCGCCCTCCGCAATCACGGCGGAGGCGTTAGAGAGAATCGCCAGCACTTCGAGCGAGCCATCCTCGACCATGAGCTGGAAAGAACGGCTGAACAGGAAATCGCCGACCAGCACGCTCGCCTGATTGCCCCAGAGGACATTGGCCGTTTCGTTGCCGCGGCGCAAATCGCTCTCATCCACCACGTCGTCATGCAGCAGCGTTGCCGTATGGATAAACTCGACGCACGCGGCGAGTTTTTTTGCCCGGTCGCCCTCATAACCGCAGAGTTTCGCCGCTCCGAGGGTCAGGACAGGGCGCAGCCGCTTGCCGCCCGCCGCAATCAGATGACGCGCCAGCGTCGGGATGAGATCCACTTCGCTGTGCATACGATCCAGAATGATATCGTTGGTGTCCGCCAGATCCTGCTCCACAATCTCCATCAGACGGGAGATGGAGGCTTTGCCGTTGCGGTCCTTGCGAGCATCGAGATTTACGATAATAGCCACTTTTTCCTCATGAGGCCGGTTGGTTTGCCGACGAGCATAGCTTAAGATTGCGAAGGGTCAAGTAAGCGCGATATATTCCCGCCTGGCGCGCGGAATGTGAGAGAGAACCTGATGGAGGATATGTGAAAGAACTGATGCGATGCAATGATCCGGTGCTGATTTCCTATCTGACGGCGCTGCTGGAAGACGAAGGGATAACGGCAATCCTGCTCGATGAGCATACCTCCATACTGGAAGGAAGTATCGGCGCGATCCAGCGGCGGATCATGGTGGCGGATGAAGATTTCACGCGTGCCGAGCAGCTTCTTGAAGATATCGGCGAAGGGAAGGCGCGCGAATGACGACGGCGGTTCCTGATGTCGCAGAGCGGGAGGAAGAGCTGAGCCGCGATGAGTTTCTCGGTGGGGCGCTGAAGATATGGCAGCCGCGGCGGGGATTCCGCGCCGGCTCCGATGCGGTGCTGCTGGGCGCTGCGATTGAGGCGAAGGCGGGCGAGTCGCTGCTGGATGTCGGGGCAGGGGTTGGTACGGCTGGATACTGCGCGCTGCATCGGCTGGCGGGCACGGCTCTCTGGAGCATTGAGATACAGTCAGAACTTGCCAGCCTTGCCCGGCAGAATGCGGAGCAGAATGGTTTCGCAGACCGGTGTCATATCCTTGAAGCCAATATCGGGGCGCGGCAAAGCTTCGCCGGTCTTGTCGGGCCGGGCGGAAAACCCCTGCTGGAGGCGGGGTTTGATCATGTCTTCACCAATCCGCCCTTTTTCGAGCGTGACAGCTCGCAGGCTGCGGGGACGGAGGCCCGCACCTTGGCACGGCGCGAAGCGGATGTACCGCTCGCCGACTGGCTACGATTTTCCATTGCGCGGGCGAGATCAAAGGGCACGGTGACGGTCATCCACAGAGCCGAGAGGTTGGGCGAAATTTTGGCTGTGATGGAAGCCCGCTGCGGTCGCCTTCGCGTCATCCCTCTGTGGGCGGATGAGAAGAGCCCGGCCAAAAGGATCATTGTGCAGGGGGTAAAGGGCGCGAAAAGCCCG
Source organism: Sneathiella sp. (assembly GCF_002694385.1). Classification (GTDB taxonomy): domain Bacteria; phylum Pseudomonadota; class Alphaproteobacteria; order Sneathiellales; family Sneathiellaceae; genus Sneathiella. Next base: position 429,017 of record NZ_NZMB01000005.1, read on the forward strand.
CTGCGTCTGATGCGCGGGCTTGTCCTGCATGGCGCGGACGGGCGGCCGAGCGAGGCGTCGGAAGCCATTCATCGCAACAGCGCGTCACTTGCCCGTTATCTTGATTGAAAAGACTTGTACAGGCCGGTTAAATCCTTACCTTGAGAAACATGAAAATAAAGCAACTTATGATGAAAACGCCGCTGAAGCGGTTTTTTGATACAACGCCGGTGGTGGCTGTTCTGCCGCTTTATGGTGTCATCTCGCCGGGCGGCAACAAGCTCCGGGGGGAGCATCTCAATCTCGCCGGGTTGGCCGAGCAGATCGAGACTGCTTTTTCAACGAAGCATCTGGCCGCCGTGGCACTCGCCATCAATTCACCGGGCGGGTCGCCCGTGCAATCGGCGCTGATCTTCGACCGTATTCGCCAGCTTGCCGAAGAGAAGGATATCCCGGTTTATGGATTTGCCGAGGATGTGATGGCCTCCGGCGGATACTGGCTCGGCCTCGCTGCCGATGAAATCTATATCAACAAAAGCTCGGTTATCGGCTCCATCGGGGTGGTGTCGGCAGGCTTCGGCTTTCCGGGTCTGATGGAGAAGCTGGGCGTGGACCGGCGGATCTATACGGCCGGGGAGAACAAGGTGAAGCTGGATGCCTTCAGCCCGGAAAAGAGCGAGGATGTGGAGTGGCTGCTGAAAATACAGGGCGATATTCATGAAAACTTTCGGGAGCTTGTAAAATCTCGCCGCGGCGAGAAGCTGAAGAAGCGCAAGGATAAGGAGTTGTTCTCCGGCGATGTCTGGATCGGCGAAAAGGCGGTTGAGCTTGGCCTTGCCGATGGCATTGGTGATGTGCGTTCTTTCTGTCGTGAACGGTTTGGCGAAAAGGTGCGCTTTACCCGGGTTGAAGGCAAGCAGGGTTTCCTTGCGAAAAAACTCGGCTTGGGGGCTTCTGCTCATGCTGGCGGAGATGCCGTGCAGGCCATGCTTGAGGCGCTGCAGAGCCGGGCTCACTGGGCGCGGTTTGGCCTGTGACAGATTTGTGATTCGGTCTCATTAACCGACGAAACGGGAGCAATTGTTGTCACCATTCAAGATCATTCTGCTGCTGCTGGCGATCCTCGGCGTTTTTCTGGCCCATCGCGTTTATCGCCGCTATATCGAGGACAAGCTTGGTAAACGCCCGAAAAGCGGCGCTTTTAAGGAACAATCGGCGGATAAGATGCTCGATCTCGACCAATGCCCGCGCTGTGAGGCGTTCGTTGCCGATCTGGCCGAGCACCGCTGTCAGGATAAATAGTAAAAGCCGCCTGTGGCCGGTTGACCCGCCCGGTACAGCGCTTTATGTTGCAGCGCAATTATTCTAAAAGCAGTATGGTCTGTAATCATGGCGGGTAATCTGGCCTCCGCGCCATCCAATTCCTTTCAGGATCTGATCCTGACCTTGCAACATTACTGGGCGTCGAAAGGATGTGTCATCCTGCAACCCTATGACATGGAGGTAGGGGCAGGGACTTTTCATCCGGCGACAACGCTGCGGGCGCTGGGGCCTGAGCCCTGGAAGGCCGCCTATGTCCAGCCGTCCCGTCGTCCGACTGACGGCCGATATGGGGAAAACCCGAACCGGACACAGCATTACTACCAGTTTCAGGTCCTGCTCAAACCGTCGCCTGACAATATTCAGGAACTTTATCTGGAAAGCATCTATGCCCTCGGCATTGATCCGAAGAACCATGACATCCGCTTTGTCGAGGATGACTGGGAGAGCCCGACGCTGGGCGCCTGGGGTCTTGGCTGGGAAGTCTGGTGCGACGGGATGGAGGTGAGCCAGTTCACTTTCTTCCAGCAGGTCGGCGGGTTCGAATGCAGCCCGGTTTCCGGCGAACTCACCTATGGTCTGGAGCGTCTCGCCATGTATGTGCAGGGCGTGGACCGGATGTTCGATCTGAAATGGAACAGCGAGGGCGTCACCTATGGGGATGTCTTCCTGCAGAATGAGAAGGAATTCTCCGCCTATAATTTCGAACATTCCAATGTCGAAATCCTGCTCCGTCATTTTGAGGATGCGGAAATCCAGTGCCAGGAGATACTGGACGCGGGCCTTGCGCTGCCCGCCTATGACCAGTGCATGAAAGCGAGCCATCTCTTTAACCTGCTGGATGCGCGTGGCGTCATCAGCGTGACGGAACGCGCCGCATATATTGCGCGCGTGCGCGCGCTTGCCAAGGGCTGCGCCACCCAATGGCTGAAGGGCCGCGGTCACCTGCCGGAGGGGGCGTAACATGGCTGAATTGCTGCTGGAGCTGTTCTCCGAGGAAATTCCTGCGCGTATGCAAAGCAAGGCGGCGGCCGATCTGGCCCGTCTGGTCGGGGAGGGGCTGAAAGCGGCCGGATTGGATTTTGACCGCTTGGAAGGATTTGCCACGGCCCGGCGTCTTGCTGTTGTTGTGGATGGCCTTCCGGCGGCCCAGCTCGATACATTCGAGGAACGTCGCGGCCCCCGTGTCGGCGCGCCGGATAAGGCGATTGAAGGCTTCCTGAAAGGCGCGGGCATCACCCGCGACAAGCTGGAAGAGCGGGAAACCGACAAGGGCAGCTTTTACTACGCGGTGATTGAGACAAAGGGGCGGCCCACCCTTGCCGTTCTGCCGGAGTTGCTGAATGCGGCCATTTCCGCGCTCTCCTGGCCGAAACCGATGAAATGGGGTGCTTATTCCGCCCGATGGGTGCGGCCGTTGCACAATATTCTTTGCCTTTTTAATGGCGAAACAGTGCCGTTGAAGTGGGAACATCTGACGGCCAATAACCAGACATTCGGTCATCGCTTCATGGCCCCGGCGGCATTTGCCGTCAAAGATTTCGCGGACTATCGTGCCCGCCTGAAATCTGCCTATGTGGTGCTGGATTCGAAAGAGCGGGAGCAGATTATTGCCAAGGATGCTGCCCGACTTGCGAGTGTCGAAGGGTTGAGCGTCATTGACGATCCGGCCCTGTTGAGCGAGGTGGCGGGTCTGGTGGAATGGCCCGAAAGCCTGATCGGCTCTATTGATACAAGCTTCCTGAGCGTGCCGGAGGAGGCACTGATCTCCGCCATGCGCAGCCATCAGAAATATTTCTCGTTGGCCGGGCCGGACGGGAAAATGGCGCCGCGCTTCATCGTCGTTGCCAATCTGCGCGCTGAAGATGGCGGCAAGGCGATCACCGCAGGAAATGAACGGGTTTTGAGTGCGCGGCTTTCCGATGCGCGCTTTTTCTGGGATCAGGATCGCAAACGGACGCTGGAAAGCCGGGTACAGGATCTTGAAAAAATCATCTTTCATGCGCGTCTTGGCACCGTGCGCGAAAAGGTGGCGCGTCTGATGGCGTTGACGGCGGAAATCGCGCCGTACGTTCCGGGGGCGGACGCCGCGCTGGCGGCACGGGCCGCGCTGCTTGCAAAAGCCGACCTCACGACCGAGATGGTGGGTGAGTTCGCTGATCTGCAGGGGTTGATGGGCCGCTATTATGCGGAACATGATGGCGAAAATCCCGAGGTTGCCAAAGCAATCCAGGAACATTATTCCCCGCTTGGCCCCGGAGACAATTGCCCGACGGATCCGGTGAGTGTGGTTGTTGCCCTTGCCGACAAGATCGATACGCTGACCGGCTTCTTCGCCATTGATGAAAAACCGACGGGATCGAAGGACCCTTACGCGCTGCGCCGTGCTGCGCTGGGTGTGATCCGGCTGGTGCTGGAAAACAAAATGCGCATGCCGCTGCTCACGCTGTTTGAGAAATCGGGCGAGTTACATAAGGGCGCGGGGATGCTGGATGCGGCAGAACTGCTTGCCTTTTTTGCCGATCGCCTCAAAGTGCATCTGAAAGAGCAGAATGTCCGCCATGATTATATCTCCGCCGCTTTTGCGCTTGAAGGTGAGGATGATCTGGTCCGCTTGATGATGCGGATAGAGGCCCTTTCGAACTTTCTGGGGACTGACGACGGGGCAAATCTGCTGACTGCCTATCGCCGCGCGGCCAATATCCTGCGGATCGAGGAAAAGAAAGACGGACATTCTTATGATGCGCCAGCGGATAAAAGCCTGCTTGAGGATCCGGCCGAAATTGCACTTAATGATAAGATTGAGGAAATTTCGGGCCTCATCAATGGAGCTATCACCTTTGAGAAGTTTGCGGAGGCGGGAAGTGCCATGGCAACTTTGCGCAAGCCGGTCGATGCTTTTTTCGAGCAGGTAACGGTGAATGCGGATGATCCGACGCTGCGCGCCAACCGGTTACGGCTATTGTCCTCCATTCGTAATTTACTGGATCAATTGGCGGATTTTTCAAAAATTGAAGGTTAATTTTTACCTTTTTCGCGTATGAGCATTTGTATAACGCAAACAAAGCGACTGAATTTAACATCAGAAGGGCTAATTTGAGATGACGAAGTGGGTATATTCTTTTGGTGATGGAAAGGCGGACGGCACCGCCGATATGCGTAATCTTCTTGGCGGCAAGGGCGCAAACCTCGCCGAGATGAGCAACCTCGGTCTGCCGGTCCCCTCGGGCTTTACCATCACCACGGAAGTCTGCACGGTTTATCTTGAAAATAACAAGACCTACCCGGAGGCATTGTCTGGCCAGGTGGATGCCGCGATCAAGGGGATCGAGGCCTCGGTCGGCGGCCGCTTCGGCGATCCGGCGAAGCCGCTTCTCGTCTCTGTTCGCTCCGGCGCCCGGGCGTCCATGCCGGGCATGATGGACACCGTTCTCAATCTCGGCCTGAATGACGAGACCGTAAAGGGGCTGGAAGCGCAGAGCGGGGACAAACGGTTTGCCTATGACAGCTACCGCCGCTTTATCCAGATGTATTCCGATGTTGTGCTGGGTGTCGATCATTTCCATTTCGAAGAGCTGCTGGAAATCCTGAAAGAGGAAAAGGGCTTTCTTCTTGACACGGACCTTGCGGCGGATGACTGGGAAAATCTGGTCGGCCAGTATAAGGCAAAGGTGGCGGAGGAACTCGGCCGTCCCTTCCCGCAGGATGTGCAGGATCAGCTCTGGGGCGCTATCGGTGCGGTATTCAACAGCTGGACCAACCAGCGCGCCATCACCTATCGCCGTCTGCATGATATTCCGGCAAGCTGGGGCACGGCCGTCAATGTTCAGGCCATGGTGTTCGGCAATATGGGCGACGACAGCGCAACCGGCGTGGCCTTTACACGTAACCCTTCTACGGGTGAGAAAATTTTCTACGGCGAATTTCTGGTGAATGCGCAGGGCGAGGATGTGGTCGCCGGTATCCGCACGCCGCAGAATTTGACCAAGCAGGCCCGCCTTGAATCAGGTGCTGACGCGCCGTCGATGGAAGAGGTTTTCCCGGGCGTCTTCCAGCAGCTTGTCGATGTCTATAAGAAGCTGGAAGCGCATTACCGCGACATGCAGGACATCGAATTTACTGTGCAGCAGGGCAAGCTGTGGATGCTGCAGACCCGGTCTGGCAAACGGACGGCGAAGGCCGCCCTTAAAATCGCTATCGACATGGTGCAGGAAGGTCTGATCACCAAAGAGGAAGCCATCAAACGGATTGATCCGGCCTCTCTTGATCAACTCCTGCATCCGACGCTGGACCCAAAGGCGGCCCGTAATGTCATCGCGCGCGGCCTGCCGGCAAGTCCGGGCGCGGCCTCCGGCCAGATCGTTTTCAATAGTGACGAGGCGGAAAAGCTCGCCGGGGAAGGCAAGGCCGTCATTCTGGTGCGGATCGAGACCAGCCCCGAGGATATTCATGGCATGCATGCGGCAAAAGGTATCCTGACCAGCCGCGGCGGCATGACCAGCCATGCGGCCGTTGTCGCCCGTGGCATGGGCCGGGCCTGCGTGTCCGGTGCCGGGTCGCTCAACATCGACTACAAGAATGAAACCTTGAGCGTCCTTGGCGAGACTTATAAGAAGGGGGATATCATTACCATCGACGGCGGCACAGGTGAAGTCATGCTGGGCGCGGTCGAGATGATCATGCCGGAACTGTCCGGCGAGTTTGGTGAGCTGATGTCCTGGGCCGATGAAACCCGTCGCATGAAGGTGCGGTCCAATGCGGAAACCCCGCTGGATGCAGAAACCGCCCGCAAGTTCGGCGCCGAAGGCATCGGCCTTTGCCGGACGGAGCATATGTTCTTCGATGCGGAACGGATTGTCTCCGTGCGCCAGATGATCCTCGCGGATTCGACAGAGGAGCGGAAGGCCGCCCTTGACAAACTGCTGCCCTATCAGCGCGGCGATTTTGTCGAGCTGTTCCGGATAATGGCCGGCCTGCCGGTGACGGTGCGCCTGCTCGATCCGCCACTCCACGAGTTCCTGCCGAAATCCGATGAGGAAATTGGCGATCTGGCAAAGGCGCTGGGTGCGGACCCGGCGAAGCTCCGCCATCGGGCGCAGCAGCTGCATGAATTCAACCCCATGCTGGGCCATCGCGGCTGCCGTCTTGGCATTTCCTTCCCGGAAATCTACGAGATGCAGGCCCGGGCCATTCTCGAGGCGGCCGCCCTTGTCAGCAAGGATCTCGGCGAGACCGTGATCCCGGAAATCATGATCCCGCTCGTTGCTACCAAAAAGGAGCTGGAGATCCTGAAAGGCAAGATCAAGAATGTGGCGGCGGCCATCGCTTCCGAGACCGGCAAGGAGATCGAGTATCTTATCGGCACCATGATCGAGTTGCCGCGCGCAGCATTGCAGGCAGGCGAGATTGCCCATGAGGCGGAATTCTTCTCCTTCGGTACCAACGATCTGACCCAGACCACCTTCGGCATCAGCCGCGATGACAGCGGGTCCTTCCTTGAGGATTATATCACGCAGGGTATTTACGAGACCGATCCCTTTGTCTCCCTTGATCAGGAGGGCGTGGGCGAACTTGTGAAGCTGGCGGCGGAGCGCGGACGCGTGACGCGGCAGGAGATCAAGCTCGGTATCTGCGGCGAACATGGCGGCGATCCGGCCAGCATTGATTTCTGCGAACGCGTCGGGCTCGACTATGTGTCCTGCTCACCCTATCGCGTACCGATCGCAAGGCTTGCCGCGGCTCAGGCGGCGCTTGGCCTCAAGCGCGTCTCCGAAGCCTGATGGTTCGAAATTGAGATAACAAAAAAGCCCGGAATTTTCCGGGCTTTTTTTATTATTCGATCACGATTTTGGGGCCACTGTTTACTCCCAGTCCCGCTTCGATCTTCTCCTGAATTTTTTCCGCCAGAGCGCGATAGATTTTGGCATGGGCGCTGTCGGGTTCGCTTGCCGTGATGGGCGTACCGGCGTCGGATGTCTTGCGGATATCCATATGCAGCGGCACTTCGCCGAGGAAATCGGTACCAAGCTCATTTGCCGTTTCCCGGGCGCCGCCATGGCCGAAAATATCCGACCGCTCCCCGCAGGAGGGGCAGAGGAAATAGCTCATATTTTCGATGATGCCGAAAACGGGGACATCGACTTTCCGAAACATGTTGAGGCCCTTGCGCGCATCAATGAGGGCAATATCCTGCGGCGTTGAGATGATCACCGCGCCCGCCAGAGGCACCCGCTGGGCGAGGGTGAGCTGCGCATCGCCGGTGCCGGGCGGCATGTCAACGACCAGCACATCGAGTTCCCCCCATTCCACATCGAACACCATTTGCTGCAATGCGCTCATGATCATCGGGCCGCGCCAGATCATCGGCGTGTCTTCCTCCACCAGAAAGCCCATGGACATGACCTTGAGGCCCCAGTTTTCCATCGGCATGAGCTTCTTGCCATCTTTCGATTGCGGCTTGCCTTTGAGGCCAAGCATCCGCGGCAGCGACGGACCATAGACATCGGCATCCAGCATCCCGACCTTGAGGCCGAGGGATTTAAGGCCAAGCGCAAGATTAACCGCGCAGGTGGATTTGCCGACACCGCCCTTGCCCGACGCGACAGCAATAATGGCGGCGACGCCCGGCACATCGGGCTTCTGGGCAGGCTGCTGTTGCGGTTGCTGCGGCCGCGCCGGGCGGGAGGAGGCCGCTTGTGCGCCTGCCTGTTCCGCCGTCAGAACGACGCTCGCGGATTTCACGCCGGGCAGATCGAAGACAGCCTGCTCACATTTTTTGCGCAAGAGTTCCATCTCATTTGCCTCCGCCGGATTGATTTCGAGGGCGAAGCCGACATTGCCGTCCTTGATCACCAGCCCGGTCACAAGCCCGAGCGCCACCACGCTTTTGCCCGATTTGGGATCAATCACCCGGTCAAGACAATTGAGGATGGTTTGCTCATTTATTGGTGACATGCTTGAAAACTCCACTTCGGGCACAAAATAGTAGGCATCAGATCACAAAACTGCGAGCCCCGGCATTTTGGCGTGAAATTGCCCCTTTCTCATGCCTGGTACATTGCAGAATTATGCTGGGTGTCATATAACGCGACTGAACAGGTTAAGCAAACGCGCAAAAAGCAGCGCGGATAATGAAGGAGATGCTATTCTATGCCTTGGAGTAATCAGGGTGGTAACGACGGAGGCTGGCAGGGTGGCGGTGGCAATCGCGGACCTTGGGGGCAGGGGCCAAGCGGTCAGCAGCCCCCTAATCTGGAGGATATCATAAAAAAGGGGCAGGAGCGTCTGAAAGATGTGATCCCCGGCGGCGGTGGCGGCAAACTCGGCATCATGATCCTGTTGCTGGTCCTTCTGGTCGCCTGGCTGATCAGCGGGTTCTACAAGGTTGAGACCACCCAACAGGGTGTTGTCCTGCGTTTCGGTAAATGGGTTAATACCACGCAGCCGGGCCTCAATTATCATCTGCCTTACCCCATTGAAACCGTTCTGACGCCCGAGGTAACCAAGGTCAACAGCCTTGAGGTCGGCTTCCGTCCGACGCGCGGCGGCGGTTCCACGGCGGTGGAGGCGGAAAGCCTGATGCTGACGGGTGATGAGAATATCGTCGATATCGGCTTTACGGTTCTCTGGCGCATCAAGGATGCAGGGCTGTTCCTGTTTAATGTCGAGCAGCCGGAACTTGCCATCAAGAATGTGGCGGAAAGCGCCATGCGCGAAGTCATTGGTCGTACCAACCTGACCGCGGCCATCACCGAAGGGCGTCTGCTGGTCGAGACCGAAGTGCTGAAGCGGCTTCAGGAAATACTCGATGGATATGGCGCCGGTGTGCAGGTATTGCAGGTACAGCTTAAAAATGCCGAGCCGCCCGCGCAGGTGATTGCCGCCTTCCGGGATGTTCAGGCGGCCGAAGCGGACAAGGAGCGGGCACAGAACGAGGCGCTGGCCTATGCCAATGACATCATTCCGCGCGCCCGCGGTGAGGCGGAGCGTATCCGTCAGGAAGCCGAAGGTTACAAGCAGCAGGTGATCGCCGAGGCAGAAGGTGAAGCCGCGCGTTTCCTCTCCATCTATGAGGAATATGCCAAGGCGCCTTATGTGACGCGTCAGCGTATCTATCTTGAAACCCTGCAGGAAGTTTTCTCAGGCAAGAACAAGATTATTATCGATGGCGGCTCAAGCGGGACAAGCGGTGTCGTGCCCTATCTGCCGCTCAATGAACTCCAGAAGGGGGGAGCCTCCAAATGAACAAGACTTTTCTGACTGTTCTTGCCGTTCTTCTGGTGGTCATCGGCTTTGTTGCTGGTGGGTCGCTCTTTACCGTGCAGCAGACGGAGCAGGCCATTGTCATGCAGTTTGGCGAGCCGAAACGTGTGATCCAGGAGCCGGGCCTCAACTTCAAGCTGCCCTTTGTGCAGGATGTGGTCTATGTGGACAAGCGCGTCCTGTCCGTCAGCACGCAGCGTGAAGAAGTCGTCACCCGTGACCAGAAGCGTCTGATGGTGGATAGCTTTGCCCGTTTCCGCATTGCCAATCCGCTGCAATATTATCAGTCCTATGGTAATTTGCAGATTGCCTATCAGCGGCTCGAAACCATTCTCAATTCCCAGATGCGGCAGAACCTTGGCCGTCAGATCCTCAATAGCATTGTGTCCGGGGAGCGTTCCAACCTGATGAACCAGATCCGCGAGCAGGTTAATGCGGAAGCCAAGGCAACGGGCATTGACGTGATTGATGTGCGGATTGTCCGCGCGGACCTGCCGAAGGAGAACAGCGAAAAGGTGTTTGACCGGATGCGGTCCCAGCGTGAGCAGGAGGCGAAGGAAATCCGGGCGACGGGTGCGGAAATCGCCCAGCGGATCAAAGCCAACGCCGATCGTGAGCGGACGGTTCTGGTCGCCAATGCCCGCAAGGATTCCGAAATCCTGCGCGGTGAAGGCGACGGGGAGAAAAACCGTATTTTCGCCGATGCCTTTGGCAAGGATGAGGACTTCTTCGCCTTTTACCGCTCCATGCAGGCCTATCGCGGTTCCATGTCCGACAGTGATACATCCATGGTACTGTCGCCCACATCGGAGTTCTTCCGCTATTTCGATCAGCAAACAACAGGTGATCGGGCAACCAACTAGGCAGAATAAAACGGCTCGCAGCATCATCTGCGGGCCGTTTTCCTTCGGGGGAGTATCGCGTGTTAAAGGAAATTCTGCTGGCGCTGGCGCTGGTCCTGTTCTTTGAGGGCGCGCTGTATGCGCTGTTTCCGGATGGAATGAAAAGAATGATGATTTCGGCCATGAATACGCCCAGCCATATTTTACGCATATTTGGACTCGGGGCGGCTATAATCGGTGTCATTTCGGTCTGGCTGATCAGGCTGTAATCTGATTTGGCCTCTGAAATAAAATGCCTTTTTCATTTAACCCATTTTTCTTTTGAAACAGGTTTGATTTGCACATTTTTGCCTTAATTGATTTCTAGGTACATACAGCGGGATGTCGCTGCAGGATGTTGCGGCGATTAAATGAGGGGGCTCATATTGTCAGTTGATCCTCTGCTGATCGATCCCCGAGTGATGGCAGAGAGTCGGAATTGGAAGGAACACGAAGTTGTATAACCGATATTCAGCAATGCCCGAACCGGTGACAAAAGATGCCCGGCCCGTGGCGGCGCCCGCGCCGGTTTTCCGGCAATATGGTGCCATTATCATATCGACCCTGACAGTTATCGCCTTGATGACAGTCTTTGCCTTCAATGCGAAGGCGCGTGGGGCCCCCGACAGCTTTGCCGATCTGGTGGAGAAGCTGTCGCCAGCGGTTGTCAATATCTCGACAACCCAAACCGTAAAAACGCCGCAGGGCGGCCTGTTCCCGAACCTTCCCGAAGGACATCCGTTTGAGGATTTCTTCAAGGAATTCGGCAACCGGGGACAGGGCGGTCAGGAGCGGGAGCGCAAGGCGACTTCGCTCGGCTCCGGCTTTGTCATTGATGCGGATGACGGCTATGTGATCACCAATAACCATGTCATTGACGGTGCCGATGAAATCAAGGTGATTTTCAAGGACGGCGAAAGCCTGGCCGCAACACTGGTCGGTACCGATCCCAAAACGGATATTGCCGTCCTGAAGATTGATCCGAAAGAGCGCGATCTGGTTGATGTTAAATGGGGTAGCAGCGATGATGCCCGCGTTGGCGACTGGGTGGTTGCCATTGGCAATCCCTACGGTCTTGGCGGTACGGTGACGGCGGGGATTATTTCAGCCCGCGGTCGCGACATCCGCTCCGGTCCCTATGATGATTATATCCAGACCGACGCGTCTATCAATAAGGGGAACTCCGGCGGTCCGCTCTTTAATATGGATGGCGAGGTGATTGGCATCAATACGGCCATCTTTTCCCAATCTGGCGGTAGTATCGGAATCGGATTTGCGGTTCCTTCCGGATTGGCGGTCCCGGTGGTTGAACAGCTTATCGAGTTTGGTAAAACAAGCCGTGGCTGGCTCGGCGTTGTCATTCAGCCGGTAACGGAGGAAATTGCCGAGGGGCTGGATCTCAAAAATACCGACGGTGTTCTGGTCGCCGGTGTTCCGGAAGATGGTCCTGCCTTTAAGTCCGGGATCAAGGCCGGGGATGTGATTTTGAAATTCAACGGCGAAAAGGTCAGTGAACCGAGAGAGCTGTCCCGTCTGGTCGCGGAATCGAAAGTCGGTTCGGAAGTGACGGTCGAACTCTGGCGCAGCGGCAAGACGGTGGAGTCCAAGGTTGTTCTCGGCGAGCTTGAGAAGGCTGAAATCGCCATGGCGGAAGGAACGTCTTCGGAACCGGTGGTGGGCAAGAGCCTTGATGTGCTTGGCATGCAGCTGTCACCCATCAATGATGCTGCGCGCGAACAGTTCGGTATCGGCGAAGATGTGAAAGGCGTCTTGGTAACCGATGTGCAGCAAAATTCCGAAGCGGCCGAAAAGGGCATCCGCCCGGGAGATGTCATCACGGAAGCCCAGCTTGAACCGGTGACGACGCCCGATCAGATCAAGGGCCGCCTGGCTGAAATTGAAAAATCCGATAAAAAGTCGGTGCTGCTGCTGTTAAAGCGGGGCGATAATTCCCGCTTTATTGCCCTGAAGCTGGACAAGGAAAGCTGATCGCTTTGCCGAACTCACGGATATGAAACAGAAAGTGGCGCCTCTCGGGGCGCCATTTTTCATGCGGGTCGCATCAACGCGATCCTGTGCATCAATCAACAAATTCGCTATGCCGGTAGCCCTGATAATACAGCAGGGTGGTAAGATCGCCATGGCGGATATTGGCATCCGCTGCCTTTGCCGCCTTTTCCTTGGCATGAAATGCAACGCCGAGGCCCGCCGCTTCGATCATCGGGATGTCGTTGGCGCCGTCGCCGATGGCGGTCGTCAGGCTGCGCGGGATGCCTTTTTCCTGCATCAGCCTTTCCAGTGTTGCCAGCTTGGCGGAGGAATTGAGGATCGGCTCTGCCGCGACACCGGTGAGCGCTCCATTCTCAAAAAGAAGCTCGTTGCTCATATCCATATGAAAGCCCAACGCTGCGCGCACCCGGCTGGTGAAGAATGTGAAGCCGCCGGAGACCAGCGCCGTGTAGACGCCATTCGCCCGCATTGTCTGGACAAGGGTGCGGGCGCCTGCCGTCATGACAACCCGTTCCTCAAATACCCGTTGCAGGACATCCTCCCGCAGTCCTTTCAGCATGGCGACGCGGGCGCGGAAGGCATCGTTGAAATCGAGCTCGCCGTTCATCGCGCGTTCCGTGATGGCGGAAACTTCCGCTTTCAGCCCGGCAAAATCAGCGAGTTCGTCAATACATTCGATCGTGATCATGGTGCTGTCCATGTCGGCAAGAAACAGTTTCTTGCGCCGGTCCGCGCTGTGTTGCAGGCAGTAATCAACACCGGCTGGCACGCCCGCCGCCTCTAATGCCGTCTCTGCCGCGGCCAGGGAAAGACCACGAAAGGCAATATCAACCGCGTGATCTTCTTTCAGCCAGTCCAATACCGCCACATCCGCCCCGCTGGCCCGTAAGGCGTCCGCCAGGCTATCGGAAAGATTGCGCAATGGCGTGCCGACTGTATGATCGGCGACAAGGGTGAGAACCGAATTTTGTGTCATGTGTCGAGGCAGCAGTCCCTATGGATAATAACGTAACGCCAGCTCGCGAGGCGGCGGGAACGGTCCTTCTGGCCGGGCCAACCGCCAGCGGCAAATCCGCAGCAGCCATTGCCATAGCAGAGGAATTTGACGGTGTCATCATCAATGCGGACAGTATGCAGATTTATGACGGTCTGCGTGTCCTGACCGCGCGGCCGAGTGCGGAGGAGGAGGCGCGCGTGCCGCATCGTCTTTACGGCGTCCTCGATCCGGCCGATGACTGTAATGCCGCTCGCTGGCGTGATATGGCGCTGGCGGAGATCGCCAATGTGAAGGCCGCGGGCAAACTTCCCATTATTGTCGGCGGGACGGGGCTCTATTTCGATATCCTGATCCGGGGCATTGCGGAGATCGCCGAAATTTCCGAAGGTGTAAGGGCACGCCTTCGGGATTTACAGGCGCGCGAGGGCACCGCAGTGATCCATAATATGTTGCGGGAGAAGGATCCGGAGATGGCTGCGCGGTTGAAACCGGGGGACAGCCAGCGTCTCCTGCGCGCCCTTGAGGTGGTGGAGGAAACGGGCATCCCTCTCGGCGAATGGCAAAAGCGGGCGCCGACCGGAAATATTCTGGAGGGACCGCGTCTGCATCTGGCGCTCAACCCGGCGCGGGACTGGCTCTATGCCCGCTGTAATCAGCGTCTCGACTGGATGATTGATGGAGGCAATGCCTTGCAGGAAGTTGCCGCCCTGAAGGCGCGGCGGCTTGATCCGGCCCTGCCTGCCATGAAGGCGCTCGGCGTGCCGGAATTGATCAAGGTGCTGGAGGGGGAGATGGATTTGGAGGCGGCGCGGGAGCGAATCAAGATGCTCACCCGACGTTATGCCAAACGGCAGATGACCTGGGTGCGGAATAAGATGTGCGAAGCAAATTGCTCTTCTGCGCAAGATTTGGAAAGTTTGAAAGCTGATTTCTTTCCATTTATTCGTCGATTTTTGTTGACGGAGCGGAATTGAAGGTCTAGTTTCCCAAATTGCAGCCATGTCCGCATGGATTGCTGATGCCGCCCGGTATTGTGCCGGGCGCTTTTTTTCCATTGGATTTATTTTTGAAGACAGCCCGTCAGAGAGATTAGGAACAGGCAAATGGCGAACCAGGAAATGACAGGAGCAGAAATCGTAATCAAGGCGCTGAAGGATCAGGGCGTCGAGGTGATTTTCGGGTATCCTGGGGGCGCTGTGCTACCGCTCTATGACGAGATTTTCAAGCAGAACAGCATTCGCCACATTCTTGTCCGTCAGGAAGGTGGCGCGGTTCACGCGGCGGAGGGGTATGCCCGTTCCACCGGCAAGCCGGGCGTCGTGCTCGTCACCTCCGGTCCCGGCGCGACGAATGCGGTCACCGGCCTTGCCGATGCACTGATGGACAGCATTCCGATCATCTGCCTGACGGGGCAGGTGGCGACCCATATGATCGGCAATGACGCCTTCCAGGAGGCGGATACCGTCGGCATCACACGTCCGGTCACCAAGCATAATTATCTGGTAAAGGATGCGAATGATCTCGCCCGCACCATGCATGAGGCCTTTTTTGTGGCCACCAACGGACGGCCCGGCCCGGTCGTGATCGATTTGCCGAAGGACGTCCAGCTCAGCAAGGGCGCCTATCTGCCTCCGGCGCTCGTCAAGCACAAGAGCTATGTGCCGCAGGTCAAAGGCGATTTGAAAGCGATTAAGGCGGCGGTCAAGCTGATTGCGGGCGCGAAGAAACCGGTCTTCTATACCGGTGGCGGCGTCATCAACTCGGGCCCCAAGGCGTCAAAGCTGCTGACCCAGCTTGTCCGTCTGACCGGATATCCCATCACTAATACGCTGATGGGTCTCGGCGCCTATCCGGCCTCCGACAAGCAGTTCCTCGGCATGCTGGGCATGCATGGCACATTTGAAGCCAATAACGCCATGCATGACTGCGATGTCATGATCTGTATCGGCGCCCGCTTCGATGACCGGATTACCGGCCGTCTGGATGCTTTTTCGCCCAATTCGAAGAAGATCCATATCGACATCGACCCGTCCTCCATCAACAAGAATGTGGCGGTCGATATCCCGATTGTCGGCGATGTCGCCCATGTTCTGGAAGATATGATCAAAGTCTGGAAATCGGAGTCGCACAGGAGCGATAACAAGACCGCCCTCAAGAAATGGTGGGCAGAAATTGAGGGTTGGCGTGGTCGGGACTGTCTTAAGTTCGAACAGAAAGGCAAGCTGATCAAGCCGCAGTACGCGCTTTCGCGCCTGAACGAGCTGACCAAGGATATGGACCGTTACTTCACCACCGAAGTCGGGCAGCATCAGATGTGGGCAGCGCAATATATGCAGTTTGACGAGCCGAACCGCTGGATGACATCGGGCGGGCTCGGCACCATGGGTTATGGCCTGCCGGCGGCGATGGGCGTGCAGATCGCCCATCCCGATGCGCTGGTTGTGGATATTGCAGGTGAAGCCTCCACCATGATGAATATCCAGGAGCTGTCGACCATCCTGCAATACCGCCTGCCGGTGAAGGTGTTTATCCTCAACAATGAATATATGGGCATGGTCCGTCAGTGGCAGGAGCTGTTGCATGGCGGGCGCTATTCGGAAAGCTATATGGAAAGCCTGCCCGATTTCGTGAAGCTGGCGGAGGCCTTCGGTTCCACGGGCTTGCGCTGCTCCGATCCTGATCAGGTCGATGACTGTATTCGCGAGATGATCGCCATCAAGGGGCCGGTTGTTGTTGATATGCTGGTGGACAAGGCGGAGAATGTCTTCCCCATGGTGCCCTCTGGCGCGGCGCATAATGAAATGCTGCTCGGCGGTGAGGAGGAGGGAGCCGGACCAAAGGTGACCACCGATGGGCTTTCGCTGGTCTGATCGCGCAGTTTTCCTTCGAAAAGCTATGGATTTAACGCTAATGCTGGTTTACAAGAGACCCGCGCTGCAAGGGGATGTCTGAGTAATGACTGAAGATACCGAAATATTCCGCCACACCATTTCCGTTCTTGTCGATAACGAGTTCGGTGTGCTGGCGCGTGTGGTCGGCCTGTTCTCCGGTCGCGGATATAATATTGAAAGCCTGACGGTGGCCCGCGTGGATCAGGAGGAAAACCTCTCCCGTATTACCATCGTCACCTCCGGTACCGCCATGGTGATCGAGCAGATCAAGGCCCAGCTTGGCCGTCTGGTGCCGGTGCACAAGGTCGCCGATCTCACCTCCGACGGGCCAAGCGTGGAACGGGAAATGGCGCTGGTGAAAGTCATCAGCAAAGGCGAGAAGCGGGTGGAGGCGCTGCGCATGGCGGATATCTTCCGCGCCCGCGCCGTCGATACCACGGAGGATTCCTTTGTTTTCGAAGTGACGGGCGTGCCGGACAAGGTGCGGGCCTTCATTGCCCTGATGGAACCTCTCGGCAAGGCCGAAGTCTGCCGGACCGGCGTTGTCGCGCTGCGCCGCGGAACTGATGTGATCTGACCAACAAACTGACTGAATGCTAGATAGTTAATCGAGAAGGAAGAGATAAAATGCGGGTTTATTACGACAGCGATGCCGATGTTAATCTGATCAAGGGCAAGAAAGTTGTCATCGTGGGATATGGTAGCCAGGGCCATGCCCATGCCAACAACCTGAAGGATTCCGGTGTCAAGGAAGTGGCTGTCGCGCTGCGGGCGGGCTCTTCTTCGGCGGCGAAGGCGGAAGCCTCCGGTCTCAAAGTGATGACCCCGGCCGAGGCCGCAAAATGGGGCGACGTTATCATGATGCTGACGCCGGATGAGCTGCAGGCCGACATCTATGAGGAAGAGCTGGCCGCGAATATGAAAACCGGTGCCGCGCTCGTTTTCGCTCACGGCCTTAATGTTCATTTCAACCTGATTGTGCCGCGCGATGATATGGATGTGTTCATGATCGCGCCGAAAGGTCCGGGCCACACCGTGCGCGGTGAATATCAGCGGGGCGGCGGTGTTCCCTGCCTTGTTGCCGTGCATCAGGATGCATCCGGCAATGCCCTCGATATTGCGCTTTCCTACGCCTCCGCTATCGGCGGTGGCCGTGCGGGCATCATCGAGACCAGCTTCAAGGAAGAATGTGAAACCGACCTGTTCGGTGAGCAGGCCGTTCTCTGCGGCGGTCTGGTGGAGCTGATCCGCGCCGGGTTCGAGACGCTGGTTGAAGCCGGTTATGCGCCGGAAATGGCCTACTTCGAATGCCTGCATGAAGTGAAGCTGATCGTTGATCTGATCTATGAAGGCGGCATTGCCAACATGAACTACTCCATTTCCAATACGGCGGAATATGGCGAATATGTCACCGGCCCGCGCATTGTGACATCGGAAACCAAGGCGGAAATGAAACGCGTCCTCGACGATATTCAGAGCGGTAAGTTCACCCGCGACTGGATGCTGGAAAACAAGGCGCGCCAGACGAGCTTCAAGGCGACGCGGGCTCGTAACGATGCGCATCAGATCGAGGAAGTGGGCGAGCGTCTGCGCGCCATGATGCCGTGGATTGCGGCGAACCGTCTCGTTGACAAGTCCAAAAACTAGGTCGGAACGGGCGTTTCGAACAGGAAAACATGCAAAAAGCCGACGGTTCCGTCGGCTTTTTCATTTTTGGCCCAATGTCCGGCGGCTTATATATCAGATAAAAATTATCCTTTATTCATCAAAATTTATGGTTAATCATATTTGCCTATTTGCTGCGTCTGCTTTACAAATCAGTTGCCTGCAAGAGGCAAAAAATCGTATTTGTCGGCGGATGGTGGGAAAATGTTAACTATCTTCTGCCATAACGGCAGAACGCTGTCCAGTTTGGGTTTTTGATCCGTTCGAACAGCGGCTTGGTCGGCATGATGGCATGAGGCAGGCGCGGGAGTATTCTGAACTTGGTTCGGTCCTGACCCGCTATCGGATGTCGGACGTGCATTCTGTGGTAATTCCGGAGCCCGTAGGACGGGTTCCCAATAAACGGGTATGTGAGGCAGTTTTATGTTGAACGGATTACTCGGCTGGATGTCAGCCGACATGGCCATTGACCTTGGTACCGCAAATACGCTGGTTTATGTCAAGGGTCGCGGTATCGTCCTGAATGAGCCGTCTGTCGTGGCGATTCTTCACAGCAAGGGGAAGAAGCAGGTTCTCGCTGTCGGGGACGAGGCGAAGATGATGCTGGGCCGGACCCCCGGAAATATCGAGGCAATCCGCCCGCTTCGCGATGGGGTTATCGCTGACTTCGAAATTGCCGAGGAAATGATCCGTCATTTCATTCACAAGGTGCATCGCCGCCGCAGCTTTGCGCGGCCGCTGATCATCATCTGCGTCCCCTCCGGCTCCACGGCGGTGGAACGCAAGGCCATCAAGGAAGCCGCGGAAAATGCCGGCGCCCGGCAGGCCATTCTCATTGACGAGCCGATGGCCGCCGCAATTGGCGCCGGGCTCCCGGTGACCGAACCGACGGGCTCGATGGTTGTTGATATCGGGGGCGGGACGACGGAAGTCGCGGTCCTCTCCCTTGGCGGCATTGTCTATTCAAAAAGCGTGCGCGTTGGCGGCGACAAGATGGATGAGGCCATCATCGCCTATATCCGTCGCAATCATAACCTGCTGGTTGGCGAAAGCTCGGCCGAACGGATCAAGAAGCTGATCGGGTCGGCCTGCGCGCCGGAAGACGGGGAGGGGGAAACCCTCGAAATTCGGGGCCGTGATCTGATGAACGGCGTCCCGAAAGAGCTGATCATCAGCCAGCGCCAGATTGCTGAAAGCCTGGCGGAGCCCGTCGGCGCGATTATCGAGGCGGTGAAAGTCGCGCTGGAGCATACCGCGCCGGAACTCGCCGCCGATATTGTCGATAAGGGCATTATCCTGACCGGGGGCGGCTCGCTGCTCGGAAATTTCGATCATGTGCTGCGACAGGCGACGGGCCTGCCCGTTTCCATTGCTGAGGAGCCGCTTTCCTGCGTCGCCATTGGCACCGGTCGGGCCCTTGAAGAAATCAAGACGCTACGGCATGTCCTGAGCGGGGAGGCCTGAGAAACCCGCGCATGGCCCAATTGCCCATTGTGAAGAAGAGGATCTGAATGGCGCCAAGGCAGGGAAATGTCTTCAAGTTGGCATGGCCGCTGAAAACCATTATTCAGCGCTCCGCCTTCCTTGCGCTTGTCTCCCTGGCTGTTGGGCTGCTGTTTCTGGGCAAGGCCAATATTGCCGCTGTTGACCGGTTACGCATGGCGACAACGGATTTCCTTGCCCCGGTTCTGACAACCATATCCGAACCCGTCAGCGCCTTTCATCGCGCCGTCGCCCGCGTACAGAGCCTGACCAGGCTGATCGAAGAAAATGAACGCTTGAGAGAGGAAAATGCCCGTCTGCTCAAATGGCAGGCGGCAGGCCGGGCGCTGGAACAGGAGAATGAAAACTTCCGGCAGTTGTTAAACGCGCTGTCTGATCCGTTGGTGCTGCCCATCACCGCGCGGGTCATCGGTGATAGTGGCGGGCCTTTCGTTCGCACGCTGCTGCTCAACGCCGGTCAGCGTGATGGCGTGCGCGTGGGGCAGGCGGTCGTTGCGCCGCTCGGGCTGATCGGCCGCATCGCGGAGGTCGGAGATCGTTCCGCCCGTGTCCTGCTGATTACCGATATCAACTCCCGCATTCCGGTGGTGCTGGAAAAATCCCGTCAAAAAGGCATTCTGGTCGGTGACAATTCGACCCTGCCGCTTCTTGAATTCCTTCCGACCACGTCAACAGTGGCGCCGGGTGACAGGCTTGTAACGTCTGGAGATGGCGGCATGCTTCCGGCCGGACGGCCGATCGGCTTTGTTTCCTCGGTCGGGGAGCGGGACATTCGTGTGCAGGGCTATGCGGACTGGAACCGCCTTGAATATGTCAGTATCCTCCGCTACGACCTGCCGGGCATGAGTGGCCCGGAGGACAATCCCGGAGACCTTGGCGAAAGCAGGCTGGGCGAAAGCAGATTGGATGCGCAGTGAACCCGACTCTTGCCTATCAGTTTAACAGGTTTCTGCGCGGCAGCGTTCCCTTCGCGCTTGCCTGTCTGATGGCGTTGTTGGGGGTCGTGCCGACAGGGATCAGCGGCTTTGGCATTATTACTCCGTCTCTTCTCACCATCGCGGTGTTTTACTGGAGCATTCACCGGCCCTATCTGATGGGGGCGCCGTTATGCTTCCTGCTTGGCGTCCTGTCGGATTTCCTGACCGGGGCACCGCTCGGCCTGACCTCATTGCTGCTGCTGGTGGTGCATGGGGTGACGCTGTCGCAACGTCGGATATTTATCGGCAAGTCCTTCATTCTCTCCTGGTTTGGCTATGCCCTGATTGCGCTGCTTGCGGCGCTCGTCGGCTGGTTGCTCTCCTCGCTTTATTCGCTGGCCGTTCTGCCGTTCCTGCCGGTGATGCTGCAATATGCGCTGTCACTTCTGGTCTTTCCACTGTTCGCTTTCGGCTTCGGAATATTACAGAACAATCTGCTGAGGCTGACCTGATGGCGGGCGATCAGCATAAGGAGAAGGGGCGTACATTCTCACGCCGCGCGCTGATGCTCGCGGGTGGGCAGGCGGCGCTGATGTCGGCGCTTGCTGGTCGGCTTTACTATCTTCAGGTCCTGCATGCCGATCAATATGCCATGATGGCGGATGAAAACCGTATCAACATGCGCCTGCTGCCGCCGTTGCGCGGGCGTATCGTGGACCGTTTCGGGCTTGAGGTGGCGGGGAATAGGCATAACTACCGTGTCGTGCTGATCCCGGAGCAGACCAAAAGTATTGAGGCAACACTCGATGCGCTGGAGGAATTTATCCCTGCCGAGATGATTGATCGCGAGCAGGTGTTGACGGATGTAAAGCGCAAGCGCAGTTTCGTCCCCATTCCCGTGGTTGATAATCTGTCGTGGGAGCAGTTCGCCCGGATCAATGTGAACAGCCCCTCACTCCCCGGTATCCAGATGGATGTGGGATCGACCCGCGATTATCCATATGGCAATCTGTTTGCGCATATCGTCGGCTATGTCGGGGCGGTATCGGAAAGGGATCTGCAAAATCAGGAATATGATCCACTGCTGGAGCTGCCGGAATTTCGGATTGGCAAAAGCGGGATCGAGAAATATTACGACCGGACCCTGCGCGGCAAGGCAGGCCTGAGCCGGGTCGAGGTGAACGCCTACGGCCGCGTGATCCGCGAGTTGACCCGTCAGGAAGGTATTCCCGGCAATGACACGGTGCTGACCATCGACCGGCAGCTTCAGGATTTCGCCGTCCGCCGAATGGGCAAGGAAAGCGCGGCGGCCGTTGTCATGGATATCCATACGGGGGATATCCTCACGATGGTTTCCGTGCCATCCTTTGATCCCAACACATTCGCGCGTGGCATCAGCTCTACAGAGTGGAAAACGCTGATTGAGGATCCCAAGCGGCCGCTGGGCAACAAGGCGATCGGCGGACAATACCCGCCCGGATCGACCTTCAAGATGATCGTGGCCCTGGCGGCACTGGAAGCCGGAGTCATTTCCGAAGAACACAGGGTTTTCTGTGGCGGCCATACGGAACTTGGCAGTCATCGCTTTCATTGCTGGAAGCGCGGTGGGCACGGCTGGATGGATATGGAAGAGGCGATCGCCCAGTCCTGCGATATCTATTTCTATGAAATCGCCCGCAAGGTAGGCGTCGACAAGATCGCTGAAATGGCGCACCGCTTTGGCCTTGGCGAAACGCTGGAGATTGATATCCTGGGTGAGCGCAAGGGCCTGATCCCGACCCGCGCCTGGAAAGAGGCCGTGCAGGGCGTGTCCTGGCAGCTGGGGGAAACCTATAATACCGGCATCGGTCAGGGGTATGTGCTGACCACGCCGCTGCAACTCGCCGTTATGACGGCACGGCTTGCCAATGGGGGCAAGAAAGTTGTTCCGCGCCTTGTTCGCTCCGTCACCGGGGCCGCGCAGGAGGGGGCTGTTCTGCCCCGTGAGAATCCGGGCGGTGAGGCGTTCGACCTCGGCATCAGCCGGAAGTCATTGCAGCTTGTCCTGAGCGGCATGAACAAGGTGATGAACGGCGCCCGGGGTACGGCCCGCGCGGCCCGTATCGAGGTGGAGGGCTGGGAAATGGCCGGCAAGACCGGCACAGCGCAGGTTCGGCGGATCAGCCGCAAGGAACGTCTTGAAGGGGTGCGCAAAACCGACGAAAAGCCGTGGGAGGAGCGCGATCATGCCCTGTTTGTCGGATATGCGCCTTATACCGACCCGCGCTATGCGGTATCGGTGATTGTGGAGCATGGCGGCAGCGGATCGAGTGTCGCCGCGCC
This sequence comes from Sneathiella sp., assembly GCF_002694385.1. Lineage (GTDB taxonomy): Bacteria > Pseudomonadota > Alphaproteobacteria > Sneathiellales > Sneathiellaceae > Sneathiella. The sequence continues at coordinate 451,764 of NZ_NZMB01000005.1, forward strand.
CATCGCCCGCGATCTGTTACAGGAAACCTTGCGTCTTGATCCCTTGCGCAAGCCCAGCTATGACATTGCGATCCGACGTCAGAACGGGGGCGGGGATGTATAGGGAACTGGGGCAGAAAAGCGTTACCATCCCCCTCACGCGTAAATTATGGGATATCAACTGGGGCTTTGTCCTGTTGATTTGCGCCACTGCTTCCATTGGTTTTCTCATGCTGTACTCGGCGGCCAATGGTAATCTTGAGCCCTGGGCCTCGCGTCAGATGGTCCGCTTTGGCGCCGGGCTTCTCCTGATGTTCGCCGTCTCGCTTGTGGATATCCGCATCTGGCTGCAGCTTGCGTATCCCGCTTATTTTGTCGCGCTGGGGTTGCTGGGCGCCGTTGAAATCATGGGCGATATCGGCATGGGGGCGCGGCGCTGGATCGATCTGGGTCCGTTCCAGATCCAACCTTCGGAAGTGATGAAGATTGCCATTATCATGGCGCTCGCGCGCTATTTTCACAATATCGGGCTGGAGGATGTGCGGCGTATCCGCTGGCTGATTCCGCCGCTTCTGCTGGTGCTGATGCCTGCCGGGTTGGTGCTGCGCCAGCCGGACCTTGGCACCGCCCTGATGCTGATCGCCGGGGCGGGGATCGTTTTTTTTGCGGCCGGAGTGCGGCTGTGGAAATTTGCGCTGCTGGTCGGCACGGCCATACCGGGCGGTTTTTTTGCCTTTCAGTTTCTCCATGACTATCAGAAAAAGCGGGTTCTCACTTTCCTCAATCCGGAGAATGACCCGCTTGGCGCCGGATATCATATCATGCAGTCGAAAATTGCCCTGGGGTCGGGCGGGGTGTTCGGCAAGGGGCTGTTGCAGGGAACACAGAGCCATCTCAACTATCTGCCCGAGATGCGCACCGACTTTATCTTCAGCATGCTGGCGGAAGAGTTCGGCATGGTCGGGGCGCTGCTGCTGTTTGCGCTCTATATCCTGCTGATCGCCTATGGCTATGCCATCGCCTATCGTTCGCGCAACCATTTCGGCAAGCTGCTGGCGCTCGGGTTGACCGGCATCTTCTTTCTGTATGTGTTTATCAATGTGGCGATGGTAATGGGGCTGGTGCCGGTGGTGGGGGTGCCGTTGCCGCTCATCTCCTATGGCGGCACGTCGATGCTGACACTGATGATCAGTTTCGGTCTGATCATGAGTGTCTATATTCACCGCGACATTGATATCCCGGGAAAACGCTAGCGATAACAGAAGATTGGCATGCGTCTCTGTCAGCAGGCAAAAGTCTGTAGCGGGAGATGATTTTATGCGATCTCGGTACTTGTCGGCCCGTTCTTCCTGTGTTAAACAATCGCACCCACGGGAAGGCGATCTGCTTTCCTGACCAATGCCGGTCGGTTGAACATCGCCTGGCAACCACGAGGGATTATTCCTCTGTGGGCGCTTAGCTCAGTTGGTAGAGCAGCTGACTCTTAATCAGCGGGTCACAGGTTCGAATCCTGTAGCGCCTACCATTTCCCCCTATAAATTTGCCAAACGAAATGCGCCGGCAAAGGGTGAGTTCTATTCTTGCGTGGCACACCAGATGATTTAAGCTATGCCTGTTACCAGTAAAGTGATTTTTGTTGCGGGTTGCGCACTCCTAGATGAACAAAGCGGGAAGTGGGTCAGGCGGTTTGAGATTAACGTCTGACCTGTTTCTTTATGGTCGGGGATGTCGCCCGGCGGGTGCCATCCGCATCGTTTCTGCCTTTATGGAGAATGCGGCCATCGACGGTGACGTGCAGCCGCGCCAGGCCACGCGGGCCAATCACATTGATGCTGACATGATGTTGCGGACCAGCGCCCGGATGCGCAGCTTGCGGCGTTCGCGGTTACGCCGGGCGCGGCGGGCCCGACGGCGGATTAGCGCCTTGCTGTCCCCGATATGGCCAGGGGAGGACGGCTCCCGCCCGTCGGGGAAAAGACGGACACCGCCGTCGAGAGACGCGACGATGTCGCCTTTTTTATCAATTCCATAGGCCCACCAGCCGAGGCCGTTACAGCCTATTTCCATCCCGAGTGACCATTTCATCCAGCTCTCCCCGTGACGGCCGTCTTTTGCAAGCTGATTATGCAAAAAAGATTACTGTAAATGGTAGAAAAAAATGCTATAATAATCCCGCTTAAATCATCTGTTGGGGTGTGTCCTCTCGTTAACCAGGTTTCATACCACCAAATTGGAAGCTTCGGTGCGCCGGAGCTTCTTTTTATTTTAAAACAATAACTTAAAGATATTAATAGAACCGGCTTCAAAATGGGGCAGGGGCCCCCGCGATCTATTTTCGACTGGCCATCATGGGGCCGGTTAGCGATTGGCGGCAGCAATTGCCGGTCCGGGCTTGCGGGTTGCATATGACAGTAAATGAATTACTCTCGACCCTGGCGCAGATAGTCTGCACAGTGGGGTGGCCGGATGTTCGATCTTAAGTTTTTACGCAAGCCTTTTGTCGTCTTGCTGACGGTTCCGGCGGGGGTTGCGCTATCTATTGCCTGTTGGGCATTGATTCTGGTCTTTCTGGAGCGTTATCTCGATCCATCCATCGGCGAGAGCATTTTGTCGTTTATGTCGGCGGATACGGCAAGCAGCATCCTCTCACTGATTGCGGGCGGTGCGATGTCGGCCTTGACGCTGACCTATTCCATTGTTCTGGTGGTTTTTACGCTGGCGGCGGGAACGCTCGCGCCGCGTATGTTGCAGCGCTTCACCACCGATCTTGTCAATCAGATGACGGCCGGAATTTTCGGCGGCACGTTCTTGTATGCGATGGTGGCCTTGAGCTTCATCGACGACGAGTTTGTGCCGGATATCGCGGTTATCGGAGCGGAGGTGCTCGCGGTTATCTGCGTGATGCAGCTCATTTACTTCGTCCGTCACGTTTCACGTAGCGTCACAATCGACGACGAGATTGCGGGCATTACCGCGCGGCTGAAAACAGCCCTCGATTCGCGGGAGCGGGGCAAGGATCGCAATGACAGTGATGCAGTGCGCGAGGCTGACCGCCTCGGGGAATTTGACTTTGAGATGGTTGCCGGCTGTCCCGGGTATCTGGTATCGCTTGATGAAGAGCGTCTTATCGCCCTTGCGCGCAAACATGATACGGTTTTCCAGCTGCAAAAGCCGAAGGGCGTTTATACCCTGACCGATGATGTGCTGATCAAGGCAACGAACTCCCTTGACGACGAAGCGGTGGAGGCGGTGCAGCGGGCGCTTGATATCCAGCCTTCCCGTTCGCAGAACAGCCCGGTGGAATTTTCCATCAACCTGCTGGTGGAAATTGCCCTCCGGGCGCTGTCGCCCGGTGTCAATGATACCTTCACGGCGATTGCGACGGTCGACAGCCTCTCCAGCGCCCTTGCCGAGACGAAAACATCGGAAGATCGCACGGCCCTGATCCGCAAGGATGACGAGGGGAAAATCCGGTTGCTGGTGCCGGAGCTGTCCATGCGCAATTTGATTAATCAGGCCTTTCATCCGCTGCGTCAGGCATCCGGAGGCAATATCCTGATGGCGATCTGTCTCGCCAATGCCTATGCGCGGCTCTATACGTCTGTCCGGCCGAGGAACCGCGAACTGCTGAAGGAGCATGCCCGGCTGCTGATTTGCGAGATTGAACGGCACGGTCATCTGGAGGAGGATGTGGACAGTGTGATCGAGACGCTGCCGTCTGAATTCCGCAACGCGGAACGCAAACGCCGTCGCGCGGCTGCAACGCCTGAGGGGGCGGAAACTGGAAAGGAAAAGACATGAAGCTATTGATCGTTGGCGCGGGAGGTGTCGGCGGATATTTCGGCGCCCGGCTGATGCAGGCAGGCGGAGAGATCACCTTCCTGCTGCGGGAAAAGCGGCAGAAGCTGATTGCGGAAATGGGTCTTGTTATCGAGACGCCGGGGGAGAAGTTTACGGTTTACCCTGATACCGTCACCAAGGAGACGGTGACGCCGGACTATGATCTGATCATCCTTGCGCCCAAGGCCTATGACCTGGAAGACTCTCTTAAGTCCATTGAAAAGGCAAGCACCCACGGGATATTACTGCCGTTTCTTAATGGCATGGATCAGATGGAAGTACTCGATAAACGCTTCGGGCGGGAGCGGGTGATGGGCGGCGTTGCGCAGATTGCGGCGACAATCGCGCAAAATGGTGCCGTGCAGCAGCTCCGGCCGGGCGCGGGCCTTGTGGTGGGGGCGCGATCTGCGGCGCAGACGCGTCTGCTCGGCGAGTTTTCAGCGCTCGCAACCGCGGCCGATTTCAACTATGTGGAAAGCCCCGATATCGAACAGGCGCTGTGGGACAAATGGGTGATGCTGGCGACGCTGGCGGGCATGACGACCCTTTGTCTCGGCACGGTTGGCGAGATTGTGGCGACCCCCTATGGCGCGGAGCTTTCCGCGCGCATGCATGCGGAATGCTGCGCCATTGCGGCGGCCAATGGTCATGAGATTGCAGACAAGACAGCGGATGCGCAGCGGACCCTGCTGACCAATCGNGATTCCAATTTCGCCGCNTCCATGATGCGGGATCTTGTCGGCGGGCTTCGGACTGAGCATGAGCATATTCTNGCGGCATTGATCCGCCGGGGCAGGGCGGGCGNGATCGACTGCCCNCTCCTGAAAATCGCCTATACCCATATGGCNGTCGTGCAGGANCGNTANNCGNTCAGGCGGGCCTTGCCAGAAATTCGTCGAGCTGNTCGAAAGTGCCGGTCCAGCCNTGNGNCATNTCNCNGGCGCCGTTTTCGAAGGTCTGCNTTTTCNNNNTCCGTNGCNTCGATNGGCNGNCCAGNGNACNGTNATGCGGGTTTTGTCGCCATCCTCTGCGAAGGTGATGGTGCTGAGAATTTGCANCGGCCAGTTTTTCTGCATTGGATGTTCGATCAGCTTTTCCCCGCTGTCGTCNGTAAANCTGACNATGGAGACGATCCTGGTGGGNTCCGTGATCTCAATATATCGCCACAGNCCCCACATTGACAGGCCATCAAGCTCNACCAGAAAGCGGCATTTGCCGCCGGGGCGAAAATCCACCGTGAAATGCGAATTNGTGCCGCCTTTNGGCCCGAACCATTGNCGGAACTGGTCGCCNTCGCTCCAGGCCTTCCAGACGCGATCAATCGGCGCCTTGAAGCTGCGNGAGATGGTGAATTCAAANTCNTTGAGATGNTNNNNCTGNTTAANNGTCATTTTTNTCCTCTTCCGCCAGAAATTCTTCAAGCGCGTTGAATTTGGTGTNCCAGAAGCCGCGCANGCGNCCCAGCCATTCCCACATTTCGTCCACCCCGTCGGGGTTNAGGCTGTAGATACGCTGCTGCGCCCGCTTCTCGACCCGCAGGATTTCCGCCTCCCGCAACACTTTGAGATGCTGCGAAACGGCAGGCGCNCTGATNTGAAAATAGCTGCTGATGGCGCCGGAGGTGAGGCGCCCTTGAGAAGCGAGCAGTTCAACAATACGCCGACGGTTGGGGTCGGAAAGNGCGGCAAATTTATCCATGCNTCNTATTTTAAGTATNTANTTAATTAAGTNAATAATTAANTANNTNCNGCCANNTTTTGGAGGNANGGAAAGATCGCGGNCAGATGATTATTGCGGCGGCGGCGCATTTTGTCGCTAGGTTGCGGCGANCACATTTGCTATTCTGCCGCAGATGGAAAAAACAACAATAAAACAGCCATTCCCNCTCTGGGCGCTTATTTCACTGGGNACCGCCTATTTTATCGTGGGAACCTCNAGNCTTTCNGTGATTGCGCTGACCTGGCAAATCTCCAGCGGACTGGATGTTCCGCCCGCCGATGTCGCCTTTCTGGTGATGGTGTTTGCCTTCGCCTTTGTTGTGGCGGCGCCGCTGATGCAGGTTTTTTTCAGCCGGTTCTCGCGCTTTTCCATCCTGTCGACGGGTCTGCTGATCCTTGCGGTCGGGCTTATATTATCGTCGGTTTCCCCTGATTATGGCACGCTGTTCGCCTCGCGTGCGCTGATGGGGCTGGGGGCCGCCGCCATCAGCCCCATGTGCTCCGCCATCGGGGCGGGCCTCGCCGCTCCGGCGCAGCAGGGCCGTGCCATGGGCATTGTCTTTGCCGGGCTGACGTTCGCGGCCGTCCTTGGCACGCCGATCTCCGCCTGGCTCGGTACATTGATGGATTGGCGGTTGGTGATGGTTGTTCTGGCCTGCGTGACGCTGGGCTGTCTTGCCGGGGTGCGGCTGCTGGTGAAGGACCGGCAGAAGGGCGCGCCCATCTCCCTCATTCACATCGTCGAGGCTTTGACATCCCTGCGGTCCGGATCGGCCATCCTTGTGACGTTTTTGCAGATGACGGCCACTTTCTGCACCTATGCGCTGATTGCGCCGCTGGTTTCCCATAAATTCGGCATGGCCGAAACTCTGATCGGGCTGGTGCTGCTGGTCTATGGCGTGCATGGGGTGCTTGGCAATGTGATTTCCGGCTGGCTCAGCGATCGCATGGGCTCTGAAAAGATCATCACGATCAGCCTGATCGGTATCGGCTTTGGCTATTTCGCGCTGTTCGCAAGTCCGCCCCTTGTCTGGCTTGCTTTTGTCAGCGTGGCGATCTGGGCGGTCTTCGGCATGATGTTCCACTCGCCGCAGCAGCAGCGCATNGCCAATATTGACCCCGACCGGCGGAGCCTGCTGCTTGCCCTGCATGCGGCGGCGCTGTACCTTGGTATCGCGGTCGGCTCTTCCATTTCCAATTTCGTGGCGGTGAACTGGGGATATGAATGGACGCCGCTCGCTTCCTTGTTTGTACTGCTGCTTTGCCTTGCGGTTTTTCTGCTGTCATTGACATTGACGAAGGGAGCGGGCGGAAAGGGACGGGACCATGGCTGAAATGTCGGTGCGGGATGCCTTTTTGCAGCAGGCGGCGGCCTGCGCGGCGCTGGAATCCCCCTTCACCGCGCAGCTCTGCCGCCTTCTGGGGGAACGGCTGACGATGGGCAATGCGGTGGCGGACCGCATTCTGAACTGGCCGGGAGATGCGTCGGCAGTGGGAGATTCCGTTCCCCTGCGTCTTGCGGGCGCACTTCATGCACTGGTGCTGGAAGGGCGGAGTGAGGCGCTCATTGCCCGATATCCGCCACATCAGAGGGAGGAGGATGAGGCGCTGTGGCAGGCGGTCGAAAGCGCCCTGATCGCGGAGGAGACGTTCATTCTGCACCGCCTTGACGGACCGCCGCAAACCAATGAGGTGCGGCGCTCTGCCGCCACATTGCCGATGTTTCTGGAGGCCGCGCGGCGGTTCGGCTTGCCGCTGGCCTTGTCAGAAGTGGGGGCGAGCGCCGGTCTCAATCTTCATTTGGATGGCTACCGTATTACTCTTGGCGATAAAAGCTGGGGCGAGGCCACATCGCCAGTGCAGATCCGCCCCCGATGGCACGGCGCCCCGCCGCCGGATCTGCCGCTGAATATCCTATCGCGGGCGGGATGTGACCTGCTGCCTGTCGACCCGTCTCGGGCGGAGGATCGGGAGCGGATGCTCTCCTTCATCTGGCCGGATCAGCCGGAACGGATGGTGCGGACCCGCGCCGCCCTCGATCTGGCGGCAAAGTCGGATATCCGGGTTGAGCGGTGCGATGCTGTCGACTGGCTTGCCCGGCGTCTTGAAACGCCAATGCCGGGCGTCGCCCAAGTCATTTACAGCACCATAGCCTGGCAGTATTTCCCGGCAGACAAACAGCGTGAGGGGGCGGCGTTGATCCATGCCGCTGGCGCACAGGCAACAGAGGAGGCTCCGATCATCTGGGCGCGGATGGAAGGGGACAGTGGCCGCCCCGGCGCAGCCCTGACGATGACTTTCTGGCCGGGTGGAGAGACGCGCCTTGTCGGGCGTGCCGATTATCACGGCCGCTGGATTGACTGGAAAGGTATTTCCTGATCAGGACTTAGGCCATCTTCTCCATCCATGGCCGCAAGTCTGTTTCGAAACTCCAGGCGCTGCGATGCTGGCGATGAATTTGCCAGTAAGTTTCGGCAATTTCCTCCGGTTGCAGGATGCCGTCATTTTCGCGCAGGGCATAGCGCTCCGGAAAGCGTTCCTTGACAAAGGCCGTGTCAATGGCACCGTCGATAATGATATGGGCGACATGAATGCCTTTCGGGCCGAGTTCGCGCGCCATGCTCTGGGCAAGGGCGCGCAGCGCATGTTTGGCCCCCGCGAAGGCGGAATAGCCTGCCCCGCCGCGGATGGACGCGGTCGCACCGGTAAAGAGGATGGTGCCTTTGCCGCGCGGGGTCATGGCCTTTGCAGCTTCCCGCCCGGTGAGGAAACCGGCGAAGCAGCTCATTTCCCAGACTTTCCGGTAAACACGTGTCGTCATCTCGGCGATTGGAAAATTCACATTGCCGCCGATATTGAACACCACGGCACCAAGCGGGGCGATATCGGCCTCGATTTTGGCGAAGAGATTGACCATTTCTTCCTCTTCCCGCGCATCGACACCGAAGGCATGGGCGCTGCCGCCGGCTGTGCGGATGCTGTCGGCGAGGACATTCAGATCATCAAGATGGCGCGCGCGCCGCACAATGCAGGTTTCAAACCCTTCACGGGCAAATCTTCTGGCAATGGCGCCGCCGGTCGCATCCCCTGCGCCGATGACGAGACAGGATTGTTTTTGCATTTTATTATCCTTCTTCCCTGAATATGCCCCTTGCAAAGGCTAGGCCCGGCGCTCATGCAAGTCAATCATGGTATTCCCTTTTGCAATGTCCCATATTCCCCTGTAGCGAAAGCCATGCCCCATCTGTTAGAAGAAGGGGAACGGATGAGGATGAGTATCAATGGCGCGTATCTGGCCATTTACATATTTTACGCAAAAGACAGTGGACGAGAAGCCGCCGCGTAAGTTGGCGGCGAATCGGAAGACGCTGCGTTTCCGGTTTAACGGGCGGCGTTATCTTGGGGGGACGGGGGATACGCTGGCGGCGGCGCTGCTCGCGAACGGCCGGTCGCTTATGGGCTGGAGCGCGCATTATCATCGCGCGCGGGGGATAGATGCGCCGGTGCGTCTGATCCGGCCAGGCAGGCTGCCGATAACCGCCCCGGCACAAGACATTGAACTCTATGATGGCCTGATCGCGCAAAGCGCCTTCTGGCCGTTCCCGCTTTCCGTCAGCTGGGGGCGGCTGGCAGAACGGGCGGTGCGACGGCTGCCTGGCAAGCATCGAAGGACGGAGCGGTCCAAGAAATCTCCGTCCCCTGAACTCGCCGTCGAACATCTTTATCTTTATACGGACCTGCTGGTGGTCGGCAGTGGCCCGGCAGGCCTCACGCGGGCGCTGGCGGCAGCGCGCGAGGGACGGCAGGTGATTATCGTCGAGCAGGATTTCATCATGGGCGGCAGCTTGCTGTATGATGCGGCGCCGATTGATGGAATGAGCGCGGCCACGTGGCGGCAGACCGCTATCGAGGAATTGTCCGCGCTGCCCCATGTTCAAATCCTGATGCGCACAAAAGCGCTTTCTCGCGATGGGGAGAGGCATATCTTTTGTCGTGAACGGGTGCCGCCGCCGCCGGGGCGCTTCAATCCGCTTTTGCCGGAGCAGCGCGACATTGATATCACGGCGCGGGAGATTGCATTTGAGACAGGCAAGGAAAAGTACTCTTTTATATTCAGAAACAATGACTTGCCGGGGATTGTGCATGTCCGGGAAGCACAGTCGCTACTGATCCGACATGATGTTGCGCCGGGCCGGAATGTCGTTCTTTATTGCAATCATGACGCGGCCTATAAATTTGCCGCCGCGGCGCGCGATCATGACCTGTCACTGGTGGCCATTGTCGATGTGCGCCGCGAATTGCCTGATCATTGCCATCAGTTTGCCCGGCAGGCCGGAATCCCGCTCTATCCGAACCATGAGATTATCGCCGCGCAAGGGCTTTTCACTCTCCGCCGTGTGATCTTGCGCAAGAGAGGGGATGATCCGCTCGACCGCAAGATATTACTGACTTGCGATGCGCTGGTCCAGTCGGCGGATATGGCGGGGGAGGTGCCCATGCCCGCGGCGACAGGTTTTGGCAAATGTTTCGCGGACACGGAACGCGACCGGCTGTATACACGGGGATTGCCGCCTCTTGTGACATATGACAGGACGCTGCCGCACAGGGCGCCGGGCGATCTGGCAAAGGAGAAGCTGTCACCGCTGCGCCGGTCGCCCCTTTACGGCGTATCAGAAAAAGCCGGTGGGCAGATACGGACACGCGCGGGTTGGCGACTGGCCGATCATTATCCGCTGGACGGGGAGACGCCCGTCACGGCTGCCCGGCGCGAGGCGCTGGCCGCGCGGGAAAAGGCGGCGCTTTCCGATCTCTCCGATTATGGAAAATTTCATATTGAGGGGCCGGATGCCGCAGCTTTCCTCGCTGCGCTCACCCCTCTGTCGGGCGGGAAGGAACTTCCCGTCGGAGGCCTGCGTCGGTGTTTTGCCATCTCGCCGGAAGGGTGGACGATTGCCGAGGTATATTGCTGGCGAAAGGGCGAGGGGGAGTATCTCCTGACCTGTCATCCGTCCTTTTCAGGTGCGCTTTCTGATGTCATAGAAAAATATTTGGAAACAAATAATTACCCAAAAATGATGATGCGTGATATGAGCGAGGATCAGGCGGTCTTTCTGCTCGCGGGGCCGGGGGTGGATGCGCTTCTCGCGCGGGCGCTGCCCATCTCGGTAATGGATAATGCGCTTTCTCACATGGCATTCCGTTCCCTCACTCAGGAGGGGGTGCCCTTTATCCTCGCCCGTTTCGATCTGACGGGCGGTCCGGCCTATGGCATCCTGACGGGCGCGGGCCACGGGGATATCCTGTTCAATCTGCTGCGGGAGGCCGGGCAGCGGCAGGGGCTGACGCTGGCCGGTGTGGCGGCGCGGGAAATCCTGCGGATCGAGGCGGGAGNCCTCTCNGCGGCGGAGATGGCAGGGACGGAAAGGGAGGATATCCCGGAGCTTGTCGGTTTGCGCGCGGTCAGNNCNGCCGCGGAGGGCGGCTCNNCGGNCCGGCTCAAGGTCGGTATGCNTNTNTATGAGGGNGATGGGCNGGANCCNTCGGGNAAGGGGATCGGCAAGATCACATCGGCCACNNCNAGTCNNNTGTTTGAGGGANATATCGCCCTGGCCCGGCTGGCGGATGGCCANGCCCGCATNGGCAGCCTGATCCGCGCGATGGACCGGGAGACGGCGNCCCTTGTCGATGTGAANGTNGGGCCGCCGCGCNNCTACCNGCCGGGAAAGGAACGCNGGCATGGTTGAAAGAAATTCCGCGCTGCGCGGGGAGCGTATTCATGGCCGNTTTGGTTCNGATTCNGAAAATCCGGGCGTAACCATACAGGAAATAAAGGANTTTTCNTGNCTTGAANTAANATTGTGGGATAGGACAGGCGATCAGCTTGGCTCCCGTCTGGANGAGCTGCTGGGGCTGGGTGCCTTGCCGCAAGCAAGCCGGGTGGTCCGGCTGGGCGGCGGCCTGCTGCTCCGGCCANCGGACGCGGCGCTCTTGTATCTGGGGGACGCGGGCCCGGCGGACATANTGGCGGCGACNATCACGGCGGNAGAGGGCGTGACGCTNGATCGCAGTCATGGNTATTGCTACCTNCGGCTCGGTGGGCCCTGTGCGGCCGATCTATTGCGGCGGGGNGTGCGNNTTGATCTGCGCGACGCCGCCTTTCCGGTCCTGTCTGCNANGGNNACGGATATCGGCGGGCTGGAGATCCTGCTGCTGCGGCCGGATGCNCGGNATTATGATTTGCTGGTGCCNCGAAGCCGNGCNGTCACCTTCTGGCGCTGGCTGACCCGGCGGGCGGNGCAGTTCGGNTATGAGGTTGTGTAAGGTNNGGCTGTGCCTTACATGCGGGTAAAGGCATTGCGAATGCCGCGGATATGCGCATCNGCATCCCCCGGNTCATACGGCACGGCATCGCCNACGCCCCAGACCGGACCCGGCCAGGCCGGATCATCNTTATAACGGCCGATNATATGCACATGAAGTTGCGGNACCATGTTGCCAAGCATGGCCACATTCATCTTGTCCNCCTGAAATAGCTGNTTCATGACCTTGGTGGCGCGCCGCACNTCTTTCATCAGGCTGAGGTAATCCTCTTCNCCNAGGTCNGTAATTTCCACAAGATCNGGTTTCTCAGGCACCAGTATGATCCAGGGATAGCGCGCATCATTCATCAGCANCAGACGGCAGAGCGGCATGGCGCGGAGGGGATAGGTNTCTTTTGAAAGCTGGGGATGAAGCTGGAACATCGGGTTTGCTCGCGATGAAAATCGAAAGGGCGCTTTAGCGGCAAAGACTATGCCGGATGGCCNNAAAGACCAACGGTTTTTTGNGTTNNACGCGCTTTCAAGTTGAATTCTTTGCTTTCATTGCGGGCGNTGCGGGGCTAATCTGCCGNAAAATCGGACCACGGCCTCCNGGGCCGAAAGANAAGACGGAGAATNAGGAATGAGCCAGACAATCCCGGCCACAGGCAGCAGCAACACCGGTTTCGTGCATTTCGCGGAACANNTNCGGCGCGCCGCGGCGGAAAAGCCNGATATGCAGGTTATNAAATGCGACGGGGAGGTCCGGACCTGGGCNGAATTTCTGCCGCGNATCAATCAGGTTGCCAATATGCTGGCNGGGCGGGGCCTNGGNCGNGGNAATATGGTTGCCATTCTCGCCAAAAGCAGNATCGAATATNTGGAAGTGTTTCTGGGCGCGCTTCAGGCNGGCGTCTGTACGGTGCCGTTGTCGGGCATGGCCTCTTCCGAGCAGCTGGCGATGATGGTGCGTGATTCTGGTGCGCGCCTTGTCTTTGCGTCAAAATCGACCCGCGATCTGATAGAGCCGTTCCGTGGCAATATTGATGGAATTCCGGCAGACGGTTACGTCTCCTTTGATTTTAAAGGCGAGGGATGGACGCCCTATGATAGTCTGATTGGTGACGCTTCCGATGATCCGCTCTATGTGGATATCGAGCCCGGCGATGCTTTCAACCTGATCTATTCCTCCGGCACTACAGGCATGCCGAAAGGCATTGTGCAGAGCCAGCAGATGCGGGCCGGTCACATCCGCCGCTTCCATAATCTCGGCCCCATGGACAACGCGGTAACGCTGATCTCCACGGCGCTTTATTCCAACACCACCCTTGTCATGCTGCTGCCGACGCTGGCCATGGGCGGGCGCGTCATTATCATGCCCAAATTTGATGTGAAGGGATATCTGGAACTTGCCGAGACGGAACGGGTCACACACACAATGCTGGTCCCCGTGCAATATCAGCGCCTGCTCGCTCATCCGGAATTTGACTCATATGACCTCAGCGCGTTTGAGGTGAAATTCTGCACCAGTGCGCCACTTCGCGAGGGGGTGAAGCGGGAAATTCTTGATCGCTGGCCGGGCAAGATGTTTGAAAATTACGGCCTGACCGAAGGTGGTGTCGGCACTATTCTGGCCTGCCATGATTACCCGGACAAGCTGGCTTCCGTCGGCCAGGCGGGTGAAGGGGTCGATCTTCGCGTCATCAATGAGGAGGGGGTCGAACTGCCGCAAGGTGAGATTGGCGAGATCATCGGTCGCAACGGGGCGATGATGACCGGTTATCATGGCCGCCCCGACCTGACAGAGGCCATGATCTGGCGCTCCCCCGAAGGGATTGTTTTTTACAAGAGCGGCGATATGGGCCGGATCGACGAGGATGGATTTCTCTATCTGCTCGATCGCAAGAAAGACATGATCATTTCCGGCGGTTTCAATATTTATGCTTCGGATATTGAAGTGGAGCTGTCGAAGCACAAGGAAGTGGCCGATGTTGCGGTGATCGGCGTACCGAGCGCGGAATGGGGCGAAACGCCACTTGCCCTTGTCGTGCCAAAAGCGGGCAGCGCCCTGACGGAAGCCGCGCTGACCGACTGGGTCAATGGGCGGCTTGGCAAGACGCAGCGCATCAGCGGTGTTGAGTTTCGCGAGGAGCTGCCGCGCAGCACCATCGGCAAGATCATGAAACGCGAACTTAGGGAGCCTTACTGGGCGGAAAGTGGCAGCAAGATCTGAGGCCGTTCCCGTATGACGTGAAGAGCTGTTTTAACCGCCTGTCGGCTTTACGAAGGGTTAAGTATTTTTTGCGAGACTTAGCATCCGGTCGTGGTTTTCGGCCGTTAGTGAACAGGTAGTGCATGAGCGCAGGTCGGAAAGTCGCAGACGGAGATGCCAAGCCGCCCCTGAAGGCCCGTCTTCGGGCGTGGTGGGACGGTTATGAGTTGGCCGTAGAACCCGAGGGGGATACGGGCGAACCTGCGCCATCTGCCGCGCCGCCGCGTGACGATGGACCGCCGACGGTCAAGGGCTGGAGTCTCAGCCGCCAGCAGTCGGTGGTGACGCTGTTTGGCGAAGGCATGGTCCGCTGTATTCCAGATGATGCGAAATCCCGCCTGACAAAGCCGCTTGGCATCAACAAGAAGCTGAGCGTGGCAGAACTCGGCGCCGGTCTTGGCGGCTTCGCCCGCTGGGTCGCCCACGAATATGATGCCTATGTCACCGGCTATGAACCGGACGCTGTTCTGATGGAGGCAGGGGCGGAAATGACGAAAATGGCGGGCCAGGCCCGACATGTCAGTTTTCTGCCCTGCGACTTTGAGAAATTTACGCCCAAACCCCGCTCCGCCGATATTGTATATGCGTCGGAGGCCCTTTTTCACGTCCGTCACAAGCCGGAAACCTTCCGGGCGATTTATGACATGCTGCGCCCTTCGGGTCAGTTCATGATGTCGGATTATATGCTGGAAGGGAAGGTGAAGGATGCGACTGCGCTGAAGGACTGGCAGCAGGCGGAGCCGCTGCCGCCCCATCTGATGGAGGTGCAGGAGGCCCGCAAACTGCTGACTGCGATCGGATTTGAGGTCAGCATTGCCGAAAATATCACAGCCGAATACAAGGCCAATGTGATGCGGGCCTTTGCCGATTACGCCACACGCACCGGCAATGGCGAGAAAAGCGGGCATTTGCATGACTGGATATTGAAGGAAGGAGAGCTCTGGCTCAATCGCACGCGCATGATGGATGCGGGCATTTTGCAGGTCTTTCGCATTTATGCCCGCAAGCCCGTCGAGATTACCTGATGCGGGCTCTTCGGTAAAAGCGGATTTCTTCGCAAAAGTGGCTCTATTCCCCATTGACAGGGCGCGGGGAGGCCAGTATGTTCCGGCCTTCGAATTCACTTAGCTGGCAGGATATTAGACAATGAAAGTCTTGAACTCGCTCAAGTCCGCGAAAAAGCGTCATCGCGATTGCCGCGTCGTACGCCGCAAGGGACGGGTCTACGTTATCAATAAAACCAACCGCCGTTTCAAGGCGCGTCAGGGCTGATCTGCCTCTTTTAGGCGATGGCTTCTGCATTGTGAAAAAAACCGTAATGCTTCGGCATTGACGGTTTTTTTGTTTGCCAAGGTCAGGCGTTCCGCCCTATGTCAGGATCAGGAATATCCGGGGCAAGGGGAGGAATGCCGCAATGCTGATGCCAAAGCCCGATGCCGATGTGCTGGCCCGCCGGGCGGANCTGGTGGCNGGNNTGAAAGCCCTCGTCGCCGATCCNGAGGCGGTNATTGACGATAAAGACGCGCTCCGCGCCTTTGAATGTGACGCNCTCAGCGTNTATCGACAGCTTCCCATGGTGGCNGTNCTTCCCTCAACAGTCGGGGANGTCGCCGAAATNCTCAAATTCTGNAAGGATCAGGGCGTGAATGTGGTGCCGCGCGGCGCCGGNACNTCGCTCTCNGGCGGGGCNTTGCCGCTCGCGGACGGGGTTCTCCTCGGNCTTGGCAAGTTNAANCGNATCCTNGANATCGANTATGACAACCGCTGCGTTGTCACCCAGCCGGGCGTGACCAATCTCGCCATTACCGAGGCGGTAAAGGCNNANGGTTTTTATTACGCGCCTGATCCNTCCAGCCAGATCGCCTGCACCATCGGNGGCAATGTGGCGGAAAATTCCGGNGGGGTGCATTGCCTGAAATACGGCCTGACCACGCATAATCTGCTCGGCATNGAAATGGTGACGATGGACGGCGATATTCTCCGTCTCGGCGGCAANCATCTGGATGCGGAAGGCTATGACCTGCTCGGCATCATGACTGGATCGGAAGGNTTGCTTGGGGTGGTCACCGAAGTGACGGTCCGCATCCTGAAAAGCCCGGAACATATCTCGGCGCAGCTTATCGGCTTCCCAAGCAGCGAGCAGGCGGGNGAATGCGTCGGNNNNATTATCAGCGCGGGCATCATCCCGGCGGGCATGGAGATGATGGACCGGCCCGCCATTCACGCGGCGGAAGANTTCTGCCACGCGGGNTANCCGCTGGATGTGGAGGCNTTGCTGATTNTCGAGCTGGATGGCCCNTTGGTGGAGATCGAGCATTGCCAGGNNGNGATTGACCGNATCGCCAAGGAATGCGGCGCCGTTGTCAGCAGGACCAGCGAGAGCGAGGCGGAACGNCTGACCTTCTGGGCCGGNCGCAAGGCGGCGTTNCCGGCGGTCGGGCGCATTTCCCCNGATTACATGTGCATGGATGGCACGATACCGCGCGGNGCCCTGCCCAAGGTGCTGGCCCGTATGAGNGAGCTTTCGNANCAATATGGCCTGCGCGTCGCNAATGTCTTTCATGCCGGGGATGGCAATCTGCACCCGTTGATCCTGTTTGATGCCAATGTGCCGGGCGAGGTCGAGAANTGCGAAGCCTTCGGGGCGGATATCCTGAAACTCTGTGTCGAGGTGGGCGGCGTTCTGACCGGGGANCATGGTGTTGGCGTTGAAAAGCGCGACCTGATGGGGGANATGTTTTCTGAGGATGATCTGAAACAGCAGCAGCGCCTCAAATGCGCCTTTGATCCCGANGGNCGGCTCAATCCGGGCAAGGTNTTTCCCGTGCTTCACCGCTGCGCCGAGCTTGGCAAGATGCATGTCCACAAGGGAGAATTGCCCTTTCCCGATCTGCCGCGGTTTTGAGNGACGCCATGCAGACGTCCCGCATTNCCCAGGAGGAAGAGATTGGCGAGNTGCTGCACTGGGCGCTGTCCGGGCATCACAGNCTCGCCATTCAGGGCGCAGGCAGCAAGTCCGGGCTCGGCCGCCCGGTGGTGGCGGATCACGGGCTNGANCTNTNGGGCCTTGCGGGCATCACCCTTTATGAGCCNGGCGAGCTGGTCATGCAGGCGAGGGCNGGCACAAGNCTTGCCNNGGTNAAGGCGGAGCTGGACAAGAACGGCCAGCGGNTGGCNTTCGACCCGCCCGATTACGGGCCGCTCTATGGCCTNGNNGCGGGTCTTGGCACCCTTGGCGGTNTGTTCAGCGCCAATCTGTCCGGCAGTCAGCGGGTGAAGGCGGGCAGTGCGCGGGATCATCTGCTGGGCGTCACCGGNTATACCGGNCGNGGCCAGACTTTCCAGACNGGCAGCCGGGTGATGAAGAATGTCACGGGATATGACCTCTGCAAGCTGGTGGCNGGCAGCTATGGCACGCTGGTGATCGCCAGCGGTTTCACNTTCAAGGTGCTGCCCAAACCCGATGAAATCCGNACCCTGCTGATTGCGGGTGTCGCGCTTGAAAATGCGCCGCGGCTGATGAATCTGGGTCTTTCCTCCGTTCATGACGTGGCGGCNGCGGCCTATCTTCCGGCCGATATCGCGGCCCGTCTGCCCAACNCGGCGGGCGCGGGGGAGGATACAGCGTTGCTCGCGCTCAAGATCGAGGGGTTGGGCCCATCGGCCGAGTTTCGCGTGCGGGCGCTGCAAGAGCTTCTGAAGGAAGAGGGCGATATTCTCTGCCTTGAAACGGAGGCATCCCTTGCTTTCTGGTCGTTCCTTGGGGGCGCAGGGGCCTTTGCGAACAGTGACCGGCCGCTTTGGAGGGTGTCCATAACGCCCGCCAACGCCACGCGGGTCATATCTGCAATCCTCGCCAATATTCCCGCGGCTCGCTATTTCCTCGACTGGGGCGGCGGGTTGCTCTGGGCGGAGATGCCGGAGGAGGAGTTTGACGGCGGTGAGAGTGTGATCCGCGCGGCCCTCGGCGGGGCCGGGCATGCCACCCTGATCCGGGGGAGTAGCAAGTTACGCCGGACCATTTCACCGTTCCAGCCGCAACCGGCAGCCATTCAGAAGCTGAACGCGCGGATCAAAAATGCCTTCGATCCGGAGAATATTCTCAATCCCGGCCGGATGACGGAAGCTGAAGACATTTCTCATGAATCTCCGGCAGGGGACTGATATGAAAACGGAATTTACCCTCACCCAGCTTGCCGATCCGGAATTTTCTCGCTCCAACGATATCCTGCGTAAATGCGTGCATTGCGGTTTCTGCACGGCGACATGCCCGACCTATCTGGAGCTTGGGGATGAGCGGGACAGCCCGCGCGGGCGGATTTATCTGATGCAGCAGATGCTGGAAAGCGGCGCGCCTGCTAAGGCGTCCACCGTCACCCATCTGGATCGCTGCCTGGGCTGTCTGTCCTGCATGACAACCTGCCCGTCCGGCGTTGACTATATGCATCTGCTGGAGCATGGCCGCGCCTATGTGGAAGAAACATACCGTCGCCCGCTGCTGGACAGGGCGCTGCGCTTCCTGCTGGCGCTGCTGCTGCCGCGACCGCGGCTGTTTCGTCTGTCCCTGACCGGGGCAAAGCTGATGCAACCGGTAAAAGGTCTGTTCAGGGGGCGTCTCGCGGCGATGCTGTCGATGGCGCCGGTGAGCATACCGGCCCCCTCCCGCCTCACGTCCCGGCGACTGCATCAGGCGGAAGGCGTCCGGAAAAAGCGTGTGGTGCTGATGACCGGCTGCGCACAGAAGGTTCTGTCGCCGGAAATCAATGATGCTACCATTCGCCTGCTGACCCGGCATGGGGTGGAGGTAATCATCCCGCAGGAGGCGGGCTGCTGCGGCGCACTGACCCTGCATATGGGTAAGGAAGAACCGGCACGCAGCTTCGCGGCCCGGAATATCCGCGCCTTCGCCCGCGAGATGGCGGGAGAGGGGCTGGACGCTGTCATCATCAACACCTCCGGCTGCGGCACAACGGTAAAGGATTATGGCAACCTGTTCGCCCATGACGCGGACTCCGAACTTCGCAGGCAGGCGAAAGAAGTCGCCGCAATTACCTGCGATATAACGGAATTTATGAGCCGGATAGAGATCAAGGCGGCGGGCGGCATCCCCGCTTTAACGGTCGCCTATCATTCCGCCTGTTCGTTACAGCATGGCCAGAAAATCCGGGAGGAACCCAAAAACCTTTTGCGCCGTGCGGGTTTCACAGTGACCGATATCCCCGAAAGCCATATCTGCTGCGGATCGGCAGGAACCTATAATCTGCTGCAACCGGAGCTGGCGGACCGGCTGAAAGCGCGCAAGGTCGCCAATATCACAAAATGCGCCCCCGATCTGGTGGCCGCGGGCAATATCGGCTGCATCACGCAGATTGCCTCCGGCATGGACCTGCCGGTCGTGCACACGGTGGAACTGCTCGACTGGGCGAGTGGCGGACCCGTGCCGCCCGCCCTCGCAAATAACCGGGCCCTCTAGCCGCTCACAACTTTGTGTCGCAACTTGCGCTTATCAATCCACCGTCGCCGCGCTATATTGTTAATATGGTGCGAGGCATATTCGGCATTCTTTTCCTGACCGGTTTCCTCCTTGTGGGGAGCCTTGCTCACGCCCGTCAGGACGATCCCAAACTGGATGAGCTTTTTTCCCGCCTGGCGGAGACGCAAAGCAGCGCTGAAGCCAAAACCATCGAGCAGCGGATTTGGCAGATCTGGCTCACTTCCGGCAGCGATACAATAGATTTTCTGATGTTGCAGGGGGTGAGCTATATGGGGCGCGGCGATCTGGCGAAGGCCCTCACCCTGTTCACTACGGTGGTCAAGGTCGATCCTGGTTATTCGGAAGGCTGGAACAAACGGGCGACGGTTCTGTTCTTGATTGGCGAATATGACAGCTCTATGGAGGACATTGCGAAAGTGTTGGAGTTGGAACCCCGGCATTTCGGCGCCCTGTCCGGCCTTGGCCAGATTTTCGAGCTACGCGAGCGGGAGGCGGGGGCACTGTCCGCCTACGAGAAGGCCGTCACCCTCAATCCGCATCTGGAGGGGGTGAAGATACGCCTTGACCGGCTTATTCTGGAGCGGGACAAGAAGCGCATCTGAGGCGCCGCAGCGGCGCTGATAGATACCCTCATTTATCCAAAACGCCTTACTGTTCGCCGACCCAGGCGATGCGCAGGATGTTGGTGGAGCCGGGCGTTCCGAATGGCACGCCGGCCATAATCACTACCCGCTGGTTGGCGCGGGCGAAACCTTCGGCGAAGGCAAGTTTGCAGGCCTTGTTCACCATATCGGCGAAATTTTCCGCATCCGGCGTGTGCACGCAATGCAGCCCCCAGGCGAGCGCCAGCATCCGCGCGGTGCGGATGTTCGGGGTGAGGACCAGCACCGGCACGGCGCATCTTTCCCGCGCGGCACGGAGCGCGGTCGATCCCGAGGTGGTATAGGTAACGATGGCGGCGGCGCCGATGGTGCGGGCGACCTGCGCGGCGGCGGCGCTGATGGCATCGGCGGTGGTGGCTTCCAGATGGCCATGCTTGGCGTCGATAACGCTGCGATAGATGGGGTCTTTTTCTGTTACCTCGGCGATGCTGCTCATCATGCTGACCGCTTCCAGCGGGTAACTTCCCGCCGCGCTTTCCGCCGACAGCATGACCGTATCCGTGCCGTCGTAAATGGCGTTGGCAACGTCGGTCACCTCGGCCCGTGTCGGCACGGGGGAGGAGATCATGCTCTCCAGCATCTGCGTCGCGACGACGACGGGCTTGCCCGCCTCGCGCGCGCGCGCGATGATATGCTTCTGGATGGATGGGACTTCCTGCACCGGCACCTCGACGCCAAGATCGCCCCGCGCCACCATGATGGCGTCGGCAAGGTCGATGATCTCGTCAATATTATCAACGGCGGCGGGCTTTTCTATCTTCGCCATTACGGCGGCCCGCCCGGCGACAAGCTTCTTGATTTCGGCGATATCCTCGGCCCGCTGCACGAAGGACAGCGCGACCCAGTCGACCCCGAGTTCGAGCGCGAAATCCAGATCGCGGCGGTCCTTGTCGGTCAGTGGGCTCATGCGGATGACGGCATTGGGCACGCTGACCCCCTTGCGATCGGAAATTTTGCCGCCGACCTCCACCTTGCAGTCGACGAAGTCCTTGCCCGTCCTTGTGACGACGAGGCGCAGCTTGCCGTCGTCGAGCAGCAGGATGCTGCCGTCTTCCAGACTCTCGAGAACTGCCGGATGGGGCAGGGAAACCCGTGTTGCATTGCCCGGCTTTTTATCAAGATCGAGCCGGAAGGCCGCGCCATTTTCCAGCATAACCGGACCTTTGGCAAAGCTGCCGATGCGGATTTTCGGCCCCTGCAGGTCGGCGAGAATGGCGATGGGCCTGCGGCTTTTCTCCTCCAATTCGCGGATGATTTGATAGCGCGCCGCATGGTCCGCATGGTCGCCGTGGCTGAAATTAAGGCGGAATACATCCGCCCCCGCAAAATGCATGGCCTCGATCGTTTCCGCATCGGAGCTGGCAGGGCCGAGGGTGGCTATAATCTTGGTCTTACGTTGTCGTCGCATCCTGTTTCACCTGAGTAAAGCGTTGCCATCTTTCCCACATTGCCCTTTTTCATTTATAGCAGGCATCTGAAATATTGCAGGATTTTTCTGGGTTCCAACCCGAAATGACGATGGCAGGGATGCGGGCGGGCAACAGATACGCCGCCCCGCCATATATCCGCAGCGTTCACCATTCCCTCCATTGTAAGCGGGGACGGGTATGAGCTAGTATGACGTAACTGTGAAATATTTCTGATGTTGTCCCATGCCCGATACCGTGTCTGATGCCTTTTACATTCTGAATGCCGACAGCCCGTCTGCGCTGATCCTGACCGTGGATCATGCGAGCCGTCATATCCCGGCGGAATATGACAATCTCGGCCTCACCGATCCAACGGTGCTGGCGCGGCATATCGCCTGGGATATCGGGATCGAGGATGTGTCGAAGCGGCTCTCGGAAAAGCTGGAGGCGAGCGCCATTTTCGCGCGCTTCTCCCGTTTGCTGGTGGATGCCAACCGTTATACCGACGATCCCGCCAGCATGCCGGAGGTGAGCGACGGCATTGAAATTCCCGCCAACCGGAATGTGAGCACGGCGGAGCGGCAGAAGCGTCTTGATCAATGGTTCTGGCCGTATCAGACCGCACTGGACCGGCTGATCGAAAAGAAAGCGGCCGCGCATGATCATCCCATTCTCATTTCCATGCACAGCTTCACCCCGGTCATGAATGAGTTCGAACGTCCGTGGCATATCGGCGTGTTGTGGGACCAGGATGCGCGCATTGCTGCGCCATTGCTGGATATCCTGCGAGAGAACAGCAGCCTTGTGGTCGGCGATAACGAGCCCTATTCGGCGCGCGAACCGCTTGGCTATACCATGAATGAACATGGCACGAAACGCGGCCTGCCCCATGTCGCCATCGAAATCCGGCAGGATCTGATCGATACCCATCAAGGGGCGGAAAAATGGGCCGCAATCATGGCGGACGCCCTCCATAAACTGCAGGCAGGCGGCGCGCTCGGCAGATAGCGCGTTTTAGGGGTTAGGGGAGGAAGGCGGATGAGCATAAAGGAGCCGACATTCACCATCGGGATCGAGGAGGAATATCTGCTTGTCGATCTGGAAACGCGGGAACTGGCCATCGAACCGCCCGAGGAGATCCTAAGTGAATGCGAGGCGCGGCTGCCCGGCCATATCGTGACGCCGGAGTTCCTCCGCTCCCAGATCGAGGTGGGGACCTGCATCTGCCGCAATATCGGTGAAGCGCGGGCGGCATTGACCGAGCTGCGCGGTACCACGGCGGCGGTGGCGCGGGAATATGGCCTTGGTCTCATGGCGGCCTCCGTGCATCCTTTCGCCGACTGGCATCAGCTCAAGCATACGCCGAAGGAACGCTATGACATCATTGCCCGCGATATGCAGGCGACGGTGCGCCGCCTGATGATCTGCGGCATGCATGTGCATTGCGCCATCGAGGATCCGGAGCTGCGCATCGATTTGATGAATCAGGCCAGCTATTTCCTGCCGCATCTGCTGGCGCTCAGCACCTCGTCGCCCTTCTGGCGGGGGGAGGTGAGCGGCCTTAAATCCTATCGTATTTCTGTGTTTGACGGGCTGCCGCGCACTGGCGTGCCGGACCGGTTCGAAAGCTGGGGCGAATATGCCCGCTTCACCGATACGCTGGTTGAGGCGGGAGCGTTCGAGGATGCGTCGAAATTATGGTGGGACATGCGCCCGTCGGCCAAGTTCCCGACGCTGGAAATGCGCCTTTGCGATGTCTGCCCGTTGATGGAGGATGCGCTGGCAATCGCGGCGCTCTATAGCTGTATCCTGCGCATGCTGTATCGGCTGCGGCGCAGCAATCAGCGCTGGCGTATCTATCCGCAGACGCTGGTTGCCGAGAACCGCTGGATCGCGCAGCGCTTCGGCGTGGAGGGGAAGCTGATCGATTTCGGCATTCCGGCTCCCGTCCCGGCGGGGGAACTGATTGAGGAGATCATTACGCTGACAGCCGAGGATGCGGCGGCGCTCGGCTGCGAGGCGGAAGTTGCCCATGCCCGCGAGATTATCCGCCGCGGCGCTTCCGCCGACCGGCAGCTTGCGCTTTACCAGGCCTCGGTCGGGGCGGGAGACAGCCCGCGCGACGCGCTCATAAAAGTTGTTGATCAGGTCTTGCAGGAGACGGTTTCCGGCATAGAGTCATAAGAAGACGAGAAACAAAGGAAAAAGTGATGGACCCGAAAACAGTGGAACTTGAAGCCGCGG
The DNA here is from genome assembly GCF_002694385.1 of Sneathiella sp. Classification (GTDB taxonomy): domain Bacteria; phylum Pseudomonadota; class Alphaproteobacteria; order Sneathiellales; family Sneathiellaceae; genus Sneathiella. The sequence continues at coordinate 475,681 of NZ_NZMB01000005.1, forward strand.
CCTTTCGCCGCCTGCGCGATCATTTGCGTCGGCGCACCGATGTGCAGAATATCGACCTGATGATCCTGGCGGGTTTTTGCCGCAACTGCCTGGCCGACTGGTACCGCGAGGCAGCGGAGGAACGCGGCATGGAGATGGACAAGCTGGCGGCGCGGGAAATCGTCTATGGCATGCCGTTTGATGAATGGAAGGCGAAATACCAGCAGGAAGCCAGCCCGGAACAGCAGGCCGCCTTCGCCAAATCGCAGAAGGAGCATGGCTGACGCGGCGCGTAAAAAATTTTCCGCCAGGCATGTACTTGCGGGCGGCAAACGGGTAAAAAAGCCGCGCCGGGCATTCATCCGGACGGTTTGACGAGTAATGATGGAGACAAGAGATTATGGCTGATGTCGGCGGAGTCGCAGCGGAGCATTTGCGGTCCTATATCGAGAGAATTGAACGTCTGGAAGAAGAGAAGAAGGGCATAGCCGACGATATCAAGGAAATCTTTGCCGAGGCCAAGGGCACGGGCTTTGATGTCAAGGCGATGCGCGCCGTCCTGCGGCTGCGCAAGATGGACAAGGCCGATGTCCAGGAACAGGAATATATGGTCGATCTCTACAAGCAGGCCCTCGGCATGATCGAAGGGCCGGGAGAGACCCCGGATGATGAGGCGGACGGCCCGGCCTTCTGAACCATAAAAAAACAGGCCCGCAAACGGGCCTGTCAGATCCCTCGAAATGTGAACGGGCCGGCATTAGATCGGCCCGTTTTCAGTCAGGCGATACCAAACAGGAACGCCGCGCCGATGGCGGAAATCACGCCGCCGCTTATACGGATGAGCGTCTCGCCAACCGGCAGACGGTTCAGCGATCCGACGCCGATACCGATGCCGTGCAACAGCAGTGTGGCGAGGACAAAACCGATGGCATAGGTAAACGGGCTGGCCGCATCCGGCAGCTCCGTGCCATGGGCATGACCGTGAAAAATGGCAAAGGCACCGACAAGGATGCCCGCCACCCAGAGCGGCGGCTTCGCCATGAAGACAATCAGCAGGCCCAGAATGAGAGCGGAGGAGGCAATGCCCGTTTCTACGGCGGGCAGCGGCACGCCCATTAACCCAAGCGCCGCGCCTGCCACCATTAGCAGCGGAAAAACAATGGGCAGGATCCAAATGGCTGGACGGCCGAGAACTCCGGCCCAAAGGCCGACGGCGATCATGGCGACCACATGGTCCCAGCCGAACAGGGGGTGGGTGAAGCCGCTGGCAAACCCGCCCGTCGCATGATCCCCGACATGGGCGAGGGCGGATTGGGTAAACAACAGGGTGATGGCCATGGCGATGGCGGCGGCCGGCAATTTTCTGACTGACATTAAGATACCTTTCCTGATTTTCGGGAATGGCAGCCCTGGGGGAGACCGCTTTTAAATAACATAAGCCGATTGGGGCGGGAATGGCAAGACATGGCGAAAGCAGAAGCAGAAGCAGAAGCAGCAGCAGCAGGCGTGCGCCCGCGCCCCCTTGTATTCGGTCAATGCAATAATTAAGTGCAGAAAAGAAATTCAATAAACTGACAGGTGGCTTTTCCGGTTTCAGGATATGAAGAATTTTTCCACCGATGCGGCAGGCTTTGCAGCTTTGACCCTTTCCGAGTTGATTTTGCAGCAATGCCTGCTCGGGGGGCTCATTGCGCCCGAGGAGGCGCGGCGTTTGCTGGGCATTGCTGTCCACCGTCATGAGGAGGCGGCAAATGGCTCGGAAGAGAAAATCGCCCTCAATATGGAGGCGGCGCACATCTTGCGTCTTCTGTCCCATGGGTTGGAGCCATTGCTGGCGGACAAGGCGGCGAATGACGACAACACCGCCGCGCCCGCCGCATCCGAGCCGCTGCGCTGGCCCGGCCGGACGGGGGAGACGCCGCAGAGGGAGCCTCCCTCCCGGCGCGCCAACTGGGTTCGCTTTCCCGACTGACGTTATTCTTGCGCGAGGATGCGTTTTATACTCTGCGGGTATTTATCCATCAGCGCGGCGGGCCGCACCGGGCGCAAGCTGAAATTTCCGCCACAGTTCGGACAGACGCCCTTATGCGTATTTTCTGCGCACTCCTTGCAGAAAGTGCATTCAAACGTGCAGATATAGGCATCAACCTCGCCATTCGGCAGGTCACAATCGCAACTTTCGCAATTCGGTCTGAGTTCCAGCATGACACTCTCCTTACCCCTCAATAGCCGAAACGGGGCGACCCGGACAGGTCCAATCGGCCATTGTCCGGGGGGCCAGTTTCAACCTATTCCGCCGCCTGTTTCTGCGGTTCCGGGTTGCGGAAGGAGCTGAGCAGGTTGTCAAGATCGCCGCGGTAGATGTTGATCGCCCTGTCCTTCACATGGCCATAGCCGCGGATTTCCATCGGCAGTTCGGCGATGGCGACGGCGGTGGCATGGTTATCGCGGGTGAGGCCCTGGGTCAGTTCCTCGATGATCGCTTCATACTCGCGGATCAGCGCGCGTTCGATCTTGCGTTCCTCCTGATAGCCGAAGATGTCAAAGGGGGTAGCGCGCAGCGCCTTGAACTTCGCGAGGAAGCCGAACGCCTTCATCATATACGGGCCGTATTCCTTCTTTTTGAGATGACCCGTTTCGGAATCGTGTTTGGCGAACAAGGGCGGGGCGAGATGGAATTTCAGCTCATACTCCCCTTCCATCATATGCTCGACACGCTGCATGAAGGTGCCATCCGTATAAAGCCGCGCAACCTCATACTCATCCTTATAGGCGAGAAGTTTGAAATAGGCGCGCGTCACAGCTTCAGACAGGCTGGTATCGCCGGGCGTCACCTCGCTTTCGCGCTGGCGGACGCGGGCTACCAGATCGCTGTAGCGGCGGGCATAACGGGCGCTCTGATAACCGGTGAGGAAATCAACCCGGCGGGCGATCATCTCATCAATATCATTTGAGGGGGAGAGGATCAGATCAGGGCCTTTCAATTCCGCCACCTCTTTCAGGACGCGGTCCGGATCATGAGCCATGACGCGGCCCCAGCCGAAGGACTTTTTGTTGAAGTCTATGGCGACGCCGTTCAGCTCCACCGCGCGCAGCAGGGCCTCCTCGCTGAGCGGGATGAGGCCTTTCTGATAGGCAAAGCCGAGCATGAACAGATTGGTGGCGATGGCGTCCCCCATCAGGGTGGTGGCGATATCGCTCGCCTCGATCAGGTCGCACTGATCAGGGCCGATGGCCTCGCGGATATGATCGAGGGTGTCCTTGACCGGGAAGGGCGCGTCGGGGTCGAGGGTGAAATCCATGGTGGGAGAGGGGTGCGCATTGATCACCGCATGGGCGACATTAACGTCGAATTTGGCAAGACTGTCGTAGGAGCCGGAGACCACCATGTCGCAGCCGATGAGCAGATCGGCGCGCCCGGCCGGGATGCGAACGGCATTGATGTCTTCGGGCTTCGGGGCGATATGCACATGGCTGGTGACGGCGCCGCCCTTCTGGGCGAGGCCCGCCTGATCCAGCACGGATATCCCCTTGTCTTCCAGATGCGCGGCCATGCCGACAATGGCGCCGATGGTCACGACGCCGGTGCCGCCGATGCCGGTGATCAGAATGCGGTAGGGGCCCTTGAGGTCGCGATGGGCAGGCGCGGGCAACCCTTCCGCCGGATTTTCGGAGGCATGCGGTGCGGCCTTGCGGAGCGCGCCGCCCTCGATGGTCACAAAACTCGGACAGAAGCCGTTGACGCAGGAGTAATCCTTGTTGCAGCTCGACTGGTTAATCATCCGCTTGCGGCCGAACTCGGTCTCCACCGGCTCCACCGACAGGCAGTTCGACTTGACGGAGCAATCGCCGCAGCCTTCGCAGACAAGATCATTGATCAGCACCCGTTTCGCCGGATCGGGGAAGGTGCCGCGCTTGCGGCGGCGGCGCTTCTCGGCAGCGCAGGTCTGGTCGTAGATGAGGATCGAGACGCCTTTCTCCTCGCGCAGGCTCCGCTGGATCTTATCGAGATCATCCCGATGATGGATCGTCGTCCCCTTGGGCCAGGGGGTATTTGCGGCGTATTTGTCAGGTTCGTCCGTTACCACGCGGATCATCGAGACGCCTTCGCCCTCGAGTTGCTGGGCAATCTGCCAGGGGGTGATATGCCCTTCCGTCGGCTGGCCGCCGGTCATGGCGACGGCATCGTTGTAAAGGATCTTGTAGGTGATGTTGGCCTTCGCCGCGACCGCCTGACGGATGGCGAGAATGCCGGAATGATAATAGGTGCCATCGCCGAGATTAGCGAAGATATGCTGCTCGTCCGTGAAATGCATCTGGCCGATCCACGGCACGCCTTCGCCGCCCATCTGGGTGAAGGTGTCGGTATTGCGGTTCATCCAGGTGACCATGAAATGACAGCCGATCCCGGCGACGGCGCGGCTGCCCTCCGGCACCTTGGTGGAGGTGTTATGCGGACAGCCGGAGCAGTAGAAGGGCGTGCGCACCAGCTTGGCTGGTTTGGCCTCCAGCTGTTTTTCCTTGCGATCAAGAAAGGCGAGGCGGCTTTCGATGGCTTCCGAGGTGTAGAAACGGCGGATGCGGGCCGCGATCAGCCGGGCGACCAGCGCCGGCGTCAACTCCCCGGTGGAGGGCTGCAGCGAATGGCGGTTCTCATCAAACTTGCCGAGGATGCGCGGCCGGACGTTGGTGTCCCAGTTATAAAGCTGCTCCTTCATCTGGTTTTCGACGATGGCGCGCTTTTCCTCAACCACCAGCACCTCTTCCAGACCTTCGGCGAACTGGCGCACCCCGTCGGGTTCCAGCGGCCAGGGCATACCGACCTTATAGACGGTGAGGCCGATGTCGGCGGCCAGCTCGTCATTGATGCCGAGATCGCGGAGCGCCTGACGGACATCGTAATAGGCCTTGCCGACCGTGACGATGCCAAGGCGGCGCTTCGGGCTGTCCATGGTGATATGGTCGATATTGTTGGCGCGGGCAAAAGCGCGGGCGGCGTAGATCTTGTGCTTGTTGAGCCGCACCTCCTGATCGAAGCGGTTGTCATGGGGCTGGATGTTCAGCCCGCCCTCCGGCAGTTCGATATTGGGGCGGATGAAGCGGCCGCGTTCCGGCGAGACATAGACGGAGGCGCCGCCCTCCACCGTTTCGGAAATGCATTTGAAACCGATCCAGAGACCGGAGAAGCGCGACATTTCAAAGCCGAGCAGGCCGTAATCGAGAATTTCCTGCACATTGGCCGGATGCAGCACCGGCATCATCCATCCGGCGAAGCTATGCTCGCTCTGATGTGCGATGGTGGAGGAGACGATGCCGTGATCGTCGCCCGCGAGCGCCAGCACGCCGCCATGCTTCGATGTGCCCGCGCTGTTGGCGTGGCGGAACACATCGCCCGTCCGGTCGACGCCCGGCCCCTTGCCATACCACAGGCCGAACACCCCGTCGTAACGCGCGCCTTTGAACATATTGAGCTGCTGACTGCCCCAGACGGCGGTGGCCGCCAGATCCTCATTGACGCCCGGCTCAAAATGAATGTCCCGTTCTTTCAGAATTTTCGCGGCTTTCCAAAGCTGCTGATCATAACCCGCAAGGGGAGAGCCGCGATAGCCGGAGATAAACCCGGCCGTATTCAGCCCCGCCTCAAGATCGCGCGCCTTCTGCATCAGCGGCAGGCGCACCAGCGCCTGAATACCGGTCAGGAAAACGCGCCCTTCTTCCAGCGTGTATTTGTCATCAAGCGAAACATTGGAAAGCATCATCTCTGCCCACTCCCATTGGAAAAGACGTCATTCAGGGTTGATATAAGAAAGTTATCATAAAAGGCAATAAAGGTCAATAGTACTGACTTATAGCCGGGATGGGCCCTGATTTCGCTGATTCCCTTTGACTTTTCCCGGGTGAGGGGGTTTTAAGGGAGATAACGGGCAGTGTTCAGGTGAAAGGGCGTTACATGACCATTCTGGTGACAGGAGCGGCGGGTTTTATCGGTATGCATGTGGCGGAGGCGTTGCTGGCGGATGGTCGGCAGGTCATCGCCGTGGACAACCTCAACCCCTATTATGATGTGACGCTGAAAAAGGCGCGGCTCGCGCGGCTGCAACTCTATAAGAACATCACCTTTTATGATTGCGATATCGCCGATCGTCCGGCGCTTTTTGCGGCCCTTGGCGCGCATCCGGAAATCAGCCTGATCGTCCATCTGGCGGCGCAGGCAGGGGTGCGCCACAGCATCAGCCGTCCGTTCGACTATACCCAGGCCAATGTCACGGGCTTTCTGTCGATCCTGGAGGCAGCGCGGCAGATGGACAAGCTGAAACATCTGGTCTATGCCAGTTCCTCCTCCGTTTACGGGGCCAATAACAAGCTGCCCTATTCGGTGGATGATCGCACGGACAGCCCGGTCTCCCTCTATGCGGCGACGAAGAAGGCCAATGAGCTGATGGCCCATTCCTATTCGCATCTGTATGAGATCCCGATGACGGGATTGCGGTTCTTTACGGTCTATGGCCCGTGGGGGCGGCCGGATATGGCCTATTGGCGCTTTACCGAGAAAATCATGCGCCGTGAGCCCGTGGATATTTATAATCACGGTGACATGATGCGCGATTTTACCTATATCGACGATGTGGTGAGGGGCGTTCTCGGTGTTCTTGCGGCGCCGCCGGAAAAGACGGTTGATACCGCCGCCCATCGGGTCTACAACATCGGCAACAACCGGGCGGAAAAGCTCCTTGATTTTATTTCAATCATCGAGAAAACCCTGGGCATGACGGCGGAGCGGCGGTTGCTGCCCATGCAGCCGGGCGATATTCAGGCGACCTATGCAGATATCGAGCCGATCCGCCGCGACATCGGTTTCGAGCCGACAACTCGTCTTGAAGACGGCCTGCCGAAATTCGTCGCCTGGTATCACGATTATTGCAAGGAATAGATTTTATGTCGGACATGTTCGATATCAACCAGATACAAACAATTATTGACAAGGGCATCCCCCATTGCGCCGAGATCGGCGTGAAGATCGAGAAGATGGGCGCGGATGGCGTTGTCTTCTATCTGCCCTATCAGGAACGCTTTGCGGGCAATCCGGTGAATGGCGTGCTGCATGGCGGGATTATCACCACATTGATCGATTCCGCCATGGGGATGAGCATCTATGCCCGGCTGGAAAAATACCTGCCGCTGGCGACGCTGGATTTACGCATTGACTATCTGAAGCCCGCCACACCGGGGGAGGATGTCTATACCCATTCCTTCTGCTACAAGACGACGCGGCAGATTGCCTTCGTGCGGGCCATCGCCTATCACGGCGACCGGCATGACCCGATTGCCAATGCGGTTGGCACCTTCATGCTGAAATCAACGGATAGCCCGGCCCTTGATATGGTGGCCGAACGTGTGAGGGCGGCGCAATGAGCGAACAACGCGCGGAAAATTTCATCAGCAAAATCAATGCGGCGAAGCAGGATCGCAACTGGCAGCAGGTGTTCGATTTCATCCCCTATTTCAGCTTTCTCGGCCTTCGTCTGGAGGAACGGGAAAGCGGCCTTGTCTGCGTCCTGCCGGAAGACAAGAAGTTTATCGGCAACCCGACGCTGCCGGCGCTGCATGGCGGGGTGGTCGGCGCGTTTCTCGAAAGCGCGGCGCTGGTCCATCTGATGGCAACGCAGGAAGTGACGCGTATGCCCAAGATCATCAATATCACGGTGGAATATCTCCGCTCCGGCAAGCCGATTGAAACCTATGCCGAAGCGGTGATCACCAAGCCCGGACGGCGCGTCGCCAATATGCGGGTTGAGGCCTGGCAGAAGGATCGCAGCAAGCCGATTGCGGCGGCGCATGCCAATTTCCTTGTCAGTTGACGATTGCTGCCTACATGAATTGATAATGATGCCTGTTTAGCCGGAGTTGATTATTCATGACAAAAGCCGCCCTTGCCAATCTGCCCGAATGGGATTTGAGCGATCTGTATCCGTCCCGCACCTCCCCGGAACTGCTCGAGGATCTGGAGACGGTGGCGCAGGATGCAAAAGCTTTCGCCGCGCAATATAAGGGCAAGCTGTTGGGCCTGGACGGGCAGGGGCTCTATCTCGCCATCTCGAAATTCGAGGAAATCGGCGAGATGGAAGGGCGGATCATGTCCTATGCCTATCTCGTTTATGCGGGCAATATGTCGGATCCGGACATCGCAAAATTCTTCCAGACCATGCAGGAAAAAATCAGCGCCACCAGCACTGATCTGCTGTTCTTCACGCTGGAACTGAACCGCATCGGGGAAGAAAAGCTGCAAGGCATGTATGAGGGCAGCAGCCTGAAAAAATATGAGCCCTGGCTCAACAATGTGCGGGCGCTGAAGCCCTATCAGCTCTCCGATGAGGTGGAGAAGCTGCTGCATGAGAAGGAAATCTCCGGGCGCAGCGCCTGGGTGCGGCTGTTTGATGAGACAATGGCCGGCCTCAAGTTCGAACTGGATGGCGAAGAGCTTGCCTCGCAGCAGGTTCTGCACCTGCTGTCCAGTCCCAACGCGGAACTGCGCAAGAAGGCGGCGAAAAGCCTCGGCAAGGTGTTCGGGCAGAATGCCCGGCTGTTTTCCCTGATCACCAACACGCTGGCAAAGGACAAGGCGATTGAGGATGACTGGCGCGGCGCGCCCGAGCCCGCCGCCATGCGTCATCTCGCCAATCAGGTGGAGCCGGAGGTGGTGAACGCCCTCTCCAAGGCTGTGCAGGACGCCTATCCGGAGTTGTCGCATCGTTACTATGCCCTGAAAGCCAAATGGATGGGGCAGGAGAAGATCGACTATTGGGACCGCAATGCGCCGCTGCCCGCCGCCGATGACCGTCTCATCCCGTGGGAGGAGGCGCGCGATACGGTGCTGGAGGCCTATGGCCGCTTCTCGCCGGAGCTGTCAAAGCTGGGCCAGCAGTTTTTCGAAAAGCCGTGGATTGACGCGGCCGTCCGCCCCGGCAAGTCGCCGGGCGCTTTCGCGCATCCCACCGTTTCCGATGTGCATCCCTATCTGCTGCTGAATTATCAGGGTAATATCCGCGATGTGATGACGCTCGCCCATGAGCTGGGCCACGGGGTGCATCAGCTTCTGGCCGCGCCGCAGGGCGGATTGCTGGCCAATACGCCGCTGACCCTCGCGGAGACGGCCAGCGTGTTTGGCGAACAGCTCACCTTCCGCGCGATGCTGGAAAAACAGACCGATCCCGAAAAGCGCCGCATCATGCTGGCGGGCAAGGTCGAGGATATGCTGAACACGGTGGTACGGCAGATCGCTTTCTATGAGTTCGAGCGGCGCCTGCATGCCGCCCGGCGGGAGGAGGAGCTGTCCCCCGACCAGATTGGCAAGATCTGGATGGATGTGCAGACTGAAAGCCTCGGCCCGGCGATCCGGCTGCATGACGAGTATCAGTATTTCTGGTGCTATATCCCGCATTTCATCCATTCGCCCTTCTATGTCTATGCCTATGCCTTTGGCGACTGTCTGGTGAATGCCCTCTACGCCATCTATCAGGAGGCGGAGAGCGGCTTTCAGGAGAAATATTTCGACATGCTGAAGGCGGGCGGAACCCTGCGTCACAAGGAACTGCTGGCGCCGTTCAATCTGGATGCGTCGGATCCGGCTTTCTGGTCGAAGGGCCTCGGTGTCATCAAGGGGTTTATTGACGAACTCGAAGCCGTCTGACCCCTCCCTCTGCCTTGTAAACTGGCTTGTGATTTCGCCTGCGCCGCTTTTCGCGGTGCGGGCGCGACAATCTGTTGCCGTTCATTCAGATTTCGGTATATTGCATCGCACACTGTAATCAGAATGAAGTTTATCAAGGGAAAGGCTGTCAATATGGCTGAAAATGGCAACATGAATATTGAAGCGCAGAATGAATCCTATGCGTTCTTCGTCAACCTGTTTAAGTTCGGCACCATCGCGGTTGTGGTGGTTCTGATCCTGATGGCCTTCTTCCTGCTCTAGCAGCGAAGCGGCCCCGTCACGGGGCCGGACTGTCAGTAACGGCGTTGCGGGGCGTCATCCAACCATCTGAATGACAAGTATAAAAAGGATCGATTATGAAAATCGCTATCCCACGGGAGCGTCGAGAGCATGAAAAACGCGTTGCGGCCACTCCCGATACCGTAAAGAAATTTGTCGGGCTGGGCGCGGAAGTCATCGTTGAGACAGGAGCGGGCCATGCCAGCTCATTCTCTGATGCTGACTATGAGGCGTCGGGGGCCACAATCGCGCCCGACGAAGCCTCTGCCCTCAAGGACGCCGATATTGTCCTCAAGATCCAGCGCCCGCTGACCAAGGCCGAAGGCGAAGATGAGCTTGCCCTGATGAAAAAGGGCGCGGTTCTGATCGGTCATCTGGCCGCCCTGCAAAACCGTGAACAGGCGGCGGAATACGCCAAGGCCGGCGTGACGGCCATCGCCCTTGAACTGCTGCCGCGCATCAGCCGCGCCCAGTCCATGGACGTACTGTCGTCGCAGTCCAACCTGTCGGGCTATAAATCCGTGCTGGACGCGACGGCGGAATATGGCCGGGCGCTGCCGATGATGATGACGGCGGCGGGCACCATCGCGCCCGCCAAATGTTTCATCATGGGCGTTGGCGTTGCCGGATTGCAGGCCATTGCCACCGCGCGCCGCCTTGGCGCCATCGTGACGGCGACCGACGTGCGCGCCGCCACCAAGGAACAGGTGGAGAGTCTCGGCGCGAAATTCGTCATGGTCGAAAGCGAAGAGGCCGGCGAGACGGCGGGCGGTTACGCCAAGGAGATGAGCGAAGACTATAAGAAGCGTCAGGCGGAACTGGTGTTCGAGCATATCAAGAAGCAGGATATCGTCATCACGACGGCCCTTATTCCGGGCCGCACGGCGCCGATCCTCATCACCGATGAAATGCTGGCGGTGATGAAGCCGGGCTCGGTCATCGTCGATCTCGCGGTTGAGGCGGGGGGCAATGTCACCCAGTCGAAGCTGGGCGAGGTGGTGACCACGGCAAATGGCGTTAAAATCATCGGCCATCACAATGTGCCGAGCCGTCTGGCGAGCGATGCGTCCTCGCTGTTCGCCAAGAACCATTTCAACTTCCTCAATCCCATGATTGACAAGGAAACGGGGAATTTGAACCTCAACTGGGAAGATGAACTTGTCACCGGCACGGCGCTGACCCGCGATGGCAACATTGTCCACCCGCAACTGACCGAGGGAGGGAACTGATCATGGATATGGTAGATCCGACTGTATTCCGGCTGGCGATTTTCGTGCTGGCCATTTTCGTGGGCTATTATGTGGTCTGGAGCGTGACGCCCGCCCTGCATACCCCGCTGATGGCGGTGACCAACGCCATTTCCTCCGTCATCATCGTCGGCGCCCTGATCGCCGCGGGACCGGAGGATTTCTCACTCGCCAAGGTGTTCGGCTTTGTCGCCATCACGCTCGCCTCGGTGAATATTTTCGGCGGCTTTCTCGTCACCCAGCGCATGCTGTCCATGTACAAGAAAAAACAGAAGTAAGGGGGCGAAACGTGTCTGCTAATTTTACGGCGCTGGCCTATCTGGTTTCCGCCATCCTGTTCATTCTGGCGTTGCGCGGCCTGTCCTCTCCGGACAGCTCCCGGCGCGGGAACATCATGGGCATGGCCGGTATGGCCATTGCCATCATTGTCACCATCCTTGACCCGAGTGTCGTCTCCTATGAATGGATCATCGGCGGCATTGTCATCGGCGGCGCCATCGGCGCGGTGATTGCCCAGCGCATCGCCATGACCGCCATGCCGCAGCTTGTGGCGGCATTTCACAGCCTGGTCGGTCTCGCGGCCGTTCTGGTGGCGGCGGCGGCCTTCTATAACCCGGCGGCCTATGGCATCCTCAGCCCGCTTGGCGAACTGACGGTGCTCTCGCGCATTGAAATGTCCATCGGTATTGTGGTTGGCGCCATCACCTTCTCGGGCTCGGTCATCGCCTTCACCAAGCTGCAGGGGCTGGTCTCCGGCAATCCGGTGACATTTCCCGGGCAGCATCTGCTGAACCTTGTCGTCGGCCTTGTAATCGTCGGCCTGATCGTCTGGTTCTGCCTTGATCTGAACCCGACCGTGTTCTGGACCATGACCATCCTCGCCTTCATCATCGGCTTCCTGATCATCATCCCGATTGGCGGCGCCGATATGCCGGTGGTGGTCTCGATGCTGAACAGCTATTCCGGCTGGGCGGCGGCGGGCATCGGCTTCACGCTCGAGAACACCGCGCTGATCATCGTCGGTGCGCTGGTCGGCTCCTCGGGGGCGATCCTCTCCTACATCATGTGCAAGGCGATGAACCGCTCCTTCTTCAGCGTTATCCTGGGGGGCTTCGGCGGCGATACGGCGGCCGCCGGTCCCGACAAGGGCGATCGGCCGTTCAAGCCGGGCTCCGCCGATGATGCGGCCTTCATCATGAAGAATGCGGGCAAGGTCATCATCGTGCCGGGCTATGGCCTGGCGGTGGCGCAGGCCCAGCATGCGCTCCGCGAGATGGTCGATCTGCTGAAGGAAGAGGGGGTCGAGGTGGCCTACGCCATCCATCCGGTGGCGGGCCGCATGCCCGGCCATATGAATGTGCTGCTGGCCGAGGCGCAGGTGCCGTATGATGAGGTGTTCGAGCTGGAGGAAATCAACTCCGACTTCTCCGGCGCCGATGTCGCCTTTGTGGTGGGCGCGAATGACGTGACCAACCCGGCGGCCCGCGATGACCCGTCGAGCCCGATCTTCGGCATGCCGATCCTCGATGTGGACAAGGCGCGCACGGTTCTGTTCGTGAAGCGCTCCATGTCCTCTGGCTACGCCGGTATCGACAATGACCTTTTCTACAAGGACAACACCATGATGCTCCTCGCCGACGCCAAGAAAATGGTCGAGGATATCGTCAAGGCGCTGTAGCCGGGACGCAAAGCCAAATCAAAAGCCGCTGGTGAAAATCAGCGGCTTTTTTTGATTGATACAGGAGTTGGAAATCGAACTAAAGACTTTCATGCAGCCTCCTAATGTTACACGATGGAACGATATAAATTTAGTTGCATTAGCGCCTGATAGTCAGCTAATCCTTGGTGGCATACACACGTTTTGGTTTTTCTTCTCACTTGAATAAAGAAATTTATAATTGAAAATTCGAGAGATGAATATATGGTAAAAAAAGTAGTTTTAATCCTTATGGTAGCTGTTGTGATTATTCTTTCTCCATTTTGGGGTTCTATTTTAGTAAATGATGTTCGGCTTTGGAATTTCTCACGGCAATTGTCGAAAGTGGAGAGCCTTCTTCCGGAATATTATGTAGTGATGGCAGAAGGTTCAGATATTTATAATGAAAGTAACGGTAATCATTGCAGTTACAGGGCAACAAAGGTGTATCGGATTATTGCGATGCAAGAAACCTTGGATAGCTTGAAGAAAGAAATCGAAAAATTGGTTTTTATGCCCGCGAAGAAATCGGATCGTAACGATCCCGCAGAAGTTAGTGTAGACGTTGTCGGATTTTTACTAATTGTCTTTATTTCTAACGGTCCGTATGACGCAGGCTTTGATACTAGATGCTGGTAAAATAGGGGGAAGTTGTGGAAGAATATTTAAAAACAGCTGAAGATAGACAGAAGTCAATCTTGCATGGTACTAATCACAAATTCTATTTTGAGCATCAAGAAGTTGGAGATGTTGATGCCTTCAAGAATGGAATATATGAGAATAGATACAATATTTCTCCGCTAATTGGGACGTTAATGGAGAACAGCATCGTTCCTTTATGGGGAACTGATTATAATGTAGTTTTACCACCCTTGTATATTCCTCTTCAGGCTAATCAATATGCCGGAACATTTGTAAAAGATAACAGCTTTTTAATCGAGAATGCAGCAAGCGAATTTGGGGTAAATTCTGACCTTGTGAAAGCCGTAATTTATACCGAAATGAGCAGAGGCTGGTACGAAAATATATTTCCGCCTCTCGCTGATACTATTCTGCCTGGAAATGTTGATCCTGTATGGGAGGCACTTATTCCGGGAAGCGATGTGCACAATGTGCAAGATAACATCAGACTAACAGCCAAATTGCTTTCAGAAATATCATCACGTCTTGACGAACCTTATCCCGAGGATGTGTATGCTTTATATAATGGATTAGCCCATGATCGTACCTATGAAAATTTGGATACTAAGAGTACCCCATACTTTATGAAAAAAGTAATGGAGGAAAAGGCATGGGAAGATGAAGAATGGGAACTTTCAGAAGACCCCGATTTGCCCGGAGTAACCAACGACCAACGCTGCTTCTCCGCCGGTACATTAATCGATATGGCCGATGGCACCCGGAAACCCATCGAGCAGATCGAAGTTGGGGATGAGGTGTTGGCCTATGATCCGGCGGAACGGGGCGGTCTTGGGGAGCTGAGGCCTGCGCGGGTGACCCGGACAATGGTCAATCAGGTCGAGGAGATCATCGATTTTCACGGCGTGAAGATAACGCCGGGCCATGCGACGCTTTGCGGCGACGGGCCGCATCAGGGCCAGCATGTCCCGATCATGGATATCCTTCTTGCCGATGGCGCGATCGTAAATCGCGAGGGCGAGCTGATCCGCGCCGCGACGAATTTACCGGTGGGCAGCGACGGGGACCGCTTCGTTCAGGTTGCCTATATCCTCGATAAATCGCAACGGACTTATTTCCATGGCCGGATGCGCCTCGGCACACGCATGGTCGGTCAAAAGGACGGCGATGACTGGCGGGTGATGGAGGCGCTCACGCGCGAGGGTTATGTGCTGGATGCCGACGGTCTGATCGCCAAGGACGGGGAGACGCCGCATCCGCTCTACTGGTTCGGGCCACTCCCGAAGCCGGAGGATTATGTGCTCGCCAAGTCGCGCCAGACCATCGGCAACCTCTATTCCGAGCGACATGTGAAAAGCAGCAGCGCCATTGGCGCAAACCTCCCGCGCCATGCCAGGATGACGGTGCAGTAACCGAAAGCTATCTCCAAAACAAAAGCCGCTGATGAAAATCAGCGGCTTTTTTTGCGGGCGTATTCAGGAGGCGGGGCGGCCGCCCTCAATAGAGGTTTTCCTTATAGGCGACTTCGAGATAGGCGTCGGACTGTTCCGCGTCCATCCCGGCGATCTGGTCGGCGAGCACCTGTCCGAGTGTCGGGAAGACGCTGCGCTCGACCTTGCTCTCTTCTGCCCAGAGCTTTGAGCGGATCAGCGCCTTCGCGCAATGCATATAGGCCGAGGTGACTTTCACCAGCAGCACCGAGCGCGGCAGCTTGCCATCTACCGCATGCTGTTTCATCAGCTCGGGATCGGTGCTGATCGTGGCCGTGCCGTTGATGCGCAGGGTCTCGTTAATCCCCGGCACCAGAAAGATCATGCCGACGGCGGGATTGCTGAGGATATTGATCAGGCTGTCGAGACGGTTGTTGCCCGGCCGGTCAGGGATCGCCAGCGTGTTGTCATCGAGCACGGTCACGAAGCCCGGCGCATCGCCGCGCGGGGAGGCATCGGCCGTGCCGTCGCCGCCATCGGTGCTGAGCACGAGGAAGGGGGAGAGCGCGATGAAGTGGCGGCAATGCTTGTCGAGCCGGGGAAGTTCCTTCTGCATGGCGCGTTCGGCTGGGGGCTTGTAGACGCTGTACAGCTCGTCAACGGTGGTGATGCTGTGCTCACTCATTGTTCTTCTCCCGCTATTTCATGTTCGGGACAGGATCGCCCGGGCGTCTTTCTTTGTACAGAAATCTTTGCGCAGGATCAATTGCGGCGATGCCGTCGGTTGCACGAGATACTCGCCCATCATGCCATCCGTTCGATGTTCGGCAGGGTCAAAAAAATCCGGACAGCTAAGGCTGTCCGGATTTCCGTGGCCGTAGAGGTTCCGGTTTAGCCTGCCATGGCGCGGATATCGTCGAGCACGGCCGAGACTTCCTCGCGCAGCTTGCTGGAATAGACCGACAGTTCCCCGACGGAGCCCAGGAGCTGCGTCGCCGAGGAGCCGGAGGCCGTCGCCATGTTCGATACATCCGTGATCGAGCGGGACACCTCGCCGGTGCTGTCGGAGGCCTGCTGCACATTGCGGGTGATTTCCAGCGTGGCGGAATTCTGCTCCTCCAGCGCGGCGGCCATGGCCTGGATCGTCTCATTGATGCGGATGATCATTTCCTCGATCCGCTTGACGGCCTCCACCGCCTCGCCGGTGGCATGCTGCATGCCGTCGATCTGGCGGGTGATCTGCTCGGTGGCGCTGGTTGTCTGCGAGGCGAGGCCCTTGACTTCAGAGGCGACAACGGCGAAGCCCTTGCCTGCCTCCCCGGCGCGGGCGGCCTCGATGGTGGCGTTCAGCGCCAGCAGGTTGGTCTGGCTGGCGATATTGTTGATCAGCTCGATGATATTGCCGATTTCCCCGGCGGAGACCGCCAGCTTGCCGACGACTTCATCGGTGGATTCCGCAACATCCATCGTATCCTTTGAAAGCTTCGCCGAGGCATCCACCTGCCGGGCGATTTCCTGCAGGGAGGTGGACAACTCCTCGGCGGCGGTGGCGACGCCGCTGACATTCACGGCGGCCTGTTCAGAGGCCGCGGCGATGGCGCTGGAATGGCTGTCGGTATCGGCCGCGCTGGTTACCATGCTTTTCGCCTTTTCCTCCATCGTCTGGGCGGCGGAGGAAATCTGCCGGGCAACCGCATCGACGGAGGATTCCAGCTTCTCGGCGATGGCGCGGGCGAAGCTGGCGCGTTCAGCGGCCGCTTTGGCGGCGGCTTCCTGATCGCGGTGCTTCTCCTCCTCGACGCGCTGCACTTCCTCGCGGCGGCGTTCCTCGGCGGCGGCGGCCTTCTCCTCGGCATCCTTTTCCCGCTGGAGTTCCATCGTCCGCAGATTTTCCGCATTGGCCTTGAACACCTGCACGGCGCGCGACATGTCGCCCACGTCATCCTTGCGCTCAAGCCCGGCAATGGCGATTTCATTGTCGCCATTGGCAAGCGCGGTCATGGCCTGGGTCAGCTGGCTGAGCGGCTTGCCGATATAGCGGCTGAGCAGCACGCCGGTCAGCAGCAGGATGCCGAGCAGTGCGGCAACGCCGAGCAGGAGCTGCTGCATCAGATTGTCGCTGAGCTGTTCGTTGAGCTGATGGAGGCTCCAGGCGACGGCGGCATAGCCGACAAGCTCCCCTTTGGTGGTGAGGACGGGGGTCAGGATAATCTGGTGGCTGTCCGTCATTTCGGAATAGCTCTCACCCTTGTCGAGCATGTCCTTATGGCTGCTGACAAGCCCGGCAAGGTCCGTGGTGGGCAGGCTGTCGGAATGATATTCGGTGACCATGGCCCCATCCTTGTCATAGGTGATGATATCGGCGAGGACACCATCCTCCAGGCTGGTCATCTCCTGATAGACTTCGGCGACTTTCTCCGCCTTGTTCCATTTGAGGGCGCCGGTCATCTGCGCCGCCATCAGATCGGTGATGGTCAGATTGTTGGAGATTGCCAGGCTTTCCAGGTCCTGGCGCTGGCTTTGCAGCCCGAGAAAGACGAGAAGCGAGAGGCCGGCAAGGGTCGTCGCGAAGACGACAAGCTGGATTTTCCGGCTGACTGTCAGCTTGACCGCGGTTTTTTTCGGGTCTTGCCGGTTGTCCGGGGTCGTCGGGGTCTGGACGTTCATTATCTGATTTCCTTGTTTGAAAAGTAGGGGCCGGGGGGCGCGCGCCTAGTCCAGCATATCGACATTGACGCCCACAGTGATGGCGCCGATGATTTCGTCGTTGGCGGGATCAATCACGGCGAGGGAGACCTGGGACTGATAGGCCTGTGAGGAATCGTCAAAATCCACCTCATCAATCAGCAGGGCGCTGGCGCCGCCGCCATAGGTGTCCTGCCACTTGGCTTCATCGCCCTGCCAGTAGTCGGAGGTGATGTTGCTCTGGCCGACATTCAGCCCCTTCATGTCCATCACGAAAATTTCGGTATAAAGCCCGCCGGACTTGCTCTGGACATCCCGCAGATAGGCGGACAGCGCATTGCCGAGCACGGCGTTGATCATCTTCTGATCGCCGTTTTCGGTCTCCGCGCGCCAGGCCTTGTCCTGGCGGTCGATATCGCTCTGATTAAGTGTTGCGGATGTCTTGTTCTGTTCCCGGATGGCGGTGACGACCTGTTCGCTCTGGATCCAGCCGCGCATGTCACTCTCGACAAGCTTCTGGATGGCGATTCGATACTCCTCGGCGGCGGCGGATGTAACCAGTCCGGCCGCCAGGGCAAGGGTGAGGAAGGGGAAAAGAACCTTTCGGATCATAGGGGTAGCTCCAGTTATCTTTTTGAGTGTCAGGTAAATTCAATTATCCGGTTTGTGATGGCGCCGGAATCCGGGCGTTTCATCACTTTCAGAATAGGTGTTAACCGGTTTATTTATCGTTAATGGAGTGCGGGGCGGCGGCCGTAATCGGCGGTGGAGCGGCGATATATGTCTGATGCGGTACGCCTGACGCCCCGCGCCTGACGTCTCACGCCCTACGCCACCATCAGGCTTTTCGTCTTTGGCAGTGTGACCGTGACGGTGGTGCCGACACCGTAGCTGCTGTCGATCTGCAATGTCCCGTGATGGGCGGCGACGAAGGATTTGACGATCGAAAGGCCAAGCCCGACTCCCTCATGGGTAATGTCGGAGGAGCTATGCCCCTTGACGAAAGGTTCGGTGACCAGCGGCAGCTGATCCTTGCGGATGCCCTCGCCGGTGTCGGCAATGGTCACGACAATCCCGTCGTTGCGGCAGCGGGCGGTGACGGTGATCTTGTCGCCGGTACGGGAGAATTTCACGGCATTGGTCAGCAGGTTCAGGAAAACCTGCTGCATGGCCGTCTTGTCGGCAATGATTTCCGGCAATTCCGGCGCCGTGATCAGCGCCACCATGATGCCCTGGCTTTCGGCCCGGTAGCGGATCGCCTTGACGCAATCGGCAAGCAGATTTTGCAGGCGCAGCGGCTCGGGCTGCAACTCGCGCTTGCCAAGCTCGATGGCGGAAATATCCAGCACCTCATTGATCAGCGCCAGCAGATGCCGTCCGCTATGGTTGATATCCTTGGCGTATTCGATGTATTTCACATTGCCGACGGGGCCGAAATACTGCCCCATCAGGATATCGGAAAAGCCGATGATGGCGTTCAGCGGCGTGCGCAGCTCATGACTCATGGTGGCGAGGAATTTCGACTTCGCCTGGCTGGCTTCCTCCGCTTTCATGAGGGCCTGGCGCAGCGCCTCCTCGGTGCGCTTGTTGCTGCTGATATCGGTGAGGGTGCCGCCCACGGCGATCACCTCGCCCTGATCGTCCATGATCGGGAACATTTGCACGAAGGTGGGGACCTTCTTGCCGTCCACGCGCGGGCTCAGATATT
The DNA here is from genome assembly GCF_002694385.1 of Sneathiella sp. GTDB lineage: Bacteria > Pseudomonadota > Alphaproteobacteria > Sneathiellales > Sneathiellaceae > Sneathiella. Next base: position 495,053 of record NZ_NZMB01000005.1, read on the forward strand.
CCTGTTCCACCATGTGCCGGTGGGTCATGATCTGTCGTTGCTGCCTGTCCACCTCTGCCGCATAGCCGGGCGGAAAGACATCGGTGGAGGACAGGCCTTTGACATCCACCCCCTGGGCGTTGAACCACTCATGCCATTTGGAATTGGCATGCAGATAGCGGAATTTCGCATCCTTGATAACGATGGCGGAGGGGGAGTTTTCAATAAAGGTGCGCAGCAGCTTGTCGCTGACCATGACTTTAAGCTGCCGCACCATGGCGAGATGGACCAGCCAGGCGATGGCGATGGACAGCAGGATCAGGATCGTCAGAACCAGCTCGTCGATGAGTGAACTGTGCGCCGCGATGGTGGCCGGCGTGGGCATCAGGTTGATGGTCCATTCCCGATTGCCGACGCGGATATGCTCATGATAGAGCGTTTCATCGGCGGTCAGGCCGTCCTCGCTGGAGAACACCAGACGTTTATTATCCATGATCACCAGTTGATATCTTTCGAGCAGGCCATTCTGCAGGGCCGTGCGGACGAGGGGATCACTGCGAAACACGATATTGACGAAGCTGGTGATGCGGTCCAGGCGGACAACCGGCACATAGGCGACAAAACCGATGCCGCCCTGCGTCAGGGCGAAGGGCGGTGTGATCTGCATGCGCTTCAGCTTCTCGGCCTGCCGGAAGGTGGGGCCGACGAAGGAGTGATTGCGAACGTCGAGATTTTGCACCTGCTCATTGCCTTTGAGCGGCGAGACCCAGCGGATAACGCCCATGCTGTCGATCCAGTTGATGGCCTGAAAATCGGTGAACAGCCTGTGGATATAGGTGGTGTGGTTCAGGAAGTCCTGGCGGCTGGTGAATTGTCCGACGGCCAGCGAATGGCGGAGCTGCTCGCCGATGGTGAGGCGGGTGGCGATATGCCCCTCCAGCCGGGCGGCGAGATTGGCCAGATCGCTTTTGACCTTGGTTTCAAAATCGTTGTTCTGTGCCGTCGGCATAAATGCCCAGATGAGAACAACCAGCAGGATCATGGACGCGCCAATGGCCGCCGGCACGAAAGTCGTGCGGCGTGGCAACATCCGGATATGGCGCTTCAGCGCCGTAAGCGCAGGGGCGTGTGAAACCATAGCGGCAATTTTAGTAAACAAATATTTAAAAAACCCTAAACACGGGCGCGGGAATGACGAAGAATTTACCGGAAAACTGGCTATTTTCGGCAAAGCGCCCATAGATCATAAGGTTATCAGAGGAAGGGTGATAGTTTGGCGGGATTATCTGTATATTTATTCGTTATATTCGGGCGTCATGACCATTTTTCTTGACATTCCATACCTGTTTTGCTATTATATAAATATCTTCAATACAGTTCCAGATTTATATGAAAACGCAATAAATGGCGTGAAAAAGCCGCCCTGACGGATCAGGACGGCTTTCTGCGTCAGCGGGAAGGCTCAGGCGGTGCGGGGCGTGTTATGGCCGAGACGCCGGAGGCTGACGGCTTCAACGGCGGTGAGGAGGGCGACGGCGACCGCCAGCAGCTCGATCACCAGCATCCCTTCGAAGGTCAGGCGGTCCTGGAAAATGAACAGGACAAGACCGCTGCCGATCACCCAGGCGATGTTGGCGGCGATGATGGCCTTGACGAACAGCGGATTGATCTTTTTCCGCGTTGCGACCAGGGCGACATCGGCGGCGAAGATCACCAGGCCCGCCCCGAGCACATAGAGGATCCAGGGCGCGATGCCCGTCCAGAGGGCCAGCGAGGGCGCGAAGAGAAGCGCCACCGCTCCCGCGAGAAGTGAGGCACCGGCGTCGATCAGCAGGGTGCCGCGAAGTATGTTTGCATGTTCCATATCGTCATCTCCTTTGCAAATGTCTGCGCCGTCACGGGCGCCTGACATGCAGAATGAGGCGGGCAGGTTATCTTCTCAATTACCTTCAAGGTAATGTTCGCCGGTCTTTTTTCGCGCTATTGTATCGGCATGATCAGAGAAGGAGGCGAGAAGATGACAGGGTCAGCCATGCAAACACCGGTGTCCGGGCTGGGTCAGCTCCTCCGGCACTGGCGGCAGGTGAGGGGCATGAGCCAGCTCGATCTCGCCCTGGAGGCGGAGAGTTCGGCGCGGCACCTCAGCTTTATTGAGACCGGCCGCGCGCAGGCGAGCCGGGACATGGTGCTGCGGCTGGCGGAGGCGATGGAGCTGCCCTTGCGCGAGCGCAACCGGCTGCTCAATGCGGCCGGCTATGCGCCCGCCTATGCGGCGCGCACGTTGGGCGATGCGCAGTTTGACAAGGTGCGCGCGGCGCTCGATTTCATGCTGCGCCAGCAGGAGCCCTATCCGGCGATCGTCATGAACCGCGTCTTTGACGTGCTGATGATCAATCAGGCGGGGGCGAATATGCTGGCGATGCTGGGGCTCGCCCCCGGCGGGCCGGGCAAGGCCGCGGACGGCGCGCCGTCGCAATCGCGGGAGGGGCCGCCCAATATTCTCCGCCTGATGCTGCATCCGGCGGGGCTGCGGCCTGTGCTGAAGGATTGGGAGCGGGCGGCCGCGCATATGGTGGAGCGGGCGCACCGGCAGTTGACCGGCGCGGCGGCGGAGGATCCGCTGCGTCGCCTGCTTGATGAGGTGCTGGCCTATCCGGGGGTGCCGGAAAGTTTCACCCATCAGAATCCGTCCCTCGATGCGCTGCCGGTTCTGCCGCTGGAATTCGAGATTGAGGGCATGACGCTGTCCTGGATCACCACCGTGGCGAGCTTCGGCACGCCGCAGGATATCACGGCGGAGGAAATTATGGTGGAAAGCTTTTTCCCCGCCAATGACGCAACTGAAACCGCGATCCGCGCCCTGATGACAGAGGAGGAGACATAGAAGAACAGGACAGGCGGCGCCAGGTTTCATAGATAATCTACTCCTGCGAAAGGAGGCAGAGCGGGGCAGGATATGTAGCTCAAGGAACCGGTTTTATTTCTTAAAAAATAATTTTAACTTATTGTAATTAAATAAAGAATGTTAATTTTGACGGGCGGGTTTCGCGGCCGTTTTGTTTCGGAAAAGAGTATATTATTTATGGGTGGATGGATTTGCAAAAGGCAGGATCAATGCCTCATGATCCCCCCACAAACCACCACGATCCTGCGGTTTTACGCAGAGTGGGACGCGTCCCTCCGATTGGCATCAACAGGCCTATGAGGCGGCGGGCGCATATCTTGATCCGCTGAACCATCTGATGGTTGAGGGCCGGAAAGCGCGGCTCCGCCAGACCAGCCCGAGGAAACCGAGACGTCTTGTTCTGACGCCCGGATATTGAGGGGCCGTCCTTCGGCCGGAAGGCGATCCCCGTCATGCCACGCCATATCAGCCGCCGGATAATGGCGGCAGGCCCCCGGGTTTAAGGCCCGGACAGAGGCGGCACTGACGGCACTGACGGCACGGACGGCCGGGAGATGGTGAAAAGCAACAGGCCGCGCCGCAGCGGGCGTCTGTTTTCGTCCATACGGCGCGGGCGTCATTGCAAGTGGGACATTGCAAATGGACCCACTCAAAACGCCGCCACAAACGGCAAAAGCCGCAAACCGGAGGCCCGGCGCGGCTTTTTGAATTCTGTGGGGGTCCGGCGCGGGGTAAACGCAGGCCGGAGCGACGGCCTCAGCCTTCGCGCTGCATCCGCTTGCGGGCGAGCTTGCGGGCCCGACGAATGGCTTCCGCCTTCTGGCGGGCGCGCTTTTCGGACGGCTTTTCATAAGCACCGCGGAGTTTCAGTTCACGAAAGATGCCTTCGCGCTGCATCTTTTTCTTCAGCGCCCGAAGCGCCTGGTCAACGTTATTGTCACGTACAGAGACTTGCACAGTTAATCGTGCTCCTATCTATTCCTAAAGTTGGTCCGAGGACGGATGGCTGCGGATGTAACATGCCTCCCCCCTCTTCACAAGGGGGAAACCGCATTTTAAGGTGAATTCCCTAAAGAAAAGAATACATAACATAAAAGACGGAAAAAGGAAAGGGCGACATGGCGGCGAAAGAGATACTGAAAATGGGGCACCCGCTGCTGCGGCAGGTGGCGGCGGAGATTGCGCCGCCCTTTGACGATGCCCTCCATCAGCTGGTCGAGGACATGCGCGCGAGCCTGGAGGCGGTCGGCGGGGTGGGTCTTGCCGCGCCGCAGATCGGCGTCTCAAAATCCCTCGTCATTTTCGAGGTGCCGGAGGACCGGGTCAGGATGGAAGAGGGGGAGACGGCCACCGGCGTGCCCTCCACCGTGCTGATCAACCCGAAAATCACCCCGCTTTCCGAGGAGATGGAGCTCGGCTGGGAGGGCTGCCTCTCGGTGCCGGGCCTGCGCGGCCTTGTCCCGCGCCATACCCATATCCGCTATGAGGGGCTCGGCCTCGACGGCAAGCCGGTCTCCATCGAGGCGCGCGGATTTCACGCCCGCGTCGTGCAGCATGAGTGCGACCATCTGTTCGGCATCCTCTATCCGGAGCGGATGACGGACATGCGCTACCTGATGTTCGAGAGCGAGGTGCCGCGCTTCATGGCCGATTTGCGCGCGAAGGCCGCGGCAAAAGAAGCGGACGCCTCCTGAACCCTTCCGGAGGCTCAGATCCTTCTCTGCGATTCTGAACCCTCCTGGAGGTGGCAAATCTTTCTTCGCTCCTGACGCTCCCTGCGGTCATGAAGCTTCCTTGCGGTCCCGAACCTTCCCGAAGTCCTGAGCGCTTCCCGATATTCCGAGCCTTGCTTGTGATCCCGAACCTTCCCCGAGGCCGGTTTCCCCCGTAGGAAGAGGCTCGCGTTCCCGCCCGTATGAGTGAGGGCCGAGAGCACGAGGAGGCCAAGCATTATCGTCGGCTGCCTTTTCCCCGAGTCATCAGGAGTCCCGCGCCGGGGTGAGCCGTTTCCCTCGCAAGCAGGTTTTTTCCCGCAATGGCGATATTGCGCCTGCGAAATTCGTCGCGGAAACGCTCCGCCGCGTGGCCCGTCGCTATGTGATTTATCGCGATATTTTCCTGTTTTCTCCCTCAGAATTGCGCGTCCGGGCGCTCTGTCCCGGTCACTTTTGTTCACCCTTCCTTCACGGTTGCGTGTGGTCGCCGTTCCTACATAAGGTGAAATGAATGTATCTGAAATTACCAGCCCCTGCAAGCAAAATGTTCTTATTTTGTTCTTTTCTTTTGCGCGCGGATGTGCCATAATCCCTCTGGTCATCGGGCGGCGTGTTCATTATATCTGGAAGGAGGTGGCCGGGGCGTGATTGTGCGCCGCGGTAGAAAGACAGGTTTTTTGGGGTGTCATCATGGCGGAACAATCCGAAAGCGAGAGGAACAGACGGCTTCTGGACGCGGTGCTGCCGCATGTGCTGTTTGACGGCTGGAGCCGGGCGGCGATGAAGGGCGCGGCCGCCGATCTCGGGGTCGATATCTCGGTGTTTGATCTCGCCTTTCCGGACGGCGCGACGGATATGATCCGCCTGTTTGTCGAGACCGCCGATGACGAGATGGAGGCGGAGCTGCAAAAGCGCGATGTGCTCAGCCTCAAGATCCGCGATCGCATCACCCTCGCGATCCGCCTCCGGCTGGAGCTTTACGCCCCGCATAAGGAGGCGGTGCGCCGCGCCGTCAACATCCTGGCGCTGCCGCAGAATATGGCGCTCGGCACGAAGCTGACGGCCAATACGGTGAGCCGCATGTGGTGGGCGAGCGGCGATATGTCGAGCGATATCAACTGGTACACGAAGCGCCTGACCCTCGCGGCCGTTTATGGCGCAACGCTGCTCTACTGGCTCGCCGACAAGTCGGACGGGCATGAAAAGACATGGGAATTTCTGGATCGCCGCATTGAAAATGTGATGCAGTTTGAAACCGCCAAATTCAAGGCCCGCCAGAAACTGAAGGAAAAACCCGACCTCTCCCATATCCCCAGCCCCCGGCGATTCTGGCGGAATTTGACGGAAAGGTGAGGGGGATTTAAACCCTTCTTTTTGAGTTGCTGACATACCTTTGTCTAGATAACGGCGCTTCGTATATGTCATCATGTAAAAATCGAAGAATGCGTTTAATAGCTGCCTTCTCGGAAGGCATAACCACTCTGCCTTCTGTAATATTGACGTCAATGCCGACTAATTCGGCTCGTCTGAGGATTTCCTGAGCTGTATGATCGTCAAGAACGCCATTTCTTTGTATCGCATGTATCAGTTTACGTGAAACCTGATCTACTTCAGTCTTAAATTCCGCGATATTGCTAATCGTGAGGCAATGATGCGCCGCGAAGGCGTCAATATCTTGATCAGTTGCTGCTCTGTATAGGTCAGACAAATCAAAAATCATTCGGATATTATGAAAACTCTTAAAAATTAGAGTCTGGCCTTGCAACAAACCAACTAGTTTGTTGTCTAATGTAAATGCAGGTGAAGTCAGCCGGTTTAAAACATTGTTGTTTTGAAAAAGCGTGATTTTATGCTCTAAAATTTGTTGAGAAGAAAATTTTTGAATAGCGACCACCGCATTTCCATTTTCGATTCGGCCGCTAAAAATAGCTCTAACATTCTCCTCTGAAAAACCTTCAATTTGCAAAATGTCGCATGCGAGAGGATTTAAAACGGCATTTATGAGTAAATCGGTTTGTAAGGGAATAGAGACGGTAAGCGCTTCGCCTTCATCTGGTTTCCAGCCACCATCGAACTCAATTAGGTCCTCGGTGTTTTCGAGAAACTCTAATTCTTGAGTTTCAAACATTTGTCCTAAAAGAACTTGAACCGCAGCATCAACGGATAGCCTTTTGACAGCTATTTCGCTGTCTATTCGGCACAATACAAAAAAAGTTTGATACGGCACTATCTTAATCCCCCAAATCAATAACCATAAATTCTGTAAGTTGCCCTACTTGCATTACCTGTTTGGCCGCTCGTATTTCTTTTCGAGATATTAATATGTAAGTGACGCCTTCTGCGGTGCTCACTTTATAGAAATGCCATCCAAATAGCCCTAAAAGAGGATTGAAATGATATCCGTATCCCGTCCATATTACCCCGGCAAATATCAGTATTGCGGGTACCGTCATAACCCAGTTCAAACTAGCAAAGCCATTTTCAAATAATGGCAATAAATACAATAACATAAAGGCAATGTTTTCACTATCTGCCGCCTCAATGGTCTGCGGCACAAATCTTTCTCTGCTCAACTTTTTTTGCACTAATATGATAAAGCACAAAGTACAGATGATGAGAAAAACACATACGGAAATAACGACTATTGCCGCTATATATCTGTCGTCAAAAAACGCCGCCCAAGCGTATGTTAAGCCGATTGGTGTTATTGCTGTTATCATCAAAAATAACCTGGCTACTTTACTCAGCATGAAAAAACTCCTCGTCCTGAATTCAAGTAAGCAAGCTAATTCGAATATGACTACTTTAACTTATTATAGTATTTAAAATCTACTAAAAATAGTACTTGTTCGAAATTAATTAACTAAATACAAGAGTTTTCATTCAATTAAACTCATGATAATTTTATCGCTTGATATAGAACAAAATAAGAACAAACTACTATTTTGTAAATAGCTCTAGTGGTTCAATTGCCATTTTTATCCTACAAGCCTTACTTAACCCCACAAAAAAGGCCAGCGGATGACCGCTGGCCTTTGTGTTTGCGTCACCGCCGCGCGTTTAGGAGGCGGGGGCGTCCTCGACGACGTATTTCGCCTCATGATGGAGACCCATATAGAGACTGACGCACATGGCGAGCAGGACGACGGTGAAAGGCAGCCCGACGGTGATGGCCACGGCCTGCAGCGCGGTCAGCGCGTCCGCGCCGCCGCCAAACAGCAGCGCCGCCGCGACGACGCCCTCGATCACCACCCAGAACACCCGCTGCACGGTCGGGGCGTCGACCTTGCCGCCCGCCGTGATCGCGTCGATCACCAGGCTGCCGCTGTCCGATGAGGTGATAAAGAACACCAGCACCAGGATGATGCCAATCGCCGAGGTGATGGTGGCGAGCGGCAGATTTTCCAGCATCTGGAACATCGCGAGCTCCACCTTGCCGATGCCGCCGGCCAGCGCGCCGACATTGTTGACGACCTGATCAAGGGCGGCGCCGCCGAACACGCTCATCCACACCAGGGTGACCAGCGTCGGGATGATCAGAACGGCAATCAGGAATTCCCGCACCGTGCGGCCGCGGGAAACGCGGGCGATAAACATGCCGACAAACGGCGACCAGGAAATCCACC
>NZ_NZMB01000006.1 GCF_002694385.1 Sneathiella sp.
GCAACAACGAAAGGGGATGCATCAATTCCTTCAAGAATGGGCGACAAAAGGTGAGTTCCCGAAATGTCGTTGTATTCCCAGGGTTCATATCGTGTGGGGGCACTGTCAGAAGAAAATGGATTGTCGTCCTAATTGTCATTTTCTACTCTCCTTGAATGAAAAATCATAATCCATTCCGGTATTTCAAAACCTCTCCAGAAGTCATCCGCCTCGCGGTAATGATGTACATCAGGTTTCCGCTTTCTTTACGAAATGTTGAAGATCTTCTTCATGAACGGGGCATAGATATTTGTCATGAAACAGTCCGCTATTGGTGGAATAAATTTGGCCCAATCTTCGCAAGTGAAATTCGAAAGAAACGACTTCATCCTCCCCAAAATCATTCCAACTGGCGATGGCATATGGACGAAGTATTTGTGAAGATCAACGGAGAAACTCATTATCTGTGGCGAGCCGTTGATCACGAGGGGGAAGTGTTGGAATGCTTTGTTTCTAAGCGCCGCGATCGTAAGGCAGCCCTGGTGTTTCTTAAGAAAATTATGAAACGGTACGGAAAACCATCTGAAATAGTAACGGATAGATTACGTTCATATCGTGCTGCGATGAAGGTAGTTGGTAATGAAGCATCGCAAGAAACAGGCCGTTGGAAGAACAATCGCTGTGAAAACTCCCATCTCCCATTCCGACGAAGAGAACAGGCGATGTTGCAATTCAGGCGCCGGCGAAGTTTGCAGAAATTCGTATCAGTCCACGCATCAGTCCATAACCACTTCAACACCGAACGCCATCTCAACTCAAGAACCACATTTAAAGTTCAACGCGACGTTGCTCTTGCTGAGTGGCGACAACTTGGTGCTGCATAATTGAGGTACTTTTTTATGCCATTTTATGCCAAACAGAGACTACGTCGCATTAGTCTGACAGCACCTTGCCGCTTAATATCAACCAACCAGATGGAACCGATGCTCCGTTAATTTACGCAGCCTTCAGTGACAAATGTTCTGACGACGGACAATGGGCGTCAGTTCTGTCGGTGTCCTTTCTGAAACCATACAAAACCGTAAATTGACGATTTAGAGTTCGTGGCATATAGTGAAATTGGCAGATAGGCGTTCCTCAACGACCCTTCGCAATTTTTATCAAGGAGTCGTTATGATTAATTCATCAATCGCAAATCTACCCAATGAAGATCGTTGGACCCGTCTCAACATCACGCTCCACTGGTTAATCGTGGTACTGTTGGCATTTCAATTTTTCATTGGTGAATGGATGGTTGCATTTTTTGATGGTGGGATTGAAGGCAAGACGATGGATGCCCTTACGGTTACTTTCGGGTATCTTCATGTGGTCATTGGTCTATCGATTTTTGTGGCGATCGCGTTACGTCTGTGGGATCGTTTAGCGCATGGCCGACCACCTCATTGGGAGGGCGAACCGAACTGGGCGTCTGTGCTGGCCCGTATTACTCATTTCGGACTCTACGCCCTTTTGCTGATTATGCCCTTGGCAGGCCTGGTATCCTGGTGGTTCAGCAATGAGTGGATCGGCGACCAACACGTTCTTGCGTCGAACGTGTTGATGGCATTCGTCGCTCTCCATATTGCTGGCGCGTTAGCCAATCACTTCTGGTTCAAAACAGACGTATTGCGCCGTATTTTGCCCGGTCAGGGACGCAAGACTTAAGGTCGGTCAGCAATGATTTATGAACCGATGGTGCGGGTTGAACTTCAGGGTTTTAAAACTTTAGCAATTACTGCTTTAGTTGGTTCGTCTATTGAAATTGTATGATAGTTTTCACAGTACCCGACAAATTAGGATAAAGCCATGAAGTGATTCATACTTTCTGATTCTTTTTCAACGAGAGATCTGGAAGTTATGCAAAAATCACTGACACAAGCCTTATCCCAATTTGTAGCAAATCACATTTCGCTTTGGCGAACAAGGCGAGAAACACTGGTTTGGCTGGTTACACTGATTATTGAAACAGGAACGGTCAATTTGTGGCGACTTGCAGGTCATGTTGACACAAAGGCACAGACCCTATCGGTTCATCGCCGTTTTGAGCGTTTTTTCCAACACATCCAACTTGATGGAGCAAGCACCGCCCGATTACTGGTTCAAATTATGGGGCTGTCGGGTAAACCGTGGGACTTGGCGTTGGACCGTACAAACTGGAAATTCGGTCGTTGCCACATCAATATTTTGATGCTCGGCATCGTTCATGGCAAAGTCTGTCTTCCTCTGTTTTGGGTTTTGCTTGATAAGGCGGGAAATTCCAATGTGGTCGAACGCATAGATTTAATGGCGAAATTCAAGGAGTCTTTTCCAGACCAGCCCATTGCCTCTCTTACAGCAGACCGTGAATTTATCGGGGACAAATGGCTGGATTGGTTGCATGAACACGGAATCCGCTTTGCCATTCGACTGAAAGAAAACATGATGATCTGGCAAGAAGGCTACGCTCCCATTAAATTATCCACCCCAGCCAGCCACCTCAAAAAAGGGAAAACTCACCGTCTGAACGGCTTTTGGTTTTTGGGCAGGGTTGAGGAAGAAACAGCAACACCTGTAAAAATCAGTATGATGCGATTGAAGACGGGCGAAATGCTGATTGTTGCCTCCAACCTTATGAAATCTAATCAGATATTGCCGACTTATCGCAAGCGTTGGGGAATTGAAACGTTGTTCTCCTGCTTGAAAAAAAGAGGGCTGGGACTGGAAGATACCCATATGACAAACCCGAAAAAGCTCAGCACGTTGGTTGCTATTCTGGCGATTGCTTTTTGCTTGGCTTATAAAACGGGAATTTGGGCGGCTCGATTAAAACCTATCCGTCAAAAAGCTCATGGACGCTTGCAACGTTCTCTGTTTTCTTTGGGATTGAACGCGTTGAGAAAACTCGTCAAAAAATTCCAAACAACGGAAATTGCTGAATTCATTGCATTGTTGATGAGCGGTAAAATAGCCCGAAATTCTGTTATATGCTTGATTTTATGAAAGAGTCGGGTACTGTGGATAGTTTTATGAAAATCGTTATTCCTCGACCGATCCAAGACAAACCATATCCGCTCTTGCGGAACTTTATACTATTTGTTGTGCCCTTTGTTCTGATTGGCGGCATTGGTCTTACGCTCTCGTTAAAAAGTAGGGTCGGAGCAAACATGGAGATTTTTCACGCCGAACACGATCAGCAAAGCGTGTATAATATTGCCTCCGAGCTGCGCAAAAAGCACCCCGAAGGTTGGAGTAAATTGTTCTCAGGGAAATCAAGCAAACTTGAAGATGAAATCGTACACGAGATGGAAACCCGTGGGATTCATTGCCTTTCCATACAGAGCATTCAGGGGAAACCCCTTTTCAATCGCTCAATCTTAGACAGTTGCAAACTACCCGAAATGAAACTATTCGAGGATGTTCTCCAAACGGGACTTCCCCAGCTATACGAAGACGTTGTTCATCAGGGTTATTGGTCGACGTTTACGGTTTTCTACGATACTGATTCAAACAAACGCTTTCTCTTCGCTGTGTCGCGTCCCAGTCGACGATTTGAAAATACGGTGAGCCAGATTTCAACGAACGATGCTGTTTGGTTTGGCGTCTTGTTAATCCTCTCAACATTTATTGCTTACGGTCTGATCCATCGTGCTCAACGTTCACTGAACGTTTCGTTTGCATCGATGGTAAATGCCCGCGAGCAGTTACAGCGCTTTTTGTCCAAAGCTGCACGGGCTAATGTGTCAGAAGGGCAATCTTCAGCGATAAAGCATCAAGCAGTGGTGCTCTTTGCTGACCTTCGAAATTTCAGTGGGTATGCCGAGACACACAGTGTTGAGGAAACTGCAGATTTGATTGATCGCTTTGTTACGGCTGTGACCGATGCGGTCGAAAGTCATGGTGGCGATGTCGACAAATTACTCGGAGATGGAATGCTTGCTTGGTTTACCGGTGAAGGAGCTACCGACAATGCAATGCAGGCCGCAATCCACTGCATTGAGAATTGCAGTGATCTTCCTCGACGTCCGGGAATCGGACTTTTTGAGGGAGAGGTCATAGCGGCCACATTGGGAAAAGGAGATCGAATGGATTTCACCATTCTTGGGCGCGCAGTCAATTTGGCCTCTCGTTTGTGTTCAAAATCAGCTGAGGACGAAATTACGGCGTCTAAATCGATGAGATTTGGCGATTTTCATCAACTGGATGGCATCGCGACTGACACTGTGTCTCTCAAGAACCATTCACAAACAATTGAAATCAAAAAATACAGTTTGAAAAACGAGATTAACCCACTAGCCTGATGGCTACTGGCCCGCAGGTGTAAAAATGAAAGATTCCAATGAACCGACGGAAATTTAACTTAGCATTGTTCCGCGCAAGCTCGGCTGTGCTTCTGAGTAAAATCCTACCCTCTTATGCGTCTGCGGCGGAATCAATTTCTGGAGCCGCCAAAAAATCATTCGACCTCACGATCGGAAAGACCCGCTTGAAAATTGGTGGTCGGTTGGCGCGTGGAATTACCGTCAACCGGAGTATTCCGGGACCTCTGCTAAGGTTTAAAGAAGGGGATGACGTCACGATCAATGTGACCAACACTTTGGGGGAGGATAGTTCAATTCACTGGCATGGACTGATCCTGCCAAACAATATGGACGGAGTGCCGAAAGTCACATTTCCCGGTATTTCGCCTGGTGAAACTTTTACCTACAAGATTCCTATCCGACAAAGCGGGACATACTGGTACCACAGCCACTCTGGGCTTCAGGAGCAATCTGGGCACTACGGCCCGATCATTATTGATCCCAAAAAGCCTGATCCATTTTCTTATGATAGCGACCACGTTGTCATGTTGTCGGACTGGACTTTTGACAATCCATATAGGGTACTGCGCAAGCTCAAGACAATCCCCGGATATTACAACTATCAAAAACAAACGGTCGTGGATTTTTTTAAAAGCATCGCCAAGAACGGCGCGAAAGCAACCCTCGCAGATCGAAAACGGTGGGGCCGAATGCGAATGGACCCCACTGATATAGCCGACGTCACTGGTGCTACCTATCACTACCTAATGAATGGAAAGACGGGTGGGCAAAATTGGACAGGCCTGTTTCGGCCCGGAGAGAAAGTGAGGCTACGTTTCATCAATGCAGCAGCCATGACCTATTTTGACATCCGCATACCAGGATTGAAGATGACTGTCGTCCAAGCCGATGGTCAGAATATCAAACCAGTTTCAGTTGATGAATTCCGGATAGCTGTTGCCGAGACGTTTGACGTAATAGTCGAACCCAATGCCGATCAAGCCTATACAATATTTGCCGAGACCATGGATCGCAGCGGTTATGCACGGGGCACGCTTGCGCCCCGCAAGGGGATGAAGGCGTCAATTCCTCCACAACGCGAACGCCCGGTGCGAACCATGGCGAGTATGGGAATGATGCCAGCTGCAATGGATATGCAAGGTGGTGCCATGAAAGATGGTATGGCTATGCAGGGTATGAAAGGCATGAAAAAAATGGCTGGCGGGAAGTCTTATCGGCATGGTCAGGGCCGGCATTTACCGGGCAATGCGATGGTGTCCATGTTTGCAACCGACCAGACCAGCAACCCGGGCAACGGATTGGAAAATGTAGGCCACCGGGTTCTGACCTATCGAGATTTACGTAGCCTTGTGCCTTATCGGGATCGACGTAAGCCTGCGAGAGAAATTGAGCTTCACCTGACAGGGGTGATGGAAAGATATATGTGGTCGTTCGATGGGAAGAAATTCTCCGAGGTCGATGGCCCAATTCAATTTCAGCAAGGTGAACGACTCCGTCTGATTTTGAGAAACGACACTATGATGGAGCATCCTATCCATTTGCACGGCATGTGGATGGAGGTCGAAAATGGTCAAGGCCGTTATCTCCCAAGAAAACATACAGTCAATATCAAGCCTGCCGAGCAATTGACCGTTCGAATAACAGCAGATGCCCCCGGCGATTGGGCATTCCATTGTCACCTTCTCTACCATCTAGAGATGGGTATGTTTCGTGTTGTGAGGGTTTCTTAAGATTATGGAAAATTCAGTGATAAAAACGTTTGAAAGAAATAAGGTTGCGCTGCTTGGTTCAGCTCTACTCGTAGCTCTTTTGTTACAAACCCATTCGGCTTCTGCTCAAGTTATGGATACGGAGCGATATGGATCAATATTGGCGGATCAACTGGAATTTAGGAAAAATCAGGGCACTGATACATTCAAATGGGATGTTCAGGGCTGGTATGGTGGCGACTATAACAAGCTGTGGGTCAAGACAGAAGGGGAAACAACACTGTCTTCGAATAGATCAGGAAATGCTGAAGTGCAGGTGCTTTACAGCAAATTGATCGCCCCATTTTTCGATTTGCAAATTGGTGCGCGCTATGACCGCACATTTGGTCCAGGGCCAGATATGTCTAGAAGTTTTGCTGTCCTTGGGATTCAGGGATTGGCGCCCTACTGGTTTGAATTGGAACCGGCATTATTCCTGAGTGAAAACGGAGATGTCTCTGGTCGCTTCGTTGGCAGTTATGATTGGCTCTTTACCCAACGTTTGATCGCACAAGGGCGTTTAGAATCGAACTTTGCACTACAAGAAGTTCCCAAATTTGGTGTGGGGTCCGGCATCAACGACGTGGGTGCGGGTTTACGGTTACGATACGAAGTGACTCGTGAGTTTGCACCTTACGTTGGTGTTTCGTGGTCACGGAAGTTTGGTGGGAGTGCTAACTTTGCACGTGCAGGTGGAGAACGTATCGAAAATACGTCTCTGAATTTGGGAATTCGTTGGCGTTTTTAATGACAGCAGAGACGCCGACATTGAACGTCGCAGGCGGTTTTATCGCATAAGGAATGGAGCAGGCACTGACTGGTCGACAGCCGCGACGGCGCCTCCATGGTGAGATATAGCCTGGTCACCATACGGGAGCAGACCTCCATCGCTAACGTCAGCAACGGGCGCCTGATGGGTTCGCGCGTCTCTTCGTCGACGAGAAAGACGTCGGCCTTCGTATGGTCGATCTCAACAGTCTCCAGCGGACAAGAGGAGCTAAACGTTCCGGAAACGGCAGTTGTCGCTTTCTCGATCCTGTTCTCGCCACGAGGTGCTGTCAGACGAATGCAACCTCGTCTCTGTTTCGCGTAAATTGGCGATAAGGTACCACTATCATGCCGCGCTAAGTTACTGCCACTCAGCCAGTGCAGCATTTCTCTGAAGCTTGAATGTTTCTCTGTTGTTTAGGCGGCGCTCATGATTGAAATGGTTATGGAATGACGAGTGGATTGAAACGAATTTCGGCAAACTTCGCAGGCGCTTGAATTGCAGCATCGCCTGCTCTCGTCGTCGGAATGGTAGATGGGAGTTTTCACAACGATTGTTCAACCAGCGGCTAACCTCTTGAACCTCTGCATTTCCGATGGTCTTCATAGCGGCACGATATGAACGTAATCTATCCGTTACTATTTCATTTCGTTTCCCATAGCGTTTCATAATTTTCTTAAGAAATACAATGGCTGTCCTGCGATCGCGGCGCTTAGAAACAAAGCATTCCAACATTTCGCTCTCGTGGTCGACGGCTCGCCACAGATAATGAGTTTGTCCATTTATCTTCACAAATACTTCGTCCAGGAGCCATCTCCAGTCGGAATGATTCTGGAAGGGATAAATACGTTTCTTACGTATTTCACTTGCGAACAACGGACCGAACCGGTTCCATCAATAACGCACAGTCCCATGGCAAATGTCGATGCCGCGTTCATGAAGAAGGTCTTCGACATTGCGAAGTGAAAGTGGAAACCTGGAGGCTGGAAAGCGGCGGTTGGCAGGAGATACGGTGCGGGCCGCCAGTACAGATGAGGTGCGTGATCTGCGCGCGCAAGCGCGTGATCTGAAGGAGGTTGTCGCGGAGCAAACGCTGGAGATGCGCCTTCTCAAAAAAAGCATGATCGGGGATGGGGGAGGAGAAGAATGAGATATCCTGCATCAGAAAAGCTGGAGATTATCAGGATCGTTGAGCAATCCCATTTGCCAGCACGCAAAACACTGGGCCTTATAGAAGCGTTGTTAGTTGGTATTGCCAAGGCGCAACCTAAGAAAACAATGGCCAGCCTTAAATTGTTGAATGAACTGCGGGCCAGTGTGGTTGGTAGACGGATGGACCTTTCAACCTCATAGGGCAGTATTTGGCCGCTGGTGAGAGGCCCTTTGACGGCATTGTCATGTGTGGACCTATAACGCCGAGGAGAAAAGATCTCGCGCTCTTCATGCGGGAAGGATTTCCGGACGGCAACGCTGCGTTCAAACGCGCGCGTAAACAATTTCAAGAGTTGATTACAAAGGCGACCTAAACCATGGTCACCATCGGCACAGTCACCGAAACCGAAGTCAGCGCGCCCGACTACCGTGTCTATGCAGGCGGGGCGGAGCTCGCCGTTGATCCGAACGGCCTTCTTCGAAAATGGAAACGAAAGCACAGGGGTGACGATGGAACCGGATTCTCAATGTCTGATACTTAGTATAGCGAGTGTATCTGAAGCTTTTTCATTGGAAATTGGTTCCCACTATGTTACAAAACCTCGGACATAAATAAATTTTGTCCGAGGTTTTGTAACAATGTCCAAGGCGCCGACACAGACGCAACGAGAGAAACTGCTAGCCTATATGGCCCGCCACCCGCTCGCGCGACCCCGTGACCTGCGCGAGGCCGGAGTCACCGGCACTGCGATAAAACGCGTTATGGCCGACGGCGATATTATTAGGATCGGTCGAGGACTCTACCAGCTCTCAGAGACCGATATCGAGTTTAACGCTAGTCTCGCGGAAGTCAGCAAGCAGGCGCCAAAGGCCATTATCTGTCTCATGTCGGCGCTAGCATTTCACGGGCTCACGGATCAACTGCCGCGCAAGGTGTGGATCGCCATTGGCGCCAAAGATTGGAAACCGAAAATCTCCTATCCGCGAACGCGAACGGTACGGTTTCGAGAGCCTTACTTCTCGAAAGGTGTAGAAAGGTTTGAAATCGGCAATGTTGACGTAAAAATATACTCCGTTGCCAAATCGATTGCGGACGCCTTTCGAAACCCAAAACTGGTCGATCGCTCCGTAGCGATTGAGTGCCTTAAGACCGCTCTAGAAACGCGCAAAGCGTCGCCAGCTAGTCTAGCAAATGCCGCAGAAAATTATGGGACCGGCAAACTGATGCGCCCCTATCTGGAGGCGCTGACATCCAATGGCTAAGCAACCGAAAAATATAGCCGCATCCGTTCGGCAGCGCTTGCTGAACCTGGCGCGCGAAGAGCAGCGCGTCTTTAATGTCGTTCTCGTCGCTTTCGGTTTGGAGAGATTGATCTATCGCCTCTCCATTTCTGACTACCGGGACCGGTTTGTTCTAAAAGGAGGAATGCTCGTTACGCTTTGGACCAAGGATCCAGGACGATTTACACGCGACGTAGATTTTCTCGGTTTTGGTGATGATGACGAGGGGCAATTAAAAGCAGCGTTCGCGAAAATCCTCGCTATGGACGTCAATGATGGACTCACATTCGACGTCGCTGATATCTCGGCATCTGATATTAGAGAAGATCAAGTCTATGGCGGCAAGCGTTTGAAGACGACTGCCTATCTGGGGAAAACACGCATTCCGATCACGATAGATCTTGGTTTCGGTGATGCACTAGGCGATCCAAAATTCGAAATCGAATATACTTCACTGCTCGACTTCGAGTTGGCGAAAATCCGGGCATACTCGCCAGCCACAGTGATTGCTGAGAAATTCCAAGCCGTTGTCGATCTTGGCGTGGTGAACGGACGAATGAAGGATTTTTACGACCTCTGGGCCGTGCCGAAAGTCAAAGAAATCCCGGACGACGAGCTCGCGCGCACGCTCAAATCTACATTTGATAGGAGACAAACAGCAATTCCAACCGACAGACCACCTGGTTTATCGGAAGAGTTCGCCACCGAACCTACGAAGGTTACTCAATGGACTGCCTATGCTGAATCCACCGAACTTGAGGGCGTTTCACTAGAAGGTGTGGTTGAAGAAATCTGGGAACGGCTCGCCCCTATTTGTCTAGCCGCTTCCAAACTCTCATGACTTTGGAGCTATCTGGGGCCATAATCGGAAAATCGGATAGCAGACGGGTAGCTTCGAAAATCAACTGTGCCAGGTGCGAAGGCATCGAATCCGTCAGTGACGGAGATATTTCTACCGTGATGAGCGAAATAATATCTTGCAATGGCGATATTGGCATTGTCTGCAGATACTGACCGAAGTTTCCGCTCAATTCTCCACTTTGCCCGTGTGCTACACATTTCTCAAGTGATGTATTTATTGGTGGGTCTAGGCGGTCGTGCCATTTCGTTGGCTTCTATGCTCCTTTAGCCATCGAAGAAAATACGGGGACTAGCAACATATTCGTATAATTTCCTCATCTCCTCGTTTTGAAGCTGTGCGGCTTTATCGGCTGCACCCGCCGTCGCAACCGACCTTCCGCTCCATATCCGTGAAGGCAATTGCTCCTGCGTGCTGTCAGCCAAGTCCTTCCTTGCATCAAAACAAGGAGACAGAAAATGACGAATACATATCATGCAGCCCCCTACGATATTTCCGCCACCGGTTTTTATTTCGAAACCTATGAGGAATACGCAAGAAGAGCAGCTTTGCACCGCAACCGTTATGGCGATCCTGTTGAGGAATATGAAATCCAGTTCATTGAGGGAGATAATTACAAACTCTTCGAAGCCCTGAGCATTCATCAGGCAAACTTGAAACAATGGTTTGATGATTTTGAGCAGCTTGAGAGTGAGGATCAGATCAAAGCGATTTATCTCGCCGAAGATCTAAGCTGCGATATGGACAATATTCTAGACAGGCTAGAGGATGTTATCCTGTTCGAAGGCACTGCAGAAGAATATACCGAGACCTACCTGGAAGATACCGGCTTACTCGATCAAATCCCGGAAAATCTCCGATATTATTTCGATACTAAAGCATTCGCCCGAGATCTGGTTCTGGGCGGTGATATTACCGAACTTGAGATTGATGGTAGGGGTACTGTCAGAAGAAAATAGCTTGTCGCCTTATCTGTCGTTTCTTACTTTCTCTGAATGACAGAACATAATCCTTTCCGGTATTTCAAAACCTCACCTGAGATCATCCGCCTTGCGGTGATGATGTATGTCAGGTTTCCGCTTTCTCTACGAAATGTCGAAGACCTTCTTCATGAACGGGGCATCGATGTCTGTCATGAAACAATCCGTTATTGGTGGAACAGATTTGGGCCGATGTTCGCCAGTGAGATCCGGAAGAGACGACGTCATCCTTCACCTAATCATTCCAACTGGAGGTGGCACCTGGACGAAGTATTCGTGAAGATAAATGGAGAAACCCATTATCTGTGGCGGGCCGTTGATCACGAGGGAGAAGTTCTGGAAGCCTATGTTTCTCGGCGTCGCGATCGCAAGGCAGCCCTGGTATTCTTCAAGAAACTTATGAAACGGTATGGAAAACCTCATGTGATTGTAACGGACAGATTGCGTTCATATCGTGCCGCTATGAAGACCATCGGAAATGCCGAGGTTCAAGAGGTTGGCCAATGGAAGAACAATCGCTGTGAAAACTCCCATCTCCCGTTCCGACGAAGAGAGCAGGCGATGCTGAAATTCAGATGCTTGAAAAGCTTGCAAAAATTCGTCTCAATCCACTCATCAGTCCATAATCACTTCAACCATGAACGCCACCTAACCAGCAGAGAAGAATTTAAACTTCAGAGAAACGCTGCACTGGTCGAGTGGCGGCAGCTTAGCGCGGCATAGTGGAAGGGCTTTCGGGCCATTTTACGCTAAACAGAGACGAGGTCGCATTAGTCTGACAGCACCACTTTCGCACGACTACGCTTCTTAGTCGCTCTGGGCGGAAAGCTGACCTTCGCTGCATGNGCGACAAGGCCAGCGGTAAAGATGGAAACGGACGTACTAAATCAGTGAGCTCAGCTACAACAAAAAAATAAAGGTGTGCCGTCTAGTGTGGGAGTGTTTCTGCCCCAAAAAGTAAGGCGTACGTTCAACAGCCAATCCTTAAAGGCTACCATGTAACGGCATTTTCTATTTTAGCGCAAAGGATGACTGTTGTTCAAACAGTTGATCTTTTATTTCAAGAGCAGGGGCGAAGGCGGGATTCAACACGAAACGTGCCTCCGTTCCAAGACGTGTCACCCTAATAAGTATTTGCTTCAAGTCATACCCAACATCAAAAATATACTGATCCTTATCGTCTAAGCGCAGGCCAATGACCCCGTGGTAAAGCAAGAAATTGCGTATAGTTTCCTGCCTCTCTTCCGGAATGGCCGCCTCCGACATGACGTTATAAAGCTGATCCACAGTGATGATGGATGGGCTGTCAATAAAATAGTAGAGCAGGTCCTTTGCGTCTGGGAAAACGTCACTCAACTCCCTGTCCAATTCAATGAGCAAGTCCTGCGAATAGGTTTTTAGCCCCTTATAGAAATCTTCTTGGTCGATTTTCTCTTTTCGAAAATTGACAGCGAATGCGCGAGCATGACCGAACAATTTCAGTACGTTACGAGGTCGCATCAGTGAACGATCAATGAGAAAACTAGAGGTTTCTTCGCCAAACACGTGAGATTCCGATATCCCCGCCCAAATATCTTGGAAGCCGGCCTCTTTAAACTCCTCGTCTAAGTTTGAAATCAATCTCAGTCTCAACAACTCTCTTAATAAATCGGTGTCGCTCCAGTCAAGGGTAGCCCGCATTTCCTTCCCATAGTCTGGCGAATTTGCCATCAAATGCTGATAAACATCGTTCCTAACAAAAACGATGCATCGGAACTCGTGGCCCCGCTTCTGCATGTCTCGCTCAACCTTCCGGCTGGCGTCAATCAAACACCTCAGCGTAATGGCATCGGTCCTATCCACCCCGATAGTGGACCAGCTCTTATCCAAGTTATCGAACAGCACCAAGATGTTGCGCTTGTGTTCCAAATACCGGGATAAGGCTTTTTTGAGTGCTTTCAGATCATGGGTGTAAAGCAACTCAGTCAGATTTTGCCCGGTGATCTTGTTCTCGTTCTCGTGAACCTTAGAGGAGTAATTCTCAGACAAGCGTTGGGAAAGCTGCATTATACGCTCTGAAAAATCTCCTTCTGAAATCCCCTCACTGCCCGTGTAAATGCTCTCTAGTTTCTCGTATAGGTCACGGATGTTGTGGTTAAATCTATGAGAATTTCGATCCTTTTCGAGAAGTTTGTAGGTGACTTCCAGAAGGATTAGGTATTCCCAAAACGCAGTAATCAGATGCTGTTTTGACCCTTCGGCCAAATGCTCTAAAATCTCATCTTTAAGCTTGAGGAGTTGATAACTTTCGGGCTTTAAGTCGACGACAATATTCCTCTTGTCGGACCGGGTTGTATCCCGCAAACGAATGAAAAGCGCAGTTTTTCCCGAACCCTTTCGGCCGACCACAAGATTTACCTCGCCTCTGGAGGCTCTGAGGTATTGATCTGTTTGCAAGTAGTAGTTCTCCAGAGTTGTCATCTCATTCTCGGCTGTGGGATCGCCGACGGAAATTCGCCCTAGCAAGTTCGGGGCAATGATTGGGGGGGGCGACGACTCTTGGAGCTTAGCATTAATTTCGGGACAAAAATCAGCGACAATATCCACTATATCATTCTGATCTTTATAGAGTTTCGCCTTATCCCTAACGTCCAGCGGGGTTTCTGCCATATACGGCGACAAAAGGAGGGATGGCTTGTTCATCCCATCGGCCAAACCAGCAATGAATAGTGCACGCACTGTCTGCTCGATGTTATCGTCATCCAGCATAGTAATAACGCCAGCCGATTGGGCTACTTGCGCTATAGCGTCAGTTGCAGAAAGTCGCACGTCTTCCGTCGAGGAAAACGATCTGTAACGATACCGCGCTTTCTTTACGCGGCCAATCAGATGTGTTGAAGCCGAAGACTTGCCATTGTTTGGCATTACGTAAACAGGAGCTTTGTTGTTAACTGTAACTTCAAATGGCAAGGCATGGTTTGAAACATGGCTGGTCAACTTATTGCGAAGATCATCCTCGGTCCGATAGCTTGAATACCCTATTGTATCAAAGATTCCCACGGTCTTTGCGATATCCCAGTCGCCTTCGTAATCGCTATTTCTGATCAGCAGAACCTTCTTTTTCCGACCGATTGCAAAGCCAATTTCGTAAACCACGTTCGGGTTCAAATAGGTAATGTCGGCAACAACGAAAGGGGATGCATCAATTCCTTCAAGAATGGGCGACAAAAGGTGAGTTCCCGAAATGTCGTTGTATTCCCAGGGTTCATATCGTGTGGGG
>NZ_NZMB01000007.1 GCF_002694385.1 Sneathiella sp.
GGCCGCCAGCAATCCGGGGTTCTCCAAGATTGTCATAGGCTTTGTCTCTCCCGGGAGCGTCAATACGGCTCTCGAACCGTTGCGTATGGCGAAAAAGCTCGACCAATATCGGGAGACGGCCCGTATGGCACTGGAGCCCTGGCTTGTCGAGGCTGCTCTTGAACGCCTCGGAGGCGATCATCTGACGCGCGAGGAACAGCGCACCGTCGTAAAGGCTACGCGTACCCCCTGGAAGGTCAACTGGCCGGACTGGTGGGAAGTGTTACCGTAGGATGGTCTGGCTCATAACCTGAAGGTCAGAGGTTCAAATCCTCTCCCCGCAACCAAATATCTAGCTGATAACAAAGCGAATTCTGGAAAGCCCTGATCCTAACGGACAGGGCATTTTGCTGTTCAGGGGCATTTTAGGGGCACTTCCTCCCAACCTATGCCTATCACAGTCAACAGGTTCCCACTCGATATTTAATGAATAGCGCCTAGGCGGCGCATAGCTGCCTATAGCATGCCAATGCCCTATGGCGTGCTTGCCTTGACGAAATCTATCGTCCGGCAAGGCAATGAACAGTGCTTTTCTGGGTGGAGAACAAATAGTGAATATGTTCTTGCTTGCCGCTTGCCGGGTTTGGTATTCTGAAAAGAAAAAATACCAACAATCGTATTTGCCAATTCAAAGGGCGGCGTCGGCAAAACGACATCCGCTCTCACCATCGCCCAGGTTCTGACCCAAGCGGGTTCGACCGTCTCCCTGCTGGATGCCGATCCTAATCAGCCGATCAAGGCATGGGCGGCCCGTGATCCTGAGCGCTTGCCAGCCTCCTTCGATATCGTTCCCGATATCGGTGAGACCTCCATCCTTGACGCCATCGACGAGGCGGCTGTCCGCAGCGCCTTCGTTCTGGTCGATCTGGAAGGCTCCGCCAACCTTGCCATGTCCTATGCCATCGGTCGGGCGGATCTGGTCATCGTGCCGATGCGTGGCAGCCAGCTCGATGCCGACCAGACCGCCTGTGTCATCAGTTTGATCCGGCACGAAAAGCAAGCCTATCGGCGTGTCATTCCCCATGCTGTCCTGTTTACGGCCACATCGCCGGCGATCCGTTCCCTCATGGACCTTCTGCGCATCATGGACCGCCTCGACAAGGCGGGTGCAGGCTTCCGGTCGCTGACCGAGGCCATCGATACTACAACGCCGGCCGGCCGGATGATGATGCAGATGCTGGGCAGTGTGGCGGAGTTCGAGCGGGAGATGGTCAGGGAACGCAACCTCGCCGGGCTTGCCCAAGCCCGCGAGCTGGGCCGCCAGCTTGGCCGCCGCCGCGCCCTCACCAGCGAGCAGCGCCGAAAGGCAGTTCGCTGGATGCAAGAAGGCCAGAGCCAGGCTGAAATCGCCCGCACCTTCGACGTCCACCGTTCGACGGTATCCCGTCTCGCAGCCGACATCCGGGCGAACACGCGCAAAAAGTGCTGATGCGTCAATCGCTTCTTGGAGATTCCCGATTTTTCCCGTATTTTCTTAACCAGAACAAGAATCTGATCGGGCAAGCCGTATGGACACCGACATCATGACGATCCGGGAGGTCGCTGAGTATCTCAAGCTCACCGACAAAACGGCATACCGCTTGGCGGCAGAGGGTAAATTGCCGGGCTTCAAGGTTGGCGGCGCATGGCGGTTTCGCAAAGGGGACATTGATGAATGGATAGAGGTGAGGAAGCGGCAAGGCGGTAAGAACGAAGCGGATCAACCCTAATGAAGATAATTGACAATACCACACAGCTTCTAGGCGATGACCTGAGGGACGCGGCCGAACGCGGGTCCCGGCTGAAAATTGCCGCGTCCTGCTTCTCTATCTATGCCTTCGAGGCGCTGAAGTCTGAGTTGTCAAAGATAGATAGCTTCCAGTTCATCTTCACCGCCCCAACTTTTGTGCCGACCGAAGTAACAGACCGGATGCGCAAGGAGCGGCGGGAGTTCTTTATCCCGAAGAACCGGCGTGAGACGGGCTTGTATGGGACTGAGTTTGAAATCCACCTCCGCAACAAACTGACCCAGCGTGCCGTGGCGCGCGAATGTGCCGAGTGGATTCGCAAGAAGGCTAGGTTCCGGTCAAACACAACAAAGGCCCCGATGCAGCAATTCCTGCATGTTGCAGGTGCGGGCGATGGCGTCGCCTACATGCCGATCAGCGGCTTCACGGCTGTTGATCTGGGATACCAGAAAGGAGATGCAGTCTCGAACTTCGTCACGCGGTTCGACGATCCAAACCACACGCAGATGTATCTTCAGCTGTTCGACCAGATTTGGTCCGATCCGCACAAGGTTCAGGATGTCACTGAGGCAATCTGCAGCCACATTGAGTCCGTCTATCAGGAGAATTCGCCGGAACGCATCTACTTCCTGATGCTCTACAATATTTTTCAGGATTTCCTTGAGGATATTGACGAAGATGTGCTGCCGAACGATCTGACCGGGTATCTAGACAGCGTGGTCTGGAACAAGCTCTTTAACTACCAGCGCGATGCGGCGACTGGTATCATCAACAAGCTGGAAACCTATAACGGCTGCATCCTCGCCGACAGTGTCGGTTTGGGTAAGACGTTCACTGCGCTTGCCGTCATCAAATACTATGAGCTGCGCAACAGGGCAGTCTTGGTGCTCTGCCCGAAGAAGCTCGCGGACAATTGGCAGAACTACAATACCAACCTGACCACCAACATTTTTGCCAAGGATCGCCTGAATTACGACGTGCTTTGCCATACTGACCTGTCACGAACGTCAGGCGAATCTTTCGGCATTCCCTTGAACCGAGTGAACTGGGGCAATTACGATCTCGTCGTCATCGACGAGTCCCACAATTTTCGGAACAACGACGTCTACAAGGACCGGGAGACGCGATACCAGAAACTGATGAACAAGGTCATTCGCGCCGGAGTGAAGACCAAGGTTCTCATGCTCTCCGCAACCCCGGTGAACAATCGCTTTACCGACCTGCGCAACCAATTGGCGCTGGCCTATGAGGGCCAGTCGGAGGCTCTGAGCAAGAGCCTGAAAACCCATGTCAGCGTCGAAGAGATATTCCGCCGCGCCCAGAAGACCTTCAATGCCTGGTCCGACCTGCCGCCGGAAGAGCGGACGGCAGCGTCGATCCTGAAGTCACTCGATTTCGATTTCTTCGAGTTGCTCGATGCCGTGACCATCGCACGCTCACGCAAGCATATCGAAACCTTCTACGACACCACGGATATCGGGAAGTTTCCGGAACGTCGCAAGCCATTGTCGTTCCATTGCCAGATTACGACGCGGCCCGATGTGATGGGATTCAACGACATCTTCTCGCAGCTTTCGGTCCTGAAACTCGCGGTCTATGCCCCGATCAGCTACATCCTGCCCAGCCGCCTTCGGAAGTATGAGGAGATTTACGATACCCAGGTTGAAGGCGGGCGCGGAAAGCTGCGTCAGGCCGACCGGGAGCGCAGCCTTCAGGCGTTGATGACCACCAACCTGCTCAAGCGACTGGAAAGCTCGGTTGAGGCGTTCCGGATCACGCTGCGTTCGCTTGGGGGTAACATCACCCGCGCGCTGGAAGCTATTGCTGAATACGAGCGCTCAGGCGGGACGCAGAGCATCAGCGACTATCTTGCGGATGCAGAACTTATCGACGCCGAAGACGACGATCTGGCGGGCCTCGGTGATTTCACCGTCGGCAAGAAGGTTCAGATCAGCCTTGCTGACATGGACCTGCCGTCGTGGAAGCACGATCTTGAGGCCGATCTTGTCCCGATCGAGGCTTTGATCGCATCGATGGACAAGGTTGCGCCTGCGGACGACGCCAAGCTTCAGAACCTCATGGCGCTGCTCCAGAAGAAAATCAGCGACCCGCTCAACCCTGGAAACCGCAAGGTCCTGATCTTCACGGCCTTCGCTGACACGGCAAACTATCTCTATACAAATCTTGCACCCTTCGCGCAGCAGCTAGGGCTGCATGCCGGTAAGGTGACAGGGTCTGATACGCCGAAAACTACATTAAAAAGGAGCTACGACTTTCAGGGAGTGCTGACCCTGTTTTCTCCGCGTTCTAAGGAAAAAGCAATTGTCTTGCCCAATGAACCGGGCGAGTTGGATATCCTAATCGGAACCGACTGTATCTCCGAGGGGCAGAACCTTCAGGACTGCGATTTTCTGGTCAATTATGACATTCACTGGAATCCGGTGCGCATCATCCAGCGCTTCGGCCGGATCGACCGCATTGGCTCTTCGAACAGCCAAATCCAGTTGGTCAACTACTGGCCTGACATCTCGCTCGATGAATACATCAACCTGAAAGAGCGGGTCGAAAACCGTATGGTGATCGCCGATGTAACGGCCACTGGAGATGACAACGTCCTGACGGCCAAGAGCAACGACATAGCCTATCGCAAAGATCAGCTCATGCGCCTTCAAGATGAAGTCATTGATCTGGAGGATGTGAAGACCGGCATTTCCATCACTGACCTTGGCCTCAATGATTTCCGTATGGACCTGCTTAACTACGTCAAGGAACATGGAGAACTGGATAACCTGCCAAACGGCATGCACGCCGTTGTACCGGCACAGCAGGAACTTGGTCTGCGACCGGGTGCAATCTTCGCCCTGAAGAACATCCATGACAGCGTCAACATCAACCAGCAGAACCGGCTGCACCCGTTTTATCTTGTATACATCAGCGATGATGGCGAAATTATCGCCGACCATACAGAAGTTAAGCGTCTGCTCGACCTTATCCGCACGAGCTGCAAGGGTCGGGCGGAGCCCATGCCAGAGGTCTGCCGCATCTTCAATGAACGCACACGAGATGGCCAGCAAATGGACCGTTATTCCGATTTGCTGAGTAGCGCCATTCGCTCCATGATCGAGGTGAAGGAAGAGAAGGATGTCGACAGCCTGTTCAGCGGCGGCCGCACAACGGCACTGGTGCATACAATCGCGGGCCTGGATGATTTTGAACTGATTGCATTTGTTGTGGTTGAGGGCAGCGTGGTATGACGGCTTTCTTTGACTATCCAAAAAGTGCCGCCTTTGGAGGGTCGGCAACGATTACTTCATTAAACAGCCAGATGGTCGTTTATTGGTCAGAATCAGATCCTGCGGTTTCAGTCCTCTTGAGTCCTTGCAAGTGTAGGTTTTCGTACAAAAGCGCTAACCTGCCATTTTCCTTGTGGAAGAACCTCCAAATTTGACAAGTTTGACCATAATTATAGCGAACCCTGGAGCTGTTTAAATTGCCCCTGGATCACCGCCTTTTCCTGAAGAATTGCTTTGTTCTCGTCGGTCAGATACGTCACTTTATCCTGTGTGGTTTTCAATTCGGTTTTGGTGGCCTCCAAAGCCTGTGATAACACGGCCACTTCCTTATCGACTTCTGCTTTCTGAACAGTGAGAGCAGATATTTTTTCTGCCAATTGCTCATTTTTATGCTGGTTTTTCCGGTTCTTCGTCATGGCGTCTTCAAGGTCGCGTTTCAGCTTCTGGATATCATCTACCTTTCCGTTTAGGTCCCTGTTTAGCGTTGCATTGGCCTGTTCAAGTTTATCGGCATTGTTTTCTAACTGCGCATTGGCATCCAACAGCTCGGACGATCTTGACTCGGCCTGGGTGAGCCGGTGTTGCAGATCCAGGATCTGGTCTTTCAATCCCTGGTTAACCGAACGAAATTGTTCGCGCTCCTGTTGACGATCTTCGGCTGTTCGCTGCTGGTAATGCTCGAAATGGTCACGGATATCCCGGTTTTCCTGCTTGAGTTCCGTGACGGTTTCTTTCAAATCGGCGGTCCGGGCAATAGCCTCGTCCCGTTGCATCTCTGCCTTGGTCAGGTTGATGCGTGTATCTTCCAGAGCCTGAGTTTTCTGGTCTACTTCGTTGGTAAGTTGCCCGATCTGGATTTCTAAATCTTTCTGGCGGGCAGTGAGCTGCGTAATCGCGTTGCTGGCGTCGTCGAGCTTTTTCCGGAGATCTTCATTCAGCCCTTTGAACTCCTGTCGGGCCTGCTCGATGCGGTGGTCGGCCATCTGCTGCACTCGTTCGTGGAGAGATTTCACGACCTCCACCAAGTCGCTCGGGAGTCCATTGGTATCGGCCGCGTCCCCGTTATCGGAACGCCAGCGCTTGAGTAGTGGCGCGATCGTGCTTTTGCTGCCGGTGCCCAAATGTTCTCGAACCCGATCCACCGTTGGCTCCTGGCCTTGAGCTTTGATGGCTTCGGCGGCTTTGGCGACATCGTGATATGTGACTCCGGCGCGGGCCATAGGAATTTCCTTTCAGATTATTTAATACCGTATTACGTAACACGTAATATAACATAATTATATAGCTTTTAAAGACGGTTTGAATTTATAATATTAACCTACGATAATGCTCATTATCGTAGGTTAATGGATTGAGCCATAAATTTTCGACTTGTAACACCGGTACATAGCCGCCTTTTGGGTGACATCGAAGGAAATCCTATTCATGAACAACAAACCACCAAAACAGGCTAACGACTTGTCATTACGTAATGAGGATTCGACCCTGGTTGAACGCCAGGAATCCGAGTCATTGCGGCAATACCTCCAGGCAGCGACGTCCGACAACACGCGTAAAGCCTACCGTTCGGCCATTCGGCAATTTGAAAAATGGGGTGGTCGCCTGCCCACAGACCGGGATACTGTCGTCCGGTACCTGCTGGGCAGAGCCGAATCGCTCAACACCCGGACCCTGGATCTGCACCTGACCGCCATTAGCCAATGGCACCATTACCAAGGACTCATTGATCCGATAAGTGATCCGTTGGTCCGCAAAACCATGGAAGGCATCCGTCGCACTCATGGTCAGCCCAAGCGCAAAGCCAAGACACTGCGTCTGGAGCACATCGCCGAAATGGTGAATCACATGCGGCAACTCCCAGACAGCAAAAAAAAGCACCGGGACATTGCGCTGGTATTAACCGGCTTTTTTGGGGCTTTCCGCCGCAGCGAACTGGTTGCGATTCAAACCAGTGATGTGAATTGGGAGCCGGAAGGTCTGATCATTCGGTTGCCTCGCTCCAAAACCGATCAGCAATCAACGGGGTTGGTTCGTGCTTTACCTTTTGGGGCTGAAAGTTGTTGTCCGGCTACAGCGATCGAAGCATGGATTAGAGTAGCTGGTATCAATGAGGGCCCCCTCTTCAGGCCCATCAACCGCTGGGACCATGTTCAGGAAAGAGCGCTGAATCCAGGGGCGGTAAACGATCTTCTCAAAACCTTGGGCAAGGCCTGCCAGTTCGATTTTGCACCCGACTTAAGCAGTCATAGTTTTCGTCGCGGCCTCTCTACCTCGGCGGCACGGGAGCGCGTGGACTTTGAACTGATTAAAAAGCAAGGAGGCTGGAAAAGTGATGCTACCGTTTGGGAGTACATTGAGGAAGGACAGCAGTTCAATAATAACGCATCAATCATTCTGATGGAAAAAATGAGCTTGTTGCTGAACGCTGAATCCCTAAAAAAGGGAAAGTAAATCCGCAGGATCGAAATCATCTCGGCGCAAACATGATAATGCCCATCCCTAACAAGGTGATGGCCACGCCTACAAAATCCCACAGATGCGGGCGAATCCCATCCACACCCCACAACCACAGTATGGCCACCGAAACATAGACGCCGCCATAGGCCGCATAAACCCGGCCCGCTGCGGTTGGATGAAGAGACAGTAGCCAGGCAAACAGCGCTAGGCTGAACGCTGCCGGCAGCAAAACCCATGCGGATGCCGACTTCTTCAGCCAGAGGTATGGAAGATAACAGCCAACTATTTCCGCAATAGCGGTGATGATGAACAAACCGAGCGTGGAAAGTATGGACATACGAAGTTCTCTTGTTAGTGCTGATCCGTTTGGCTGGGCACGGGTTGATCCCGGCAAGCTTCTTCGGTCAGCTCGATTTCAATTGTGGTGTGAGCCAGCGGGTATTGTTCGAGCGCCATAGCAATGGATTGTTTGATGGCGCAGTATTCGTCAGGACCAAAAACTCCCTCGTGATCCACTACGATATGGGCCGTCAGTACATGCTGTTCACCATCCAGGGACCAGAGGTGCTGGTGATGAATTCCGCTGATGCCATCAATGCCAATTAGTGTTCGCCGGATCTCCTCGTGAAGCGCCTTATCTGGAACAGCCTGAAAGAAAAGCTTGCCGGTTCCCCAAAGATTCCGACACACATTAAACAGAATAAAGAGAGTAAAGCCCACCGATAGCAATGGGTCGAGAATAGGCCAGTCGGCAAACTGCAAAACGATTGAGATAATCAGCACTGCCACCCACCCCAGCACATCTTCCAATAAATGCCAGTTCAATACCTTTTCGTTCAGCGTATTTCCCTTGCTAAGACGATAAGCAGCAATACCGTTGACGGTGACGCCCAGAATCGCCAGCGCTAACATGCCCTCGGTGACGGGCATCACTGGATTGGCCAGTCGGGGAATTGCTTCGCTTAATACCCACAGCGATCCGGCAATCAATACCAGGCCGTTGATCAGGGCGCCGAACAGGGACAACCGCCGGTAGCCATAGGTGAATTCGGTGTCGGCGGATTTACGTCCCAGCCGGTTCAGGAGCCAGGCGCTGCCAATGGACAGACTGTCACCCAGATCGTGCACCGCATCGGCCATGATAGCCGTGCTGTTGGTGAGCCAGCCGCCGATGAATTCGATGATGGTAAAGCCCACATTAAGAAAGAACGCCATTGCTATGCGGCTTGCGCTTTCATCTTTGTGGTGTGAATGATCGTGTTGATGCATAAGCAACCCTTACACAATAAATGTACCTGCCCTGACCGTAACGATAAGGGCAGGCAAAACGTTTATGCCATGTCGCTTAACTTGCCTTTTGAAAACCAGGCAAACAGCACCGGCAATACAAACAGCGTCAAGAACGTAGCGGTGATAAGCCCACCCACGATCACACTGGCCAATGGCTTTTGGATTTCCGCACCGACGCCATTAGATAGCAGCATGGGGATCAGGCCTAGCGCCGAGGTGATGGCGGTCATCAACACGGGTCTCAGCCTTGATACAGCCCCATCAAACACGGCATCGGCAACCGTCAGACCGTCTACAATCCGCTGATTGATACTTTCCACCATAACGACGCCATTCAGCACCGCTACCCCGAACAGAGTGATGAAGCCCACTGAGCTGGGCACCGACAGATACTGGCCGGAAATCCAGAGTGAAAAGACGCCGCCAATCACCGCCAGCGGGACATTCACGAGGATCAGCATGGCCTGGCCAACCGAGGCAAAGGCAAAGTAAAGCAACAAAGCGATCAGTCCCAGCGAAACGGGTACCACCAGTGACAAACGCTTTTGTGCTCGTTGCTGATTCTCGAACTGACCACCGATATCGACGGAATAGCCAGTGGGCAGATCCACTTTCTCGTCAATCGCCTGCCGAATATCCGCGACCACGCTGCCCATGTCCCGCCCCTGCACATTGGCCTGGATCACCACCCGGCGCTGCACGTCATCTCGACGTACCTGCGGCGGGCCGGATGCGATACTGACTTCGGCAACGTCCCCGAGACGCACCCAGGCACCCGATGGGGCCTGTAAACGCAGATCGGCTATGGCTTCACGGTCTTTGCGAAACTGTTCAGCGAGTCGCACATAGATGTCGTAGCGCTCGTTGCCATTGATGATCTGACCGGCGCTCACACCACCCAGCCCTTCGCGCACCAGTGCCATCACATCGCCCACGGCCAGGCCGTAACGGGACAAGGCGCGGCGATCCGGTTTCACCACCAGCTGCGATTCACCGGCGATTTGCTCCATGGCCACATCGCGGGCACCTTCGATCTCTTTAACCACGGCCTCAATGGCCTGGCCCTTCTCGGCCAGCACGGCGAGATCAGGACCAAACAGTTTGATAGCAAGCTGCGCTTTGACACCTGACAGCAACTCATCCACACGGGTTGCGATGGGTTGCGAGAAATTGAACAGTAAGCCCGGGTGTTGCTCTAGCTTCTGTTCCATCAATGCCTGGAGCTCATAACGATTGTCTGCACTGGTCCATTCCGGCACCGGTTTGAGACCGATATAAATCTCAATATTATTAACTGGTTCCGGATCACCGCCGATTTCAGCCCGGCCAATGCGCGACAGCGCATAGGTCACCTCCGGGAATTCCATCAGCATTGCCTCAAGCTTGGGGGCTACTTCCAGCGCGGTATCCAGACTGGAAGACGGAGCGAGAGTGACGCGCAGGTTAACGGTGCCTTCTTCCAGCTCCGGCACGAACTCGGTGCCCAGGCGGGGCAGAACCAGCGCGGCAGCTACCACCATGACAGCGGCAACACCCACCACTACTTTGCTGTGGCCCATCGCCCAGGCTAAACCTTTGCGGTAAAGCAAATCGAGTGGCTTCAATATAAAGCTCTCGCGCTGGCGAACTCCCCTTCGAAAAAGGTATGTCGCTAATGCAGGCACAATGATCAAGGCCACCAACACTGCAGAGAGCATGGCCAGCATAATACTGATGGCCATGGGCTGAAACAGTTTGGCTTCAACACCCTCAAAGCTGAACAGCGGCATGAANACAACCAGAATAATGGCCGTGGCNAAAAAGATGGGGCGNGCNACNTCNTTNCCNGCNTCNTGCAGGCGCAAGGCNATACCATGNCGGTCNTGGNNNGCNTCAACNGGNTCNNCGTCNTCNGAATCCACCCGCGATTGTCTNNGGGNATCATGTTCAGCATCCGGGTGCGTCAGATGTTTAAACATGTTNTCCACCATNACNACGGAGCCATCNACCAACATGCCAATGGCNACNGCNATCCCNCCCAGNGACATCAGATTNGCCGACANNCCNAACCANGCCATCACCATTAANGCNATNCCAATNGANATCGGNATGGANATCAACACCAGAAAGGTGGCGCGCAGGTTCATCAGGAANAGCGCAAGGATCACGACNATGAANNNAAACGCCAGCANNANGGCATTGACCACNGTNTGNACNGCCTNGNTGANCAAATCNGCCTGATCNTANNANGCNTCGAANCNNACACCTTCCGGTAATGCCTGGTTAATACGCTCAATGCGCGCACTGACTCCATCAATGGTGGCCTTGGTGTTGGCCCCCATTCGCTTGAGCACGATGCCGGACACCACCTCGCCGAGATTCTCCACCTTGTCGTCGGCGTTCTTGCGCGNCATGGTCACCGCNCCCTGNCGGATNTCACTGCCNANNGCCACTTGNGCCACGTCGGACACGGTGATNGTNGTACCNTCCACGGTTTTNAGTGGCACCTGNCGGANCTGNTCCAANCCCTNNTCACCATGATCCAGCCAACCNGTNCCCCGNATNACCAGTTGCTCCTGGCCCCGGTTCATATACCAGCCGCCGACGTTGGTGTTGTTGCGCTCCAGTGCCATCATGACTTCGTCCTGGGTCAGCTCGTAGGCCAACAGTCGGGACGGGTTCAGGTTTACCTGGTACTGACGCACCTCACCGCCGAACGATAGCACATCGGTCACACCCTCGGCCGGAATCAATAGCAGCTTCACCACCCAGTCGTTCAAACTGCGCAATGCCATGGCATCGAAACCGGCATCGGGTTCGGCCACGAGAAGATACTGATAGACCTGACCCAGACCGGAAGTATTCGGGCCCATTTCCGGCGTGCCGACGCCATCGGGGATCAGCTCCTTGGCAGCCTGAAGCCGCTCAAATACCAGTTGCCGGGCAAAATAGATATCGGTGCCTTCTTTAAAGACTACGGTGACGCCGGACAGGCCGGTTTTGGAAATGGAGCGCACCTCTTCCACATCCGGTAAGGCGTACATCACGGCTTCGATGGGATAGGTAATAAGCTGTTCCACCTCTTCGGCAGCCAGCCCCGGTGCTTCGGTATTGACAGATACCTGCACGTTGGTCACATCCGGAAAAGCATCCAGATTCAGTTTTGGAATAATAAAAACGGCACTGACCGTTAGTGTGATCAGGGCTATCACCACCAGC
This sequence comes from Sneathiella sp., assembly GCF_002694385.1. Taxonomy (GTDB): domain Bacteria; phylum Pseudomonadota; class Alphaproteobacteria; order Sneathiellales; family Sneathiellaceae; genus Sneathiella. The sequence goes on from NZ_NZMB01000007.1 coordinate 12,005, forward strand.
AATCGGTTGATGACCGCCCAATCGATAATTCGGTTAAACATGGGGTCTCCTACTGCTTAGTGGTTATGGGGGTCAAAGCCGCCCTTGGCGATCTGAGAGGCAACAAAGAAAGCGCCCTGAGTGACGATGCGAGCCCCCGGACCGACACCGCTAATTTCACGTAGCGGCCCGAGCGCTCGACCCAGCTTCACCTCCACTGGCTGGAATTCGCCAGGATGGTCTTCCACGAATACCGTCCAATCTCCGTCTGCGCCGCGCATCAGTGCGGTTTCGGGTACCGCCAGCACGGGTCTTTTAGTCTGGAATCGGAAATACACCTCGGCGAACTGGCCGGGGTGCAGGCGGTGTTCCGGGTTATTGACCAACAGGCGCACGGTACGGGTACGGGTGATGGGGTCAATGGTGTGCGCCTCCTGAGTGACCTTGGCGTTTACACGGACATCCCCAGCCACCACTTCCGCTCTTGTTCCCGCGCCCAGCGTCAGGGAGAGATCGGCGGGCAGGTGGGCCTCCACCCAGAGTTGCTTTTCATCGGCCAACGCAATCAAGGGCGCGCCCGCCTCGATGCGCTGCCCCTGCTCGAAATCATCGCTGAGCACCGCGCCGTCAATCTCGGCATGCAGGATATACTCCCCTAATGCAACAGATTGCTGAGGAGCGACCAACGCTTGCAAGTCCGAGGCCGAAAGGCCGTAGGCCAGCAGCGTCGCCCGGGCTGCCTCCAGGCTGGTTTTGGCCGTGATGTAACGCTGTTCACCCACGGTTTTGCGCCCAAGTTCCTCTACTCTTTGCCATTCAGGCCAGGCCGTGCGGTAATTGGCTTGTGCCTGCGCCACGGCTTCACTGAACAGAGTAACCAGCGGCTGACCCTGTTCGACGTGATCGCCGAGGGCGACATGGCGGCGCAGCACCACGGAAGGCACCCGGGGCGATACTCGGTAACTGGTGTAACCGTTGGAAAGGATCTCCCCCGGTGCGTAAAGCTGATAATCGACCTTTCTGGGAGTCAGTGGGTTGATCTGAATATCGGCCAGGGTCATTTGCGCCGGGTTCAGTGACGCAGAAGCAGCTTCTTGGTGACCTCCATGCCCACCATGATCACCGTGGTCACCGCCCTCGCTATGCTCTTCATGTCCGTGTTCTGAGCCGGAGTTGTGCTCGTCGTGGGCGCTGTGTTCATCATGATTTTCGTCGCCATGATCATCGTGCGCATCCTTGTGATCACTATTGACGTCCTCGCCGTGTTCCGCGTGGCCGTGCTCGGTGTCAGGCTTATGGTCATCATGCTCTTCATGGTTTTCCTCACGATGATCGTCATGATTATCCTGTTCGCTATGGGGTGCCGCCGTTATCGCTTTTTCCTGCCCATGCTCACGTGCATGCTCAGACTCAGATTCTTTGGCGTGGCTGGCGGTTGCGGTCGCAAGACCCGCCACCAAGATGGCTACCAGTGTTTTATTCATGTTTATCATTCCTGTTTAATTCGTTGACGCGGTCGATGACTTTATTGCGTTGATCAGGTGGCCCGATTGCTGAAGTGCTTCGGTGAGCGCAAGCCGTGTCTGCTTTTCCAGCTCAATGCCTGCCAGCAGGCTTTCGGTGCGTTGATTCAAGGCCAGCAGATAATTAGTGGTGGACAGATCACCCGTGCGCCATTGCCGTTTCAGCAGTTCGGCGCTGTTCTCGACCCGACCCTGAACAACCTCTTGCCAGCGGCGATATTGCTGTTCAAAGCGCTGCCAGGTGGCCTGTGCAGCCTGCCAGTCAAAGCGCTGCTTGCGGTAGATAGCCTGAAAACGAGCCTCGGCCTCCAGCGCTATGCGTTCGGTGGCGCGAGTTTCTGCACTGAAGTTGTTGCGGACATTCAACGGGATGGAGAAGGTCAGCCCGACAACGCTCTCTCCACCATCACGACCGAAATTGACGCCAAAGGTGGGCTCCGCCTTGGCGGTACGCCGTGTCACTTCAGCTTCCTCCTTCAGCGACTGCCAGCGGGCGTGGGCGCTGGCTACGGCCGGGTGTTGCAGTAACTCCTGATCCGAGGTCAAGTCTGGCTGGGAGGGCCAGAAATCATCAGGAATGCCGCCTCGCGTGGGCGCCCATGCGGGCAGCAGCTCGCGAACCCGGATTTCGGCTTTCTGTATCGCGGCTTCGGCCTCGGCAACCTGAGCCAGCTGCTGTGACAGGGACAGAAAGGTGAGTTCGGCATCGATGCTGCCCAGATCACCTGCCTGCTGGCGCTTATCCACCTGTTCGAGCAAGGCGTTAAGTTGCTGCTGTTGCGCTTGGGCAATGGCGGCGGCGCGGTTGGCGGCATGCCACTCCACCAGTGCGGCAAGCGCCTCGGCGGTTTTGTCCAACACTTGTTGCTGGTACAGCGCTTCGGCGGCGCTTCGCATAAAGCCCGCCTGCTGCCGTCTTGCACCCCGTCTGTCCCACCAGTCGATGGTCTGCTGAACGCCGACCCGGTAGTTGTCTTCCTCTCCATTACGCTCCAAATCGGTGGACAGCTCCGGGTTGTAAAGCGGCTGCTCCAGCGCATCGGCGCTGGCGTTGGAGCCCAGCAATTGCTCGCGGGCGGCAAGCACCTCGGGGTGTTGTTGTATCTGGGAGGCGAGCCAGGCGCTCCAACTCGATGTCTCTGCGTAAGCAAACATGGGCAGAAAAAGCACGCACGCGCCCAGCAAGGCCCGTCTGGGCCAGTCAAATCGTCTCATATTGATGCTCCTGAAATTCAGCGTGCGACGGTTTGGTCGTGCACCGGATTTTGCCGTTGTTGGGGTTCATCCCGGTGAAAGGCGACCTTTATTACGGTATCACCAGGCAAGGCGGGGAGCTTTGCAGAAAAACGCACGCCGCCCTTGCGTGATGCGCGTCTGGTGAGAAGGCGCGGTGAGTAATCAGTGGTTGTTTCCGCAATCAATTCGTTATCAGCAGACCAGGCTGCGATGTCTACATGGCCTCGGGGAAGGCCGTAGCGCAGGTGAGCATCCATCCGTCCGAAGACGGTCAGCTCCGCGGCGGTATGGTTCACGGTCACCTGGCGGAAATGCCAGCGTTGGTTGTCGGTATTGACGACTTCAATTTCAGGCAAGCTGTTTTCGGCCTGAGCGGAATTGACAAGCGCGAGGCTCAGCGCGAGCCCAATAGCGATCTGTTTCATGATGTTTCACCCTAAAATAAATACCAATTGTTCGCTGTAACCCAAGGCTACAGAGGCTGATGACGTGCTGTTGAGGCGCGATCAGGCGATTGGAGGGCGAAACAGAGAGGGGGGAATACCAGAGGTGAGGTTGGCCTGATAGTCGGCTTGTCCGTTTTCTGAGAATAAATCGGCTAAGTGTGAAGTGGCTCCGATCAGAACGACAGAGCCGTGGCCATGACAATGGCAGCAATGGTGGCAGTCATATACAGACTGTCCGGGCTGATCGGGTGTCTGCTTGGCGAGCAGATTGTCGTTGTGGGTATCAGTGGCAGTGGATTGATGCGAATGGTCGAATTCCAGGTGCTCCGTCCCGGATTGATGAAGCTGGTGAACGTCCGCCATGGCAGCCACAGATTGCAGGGCAATCAGTAAGGCCAGTAGACAAGTTAAGTAATGGCGGATGTTCATGTGGAATGTGGAGCCCTTATGCTGTCAGGTTCCACAGTACCCGACTCTTTCATAAAATCAAGCATATAACAGAATTTCGGGCTATTTTACCGCTCATCAACAATGCAATGAATTCAGCGGTGCTGTCAGAGGAAAACTGCTTGATGGGGATTTGCTCGTCGACTAGCCTCCGAGCATGACAAAAAAGAACCCATTTCGCTATTTCAAAACCTCTCCTGAAATCATCCGCCTTGCGGTAATGATGTACGTCAGGTTTCCCCTTTCTCTTCGCAATGTTGAAGACCTTCTTCATGAACGGGGCATTGATATTTGTCATGAAACAGTCCGCTATTGGTGGAATAAATTTGGTCCAATGTTTGCTGGTGAGATCCGGAAGAAACGACTTTATCCTTCCCAAAATCATTCCAACTGGCGATGGCATATGGACGAAGTATTTGTGAAGATCAACGGAGAAACTCATTATCTGTGGCGAGCCGTTGATCACGAGGGGG
>NZ_NZMB01000008.1 GCF_002694385.1 Sneathiella sp.
AGTACGTCCGTTTCCATCTTTACCGCTGGCCTTGTCGCACATGCAGCGAAGGTCAGCTTTCCGCCCAGAGCGACTAAGAAGCGTAGTCGTGCGAAAGTGTCAAAAGTCGGAATAGTGGAACATTGAGCCATTCAAGCAAATGTCCTCGTTGGGCCAAATACTGACTAAATTGAGAACTTCAATCACTAATCCGCTCTACTTCAAGCTATAGATTACATTACACAGAGTAGCCCAGCGGTAGCCCTGCACGCAAAAACGGCTCAGGTATTTCTACCTAAGCCGTTGTTATGATTGGTTGCGGGGGCAGGATTTGAACCTGCGACCTTCAGGTTATGAGACGGATGCGCTTGTCATAATATATTGATTTCACAGCGTGAAATCAGCCGTCTGAAATTTTGTGTGCAATTTTGTGTGAGTCTACGGAAAATCTCTTTCGATTTTCATAATCGGGGCGACCGACTGCATAACATATTGATTCTTATATATGTTTTTGACATCGCACACAAGGATTTACGTTTTCTGGGCGCGACAACCGATCTGAACCGCATATAGAGCCTCTGTTTCCCTCTTTTGGGCATTCAAAGCCGGCTGGCGCCAGCATGATGCGGCCCAATCAAGGCAAGCGGAGCTTGGCGTCCTCGCCTTCGGCGAACGCCCCCGTCTGCTCCAGCACGCGGCGCGCGCCGTCAAGATCGCGCCAGTCGATCGCATGGGTGTATTGCTGCGCATAGTCCAGCATCCGGATCAGCGGCGTGGTGTGGCTGTTATTGGATAGCGCCTTCAGCGCCCCGAGATAATCCGTTCGGTACGATGTCGGGATGATGATGCGCTCCTGCCCGCCTGCAACCAGCTCGGCGTTCATCATGATCCGCGCCGCGCGGCCATTCCCATCGGCAAAGGGGTGCACCTCGCTGACCAGCAGCATCATGAAGACGGCCCTCTGGAACGGCTCACCCAGCCCTTGCAGGAATGCAAAGCCCTTTTCCAGCGTACCGGTCACAAGATCGGGCGCGACGAAGACAGTGTTCCCGGCCCGGTTTGTCATGGTCTTGAACACGCCCGGATTCTTGTCCGGGCGTGCTTCCATGATCGCCGCATGGCGGCGGCGCAGCAGGGTCAGGAATTCATCGACATCCGAAGGCAGCTTACGCATCTCCGCCTGGTCGGAGACGATGCGGTAGGTACCCAGAACGTCGTGGGCGTCATCCGGGCGCTCCTGCGGGATTACGCCATTGAAGACGATATCCTCGGCTTCCTCGACGCTGAATTCCGTGCCTTCGATGAAGTTGGAGAAATAAGCCTCGAAGAAAGACAGATTGGCATTGGCCTCCCCTGTCCGCTTCGGGGCCGGTCGATCAGTGGGGATGGTTTCGCGCAGCGCCGCAAAGAGCGCTTCAAACAGTCGGATACGTTCGGGATCGAAGGGCTGCCCAGCGGCGCGCGCCTTGCCGACGGCACTTTTGACGTCGGTGTCGCGCGTTCCGAGCAAAGTGCCGATCAGCTCGTTGAACGCCTCGAACTCTTCCTCCAGCCCAAGCTGCGGCGCAATCTCGCGCGCCTCGTCGCGCAGACGGTTCAGGGCCGCTTCGCCTTGCCGACGCAACAGCGCATCAAGGCGGCCCTCGATTTCCTCGCGTGACAATGTCCGCGCCACGCGTTCACCGCGCGCGCGTGACGGGCGCATATTTTCGAGCCAGGCGCGCGCCGGTGACGCCAGACGCGCGCCGCCGATAAACGGCTTGTCGCTCTCAAGCGGTCCCGGCCCTTTTCGCGGGCGGAAGACGAGGCCCGGCAGGACAACATCGCGTTTCTTGTCCGATATCAGACAGACGGAACCATCCGGGGCCGGCTGGTTCTCAAGGGCCGTCCGGTCCGTGATCAGGGCGTCCGGATAATAGGATGTGATGAGGTAATACCAGTTACGCCGGACCAGCCGTTCCGGCTCTTCATCCAGGTTACGGGTGTAGAGCCGCGAGGCGAGCTTCCTGAGCTGCCCGCGCGCTACGGCGGCGGACACGGCCCTGGAAATCGCCGTCTCCGATACAAACACCTCGGGCATGGCATCGATGGAAAATTCGGGCATTAAGCGTACCTCCATCCAGCACAATATAGAATTTTCGGGGTTTAAGGAAGCCGCAAACGGAAAAAACGGGGTTTAAGAGGCGATCCGCCGGAATATCAGGGCGTTCCACCGCCCCGCTCCGGCGCTTGACGAATTTTCGGGGTATAAGAGGCCATTTCCGGGAATAAACGGGATTTAAGCCCGGACCATGCGCCCGTGCCACTGCTCAGGGCCTGGTTGCTGCATCTTCCGGCCGGTCACCGGCCTCCCTCTCCTGCTCTCAAGGCTCGCGTTCCGCGCGGGCCTTTTTCCTGCGTTCTGGCGCACCGCCCTGCGTGCGCCGCAACTGGCTGCCGCGTAAGCGGCTGAGACCAGTCCTTCTCTTTCGTTCCGGTCCTGACGGATGCGGCTCCGGGCGGAGCGCTTCTTCCGGGCGTCATCAAGGCCGCGACGGTCGCGGCCGGAGAGACGAGAAGGAGAAGACCAATGACCTACCGGATGAGCTGCGACCAACTCCACGGCCTGACGATCAGGGAACTCAGCGCAATGTTCAAACTGGCACGCAAGGCCGTGATCTCGACACGGCCCTGCACTCCCGAACACGCCGAAGCCGTCGCGGCATTGCGCCGGATCGCCAAGGTGATCGCATACAAGGATGCGCAGATGCGCGCCTTCATCCCGGCCCCGCGCCGGATCAGGGCGCCCCGGATCAGGCCGCCAAAACCGGGGCTGTAAGCCCCGGCCTTTGGCCTCACAGGGGGCCAAACAGGTTGCTAACGCGGTTACGAAGACGCGTACCGTCCGTTATGCTGGCGGAAAGCCTCGGATGAAGGGCACCTGAATCAGGACAAGACGGGTGACGGAAAACGCGGATCAGCTCGGGCCAAGACTGCGAAAGGCCGTAAAGGAAGGCGACCTGCAAAGGTGCCGTGCGCTCATCCTCGCCGGGGCCGATATGACCGCAACCGACGTGGCGGGCCGGACGCTGCTTCATGCGGCGGCCGACCTCACGGAGGATCGTCCGGAAATCGTGCGCCTGCTCATCGAAGCCGGAGCGCCGGTGAATACAGGCTACGGTGAAGGACAAACCACAGCGCTGCACCTGGCAGCCCATCACGGCCATGCAGGAACGGTCCGGGCGCTTCTGGAAGCCGGGGCGGATGTCAACGCACGGGCCGGCTACGGCAGAACACCATTACATATGGCGGCCCTGATGAACCGCCTGGGCCAGACGATCGCTGTCCTGATGACGCACGGGGCTGACGCGAAAGCGCGTGACGAGGATGACAGGACAGCGGCGGAGCTGGCGAACCACGAAGGCCATACCGGCGTCGAGGTTCAGATTATGGGGCTCGAAGCGGGCGTGCGCAGCGGCTGGATCAAGTCAGAAACGGGCAGCGCAAACGATGGGTAAAGAACGGGACAGGCTGATCCGCCGCTATGGCGGCGAACCAATCACTGAAGAACAGCCTTCGGATGCCGAGTTGATGCGCCGCTACATGGAAAGCTATGCGCGCGAAGGTCGCCTCCCGCCGGAGACTGAGACTATCCGTCGAAACAGGGATACGACGTGAGGATACCCGGAACACATGGTCAAACTCTCTTGCACATCGCGGCCCGGCGAAACCGCGCCGGAATATGTCGCTGGCTGTTGTGCCTCGGGGCGAATGTGAACCGGACAGATATCCTCGACAGAACGGCGCTTCACGATGCGGTCCGGCACAACGCAGCCGACGTTGCCCGGCTGCTGATCGCGCATGGCGCTGATCTCGATGCAAAGGATTGGCAGGGGCGCACGCCGCTCGACTTGGCCGACGCCGGTGACAGCGCGGCACTCGCGCAGGCGATCCGGGAGGAAATCAGCACGCGCCATGCGCGGAAGGTGAAAACGGTACACCTTACACAGGCCGGAACGACGACCGATGCCGGGTGACAAGGCAGGGCTGAATCACGGCCTGTTCGAGGCCGCCGGCGAAGGCGACGCCGAGACCGTCGGCAACCTGCTCGAACAAGGTGCCGAGGTCGATGCGCGGGATAGCGGCGGCTGGGCGGCGCTGCATTTTGCGGCCCAACACGACAACCCGGAAACGGCGTTCGTGCTGATCCGATACGGGGCAGCTATCGACATTCGGGAAGAAGGTGTGGGCGACACACCGCTGCACCACGCGGCCATGCGGGGAAAGCAGGCGGTCGCGCAGGCACTGATCGATCACGGCGCGGATGTGAACGCGGTCAACGGCTTCGACGCAACGCCGTTGCACGAAGCGGCGACCGGGGAACATGAAGAGCTTGTGACAATGCTGATCGCCCATGGCGCAGACATCGATGCCGGGGACTGGCATGGGCGCACGCCATTGAGCATTGCCGTCGAGAAAGGCAATACGAGTGTCGCGCAAGCGTTCCTGGAAAATGGCGCCGATGTGAACGCTCGGCTGAAAAGCGGAGCGACGCTTCTGCATACGGCGGTTTACGCCGGGCAGAAAAAGATGGTGCGGTTCCTGATCGAGGCCGGCGCGGAAATCGAGGCCGGCGACGCTGACGGGCAAACCCCGCTGGAAATGGCCCGGCTGATCGGGATGCCGGAGATGGCGGGCATTCTGGAAGAAGCCATCAGCCTCAGGCACAGCGACAAGACCAAGCGCCTGAAGGTTCTGCGGGACAGAAAGCGGAAGGGAGGATAGCGGACCGAGGCAAGGTGACCGGGGCTCTCGATTGACGCCAGCGATTGGCTTATTCCGCCATCAGGTTTCCGCTTGCCACAAGCGCGGCCTCGTCTGTGAGACTTAAATACCCTCAATCAAAGCAATCTAAGGACGCTCGAAAAATGTATAGTGTCCCGATTTTTCTGATCGCTTAAAAAGCCAAAAGACAATGATTACTAGATTGACAATGGGAATTATCGCAACGTATCCGAGCCACTTTTCGATGCCTGCGTCGCGGCAACGACGAACCAAAAGCCGGTATGGGAACAGCCAGAGGATAAGGTGTGCCAGAAGAAACGCGCGCGGCAACCAGTCTGGTGGATGAGGGTGAATGGGAAAAGCAACGTAGGGGATAACAGGTACCAACGCCAGCTCCAGAACGAACCAACCTGTAATCCAAAAACAGAATTTTCGACGACTCAGGACTTTGGACGAGTTCTCTGTTGCGACTAAAGCCGCAGACCCACCCAAAAACAGCAGTAGCAAGAGCAGCAACACAACCCAGTCAATGAGTATCAAACTATCCTCCATTCTATATCATTTGGCGCAGCATGAATTAGTCGTGGTCCAAATGGTTCGCAGCAATCACTACATTAAAAGAATAGAAACCAATCAAAAAAATAAAAGGAAACACCTACATTTGCAGCGTCAACGGTATTTCATATTAAAGTTTTCAGCTACATTCACCTATTGGGCGCATGCGGGATCTCCGTACGCGACCACCTCGATGGGCATCTTCCTCGGCACCGTCGCCCGCTCCATGCCACAGTTCGCCCTGCTGCTCATGCTGGTGCTGCTGCCCTTGCAGATGCTCTCCGGCGGCTCAACGCCGCGTGAGAGCATGCCGGAGGCCGTGCAGTACATCATGCTCGCCGCGCCCAACACACACTTCGTGATGCTGGCCCAGGCGATCCTCTATCGCGGCGCGGGCTTCGCGGCGGTCTGGCCGCAGTTTCTCGCCATCGCCGCGATCGGAGCCGCCCTGTTCAGCCTCGCCCTGATCCGCTTCCGGCGTACCATCAGCACCATGGCTTGAGCATGCAAATGAGACAGAGACAAAAGGTCAGGACACACTCGTCATTGAGAAGATGGTTGACCCCCTTGGTGGTGGCTGCCGCGGGTTCTGTAGGGTCTCTTCCGGCTGTTGCGGCCGACGAGACGGAACCCGGCACCCTGAGCCTGGTCTTCGAGAACGATCTCTTCTACGACACGGACCGCCAGCCCTGCACATCGGCCCCGAGCACGAGGATTACCGGCACCGGAAGGGGGTGCCGATGAGCCTTGAGCGGGATTTGTTGCGCGCGGCGAGGCAGGGAAAGACCGGGATGGTTATCACCCTGCTCCGGGAAGGCGCGGACATAAACGTGGCGACCGATGACGGCCGGACTCCGCTGCACCATGCCGCCGCCGGGGGACACACCGACACGGCGATTGCCCTCATAAAACGCGGCGCACGCCCGCACCCGCGCGATGAGGCGAACAGGACGCCGCTCAACACGGCGATGCGCAACGGCCACATAGAGACAGCCGATACGATCCGCGAGGAAATCACCCTCCAACAGGCGTTGCGGGCAGAGCTGCGAAGCATCATGAAGCGCCGTCAAACCTAGCCCCTCCCCCGATACTGACGACGCCATTTGCCAAGCGTCGATTTGCCAACGCCCAGATCCTCGGCAATATCCGCCATCGTCCGACCGCTTTCCTCCACAAGACGAACCGCCTCGCGCTTGAACTCTTCTGTAAATTGCTTCTGACGTGAACTCATTCCGCACCTTTCCTTGCTTGCTGCTTTTTAAACTACAGGTGCTCTCCACTTTTCCGAAGCAAGTCCAGGGTGCCGATTGACAGCCTTACCAATTCTCCGAGCCAGAGGACAGTCGCAGCCGAAACCACTATGGCTTGCCGCGCCGAAAGATGAGCATCGCTGTGGCGAAAAGAGGCGCGCCGATCACCAGGAGCGCGAGCGCCTGCGGCCAAAGCTCGGACAGGCCTATCCCTTTCAGGAATACGCCGAGGATCACGTCCATGTAATGGCGCAGCGGGCTCCCGAGAGAGAGAGTTTGCAATAACCCGGGCATGCTTTCAACGGGCGCAAGTGTCCCGGAGAGGAACATCAACGGGAACAAGCTGAAAAAGCTTAGCAAAAGGGCCTGCTGCAATGTTCGGCTCACGCTTGCAATCAGCACGCCCAGCGAAATCGCGCTCACAAGGAATACCGCAGTGAGCGCAAGGAAGAGAAGGAAGCTGCCCCGCATAGGCACGCCGAACCACCAGACGATCAAGAGGCTTGGGAATATCGAGAGGAGCCCGATAACGAGTGTCGGGAAGGTCTTGGCGACGAAGAGCTCCGCCGTGCCGATCGGCGTCACCTGGAGCTGCTCGATAGTGCCGGNTTCTTTNTCGCGGACGATGGAGGCCGCTGGATGGATCACCCCCACCATCATGGCGGCAAGCGCAATCATGGAAAGCACCACGAATGAGGTGTAGGTCTGGTCAGGGTTGTACCAGACCCGGACNACCGGCTGGACACCCCCTCCGGACNCCGCTGCGNTTGTCGNAGCCGCCNGGAAACGGTTGACGATCTCAAGCGCATAACCGCGGGCCTGTGCCGCCATGTTNGAATTGGTCCCGTCAAGGANTACCTGCANGGTAGGCGNGTCGCCCCNCGCCANATNATGCTGGAAGCGTTCCGGGATGACGAGCGCAACACGNGCCCGGCCCGTCTGAAGCCAATCTGTCGCCGCAGGCGCGCTNGCGGGATACCCGGCGGGCGCGAACGCGTCTGTTACCATAAAGCTTTCGACCAGGGCGCGACTAGCTGATGTCTGGTCGAGGTCGACGACGGCGAGCGGCATGTCATTGACTTCGAAGGACAGGGCGTAGGCGCAGATNACCACCTCGATCGTGTAAAGCCAGAGGATCAAGACCAGCATCACGCGGTCGCGCAGCAACTGAATCATCTCCTTTACAAGGAGGCCCGCAAGCCGCGTGCCCATCACNCCACCTTCTTNCGAAACCGCCACNCNGCGAGCGCGAAGATGATCGCCGTATAGGCGAAGAGAAGCAGGACNGAGGGCCAGAGTTCCGGCAANCCNGCGCCCTTGAGCACGACGCCCCGCGAGAAGTCCACGAAATATTGCACCGGGAACAGGCGCGTATAGAGCTGGAGGACATANGGCATNGTGAATATTGGGAACAGGAATCCCGAGAACAGAAACGANGGCATCAGCGTCACGATNAGCGCCAGTAACATGGCGACGAGTTGGCTNTTGGTGACNGTGGAAACCAGGAGCCCAATGCCGACGGTGCAAAANACATAGACGAGNCCCACCAGAAGNAGGAGGCCNATGCTGCCNCGCAGCGGAACATCGAACCACAGGAAGCCCACGGCGATAACCATGACGATNTGAACAAAGGCAATAAGGCCATANGGCACGAGCTTGCCGGTCAGANACTCNGCCGGCGTAAGTGGTGANGCGAAGATCTGNTGAATCGAACCNCTTTCCTTTTCACGGGTGATGGCAAGCGCCGTCAGAAGNGGNGGAAACGCCATCAAGATCACGCCGAACAAGCCTGNAATCACGAAAGTTACGCTGCGCAACGCCGGNTTATACCAGACGCGGGCNTCNACGNGGACGCTCGGGNACGCCTNACTANGAAAATCCGAGACGATGGCTGCTGCGTAGGCTGCGACGAGGTTNGCAGTGGCGGAATAAGTGCCGTCCACGAGCACCTGGACAGGTGCCGTNCCATCGCGNGCGAGGGTGTTCTGGAACTTCGGCGGGATAACGAGCGCGAGNTTNACNGTGCCACGCTGCAGCCCCTTCTCGACATCCCGATNATCNGTNAAATCCTGTGCNAGCTGGAAGTAGCCGCTCTGAATGAAACGATCGACNAGTGCCCGGCTGTCCGGGGACCGGTCCTGGTCGAAAACCCCNATGGGAACGTTGTCCACGTCGAGCGAGATCGCATAACCAAACAGNAANAGCATCAGTANCGGCATGAGAAGGGCGANCACGACCGTGATGGGATCGCGAACTATCTCGGTCGTTTCNTTTTCAACNATAGCGGCTATACGGNTGAATTTCATCCTGCTTCCNCGATTGGCCGAACTGCCTGCGTGCGCTCCCGCTCGATATAGGCAAGAAACACGTCCTCGATCGTTTCCAGACCATCTTGCGGCAGGCCGGCGCGCAAGGCCGCGAGGTCGCCCGCCGCGATCAGGCGGCCCTCGTACATGAGCCCGAGGCGGTGGCAGTAGGCGGCCTCCTCCAGATAATGCGTCGTAACGAGCACAGCTGTGCCGGCCGCAGCCAGCGTGTTGACGAGTCGCCAGAAGCGGGAACGCGCCTGGGGATCGACCCCGGAGGTCGGCTCGTCAAGGAACAGGACGGCCGGACGGTGCAGGATGCCGCAGGCGAGTGCAAGCCGCTGGCGCACGGNGCCGGAAAGGCCGGAGACACTTTCGTCCGCGAGGCCGTGGAGCCCGGTGACGGCGCTTGCCCAGGCGATGGCCTCTCGGGCCGGGCGGCGTTTTATCCCATAAGCGCTGGCGAAGAATGCCAGATTCTCATGCACAGTGAGATCGTGGTAAAGCGAGAAGCGCTGGGACATGTAGCCGATACGCTGGCGCAATCGGCGCGGCTGCGAAGCAATGTCGATACCCACGACACGCGCGGTCCCGTTCGAAGGCGGCAAAAGACCGCAGAGCATACGGATGAGTGTGGTCTTGCCGGCGCCGTTCGGGCCGAGCAAGCCGAAGATTTCCCCGGGGTTCACCTCGAAGGAGACATCGTCTACAGCGACAAAATCACCGAAGCGGCGGGTCAGTCGGCGCGTTTCCACACTCTCGGCCGGTTCGCGATGACCCTTCGAGGCGGCAAGCCGGGCGACTTCAGCAATGCCTGTCGGAACCTCGGTACGCTCGCCCTTGCGCAGGACAACGAAGACATCCTCCATCGAGGGCGTGGCCGGTTCGACCCGTCCGAGCTGTTCGAGCTGTTTGCGCAATTCATTCGAGAGACCCTTGGCCGGCTCCACGACAAAGCGGACNTCCGTCGGCCGCCACTGGCTTCCCAGCATCTCCGGAGCTTCACTCAAGACATTCTCGACCGCGACCGGATTGTCCGTTTCCACNTGGAAGACAGCTCCCTGCGCGCGAGCACGCAGCGCGTCGGGAGACCCTTGTGCGGTTATCGAACCGCGGTCGAGGAAAGCGACGCGATCGCACATTTCCGCCTCGTCCATGTAGGATGTTGCGAAGACAATCGTCGCACCCTCGCGCCGGAAGTCTTCCAGCATCCGCCAGAGTTCGCGGCGCGAGAGCGGGTCTACCCCAAGGCCGGGCTCGTCGAGGAGAAGCAGGGGCGGCTGATGAATCAGGTTGGTGCACAGGGCGAGCTTCTTGCGCATGCCGCCCGACAGTGTGCCCTCCCGGCGATGAAGAAAGGGGGTGAGCGCGGCCATCGCGAGGAGGCGCTCGCTCCTTGCGGCGTACACAGCCTGAGGCACGGCGCGCACCTTGCCGGCGAAGGCCAGGTTCTCCGCGACAGTAAGGTGATCATAGAGCGTAAAGCCTTGCGCCATGTAGCCAATCCGGGACGTGATTTCGGAGGCTTGCCGTACCGTATCGAAGCCGAGCACCCGGCAGTTTCCCTCACTCGGATCGAGAATGGCGGCCAGGAGTTGAAGGAGTGTCGTCTTGCCCGCCCCATCAGGCCCGACGAGACCAAAGATCTCGCCCCGCGCAATTCGCAGATCGATTGCACTGATGGCCCGAGCGTGGCCGAACCGTCGGCCCAGTCCCTCGGTTTCAATCATGTTGTCGTCCGCGTCGCTCATCGCCCCCGCCTCACTGCGGAACGAAGAGTTGCGGTGGCCATCGCGTGCCGGAACCCCAAAGTATCCAGGCATCAGCAGGCATGCCGGGCTTGAGCACACCATCAGGATTGTCAAGAACAAGCGTCACGCCGAAAACCATGCGCGTCCGCTCCTCCGGCATGTGGATATCGCGGGGCGTGAACTGCGCCTGCTGATCGACCCGCGCGACCCGCCCTTCGAACAGACGGTCGGGAAAGGCGTCCACCCGGACGCGCGTGGAGGCGTCGAGCTTGACCTTGCCGATGTCCTTCTCGGGAATGAAAACCTTGAGTTCGATGCGAGAAAGGTCGGCCAGGATAGCCACCGTTCGACCCGGCTGGGCGAACTCGCCCACCTCTATCGTCTTTGCCAAAACGGTCCCGGAGACCGGTGTAAAAACACGCGTCTTTTTGACTTGGCTCGCCATAAGGGCAAGCTCCTTGCGCACGGCTTCGATCCGGCCTTCGATCGCGCCGATCTGCGCTTCCAAAGCGCCAACCCGGCCCTGGGCGTTCCGGAACGCGTTTTCCGCCTGCTCGACCCGCTGTGGCGTCACGGTACCCCGCCTGCCAAGTTCCCGGTAGCGGGAGAGCTCACGCTCGGCAGTCTCATAGTGATGGCGCCAGACCTGCAGCTCGCGCTCCGCCTGTTCGCGTTCCCGCCGTCGCGCCTCGACCTCGGCCTCGGCTTGCTCTTTCCGCAGGATGAAATCAGCATCATCGAGTCGAAGCAGGAGGTCGCCTTTGGTGACGGTTACACCTTCGGCAATCCGACTCTCGACGACCCGGCCCGCCACCTCGACGGCCACCCGCACTTCCGTACCTTCGATGTGGCCGTTGCCGTAAAGCAACTGTTCAGGAAGAGGCGCTGGCCGCAAATAGAGGAACAAACCATAAGAGCCGCCAGCAATGATAGCCAGCAACAGCGCGCTCAAGAGCCATGTTTTTCTCACGCTGGCGTCCTCCTTCATTCTCTTTGTTTATACCAGTGCTATACTGATGCCAACCCAAAACCCGAAATTTCTTATGAGTTGTGACGCGAAAATTGTCTGACGCCTGGCTTCGAAAGGTTTCTCACTCTTTTGGGATGGTTTCCCGAAAGAACCTGAGCATCTGGTCGCGAACTGTTTCCGGGTGGCCGCATCTTCGGAACACCGGCTGTCGCCGCCGCGCCGCCGCGCCGCCGGCGTCGTCGTTAAAACGCTTCCATGATCGCGCTCAATACCCGGCTTCTTTCTGGTGCCGGAAGGCCAGTATGTAAACGGCACCCTCATCCGGCTCGTAGCGGTACAGCGCCACATAGCCGGAATCCCCAAAGCCGATGACCAGCTCCCGCAACTCTGGTTCCTCCGGCAACGGGCGGCCAATCGCTGGGGCGTCTTGCAGCAACCGGAATTGGCGCGAGATCGCCTGCCCAGCCCGCCGGGCTGCTTCGGGACTCTTTTCTGCAAGGAAGCGGCGGCAGCTTTCCAACCCACGCGCTGCACCCGCCGTGATGATTACTTGCGGCACCCAGGCACCTCTGTCTCATCTTCGGTGCCCCAGGTGTTCAGCCACGCATCGGTTTCCTCCAGCGTCAGGTGCTGGCCGGTTTCCCGGTACTCCTGCCACGACTGGAGGGCTTCCTGTTTGAAGCTCTCGCGGGCTTCCTCGCGTTCGACATATTGCCGGATCGCTTCCCGCATCATCCAGTGTGCCGACCGCCGCCGCGTTCCCGCCAGCCGGTCAAGGCGGCTTTTCAGCTCGGAATCAAGTTTGACCGATGTTGCCATGTCGCAACCCCATAGTATTGAAAGGTAATACCTCTTAATACTATAGCGCTTTCCGCTCGCTGCGTCCAGCCCGCCGGGCCACCCTACCGGAGCCCCTGCCCTGCCTGAAACACTATTGATAATAGTGTTTTTTAATGGATGGTGCGGGAATGCAGATTGGTGATGCTCAGGATTTGTTTTATGTTTCTTTTATCGCCGGATTCGCATTCGGTTTTGGTATTTTTTACTTACTGAATGCGCTGAGCCTTAATATCGACAGGGGAGCGGTGTGGGGTTTCTTGGCGCGTCTCTGGCCTGGCCGATCCGGTTCAGGCCGGGGGCGCAGCCCCGGTGACGGCACACGCGGCTTCACGCTCATCGAAATGGCCATGGTGATCCTGATCGCGGGTCTGCTGATCGCCGGCGTGGCGCGGGCCATGACGATCTGGCTTCAATGGCACGCCAAGACGGTGACGGACGAAGCCCAAGCGGAGATTACCGAAGCCCTCAAGACATTTGTCGCCGAGAATAACCGCCTGCCCTGCGCGGCCCCTATAGATGCCCCGCCGAATTCGGCCGAATTCGGACGTGAATCAATAGAAGCATGCAAGGATTATGATCCTGTCCCGGGCATCTGGATGGCGCCAGTGCGGGGTCGATCCACTCCCAGACCGTTGCCAGTGCCACGATCAAAGTGGAAATGACAAGCAAGGCAAGGCCGCGCCAGCGCGTGGCCGTTGTCTCACAGCTTCCGCCGGGAGCACATGCGACCCGCCTGCGACGGATGGCGACGCCCCACGCGAGCACGACCGACAGCCATGCCACGCCAAGAAAATAGGGCTGATAGGCGATAAGCTCCTGGCTGAGCCACGCACCGCCAAGGCCGGTGGAGGTAAGAACCAGAGGCAAAAAGCAACACGACTTGGCAGCAACAGCTCCGAGCCCCGAAAACAGGCCCAGCCCGGCAAACGCTCCGCTTCCCTCGGAGGACGGCTGCCCGTCAACCGGCGCGCGGTCGGGCATTTCTGTATGTTGGACAGTTTCCGGCATGACGGGTCTACTCAATCGGTTGGTCGAGCCCTGCCGCCCGCAGCGTTGCCTCGTCGGGACCACGCCCGGCACAGCAATCGGCGAGCTTGCCGTCTATGGCGACGGCGGGAACAGATTTAACACCAAGGTCCTTGGCGCGCTGCGCCACGCTCGCATCATGCATGTCGAGCGTCACGACCTCGCAGGATGGGCACGCGATCGCCTTAACCCAGGAGACGGTTTCGTCACAGGTCGGGCATCCGGCGGTGAAGATTTCGATCTTTCGTGTGGTCATGTCATGGACTCCTTATCGTCAGTGTCGAGGGCATCGAGGATCGGGCAACAGCTTGAAGCCGGGCCGTCTCCACGACATTCCTGGATCAGGTTTTCGAGTGCAGACTGAATCCCGGCAAGGCGCGCAATCTTGTCTTTCACCTCGTCGAGCTTCGCCTGTGCCCGCTCGCGGACATCGGCGCAATCCGTCTCGGGATCGGCGCGGAGCGTCAACAGCTCTTCGATCTCGTTGAGCGAAAATCCAAGGCATTGCGCTTCACGGACGAAACGAACGCGGTTCACCGTTTCGGAGGAGTAGCTCCGGTAACCACCATCGGCAGGCTTGCGGGGCTGCTCGATGAGCCCTTTGCGCTCATAGAAGCGAATGGTCTCAACGCCAACTCCGGCTTTTTCTGCAACTTCGCCGATCCGCATCGCGCTCCTGATCCTTTCTGATATTCAGTCTAGTGTCCGTAGCTAGGTACGGAGTCAAGGATAACACGAAACACCACGACGGCCTGCGGCAAGTCATCAATTTCCCAAAAACGAATCACCTCCTTGCTGAACCCAACGTGTGGTCGCCGGTCACCCGAACACCGACGGCCTTGCTGTCGGTGGCAACGACGACGACAATTACAACACGCGAAGCAAGGCTGCACGCCACTCTGGCACCCGCACATGACGATCTCACATGCTCGCGCCCACTGAACTTCACAATCCTGCCTTGACACTCGGGTTGACCGATTGAGAGGATGACCCTGTGGTCATTGTTGCCGCCTATGCTGGCTCGGGCGATCTATTGACTGAGGCTGAGCGATAATTTGTTCGTAAGCCTCCCCCCCTTTGACCGACCTTATCGAGTTGTCAAAGAGTTAGAAAACGATGCCTTGGTAACGGCTTGGGCTCGTACCAACCGAGGAGCGCCGGAGGTTACCGCGTAATGACCAGGCCCATGTAACGAAAGGACAAGACTGTGAATCAAGCACATGGCGGCCACGCGGGACACATGCCTTCCAGCGGGCGCGGAATGGCGATCTCGGCCTGGCTCACCGGCATCTATTTCGTCATCGAAATGGGCATCGGATTATGGACGGGCTCCATCGCCGTCATTTCCGACGCCTTCCACACCTTTTCAGCCGTCGGAGGCGTGCTGGTCGCCATCATTGCCGCCAAGCTCGCACACCGACCGGCCGATGAGGACCGCAGTTTTGGTTGGTACCGCGCCGAGATTATCGGCGGGTGCTGTCAGACGAATGCGACACTGTCTCTGCGAAACGCAGTAAGGCATAAAAATCTCTCCGTTATGCCGCAGAAAGCTGCTGCCACTCGGCCAGGGAGGCATTTCGTCGAAGCTTGAATGTTTCTCGGCTTGTTAAGTGACGCTGATGGTTGAAGTGATTATAGACCGATGAGTGGATTGAGGCGAATTTCTGTAAGCTTCCCATGCGTCTGAATTTCAGCATCGCCTGCTCTCTTCGTCGGAATGGGAGATGGGAGCTTTCACAGCGATTATTCATCCAGCGGCCCGTTTGGTGTGATACACTGTTTCCCATCACCTTCATTGCAGCGCCGTATGAGCGCAGTCTGTCTGTCACGATCGCATGTGGATTCCCAAACCGTTTCATAAGTTTCTTCAGGAAAATCAGCGCAGCCTTACGATCGCGGCGCTTGGAAACAAAGGCTTCCAGCACTTCTCCTTCATGGTCAACGGCACGCCACAGATAATGCGTTTCACCGTTAACCCTTACGAAGACCTCATCGAGATGCCATTTCCAGTTCGAATAATTGTGAGGCGGAGAGATCCGTTTCTTTCGAATTTCGCGCGCAAACAATGGGCCAAATCTGTTCCACCAATAGCGAACCGTTTCATGACAGATGTCGATACCCCGTTCATGAAGAAGGTCTTCGACGTTGCGAAGCGAAAGGGGAAATCGGACATACATCATCACGGCTAGGCGGATGATCTCAGGTGACGTCTTGAAATAGCGAAACGGGTTCTGATTGGTCATGCACAAAGGCTAGTCGACATACAAATGCCCATCAAGAAACTTTCTTCTGACAATGCCCGGCATTTCGTTGAAGCTTGAATGTTTCTCTGTTGTTTAGGTGGCGTTCTAAATTGAAGTGATTGTGGACTGATGCGTGGATTGAGACGAATTTTTGCAAACTTCGCAAGCGCCTGAATTTCAGCATCGCCTGCTCTCTTCGCCGGAACGGGAGGTGAGAATTTTCGCAACGATTGTTCAACCAGCGGCCTGTTTCCTGGATCTTTTCGTTCCCAATCAGGTTCATCGCGGCACGATACGAACGTAATCTATCTGTGACAATGACACGAGGTTTCCCATACCGTTTCATGATTTTCTTGAGGAAAACCATTGCTGCTTTGCGGTCGCGGCGCTTGGAAACAAAGGCTTCCAGAACTTCGCCCTCGTGATCAACTGCCCGCCAAAGGTAATATGTATCGCCATTGATCTTTACGAAGACCTCATCAAGATGCCATTTCCAGTTTGAATAATTGTGATACGGATGGATCCGTTTCTTACGGATTTCACTCGCAAACATTGGGCCAAATTTATTCCACCAATAACGGACTGTTTCATGACAGATGTCGATGCCCCGTTCATGAAGAAGGTCTTCGACATTTCGTAAAGAAAGCGGAAATCGAATATACATCATCACCGCAAGGCGAATGATCTCAGGTGAGGTCTTGAAATACCGGAAGGGGTTCTGTTTTGTCATGCTCGGAGGCTAGTTAACGAGCAAATGGCCATCAAGCAGTTTTCTTCTGACAGCGCCAGCTTTCGGCTTACGCTCCATTAGTTTCGTCGGTGAGATTGTTTTCCACACCTATTATTAGCGGTTGACCTGTTATCTGCCGACACCTCAAATCAGACGCGTATAAATCCTCCAAAAAGGTCATTGGTGCGTCGCGTATTGATCCTTTAAGCATTTTACGAATTCCGTTGGCCAATTTTTCCGTAATCTTTTGATCATCATCCGAGCTCGCCAAAAAAGACATGCCGGGCGTATCCTCGCTACTCCGTTTCTTGGTGTAACCGAACATATTGACTAGTTCCTGATCCTCCAGCCTTTCCGGGCGTGGCGGCAGACCAATGTCCTTTGCCACTTCATCCAGCTGAATGCGGAGTTTTTTGATCATATAAGCTAGCTTTAAGGCCTCTAATGCTGTTTGCTCTATTTCTGAAACAAGAGGTTTTACTCTCTCAACCTGTTCTGGATCATCTGAAAAACGCCATGCAGCGCCAAAAGCATCATAACTAATATGATGGCTTCCCGGTTCCGGCAGCGTAAAGTCACTTGCTTTGAAACACATGATTGCGGAACGCTTCTCTAAAAGAGTATCAATTCCCTTTTGATGGACTTGGTTTAATTCTGATAAAGTATGAAAGGCCGGAACAACATAGCGAACCAGTGCTGAAGGGATTAAATCTAGTGAGTTTTCCAACTTTTCCAGATTCTCCCGTTGTCGCCGATCACCTTCACCTTTCGATCCGCTAAATCCAACTCGATAAAATGGTAGTGTAAAATCTTCAAATACGCCTTCTACAACTTCTTTCAGTCTCGCATCCTCCTCCAAAACGCATTTACTTCTTTTGAATTGAAGGAAGTAGAATATCCCGTTTGAATTCATGGCAAGATCAACTGGAAACCTTGCTTCCAAACGCTGCGTTGGAATAAACGGGGCGCCAAAAGCATCCATTATGGCGCTTGCCTCATTTTCGGTTAAGTGAAATTTTTTCGTTAGTACGAAATGAACACAATGCTCGTCAACGAAAGGTAGGGGAAAATATTGTCTCCAAAACGAGCGCAAAACAGGCCAAGGGCTTAGCTTTCCGGATCGGAGGTGCGTCAATCCATTTGTCACGGCATACCCAAATGCAAACTCAGAAAATTCCGAATCATGAACTGCTTTTGCCATCTAGGATGCTTCTCCTTTATGAAAAGCTGAACTTAACGTATGTAAACCTGTGAGTTCAGCTTACCTCCGGTTGAAAGTGAGGTGGCATATTGTTATGCCTGATCACGGTACAGGCATTGTTATTAAATTTTATTATTTTTTCAATTTTAATAGCAAATTCTTGGAATAGAGAGTAGCCCGAAGGTAGCCCTGCACGCAAAAACGGCTTAAGCGTTTCCACTTAAGCCGTTGTTGTTGTTGGTTGCGGGGAGAGGATTTGAACCTCTGACCTTCAGGTTATGAGCCTGAATTCCCTACGGCAACACCTCCCACCAGTCCGGCCAGTTGACCTTCCAGGGGGTACGGGTTGCCTTTACGACGGTGCGCTGCTCCTCAGGTGTTAGATGATCGCCTCCGAGGCGTTCAAGAGCAGCCTCAACAAGCCAGGGCTCCAGTGCCATACGGGCCGTCTCCCGATATTGGTCGAGCTTTTTCGCCATACGCAACGGTTCGAGAGCCGTATTGACACTCCCGGGAGAGACAAAGCCTATGACAATCTTGGAGAACCCCGGATTGCTGGCGGCCTGTGTGCTTTTCCCCGCAGTGATCGCTGTCAGGGTGTGACGC
>NZ_NZMB01000009.1 GCF_002694385.1 Sneathiella sp.
GCGCAAAACTGATCCGCCGCATCAGCTCCTGCCGCGGCGCCTCGATGGCGGCGGAGAGCAGGCTGTAATTTTCCGCCGTCGGCTCCTTGTGATAGGCGGCGACCGCTTCTTCAATCTCCTCCTGATCGGGGGCCATTTCCTCATGCAGAAACAGTAGGAAATCGAGTTTTTCTTCGTCCTCCAGCCGACTCCAGGCCTCCACCACATCGCGGGCAAGCGCCATGCCCGACGCCTCCCCCCTCTGGGTCAGCAGATCGCGGCAGTATCCCTTGATATCGTGGCTGGTTTTCTTGCCGCCGCGCAAGTCCAGCAACTCACGCCCCGTATCGGCAATGGAATTAAAAAGTTGTGAGACAAAAGTCGGCGCCATAAACCCCTCGTTCTTCGGTTGCACCCCCGCCGGACAGCCGGTCAGGGATAGTCATATTGTCCTGTATATATAGGCATGTAATACTTTCGAAATCAGGTAAAAGTATGTTTTCACATAAATTTCGACGAAATACCCGATTGCACCGGATGCAGTGCGGAACCGCCTTGCGCAAATTAAAAGAGTATCATAAACCCGATGACAGTTCTTTTAAAACTGCGGGACAAAATATCCATGACCGACAGCAATCTCTACAACCTTTTTGATGCGCGTTTCGAGCAGCAGCCGGAGGCCATCGCCTTCGAAGGACCTTCAATCCGCACCTATCGCTTTCAGGAAGTGCGCGAGGGCGCCGGGCGCATCGCCAACCTGCTGCTTCAATCCGGCGCCGCGCCGGGCGACCGCGTGGCGGTGCAGGTCGGCAAATCAGTAGAGGCCGTACTGCTGTATCTCGCCTGCCTGCGCGCCGGGCTTGTTTATCTGCCGCTGAATACCGCCTATAAATCAGCGGAGCTGGAATATTTCATCAGTGATTCCGAACCCGCCATCGTCGTCTGCGATCCCGCCGCCGCCGATGAGCTGCGGGCCATTGCGAACAACGCCGGCGTGCGGGAGGTTTTCACCCTCGACAGTGACGGCAACGGCAGCCTGATGGATCGCGCCGCGGCGCTGCCCGCCGAATTTGTCACCGTCCGGCGCGCGGGCGATGACCTTGCCGCCATTCTCTATACGTCCGGCACCACCGGACGGTCCAAGGGGGCGATGCTGAGCCATGATAACCTGGCGTCCAACGCCAAAACGCTGCATCGCTACTGGCAGTTCCGGGAGGATGATATCCTGCTGCATGCGCTGCCCATCTTTCATGTGCATGGGCTGTTCGTTGCATTGCATTGTGCCTTTCTCGCCGGGGGCAAAGTGATTTTCCTTAAAAAATTCGATGCGGAGGAAGTCATTCGTCAGCTTCCCCGCGCAACCGTCTTCATGGGCGTGCCCACTTTTTATGTCCGCCTGCTCGGCGAGGCTGACTTCACGCGCGAGGCCTGCCGCAACATGCGGCTGTTCACCGCCGGTTCCGCGCCGCTGCTGGAAGAAACCTTCAATGCCTTTGTTGAGCGAACCGGCCATGTCATTCTCGAACGCTATGGCATGACGGAGGCGGGCATGATCACCTCCAACCCCTATGAGGGGGAGCGCAAGGCGGGCACGGTGGGTTTCCCGCTCGATAACGACGTGCGCATCGCCGATGAAGAGGGGAAGATTGTGAAAGATGGCGAGATCGGCATTCTGGAAATCAAGGGCCCCAATGTTTTCAAGGGATACTGGCGGATGCCGGAAAAGACGGCCGCCGAATTTCGCCCTGACGGTTATTTCATTACCGGCGACATGACCCGCAAGGGCGAAGACGGCTATTACCGCATCGTCGGCCGCGCCAAGGATCTGATCATCTCCGGTGGTTACAATGTCTATCCGAAAGAAATCGAAAGCTTCATCGACGAAATTTCGGGGGTTGAGGAAAGCGCCGTGGTCGGCCGACCGCATCCGGATTTTGGCGAGGCCGTCGTCGCCTTCGTGGTGGCGAATGCATCGGGAGCAGCCCTTACTGCAGGCGATATCACCGCTGCAATCAAGGACCGGATCGCCAATTTCAAGGTGCCGAAAGAAGTCTATATCGTCTCCGACCTGCCGCGCAATGCCATGGGCAAGGTGCAGAAGAACCAGCTACGCGATCAGGCGATAGAGCGCGCGAAAAGCTGATAGCGCGCAATGATTTTAATTGGTGGCTGAAAAGTCACGGGCGGGCGGCATATATCCTTGCCCTGCCTGCTTATCCACGCGTTGATATGATAGGGAGAAACCTGATGCCCGGACGAGATGAACATCCCGGACGCAAGAGCGTTCAGCCTTCTTCTTCCTGACGCTTCAGATAGGCATTGACCTTGGCGCGATTGCCGCAGGTGGACATGGAGCACCAGCGCCGACGCCCGTTGCGCGATGTATTGATAAAATAGAGATTGCAGTCTTCGCTGGCGCAGCCGCGGGTTTTCTCCACATGATCGGAGGTCAGAAAGGCCGCGATATCATGCAGGATCGGGAACATAAGCTTTTCCGGCCCGGCCTCGTCTATGACCGTTTTGAGCTCCATCCCCTCCTCCCCCGGTTCAATCCGGTGAAAACTCTTGAAGGACTGAAGCTGGCCATTGACCACCTCCATAAAATCCGGATTGAGCGGCCAGCCCTGCGACAGATCTGTCAAGATGCTGCGGAATGAATGACGCAGCGTAAGCAGCGTTTCCACAACACTCTGACAGCGCGCCGGATTCTGGAAATGAAACATATGCAGATCAGAGGCTTCGTCCTCATGCAGCAGATGGTGCGACTTCATGAAGGTTAGCAGATCGTCGAAACTGGCAATGCCTTCCCGGTCACGGCCGATACGTTTGTAACTGTTGGCAAAATCGATGGCCAGCCGTCCGCCAAGCGTATAAAAGCCCTCCGGATTTACAACCCCTGATTTCACAAGCGCATCTATTCTCGCCACTGAACTTCCCCGCTTCCATTGCAACCGGTATCATATCCCAATAATCACCGATATTGTATATTATACTAGTTTGAAGATGGTCAATAGTTAGTTTGCCAAAAGCAACAAAGCTTATTCTCATATGAGAAAAACCTACTAACCATCTAATTTTAATCAAATATTTGTCATATGGCAAATTTTCAAAATTTGCATGGTCACAAATCCGCCAACAGTCAAATTCTGCCTTCCGTCAAGCACATATTATGAATTATAGAGATTAATTCCGGCAAAAATATGATCCGCCCCTGATAGGCCGCTCAATCAACCAATACTAAAGGTTGTAAGCAATCATTTTCCGCCAGAATAGCGTCGAGATCGCGACGGTCCGTGATTGCCGCCCGCTTGTTGCGCAAAACCTGGATAGATTTCGTGGCATATTTGGAAATTTGCTGGGTAAAGTCCTGCCCTGACAAATGCGCGGTGAAAGTCTCCTCCCCGTCCGCCACCGCCTTCTCGTTGGCAAGGCTCCAGGGCAGATAGAGATTGCCGATTTCCGATTTGAGCAGGGGGCCGAGAGTTGCGGCCAAGGTTTCCCATTCCTCAAACGCGCCGTCCGCCTTCGGATCCTGCATCCGTTCCAGCCAGTCCAGCGTGCGCGGATAATGGCCACGGATCATCCGTTCCGTCGTCGGCTGTTGCAGGCAACCATTGACCTGGCCGAACAGCCCGAAATCGGCAAGCGCCGGACGGGCGCCAAACAGGTATGCACGGTTTGCAAGATGCGCCTCCAGCAACGCCAGCAGATTGTCGAGCGAGGCTTCAATCACCGGCTTTGTCTGCTCGCTCGATCCGACGAAACGCAGACGCGGCACCATACGGGCGCGGATGCTGACGGCCATTTCGTCGATTTTCGCGGCATCGGCCGCCGGGTTCATGCCCCGTGCGAGCCCCTTGGCAACGGCGATCTGATCCTCATCCGCCCACCAGCGGTAATGAAACATCGGCTTGTTGACCCATTCATCGGCATAATCCTCGATCAGGGCAGAAAGAAAGGCCAGCGTCTCTGATGGCGGTTGCAACGCCGGATCGGCAAAGCGCCGCTCCATCTTTTCGATAATCGGGGTGGAATCCTGGAGTGCCTCCTCTCCCGGGCCGACAACCAGCGGGATCAGCGGCAGTTTGGCATATTTCTGAAACTCCGCCATATTGGCGAGGGTGCGCTGCCGCCATTCATGGGGGATATTCTTATAGCGAAAATAGGATCGCACCTTGACGGAGAAAGGCGAATATTCGGACCCGATGATGACGTAGGCATTTTCTGACATTGTTATTTTTCCCTGTTTGCCTTCTCGCCCCTCGAAATGCTTCGACGGGGCGACTACCTCTGATATAACAACAGAGAATACAAAAAAGGGAAAGAGACGATATGGACGTACCGGGATTTTTCTCCGCCACCTATGCCGAAGCGCGCACGCGCTTTCTCGAATGCTGCATGAAGCGGGACATCAGGGTTGAAAACCATCTGAATGAACGGGCAAAGGGCGCGGATGGGGAAGATCTGTATATGGATGTGGCGCGGATCGGTCCGCAGGAAGCGTCCCGGCTGCTGGTGATCTCCTCCGGCACCCATGGGGGGGAAGGTTTCTGCGGCTCCGGCATTCAGGTCGGCCTGCTGGAGACGGAAGCCTTTCAAAACCTGCCCGCCGATACCGCCGTATTGCTGATCCATGCCATCAACCCCTACGGCTTTTCCCATATCCGCCGGGTGAATGAGGACAATATCGACCTCAACCGCAATTTTCTCGATTTTACAGATGGCGTACCGGACAATCCCGCCTATCATGAGGTGCATGAGTGGCTGCTGCCCGATGACTGGGATGGACCGGCGCGGGCCAAGGCGGATGCGGCAATCCAGCACTATATTGAGGACAAGGGGCTCAAGACCTTTCAGGCGGCGGTCACCGGCGGTCAGCATATCCATGCGGACGGGCTGTTTTTCGGCGGCTTCGGCCCCTCCTGGTCCAACAAGACGCTGCGGGGCGTTATTGCAAAACATGCGAAAAATGCCCGGCATCTCGCCTTTATTGACCTGCATACGGGCCTTGGTCCCTATGGCCACGGGGAAATCATCTATGTCGGTGATCCAGAGGGCCTGCCGCGCGCCACGGAATGGTATGGCGATGATGTCACCTCGCCGGAGGCCGGGACCTCCGCTTCCGCGATCGTGCGGGGCACCATTGATGCGGGCATTGCCGAAAGCGCACCGAACGCCAGCCTGACGGCCATTGCCATCGAATATGGTACCATTCCGGTGCTGGAAGTTCTGAATGCGCTGCGCGCCGATAACTGGCTCTATATCAAGGGCGATGTGGAAAGCACGCAGGGCAAGGCCATCAAACAGCAGATGCGCGATGCCTTCTATTGCGATGCCGACGACTGGAAGGAAATGGTCTGGACGCGCGGGGTCGAGTTAATCAACAAGGCAATTGCCGGGG
Organism: Sneathiella sp.; assembly: GCF_002694385.1. Classification (GTDB taxonomy): domain Bacteria; phylum Pseudomonadota; class Alphaproteobacteria; order Sneathiellales; family Sneathiellaceae; genus Sneathiella. The sequence continues at coordinate 5,381 of NZ_NZMB01000009.1, forward strand.
TGAGACGCGCGGAATGAGCGCCACTCCTCTCCGCGTGGTGCGAGACGGGCTTACCTCCGACGCCATAATCGGCCTGTTACAGGCGCATCTTGATCTGATGCGCTCCCTCTCCCCGGCGGAGAGTGTGCATGCCCTTGACCTTGACGGATTGCGTACGGCGGAGATCACCTTCTGGCGGGCCGAGACGGCAACGGGCGAATTGCTGGGCTGCGGTGCCCTTAAAGCGCTGGATGCAGAGACCGGCGAGATCAAATCCATGCATACCGCCGCCGCCCATCGCGGCCAAGGCGTGGCCGCCGCGCTGCTCGCCATGATCCTCGTCACGGCGCGGGAGCGCAGCTATACACGGCTCTATCTGGAAACGGGGTCGCAACCGGGTTTTGCCCCGGCGCGGGCCTTCTATGCCGCCCATGGTTTTAGTGAATGCCCGCCGTTTGGCGATTACACAAATGATCCGGCGAGCTTTTTCATGATGCGGTCGCTCTGACGAGGCGTCAGGCCTTTTCCACCTCAAGTCCTTCATGCGACAGCTTGTCAAGGCGCGGCATCAGATCCAGAAGCTCGCGGGTATAGGCGGCCTGCGGTTTTTCGAACAGATCCTCCGTCGCCGCCACTTCCACCAGCTTGCCCTGCTTCATCACACCAACCCGGTCGCACATCTGACGGATGACGGGCAGGTCATGGCTGATAAACAACATGGTCAGGCCGAGCTGTTCCTGCAAATCCTTGAGAAGATTGAGGATCTGCGCCTGAATAGACACATCGAGCGCCGAGGTCGGCTCATCGCAAATAAGAAAGCGCGGCCGTGTCGCAAGCGCGCGGGCGATGGAAATACGCTGCCGCTGCCCACCTGAAAACTCATGAGGGAACCTGACCGCCGCCTTTGCGCCAAGCCCCACATGATCCAGCAGATCGGTGACGATCTGCTCCACCTCCCGGTTAGTGCGGGCGAGCTTGTGAAAGCGGATCGGCTCGGCAATGATATCCATCACCTTCATCCGCCCGTTGAGGGAGGAGAACGGGTCCTGAAAAATCATCTGCATCTGGCGGCGAAAATGATCCCGCTCGGATTCAGAGGCAATTTTTGTTAGGTCTGTCCCTGCGAAATTGACCTCTCCCGCCGCCGGTTTGTAAAGGCTGCACACCATGCGGGCGACGGTGGACTTGCCGCTGCCACTTTCCCCCACCAGGCCGAACACCTCCCCTTCCGCGATATCGAAGGAGACATCATCCACGGCATTGAAGGTCTTCCGCCGACTTTTGATGATGGAATGCCGGGTGACAAAGGTCATCACCAGATTTTTCAGGCTGAGCAGCGGGCCGGAAACATCTTCGAAATCCCGCGATTTGCCGAGCCAGTGAGTGGCAAGATCAATATGCCGCGGACGGACGCTCTCCGCTTCGATATAATTGACCATGGGAAAGCGCTTAAGCCGTATATCGGGGCGCGGCACGGCGCTGATCAGGCTCTGGGTATAGGGATGATCAGGATTGCCGAGGATCTTGGCGGTCGTCCCCTCCTCCACCAGCTTGCCGTGATACATGACGGCAACGCGATCCGTAATATCGGCAATGACCCCCATATCATGGGTAATGATGATCATGCCGACCTGCTTTTCCCGGCACAGGCGGCGCATGAGATCGAGGATCTGCGCCTGTATCGACACATCAAGCGCCGTCGTCGGCTCATCGGCGATAATAACTTCCGGTTCCGCACAAAGGGCAAGGGCGATCACGACCCGCTGCCGCATACCGCCAGAAAACTGATGCGGGTAGTTCTTGATACGGGTTTCCGGATCCGGGATGCCGACCTGACGGAGCAGATCCACGGCGCGCTCCTGCGATTTCTTCTCGCCGAGCTTCAAATGCAGCTCAATGGTCTCGACAAGCTGTTGCTCGATGGTTTGCAGGGGATCGAGGGAGGTCAGCGGATCCTGAAAGATCATGCCGATCCGCCGTCCGCGGATTTTCCGTTTCGCTTCCGCGCCAAGGGTATCAATCTGCTTCGACTTCAGGAACACATGCCCGCCGGTCATCTCGCCGGGCGGCTCCAACAGGCCAATCACCGCATTGCCGATGGTGGATTTGCCCGCGCCCGATTCCCCGACAACGCCGAGAACTTCCCCAGGCTGCACCTTCAGCGTCACGTCATCGACGGCGACGACAGTGCCGTGACGGCTCGGGAATTCGATACGCAGGTTATTGATATTGAGAAGATCCATGGCCTGTCCCTATCGCAGCTTCGGGTTCAGCGCATCGCGCATCCAGTCGCCCAGCAGATTGACCGCCAGTACCAGAATGACCAGCGTCGCGCCCGGGAAAATGGTGATCCACCAGTCGCCAGAGAAGAGATATTCATTGCCGATACGGATCAAGGTGCCAAGCGACGGCGTCGTCGGCGGCACCCCCACCCCAAGGAAAGAGAGTGTTGCCTCCGTAATGATGGCGATGGCGAGATGGATGGTGGCAATGACCATCACCGGCCCCATCACATTGGGCAAGACATGGCGGCGCAGAATGGTCAACGGACGGATGCCGATGACACGGGCGGCCTGCACATATTCCTTGTTTTTCTCAACCAGCGTGGAGCCGCGCACCGTCCGCGCATATTGCACCCAGCCCGATACCCCGATGGCGAAAATCAGAACATAGATCGAAATGTTGGCATGCAGCTCCTTCGGGATCAGGCCGCGCGCCACGCCGTCGATCAGCAGCGCAATCAGGATGGCCGGAAAAGAAAGCTGGATATCGGCAATGCGCATGATGAAGGCATCTGTCCGCCCACCGACATATCCGCTGATGAGGCCGAGAATGATTCCGACCACCATGGCGAAGAGAACAGAGGCAAAACCGACCACAAGCGAAATGCGCGCGCCATAGAGAATGGTGGAGAGGATATCGCGGCCCTGATCATCGGTGCCAAGGAGGAAGCGCGCGTCCCCCTCCGCCTCCCAGACGGGCGGCAGGCTGGCATCCATGATATCGAGCTTGGCGAGATCGAAGGGGTCATGGGGCGCGACCAGCGGGGCGAGCAATGCGGCGAGGATCATGCCCACGGTTACGACGGCCGCGACGATGGCCACCGGATTGCGCGTGAAGCTGTACCACACGTCACCTTCGAAGAAACGGCGAAGCCGGGATTTTTCCAGATAGTCCGTTGTCGACATCCTCGCCCCCTCAGCCCGCATTATCCGCCCGCAGACGCGGGTCAACCATATAGTAAAGAATATCGACGATCATATTGATAATGACGAAGAAAAAGGCAATCAGCACCAGATAGGCGGCCATGATCGGAATATCCACGTCACTGATGGCCTGAATAAACAGCAGACCCATACCCGGCCACTGAAAGACACTTTCGGTAATGATGGCGAAGGCAATCAGGGAGCCAAGCTGCAAACCGGTGATGGTAATAACCGGAACCAGCGTGTTTTTCAACGCATGGATAAAATGCACTGAGCGATCCGGCAGGCCGCGGGCACGGGCGAATTTCACGAAATCGGTGCGCAGCACCTCCAGCATCTCGGCCCGCACCAACCGCATAATCAGCGTCATCTGGAACAGCGCGAGGGTGATGGCCGGGAGGATCAGCGACTTGATTCCCGAAACGGTGAGGAACCCCGTTGTCCACCAGCCGATCGCCACCACATCGCCGCGCCCGAAGGTGGGCAGCCAGCGGAGAATGACGCCGAAGAAAAGGATCAGCAGAATACCGATCAGGAAGGTCGGCAGCGAGACACCGACCAGCGACAAGGTCATGATGGCGCGGGACAGCAGGCCCCTTGGCCGGAGCGCGGTATACACCCCCGCCGGGATGCCGATGGCAAGGGCAAGAATGGCGGAAACAAAGGAAAGTTCGAGAGTCGCGGCCAATCGTTGTTCGATCAGATGGCTGACCGGTTCACGGTATTTGTAGGAAATACCGAAATCCCCCTGCGCCGCCTTCACCACAAACCGGCCAAACTGCATGAAGAACGGGTCATTCAGGCCAAGCCGTTCGGCAAGCGCCTCCCGTTCCGCCTGCGTGGTGTCCTGCCCGACCATATTGCTGACCGGATCGCCGATATAGCGGAACATGGAAAAGGCAATGAGCGCAACCGCCAGCATCACGAAAACGGATTGCAGCAACCGTTTGATAACAAAGGAAATCATGACTTATCCCGCTAACGCCTGGAATGGGGGCCCGCGCGGGAAACGCGGGCCGCCCGGTTCGGTTTAATTCACGACGACGTAGCGGTAGTCGAGGATATTGTCCGCCCGCTGATTGACGGTGACTTTGTCACTGACACCCCAGGAGATCGGCTGTTCATGGATCGGCAGATAGCCCACCTCATCCTTCAGGATGGTAAAGGCCTCCTTGATCATGGCATTACGCTTGTCCTGATCGGTCTCGCTGCCGACGGCGGCGGTCAGTTCATCCACCCGCTTGTTGCAGTAATTGCCGATGTTGAACAGGCCCTTCTTGTTTTCCTTGTCCTGGCAAACGATGAGGGAGGACAGCGTGTTTTCCGCATCCATGGTGCCTGGCGTCCAACCGAGCATATAGAAGCTGGTGTCAAAGCCGCCGGTCTCAAGGATCTTGCCGAAATATTTCGATTTCGGCATGGCATTCAGTGTCGCCTTAACGCCGACGCGGGCCAGCATGGAGGTAACCGCCTGACAGATTTTCTCGTCATTGAAATACCGGTCATTGGGGCAGTCGAGGGTGATTTCAAACCCGTCGGGATACCCCGCCTCGGCCAGCAGCTTCTTGGACATTTCCGGATCGTAGCTGTAGGGTTCCTTCAGCTCCGGCACATAGCCGTTGATCTGCGGGGCGACCATTTGCCCGGCCGGGGAAGAGGCCCCGCGCATGATCTTGTCCTTGATGGCTTCAAGATTGATGGCATGGGCGAAGGCGGCGCGCACGCGCTGGTCCTTGAACGGGTTTTTTCCTTTCACGCTGGAATAGAGCAGCTCATCGCGTCCCTGATCCATACCGAGAAAGATGGAGCGGGCTTCCGGCCCGGCGAGAGCACTCACGCCATCCGCCCCATCGAGGCGATCCCAGTCCTGCACGGGCACGGGGTAGACCATATCCACCTCGCCGGAGATCAGGGCGGCAACGCGGGTCGGCGCTTCCTTGATCGGCGTAAAGATCACTTCCGTCACATTGGAGGGGACTTCCTTCCAATATCCTTCATGACGTTTCATCACCGTCTTCACATCCGCCTGATGGCTTTCCACCATGAAGGGACCGGTGCCGTTGGCATTCAGGTTGGCGTAATTGCCCTTGTCCGTGCCGGTGGCGCTCGTCGCATTGGTGGTGCCATGCTCTTCGGACCATTCCTTGTCCATGATATAGAGCAGCGCGATATCGCGGATCAGGATGGGGTTCGGCGCCGGAGTCTCGACAACAATGGTATAATCATCGACCTTGGTGATATTCTTCATGGAACCGCCGCGCACCTTCTGGTCGGAACCTTCGGAAAGCGAACGCTGCCAGGAGAAGATCACATCATCGGCTGTGAAATCCTGACCGCCGTGGAACTTGACCCCTTCACGCAGCTTGAATTCCCACGTTGTCGGCGTCAGCGTTTTCCAGGAAACGGCGAGACCTGGCACAATGTTCATCTGATCATCATAAAGAACGAGTCCTTCATAGATATTGCCGAGCGTGCCCAGCAAAAAGGATTCATTCAGTGAATGCGGATCAAGGGAGCTCAAATCTCCCTGAAACGCGTATTTGAAAGTTTTTGCCTGCACCGGTGTGGTCGCCGCCAGGGCGACGGCCGCGACCGCTGCAAATAATCCTGTCCTTAGTTTCATGATAACTCCCTTAGTTTTTATCTGAAATGACTGTCACAAGGCGCCCGGAAACGGGCTGTTTTCGCCGGTTTGTTATTATTTTCCCGCGGCATTTGAGATTGAGATTAGCGAATAGTTGCACCCCTGTCCATTGCATTCACTTTTCCTCATAAGCAAAGCCTGCCGATGAGTTTTGACAGAAACTGTTCGCCAGCCTTCACCTGACTTAACTCTATGTATTCATTTGGCTGATGGGCAACCGTAATGGAGCCCGGGCCGCACAGAACGGTGGAAAAACCGGCCTGCTGAAACTGCCCCGCTTCCGCCGCGTAAGAGGCCGCGCTGGTGGTGTTCAGGCCGGTCAGGGAGCGGCACAACATTTCCGCCTCACCCTGCGCTTCCGGTGCAAGGGCCGGCACATTCGCGATTATCTCGGTGACGATCGCCGCTTCGGGCGCGATTACGCGCAGTGGCGGCAACAGAACGCCTTCCCCATAGGCCTGGAAACGGGTGATGAAATCCAGCGGGTTATCCTCGGGGATATGACGGATATCCCACAGAAACCGGCATTCCCGCGCGAGAATATTCCCCGCCGTTCCACCATTGACAATGCCGCAGGTTAGCGTGCTGTAAGGCGGCCAGAACGGGCTGTCCGGCATCGCGCGGGCCTTGTTCTCCGCCATCATATCGCCGATGAAGGCGATCAGCCGCACCGCCACCATGACCGCGCTCACCCCATCCTCCACCAGGCTTGAATGCGCCTCGCGCCCCGTCACGGTGGTTTGCAGCGTCATGATCCCCTTATGGGCCGAGACAACCTCCATCATCGTCGGCTCCCCCACAATGACGGCGCGCGGACGCGGCAGCCGCGTCGCAATCTCATCAATCATTGCCGGCGCGCCAAGACAGCCCACCTCCTCGTCATAGGAGAGCGCGAAATGCAGGGGGTATTTGAGAGGCTTCGCCAGCATCTCCGGCACCTTGGCGAGCGCGATGGCAGAGAAGCTTTTCATATCCGCCGTGCCGCGGCCATAGAGACGGCCGTCCTTTTCCGTGAGCACAAACGGATCCGTCACCCAGGGCTGACCATCAACCGGCACCACATCCGTATGACCCGAAAGGACAATGCCGCCCTCAACTTGCGGCCCGACGGTGGCATATAGATTGGCTTTCGTTTTATCCGCGTTATAGACCCGTGTCGCGGTTATACCATGGCCCGCGAGATACTCCGCAACGAAGTCGATCAGGGCAAGGTTGGAACTGCGGGAAACCGTGTCGAAGCCGACCAGCTTTTCAATCATTTCCCGACTGGAATATTGCGCCCCCAAATGCGGCCTCGTAATTGTTTGACATCCACTTATCGCCAGCATAGCTGATGATATCTCAAAACAAAAGCCGCAAACCGCAGAATTGTTTAAAAATTATGACATTACACGCGGTCGAGCAGCAACAGCAGAATACCAAGCACAATCAGCAGGATACCGCAAAGTTCGATGCGGTTGGTCCTTTCTTTGAAAAAGAAATAGGAGGCGATGAAGGAAAAGACCAACTCCACCTGTCCGACGGCTTTGACAAGGGCGGCGTTTTGCAGCGTCATGGCCGTAAACCAGCAGGCGGAGCCAAGCATTCCGGTGAGCCCGACCCAGATGGCCATTTTCCAGTTTCTGAAAACCTTGGTAATCTGTCCGGCCTCGCACAGCGGTAGATAAAGGCTCATCACCACTGTCTGGAAGATCATTACGAAGGCAAGCGTATAGGCGGCCTGGATGATCACGCCTTGCCCGCCAAGCGCCAGCGAGGCGCCACGGTAGCTGACAGCGGAAATGCCGAACAGCGCGCCGGAGAGCAGCCCGATCCCTGCCGCCCGGCTCATCCAGCCGGACAGAAAATCCTTCAATGTAAAAGCGCTTGATGACATGGAAATCAGGAGGATGCCGACAAAGCTGATAGCGATGGCAAGAATGGCACCGATCCCCACATGATCGCCCAGTAAGACCATGCCGATTAGCGCCGCCTGCACGGTCTCCGTCTTGGCGTAGGTAGTGCCGACGGCAAAATTCTTCAGGCTGAACAGGCTGACCAGCAGTCCGGTCGCAAAAATCTGCGCGAGCCCACCGACGAGAGCATAGATCAGGAACTCTCCATTGGGCCGGGGCAGCGGCAAGTCGGTCATGAGAATAAGGCCGCCAAGATAGAGAAGCGCGAAGGGTGCGCCATAGAGAAACCGCACATAGGTGGCCCCGCCGGTTGAAAGCCTGCCCTTCAGCGCCTTTTGCAGTGCCGTCCGCACATTCTGCAGAAAGGCGGCGAAAAGAGTGATGACAATCCAGGCTTCCATGGGCGGGCTTACTCGGCAGACGGACGGGAGGACGTAATCTCGCCCGATCCCCCTGTTCTGTCAATCACCGCCCATGAATGGCAGCCATGCAGCGGTGGACACCCTCACCCCAGTAAGACCGCAAGGGCCGATGCAGCCTCCTGCAGTTCCGCATCCGTATGGGCATAGGATAGCTGAAAGCGCAACCGCGCCTCTCCCTCCGGCACGACGGGATAGCCAAAGCCGGTGACAAATATCCCCTTCTCCAGCAACTCGCCCGCCAATCGGATCGCGGTTGCCGTTTCCCCGACGATGACGGGAACTACCGCGCTCTCCCCCTCAAGCGGGTTGAGACCCTTTGACTTCAGAAGAATGCGAAAGTCCGCCGATTTTTTCTGGAGCGCGGCAACCCGTTCGGGCGATGCATCCAGCAGTTCAAGCGCCTTACTACCTGCCGCCGCAACGGAGGGCGGCAGCGCATTCGAAAAGAGATGCGGCCGCGATTTCTGGATCAGGGTTTCAGTCACCGCCTTCGGCCCCGCAACAAACCCGCCGGTCCCCGCTGCCAATGCCTTGCCGAGGGTGCCGGTGAAGATATCAATGCGATCCTGCACGCCGAAATGCTCCGCCGTGCCGCGTCCCGTCGCTCCCATCACTCCGAGGCCATGGGAATCATCCAGCACCACAAGGGCGTCGTATTTTTCAGCAAGCGCGGTAATCTTATCAAGCGGCGCAATATCTCCCTCCATGGAGAAAACTCCGTCCGTGACGATAATCCGGGCGGGCGCGTCCTGATGCTGTTTCAGCTTTGCCTCCAGCTCCGCCATATCACTATGAGCGTAAACATCGCGGATGACGCCTTTCGCCGTTGCCCGGATACCATCAATCAGGCTGGCATGGTTCAGGGCATCGGACAGGATAACATCCCCCGGCGCGGTAATGGCCGCGAACAGCCCCGTATTCGCCGCCCAGCAGGAGGAATAGGTAAGCGCCGCTTCCGTCCCGTGGAAACGAGCAAGGTCCTCTTCCAGCGTCTGATGCACCGTTTGCGTGCCACAGATAAAACGCACCGATGCCGTACTCGCCCCGAAGGTGGCAAGCGCCTCCTGTGCCGCCGCGACAATCTCAGGATGGTTGGCAAAACCGAGATAGTCATTGGAGGAGAGAAGTGTCACCTCCCCCTGCCCGGCGAGCGACACCTTGTCGCCAATCGCCCCCTCGATCACTTTGAGACGTTTGTAAGTGCCCGCGCGGTCGGCATTGTAAAGTTCTTCCGTCAGGCGGGTGATGAGTTGTTCGCTCATTGCGGCAGCCTCCCTTTCAGACTTGCAAAATCAAGGACTATCTTGCCGCAGGCGCCTTCATCCATCAACTCGAAGCCGCGGGCAAAATCGGTGGCCGGCAGGATATGCGTAATCACCTTGCCCATCAGCGCGGGGTTTTTCAGCATGAAAGCCTCCACCTGATACCAGGTTTCATACATCCGCCGCCCGGTGATGCCGAGCAGGCTGACCCCTTTCATCACCACCTTGGCCCCAAGATCAAGCGCGACCGGCCCGGACGGAATGCCGAGCAGCGCAAACACCGCCCCCGGCGCGGCCAGATCAAGCGCAGCATTGATGGCAGCGGCATTGCCGCTCACCTCCAGCACCACCTCCGGCCCCTGCCCGCGTGTCAGCTCAAGAATTTTATCAGTGCTATCCGGATCACGCGGACTCACCACCAGATCGAGATCAAGGCTGCGGGCAATGGCGGCGCGGGCCTGATTGGGTTCCTGCAATGCGACCGTGCGTGCGCCATGCGCCTTGGCGATGGCCGCCGCGAACAGCCCGATGGGACCACCGCCGACGATCAGCACATCCTTCGCCGTTACCTTTGCGCTTGCCACCATATGCATGGCGTTGCCGACCGGATCGAACAGCGCCGCATGGGCATCGGGAATACCTTCCGGCACATGCCAGAGGTTGCTGGCCGGCACCTCCACCTGCTCCGCAAAAGCGCCGGGGCGGTCCACGCCGATGATGCTCGTTTTCTCGCAGATATGCGCATTGCCCGTGCGGCAGAACCGGCAGGTGCCGCAGGCGATATGGCATTCGGCGGAAACACGATCGCCGATGGAGAATCCCGTTACGCCCGCGCCGATGGCGGAAATGCGCCCGACGAACTCATGGCCAATGGTCATCGGGGTACGCACCCGCCCTGCGGACCAGGCGTCCCAGCTATAAATATGATAATCCGTACCGCAGATACCGGCGGCAATCACATCCACCATGACCATGCCTGCCTCCGGCTCCCTCAGGGAATCTTTCAGGACGGGCCAGAGGCCGCGGGAGGCTTCGGTTTTGGCAATTGTGAACATGGATCACCTGTTTTCTGGACATTGGAAAAAAATCCGCTATACTGTATTTCGTAAAGTATAGTGGATTTATTTCCAGTCAACAGGAAAATATGTCAGACGAGAAAAATAACCCGCCCGCGGTTGGCGCGACTATCAACCGCCTGCGTAAAGAGAAACAGCTTACCCTCGATCAGCTTGCCGCTGTTTGCGGGGTGTCGAAGTCCATGCTGTCGCAAATTGAACGGAATGAGACGAACCCAACGCTCGCGACCGTCTGGCGATTATCGGAGGCACTCGGCGTTACCATTGACGATATTGTGCGCGGCGATGATCCCGGCCACAGCCTGACCGTTGTCCCGGCCAACGCAACTCCGGTTCTCAATGACACCGGCAAGCAGTATGTGCTCAGAGTGTTGGGCCCGGCGAGCCTTGTCAATGAGATGGAATGGTATGAGCTGATCATGAAGCCCGGCGGGCGCATGGCGTCAAATCCGCATAACGCCCGGACGACGGAGCATCTGACGGTGTTCAGCGGCGAGATGACGGTGATCGCCGGAGCGGAGAGCCAGCCTGTTCACCCCGGAGAAACCGCCCGCTACGCCGCCGACCAACCCCATGAAATCCGCAACAGCGGAACGGAAGAGGCGCGCGCCCTCCTCGTCGTGCTTTCCAACGGACAGGTGTGATCCCATCCCGACGGGTTCAGGCGGCTTCCACCTCCACCCGGCAGTCATTGAAACAGGCGCCTTCGGAGAGATCAGCCTTAAAGGTTGGCGCAAGGGCGGAGACAGTCTGATTATTCTCCGTCGTTTTAAACCAGGATCCTTTTGGCGAATAAATTACTCCTTCGCGGACATTCTCCGTGATTTTAAGGGGCAGAAACACCTCCCCCAACTCATTGAAAAGCCGGACCCTGATGCCATCCGCAAGACCGCGCGCCGCGGCATCAGCAGGATGCATTTCCAGCATTGGTGTGTCGTCATTCGCCTTCACCCCGCCAAAGGTTGACGTGATCATCTTGTTCGATGACGGCGTGACGAGGGAGAGCGGATACTCGCTTTCGACAGGATGATAAACCGGAATTTCCTGACCAAAGGCATCCCGCAAATAAGCGGATGCAAGTTCTATTTTCCCGCTTGGGGTCGCGGGGACAGCATTTCCAAACAGAATGGTGTCCGTCTCCCCCTTCTCCATGGACAGGGCGGTGCCGAGTGGTATCTCACTCGGCCGGTAGCCTTTGAGGCGCGGATCAGTGCCATCAATGGCATCGTCCATCAGTTCCTTGTCGCTCGCCTTGAAAATATCTTCATTGAAGCGGAAACGGGCCGCGAGACGGCGGAAAATCTCCGTATTGGGAAGGGACTCGCCCACCGGCTCAATCACCGGCGCCGCCCGTTGCAGATAGGGCTGCCCGTAGGCGCAGAAAATCTCGTCATGCTCGAAATGGGTCGCGGCGGGCAGGATGATATCGCAATATTTCATACTGTCGGTCATGGCCACATCACAGCCAACGGTGAAAATATCCTCGCGCGCCAGGCCCGCCTTGGTCACATTCTGATCGGGCGAGACGACCACCGGGTTATGGTTATAGATAAACAGCCCCTTCAGCGGGATATCAAGATCCTGCTGCGCCAGATGACGACCGATATCAATGATATTAAGGGTGCGGGTGCCAGGCGGCACCAGATCGGGCCGCTGCAATTTATCCAGCGTTTTCGGAAACAGATTCCCTGCCCCGCCAACAATGCCGCCACCGCGCAGGCCGAACTTGCCGGCAAGGGCGGGCAGCGCGAAAATGGCGCGGATGCTATTGCCGCCATTCCTGTTCCGCTCGATCCCGTTGCCGACGGAAATGGCGGCGGGGCTGCTGTCCTTATAAAGGGCGGCGAACTTGCGGATATCGTCAACCGGGACGCCGCAAAACCGGGAAGATTCCTCGATTGTCAATTTCCGCGCCTCAGCCATAAATTCATCCGCGCCCTGCACATGCTGCGCGATAAAGTCATGATTAAACCCGCCGATCCGTTCCAACTCCGCCGCGATGGCGAAAGCGAGGATAATATCCATTCCCGGCCGGACAGCGATATACATATCCGCTTGCTCGGCAATTTTGATGCGCTTGGGATCAATAACAACGAGTTTTGCCCCCTTCGCCTTCGCCCGTTTGATAATGGGCGCGAGGTGCAGGTTGGAAAAGGTGACATTATTGCCCCAGACGACGATCAACTTCGCCGCTTCCAGCTGCAACGGCTGCATCGCCCCCGCCGCGCCGAATGTGCCCTTGTAAGCCTCCGATTTCACACCGCCACAGAGCGGTCGCCGCGCCAGCAGCGTCGCGCCGAGGCTATGGAAAAACCGCAGATCCATGGAACCCATCGCCAGCAGTCCATGCGGCCCCGCATAGTTATAGGGCATGATCGCCTGCGGCCCATATTCGGCAATAATCGCGCTGAAGCGGTGGTGGATGGTGTCGATTGCCTCTTCCCACGAAATGCGGGCGAAATCCTCGCCGCCCTTCGGTCCCACCCGTTTCAGCGGATGGCGCAGCCGGTTTTCCCCATGCACAAATTCCGGATAGTAGCGCGCCACCTTATTGCAGACGACCCCGTTAGTCAGCGGGTTGGCCGTGCTGCCACGGACCTTCCGGACCTCCCCCGCCTCCACCGTCACCGTAAAGGAACAGGTATCGGGGCAATCAAGGGGGCACACGCTTGGCAGTTCGACGGACATGGCAGAATTTCCTTATATCCACGCAGAAATCGTCAGGATAGATTGCGGGAAAAGCGGCCTTATTAAAAGGTCCAATATCCGATAAATGAGGGGGCCAATTTACATAAGGCAGCAAAAAGCCCCGGCGATGACCGGGGCTTTTCATAAGTCATTCCGATAGATGCAGGATCAGCCTTCCTTGACGACATGCACCGTGCGTTGCGGATAAGGGATGGAGATTCCTTCCGCATCGAAAGTCTGCTTGATCGCCTTGGTGAGGGCAAATTTGAGCGGGAAGTAATTGCCGCTATCACACCAGACACGCACCGTGAAATTGACGGAATTATCGGCGAGTTCCGCCACTTCAATCAGCGGCGCCGGATCCTTATGCGACCGCTCATCGGCAACGGCCAGCCGTTCGATAATGCTGCGGGCCTTGTCGATGTCATCCTCGTAGGAAATGCCGATCACCAGATCCATGCGCCGGGTCGGATGGAAGCTGAAATTACGGATCGCATTGCCCCAGACAGAACCGTTCGGAATAATGACCTGAATATTGTCCACCGTCGCCAGCTCGGTCGTGAACAAGCTGATATCCTTCACCGTGCCGCCATGACCGCCAACCTCGACATACTGGCCGACCTTGATGGGCCGGAAGATCAGCAGCATAACGCCACCTGCCACATTGCTGAGCGTTCCCTGAAGCGCGAGGCCGATGGCGAGACCGGCGGCACCCAGAACCGCAATCAGGCTGGCCGTCTGGATGCCGAATTGCGACAGGACCAGCAGGACGGTAAAGACGAGTATGGCGAATTTCGCAATGCGGCTGAGAAATCCGCTGACCGTCGCGTCAATCCCCCGTTTGTCCATAATTTTACGCAGCAGCGCCGGTATTTTCTTTGAAAGATAATAGCCGACAATCAGAATAATCAGCGCGCCGAGGACGCTGAGGCCATATTGCGTAATGATCAGAACAACCTGATCGGATGCCTGTTGCAAATCCATTAGATACCCCTTCTGCCCTTTTTTGCCGTGATGGATGAGGGCGTGAAACAAAATAACCGCCGCATCTTAGGAAACAAGGCCGCCAATGAAAAGGCGAAACCGGTTTTTTCTTGCTTTGCGCCCTTCGGCGGCTCCGGATATTCCTTGACATTGACGGCAAAGCCGCGCATATGTGCAGCGCACAATGCCCGGTGCATTGGCAGACGTTCGCGACGCTCTTTGGACAGGCGAACGGCAAACAGGTACATGAACAGTTTTTCCACGGCGCCCGCGCGCCGCTGACAGTCCGATCCTCTCTTTCGAAGATCATGCAGGGTCAAGGAGACACGGTTCCCGCCTTTTATTTGACCCCCTCTGTCGTCCGCAAGGCTGGCGGCAGGGACAGTATTTTTGAGGATTGATATCAGATGACCGACTTTACCGAGCTCAACCTGGTTGGGCCGCTTCTCCGTGCGATCGAGAAGCAGGGATTTACAGAACCGACCCCCGTACAGAAACGGGCCATTCCGGCGTTGCTGGACGGCGCGGATCTGATGGGCATTGCCGAGACGGGCGGCGGCAAGACGGCGGCCTTTGTCCTGCCGCTGCTGCAACGCCTTCAGCATGAGCGGCGCAAGCCCAAGCCCAACAAACCGACCGCAATCATTCTGGCCCCGACGCGCGAACTGGCCCATCAGATTGGCCTGTGCATCCGTGTCTTCACCCGCGGGATGAAGCTGTTTCACACCGTTGTTTACGGCGGCGCGCCCTATGGCCCGCAGATTCAGCAGCTTGTCCGCGGTGTGGATATTCTGGTGGCGACACCTGGTCGCCTCCTCGATCATATGAAGCGCGGCACCGTGCAGCTTGATAATGTCGAGAGTTTTATTCTCGATGAAGCGGACCGCATGCTGGACATGGGATTTATCGAAGATGTCACCCTGATCTCGGACAAACTGCCCGAGACGCATCAGACTGTCATGTTCTCTGCCACCATGAGCCCGGCCATCCGCAAGCTGTCGGAAAAGCTTCTGACCGAACCGCAATATGTCGAAGTGAAACAGAAAACAGCCGTTGCTGAAGGGATCGACCATTCGGTCCTGATGGTCGGCGGTCAGCATAAGAAAGATCTTCTCATGCATCTTCTCGCCGACGGCGTGAAGGAACGGGTTATTGTGTTCGTTCGCACCAAGGCGACGGCTGACAGCCTGAAAGATGATATCGAAGCGGAGGTTGAGGGGCTGAAATGCGCCGCCATCCATGGCGATATGCAACAGCGGGTGCGCGAACGCACGCTGCGGTCTTTCCGGAACGGGCGCTTTTCCGTACTGGTGGCGACAGACGTGGCCGCCCGCGGTATTGATGTCACCGGCATCACTCACGTCATCAACTATGACCTGCCGATGGAAGCGGAGAACTATATTCACCGCGTCGGCCGGACGGGCCGCGCCGGGGCAACCGGCATCGCCATGTCCATTTGCGAACCCAGGGAACGCAACCTGCTTCGCAATATCGAGCAAATTCTCAAGCAAAAGGTACGAATCGATGAAAATCATCCATTCCCCGCCCCGCAGCCCAAACCGGGACAGAAAAAGCATCATCCCGGAAGAAAGCGATCTCAGGCATCCGCCGGTCGCGACCGGGTACCAACGGATGATGTTAAGGCATTTCGCAAGGGCCCGAAGAAGTCCTTCAGCAAGAATAAAGGCAAACCGGGATTTAAGTCTCATAAATCCGCGGGGGCGCCTGCACATGCGCAGAATAAACCTGCGTCTGCTCGGCCGCAGAAATTCAAACGGGCCAGTTGAACCGGGCTGGCTGCAATAACCGCATCAGAATAAAAAAGGGCCGGATGACCGGCCCTTTTGCATGTCAGGCATGCGCCGTCCCATAATAGAGACTAACCGTATGGCGGGCCTCGGCAAAGAAAAGCCAGCGTTCCGTTACCATACCGACCGCACAAGAAACAACCGCGAGACAGAGGCAGAGAACTCCCACAAGTCCGGTAGCAAAAATACCCGGTAGCGTCAGCAGGAACGGCAGCATAAAGGCGCATAGCAATGCGATCCGCCGCAGCTTCGCCGCATGTTTGCGGGCAATGCGAAAGCCCATCTCCTGCATCAGATAATTGGCTTCCGTATGCGGCGCCTCAAACAGTCTGACGCGGCCAAACTCACCAAGGCCCGTTGCGCTTTCCGGGGTTGAAAGGCTTTGTGTTCCATCAAGGAAACGCCAGTAGGCGACCTTGAACACAAGGCCGAGGGCAAGTGCGCCAAGCCCGACCAGCAAGAGGGGCAGACTTGAAAAGCCAAAAACCGCGAACAGCGCATTCACCAGCACCAGCCCGGTTATCAGAGAGAACAATAGATAGCCGACCGGTACATAGCCATTGTGCCAGCCATGCACCGGTTTGAGGCTGGCATAAATCATCGCCGTGCAATAGACGGTGACCGCCGCCGCCGCCATTCCGGCAAGGCCCACCAAGGGGGCCAATACGGGAAAATCTCCCGGCCAGAAAAGCTGATGCAGCGCAAAAAGGCCCGTCGGAAGAAAGGTAAAAATTGCCATCACCCCTTCCCGGCTGAGCCAGGAAGACCGCCACTGCGTCAGTGCACGCCAGGCCCGCTCCGGATGCCCAAGATGAAAGGTTGAGGAGAGCAGCCCGCCAATAATCAGCGCGAAGCCGACGGCATATCCTGTGAAAGACAGCCAGAAAGAGGCAGGCAACAGCCCTGCGAGATCGGCCGCAATCAGCAGGAAAACAAGCCCGTAGCCCGCACCGGAGGCTGTCGTGAAGAAAATAACGGATTTTGCCGGATGCATAACGCCTCTAACTTACGCGGATAAAATACGGTCCACCCAGCGGGCAAGAAGCCCGGCGGAACTATCGGTAACGGGCGTGAGCGCCTGTGCGGGTGCCGCGCCGTCCCCTGTCTTCTTCGGCCTTGGCGGCAGATATTTATTGGTTGGCCTGCACTCCTGCTCCGGCATCAGGTCGAACCCGCCCCGGCTGGCGACCAGCCGGCTGACATCACTGTCGGGATCACCGAGATCGCCGAACGAGCGTGCGCCCGTCGGGCAGGTGGAAACGCAGGCCGGGACGCGGCTTTCCTCCGGCAGGTTGGGGTTATAGATTTTATCAACGCAGAGGGTGCATTTCTTCATCACCCCGGCGTCGGCGTCATATTCCCGCGCGCCATAGGGGCAGGCCCAGGAACAGAGCTTGCAGCCGATGCAGTGATCCGCATTGACGAGGACGATGCCATCTTCCTCCCGCTTGTAGGACGCGCCGGTCGGGCAAACGGTGACACAGGGCGCCTCCTCGCAATGCAGGCAGCTTTTGGGAAAATTAACCGTCCGCCCCGCGCCCTGTTCATTTGTCACCTCAAAGCTGTGAATGCGATTGAACCAGACCCCGGACGGCGCCGCGCCATAGGGATCCGTGTCGGTCAGCGGCGCACTATGGCCACCGGTATTCCATTCCTTGCAATTGACGGCGCAGGCATGGCAGCCAACGCAGATATCCAGATCAATGACAAGGCCGAGCTTTTTGCCGGATGGCTGTTTGGGAAGCGATGTCATTTAATTGTCTTCCTCATCTTTTTTGTCGATCCGGTTGCCATGACCCGGGCGGATGCCCGTCCCTTTTGCGGAAAGCTCCTTCCGGTTTCCGATCCAGTCTTTTTCCTGCACGGGCGCGCGGCCACTCGTCCCGCCCTTCAGGCTTTCCCCGTAGCGGAGGATATCCGGCGCGGGCAGAAGGTAATCATTGCCCTGCGGCTTAAACATTGGCGCTGTCTCCCCGGCCTCTTGGGCGCTGCATTTCTCAATCCGGACGCGCAGGTCATACCACGCCGCCTGCCCCGTTACCGGATCGGAGTTGGAGTAACGGTAACCATCGGCGCGAGGCGGCAACAACTCGGCCATGATTTGGTTGACTAGGAAACCATTTGTTGCCTCCGGCGCGTCTTCCTTGAGGTTCCAGGCCCCCTTGCGCTTGCCGATGGCGTTCCAGGTCCAGACGGTGTGAGGATTGACGCCCTGCATCAGCTTCGCTTCCGCCTTCACCCGGCCATGGGGGGAGATGACCCAGATCCAGTCGCCATCCTCCACCCCGGCGGCGGCGGCGGTTTCGGCATGTATAAACAGCGGATTGCGCGCCGTGATCTGACGCAGCCAGGCATTCTGACTGCCCCAGCTATGATACATATGCATTGGCCGCTGGGTCAGCGCATGCAGGGGGTAATCCGCCGCCGCATCCCCCTGTTCCAGCAGCGCCGGATACCAGAGGGGGAGCGGATCAAAATACTGTTCGATCCGTGCGCGCAGGTGATCGGGCGGCTGAAGCGCGCCATGCCCGCGCGCCGCGAGGCGGAATTTCTGCAGGGTTTCCGAATAAATCTCCATCACCACCGGCCCCGGCATGGCAAGCCAGCCCATACGGACAGCCTCTTCCAGATAGGCTTTGTTGGCAAATTTGTAGTAGGACTGTTCCGGTGTGAATTTCTTCTCCCAGAAACAGCCGTTTTCGATATAGGCGTCGAGCTGCGAGCTGTTGGCCGCGCCGCGTCCCTGCCCCGTTCCATCCGCCCCGCGCCAGCCCGCCAGCGGTCCGATATCAGGCGTGCGTTCATGATGAACCAAATAATCGGCATAGCCACCGGGATAGAGCGCCGTCCCCGCCTCCCCGACAAAACCGGGCAGTCCCAGCCGGACGCCAAGATCGAGCAGAACATCCTGAAACGGCCGCACATCGCGGTCCGGCTTGAGAACCGGCTGACGAATGGCATCGGCCGCGCCATGCGCGCTCGATATCGGCCGGTCGAGCAGCGAAATGCAATCCCACCGCTCCAGATAGGTGGTATCGGGCAGCACCAGATCCGCATAGGCGACAGTTTCCGACGAATAGGCATCCGAATAGATAAACTTTGGAATACGGTAGCTGCCGTCCGGGTTCTTGTCGGTGAGATAGCGCACCGTATCGGGCACATTCATCGTGCTGTTCCAGCCCATATTGGCCATATACATGAACAGCACGTCAATCTCCGCCGGGTCCTGCGCCCAGGCGTTATGAATGACCGTGTGCATCAGGCCGTGCGCGGCAATCGGATATTCCCATGAATAAGCTTTGTCGATGCGAAATGGATTACCCGCATCGTCAACCAGCAAATCCTCCGGTCCCTTGGGAAAGCCGAGCGGCATTCCGCCAAGCGGAGTATTCGCCGCCGTTTCCTTCCCCGACGGCGTCGGTCCCGGCGGACAGGGCTTCGGGAAGGGTGGCTTGTGCCGGAAACCGCCCGGCACATCAACACTGCCGATCAGCATCTGCAACAAATGGATGGCGCGGCAGGTATGAAAGCCGTTGGAATGGGCGGAGATGCCCCGCATGGCATGCATGGAAACAGGGCGACCGGTCATTTTCTCCTGACGCCGACCGGCCCAGTCCGTCCAGGGAATGTCGAGGGTGATTTCATTTTCAAATGCCGCTTCGGCAATCTCGGCGGCAATACGGCGGAGGGTGGCCGCCGGGATGCCGACGCGTTCGGCCACGGCCTCCGGCGCATAGCTCTCCGACAAATACCGCTCCGCCATCACCTGAAAGGCCGGCACCGCCGTCTGGCCGGATGGCAGCGTATAGCGCCCGACCATGACCGGCTCCGCTTTGCGGTCACTGATCGGCAGCAGCTTGCCCTCTTTCGTCGCAATCAGGGGAATACCGGTTACATTGCGGGCGAACAGCCCGTCCTCCGCGTCTCCGTCCGCTTCGATCACCAGCCAGGGGGCATTGGTGTAACGCTTGAGATATTCCCAATCGATCTTCTCCGCCCGCAACAGCTCGTGAATGATCGCCATGACGAACAGCCCGTCAGTGCCCGGCGTGATGCCGATCCATTCATCGGCGATGGCGGAATAGCCGCTTCTGACGGGATTGACAGAGACAAACTTCGCATTCTCGCGGCTTTTCAGCTTGCCAAGACCCATCTTGATGGGGTTGGAATCATGATCCTCCGCCACGCCGAACATCAGGAAATATTTTGTCAGATCCCAGTCAGGCTCGCCAAATTCCCAGAAGGAACCACCAATACTGTACAGGCCCGCCGCCGCCATATTGACCGAGCAGAAGCCGCCATGGGCGGCAAAATTCCGGGTGCCATACTGTTTCGCCCACCAGCCGGTAAAGCTTTGTGACTGATCCCGTCCGGTAAAGAAGGCGAGCCGTGACGGATCCGTCGCCCGCACATCACCGAGC
Organism: Sneathiella sp.; assembly: GCF_002694385.1. Lineage (GTDB taxonomy): Bacteria > Pseudomonadota > Alphaproteobacteria > Sneathiellales > Sneathiellaceae > Sneathiella. Next base: position 25,766 of record NZ_NZMB01000009.1, read on the forward strand.
CAATCTGTGGCCAGGGCAAGCGCCTCCTCCCATTCGATTTCGCGAAACTTCCCCTCGCCGCGCGCGCCCACCCGGACCAGCGGCTTTCTCAGGCGGGCCGGAGAATTCTGTTGCATGATCCCGGCCGATCCCTTGGCGCAGAGAACGCCCCTGTTCACCGGATGGTCGGGATTGCCCTCAATATAACGGAGTTTGCCGTCCTTCAGATGGACGCGGATGCCGCAGCGGCAGGCGCACATATAGCAGGTCGTGTATTTCACCTCGTCCGAAACAAGGGGCGAGGTGTCCGCGCGCAGATCACGCAGACCGATACCTTCTGTCATTATAAATAGCTCCCCAGCTACTTGAACCCGGCCCGAAGGCCGGAAGCACTCGCCTGCATCGTTACCGATTTAGCCGGGACTGTCGATAGAGAATTCGAAAATTATAATGCGCGCACTGGTGGTTGGAGCACTGCCTCACTCACGAAAGGCCGCCAGCTTGTCGCGCAGTATGGCGCGGCCCTGTTGCACCCTCTTGCGGACATTGTCATTGGAAATGCCCAGCCGTTGGGCGATATCATCATATTCTTCCCCCTGCACCAGCCGGAGAATGACCGGCGCGCGGAGGCGTTTTGGCAGTTCCGTAATGGCCGCGTGAAGACGCCCGCCCAGTTCCCGGTTGAGCAGCCGCCCCTCCGGCGTCAGCTGGCGTGTTTCCAGCATGGCGAACTCAATCTCGCTGATCTCCTTCACCTTGTCATAGAGATTGCCAAGCCGCCGGTTGGCGCGATGACGGTCGATACAGATATTATGCAGGAGCCGCGCAAACCAGGCCCGCTCGTTACTGATTTGTGCCGCATGGGCGGCGTATTTCTCATAGGCGCGGATGGTGGCATCGGCAAAAGCATCCTCCGCATCGGCGGCGCTGATATTCATCCAGATCATGCTGAGGCGAAAAAGATACTCCTTATGCGTGTTCCACGCCGCCCAGAAATCTTCCGGATCGACGGGTACGCCAGAGACCTCCTCAGGGTCATCCGGTTTCCGCGCCGCTACCGCCTCGGGCGCGGATTGCGCCGGTGCCGCCGGGATGGCCCTGATTTCAGTCTTCAGCGTTGTCAGGGACAGGCTCCGCGGGAAAGGCCCCCCGCGCAGTAGCTCTTTAGAGTTCGCAAAGATTTCAGAATTGGATGAAATATCATGCCGGAGTGGATTCATGGAGATCCCCCTTGAAGATTGGAATTTTCGGAAAAACACAACACTGCAAGGGGAATTTGTGTGATCACCTCCCGCTTGATGCTTCATCATTTGGGCGCAAAAAGAAACTTTTAAAGTGTATTTTTGTATTTTAATTTATCTAATACGAGTGTATGCAGATACAATTAAGTAATAGAAAAAAGCAAATTTCAAATAATAATTAATAATAAATATTATTCAACAGTTGATATTATAAATAATAAATATTATTTTTATAATACTTATAATATAAATAGAGAATTTTAAAATGGAAACCGATATGCCTGATGATCAAATTAAAAATTCTATTATTTCAACTAATGAAATACTTCTGGGAAGCGCAAATGCAAAATCCATGGCGGCGATGTACTTGAATCTTGCCCATGCCGCCGGAATGGCCTCGCAGAACGCAGTTAGCAACCAGCAGCATCTCAATATTCTGGGGGCGGCGGCCGTCGCCACCGGCGCCAGCGGCCTGCTCAGAACCGGTTTCGCGTCGCAGGTGGAAAATCTGACCCCGGCGGAGCGGCTCGATCTGTTGCAGAAGCTGCTGGCGATGACCAATAATAACCAACCCGCCGCCAGCAATGGCGCCGCGCCAGCGGAGGATGGAAAAGCCACGGCTCCCGCCGATGCTGGAAAGGAAACCACAGATGCCGGAAAGGCACCCGCCGCCCCGGCCGCCGGTGATGCAGGATAAGCACGACCTTCGTTAATTTATTACAACCATAGATACCTATTTTATTTTACACTCATTCTTTCAAAATGGATTAATCATATGCCCAGCCCATCCAATTCCGGGGGCGATGCCCCATCCGGTAAAATCGAGGATTCCGCGAAATTCGCCATGGGACTTCTCTATCAATTCGCCGCTCATTCCTCAGGGCTCGCCCTTGAGAATGCGACCGCCAACTCGAACCTGATGAACAGCGTCACCAATTCGGGCGCGGCGGCGCTGACGGCGCTTAAAAACGCCGAGGCCATCTCTATCAGTGCGCAGAAAGCAACCATCGGCGAATCCTACAACGCCCAGACTGCCGCCATTACCCAGGCGCTCAATTCCCAGACGCAAGCCGCCGTCACCAGTCTCAACGCCGTAACGAGTGCGGGCGGCACTGCCCTCGCCGCCCAGACCAGCCAGGACATCGCCGGGATCACCGCTGATGCGGTCGCGGCCACCGCCGTCGCCATGGAAAAGATTGTCAAGCAGATGGGCGGGGCGTAAGCACCTTCTAATCGCCGTCGAAATGACAGGCGGGGCGGCACCCTGACGGCCGCCCCGGCCGTGCGTCGCCCGTCTTTCTTTATGGGGGCACTCTTGCGGCTGCCAAAAACATATTTTCCGCCCTCCGGCCCGCACAGGTAAAGACAAATCCCAGCAAAAAACAACCTCCCCGGCTCGGCCAACCCGCCGATAATATACCTGTGCTGATGCCATTCTGAACACCGTGGCACTGTCTACCCCGATTTCAGCGGTAATGGGGAAAATCGGCTGATTTGCGCCTGTTCGCCCGATGTCTGGCCTAAAATTCGATCCAAGATTGTCCCGTTCAGACGGCCTCTCCCGTCTCGGCGAGGCGAGACGTATCGCATCGGCCCTGCGATTTTTCGCAAAAATCGGGAAGAAATTCTCATTTCCTCTGTCACAGCTTGGCAGAGCCGCCCGTCATCTCGGCATTGAACGGGCCCTGCCGCGTTCAGACACTGACAGGAAAGAATGAGGTAATGCGATGGCAAATGATACACCGGTCAACAGCCAGATCACCGATGCCGTGACACAAACAAACCTGGCCGTCATCGGTGGGGCGCCCGCCCAGTCCATGGGCACAGTCTATCAGATGATGGCGCAGGCGGTCGGTGTCTCCATGCAGAATGCCGTCGCCAACCAGCAGAATATGAACACCATCGACAACGCCATCGTCAGCCAGGGCATCGCCATGCTCTACAGCCTGGACAGCATGAGCGATGCGAAAGCGATGCAGGAGGTCATGTCCGGCAATGCGAATGCCGAAATAGTCTTGGCGCTTAAGGCTATTGTCGCCGAGTTGAAGAAAGCGCAATCCGATCAACAGTCCCAGTCTCAACCATCAGCAAACAAATAGTTTGTTCTGACATTTAAAGGAGAATACCCATGCCAGGGGATACACCAGTCAATGCCCAGATAACCGATGCCGTTACCCAGTCCAACGTCGGTGTTCTGGCCGATGCGCCCGCCGTGGCCATGGCGAATGCCTATCAGGTATTCGCCCAAGTCGTCGGCGCCAGTATGCAGAATGCGGTTTCAAACCAGCAGGGCGCCAATACCATCGACCTTGCCGTGACAACGCAGGGAACGAATGTTCTCTATGCCATGGCAACTGCTGCCGACGCCAAGGCCACCTCCGAAATTCTCGGCGGTAACCCGGTCGCCGAGGCACTGTCTTCACTTCAGGCTGCGTCCCGCGCATTCTGAGCCCCTTTCAACCGATCCTTTCAATAACTGATTATAAAAGGAAATAAACAATGGCGGATAACACCTGGATGAATAGCCAAGTAACAGACGCGGTGACCCAGACCAACGTGAAGGTACTGGGCGATGCCCCCGCAGAATCCATGGGCATGCTCTATCAGATGATGGCCCAGTCTACCGGTATGTCCATGCAGAACATGGTGGCGAACCAGCAGCATAAAAACACCATCGATTCTGCGGTCGTGACCGGTGCGGTCAGCCTGCTTTACACCCTCGATGTGGCGGCGGAAGGCAAGGCAACGCAGGAAATCCTGAGCGGCAACCCGGTCGCCGAGACCATGTCCTCGTTGAAGGCCGTCCTGTCGAGCTTCCGCGAGCCGGGCGGCCCGAACACCCCGCGCTTTAACACGTAAACACAAAAACCGGGGAAGCGGCGTCTTCCCGCTCAGATATGGACTATTGCGCGCCGGGGGCGGCAACCCCGGTCCGGCGCGCAAATTCCGCCTCACCTTAACCAACTGAACAGGATAACCCCATGACAGCGCAAAATAATTCGCAAAATGCGAGATCGGTCAACAGCCAGATCACCGATGCCATTACCCAGACCAACATGATAACCCTCGGCCTTGCGCCCGCGCAATCCATCGGCACGCTGTATCAGACCACGGCACAGGCCGTTGGAACCGCCATGCAAAATGCCGTCGCCAACCAGCAGAATATGTACAGCCTGTCGCTGGCCTCAACCACACAGAATTTGCAGTCCCTGCTCTCGCTCTCCTCGGCAACCGCCTCACGCGGCACATCGAATATCCTGAACCAGCGGCAATTGCCCATTGCGACGGCGTCATATTTCCACCCCGCACCGGCCGCTGCCGTTCATCATACAGCGGCACCAGGCCCCGCCGCCGCACATCCCGCCGCCAAGACGTGAATGCGGAAAGATGTGACAGGCGATCGTTGAATATCACAGCAGGAGAGCGGCAATGCCAACCGATTCATATGTCAACAGCCAGATAACGGGTTCTATCGCCCAGACGAACATGAGTGTGCTCGGCGATGCACCGGCGGAGGCCATGGCCATTCTGTATCAGCAGATGGCCCATACCATTGGCCTCGCGCTACAGAATGTGATCGCTCAACAGCAGCACAGCTATTCCATTCACAACGCCATCACCATCGCCGCCTCGCGCCAGCTTCTCACCACCGATCCGGCGGCGGCCGCCAAAGCCTCGCAAGAACTTCTGGCAGGCAGCTCCATCCCCGAAAATCTCGCCGCGCTACAGGCTGTGGTCAGCGAGCTTGGCAAGAAACAGTGAGACATCCGGCGCAGCAGCAACAGCCACGGAGGAACCCCGGGCAGATATGAGGATCGAGAAAGGTCAGTCGGATGGAACGCAGAACCCATACAGCGCAGGAAATCGGCCTGATCCTCAAGGAACTGGCCGACGGGCGCACCGTGGAGGAGGCCGCGAAACATCACGGCATTTCCCGCGCCACTCTTTATCGCTGGAAAAAACGCGCCGAGCGAACCGGCGAGCAGGAGATCAGTCGCCTCCGGCAGGTGGATGAGGAAAATCGCCGTCTGAAGCATTTATTGGCTGAAGCAGCATTGGAAATTCAGGCGCTGAAAGAACAGCTCAAATCCCGCGGATAACATTTTGCTGCCCTCCGTTGCCTGCGCTCCTCATTCCATCATTGATCCCGCCGCCGATGGCTGTATAAAGGGGGCATGTCGCGTTCCCCTGTCGAGATTCTGAAAGATACTTTTGGCTATCCCGCCTTTCGCGGCCAGCAGGCCGAAATTATCTCCCATGTCATGGCGAAGCGTGATGCCCTGGTGCTGATGCCGACAGGCGGCGGAAAATCTCTCTGCTACCAGATCCCCGCTCTTGCCATGTCCGGCACTGCCATTGTCATTTCACCGCTGATCGCCCTGATGCAAAATCAGGTAGAGGCATTGCAGCAGCTTGGCGTTGCCGCGGCAGCACTCAATTCCAGCCACAGCCCGGAGGAACAGGCGGCGGTGCGCAAACAGCTTCTGGACGGCACATTGAAGCTCCTCTATATCGCACCGGAACGACTTTTTTCGGGTGGCTTTATTGACCTTCTGGGACAGCTCGATATCTCGCTGTTCGCCATTGACGAAGCGCATTGCGTCTCTCAATGGGGACATGATTTCCGTCCCGAATATCTGCGCCTGGCCGTACTTGCAGAAAGTTTTCCAAACATTCCCCGCCTTGCTCTGACCGCCACAGCGGATGCGCCGACGGAAAAAGATATCATCAACCGGCTCGGCCTGTCCTTCGGGGCCGTCTTTCGGGCGGGATTTGACCGTCCCAATATCCGCTACCGCCTTGTCCCGAAAGCAAATGGCATGTCGCAACTCCTTGATTTTATCGGGCGTGAACATGCGACGGACGCGGGCATTGTCTATTGCATGTCGCGGCGTAAAGTTGAGCAGGTGGCGGAGAAAATCGCCGCGAGCGGCCGCATCGCCCTGCCCTATCACGCCGGGCTGGACGCGGAACTGCGCCGGGAAACCCAGTCACGCTTCCTGAAGGAGGAGGCGGTCGTTATCGTCGCCACCATCGCCTTTGGCATGGGGATCGACAAACCGGATGTGCGCTTTGTCGCGCATCTGGATTTGCCGAAAAACATGGAAAGCTATTATCAGGAGACGGGCCGCGCCGGGCGTGATGGTCTGCCCGCCGATGCCTGGCTATCCTATGGTATTCAGGATGTCGCCAAGCTGAAATCACTGATGCGCAATCCGGACAAGACGCTGGCGCAGCAGCAGCTTGATCGCGGCAAGCTGGAAAGCCTGCTGCAATATTGCGAGAGCGCGCTGTGCCGCCGTCACCTGATCCTGAAATATTTTGGAGAAACCCCGCCGGACAGCTGTGGCAATTGCGATAACTGCCTGACACCGCCCGCGCTCTTTGACGGCACGGAAGCCGCGCAGATGGCACTGTCCACCATCTGGCGCAGTGGCGAGAATTTCGGTGCAACACATATCATCGATATCTTGCTCGGCGCCGATACGGACCGGATCCGAAAGTTCGGGCATAGTCAACTCAGCACCTACAGTCTTGGCAAGGATTACAGCCGGCATGAATGGCAATCCATCCTGCGCCAGCTCCTCGCCCTCGGATATATCAATGTGGATGCGGACGGCTATGGCACCTTTTCCCTCGATGAGAGCTGCCGTCCAGTGCTGAAGGGAGAGTGCCGGCTGGAGCTGAAACGTCCGCCCGCCGAAAAGGGCCGCAAGACCGGCACCGCTGACACGCCCCGCCGTTTCGCCAGCAAGGAGGAGGAAGCGCTTTTCAACCTCCTGAAATCCGTTCGCCTTACTCTTGCGAAAGAACAGAATGTCCCACCCTATGTCATATTCCATGACAAGACGCTGATTGAAATGGCGGTGGCTCGGCCGCAAACCCTCACCGCCTTTGGCGAGCTTCAGGGCGTTGGCCGCAGCAAGCTGGAGAAATACGGGCCCGCCTTCCTCAAAGCAATCGATACGCCCGCCCTTTGACGCATTCTGGATCCATGCGGCTCTGTCAGAACTGTTATTCCATGTTTATCCGGCGCGCGGCATGATATAAATTTTATGATATAAACAGATCATATGGCGATCATGCCCCATTGAGATGGTTGCGGAAAATCGCAATGCAGAGAGATATAAGCTCCATGATTTCATTCAAAGAGATACAGGCCACGACGGCGGAAAAGGCAGGCGGAGCAGCCGCCCTTGAAGCCCGCATGCCGGAAATCAAACAGGCGGACGAGCTTCGCAGCATATCGGCTGATCGGTATTTTTCGGAAATGAGCTTCCGGATTTTTTCAAGCGGCCTCAACACCGCCATGGTGAAGGGCAAATGGCCCGCGTTCGAGGACGCCTTTCATGGTTTCATCCCCGCCAAAGTCGCCTTTATGAGTGAGGATGACATCGCGTCCCTGATGGAAAATGGCGCGATCATCCGCCATCTCGGTAAAATCCGCGCGACCCATCACAATGCCGCCGCCATGCTGGAAGTGGAAAAGCAATATGGCAGCTTCGGCGCCTATGTCGCCGACTGGCCGCGCGAGGATATTGCCGGGTTATATGCCGACCTGACGAAGCGTTTCAAACAGCTCGGTGGTAATAGCGGCCCCTACTTCCTGCGTATGATGGGAAAAGACGGCTATATCCTCACCAAAGATGTCATAAGCGCCCTCAACCAGCTCGGCGTGGCGGAAGGCAAGCTTACCTCCAAGAAGGATCAAGCCATTGTGCAGGAGGCCTTCAACCGCTGGCATGCCGAAAGCAATGCTCCCTATGCCTATATAAGCCGCACTCTCGCCGCCTGGACGGGCTGACAGCAGAATTTCAATAACTCACGAAGAACGGGCAGGAAATGCCCGCCTGGCACCCTCAAGAACACAATAGAGAAAGCACCATGTCCAAACCTCTTGACGGCATCCTCGTCATCTCCCTCGAACAGGCGGTTGCCGCCCCATATCTCTCCAGCCGACTGGCCGACGCGGGCGCCCGCGTCATCAAGATTGAACGGCCAGAGGGTGACTTCGCCCGCGCCTATGACGATGTGGTCAACGGCCAGAGCAGCTATTTCGTCTGGCTGAACCGGGGCAAGGAATCCATCCAGCTCGACATCAAGCAGGAGGAGGATCTGGCACTGCTGAAAAACATGATCGCCAAGGCAGATGTGTTTATCCAGAATCTCGCGCCCGGCGCGGTCGGCCGCTATGGCCTTGATTGCGAAACATTGCGCATCGCCCATCCGCGGCTGATTACCGTCGATATCTCCGGATATGGAGAGGACGGTCCCTACGCCAAAATGAAGGCCTACGACATGCTGGTCCAGAGTGAAACAGGCCTTGCCACCATCACCGGCACACCGGAAGGACCCGGCCGCGTTGGTGTCTCCGTCTGTGATATTGCCGCCGGAATGCACGGGCTTGTCGGCGTGCTGGAAGCTCTCTATGAGCGGGACCGCACCGGCAAGGGCCGCGCCGTTAAATCAACCCTGTTCGCCGGCATGGCGGACTGGATGGCGGTGCCGCTGCTGCATCATGACTATGGCGGGAAGGCGCCCGGCCGCGTCGGCCTGTCCCACCCTTCCATCGCGCCCTATGAAGCCTATGAAACACTGGATGGACCGGTTGTCATCTCCATCCAGAACCAGACGGAATGGCGTAATCTCTGTGAGCATGGCCTTGGCAACGCGGCCCTTGCCGATGACCCGCGCTTCAAGACCAATATTCTCCGCGTCGAAAATCGGGCGGCTCTCAATGAGGTGATCAATGCCGTGTTCGGCAGCCTTTCGCGAGAAGAAGTCGTGAAGCGCCTAATGGCCGGCCGGATCGCATTCGGATCGCTCAACTCCGTCGCCGATCTGTCGGAACACCCGCAACTTGAGCGCATCACCACAGACAGCCCGTCAGGCCCCGTCTCCGTCCCCGCCTCCGCGATTATGTTTGCAGGTGAGGCGCAGGAATATGGCGCGATCCCGGCCCTTGGAGAGCACAACGATGCTCTCAGAAAGGAATTTGCCGGATAAATGGCGAGCGAGCGGATTGAACGGCTGGAGGAGAAATACGGCGCAGCCTATAAATGGTTCGCCGTTTTTGCGGTGATTATCGGCCTGCTGGCGGCGATTTTCTCCTCCACCATGATCAATGTCGCGCTCACCAATATCATGGCGGACTACAGCATCACGCAAGCCTCGGCGCAGTGGATGTCCACCGGTTTTCTGTGCGCTAATGCGGTCTGTATGCTGACCTCTGCCTGGCTGCTGCAGAATATCGGCGCGCGCAAGACACTGCTGTTCGCCTCGGCCCTGTTTTTCACCGGCTGCATGATCGGTCAGTTCGCTCCGGCCTTCAACCTGCTGATCTTCGCCCGGGTTTTGCAGGGTGCGGGCGCCGGGATCATCCAGCCGCTGTCCATGGCGCTTGTCTTTATGTTGTTTCCTGAAAACCGGCGCGGATCGGCGCTTGGCATGTTCAGCATGGTGATCGTTCTCGGCCCCGCTATAGGTCCAACCATCGGCGGTGTCATCACCGACAGCCTCGACTGGCATTTCACCTTTACGGCGGCGCTACCCCTCTCCCTCTGTGCGGCGATCATGGGCTGGATATTCCTGCCCGGTCGGGAAGACGCGCCAGGCACCGGGCCGTTCAATTTGATCAGCTTTCTGTTGATTGCGCTGACCGTCGGCACGCTCCTGACCGGCCTTTCCAACAGCCAGTTTCATTCCGTCACGGACTGGCAGGTGATTGTCTTCCTGGCCATCGCGCTTGTCGCTTTCGCGCTGTTTTTAAGCCGGGAGCTGCGCAGCAGAACGCCGCTGCTGCATCTCGCCATGTTCCGTAACCCGAAATTCGTCTCGGCAGTGATCATCGGCGCGATTACCAGTGCGGGCATGTTTTCCAGCATCTATATGATTCCCCTGTTCGCTCGGACCGTGCAGATGAGCGACGCCACCCATGCCGGGCTTCTGCTGCTGCCAGGCGGGCTCGCCCTCGCCGTTGTCTCACCCATCGCCGGGCGGCTGGTTGATCTGATGCCGACGCACCGCCTGCTGCTGGTCGGCGTTACGCTGTTTGTCATTGCCGCCTATGCCCTGACCCATGCGGAACAGACCAGTTCATATCTGATGATTGCCGGATGGGTGCTGCTGAGCCGGGTCGCGCTCGGCTTTATCCTGCCCTCCAACAGCACGCTCGGCCTCTCCAGCGTCGATACACAGCGGGTGCCGCAGGCGAGCGGCGCGCTCAATTTCTGCCGCATGCTGGGCGGGACTATCGGCGTCAATATCATCGCCCTGCTGATTACGGCTCATTCCGTCCGTTACCAAAATGAAATGATTGATCTCAACAACGGCGCGCCGCTCTCTCCCTCGCAATCTGTTGAGGCCATGACCCTGACTTTCCAGGATTGCTTTATGATCGCCTGCGTCTTTATTGCGCTGGCCCTCATTCCGGTACTGTATGTCACTTTTACCGCGCCGAAGCGGACAAAGAAAAACCCCGCAGACTGATCCGCGGGGTTTCCGGTTTTAATTAAAGCTCAGGATCAGAGGTCCTTGAAGCCCTTCTTTTCTTTCGCCAGCTTTTCCAGCAACGGCGCAGGCGTCCATTCCTCCCCGCCGAGCGCCGACTTGAAGCGCAGCATATCGTTATAGATATTCTCAACGCCGATATGATCGGCATAACGGGTCGGACCGCCGCGGTAGATCGGCCAGCCATAACCATAAACCCAGATCACATCAATATCGCTGGCGCGTGTCGCCATCCCCTCTTCGAGGATTTTCGCCGCTTCATTGATCATCGGGTAGATGCAGCGTTTGAGGATTTCCTCATCCGTGATCTTGCGGCGTGTGACGCCTGCCTCTTTCGCGGCCTTTTCGATGATTTCCTCCACCACCGGATCAGGCTGCGGCGTGCGGCTGCCCGCTTCATAGCGATAGTAACCGGCCCCGGTCTTCTGACCGAAACGACCGAGTTCACAGATAGCGTCGGCAACCGGGCTTTTCACGCCCTTGCCCTGACGGATGCGCCAGCTGACGTCATTGCCCGCCAGATCGCCCATGGCGAACGGTCCCATGGGGAAGCCGAAGTCATAGAGAACACGGTCCACATCTTCGATCTTCGCGCCTTCCAGGATCAGCTTCTGTGCCTGATCCGTCCGTTTGGCGAGCATCCGGTTGCCGGTAAAACCCTCACAGACGCGGACCATGACCGGCACCTTACCGATTTTCTTGGCGAGCGCCATACAGGTCGCCATGACGGACGCGCTGGTTTTCTGCGTCCGCACTTCCTCCAGCAGCTTCATGACATTGGCCGGGCTGAAAAAATGCAGCCCGATGACATATTCCGGCCGTGTCGTCGCTGCACCGATCTCGTCGATATCGAGGGTCGAGGTATTGGTTGCGAGAATGGCGCCCTGCTTGCAGATCTTGTCGAGCTTGCCGAAGATCTCCTTCTTCACCTCCATATTCTCGAAAATTGCCTCGATAACAATATCCACATCCTTGATATCCTCAAGCTGTGTGGTGCCCGTCAGCAGGGACAGGTATTTGTCCATTTTCTCCTGCGAAAGACGGCCTTTGGAGACAGTTGCGGCATAGTTCTTCTTGATGATCTCGATACCGCGATCCAAGGCCTCCTGGCTGGTCTCAACGATGATCACCGGGATGCCCGCCTGCAGGAAATTCATGGCAATGCCGCCGCCCATGGTGCCCGCGCCAATCACGCCCGCGGACTTGATGTCGATGAGCGGAGTGTCTTTCGGCACATCCGGAATTTTAGCCGCCTGCCGTTCGGAGAAGAAGAAATACTGCTGCGCCTTCGCCTGTTCCCCCGCGAGCAATTCGGAAAACAGCTCCCGCTCGCGCACCAGCCCTTCATCGAAAGGCAGGTTGACCGCCGCCTCGATCGACTTGATGCAGTTCTCCGGCGCTTCGAAGCCGCGGAACCGGCGAGCATTCTTTTTACGGAACTCATCGAACAGCCCCGGAGTTTTCTTCGCTTCTTCGATCTTGTCATTCTGATCGCTGATTTTTACTAGCGGGCGCCCTTCCGCCACTATCTTTTTGGCAAAAGCAATCGCCCCGTCCACAAGATCACCGTCGACCAGCTCATCAATCAGGCCGAGCTTATGGGCTTTCGGCGCCGGCACATGCTCCCCGGATGTAATCAGATCAAGCGCGATGGGCACACCAACCACGCGTGGCAACCGCTGTGTGCCTCCGGCCCCCGGCAGAAGGCCCAGCTTCACTTCCGGCAGGCCGACCTTGGCCGAGGCGACCGCAACGCGGTAATGACAGCCAAGCGCCGTTTCCAGACCACCGCCGAGGGCTGTCCCGTGAATGGCGGCAATCACTGGCTTGTTGGACGCTTCGATAATGCCGATCACCTCTTTCAGCCCGGGCTCCGTCGGCGGCTTGCCGAATTCGGTTATATCGGCGCCCGCGATAAAGGTGCGCCCGGCGCAAGTGAGGACGATGGCGGAGACATTGTTGTCCGCAACCCCGGCCTCAATCCCGCCCTTGATCCCGGCGCGCACGCCCTGGCTGAGCGCATTGACCGGCGGACTGTCAATGGTGACAACGCCGACGCCATCCCTTGCTTCATACGACACCAGATCGTTGATTGCAGTCATCTTTCTAAATCCTTCCAAGCATTTAAGTTACTTTATTGATATTTTTTGGCAGTTCGTCACCGTGTCGGATCATCCGACACCTGCACCAGCAGCTTGCCAAAATTCTTGCCTTGCAACAGCCCGATGAACGCCTCCGGCGCATTTTCAAGGCCTTTCACGATATCTTCGCGGTACTTCAGCTTACCGTCCCTGATCCAGCCGCTGACATCTTTCAAAAACGCGGGCAGATGATGGAAATGATAGGAGATGATGAACCCCTGTATCAGAATGCGGTGGGTCAACACCGCCCGCATCAGCGCGGGAAGCATGTTTGTCCCCTGCGGCAGATCCGTCATGTTATATTGCGAGATGAGACCGCAGACGGGCATGCGGCTGTCGTCATTGAGGAGCGGCAGAACCGCCTCAAACACCTTACCGCCGACATTCTCGAAATAAACATCAATCCCCTTCGGGCAGGCTTTGGCAAGCTGCGCCGGGAAATCCGCATCCTTATAGTTGAGACAGGCGTCAAACCCCAGCTCCTTCACCACGAAATCGCATTTCTCTGCTGATCCGGCAATACCGATGGCACGACATCCCTTGATGCGGGCAATCTGGCCGACAACACCGCCAACCGCGCCGGAGGCGGCCGCGACCACCACGGTTTCCCCAGCCTGTGGCTTGCCGATTTCCAGCAGCCCGTAATAGGCGGTAAGTCCCGGCATACCAAGAACACCAACACCTGTCGAGATCGGAGCGCTGGCGGGGTCGAGTTTCATCACGCCCGTTCCGTCAGACAGGCAATAGCTCTGCCAGCCGGTCGCGCACATGACATAATCGCCGGTTTTGAATTTGTCATTGTTCGATGCCTCGACAACGCCGACGCCGCCGCCCACCATAGGCTCGCCCAGTTCGGCGTTGGCGGCATATGTCTTCTCTGCCCCCATGCGCCCCCGCATATAGGGATCAAGGGACATATAAATGACCTTCACACGGAACTGGCCCGGTCCCGGTTCGGGTAGCGGTGTTTCCACCAGCTTGAAATTATCCGGCGTGGGTTCTCCCACGGGACGGGATTTAAGTAGAATCTGCCTGTTTGTAACGGTCATGACATTCTCTCCCCTGATTTGTCAGCGCAGCAGCAGAATGCCGTCTGCGCCTTGCACCCTGTATAATTCCTCCACCAGATCAGCACGATTGGCAAGGACAGCCCCCTGATTGATATATTGTTTATCCGTTATCTCATTTTTATCCACCGACAGCGGCGCCGCCATGACAAGCGCCCGCCCAACCCGTCGGCTGGGGGCTGAATTTTCCTGATTATAGACATCCAGCTTTTCCTGAACAGCCTTGATCAGGATCGCATCGACAATCTTTTTGCCATCCTCCGAAACCGCGTCTGTGGCGGCAAGGCGTTTCTGCACGGCCTCCGTCAGCAGGATCAGAATACCAATCTCATCCCGGTTATGACCGGCAATGACAATATCCCGCACCAGCGGATCAAGCGCGTCGATCAGCTCCAGGCGGAGCGGCCCGGTGCTCACCCAGGTGCCGTTAAGCAACTTGAAGTCCTCCGCCACCCGGCCATCAAAAATCATTCCCGCCGCCGGATTTTCCGGATCAACCCAGCGGACTGCATCACCGATACAGTAATAGCCTTCGTCATCAAAATACTGCGCGGTCAGATCAGGCCGCTTATAGTATCCTGTCAATACATTCGGGCCCTTGATGCGGATTTCCAGCTTCTCGCCCACGGGCAGGATTTTCACCTCGACCCCCGGCGTTGGCAGACCGATCAACCCAACCCGCTCCGTGTTCCAGTGAACGGCCGTGCCGCTGCCGGTTGTTTCCGTGGAGCCCCAACCCGTCCCGAACGCCGTGCGCAACCCCGTATGGCGAATGGATAACTGCTGCATGCGTTCAAACATTTCCTGGGACAAGGCCGCGCCGCCATATTGACACAGTCGGACACTGCCAAAAAACTTCCGTGCCAGATCGTCATCCTGCTCCAGCCGGTCCGCAAGGTAACTATAGGCCGCGGGCACCGTACTGAAGCGCGAGGGTTGCACCCTGCCAAGATTTTCGATTGTCCGTTCGAATAATCCCGGTACAGGCTTGCCGTCATCCATGTAAAGCGTGCCGCACTGACGGGCGATGGTAAAGAAATTAACCGTTCCGCCATAAGTGTGATGCCAGGGCAGCCAGCACAGAATGCGCGCCGGATCATTGACCGGATCGGCGGGTTCGCCAATCAGCTCAAGGGTTTTTTGCGCCGCGCAGAGCATCCGGTGCGTATTAGGCACCGCCTTCGGCAATCCGGTCGAGCCGGAAGTGAAGAGAATCATCGCCAGTGTTTCACCGGTCACCGCATCATAAGCGGCATCCACCGCCGTCCGATCAATTGGACCCAGCAATTCCTCATAGCGGCGGCCGCCATGAATTTCCCCTGAGACTGTCACGACGTCAATATCGTCAAGATCCAGAGATGACAGCGCCGCTGCATAAAGATTTCCGTCATCAGCGAAAATCATACCGGGCGTCGTCAATTCCACGGCATATTGCAATTTTGAAAAGTCGCTCCCCAGCAGCGAATAGGAGGGGGAAACGGCCGTTACAGGAATACCCGCCTGCACTCCCGCCAGCTTCAATGCTGCATGTGCGAAACTATTTCCCGACAAAATCATTACCTGTTTGTCGGGGCCATAACCACGGGACAGCAGATAACTGCTGATCCGTTCCGCCTGTTGCAGGATATCGCGATAGGAAAACTCAGCCCACTTATCGTCCGGCGAGCAGCGGACGAGATAAGGCCGGTCCGGAAATTCGTTGGCCGCGCGCCGGTAATAGGAAGCGATATTCGTTTCAATATCTCCGATCGGCGTTCGGCTTTTAAGCCGCCAACTCCCGTCATTGTTGTTTATAACCGCAATGTCCGGCAAGGGCCGATTTAACGGCCGGAAAGCTATCTCTGATGGCATAGGCGGAACAAACCCCGTTTTTTTTGTTCTATTTTATGCTGCGGACTGTTATTGTGATGATATTGACAAATTGTTGTAACAATTGCCAGTAGTAGAGGCGAAAAAATAAAAAATAATAAGGTGGGAAACGCATGACCGAACCAGCGGATCTTGCGGTTGCAACAGACAGAGCCAGCAAGAGAAAAGAAGAAAAGCGGCAGCGGTTGCTTGCCGCAGCCAAAAAGCTTTTCATTATAAATGGATATCACGAAACCAGACCGCAAGACATCGCCCGGGAAGCGGATGTCGCGCATGGCACATTCTATAGCCATTTCACGGACAAACGGGAAATTTTTCTCGCTTTCGCTGATTCCGCATTGGAAGATATGATCACCTATGTCTACCCCCGTATCCCAAAGGTTGAGACATTTGAGGATTATATCCGCTTCAGCCTGATCGCCATTCAGGAATTTTCGGAGCAGAATCCGGGGCTGTTACGTTCCGCCCTGATCGACACGCGCATTCTTGACCCGAAAGACACCAGCACCAAGGAAATCCGCAATCGTTTCGCAACCGGATTTATCAGCCGCCTGCGGGATGCCAAGCTGAAAGGGGAGCTGTATGAGGATGTCGAGCCTGAACTGATCGGCCATGCCATGATCGGCCTGATCCAGACGTCTGCCCCGACCGCCTATCGCATGGGGAAAAGCCGTCAGGAATATGTTGATCACATGATCCGTTTTCTGACACGCGCCCTTGTCAAGGAACCGAAAAACCTGTTGTAAGCGCTGACCGGATGCTGTTAGCCCCACGGACCACGCGACGGATCGGAAGCCGAGGAGCCATCATCCCCATCCGTATAGGGGGTAGAACCACGTGAGGAACGGGGGCGCGGCGACATATGTTGTTTCCGCTTATCCCGGCTTTGCTTAACCGGCCCGGAACGCCCACCACCGCCCGGCATCACACTGCGGGCCATATCCATCAGTTTTGCGACGCGGTTTGCCGTTGCCGGATGGGTGGAAAATAAATTGTCCGCCCGCGCACCATGAAGCGGGTTGATGATAAACAGGCTGGCCGAGGCCGGATTGCGCTCCGCCTCCCTGTTCTCAATACCGCGCGCCGAGCGCTCCAGTTTCTGCAATGCAGATGCCAGCCATTCGGGGTTGCCGCATATCTCTGCGCCCGTATGATCGGCCGAGTATTCGCGTGTCCGGCTGATGGCCATCTGCACCAGCATGGCACCGAGCGGGGCAAGAATCATGATGGCGAGTGTGCCGATAATTCCCATTCGGTTATCCCGGTCGCCCCCGCCGAAGAAGAGGGCGAAATTGGCGAGCATGCTGATCGCCCCGGCCAATGTCGCCGTCACCGTCATTGTCAGGGTATCGCGGTTCTTGATATGCGCCAGCTCATGGGCGATGACACCCGCAAGTTCCTCACGAGAGAGAATTTTGAGGATTCCTTGTGTCACCGCAACTGCTGCATTTTCGGGATTTCGCCCCGTCGCGAAGGCATTGGGCTGCGGATTATCCATGATGTAAACTTTCGGCATCGGCAGATTGGCACGCCCGGCAAGCTCGGCGACAAGGCCGACAATCTCCGGAGCCTCTTGCCGGGTTATCTGCCGCGCCCCATACATACGCAGCACCATCTTGTCCGAATTCCAATAGGCGAAGCCATTCATGGCTATGGCGATGACAAGCGCAATCACCATACCCGACGTTCCGCCGATCAAAAATCCGACCGCGAGAAACAGGCCCGTAATGGCGGCAATCAGCAATCCCGTCTTGAAATAGTTCATTTCATACCCCGCAACCAGATACATACCTTATGTATGAAAATTGCGGTGGATATCAAGCAAACAGAGCAGATATTGTATCGCAATATTGCCCCTTCCGTGCCATGTTTCGGCCCGATTCAGTCGCCACCTTAATGGTGCCGGTCACAAGCACCAGACCGGTGCCCTGACGCCAGAGACAGGGCCGTCGTTCCGCCGGACCTCCCCCCGGTTGAACGCAAGTCGCTTGGCGAAGCCGTATCTTCGCAAGTATATAAAAGTCGGCAGGATTGATTCCTGCCGACTTTTTCTTTTTCTGGGCTTATAAAATGTCAGGCGGCGGCAATCGGCGCTTTCTCAAGCAACATGCGAATGGCGGCAACCGCCTCCGCTCCCTTGCTGCCATCCGGACCGCCGGCCTGCGCCATATCAGGGCGCCCGCCACCGCCCTTACCGCCAAGCGCCTCTGATCCGGCCCGCACCAGATCAACGGCGCTGATGGAAGCGGTCAGGTCATTCGTTACACTCACAACGATAGAGGCCTTGCCTTCATTATTGGCGATCAGAACAATCACCCCGCTTTTGAGGTTCTTTTTCAACTCATCCGCCATCGGTTTCAGATCCTTCGGCGGCACGTCATTCAGAAGCCGTGAGATGAAGGAGATATCCCCGATTTTTTCCGGCGCTTCCGTTGCGCCGCCCGCGCCGCCACTCACCAGTTTCTTGCGGGTATCAGCCAATTCGCGTTCCAGCCGCTTACGTTCCTCCAGCAGCCCGGCAATACGGCTGCCGAGGTCCTGCGGCGCGGATTTGAGGGTTGCCGCCGCGTCCGCAAGCAGTTTCTCGCGGACATTGACATAGTCAAGGGCGGCTTCCCCTGCCACAGCCTCAATCCGGCGCACTCCGGCGGCAAGACCGGTTTCCCCGATGATCTTGAGGAAGCCGATATCGCCCGTGCGGCTGACATGGGTGCCGCCACAAAGCTCCGTTGAGAAGCTACGATTTGCCCCCTTATTCACATCCGCGCCGCCCATGGAAACAACACGCACCTCATCGCCGTATTTTTCACCAAAGAGGGCCATGGCCCCGGCTTTGATCGCCTCCTCCGGCGTGGTCAGGTGCACGGCCACATCGGCATTGAGGCGAATGCGGTCATTGACCAATTTTTCGACCGTCGCGATTTCCGTCTCTGTCATCGGTTTCTGATGCGAAAAGTCAAACCGCAGGCGATCTTCCGCCACCAGCGAGCCTTTCTGCGTCACATGATCACCGAGGGTCTGACGCAGCGCCTCATGCAGGAGATGCGTCGCTGAGTGATGGGCACGCAAGCGGGACCGACGGCGGTTTTCCACGTGCGTTTCCACCACATCCCCCGTTTTCAACTCGCCCGCGTCGATCCGGCCGATATGGATGAACAGATCCTGTTTCTTCTGGGTATCCGTCACTGTCATCCGGAATCCCCCAACCGTACTGAGCGTCCCGTGATCGCCTTCCTGGCCGCCACTTTCGCCATAGAATGAGGTCTGGTTCAAGATCACCATGACATCCTCGCCGGAGTTGGCACTCGCCACCTCTTCGCCGCTTCGGATAATGGCCTGCACCTTGCCTTCGGCCGCTTCGGTCTGATAGCCCAGAAACTCCGTCGCTCCCAGCTTTTCACGCAGGTCAAACCACAGCGTGTCGGTTGCGGCTTCGCCCGAGCCAGACCAGGCGGCGCGCGCGGCCTCCTTCTGTTTCTGCATGGCAGCGTCAAAGCCCGCCTCGTCCAGATCACGGCTCTGGCCGCGCAGGATATCCTTCGTCAGGTCGAGCGGGAACCCATAGGTGTCATAAAGCTTGAAGGCGACTTCGCCCGGCAGCGGCGCACTCTCGCCCAGCTCGGCCGTGGCATCGCCCAGCAGTTTCAACCCGCGATCCAGCGTTTCCTTGAAGCGGGTTTCCTCTAGCTTCAGCGTCTCCGTGATCAGGCTTTCGGCGCGCATCAATTCCGGGAAGGCTTCGCCCATCTCGCGGACCAGTGTCGGCACCAGTTTGTAGACCATCGGCTCCTTGGCGCCCAGAATATGCGCATGGCGCATGGCGCGGCGCATGATCCGGCGCAGCACATAACCCCGCCCCTCGTTGGATGGCAGCACGCCATCGGCAACCAAGAAAGAAGAGGAACGCAAGTGATCCGCAATCACCCGGTGGGAGACCTTGAACTCCCCGTCCGGATCGACGCCGGAGACACGGGCTGAGGCTTCAATGATATGGCGCATCAGGTCGATATCGTAATTGTCATGCTTGCCTTGCAGAACCGCGGTTACCCGCTCCAGCCCCATACCGGTGTCGATGGATGGGCGCGGCAGATTTTCGCGATGGCCGTCTGCAAACTGCTCGAATTGCATGAAGACGAGGTTCCAGATTTCGATAAAACGGTCGCCATCCTCATCGGGGCTGCCGGGCGGTCCGCCAGGAATACCCTCGCCATGATCAAAGAAGATTTCGGAACACGGTCCGCACGGCCCCGTATCGCCCATGGACCAGAAATTGTCAGACGTGGCGATGCGGATGATTTTCTCCTCCGGCAGGCCCGCGATCTTTTTCCACAGGTCGGCCGCCTCGTCATCATCATGATAGACAGTGACCAGCAGCTTTTCCTTCGGCAGGCCGAACTCCTTTGTCAGCAGGCCCCAGGCCAATTCAATCGCCTGATCCTTGAAATAATCGCCAAAGGAAAAATTGCCCAGCATCTCGAAAAAGGTGTGGTGACGCGCCGTATAACCAACATTTTCAAGGTCGTTATGCTTGCCGCCCGCGCGGACGCATTTCTGCGTCGTCACGGCACGGCTGTACGGGCGCTTTTCCTGTCCAGTAAAGACATTTTTGAACTGCACCATACCGGCATTGGTGAACAGCAATGTCGGATCATTACGCGGTACCAGCGGCGAACTTTCCACCTTTTCATGACCATTCTTCGCAAAATAGTCGAGAAAGGCGCTGCGTATTTCTTTCGTCGTATTCATTTCCAGATCCATCCACCTTTGCCGGAATTTGCCGTTCGCATCACACAAATGCCGCTTTGTGTCACTTTGCGGCCAGTATTACCGCGCGGCAGGCCCGCTGTCCAGTTGGTTAGCGCTGGCAAAAGGGCGCTGAGCCTGCTATTGAACAGATAATCTTTCAACAGGAATGAACAACAATAAAAACTGGAATTGTTACGTGACACTTATTGACAAAGACCCTGCCGCCGCTATCGAGGAAATTCGCGCCGGTTTCGAGACGGCTGGCTATATCTGCGACCGTCATATCGCCACTTCGATTTATCTGTCGCAAAAGCTGGACAAGCCGATCCTTGTGGAAGGACCTCCCGGCGTTGGCAAGACGGAACTGGCAAAAGCTTCCTCGGAGATTTTCGCCTCTCCTCTGATCCGTCTGCAATGCTATGAGGGGCTGGATGAATCGAAAGCGCTGTATGAATGGAAATACGGCAAGCAGCTTCTTTATACCCAGATTTTGAAAGAGAAACTCGGCGACCTTCTGGAAGGCGCTGTGGGTCTTGAGGCCTCCATGGACAAGCTGCATGAATTTGGTGACAGCTTCTATTCCGAGAAATTTCTTGAGGCCCGGCCGCTGCTCCAGGCCCTGAAATCAGAAGAAAAAACTGTCCTGTTGATCGACGAAATCGACAAGGCGGACCATGAGTTCGAGGCTTATCTGCTTGAAATTCTGTCCGACTATCAGATTTCAGTGCCGGAAATCGGCACCATCCGGGCGAAGAACAAGCCGCTCGTCTTTCTCACCAGCAACAATTCCCGCGAGATGAGCGACGCACTGAAACGCCGCTGCCTGCATCTTTACATCCCCTTCCCCGACACCGCGCTGGAACGGCGGATCATCCAGAAACGGGTGCCGGAGATCGAGGAGGACTTACGCAACCAGCTTGTCTCCTTCGTACAGCAACTGCGTGCGCAGGATCTCAAAAAGCTCCCTGCCGTCAGCGAAACCATTGATTGGGCGCGCACGCTGCTTCTGCTGCATGCGGAAAAGCTGGATGTTGATCTTGTGCGCAACACGCTCAATATCCTGCTGAAATTCGAGGATGATATCGACAATATGAACAGCGACGTGCCGAAGTTTATCGCTGAGGCGCTGAAAGAAAGAGTCTGATGGACAAGGCGCTTGCCGAATTTGTGGAAATGCTGCGCTATTCCGACGTGCCTGTCACCATCAAGGAAACCGTCGATGCCGCCAATACTGTGCGGCTCATCGGCTATCAGGACCGGGGCCTGCTAAAAATCGCCCTGTCGCAGGTGATGGCAAAAACCATTGAGGAGCATGAGGCCTTCGATCGCTGCTTCGATGAGTTTTTCAGCTATCGCATCAACCCCGATTTCGCCCCCGAAGAGGAAATTGCCGATCCGGAAGAAGATGGCAATGGAGAAGAAAACGGTAACGAAGCGGACGTTCTTGACCGGCTGGATCAAGGCTCCGGCGGCATAAATCCAACCTCCGGCGGCGGTCAGGGCGGCGGCGGGCTCTCGGGCTCACCCAGCGGTAGCGGCTCCGGATCGCCGCTTGTCGATCTGCTGGAACGCAACGACCGGACGGAAATCACCATGACCATGCAGTCGGCGGCCGGGGCAGTCGAGCTTCAGAACATTGTCCTGATGACGCAGCGCGGCCTTTATTCCCGCCGCATTATGGAACAAATGGGCCTCAATGAGGCCAATAAGGAGCTGTTCCGCCGCGAACGCGAGGGCGATGAGACGGGAGCCCGGCGGCTGTCCGGCCGGCTCGATATCCTGTTCGAGGCTGTCCGCGATCTGGTGGATCGCCAGCTTGCCTTCACGGCCACGGGAAAATCAAAACAGTTTCGGCAGGATATCCTGAAAAATGTCCGCCTCTCCAATGTGGAACAGAGGGATTTCAAGCATATGCGCGAGCTGGTCCGGCGCATGGCGAAACGGCTGACCGATCTCAATTCCCGCGTCCGCAAAGTAAAGAACCGCGGACATCTCGATATCCGCAAAACCATGCGGCGCAATGTCGCCTATGACGGGGTAATGTTCGAAACCCACTGGAAACAGAAACAGAAAGACCGGCCGAAGGTCATGGCCGTCTGTGACGTGTCCGGTTCGGTTGCGCAGGTCGCACGTTTCCTGCTGCTGTTCCTTTACAGCCTCAATGAAGTGCTGCCGAAGGTGCGCTCCTTTGCTTTCTCCGGCACGCTCGGGGAAGTCACCGACAATTTTAACAAGATGAGCCCGGAAGACGCCATTCCGCTCGCCATCGAGAAATTCGGCGGCCGCTCCACCGACTATGGCCGCGCAATGGAGGATTTCAAGGAGCTCTGCCTTGACGAGATTGACAACCGGACGACGGTCATCTTTCTCGGCGATGGGCGTTCCAACGGGGCGGACCCGCGTATCGACATCCTGAAAGAGGTGAAGCAGCGCGCAAAAAGAGTGATCTGGCTGAACCCGGAGCGTAAATCCGCCTGGGGCTCGGGCGATTCGGAAATGCTGCGGATCGCCCCTTACTGCACGACGGCAGAAACCTGCAACACCCTTGGCAAGCTGGAGCTGATCATCCGTGATCTGCTGAAAAGCTCGTGAGTTTCCTCGGCGATATCTCCCTGCCCCTGCTGCTCGGCCTGATCGCCGCCATGGGAGTGACGGGCGTGATCGCCGGTGTCCTTGCGGGATTGCTCGGCGTTGGCGGCGGCATCGTCATCGTTCCAGTTCTCTATAACCTGCTACCCTTCCTCGGCGTATCAGACGAGGTGCGCATCCATGTGGCGGTTGGCACTTCGCTAGCAACGATTATTCCAACCTCCATTTCCTCGGCCCGCTCCCATTACAAAAAAGGCGTCGTGGACATGGCCCTGCTTAAAAGCTGGGGGCCGATTATTTTTATCGGCGTCATCATCGGCACCGCTCTCGCCGGGGTGGCGAGCGGCAACACCCTGACGTTGGTCTTTGCAATCTGCGCCCTGCTGGTGGCGGCGAATATGGCGTTCCGACCGGAAAATGCGCATATCGCCGACCGTCTGCCGGGAACGCCGTGGAAGCATCTGATCGGGCTGTTTATCGGCAGCTTTTCCGCCATGATGGGGATTGGCGGCGGCACCTTCAGCGTGCCGATCCTGACCTTGTTCAGTTATCCCATCCGCAAAGCCGTCGGAACCGCAGCCGCCATCGGGCTGATCATCGCGGTGCCTGGCACCATCGGTTTTCTGCTGTCGGGGTTGAACGCGGATAACCTGCCGCCCGGCAACCTCGGCTATGTCAATATCCTCGGTTTTCTGGTGATCTTTCCACTTGCTGCCCTCTGCGCGCCGCTTGGGGCAAAAATCGCCCATCAGATCAATGCGAACATGCTGAAGAAGGCCTTTGCCTTTTTCCTGTTTCTGACATCGCTCAGAATGTTCTACAGCCTCTATGGATGACGTGCAAAGCGAGAGAAATCATCTTTCCTTCGCCCTGCGGGATCTGGAATGGGTGATCTTCTCTCCTTCCCTGCTCTCAACCGGTCCTGAGCCCGATCTTGCCGCCATGCCGGAAACAGCGGCACTGCTTCAGCAATTACGAAAAGATTCCGCCCCCTTGAAAGCATGGCTGGGCGATATGACAAAGCTCAACCTCGGCCGTTATTTCGAGCGGCTTGTGGCGTTCTGGCTGCATCATCTACCACAAGTCAAAATTCTTGCCCTCAATCTCGTGATCCGCAAAGAGAAGCAGACAATTGGCGAAATTGACCTGATCTTTGACGTTGATGGCGCGCTGTACCATTGGGAACTGGCTGTCAAATTCTACCTCAATACCGGCGATGGAACAGCGGAAGCCGCATTTGTCGGACCCGGATTACACGATCGGCTGGACAAAAAACTTCACAGGCTCTTTACCCATCAACTAACCCTGCCCGCGCGAGTAGAGACACAGGCCGCGCTTCCGGCTCACGCTTTAACCGCGATGCGTTCATCTCCCTATCTCAAAGGCCGCCTGTTTCAGCCCGCCGGGAAGACTGTCAAACTACGTCCTGAAACGATCTCACCACAGGCTCCCTATGGCCTGTGGTGCCCTATATCGGAGTTGCGGGAGGGGGCAGAACTGCCCGCCTTCAGCCATTTTCGCCTGCTGGAGAAAAAACGCTGGATCACGCCTGTTTTTTATCCCGATGAAGTGATCAAAGGCGACAGGGCCGCACTGATCCATGAAGTACGCCTTGCGCTGCAAACTTCCCGCATGCCCATGCTGGTGGCGCTGATGCAGGAGAATAATGGTCCGGCCCTACCCGTGACCAAACAACTTTTTGTCACGCCGGATAACTGGCTTTCACGCGCCCGGAAAGCGCACGATGGTCAGAAATTTGGCGAGTGAGAAGAACGCCTCCCGCATCGCGAGATCCGTCTCCGTGCGGAAATAGTGAGCCGCCGCTCCGCCACATTGCTGCAAGGCGCTGGAGCTGGCCGCTGGCGCCAGATAGTCAACAACGTAGATAACCACCCCTTGCTCTCGCAGCCGCGTACATGTCGTGAGAAATCGCGCCTCTTCCACTGCATCCGCGAGATTACTCCCCGCAACAAGTAAAACAGCCTTTGAGACCGCAGCATCGTCATATTCGACCGGATGAGGCGGGCTCACATTCCACGCTTCCCGCCACCCGGGTGACAACGATCGTTCCGCCCAGATCATGGCGCGGCCATGGGTCGCCACTCCATTACCCGAAAGGCCGGACAACGCCGCGACCGTTGCCGCCGGATCGGACAGAGGCAGAATTCGGTCCGCCCGGCAACTTGCCGTAGTGACATTTTCAAAATGCGGCAAGCCGGTTCCCGGATCCGGCGTTGAGGTCAGGGACAGCACCAGCGGGAAAGGCGCAAGGTCCGGTGGTGTATCGTCTTCCCCTGCACTTCCCGCCCGCGGAGATACGCACCAACGGTCTTCCGCCAGATCGCCCTCCCATTCGGTGGTGCCGGGAATCTGCGGTGGAATATTGATCGGCCAGACGCCCTCCATCACCCAGTCATCATGCGGCGCGATATTAACGAATTCATTGCCGACAGGAACAACGGCAAATCGCGCCCCATCGCCAGACGAATATGCTGTTCCGAATGCGTTCACGAAATCGGCCGCCGCCAGCGCCACTTCTTGCAGTCGCCCGTCGGCGGCGAACGCCTCTGACGCCTCGATCACCAGGGCAAGCTCCATCTCGGGCTGTTCAGCGCGCGCCGTGACCATGGAGCTGACCGTTACGTCATCGAAAAATTGCAAAGCCCGGAGGAGCGTTGTCGGCACAAGCGTCTCTCCTGTCACGGTGATTTCCGCCCCCGTTTCATTTGGCAATAAGCCGAGAGAAATGGCAGGTGGTGCATCAGTCGCATAGCTAAAAAAGGCGGCGCCGTCAAAATTCGCCGCCGCGATATCACGGGCCAGCGTCAAAAGCTCTTCCTCCTCCAGGAAAGGGAGGTTTTGCGCCGCCGCCACCGCCGCCATTTCCACGGCGAAAGAAAGACGGGCTTTAGCAGAAAAAAAACGTGTCAGGTCAAAGGCGAGCGCCATACCACCAAGGGTTAAAAAAAGACCGAACGCGAAAACAAGAAAAGCCGCCCCCCGTTCATCGCCAGACAAGTGGCGCAACAGTTTAGCAATGTCCCTTAGCCACGTCATTCGGGGCTCAGGACGGATGGACGGCGGGCAATGCTGAGCATTTGCGTGTCCGTCCGATAACCGGAGGCGGCGAGAAAGCCTGACAGATAAAATTCCGAGCCGGGCTGCACACAGAGGTCAAGCTGCAACAGATGGAGAATCCCCCCGCCTGCCATCACAGATGAGACACTGCCGCCTGAGAGAGGCGGCAAAAGGCAGGCAATCTCCCCGCTTCCCCGGCTTCGCTCCCATAACAGCGTCGTGCCGCCCTCTCCCTGTCGCCAGGCGCGAATATGAAAGGCAACGTCGGCCGCACCACCCGGTGCATCAATGAGATCCTCCATCACATTAAGCGCTATATCAAAATCCGCCTCTCTCAGGCGATCGCGCTGCGCCAGATCATCGCCGATGAATGCCGCCGTCCGTTCCGTCATCCTGTTAAGCTGCGCCATCTGGATCAGCGTTACCCCGCCCAGTAACAGGAAAAGAATAGCCGGGACACACAGAGCCATTTCCACCGCCAGGCTGCCGCGTTGATTTGAGAAAACGGAAAGCCTGCAATATTCCAACATATTAAGCGCCATTTTTAACAACAAGATAGACTGTTTCCCGCGCCGCGCCTGACGGGTAAAGATAGTCGGCAAAAGGGGTTAGAAGGGGCATATCATAGTCGAGCCGATAGCCAACCAACATTCCCGGCGCTCCCACCCCGACGGGCGGGATGGCGGAGTTGGCTGTCATCAGGGCCGCAATATCCTCATATGCCGCCAACGTCAGGGTGAGACCTTCCGCGCGGATCATCTCGCCGCCAAACAGAGGCACTATTGCGGCAAGCCGCGCCTCCACATCGGCAGGCGTCAGAGTGGTGCGAAGCCCGCGTGGCACGTCCCGCCGCCAATCATCGGCAAGGCTTTGCGCAAGTTGGTCGAGCAGGCTCCGCGTCAGCAGCAACCGGCTCACATCAATCACCGCAAAGATGAGCGCAAATATTAGCGGCAACAGGATCGCCATTTCCACCGCAAGAGACGCTCTTTCTTCCCGCTTCAAACGCGCAAGCAACGGCGGAAACATATCGCGGTGATTACTGCTGTACTCCTTCATGTTCCTTCCGGTCCCTGCTGTAGCGGATTCAGCAGATAACGGCGGAGACGGGACGGCTCCGCCAGACGCCGAAGCGCGGCATAAACACGCAGGTTATCGGCAACCGCTGCCGCATCAAGGTCCATCCGCGCAATTCGGGCTGCCGCCGCCTCATCCCCCATGAGGCCATAGGCGAGCGCAAGATTCTGCCGGATTTGCGGCGTCGCCCCCTCCATAAAGGCAATTTTCCGCAAAACCTCCGTCGCGCCGTCGTAATCACCGGCGAGCAAGCGAGAAAGTGCGAGATTATTCTGTAATGCTGTATCGCTCGGCCTCAACTCCAAAGCCTTGAGATAATACGCCTCCGCCGCCGGATAATCACCGGACATATCCTCGGCAAGGGCAAGCAGACCGAATATCTCCGCATCCTCCGGCGTAAGTGCAAGAGCATCCGTAAAATACTGCCCCGCCGCCTCTGGCCGGAAAAGCCGCAAATGCGCCCGGCCAAGGCCAACAAAGGCCACTGGATTGTCGGGATCAATCTCTAACAACCGTTCATAAACGGCAATCGCCTCCTCGCCATGGTTGGCGGCGAGATAGGCAGCGCCAAGGCGCGTCAGAACCTCCTCATCGGTTCCTTTTTTTGCCAGCAATGTCTGATAAATATCTATCGCCGCAGGGTAATTGCCGGTCCGGACGGCAATATCCGCAATTCTGAGCGCATGCTCGCGCTCCTTTGCGGCACCCGTAAAATCGGCCATGCCGCTTTCCTGTCCGGCGGCGCAGCCTGAAAGGAGCAGCGTCAATAAACACAGAAGATATAGCGGGCGTCGCATGGGTCAGCCTCCTATGGCGCGCATCATGAGAACAAAGCCCGGCCCGGCGGAGAGCGCGACCACCGGAGGCAGGATCAGAAGAATGAGCGGAACACTGAGCAGCGCAGGCATTCGCGCCGCCGCATTTTCGAGCTCCAGCAATGTCGTCTTGCGCATTTCCGCGGCGACTGCCTTCAATGCGCCCGCGATGGACGTGCCATAGCGTTCCGACTGGCGAAGACTGAGCACCAGGTATTTGAGGCTACGTGAAGCCGTCCGTTTTTCCAGATTATCAAGCGCCATGGATTTATCCGGCAGGATGCGCAGTTCATTAAGCGTGAGACGCATTTCCTCCGCGACTTCCGGAGCGAAGGGTTTAAGCCCGTCAATGGCGCGCGCAATCGCCACTTCAAGGGTCAGCCCGGCTTCGATACAGAGGATCATCAGATCAATCATGTCAGGCACTGCCTGCTCAATTCGCTGTTGCCGCTGGCGAATGCGCGCCTTCAGCAATAGATGCGGGATAAACGCCGCCCCGGCCCCGGCGATAATGATCAGCAACGCCGCGACGGGATAAGCACCCCTGTCCGGCATCTGCTGTTCCAGCAGAGATGCGGCCACAAGCGCCCCAAAGGCAAAGCAGGCAATTCGCAGGATTTTATAGGGTCGCTCCAGCCGTTTTGGGTTAAGCCCGGCGCGAATAAACCGCCGATACAGTCGCTGCTGTCGCGCTGTGCTCTCAAAATATGTACGCAACCTTTGCTGGCCTTCCGGATCTGGTGCCGCCTTTTCCAGCTTTTCAAAATCAAGGCGAATAGCAGGCGGATCTTTTTCAGCCGTACGATCCGCCCCAGCGGAAGCAAACAGCAAAAGCCGACGATCCAGCCGTTCCTGCCGCCGGGCAAATACGGCTTTCATGAAAAAGACGGTCGAGACAAGCAGCGAGACGACTATGCCCGCGAGAACAGCCACTTGATGATAGTCCACCCCATCGCCCATACCCTCCGGGAATATCATTTCAGCCTCCCCAGCAAACGCGACATCGAGAAAAAGCCGGCAAACAGGCTGACAGCGGAATAGAGCAACAACCGGTTCCCGAGCGGATCATCGAGCAGGAAATCGAACTGCGCCCTGTTGGTCAGCGCAAGAATAAACAGAATTACGGCTGTCACGCCTGCGACAATGCGCGCCGAGGTGCGGGCCTCTGCCGTCAGGGCCCGCGCCTTCAATTGGCGGGAACGGCGGTCACGAAGCACCGATGCAAGATTTTCCAGAACCTCCGCATACTGTCCGCCGGTCCGCCGTTGCAAAACCAGCGTCGTCGCCATAAACTGCATCTCCCGCGCGCCGGTATTATCAACTGCGGCCGATAACGCCCTTTCCAGATCAATACCAATGGCCAGTTTTTCCGCGAGAATACGGAACTCCCGCCCGACCGGATCAGGCATTTCGCTGGCAATCACGCGGAAATTTTCCTGAAGCGACATACCAACCCGCGCCCCCCGGATAATAATGTCAATGACCTCGGGTAGCTGGTCGATGAACTGGCGTTGCCGCCAACGGCGTCGGTAATGAAGGATCAACGCCACGCCGCCGCCCAACCCGGCAGCCCCTGCACTCACCAGAAGAACGATCACCGGCACATCCAAAACGACAAAACCGAACCCGACTGCCGCCGTGATAGCGCCAAGAAGGGGAAGAAGATATCTGTCCCGGCCTTTTTCACGCCAGCTTCCCTTGCTTTTTTCATGCCGGTAGAGATCAGGCAGCGCCGTTGGCATTTCGGCAATCGCAACCGCCTTCTCCTGCCCGGTATGATGGAGGGATTTCAGGCGTAATTTAAGCCGTCTTTCCCGCTCGCCCATCCTCTGCTGCAACAGGTAAAGCAGCGTCAGGCCACTCAACACAAAGAGGAGGAAAATCATCATCAACGGGAGGTCATTCTCCGGCAGTCGCATGAAATCAACAGTCATGGATGCAGCACCTCCTGCAAGTCTCCCGTCAATCCTGCGCGGCGGATCTTTTCCTCAAAATGCGGACGCGCGCCACTATGACGAAAGAGCGGATCATTCTGCTCCCGTCCCTCGTCATCTCCCCTGTAGTCAAACAGTATCTGGCTGCCGATCACGCCTGCCTCAACCGCAACAATCTCATTGATACTGCGGATGAAGCGGCGGCCATTGGCGCCCCGCTCCACATGAATGACGAGATCAAGGGCGCTGGCAATCTGTTGCCGTGCGCCGCTGCTCTGATAATTGGCGAGAGTGGAAAGCATCAGATTTTCAAGCCGGAGGAGCGCGTCTCGGGCGCTGTTGGCATGAATAGTGGACATGGAGCCGTCATGCCCGGTATTCATCGCCTGCAGCATGTCATGCACTTCAGCGCCCCGCACCTCGCCGATAATGATACGGTCGGGCCGCATGCGTAAAGAGTTACGCAGGAGATCGCGTTGCGTCACTTCGCCCGCGCCTTCGCTGTTGCGCTGACGGGTTTCCAGGCTGACGACATGGGGCCGTTGCAGGGAGATTTCCGCTGCATCCTCGATGGTGACAATGCGTTCCTCCTCATGGATAAGGCCGGAAAGCGCATTGAGAAGCGTCGTCTTGCCCGATCCCGTTCCCCCGGAAATCAGGATATTGAGACGGCTTTGCGCCGCGATTTGAAGAAAGCGGCACATCTGTAGCGATAACGAACCGCCCACCGCAAGATCTTCGAGGCTAAGCGGGCTTTTTGCGAATTTTCGGATGGAAATGACCGTCCCATAAACCGACAGCGGCGGCGCAATGACATTGACGCGGCTGCCATCCTTGAGGCGGGCATCCACCATCGGATTGGCCTCGTCAACCCGCCGCCCGACGGACGCAGCAATGCGCCGCGCCACCTCCAATACATGCTCCTCGCTGCGAAAGCGATATCCGGTCAACTCGAGCCGTCCGGCCCGCTCCACATAAACCGTGTCGGGGCCATTGACCAGGATGTCGCTTACCGTCGGATCGGCGAGCAAGGCCTCGATGGGACCGATGCCAACGATATCGTCAAATAGCTCCTGCGAAATAGCCGCCTGTTCAGAGCCATTGACCTGCAACTTCTCCTCATCAACGATTTTCGCGACAGCCTCGGTAATGCGCAGGATAAGCTGGTCCGGGGGCAGGGCGGACGCGGCGGATGGATCAATGCGATTGAAAAATTGCCCCCTCACCTGCTCAATGAGCTCCGGCGGAATCAAAAGTTCCTTGCGCCCCGCTCCTGGTGCTGTCAGAAACCCGCTCTCTTCCTCGCCGAGGAAGCCAAAACCCTGGGTATCTGATCGTCTCCCGAACATCAGCGCGCCTTCCGGTTGGGGAACCATCGAGGACGGTGCCACTGCTTTCCATTCTGCCCGATAAGAGTAGCCGCAAGCCGCAGATAAGCTCCCTGCACTGCCGTCTTTTTCTGCATCGCGGCCTCTCCGTTCAGGCTGGCCAGGGCAAGGTGGCGGCGGTCGAAGGGGATAATAGTATCAACGCTGTGGCCGATGACCTCCTCTATCCTGTCTACCGGCACTTCTCCGGCGCTCACCCCCCGGCTGCGGCTCAATACGATCCGTATTTCCTTTGCCGCCTCTTCCCCTCCCAGCTCTTTTACGAGCCGCGCCGCGTCCCGCACCGCCGCCAGCGTCGCATCCATGACCAGCAGACGCACATCCGCCTTTTCCAGCAGGGCACGGGAAATGGCAGGCCTGGAACGGTCAAGATCCTGCAATATGAAATGATATCGGTGACGCAGATGTCCCATTAGGGCCGTAACTGCCGCCGCATCATAGCTGTTCGCCTCCGGCGCCCGCGCCTGTCCCGCAAGTAGTCGTAATTTTTCCCCGAGCGCAAGGGTAGCCCGGTCAACGACAACCGCATCCATGCGTTCGGGGCTGGCCAGCAGGTCGGCAAGACCCGCGCTCGCCTCCTGCCCGAGATCGAGGGCAAGCGATCCATACGCCAGATTGAGATCCGCCATGATTACATGACGATTGAAATGATTTGCCAGCAGCCAGCCCAGGCTTCCCACCGTGGTGGTCGCGCCAACCCCGCCCCGCACGCCGTAAACCGCAATGGTTTTCCCGGTCCGCTGGACCATATGTCGCGCCTCCGTCTGCCCGCTGGCCCGTCGGATGGCGCGGTACAGAAGATCGCCCGGCACGGGCTTCACCAGGTAATCGGTGACGCCGATTTCCATCAGATCCCGGTACAGCCCGACATTATCACGCGCGCCGATCGCGACCACATTCACCTGCGGCGGGCAGATATCGGCCAGCGTCTGTAAATCTGAGAGTGGCAGCGCGGTCGCAGATATATCAACAATGAGAACCGGCGGCATATCCGCGTTTGCATAATCCCGGATCGCCTCCGCTATGCCGCCTCTTGAAAGATGATCGGTCGCATAGCCCCATTTACCGAACAGATCGCGCAAATGCCGCTCCGTCTCCGCTTCCGCAAGATAGGCGGCAATACGCAACGCCTCCCTATCGGCTTTCGGAAAAGTGACAATCTCCGGTGTCGCTTTTTTCTGCACGATTATTCCCCTCTCTATCTGCCAATAACCGGCATGGAGCGCGGCTCCGCAGCGAAATAACGGCTGGCGGCCGCCGCATCGCGCGCCGCCAGCGGCGGGGCCAGACGGCGGCCCTGATACCATTCCCCTGGATAAGCGAGGTTGAGCATACGGTTCTGCTCCACCGCGCAGCCAAATCCTGGAGAGCTGCGGGCCACATAATCAAGTTTGCGATAGGCGAGATCAGCTCCGCAGTCGGCAAGGCGATAACGGTAATAGGTGATTTCCAACTCGAGTCTGCTCCTCCCCGCTGCGATTGCCGGCCGCACTTCCACAAGAGCAATATTGGCAAGGGATGTGCTCTTTATCACTGGCATGAATTGGGCCGTCGGCATGTCTGCACCATAGGCTTGCAGCGTAACAAGGGTCGGCGGATCCTGCCGGAGCCGCAATAGCGCCGTTTCCAGGGAAAGCCCCGTAGATGTTTGCAGACGTCCCTCCGCGCCAGTACGGGTAAAGGAAAGAAGCGTGCTCATAGCCGTAACGCCATTCGTGGCGGCAACGGGCGGAAGCACGCCCGGCAGCGGCTTTTCCGCACAGGCGCCGAGCAGGACAGTGATGAGCGTAATTGCTAGTATTCCTGAT
Organism: Sneathiella sp.; assembly: GCF_002694385.1. Classification (GTDB taxonomy): domain Bacteria; phylum Pseudomonadota; class Alphaproteobacteria; order Sneathiellales; family Sneathiellaceae; genus Sneathiella. Next base: position 59,008 of record NZ_NZMB01000009.1, read on the forward strand.
CCACGCATCTTCCCCTCCCTAATAGATAAAGCCCGCAGGACCCTTCAGCTTCAAATCTGAAGCGTCTTTCTCTTCGGGTATTTCGGCGTTATGAACGGGACGGGCCAAACGTCCTGTTGTCATTTTCTCAAACGTATCCGTCGGCTGATAGCGATCGACGGCAGTCCGGTAATCATCCCTATTGCGCGGAGTGACGATATTGGCCGTCGCAATGATCACCAGTTCCGTTTCCATATTGCGATAACGGCTGGACCGAAACAGCGGACCCAGAATGGCAAGATCGGCTAGCCAGGGCACTTCGCTTACCACGTTACGGGTCTGGTTCTGGAGCAGCCCGGCAACGGCAAAGCTCTGTCCACTCGCCAATTCTATCGTCGCTTCGGTGCGGCGTACGGCAATACCGGGAATGCGGAAATTATTGATAACCACGGCGCCAAGGTCGGAAATCTCGCTCACTTCGGGCCGGATATGGATGCTGATGCGGTCATTGGAGAGTACCGTCGGCGTGATGTCCAGTATCACGCCGAATTTCTTGAATTCGATGGTAATCTGCTCATCGGTGGCGGAAACGGGAATGGGAAATTCACCCCCTGCAAAAAAGCTCGCCGTCTCACCGGAACGGGAGGTGAGGTTCGGTTCCGCCAGTACGGTCAGCAGATTCTCTTCGGCAAGCGCATCAATGATGAGGGACGCAGAACCGTTACTGCCTTGATAGCCAAACAACGCACTGCCGCCAAGGCCCGTGGAGGCGGAAGACGGCAGCAATCCCCCACCGCCCAGGACAGACGGCCAGCGATTGGTGATCAGCCCGATGGCCAGCGAACCGGGGTTGAGCAGCATGTCCCAGTTGATGCCGAGATTTTTTGATGCCTCCCGGTTCATCTCGACAATGCGGACGCGTATATTGACCTGTGAGGGAGCCGTCAGTTCCATCCGGTTGACGATTTCCTCCCCTTCTCCCAGAAACCCACGGGTAACGGCGATAATCTGCTCCGCCTGTAAAGGAGAGTGCGCCTGCCCGGATAGGATAATTCGCCCCGGTGTCGCACTTACGCCAAGACGGCTTTCGGGAAATTGCCGGTTCAGCATCTCCTCGATCAGGGCGACATCGCGCAGGACGGTGACGACTCGTTCGAATAACCGCTCCCCCCGTGGCCCCAAGGCCATCACATGCGTGCGTCCCGGCTGTTTACCGTAAATGAACAGGCCATTTGTTGCCGTCAGCCGGATATCCGCAATGGCCGGATCGGTCAGCAATATTTCAGAAGCCGCCGCGCCAAGAGGGAACAATTGTCCTTCATTTATGGCAAGAGAAAGGGGTGTTTCCGGTTCCGCCGCCCTGGCATCGGGACAGGCAGACGGGGACATCAGCAGCAGTGTCAGAAGCAGACAAAACGCCCCGGCCTGATTTCCAAATCGTTTCATGATCCCCCCTTGCCGAGTGTGGTGGTATCCGGTGCGGTAAAGCGACTACGCAATTGCTGGACGGATGTCTCTCCGCCCCGCATGATAATCACTTGATGCGCAGGCGACGGACGCGGCGCAGCCTGCTTACGCACCAGATCGGGGAACAGATCGGTGACGGAATGGGAGGAATCCATCCTCCCCATTTCTGGTGAAGACGTTGTCCCCTGGTCACTGCGGGGGGCGATGCGCAGGCTGCCAAGGTTGGCGGCCAAAGTCGCACGCGTCACCATCTCCGCCGACAGGGCGAGCGTCACCCGCCCCTCCCGCCCCCGATCGCGGGCTATATCGGAAAGCGCCGTGATGCGGATATTTTCCGCAACCCGCCTGACCAGCACCTCCCCCGCCCGTGTGGTATCGGTCGGCGCGGTAAACGTGAGGATCAAATCTACATGGTCGCCGGGGCGCAGCGCGTCGAAATCACCACGATTGAGAATTGTAAAGGCTTGTGCCTGTTCACCGGCGCGGAGCAACGCCTTGTCATAACCGACCGCTCCCGGACGGATCAGGTCTGCCTGTTCCAGAAATGCGCCCTTTTCGCGGGGCCGCAGCAGCACGGCGCGGTCAAGCTCTTGCAGTGTGACGCTTTCCTTGCGAAAAAGGGGCAATTCTCGCATTTCTTCTGGCGGCACACGCCATTCCAGCAGATGCGGCGCTAATATATCTCCAGCCGATAACGGTTCTGTTATGCGCAAGGCAAGCCTGGGAGGAAGTGTCTCATCTTTGACAGGAACAAGGGTTTTCGTAACGGCGCGCGGAAACAGAAACATGTTTCCGAGATAGGCGGCCGAGCCCAGAAACAGCGCGGCAATCAGAATAAAAATGAAACTGCGCATGTCTCCCCCTAATTTCCAGACACATATCGGCCATACAGGGCAACGCATCCCCCCGCCGCAATGGCTATGCCGTAGGGCACCGTATGAGTAGGGAATGGCTCCGCCCGGTCAATCAGCCGCAAGACCGGCGCCAACATCCATTGTTGCATCAAACGCGCCTGCGGTATGATCACAATCAGCGCAAGCAGCCCTCCGACAAGCGCCGTCACCATCAGAAAATCCCCGGCCGCCGCCGGTCCCGCCCACAGCATTGTCACCGTAGCCAGCTTGACATCGCCGCCGCCCACCTTGTTAAACGCAAAACCTGCGAACAACAGCAGGAACAGCCCGCCCGCCAGCAGGATGTGCGCTATCACATCGAGGTTTATGCCCGGACTTACGGCGTAGAGGACAAACAGCAGCAGGATTGCGAGAGATATCCAGTTGCGGATGATCCGTGTCGTACAATCACTGACAGCAGCAAAACCAAGTAATAACAAGGTCAGCATGGGGTATAGCTGGCTCATAAATCTGGCTCACGGATTAAGTATTGAACGCGGTCTCCCGGCAGGATTAATCCCACCGGGAGTGTTAGGAAGTGATCAGTTGCTGCTGCCACCACCCGATCCGGTCAGATCTATGGCATTAAAGGCGGTTTCCAGCTTGGTGTAAAAGGCCGCCCCTGCGACACCGACAACAGCCGCCGCCGCCGCTGCCATCAGGGCATATTCCACGGCGGTCACACCGCTTTCATCATTGATCAATTTGCTAAGGAGTATTTTCATCATTCACCTCTCTGTGTGTATGGACGCAGAAGTTCGTTTTCGAACATTATCGAACCACTACTTTAAAGTGTTAGTTATAGCATTCGGCTGATGACTCGCATTTTTTGAGCCTTGAACTGCCTCGCATATGCGATTCTTCAACAGGTTTTTCAGCTTGTAATCATTGACTTTTGATACTAAAGATACAGAACTGTATGTATGTTATTTATGGTTTTCTAATCCCATATTTTTATTCAAATTTTCCGCCTTCATAACTATTTTTTTATATAAGATAATTTAATTATTAGTCATCTAAAATTTTATAGATAAATAGTTAATTCAGCAATTAACTATAATTTTTTGCTAATATTACTAATTTAAAGTTGCTACATTATATTTATATTCATCTTATGGTAATTGCATGAAAAGCGAATCGCCCTCGTATTAATAGATTTCGATTCTTTTTATCGGTATCTTTCCCCTGCCCCCTCTCTTATGAAGAGCCAACCCATAAGGCGATATAGATTTGCAACAGTTTTCCCGGAAAAATGACATACCCTTCCCATTAAAAAGTTGAAACAAGGCTCCTATAACCGTATATCCGGGGAAACCGGTGGGGGCCGAAACCATGAGCGAAAGTGAAAGCGCAAGGCGCATCCTGATTTATAGTCACGACTCATTTGGTCTCGGTCATCTGAGGCGCTGCATGGTTATGGCCAATTCACTGGTCGAACAGAACAGCAATCTTTCTGTCCTAATTTTGTCCGGTTCCCCAATTATCGGGAGCTTCGATTTTAAGTCCCGTGTGGATTTCGTTCGTATTCCCGGCATTATCAAGCTGCGCAATGGCGAATACACCTCGCTCAGCCTGCATATCAATACGGAGCAGACGCTGGCCATGCGCGCTTCGATTATCCAGCATACGGCGGAAACCTTCGATCCGGATATTTTTATCGTCGACAAAGAGCCTTATGGCCTCAAGGGCGAAGTCACAGAAACGCTCGCCATGCTGAAGGCTCGCGGAACGCATCTTGTTCTTGGCCTGCGCGATGTTCTCGACGATCCGTCGCTTCTGGCTCCCGAGTGGCGGCGCAAGAATGTCCTGCCGGCCCTTGAAACCCTGTATGACGATATCTGGGTGTTCGGGGTCAAGCAAATATATAATCCGCTGGCCGGCCTGGATATCCCCGCAAATGTGAAACGCAAGATCACCTATACGGGCTATCTGCCCCGTTCCGCCCCGTCCGTCACTGATCCGGCAATCCTCGGAGAAATGAAGGATCCATATGTTCTGGTCACTGTTGGCGGCGGCGGCGACGGCGATGTGCTGACGGACTGGGTCCTGCGCGCCTATGAAGGCAACCGGCAGCCGCCGCTCAATGCCCTGTTCGTTCTTGGCCCCTTCATGCCGCCGGAAACCCGCGCCAGCTTTCGTGAACGCATCCAGAAGCTGCGCCGCGTCCGCGCTGTTACCTTCGACAGCCATATGGAAAGCCTGATGCAGGAGGCCTCCGCCGTTGTCGCCATGGGCGGGTACAACACTTTCTGCGAGGTGCTATCCATGAACAAGCGGGCGCTGATCATTCCACGTACCGTGCCGCGGCTGGAACAATATATCCGCGCCTCCCGCGCTGCGGAAGCCGGGCTGATCGGCGTTCTTGTCGATGACGGGGTACGCGACAGTAACACCATGCTGACCGCATTGCGCCATCTGTCACAGCAGAAAAAACCATCGGAAGTGGTCATCCCCGGCCTTCTCGACGGACTTGTAAACCTTAACCGCCTCGTCCGGCTACGGTTTCGCGTCGTTGATAAACGCCGCGCGGAGCAAGATACCGGAGAAGCCTTCGTTTCAGACTGATCTGCCATGCCTCACGCGAGCAATCTACTTCTCTCGCCCGGAATAGAATACGCCCTCAAAGACTGAAATGGCGCATATATCCCGCAATCCGCATATGCGATCATCATGCAATGGACGACGTGACCGGGATTAAAAATTGCGGCGTATATCTTGCCCGCAGATTTTTCTCCGCTAGCTGAAAAGAATAACGCATCATCTGGGGGTATCATATGCGCCTATTCCATTCACTTATTTCCGGCGGCCTCTGCCTTAGCTTTGCGATGCCCGCGGCCGCCGAAGGCCTTGCGCTTGCGCGCTGTGGATCAGAAATCGGACAAATTCTTTCCTCGCTTGAAATTCCCGAAGCCCGTATCCGGGATATCAACGTCCTGAATATCTACGGAGCAAGCGGCAACGGCGGACGTATTGATCATGTGGAAGGATGGGTCTCATTCAACGACTGCCGTGGCAACCTGGTTATCTCCGTGACGACGGCCTGCTATCTCAAAGACATATATACCACCTATGAATGTCGTGTGCCCGGCATCAAATCCTATTGATTTATATCTCTTGTAGGGGTGAGCTGCGAATTTCATCAGGTTCCATGACGAAGGCTGGCAATGTGGTGTCCGGTCTGTATACTCGCGAACGAAGAACAACAATAATATCCAGAATAAGGACTTGCCATGCTGAAAAGCGCCACCATAAAAGACCGTTATGAGGCGGTTGCTATTCTTTACCACGCCTATTTCACAGGTGTTCTGCTAACCCTTGCAAGCCGTAAGGATCGTTTTGCCGCGGGCGATTTTACGTTCAATATCTTCCGCCGCCAGCATCACGACAAGTTCCTGTCCAGCTTTGAAAAGCTCGGACTGGACGGCCTGCCCGATGCGGTGGCTTGCGCGCAATATCACTATCTGTCCAATGGCGTGGGCGGTGTTTCTGTCGAGTATATGTATGAAAGCGATACGAAAGCCTGGGTACATTTCTGTCATCCCCGCTGGATCTACGACGGCGCGGCCATCTGCGGGATCCCGCTTGAAGTCAATCACGGCTATCTGAAAGGCTGGTATGCCCATAATGGCGTGAGCCTGAAAAATCCGCGGCTTGGGTTTGTCTGCACCTCGCAGGATATGGACGGGCAATATGGCATGGCCGGGGATTTCAAGGAATTCGATCATGATCTCGCACCGGAGGAACGCCTGCAGTTCGCACCCGGCGAAATGGCTCCGCCGTTTGATCCCGCCGCGGCGCCGAAACTGGATACTTCCGACTGGCCGGAGGAACGGCTGCAAAAAGCCAACCGAAACTATTCAATGGAGTACGCAAAAAACGCTCTGATCGAGCTTGCCATGCTCTACGGCCCGATGGACGCCAATGTCTATGGCGGTATCACCGCGCAGCTCATCGGCAAGCAATTTTACCGCAAGACCGCAGACCTCATCGGCATAGCCGGAGACAGCGCGGAAGATTTCGGGCGCTACCTTGTCGGTATGGCGGAGGGGCATGATGATGAAGCGGAAATGACAACGGACGGTGAAGCGGTCATCGTCCGCCAGAAAGGCTGGCGCTTCATGCGCGGCGCCGATGCCCAACCAACATCTGTTTTTGATAGCTGGAACCAACTCTGGGAGGGCGCGCTTGCCGTGCATAACCGCTCTCTGGTTCTGGAAGTCCTGAAACGACAGGATTATGGCGATGATTGCTTCGAGTGGCGCATCAGAAAACGTCGCTAACTGCCTTTAACAATTTTTATTATCAAAATAAAGGCGGCCTCACCGCCGCCCTTATTTTGCGCCGCCTATCGCCCGTAGAGTGTGGCAAGCCCTTTCCGCGTGGCCGGGCAGATGCCCCGCTCCGTAATCAGCGCCGTAACCAGGCGCGCGGGCGTCACATCAAACGCCGGGTTGGCCGCATTGCTGAAGTCAGGAAGAATGCGTACATCCTTCATCTCCCCCGCCCCGGTCCGGCCCGTTATATATTCCACTTCCCGCCCGTCCCTGTTCTCGATCGGGATATGGCGCAGCCCATCCTCAATCTCCCAGTCGATGGTCGGTCCGGGGAGTGCTACATAGAAGGGCACGTTATTATCCTGCGCCGCGAGCGCTTTGAGATAAGTGCCGATCTTGTTGCAAACATCGCCCGTCGCCGTCGTCCGGTCGGTGCCGGTAATGCAGAGATCAACCAGCCCCTGCTGCATCAGATGCCCGCCCGCATTATCCACAACAAGGGTATGCGGCACGCCATGCTTGCCAAGCTCCCAGCAGGTCAGATGCGCCCCCTGATTGCGCGGCCGGGTTTCATCGACCCAGACATGCACCGGAATACCCGCATCATGCGCCTTGTAGATAGGCGAGAGCGCCGTTCCCCAATCCACGGTCGCCAGCCAGCCCGCGTTGCAATGGGTCAGGACATTGAGTTTGCCCTGCTCTCCCTTCGCTTTCCAGATGCGACGGAAGACCTCCAGCCCGTGATCGCCGATGGCGCTGTTGATCGCGACGTCCTCATCGCAGATTTGCGCCGCCTTCTCATAGGCCGCAGATACACGCTCGCCCTCCGGCAGCGGCAGGAGCAACTCCTGCATCGCGCGGATGGCCCATCGAAGGTTGACCGCCGTCGGTCGCGTCGCAATCAATGTCTCGCACATTTTCCGCAGGGCGCTGTCGCTGGCGTCCGTCCTGAGGCCGAGACAGACGCCATAGGCCGCCGTCGCCCCGATCAGCGGCGCGCCGCGCACCAGCATCGCTTTAATCGCATGGGCCGCTTCCTCCACGGTCGTCAGCTTATTAATGGCAAATGCATGTGGAAGGCGCGTCTGATCAATGATATTGACCGACCAGCCATCGGGATCAAGTGCGATGCTGCGATACGCGATGCCGTCTACTTTCACCTCATCCTCCCGGTCTGCGACCTGCGATATCGTGTGACTATTTTGGAAAACCCTTGCCTCTCTCCTTCTAAATGGGCAGAGTTGGGGGAGCAAGAAAAACCGGAAAATGAGGACACTATGGAAGTCAAAGCCGCCGTCGCCCACAAGGCAGGAGCCCCTCTCACCATCGAAAGGGTTACGCTGGAGGGTCCGCGCGAGGGCGAGGTTCTTGTGGAAATCAAGGCCAGCGGCCTCTGCCATACGGATGCCTTCACCCTCTCCGGGGAGGATCCGGAGGGGATTTTCCCGGCAATTCTCGGTCATGAGGGCGCAGGGATAGTCGTCGATGTGGGACCGGGTGTCACCTCCCTCAAGAAGGGCGATCATGTCATCCCGCTTTACACCCCGGAATGCCGCCAGTGCGACTATTGCACGAGCGGCAAGACCAACCTCTGTCAGGCCATCCGCGTAACGCAGGGCCAGGGGCTGATGCCGGACGGATCCAGCCGCTTCAAGATCAATGGTGAGAAAGTCTTTCATTACATGGGCTGCTCGACCTTCTCGAACTATACAGTCGTGCCGGAGATCGCGCTTGCCAAAATCCGGGAGGACGCGCCGTTCGACAAGGTTTGCTATATCGGCTGCGGCGTGACCACCGGCATTGGCGCGGTTATCAACACGGCGAAGGTAAAACCCGGCGACAATGTCGTCGTCTTCGGCCTTGGCGGCATCGGCCTCAACGTCATTCAGGGCGCAAAGATTGCGGGCGCAGACATGATCGTCGGGGTCGACCTCAATCCGGCGCGAAAGGCCCTCGGCGAAAAATTCGGCATGACCCATTTCGTCAATCCGAAGGAAGTTGAGGGCGATATCGTTCCCTATCTCGTCGATCTTACTAAGGGCGGTGCAGATTATTCGTTTGAGTGCATCGGCAATGTGAATGTGATGCGTCAGGCCCTCGAATGCTGCCACAAGGGCTGGGGTGAAAGCATTATCATCGGTGTTGCGGGCGCGGGTCAGGAAATCTCCACCCGGCCGTTCCAGCTGGTCACGGGACGCGTCTGGAAAGGCACGGCCTTCGGCGGCGCGAAAGGCCGCACGGATGTGCCGAAAATCGTCGACTGGTATATGGACGGCAAGATCAATATCGACGACCTGATCACCCATGTCATGCCGATCGAGAAAATTAACGACGGCTTCGACCTGATGCATGAGGGCAAATCCATCCGCAGCGTCGTCACATTCTGAGCGAGATTATGGACATTATTTCTGAACAGGCCTGCTTCGGCGGGACGCAGGGCTTCTATAAGCATAGTTCCAGCGAGACCGGATCGGTGATGCGGTTTGCGGTCTACCAACCCCCGCAGGCAAAAGCGGGCAAGGTGCCCGTACTCTACTATCTTGCGGGCCTTACCTGCACCGAGGAGACAGCGACGATCAAGGCGGGCGCGCAGAAATACGCAGCGGAGCATGGGCTCATGTTGGTCATGCCGGACACCAGCCCGCGCGATGTCGGCCTGCCCGGAGAGGAAGAGGACTGGGATTTCGGCACCGGCGCCGGGTTTTACCTCGACGCGGTTAAGGAGCCCTGGGCCGGAGCCTACCGGATGTACAGCTATGTGACCGATGAGTTGCGCCTGCTGATCGACGGAGAATTCAATGTCGATGTCCACCGGGTCGGCATTTTCGGCCATTCCATGGGCGGCCACGGGGCGCTGACCATTGCTCTTAAAAACCCGGAGATCTACAAATCTGTTTCCGCCTTTGCGCCGATTTCCTCCCCCATGCAGTGCCCTTGGGGGGAGAAGGCGTTTCTGGGGTATCTCGGGACCGACAAAGCAAGCTGGACGGAGTATGACGCGACGGAGCTTGTCAGGCATGGCAAACGCACGTCCCATATCCTGATTGATCAGGGCCGCGCGGACCAGTTCCTGAGCGAACAGCTAAAACCGGAAATATTCGAAGCGATCTGCAAGGAAGAAGGACAGCCCCTCACCCTCCGGATGCAGGACGGATACGATCACAGCTATTATTTCATCCAGACCTTCATGGAAGACCATATCCGCCACCATGCCGCCATCTTGGCAGAAGGCTAAACGGCGGTGGCCAGGTGCTTGCAGACCTCGGCATTGAAAATGCCCGGCTTGTCAACGGCGAGTTGATGGGCCGCATTATCGACAACCACCAGCCGTGATCCCTCAATCTGCCGGTGGATCAGTTCCGAGGAGGAAACCGGCGTCCCCATATCCTCCCGCCCGACGATGACGAGCGTCGGTACCTTAATCGCGGGAATGCGGTCTTTCAAATCAATCCCCGCAATGGCGTGGCAGCAACCGACATATCCCTCGACGGAGGTCTCCAGGATCATTTTGCGGATGCGGGCCTCTATTTCCGGTCGGTCCTTGAGGGAGCCTTCAACAAACCAGCGGCTCATGCTAGCGTCCACCGTTGCGGCCAGCCCTTCTTCGGCGGCGAGACGGATGCGTTCCGGCCAGAGAGCAGCAGCCCCATCCGGAAGGGCGCACATAGAACTGGAAATGACAAGGCTTTTCACCCTGTCAGGATAGCGAAGCGCAAATTCCTGCGCTATCATACCGCCGATAGATAACCCAACGATATGACTCTCTGTAATTCCATAATGCTCCTGTATGGCGGTCATATCAGCAGCCAACAAGGCAAAATCATAGGGCCCCGGCGTGGCCGCGCTTTTACCATGGCCGCGCAGGGAATAACGCAAGACGCGATACTCCTTCTTGAGGTCTTCCGCCAGTTCGTCCCAGGCACCAAGATCGCAACAGAGCGAATGGCTCATTATTACGACAGGCGCACCTTCCGGCCCTTCCAGGCGTGTATCGAACTGATTTCCGTTAGCGGTGATGATCATCTCCCTCTCCCTTTTTTCGTCGGGTTATGAGGGCATTATGACGGAAGGATCACCTTGTTGACAAGTTGCGCCCCGCGGCTCGCCATGAAATAGAGGCCCATATAGTGCGTTGGCTCCTGCGGATGGGCCGCCGCCGCGCCGAAACCGCTTTCCTCCGCCACATTGCGCGGCAGGTCGTAGGTGGAGCATCCCTTGTCATAGACATAAATATCTTTCAGACCCGGCAGCATGTCGTGATTGCGGGCGCTGAGCGTCGTTAGAACAAAATCCATGACGCAGATATCGGTGCAGATGCCGACCACAAGAAAATCGGTAATGCCGTTCGCCTTCACCCAGTCAACAACAGCATTGCTGCCATCGGGACGCATGGCGCCGACAAAGCCGTTAATACAGTCTTTCCTGACAAGGGTTGTCTGCTTGTCTGTTTCCAGCCATTTAAGCTCCGGTACCAGCTCCTCTTCGCCCGTGCCCGCCTCGCAATGCGGCGGATAGGGTGGCTCAGGCTTGCCGGGAGTATGAGTATCGAGAAAAGCGAGGATCGGCCAGCCTTGCGCGGAAAAATGCCGGGCGAGATGCACCGTTTCCTCAACCATGACGGAAACCTGCTCGTTCGGGGCAGGTGGCGCCAGCGCCCCTGCCCCGACGGTTGCAAACCCATTGACCTCATCGACGATCACAAGGCCGGTCTTCCGCCCTGCCGCGGCCGGGTTATACTCGGCGAAGGCGAGCGGCATGGCCGCGCTGATCTTTTCGGTGAGGTCACTCATTGTCATGCTATCTCCTTACCCGCACTGCGGCGCAGGTTCAATAATGCCAAGTTTCTTAGCCACGTTGAGCGTGCCATTTTCGGTCTTGGCAATATACATATTCATGGCGATATGGTGATCCGCCTCCGTGATTGTCGCCGGACCTGTCGGAATATCGAAGGTCAGGCCGCCCATGGCGTCGATCATCGCTTCCCGGTCCACCTTGCCAGCCTTTTCGAGGCCTGCCTTCAGCGCCATAACGGAATTATAGTGAGTCATGACATAGAAGGAAACCACCGCATCGTCGCCATTGGTCTTGCGAATGCGCGAGACAAAATCCTGCACGCCCGGCTCGTCGGAGCTGGCGACAAACGGAACCCCGCAATACATATCCTCGCCCTTGCCTTCGCCAAAGGCGCCGAGATAGGTTTCCGCAAAACCAAGGAACGCGATTTTGACAGTCTTCGTAAGACCAAATTCTTCCGCCTGCTTGATGAAGGTGATGCCATCGGCGCCCGGCAGGGCGAACAGCAGCACTTTGGCGCCTGAATCGGCAATCTTACGGATTATCGGGGCAAAATCCTTGACGCCGAAGGGGGTATATTCCTCGCCCAGCGTTGTTCCGCCGATCTCGCCGATGATATTTTTGGCGGTCGCGAACATATTGCGTGGCCAGACATAATCCGCGCCGAACATGTAATAGCTGTCGCCGACACCGATGTCCTTGAGGTATGGAATCAGCGGCGCAGTATCCTGGTTCGGCACTGTATTAAAAGAGAAAAGATAGCGGTTGCAGATGCCGCCCTCATAGTTGGTTGCGTAGAACAGCGGCGTCTTGCCCCGCTCCATCGTGGCGGCCATGGCATCGCGCGCCGCCGATGTAATCGGACCGGAAATTGCCGCCACCTCGTCGCGTTCGATCAGCTTTTTCGCCCGTTCAACAGAGGTTTTGGGGTCTGTCTTATTGTCTTCATAGAGGATTTCGACCTGATGACCAAGAATGCCGCCCGCCGCATTGATTTCAGCAGCCGCAAGATCAAGACCCATCTTGGCCTGATTTCCGAACAGCTCCAACCCGCCTGAGAAAGGCTGCACCGCGCCAATCCGGATGGTCTTGCCCGATGCAATGGCGGGCATGCTGAAGGCCGATGCCGCCGCCGTCGCGCCGACGGCGCCGATAAAATGTCTTCTGGAAATGTTGATCATTGAGTCTTCCTCACTCTTTCTGTTTGCCTGAGGCATGGCCAAAGCATGTGTTTGCCCGGTCATTTTGAATGTGCATGGATATGCCATTTACTCTAGAAGAATCAAATAATTACCGTTATGCTCCGGCAAAATGGCCGGATTTTGGCCAAATCGGGTGGTAATTCACACATAATTCGGCTGTGTACATATTAAAACATTGTTTGTGCACAATCATCATTTGTATGACCACATATGAACATGTTTGAATCACTGGAAGGCGGATGTCGTTTCTCGAACTCAGATCGCTGACAAAAAATTTCGACGGCCTGCGCGCAGTGGATGGCTTTTCGCTTTTGCTTGAAAAGGGCAGCCTCAATGCCCTTGTCGGACCCAATGGATGCGGCAAATCCACATTGTTCAACCTGATCACTGGCGCGCTCCGGCCCGACAGTGGCAGCATCCTGTTTGATGGACATGATATCACCGGTCTTGCGCCACACCAAATTGCCCGTCTCGGGATCGGCCGCAAGTTTCAGGTGCCCGCCATCTTTGACGAACTAACCGTCCAGGAAAATTTGATCATCGCTGCCGGCCGCAGCCCAAAACGCACTGATGTCAACTCTATCCGGTCTCTTATTAGGCTGGAGGACGCACAGGATCGGATGGCCGGAGAGCTGGCGCATGGGCAGAAACAATGGCTGGAAATTGGCATGCTGCTCGCACAAACTCCAACTCTTATTCTGCTGGATGAACCGACAGCGGGCATGACAGCAACCGAAACGCGGGCCACGGCGGAGCTTATCCGCACCATTAATCAGTCAGAAAAGCTCACGGTTCTGGTTATCGAACATGACATGGCTTTTATCGAATATCTTGCCTGTCCCCTGCACGTCATGTCCAAAGGGCGCATTTTGAAATCCGGTAGCTATTCGGATATCCGGCAGGATCCGGATGTGCGGGCGCTTTACTTCGGAATGCAGGAGATACCTGCAAATGCTTGAAATAGAAAAAATATCTTCTGGATATGGGGAGGCTCTGGTGCTGCGCGACCTTTCCTGCCACATCCCGGCGGGGGAAGTCACCGCGCTCATGGGCCGCAACGGGATGGGCAAGACGACGCTGCTCAAAACCATCATGGGGCTGATCCGCGCGCGCCGCGGCAACATCAATTTTAACGGACAGCCGATCCGCGATCAGCAAACCCATTTGATTGCCCGCGCCGGGCTTGGCTATGTGCCGCAGGGACGCGAAATATTCGAAGGCTTTACAGTTGAGGAAAATCTCCGCCTCAGCCTGCTCGGCCATGGTATTTCTGACATCACTCAGCCCCTTCGGCAGATTTTTAACTGGTTTCCCATTCTCGAAGAACGCCGGGAGCAGCGCGCCGGAACCTTCTCTGGCGGACAGCAGCAGATCCTCGCCATTGCGCGGGCGCTGATTGCAAAACCGAAACTTCTTCTCCTCGATGAGCCGACGGAAGGGATACAGCCCAGCATTGTCCATGACATCGGCCTGCAACTCGCCCGCATCGCCCGCGAGACGGGTCTTGCCATCCTGATTGTCGAGCAGAATGTGGATATGATCCGCACTCTGGCCGACCGGGTGCTGTTCATGGAAAACGGGGTGATCGCCGATTCCTGTGATATTGACACGCTGCGCCGCGATGACAGCCTTATCAACCGTTATCTTTCTGTGTGAGGGAAAACATTGATGGATTTTCTCCCCATTTTTCTCGATGTCACCTCTTATATTCTCGTCCTGGTGCTGGTTGCCCTCGGGCTGATGATTGTGTTTGGTATGATGGGTGTCATCAATATGGCGCATGGGGAGCTGTTTATGATCGGCGCCTATGTGATGCTGGCCAGCCAGTCGCTGGGCCTGCCGTTTATTGCCGGCCTCCTGCTCGCCCCCCTTATCGTCGGGCTTCTCGGCCTACTGATCGAGACATTGCTGATCCGCCATATCTATCTACGCCCGCTGGATACCATTCTTGCCACCTGGGGGCTTTCTATCGCCCTCAAACAGATCATTGTTCTCACTTTCGGTCCTGAATCTCACTCTGTCGCCGCCCCCATTGACGGGGCCTTCACACTTGGCTCCGTCAGCTACCCCCTCTATCGTCTGTTGCTGATGGGGATGTCCATTTTGCTGATCGCCGGGACATTCTGGCTTTTTCTGAAAACCAGCTTCGGTCTGATGGCCCGCGCCGTTATCGCCCGCCCGACAACCGCTGCCGCTCTCGGTATTGACACCCGGCGGATGTACCGGTTGAGTTTCGTCATCGGCACGGCTCTTGCCGGTCTTGCGGGCGCGCTCGTCGCCCCCATTATCAGCGTTGACCCACAGATGGGCCTCGGCTATCTGGTGCCGGGCTTCCTGTCCATTCTTGTGGGCGGGGCGGGGCCGCTCGCCGGTGTGCTGGTCGGCGGCGCCGTAGTTGGCGGCACCAGCAATCTTCTGACCGTCTGGATATCCCCCGTCGCCGCCATGATCACCGTTTATATTCTCGCCATTCTCGTGATCCGCCTGAAGCCTGAAGGGCTCATGGGAGGGCGCCGTGCGAAATAGCCTTATCGCCCTNCTNGTCTTTGCGGGGCTTGCCATNGCCCCCGTCTTTGTCGGCAATTACTGGACGGGGCAGCTCACCGCCTATCTGGTATATGGACTGCTCGCCATNTCCCTCTCCCTCGTCTGGGGATATGGCGGNATTCTCTGNTTTGGCCAGGCGATGTTTTTTGGCATCGGCGGCTATCTGATGGCCACNATAACNAAGGGNATGATCCTGCCNGGAATCACNAGCAGCTATATCGGCCTGATTGTGGCCATCGCCGGGGCGGCACTGTTCGCNCTTGCNCTTGGCTACTTCCTNTTNGCCGGGCGCGGCGTCAGCGGCGCGTATCTCGCCATCATCACTCTGGCCATTGCCCTTGTGCTGGAACGGNTGATGAATAANTGGTATGCGCTNGGCGGCTATAACGGCCTTCTCAATGTGCCGCCAATCACCCTCAGCTTTTTCGGCGTGTCCTATGAACTTTATGANCGGNTGCCGACCTTCTANGTCATTCTCGTCATNGTCGCGGCAGTCTATGGGCTGGTCGTCCTGCTGATGAATTCCCGTTACGGCCTTCTNATGNCNGCGGTGCGCAGCCACCCGGACCGGCTTTCNTTCCTTGGCTACAATGTGCTGACCCTNCGGCTNTCCATTTTTACACTTGGNGCCGCCATAGCCGGNCTCGCGGGGGCTTTGTTCGTGACGCTGGACGGTTTCGCATCNCCCACCCTGATNGGCTTCACCCTCTCGACCGAGGCACTGATCTGGGTNGCGCTCGGCGGCAAGGAAATGATGCTGGCGGCGCTGATGGGCGCCATTCTCACCCGCTGGGCGGAAAGCTGGCTNGTNGAAATATTCGGCGATTACTGGATCCTCATCCTCGGCATTGCCTTCATGATCAGCGTCGTGCTATTGCCAAANGGATTGCTGGCGACGCCGCTACAGAAANTTGCGGGCCGCAAGCGGCTCTGACGACGGAGGGGCAATATGGGCGACATCAAACTCGAACAAAGCTGGCTTGAACAGTTGCAGGGCGAGTTNGATCAACCCTATATGANAGAGCTTGGCGACTTTCTGCGCCGCGAAAAGNCCGCCGGAAAAATNNTCTATCCCNCCGGNGGNAATATCTTCGCGGCGCTCAACAGCACGCCATTTGATGCGGTGAAACTGGTTATTATCGGCCAGGACCCCTATCACGGNCCGGGNCAGGCCCATGGNCTCAGCTTTTCCGTGCCGCCCGGCNTNCCCATTCCCCCNTCNCTCCGNAATATCTATGAGGAACTCAACCGTGATCTCGGCCTCCCNCGNCCGGCTCATGGCAATCTTGNCCGGTGGGCCGAACAAGGGGTGCTGCTGCTGAACGCCGTNCTNACGGTGGAGCAGGCNCGTGCNGGATCACATCAGGGNCNCGGCTGGGAACGGTTCACAGACGCNGCNATCGCCGCCCTCAATGACAAGCGGGAAAATNTTGTCTTCCTGCTNTGGGGCAGCTATGCGCAGAANAAAGGNGCCTTTATCGACCGNNAGAANCACCTNGTCCTGCAAAGCCCGCANCCNTCCCCNCTNTCCGCCCATCGNGGATTTCATNGGNAACGGNCATTTNTCAAANGCCAANNNCTATCTNGTAAAGNGNAGNCAANACNCCNNTNGACTGGCNGGTGGGAGAACTCGCATGAAATCGAAAGCAGAGNTNCTGNACGCCNTGCCCAAAGTCATCGGNCATCGCGGNGCGGCGGGCCATGCACCNGANAATACCCTTGCNTCCANACGNAAGGCGGCAGGATTGGGGGNTCGCTTTGTCGAGGTGGANGCCACTCTCACCTGCGANGATGAANTTNTCATCCTACATGANTCTGATCTGGGCCGAACNACAANCGGCCATGGTCCGGTTCTNCTGNNCCGNCTNGAGGAATTGCGAAAACTCGACGCGGGAGCCTGGTTTTCAAAAGCCTATAGGGAAGAAAAAATTCCCACATTGCGCGAGCTTACATCCTTATTGAAAGAACTCGGGCTCGGCCTCAATCTGGAAATCAAGCCGACCATCGGCTGGCAGATTCCGACAGCAGAGAAAATCGCCGATGAACTTGCCGATTACTGGCCGGACGAATTACCGCTGCTTGTTTCCTCTTTCATTCCGGAATCATTGCCCATCATTGCCCAGAGACTGCCGCATCTGCCGCTGGGTTATCTGACGTCTGCCATTCCGCCGGACTGGCAGACGCGGATGCGGGGTTATGGGGCCTCCAGCCTTCACTGTGCCTGGCCTTTTGTGACCGAACAGGTTGTGCAGGATGTCCATGCGGAGGGGTACAAATTGCTCGCCTACACAGTCAATGATACGGAAGTGGCGACCAGGCTCTATGGCTGGGGCGTCGATGGGCTGTTCAGCGATTATCCTGATCGGCTGCTTGCACTTTCTCCGGAACAGGGATCGTGATATCAATCCGCCCTGCCGTTGCAGCGGACTGCCAATCCCTCACCGAGCTGGCCCTGGCCGCGAAAGCCTTTTGGGGATATTCGGACCAGCAGATGCTGCAATTTACCCCTGCCCTTACCGTGACGGATCAAATGGTTGCCAGATGGCGGAGTGGTGTCCTGCAGGAGACACAGGGAGCAACCGGTTTCTATCTCCTCGATGACGATGGCGCGGAAGCCGAGCTGATGCTGCTCTATGTCTCGCCACTGCATATGGGAAAGGGCTATGGACGGAAGCTTTTCACCGCTGCGGCCACCACTGCACGCAAGCGCGGACATTTGCATATCCGCATCGCCGCCGATCCGCATGCCGGGGGATTTTACAAGCGCATGGGCGCCCGCCAGAGCGGATGGTGCCGCAGCCACTGGAACAGCGCCGAAGAACTGCCCCTTTACCGTCTGAAACTCTGATCAGCCGTTGAGGATTGCCAGCGCCTGTTCATGCAGCTCTTTCGTGGCGGCAGCGATGATGGTGCCATCGGAATTGAAGCCGGGACGTTTGCCAGACCAATCGGTGATGACGCCGCCCGCCTCCTCGATCACCGGAACGAGGGCCATGTAATCATAGCTTTTAAGTCCAGTCTCGACGGCAAGATCCGCAAAACCGGCGGCCACCATGGCGTAGATATAGCAATCTCCGCCATACCGGCGGATCCGCGTAGCGCCTGCAAGTGTCTGGAATTTTTCCCTGTCCGCCTGCTGGAAATATTCAAGCGAAGTGGTCATCAGGATGGCATCCCCCAAGGATTTGCAATCACTTGTCTGGCAGCGGGCGCCGTTGAAAAAACACCCCTCTCCCTTGATGCCGATCCAGAATTCATCAAGTTCCGGCATGGAGAGGGCGCCGATGATGGCGTCTTTTTTCTGCGTATAGGCGATCAGCGTGCCGTAGAGCGGCAGGCCCGAGACAAAACTTTTCGTCCCGTCAATCGGATCAATCACCCAGACATCGGATTTATCGCTGCCGTCAAAGCCATGCTCCTCGCCCAATATGCCATGGGCCGGATAACGCTTTGCAATGGTCTCGCGGATCAGACGTTCGCATTCCTGATCGGCAATGGTGACGGGAGAACTGTCCGCCTTGCTGATGACATCCAGAGGCTGCCGGAAATAGGGCCGCGTAACCGACGCGGCAAGGGCTGCCAAATCGCAAGTGAATTCGGCAAGTAGCGCCAGATCGCCATTTACCGGGGCCTTCATATGGGGTGATCTCGACATATACTCACGCGTCTGTTAATTAGAGATGCTTTCATAACAGCAGAGCGGCGCCCGCGCCATTATTATCGGCAACCGGCTCCGCCCTGTTCAAGTCCCATCATCCTCATGTGATCCGTTGTCCGGCAAATAGTCAAATTTTGATACCGAGACCGTTTGCCGCCTTGGTCAGCATGTTGGTGGTCTGATCATTGCCGTTCATATATTCGCTCTGCGTGGCCGGATCGGCAATTTCGTTCCACATCTTGGCGATATTTTCGGGGCTGCGTTCCCCTTCCGCCAGCCATTTTCCTGCCGTCTCATTAATGATGGTGCGCGCATAGGTGCCGGCCCCCGCCGTGATGATGGTGCGGTTGGGACAATTCTCGGAAACAATATAGAGCAGCGCAGGCGTCACCGATTCCGGCGTCAGCAATTCCAGCAGGTTTTCCGGGATCAGCCCTTCCGTCATGCGGGTCGCGGCACAAGGAGAGAGGGCATTGACACGGATGCCATATTTCGCCCCTTCCAGCACCAGCGTATTCATCAACCCGATCAGCCCCATTTTCGCCGCCCCGTAATTGGCCTGACCGAAATTGCCATAAAGGCCGCTTGACGATGTGGTCATGGCGATACGACCATAATTCTGATCTCGCATGACATTCCAGACAGCCTTCGAGCAGTTGACTGATCCCATCAGATGCACATCGAGAACGAAGGAAAAATCTGCAAGGTCAATATTCGAGAAGGATTTATCCCGCAGCACGCCCGCGTTGTTCACCAGAATGTCAATGCGGCCCCATTTTGCCATTGCCGCATCGACCATGGCCATGACCTGTTCCATATCGGTGACATTGGCGCCATTGGCAATGGCCTCGCCGCCCGCCGCTTCGATTTCCGCGACGACGGCCTTTGCCGCATCGGAGGAACCGCCGCTGCCATCGACAGACCCGCCCAGATCATTGACCACCACTTTCGCGCCGCGGGCAGCAAGTCCGAGCGCATGACTGCGCCCGAGCCCATTGCCCGCACCTGTGACAATTGCCACGCGGCCATCAAATCGAATGCTCATAGTGTCTCCTCAATATTTCTTAAATGTCAGGTCATGCTCATCCCAAGCCATTCGGCGATCAGCGCTGGCTTGTCTTCACCCTTGATTTCAATGGTGACTTCCGTCTTGGTCAGATATTGGCCGGGACGTTTTTCCTCGATACTGAGAATTTTGATTTTCGCCCGTATCTCACTATTCACTTTGACCGGTTGCAGGAAGCGCAGCTTGTCGAGACCATAGTTGATACCCATTTTGATGCCATCAATCTTCGGCTGGATCTGCGGCACCAGATAGGCCAGCAGGGACAGCGTCAGGAAGCCGTGCGCGATCGTCGCGCCGAAGGGAGTTTCCTTGGCCGCCCGTTCCGGATCGACATGGATGAACTGGAAGTCATCGGTCGCCTCGGCGAATTTGTTGATGCGCGCCTGATCAATCAACATCCAGTCGGTCGGACCATATTCGGTCCCGACGGATTTCAGATAATCTTCCTTTGGAAGTCTCAGCGGGTCTGTCATTTTTTTCTCCCTATATCTTGTTGTTATGGGTTTTTTCTATCCTGTTTCTGGGAAAGGCGATAGCCTTTTCATCTCTCACGGGTGAGGCGCCCTCTCCTCATTCGTCTTTTTGCGGCATCCCGTAGCCTTTCGCAAATTGCGCGTGAACCTCTGCCATCTGTGTTTCGGTCAGTAGCACCGGCGTACCGGTTTGCAGGATACGCCAGTAGGTATCGCATAGTGTCTCTACCTCCTCCGCCAGGGAGAGCGCGCGTTTGAAGCTCGTCTCTCCCACCAACAAGCCGTGGTTCGCGAGCAAGCAGGCCTTGCGATCCTGCATGGCCAGAAGGGCATTGTCTGACAATTCCTGCGTGCCATAGGTCGCATAATCAGCGCAACGAATTGTGTTTCCTCCTGCGACGGCGATCATATAGTGAAAGGGGGGCAGTTCGATCCGCTGACAGGCAAGTGTCATCACCGCCTTGCCGTGGGTATGCAGAATGACGTTGAAATCGGGCCGGGCAACGAGCAAATCATGATGGAACCGCCATTCGCTGGATGGATTCCAGCGGCCGGAGACTTCGCCGTCGAAACTCATCTCAACGATATCGGCGGGTTCCAGCTCCTCATAGGCGAGGCCCGAAGGAGTAATCAGATAGCCGCCGTCCACGCGGACGCTGGCATTGCCGGATGTACCGTGATTGATGCCGATTTTATTCATCCGCCGGACGGCGCTAATCAGCTCCTTGCGCTGTTGAAGGTGGTTCATATCCCCATTATCCGCCTATGGTCCGTCAGGAAAGATCAAGGTCGGCAAGGGAGGCCGCAATATCCTCGGACAGCCTGCCCAAAAGTCCGCTGAGGCCTTCGGCGTAGGAACCCAAATCCCCCGGCGTTCCCGGCGCTTCATAAGACTTCACAAACCGGCCGAGCACCACATTGTCATACAGCGCCCGCACATGCCAGCGGAGGGACAGGACCGCCCGCCCATCGGAGCTTTGCGTGATATCAATGATATTGACGGCGACCTGAACGGCCTGACGGTCAGGCCGGAAATCGGCAGGATAGGGAAAGACCCGCGCCGCGCCTAGAAGAGACGACACATTGCTGGTCAGCACCCGGCGGATCGCCTCCGGCAGCGGTTCCGCCCAGTGATCGAAATCATGCACCTCTATGGCGGAACCCTGATCGAAAGTGACAATCTGCGGCCGGTCGGCATAGCCCGGTATCTGCACCGGCCCCACACCGACCGATACTCCCTCGGCAAGCGCACCGCCGGACATCTTCAGATCCCCCGCCGGTTTGAGAATGTAGAAATTCGTCGGCGCCGACCCGGGCAAGGCGGCACAGGCGGCCAGCGTGAACAACAGCCATAACAGCGGAGCAACTTTGACCAGAGCGAGGTATTTTTTAAGGGTCATCATGGTCTATCTTTTTCCGCTGATCAGGGCATTGGGGTTGCGTTCCAGGAAGTCGGCAAGACTGCGTACCGACCGGCTAGCCGCCGCCAGCTCCTGCATCATATTCATCAGATCATATTTGAAGGGCGAGCCATCGGCAATCAGACCATCGACGGAGGTAAACATTGCCTCCGCAGCGGCCAGGGTCGTCTCGATCCGTTTGACCGCGGCTTCCGTACTTTCCAGCGTTGCCCCGATGCCCGGCATCGTTGTTTTCTCGAAACTCTCCGCCACATTCCGGACCGTAGATGCCAACTGGCGGAATTCCGTGATGGTCGCCTGCAATTCACCCGAACCGATCAGCTTATCCAGCCCCTGCATGGTGCCATTGAGATTCCTGCCGATTTCCTCAATCGGCAGACGGTCAAGCTTGGCCATCAGCCGGGTGACGGAGGTGGCGATAGCCTCCAGGTCCGCAGCAACGGTGGGAATTTCCGGCAGGCGACCGTTTTTGGCAATGAATACGGCCTCCTGATCGGGCAAAAGATCAAGATCAACGATGAGCTGACCCGTCAGGAAGTTGGCGATTTTGAGCTTGGCCTTCAACCCCTTGTCAATCAGGTTACTGACCAGCTTGTGCCTTGCTTCCCGCGTTTCCTCAACCGAGCGGGCGCTTCTGCCGCTGTCCGTGATCCGCAGCCGCTGCGGTTCAATCTCGATCAGCACGGGGATATAATATTTCAGGTTATGTTCGTCGATCTCAAGACCAATCCGGCGCACGGTGCCAACCTTGATGCCTTTGAATTCCACGTTGGCGCCAACGGCAAGCCCACTCACCGACCCATCAAAATAGAGGATATAGATAATTTTCTCGGTGAAGCGTGCATCATCGCGCGCCTTTTCATTGTCATACAACGTAAATTTCTGACGCGCCGCGGCAAGAGAGGTATCCTGATGGCGTGGTGGTGTCGCAAATTCAATCCCGCCAACGATCAGATTTTGCAGGGAACTGGCCCCCACCTCGAACCCGGATGTCGTGACCGAAAGATTGACCCCGCCTGCATTCCAAAACTGCGTTCCCCCGCGCACCAGCTCGTCATATGGGTTTTCCACAAAGGCGTAGACATCAACGGCCGTCTTATCTTCCGCCAGGCGATAACCGAGCACACTGCCAACCGTCAGCCCCTTGTAGATAATCGGTGTGCCGCGATTGATATTATTCAGCTTCTCCGTTGAAAGAATATATTCCGTTCCCTTTTGGGTCGAGGTGACGACCGGCGGAATTTTAAGCCCCTCAAACTCGGTTTTGCGGGCGCCGCCCTCCCCCGGATCAATTTCGATATAGGCGCCTGAAAGCAGGGTCTGAAGGCCGCTGATACCCTGCAATCCGATGGAAGGAGAGACAATCCAGAAACTGGCCGTTTCAGTCAGATATTTTTCGGCGGTTGCCGTCACATCAACTTTGAGCGCCACCTCATTACTTTCGTCGAGAAATTCAATGCGTTTCAGGACACCGATTTCCACATCCTTGTAGCGGAGCTGGGTCTTGCCCGGCACCATGCCCTCCGCATCCTCAAAGACAATGGTGATTTCCGACCCCCGCTCCGCCAGTGTCTGAAAAATCAGATACAGGGCGACACCAAGCGCGATGGCGGGAACAATCCAGATGCTCATCAGGCTCGCATAACCCCGGCGCACCTTTGCCTCCGGCACGGCCTGCTGCTTATCCTCCGTCATCACCCATTCCTTCCGTATCCCAGATCAGTCGCGGATCAAAGGTCATCGCCGCGAACATGGTGATAATGACCACTGCGGCAAAGGCAATCGCCCCCGGTCCCGCAGTCACCGTCGCCAGCGCCTGCAACTTCACCAGAGCGATCAGGATCGAGATCATAAAAATATCAATCATCGACCAGCGACCGATAAATTCCGTAAACCGGTAAAGCAACGTGCGCGCCCGCGGCCGGGCCTGCCATTTCAATTGCACAGAAAGCGCCAGAAAAAGTAAAGCGAGAATTTTGAAGATCGGGACGAAGACACTGGCGATGAATACGACGGCCGCAATCACCCATTGTCCACCCGCCGCCAATTCAATCACCCCGCCGATGATGGTGCTGGTGGTCGGCTGGCCGAAGGAAACCACAGTCAGAATCGGGTATACATTGGCCGGCACATAAAGGATTGCTGCCGCGATCAGCAACGCCCATGTCCGGCTCATACTGTCGGGCTTGCGGCGGTGCAGGGCCGTCCCGCAGCGCGGACAGATATTGCCATGCCGCCGCCGGTAGCTGTCGGAAACCAGCAGGTTACAGATATGGCAGGAGACGGCTTCGATGGATGCCGCGGTGAGCCGTGCCTGTTGCTGCGCCCCATTCATACCGCCAGTTCCTCAAGCCGGGCCCAAAGCGCCCGCGTATCCAGGGTCAGATAGGCCATAACCGTCGCGATCACCATCAGGATAAAGGCGAACAATGAAAGGCCAATTCCCACATCAGCAAAATCCTGTAACTTCACAAAGGCAACAATAATGCCGAGAATGAAAATTTCCGACATCGCCCAGGGCTTCAGAAAGACAAGCAGCCGGATCTGAAGCTTCACAAATAGTGGCGCCCGACCAAGGCGGAGTGGCAATAGCAATGTCACCAGCACCAGCAGCACGGCAAGCGGTGCAAATACGCTGAAAATGAAAACGGCGATACCCAACTCCCAGTAACCCGCCTGCCAGAAAGCAATTGCCCCATCAATCAGCCGGTTCGACTCTGTCTGTCCTTCCATCTCGAAAGTAAGCAAGGGGAACAGATTGGCGAGAATAAAAAAGCTGAGGCCAGTCAGCGAGAAGGCCAGCGCCCGATCAAGGCTGTTGCGATGCCGCACGAATAACAGCGCCCCGCAGCGAATACAATGTCCCTGCTCTCCTTCGCGGATGTCGCTCACCAAATGCAGCAAATCGCATTCGGGACAGGCCATATGACTCTCGGTGTAGGTAAAGTGACGGTCGATCCTCATACCACTCTTTCAACTGGAGATCAGGGATGGAGGATAGTCGGACCCTTCGCCGCATTCAATTGATTTGATCATGAAGTCCGGTGGCACAGGTTAAATGCGCGCCAACCACCCCTTCTACAGCAGTCCCGAAACAGACGTTTCGACCCTCTGACAGCATTTATCCGAGAAATTTTTGATAAAATGCTTATATCACATGATATATATGTATAATTGCCTTGTTTCTACTTGTGGCATGTCCCTATATTATGTAATCCCTTGCCCGAAGCGGTACGAAGCCTACTGCAAATGTGAAACGGATATATCATGAACCTGACGCGTTTAACCCATCTCAGACAGCTTGAGGCGGAGAGCATTCATATCTTCCGGGAAGTGGCGGCGGAATTTCAAAATCCCGTCATGCTCTATTCCATCGGCAAGGATTCCGCGGTGCTACTGCATCTGGCGCGCAAGGCTTTCTATCCCTCTCCTGTGCCCTTTCCGCTGCTTCATGTCGACACCACCTGGAAATTCCGCGACATGATTCATTTTCGCGATACCATCGTGAAGGAATATGGGCTGGAACTTCTGATCCATATCAATCAGGAAGGCGTGAAGCGTGGCATCGGCCCCTTCACCCATGGCTCGGCGCTGCATACGGACGTGATGAAGACGGAGGCGCTGAAACAGGCCCTCGACCATTATAAATTTGATGCGGCCTTCGGCGGCGCCCGTCGTGACGAGGAGGCCAGCCGCGCCAAGGAACGGGTTTTTTCCTTCCGCAATGAAAATCACCGTTGGGATCCGAAAAACCAGCGGCCGGAGCTGTGGAATCTTTATAACGGCCGCGTCCGAAAAGGAGAGAGCATCCGCGCCTTCCCCCTCTCCAACTGGACGGAGCTGGATATCTGGCAATATATCTATATGGAGGATATCCCCATCGTGCCGCTCTATTTTGCCGAAAAGCGCCCGGTGGTGGAGCGCGATGGCATGCTGATCATGGTCGATGATGACCGGATGCCGCTTGAACCGGGGGAAACACCGGCGATGAAGTCCATCCGCTTCCGCACCCTTGGCTGTTATCCTCTAACCGGCGCGATTGAATCCACCGCCGCCACATTGCCGGAGATTATTCAGGAAATGCTCGTCGCCCGCACATCCGAACGGCAGGGCCGCCTCATCGACAAGGATCAGGCCGGCTCGATGGAGAAGAAAAAGCAGGAAGGATATTTCTGATGAATGATTTGTCCATGCAGACGGCGGCCGAAATCGACGCCTATCTCAAAACACAGGAACAGAAGAACCTTCTTCGCTTCATCACCTGCGGCAGCGTGGACGATGGCAAGAGCACCTTTATCGGCCGCCTGCTGTGGGATTCGAAACTGCTGTTCGAAGACCAGCTTGCCACTCTGACGGCGGAAAGCAAGCGCATCGGCACCCAGAATGGCGAGATAGACTACGCCCTTCTCCTGGATGGATTGCAGGCGGAGCGTGAACAGGGCATTACTATTGACGTTGCCTATCGCTTCTTCGCCACCGACAAGCGCAAATTCATCGTCGCCGATACGCCGGGGCATGAGCAATATACCCGCAATATGGTGACCGGCGCCTCCACCGCCGATCTTGCCGTCATCCTGATTGACGCGCGAAAAGGTGTGCTCATCCAGACCATGCGGCACAGCTATCTGGTCTCGCTGCTTGGCATCAGGAAAGTGATCCTCGCCATTAATAAGATGGATCTGGTTGATTATGATCAGACTGTTTTCGACAAGATCCGGGCCGATTATCTTACATTCGCTGAAAAACTCGGTTTTGAGGAAATCACCACAATTCCCGTCTCCGCCCTCAATGGGGATAACATGATCGGCGCGAGTGAGGCCATGCCGTGGTATGGCGGCCCGGCGGTTCTGGAGCATCTGGAGACGATCGAAATTGGGCGCGACCGCCTGAACGGCCCGTTCCGCTTTCCCGTGCAATGGGTTAATCGGCCCAATCTCGACTTTCGTGGCTTTTCCGGCACCATCGCCAGCGGGCGCATCCGGGTCGGCGACGCAATCGTCGAGCCTACCTCGGGGCAGAGCAGCAAGATATCCCGCATTGTCACCATGGATGGCGACCTCGAAGAAGCCATTGCCGGCCAGGCGGTAACCCTGACGCTTGCCGATGAAATTGATATCAGCCGCGGCGACATTCTTTGTGAGACGCAAGACCGCCCCTCCTCCGCCGATCAGTTCGAGGCTAAGATCGTATGGATGAACAGCGAACCCATGCTGCCCGGCCGGACCTATCTCCTCAAGCTCGGCACGGGTACCACGGCTGCGCGGATCAGCAACCTGAAATACAAGGTCAATGTCAACACGATGGAGCATACGGCCTCCAAAACGCTGGAACTGAATGAAATCGGCGTCTGCAACGTCACCGTGGACAAGGCGATCACCTTTGATCCTTATATCAAAATCAGTGAAACCGGCGCTTTTATCCTGATTGACCGCTTCAGCAATGCCACTGTTGCCGCCGGAATGATCGACTTCGCGCTGCGCCGGGCGGAGAATATCCACTGGCAGGCCGTTGACATCAACAAGTCAGCGCGGGCGATCCAGAAAGGGCAGAAGGCATCCGTCCTCTGGTTCACCGGACTGTCTGGATCAGGCAAATCGACCATCGCTAACCTGGTGGAAAAGAAACTGCATTCCCTTGGCAAACATACCTATCTGCTGGATGGCGACAATGTCCGTCACGGGCTCAACAAGGATCTCGGCTTTACCGATGCGGATCGGGTGGAGAATATCCGTCGTGTCGGCGAAACGTCAAAACTGATGGTGGATGCGGGACTGATTACGCTTGTCTCCTTCATCTCCCCCTTCCGGAGCGAGCGGCAGATGGCCCGTAATCTGCTGGAGACGGACGAATTTCTGGAGGTCTTCGTTGATACACCGCTTGAGGTTTGCGAAGCGCGGGATATCAAGGGTCTCTATAAAAAGGCGCGTGCCGGCGAGATCAAAAACTTCACCGGCATATCATCGGATTACGAACGGCCGGAAAATGCGGAGATCATCATTGACGGCAGCCGGACAAGCCCGGAAGATGCCGCCGACCAGATCATCGCCGTCTTGGAACAGCGGGGATTTATCTAACGCTCTTGCCCGAATGCGGGAAGATCAGAAATAGAACAGGGCGGTTATGCCGCCCTTTCTTTTATTTCAGAAGTGTCAGCAGATAATCTCCATATCCGCTCTTGCGAAGCGGTTCAGCGAGGGCGACCAGCTCCTCCGCCGTGATGAATTTCTTCTGGTAAGCGATCTCTTCGGGGCAGGCAATTTTAAGGCCCTGCCGTTTCTCAATCGTCTGCACGAACTGCGAGGCTTCCAGCAGATTATCGTGGGTTCCGGTATCGAGCCAGGCACTGCCGCGCCCGAGAAATTCCATATTTAATTGCCCCTGATCAAGATAGAGGCGGTTGAGATCGGTAATTTCCAGCTCCCCGCGGGCACTCGGTTTCAGATGCTTCGCAAAGTCGATCACCTGATTGTCGTAAAAATATAGACCGGTAATGGCGAAGTTGGATTTGGGATTCTTCGGTTTTTCTTCGACCCCGATCACTTTGCCTGTCTCATCAAATTCCGCAACGCCATAGGCAGTCGGATCTGAGACATGATAGCCGAAGATCGTCGCGCCTGTCTCCCGCGCTCTCGCGCTTTTGAGAAGGTCGCTGAAACGGCTGGCATAAAAAATATTATCGCCCAGAATCAGAGCAGAATGATCATCACCGATATGTTCCGCCCCAATAATAAAGGCCTGCGCCAGACCATCGGGCGATGGTTGAGCTGCGTATGAAATATTTAGCCCCCACTGCGAACCGTCTTTCAGGACGCGCTTGAAAACTGCCTGCTCCTCCGGCGTCGTAATGATCAGGATATCGCGGATATCCGCCAGCATCAGGGTCGCCAGCGGGTAATAGATCATGGGCTTGTCATAAACAGGCATCAGCTGTTTGCTGACACCGATTGTCAGCGGGTGCAACCGGCTGCCTGTACCACCTGCGAGAATAATACCTTTATGCGCCATAATCCTGTCTCTACCATTCATGTCAAAGCGTTGCGTTATAGCATATCATGGACGGAACAGGGTTTAAAAACTCTTAAACGGCCTCCCGTTCCTTGGCGCTTTACCTCTGCCCGAACCAGATGTTAAGGATTGGAAGGCAAGCAGCGGCGGGTATGATTGGAACGGGTATGACGGATCAGGCGAACGGGATGACGGCAGATAAGTGGCAGTTCTGGATCGACCGGGGCGGCACCTTCACCGATCTTGTTGCCCGGCGGCCGGATGGCGGGCTTGTCACCCATAAACTGCTGAGTGAAAATCCGGAACAATATGAGGATGCCGCCCTTCAGGGCATTCGCGATCTGCTGGGCGTGACCAAAGGCGACCCCCTCCCCGCAGAGAAAATCGATGCGGTGAAAATGGGCACTACCGTCGCGACAAACGCCCTGCTGGAACGCAAAGGCGAGCCGCTGCTCCTGGTGACCACAAAGGGCTTTCGGGACGCCCTCCGTATCGGGTATCAGACGCGCCCGAAACTCTTCGCGCTGAATATTGAACTGCCGGAAATGCTGTACAGCCGCGTGATCGAGGTGGAAGAGAGGATCGGCGCCCGCGGGGATCTGATCCGGGCCCTTGATGAAGAGGATACCCGCGCCAAGCTTAAGGCCGCCTTTGATGATGGTCTTCGCGCCTGCGCCATTGCCTTCCTGCATGGTTACCGCTTCACCGATCATGAGAAACGCACGGCAGAGATTGCCCGTGAGATCGGCTTTACGCAAGTCTCCACCAGCCACGAGACAAGCCCGCTGATGAAGCTGGTCAGCCGCGGGGATACTACCGTCGTGGATGCCTATCTCTCCCCCATTCTCCGCCGTTATGTCGATCGGGTGGCGTCAGAACTTGGCGATACGCGGCTGATGTTCATGCAATCGAACGGCGGCCTGACCGATGCCCATTTCTTTCAGGGCAAGGATGCCATTCTCTCCGGTCCGGCGGGCGGCGTTGTCGGGATGGTGGAAACCAGCGGTCTCGCGGGGTTTGAGAAGGTGATCGGCTTCGATATGGGCGGCACCTCCACCGATGTGTCGCACTATGCCGGGGGTTATGAGCGCACATTTGAGACGGAAGTCGCCGGGGTGCGCATGCGCGCGCCCATGATGCTGATCCATACGGTGGCGGCGGGCGGCGGCTCCATCCTGCATTTCGATGGGGCGCGTTATCGCGTCGGGCCGGACAGCGCCGGGGCGGATCCAGGCCCCGCCTGCTACCGCAAAGGCGGACCGCTGACCGTCACCGACTGTAACGTCATGCTCGGCAAGCTCTCCCCCGATTATTTCCCACCCGTCTTCGGCCCTGATGCAGATGAACCGCTGGATGTGGAGATTGTCCGCGAAAAATTCCGCGCCCTTGCGGATAAAATCAATGCCGCCACCGGCGACAATCGCAGCCCCGAGGAAGTGGCGCGCGGCTTTCTGTTCATCGCCGTGGAGAATATGGCCAATGCCATCAAGAAGATTTCCACCCAGCGGGGCTATGATGTCTCTGAATATGTGCTGACCTCCTTCGGCGGCGCGGGCGGACAGCATGCCTGCCTGGTCGCCGACAGCCTCGGCATGAAAAAAATCCTGCTGCATCCCTTTGCCGGGGTTCTCTCCGCCTTTGGTATGGGGCTGGCCGATCTGCGGGTCATGAAGGAGCAGGCACTGGAAATAGCCTATGAAAACAAATCACTGGAAACTATTTCAAAGGCACTGGATGACTTAGCGCATAACGGGGAGGAAGAAATGCGGGCGCAGGGAATGCCCGCAAGCCGCATGTCAACAATCCGCCGCCTGCATGTCAAATATCAGGGATCCGACACCGCCATGATCGTAGAGGATGGCGCACCGGAGGAGGTCATCCCGGCTTTTGAAGCCACCCACCGCCAGCGGTTTGGTTTCACCACACCGGAAAAGCCGATGATTGTCGAAGCTGTCGCTGTGGAAGTCATTGGCGCCGCCGAAAAGAACAACGAGGTCACTCCCCGGCCGCAAGATGACAATCTGAAATCGCTTTCCAGCAAATCCGTTTACATGGAAGGAAAATGGCAGGACTGTCCCTTTTATAACCGGGATAATATGCCACTGGATACTAGGGTTGGCGGCCCTGCCGTGATTGTCGAGGCAACCGGCACAACGGTTATAGAACCCGGCTGGCAGGCCGAGAAAACGCTGCGCGGTGACCTGCTGCTGAGCCGTGTCGTCCCCCTCAAACGCGATATGGCTATCGGCACGGAAGTCGATCCTGTCATGCTGGAGATATTCAACAATCTCTTTATGAATGTGGCGGAGCAAATGGGCACCGTCCTTGAAAAGACTGCCTATTCCGTCAATATCAAGGAACGGCTTGATTTTTCCTGCGCGGTGTTCGATCTGAACGGTGATCTTATCGCCAATGCCCCGCATATGCCGGTGCATCTCGGCTCGATGTCGGAGAGTATCAAGGCCGTCATTGCCAAACATGGCAGCACCATGAAGGCAGGCGATGTCTTTGCCTTGAACGCCCCCTATAACGGCGGCACTCACCTGCCCGATGTCACGGTGATCACGCCGGTTTTTGACACCGCCGGCAACGACGTTCTCTTTTATGTGGCAAGCCGTGGGCATCATGCCGACATCGGCGGCACGACACCCGGTTCCATGCCGCCGGATAGTCGCACGGTGGCGGAGGAAGGCGTCATTCTGGATAATGTGCTGCTGGTCGATGGCGGCCAGCTGTGCGAGGCGGAAATCGTCAATATCCTGAAATCCGGACCCTATCCGTCCCGCAATACGGATCAGAATATGGCCGATCTGAAGGCGCAGATCGCCTCCTGTGAAAAAGGCATACAGGAGTTGCGCCGCATGGTCGATCATTTCGGTCTGGAGGTGGTGCATGCCTATATGGGCCATGTTCAGGACAATGCCGAAGAATCCGTCCGCCGGGTTCTGGATGTCCTGAAAAGTGGATCCTTCACCTATGCCATGGATGACGGATATAAGATTTCCGTCAACATCACCATTGATAAGAACGCCCGCAGCGCCTGTATCGACTTCACAGGCAGCAGCGGCCAGCATCCGACCAATTATAACGCCCCGCGCGCTGTCACGACCGCGGCAGTGCTTTATGTATTTCGCTGCCTTGTCGATGGGGATATTCCCCTCAACGCCGGGTGTCTCAAACCGCTTGAAATCATTGTGCCGGAAAAGTCCCTGCTGTCCCCGGAATATCCGGCGGCCGTGGTGGCGGGCAATGTGGAGACATCTCAATGCATTACGGATTGCCTGTTTGGCGCACTGGAAGTGATGGCCGCCGCGCAAGGCACCATGAACAACTTCACCTTCGGGAATGACCGCTATCAATATTATGAAACCATCTGCGGCGGCTCCGGCGCCGGACCTGACTTTGACGGCACCGATGCGGTCCATACCCATATGACCAATTCCCGCCTCACAGACCCGGAGGTGCTGGAATGGCGCTTTCCTGTGCTGCTGGAGAGTTTTGAAATTCGTCATCGATCAGGCGGTAAGGGCCATCATCGGGGCGGCGCGGGCACGCTGCGCAAGATCCGTTTTCTGGAACCGATGACCGCATCGCTACTCTCCAGTCATCGCCGGATCCCACCCTTCGGGCTGCAAGGTGGTGATGACGGGGAAGTCGGCAAGCAGTGGGTCGAACGGCATGATGGCCAGAGGGAGGAACTGGAAGCCCGTTCCTCCACCGAAATGGCGGCAGGCGATCTCTATGTCATCCAGACACCAACGGGCGGCGGGTACGGGAAATAGGTTTATTTCCCGTAAGTTAGCTTCAAAATCTGAAGTTCAGGCTAACTTGCCCGCCGCACCCGGTCATAGGAGATATTGGAAGCCAATAACCTTTCAGCGTCCTCAACCGTGATGCCTTTACGCGCGGCGTAATCCTCCACCTGGTCAATGCCGACATTGCCGACACCGAAATAACGGGCCTCAGGGTGTGAGAAATACAGCCCGGAAACCGAGGAGGCCGGTAACATCGCAAAGCTGTCGGTCAGCGTGATCCCGGCATTTGTCTCCACATCCAGCAGCTTAAACAGCCCGCGCTTTTCCGAATGCTCCGGACAGGCCGGGTAGCCGGGCGCCGGGCGAATACCGCGATATTCCTCACGTATCAGCTCCTCATTCGTGAGGTTTTCCTCTGAAGCATAGCCCCAGAGTTCCTTGCGAACCCGCTCATGCATATATTCCGCGAAAGCTTCCGCCAGACGGTCAGCAAGGGCTTTCAGCATGATATCACTGTAATCATCATGGGTTAGCTTGAATTCTTCGAGCTTTTTCTCGATCCCAAGACCCGACGTTACAGCGAACCCGCCGATATAGTCTTTCAGACCCGACCCTGTCGGCGCGATAAAATCGGCAAGCGAGAAGTTGGCGCGTCCATTGCTCCGCTTCATCTGCTGACGCAGGAAATGAAAACGGTGCCGCTCCACCTTTCGGCTTTCATCCGTGTAAAGGATGACATCATCCCCCTCCCGCGCCGCCGGGAAGAAACCGACAACCGCCCGCGCCTCAAGCCATTTCTCTGAAATTACCTTATCCAGCATGGCCCGGGCATCATTATAAAGCTCCGTTGCCGTTTCCCCGACCACGGCATCGGTGAGGATTTTCGGATAATGCCCGGCCAATTCCCATGTCCGGAAGAAAGGGGTCCAGTCGATATAGTCAACAAGGGCGGCAAGATCGACGTTGAATTCCCGCACCCCTGTGAAACTCGGCACAGGCGGCGTGTAGCCTGACCAGTCAATGGGCGCGGCATTGGCGCGGGCTTCACGGAGCGGGCTCAGCGTATCTTTGCGGGATTTCTTGAGGTAATTCTCCCGCACCGTCTGATATTCCTCCTTGATGCTGGCGACAAGCTCCAGATTGCTGTCCTTACTGGTCAGTTTTGTCGCAATGCCGACGGCGCGGGATGCATCCGTCACATAGATGGTGGAGCCGTCATATTGGGGCGCGATTTTAAGGGCCGTATGCACCTTCGATGTGGTCGCCCCACCAATCAGCAGCGGCAACACAAACTGCTGTCGCTGCATTTCGGCGGCCACCGTCGCCATTTCCTCCAGCGACGGGGTGATCAGCCCGGAAAGTCCGATAATATCTACCTTTTCGGCAATCGCGGTTTCCAGGATTTTTGGATAGGGCACCATTACGCCAAGGTCGATCACTTCAAAGTTGTTACATTGCAGAACAACGCCGACGATATTCTTGCCGATGTCGTGCACATCGCCTTTCACGGTCGCGAGCAGGATCTTGCCCTTGGTCTGGCTCGCGCCCGACTGCTCCTTCTCCGCCTCGATGTATGGCAGCAGGTAGGCAACCGCCTGTTTCATCACACGGGCGCTTTTGACCACCTGCGGCAGGAACATCTTGCCGGAGCCGAACAGATCGCCTACCACATTCATGCCGTCCATCAGCGGCCCCTCGATCACCTGAATGGGGCGCGGGAACTGCTGCCGGGCTTCTTCTGTATCCTCGATAATGAAATCGGAGATGCCTTTGACAAGCGCATGGGTCAATCGCTCCCCGACGCTTCCCTCCCGCCAGGAGAGATCGACAGCACTTCCGCGGGACTGGCCGACAGCTTCCTCTGCCACTTCCAGTAATCGCTCCGTTGCATCTTCCCGCCGATTGAGAACCGCATCTTCAATCCGTTCCCGGATATTCTCCGGGATATCAGAATAAACGGCGAGCTGTCCTGCATTGACAATGCCCATATCCATCCCCGCCTGAATGGCGTGAAAAAGAAAGACGGAATGCATGGACTCGCGCATGGCATTATTCCCGCGCAGGGAAAAGGACATGTTGCTGACCCCGCCACTGATATGCACATGAGGCAATGTGCGTTTTATCTCTTTCGTCGCCTCGATATAATCAACGGAGAAGTTGCGATGTTCATCAATGCCCGTTGCGATGGGAAAGATATTCGGATCAAAAATGATGTCTTCCGGAGGAAAACCAACCACTTCCGTCAAAATCCTGTAGCTGCGTGTGCAGATTTCGACCATCCGCGTCCGGTTGTCCGCCTGCCCATCCTCATCGAAAGCCATGACAACAACGGCGGCGCCGAAACGGCGAATTTCCCGTGCATGGGCAATAAACTCTTCTTCCCCCTCTTTCAGGGAGATTGAATTGACAATGCCCTTGCCCTGAACGGATTTGAGACCCGTTTGCAACACCTCCCATTTGGAGCTGTCGATCATCAACGGCACCCGGCTGATATCCGGCTCTGAGGCAATCAGGTTGAGAAAGGTCTGCATGGCCGACTTCGCGTCCAGCATCGCATCGTCCATATTCACATCGACGATCTGCGCGCCATTAATCACCTGATCGCGGGCAATATCGAGGGCAGTATCATATTGCCCCTCCATCACCAGCTTCTTGAATTTCGCGCTACCAGCCACATTCGTACGCTCACCGACATTGATGAAGCCCACCACATCATCAAGGTAGAGCGGCTCCAGACCGCTCAGGCGGCACATGGGGTCCAGCTCGGGAAGCAATCGCGGCGGAATATTGCCGACCGCTTCGGCGATTGCCTTGATATGATCGGGCCGCGTTCCGCAGCACCCCCCGACAATGTTGACAAGGCCGCTTGTTGCAAATTCCGCCAGCTGCTCCGCCATATATTCCGGCGTATCGTCATATTCCCCAAGCTCATTGGGAAGCCCGGCATTGGGATGAACACTCACGCCCGTATTCGCAATATTGGAAACAGCTTTAATATGCGGACGCAAGTCCTTGGCACCCAAGGCACAATTAAATCCGATACTGATCGGTTCCACATGCGCCATGGACGCCCAGAAGGCCTCTGCCGTCTGCCCCGACAATGTGCGGCCGGAAGCATCCGTAATCGTTCCCGACACCATCACGGGATGCCGGACGCCGGTTTCTTCAAAATAACTCAGGACAGCATAGATGGCCGCCTTGCAGTTGAGGCTGTCAAATACGGTTTCAATAAGGATAATCTGCGCGCCGCCATCCATCAGGCCGCGCAACGCCTCGTCATAGGCGGCCACAAGCTCATCAAAGGTGACATTGCGGTAGCCGGGATCATTAACATCAGGGGAGATGGACGCCGTGCGGTTGGTCGGGCCCAGAACCCCCGCGACAAAGCGCGGCTGTTCGGGTGTTTTCGCGCTCCAGCGATCCGCCACCTGGCGGGCCAGCGCCGCACCCTGCCGGTTCAGTTCATAGACCTCGCTCTGAAGGTCGTAATCAGCCTGCGCAATGGAAGTGGAGTTGAAGGTATTGGTCTCCAGTATGTCCGCGCCGGCCGCCAGAAACTGGTCATGAATGCTCTCAATGATTTCCGGCTTGGTCAGAGTGAGAAGGTCATTGTTTCCCTTCAGATCCTTCACAGCATCCGGATATTTATCACCGCGATAGTCCTCCTCACCAAGACGGAATCCTTGAATCATCGTTCCCATAGCGCCATCCAGCACCATGATTCGATTTTTCAGAATCGCTTCAATTTCGGTGAAGGCTGTTGATTTATTCACTGGTGTCCCCGCCTGCAAATATAAATATATTAGTCTGTTCAGATGCTTTTTTTATGTCGTATTCCAAGTGTATGACACACGGAATAGACAAGGTCAGCCCGGTTGAGCGTATAAAAATGGAACTGCCCCACTCCGGCCCGCTGTAACCGCAGGCATTGCTCCGTTGCCACCATCGCAGCGACCATATTGCGTGTTGCCGGATCCTCATCCAGATCCTCGAACAGATGGGCGAGCCAGGCCGGAACCTGCGCCCCGCACTGTTTGCTGAACTGGCGGACCTTGGCGAAGTTCGTAACCGGCAGAATGCCCGGAACAATCGGAATGGTGATATCATGGGCAAGCGCCCGATCAACAAAGCGCAGATAGGTTTCCGGATCGAAAAAGAACTGTGTGATCGCCCGCGTCGCCCCGGCGTCCATTTTACGTTTCAGATACTCGATATCGGCCAGGCTGGATTTCGCCTCGGGGTGAATTTCGGGATAGCAGCCGACAGAAATTTCGAAATCATGTCGCTTTTTCAGAAATTCGATGAGTTCCACCGATCCGGTGAAGCCGTCTGGGTGCGGCGTAAAATGGCCCTGTCCTTCCGGCGGATCGCCGCGCAGTGCCACAATATGTCGAATGCCACTTTCCCAGTAAAGATCGGCAATCTCCCCGATTTCGCCCTTGCTGGCCCCGACACAAGTCAGATGCGCCGCAGGCTCCAGCTCTGTTTCATTCCGGATGCGGCTAACCAGGGCATGGGTGCGCTCCCGCGTTGAGCCACCTGCCCCATAGGTGACCGAAACAAAGCGCGGGCCCAGCGGTGTCAGGCGCGTCAATGCCTCCCAATGCTTTTCGGCAAGCTTGTCCGTCGTTGGCGGGAAAAACTCAAAGGAAACCTCCACCTTGCTGCGCCCGCCCGCAGCGGACAGCAGGCCTGCTGTGGCGGCGCTCTCGGAAATTCCAGACATAATCATGACGCGATGGCTCCTTTTGACTGACGGCGCACGGCGGGCGCGGCCGTCCAAATATTGACATTGAGCGGGCTACCTTCCAGTACCCGAAAATCTTTTGACTGCAATCCGGCCTCTTCACAAATACGCCAGACGGCATTTTCCGAAAACCCCTTATGGAGATGGGCATGATCCGTGCACAGGCTGTCCAGTTCATGGGGCGCAAAATCAACAACGGCAAGAAGGCCGCCGGGGCGCAGCAGACGGGCAGCCTCGCGGATAGCAGCCGCCGGATCCTCCGCATAATGCAGCACCTGATGGATAACGATGGCGTCTTGTGACTGGCTGGCAAAAGGCAGATTATACATATCGGCAAGGCGGACCTGGCAGTTACGCAAGCCCGCGTCATCAATGGCCGTGCGGGCAAAGGACAGCATCTCCCGGCTGGTGTCCACGCCAATGGCATGGGCGACTGTCGGACCGAACAATTCCAGCATCCGCCCCGTTCCCGTGCCGATATCAAGAAAATCGGTAATCTCGGTGCTGCCCATCAGTTCCAGCAATGCTGCCTCCACCGCCTCCTCCGGCACATGCAGCGAGCGAATTTGCCGCCAGTGAGCCGCATTTTCCCGGAAATATTCTTCTGCCGCGATGGTCCGGGCCTTTTTGACCGCTTCCAGCCGCTCCAGATCGCGCGAGACAGTCGCATCCGTCTCCGGCACCAGATCAACAAGGGTACGCGCCAGCAGCGCTGCCTCGCTCTTGGCGGACAAACGGTAATAAACCCAACTTCCTTCCTGATAGCGATCCAGCAATCCCGCCTCGCACAGCAGTTTCAGATGACGGGAAACACGGGGTTGACTCTGCCCCAGTATCTGGGTCAGTTCACTGACTGTCAGCTCGGAATGGCCACAGAGAACCAACAGCCGAAGCCGTGTTTCCTCCCCCGCCGCACGCAGGCCTTGCAGCAAATTTTCCACAGCAACCTCAAATAAATCATTAATTAAAACGATATAAACATATCCTTATATCTTTGTACAGGATTAATATCGACCGGACAGCGACTTTTTCGCCACACCACGCAAGGATTCTGAATGGCCTGAAAATCACCGACTCGCCATACCTTGTACCTTGTGCTAGGTACGTACACTAGTTGTTCCCTTCGCAGGTGCTTGATTTTGCTTCAAAACTTGGCGGAGAGAAAGAAAATCGGGGGTTAAAGGCTTTGGTAACCGTTATTGAATAGAGTGGCAGTCATTTCCGGTCGCGCAGGTTACTAAGGTGGAAAAGAAAAAATGGGATTGCGTATAAAATCGACATCATTAAAAGCCGGTTTGCTGGCAACGGCGCTGATGGTTAGCGTCAGCGGTTGTGCCACGCCGGAACAGAAGGAAAGCAAGGCGGCAGTGGTCATGTATGACGAAGTCTACGACCCGCTGGAGCCGATGAACCGCTATTTCTTTGATGTGAATTACGCGCTTGACGCATTGCTGCTGCGCCCTGTTGCCGAAATCTATCGCGGCGTTCTTCCCGATGCCGCGCAGGACAGTGTTCGCAATTTCATCACCAACCTGTGGCAGCCCGTTTATTTTATCAATAATGTCCTTCAGGGCGAGATGGATCGCGCCGGTGATAACATGGGCGCCTTCTTTACCAACACCTTCCTTGGAGTTGGCGGCCTGTTTGATGTGGCAAAGCTGGACACCCAGCCCGAAGATATGGGCCAGACGCTGGCCGTTTGGGGCGTGGAGGAAGGTCCTTATCTGGTGTTGCCGGTCTTTGGACCGCGGACAACGCGCGCCGCCGGCGGCGCTGTGGTTGATTATTTCCTCAATCCGGTGAATTACGTCGCGCGTGAACATGACTGGGATTATGTACCGGTCGCACTGTTTGCCGCAGATGGCATTGACGCGCGATCCCGCTCCATTGAGGCGCTGGATGAAATCGAGCGGACCT
Organism: Sneathiella sp.; assembly: GCF_002694385.1. Taxonomy (GTDB): domain Bacteria; phylum Pseudomonadota; class Alphaproteobacteria; order Sneathiellales; family Sneathiellaceae; genus Sneathiella. The sequence continues at coordinate 98,206 of NZ_NZMB01000009.1, forward strand.
CTATTGATTTCTATGCAGCTATCCGCAGCCTCTATCGACAGAATCGTAATAACATGATTCTCAACGGTGCCAGCAATTCGACACAATTGCCGGATATGTCATTTGAGGATGATGACAAGCCGGTGCAGAAAAACTAGCTTCACCGGACTAATTTAATCATTATATATTTTGAATATCCAAACCCACTGGGGGTGTTGATATGATGTTGACCAGACGTATGTTTAGCGGGCTGATTGCCGCCGCGGCGCTTATAACCGCCCTTACGGGAGCGCCTGCCCTAGCCGCAGACAAGGAACAGGCCGCCCTCGCCCTTGTTAAAGGCATTGGCGAAAAGGCCGTTGCCACCCTCTCCGATACATCCCTCAGCGATGAACAGAAACAGGAACGTTTCGAACAGTTTCTGGACAGCAGCTTTGATATGGAGCGGATCGGCCGTTTCGTGCTCGGCCAGCACTGGCGGAGCGCAAGCGAGGAACAGCGCAGCGAATTTCTGAAAGTTTTCCGCGACTATATGGTTTCCAGCTATGCCGACAAGATCGGCTCCTATTCCGGTGAAAATCTGGAATTCAAGGAAACAACCTCTCTCAATGATAAGGAGTCGCTGGTCAATTCGCTGATTGTCCGGCCGAACGGCCCGCCCGTAAAGCTCGACTGGCGTGTGCGTCAGGGAGATAATGGTGAAAAAATTGTCGATGTTATCGTTGAGGGTATCAGCATGGCGCAGACACAGCGCTCTGATTTCTCCTCCGTTGTCAACAAGCCTGGTGTCGGCGTGGAAGGTCTGATCACAAGGTTGAAGGAACAGACCGGCTCAGCAAGCTGATCCGGTATCGGCAGCACGGGCAGAGTAACCCCAGATATTAAAAATGCCGCTTCATGAACGCGGCATTTTTTTATGGTTTGCGGGTTATTCCGGCAAACCGGCTGTCAGGCCCGTTCAAAACAATAACCAACAGCACGCACGGTACGGATGAGATCCGATTCTCCCGCTTCATTAAGGGCCTTGCGCAGGCGGCGGATATGGACATCCACCGTACGATCTTCGACATAGACATTCTGCCCCCAGACACCATCGAGAAGCTGATCACGGGTCAACACCCTCCCCGCCCGCTCCATAAAATAGCGCAAGAGCTTGAATTCCGTCGGGCCGAGATGCAACTCCCGGTCTCCACGACGCACCCGGTAAGCCACAAGGTCCAACTCCACATCGGAGACTTTCAGCTTCTCTGCCCCCACATCCGGGTTGCGCCGCCGCAGCAACGCCCGGATGCGGGCCAGCAGTTCAGCCGGCGAGAAGGGTTTCGAAACATAATCATCCGCCCCGACATCAAGGCCGCGCACACGATCCTGCTCTTCCCCGCGGGCCGTAATCATGATGACAGGCAGGCCCGCCTGTTTCGCATCCCGTCGCACCCGGCGGCAGATTTCAATGCCTGAGACGCCCGGCAGCATCCAGTCCAGCAGCAGCAGGTCCGGCTGTTCCTCCTCCAGAGCCAGCAGCCCCTCCTCCCCATCATGGGCGGAGACGACATCGAATCCTTCGCTTTCCAGATTATAACGCAGCAGTTCGACCATGGCCGGTTCGTCTTCAACAATCAGTATCTTCATACTCAAATAACCTCGATCAGCCTTCTTTCGGGTCGATCATGGTGACGCTGGTCTTGTCGCCCTTAGGGCGGGGTTCCTTTGGCATGTCGCCCGTCACCTGATATATAATGATTTCCGCAATATTCGTCATATGATCGCCGATACGTTCGATATTCTTCGCCATGAAGATCAAATGCGTACAGCTCGTAATACTGCGCGGATCCTCCATCATGAAGGTCAGTAGTTCGCGGAACATGCTGTTATAAAGCTGATCCACTTCCTGATCACGCGCCCAGACATCATAGGCGAGCGCCGCATCGGCATTACTGTATGCGGTCAGCGTATCCGCAATCATGCGGCGCACCAACTCGCCCATCCGCGGGATGGATGAAATGGGTGCAATCGCAGGGGCGGAGTTGAGGGCGATGACCCGCTTGGAGATATTCGCCGCATAATCGGCGACACGCTCCAGCAAGGACGCGATCTTCAACCCGGAAATAACGATCCTGAGATCGTCTGCGACGGGGCTGCGAAGCGCCAGCATCTTGATGGCCATATCATCAATGCGATGTTCCAGCGCATCGACGGCCTTGTCGCCTTCAATGGTTTTAAGGGCAAGTTCGGTATTCCGCTCAGCCAGGGATCTTACCGCCGCCTCAAGCTGGGTTTCCGCGATTCCCCCCATCTCGACGATGGCATTCTGCACCCGCGCCAGCTCTTCATCGAAAGATTTCACTATATGTCCGCTACTCATTCTTGAGTCTCCTGTCAGTAAATGACGTATCAGCCGAACCGGCCGGTAATATATCCTTGCGTCCGTTCATCGATCGGGCTGGTAAAAATCTGCTCCGTCGGGCCAGTCTCGACAATCTCACCCAAATGGAAGAAGGCGGTCCGCTGCGACACACGGGCGGCCTGCTGCATGGAATGGGTCACGATGATGATGGTGTAATTCTCTTTCAGCTCGTCAATCAGCTCCTCAACCTTCGCCGTAGCAATCGGGTCAAGCGCCGAACAGGGTTCGTCCATCAGGATGATCTCCGGCCGGACCGCCAGCGCCCGGGCGATACAGAGACGCTGCTGCTGTCCGCCGGAAAGGCCTGTGCCGCTGGAATGCAACCGATCCTGCACTTCTTTCAGCAGCCCGGCCTTTTCAAGGCTGCTGAGAACAATCTCATCCAGCTCGTCCTTATTGGCGGCAAGACCATGAATGCGCGGGCCATAAGCCACATTGTCATAGATGGATTTCGGAAAGGGGTTTGGCTTCTGAAACACCATACCAACGCGAGCACGGAGCAGCACCTCATCCACTTGGGGCCCGTAAATATCAATGCCATCGAGCAGGATTTTCCCAACGACGCGACACCCCTCAACCGTATCATTCATCCGGTTGAGGCAGCGAAGATAGGTGGATTTACCGCAACCTGACGGTCCGATCAGCGCCATGACCTGATGCTTCGGGATATCCAGCGATACCCCGCGCAGTGCATGATTATCGCCATAAAAGACATTCACATCCTGTGTCTCGATGACAATCTCTTCCGCCATGTCGGCATCACTCATCAGATTTGTTTCCGCTTGCATCTGCACGTTCATTTCCTTTTCTACCAGCGACGCTCAAACTTCTTGCGAAGGAAGACCGCCAATGCATTCATGAGGACGAGGAAGGCGAGCAATACCATGATCGCCCCGGATGTTTTTTCGACAAAGGCCCGCTCCGGGCTATCCGCCCAGAGGAAAATCTGCACCGGCATGACCGTTGCCGGATCATTGATACCGCCCGGTATATCTGCAATAAAGGCAACCATACCAATCATCAGCAGCGGCGCCGTCTCGCCAAGAGCCTGGGCAAGACCGATGATGGTCCCCGTCAGGATACCCGGCATCGAGAGCGGCAGCACATGATGAAAGGCGGCCTGCTGTTTCGAGGCGCCAAGGCCGAGCGCCGCCTGGCGGATACTGTCTGGGACGGCGCGGATCGCGGCCCTTGAGGCGATAATGATCGTCGGCAGTGTCATCAGCGCAAGGGTGAGGCCGCCAACCAGCGGGGCCGAGCGCGGCAGATGCGCCACATTCAAGAAGATGGCAAGCCCCAGCAGACCGAATACGATGGAAGGAACGGCCGCCAAATTATTGATATTCACCTCAATCAGGTCATTGAACTTGTTGCGCGGGGCGAATTCCTCCAGATAGATCGCTGTCATCACCCCGATGGGAAAGGATAGCAGCATGGTAATCAGCAACGTGTAGAAAGAGCCGACCATGGCGCCCGCGATACCGGCCTTCTCCGGCTCCCGGCTGTCACCGTTTGTGAAGAAGCCCGAATTAAAATGGGTGACAATCTGCCCTTCCTCTTTAAGGCTGTCGATCCAGACAAGCTCCTTGTCCTTGACGCGGCGGTTATCCTCAGCCAGGTCACGGTCGATATAGCCCTTATTCAGCATGTCCACATCATCGCCCGCCAACAGCTCGACAGACAGCGTCTGACCAATCAGCTCCGGGTTCGCCATCACCATATCGCGGAGCGTATCACTCGCATCATTGCTAAGCAGGCCGAACAGCGCGCGCAGATTGCTACGCCCCTCGACATCGGGGAAGCGGGCCCGCAGCGACTCCTGCACCAGCTTTGTATAGTTGGCGTGGCGAAGAGCCTCCGGATCGCGCGTACCGTCCTTGTCAATGATTGCCTCATTGAACGTCACATCCAGCGAGATAGACGTCTGGATAAAGGCGGTGTAGCCCTTGCTGAAGATGCTGAACATCAGGATTGCCAGCAGGGTCAACGCCGTCAGGATGGCCCCCAGGCCGATACGCTGAAATCGTTTTTCTGATCGTTTCCGGCGTGCAAGGTTTTTGCGGAAATGATCGGAATTCCAACCCGTCCCACCGGTCTTGTTGCTAAGGTCAGTCATATTTTTCCCGATATTTGCGAACGACGACCAGGGCGATCACGTTCAGGCACAAGGTCACAATGAAAAGCACGAGGGCGAGCGCAAAGGCCGCCAGGGTTTTGGCACTGTCGAATTCCTGATCCCCCACCAATAGTCCGACAATCTGCACAGTCACCGTTGTCACGGCTTCCAGCGGATTGGCGGTGAGGTTGGCGGCGAAACCGGCGGCCATTACCACGATCATGGTTTCGCCAATAGCGCGGCTGACGGCCAGCAGGACGGCCCCGACGATGCCCGGCAGCGCCGCGGGCAGGATCACCTTGCGCACCGTTTCAGAACGGGTTGCGCCAAGGCCGTAGGAGCCATCGCGTAAACTCTGCGGCACCGCCATGATGATGTCGTCACTGAGTGAGGAGACAAAGGGGATAATCATCATGCCCATCACGAACCCGGCAGCCAGCGCACTTTCCGACACAATATCAATGCCGATGGCGCTGCCGGTGTCGCGCAGGAACACGCCGACAGTCAGAGCCGCGAAGAAGCCGTAGACGACCGTCGGAATACCGGCGAGGATTTCCAGCAACGGCTTCACCACCGAACGGAACCGGTCGGACGCATATTCGGTCATATAAATAGCGCTGAGCAGTCCAAGCGGCACGGCGACGCACATGGCGATAAAAGTGATCAGCAGCGTGCCGGTAAAAAGCGGAATTGAGCCGAATGCCCCGCTCGACCCCACCTGATCGGCACGCAGTGCAGTCTGCGGGCTCCAGTTCAGACCGAAGAAAAACTCGCTCATCGGTACTTTTTTGAAAAACTGGATCGTTTCAAACAGCAGCGAGAAGACAATGCCGACAGTGGTCAGGATTGAAATAATGGAAGCGAGGATCAGGATACCGAAAACGACCGCCTCGATACTCTTACGAACTTTAAGATCAGGGCCGATCCGGCGAATGGCGAGGAAAAGACCACCGGCAGCGGCAAGCAGCCCCAGAACCGGGAAGAAAACCCGGTCAATCTGCTGATTTGTACCGGCATCAAGCTGTAACGGCATCACTTGAAAGACCACCCAAAACACGCCCAGCAAAAGGGGCGGAAGCAGGGCCCATATGGCGACAAACAGACCGAACTGATGCGGACGGGGGGTCAGAAAACTCGTCGATTGCCGAACGGCGCCAAGGGCCTTTTTTGAACCGAACCAGTATCCGGCGGCAGAGAGCAGCAGTAGCGCGATCAGAAAGGGATAGAAGCTCATGACAGTTACTTTTATGAGGCCGGCGCCCGGCAGGGAAAATCATTGTAAAGAAAAGGCGGGGCCGAAACCCCGCCTTCTCCGGAAAATTACATCAGTTTCAGCGGCGCAAGTTCCAGCGCATCGCTGCGGACTTTTTCACGTTCCGCTTCACCGAGCGGGATCAGGCCCTTTTCGGTCAGATAACCGAATTCACCGAAGGCCTTGTCGCTCGTAAATTCAGCGAGGAATTCCTTGATGCCCGGCACCTTGCCGACATGCGCATCCTTCACATAGAAGTAGAGGGAGCGGGAAATGCCATACTTGCCATCAGCGATATTTTCAAAGGTCGGCTCGACACCGCCCACATGGCTGCCCTGCAGCTTGTCAGCATTCTGGTCTAGGAAGCTGAAGCCAAAAATGCCAAGCGCATCGGGATTGGCTTCCAGCTTCTGGACAATCAGGTTGTCGTTTTCACCGGCTTCGATATAGGCGCCGTCTTCACGGACGGAATGAGCAGCCGCCTTATAGGCATTGCCGTCGGACTTTTTCAGTGCCTTCAGCATTTCAAACTCATCCGCGCCGCCTTCCATGGCCAGTTCAACGAATGCATCGCGGGTGCCGCTCGTCGGGGGCGGGCCCAGAACTTCAATCTTGGTGTTAGGCAGCGAAGGATCGATTTCGTTCCAGGTCTTGTAAGGGTTATCGACCAGCTTGCCATCTACTGGCACCTGCTTGGCAAGCGCCATGAAAATCTGCTGCTTGGTCAGGTCAAACACCGGCGCTGACTTGGAGTTGGCAATCACGATACCGTCATAACCAACCTTGACTTCCGTAATCTCGGTAACGCCATTTTTTGCACAGGTATCAACTTCGGACTGTTTGATCCGGCGGGAGGCATTGGTGATATCAGCAGTATCCAGCCCGACGCCGGAGCAGAAGAGCTTCAGCCCGCCGCCCGAACCGGTGCTTTCAACAACCGGGGTTTTAAAGCTGCCGCTGCTGCCGAAGGCTTCGGCGACGGCGGTGGAAAAAGGGAAAACCGTTGAAGAGCCGACGATCCTGATCTGATCGCGAGCCATTGCCTGACCCGAGAAGGCGGCGGTGGCAACTGTTGCGGCGATTGCCAGACCGATGGTTTTGTTTAGCACGTGTCATTCTCCGTTCATTGCATGCGACAGCATTCTCTGTCGGTGGCGGAACATTGCGCTTGTCAGGCGTCAGAATTACTACAGTTTCGTGACACTATTGTTACAACGGAAAAGGAGGCAAAAAACGGCGGAAAACGGGTTATCAGCCTGTTGCCAGCGGCAGGCGAACGGTGAAGCAGGAGCCCTTTCCAACGGTTGAGCTGATCTCAAGCTGGCCACGGTGGCGACTCACTATATGCTTGACGATGGCCAGGCCAAGGCCGGTGCCACCAAGCTTACGGCTGCGATCATTATCAACACGGTAAAACCGCTCCGTCAGGCGGGAGAGATGTTCCTCCGCGATCCCTTCCCCTTCGTCAATGACAGAAAGGCGCGCCTCCTGCCCGCTGATTGTCACCCGGACGGTCACCTCGCTCTTCTCCCGCCCGTATTTCAGGGCGTTGTCCACAAGGTTGGTGAACACCTGCGTGAGCTGATCGAAGTCGCCGGTGACAATCACATCACGTTCCGGCAGATCTAGCCGGATGCTCTTTTCCAGCTTTACCGCCTTGGCCCGCAACAGATCGGCAACACCGGTAAGCAGACGCGCCATATCCACCCGGCCCGTCGGCCGACTATGCTCATTAATCTCGATCTGCGAGAGCGACAGCAGATCATTAACGAGCTGCGACATGCGTGTCGTCTGTGTCTGCATCATGGTAAAAAATCGCTCATGGGCGGCCAGATCATTCCGCGCCGGGCCCACCAGCGTTTCCAGCGCGCCCACCAGAATGGCAAGCGGGGTTCTGAGTTCATGGCTGGCATTGGCGATAAAATCCACGCGCATCTGCTGCATCCGGCGTGATTCGGTAAGGTCATGCAGCGTCAGGATGAGATCGGCCTCCGCATTTTCTTCTTCCTTCAGGCTGACCAGATATCCCGCCACATGCCGGGGCACCACATCGGACACGGTGAATTCTATCCGCTCATGAAGTGCTTGCCCTTCCTCCGCCGCGTCAACGGCTTTCAACAGCGCCGGATGACGGATGAAACGGGTCAGTTCGCCGCCCATCTCCTCCACATGGAAGAAACGTTTCGCGGCGGCGTTGGATCGGTTGATCTGCCGGCCACGCCCCAACACCAGCACCGGATCGGGCAGCAGGTCAAACAGCAACGCCGTCTCATCCTGCCGCCTTTGTGTCTCGCGCAGCATATGTTGCAGCACACGACGATACTGCTCCATCGCGAGCAGCAGGTTATCGACCGGCAACAGCCCGGCGCGCGCGCCGTCGGTTCCCGTCACATCCAGCGGTGACATGACCGCCGCCCGCTCCATCCGCCGCGCCACCGTGCGCAGCTCTCGCATCATGCGAAGATAGACAAATAAAGCCGGCATCGCCACTGCCGCCAGCAGCAATGCATAATCCTTGGCCCCTACTCCGCCCTGCAAATCCAGCAGCAGAAGAAGCAGGCCAAGCGGGCTGATCATCAGAAGGATAAACAGCAGCATTCTCCAGAAATTGCCGGGACCAGAGGACATTTATTAACTCATCGTCGGTGAAAGGGGTCAGGAATAACCGCGCACAGCCAGCCCTTATGCGGCAATTTTCTTACAATTTCGTGACGGCAGCAAGCGTATCCCCTATTTCCCGGTTGAGTACCAGATCCGCGTAGCTATCAAGCGGCGTCGGTTCACGGTTCAAAATCACCAGCGGCGCGCCGCCCTGCCGGGCGATCAGCGGCAATTCCGCCGCCGGATACACCACCAGAGATGACCCGATGGCAATGAAAAGGTCGCAATCGAGCGCCGCCTCGGTGGCGCGGCGCATTTCCTCCACCGGCATGGCCTGACCGAAAGAAATCGTTGCTGTCTTGATCAGGCCACCGCAATGACCGCATTCCGGCAGAACCTCATCGGGCAGGAAAACGGCCCGCACCTCGTCAAGTTCCATACGCGTGCCACAATCCAGGCATTTTGCATAAGTCGTATTGCCGTGAATTTCGATAACCTCCTGATCCGGAATACCGGACGCCTGATGCAGCCCGTCAATATTCTGGGTAATCACCGCCTTCAGCCTGCCCTGCTGATGAAGGTTGGAAATCGCCTGGTGACCTGCATTTGGAACGGCAGTTGCCATGACGCTGTCCATCGCAAACTTGCGGCGCCAGCTCTCCCGCCGCGCCTCAGCCGAGGAGATGAATTCGGAAAAATCAATAGGGCGGTTCTTTTCCCACAGACCGCCGGGGCTCCGAAAATCCGGGATGCCTGATTCCGTGCTGATCCCCGCGCCCGTGAATATCACGATTGAGCGGCTGTCATTCACCATATCCGCCAGCGTCTGCACCTCATCACCCTTCATCCTCAGCCTCCCTGTTCATCCTGCTTCGGGCATGTTGCCACTCATTTTATGATTATAGGCATAATTTAGCGCAGAGTGCCCGGAATTGAAAAATCCTCTGCTTGATTGTCACAACCATTCTGCCTGTTCGTTATCTGTACATGTTCATCAGCGCAATGGAACGCGCAGACGGAGGGATTATGAGAAAGGACACTATGAACGATATCGTCGCCAAGGAGTTTTCCGATGCCCTAGCGCGCTGTCATCAGCAGGGCATTGACCCCGGAACAGTCCGCACTGGACTACTGACCATCGCCATCGCCAATTTCGTGAACGGCATCGGGTTGCAGAACACCATCTCGCTATTCGGCGCCCTGCCAGAGCATATCCGCTCCGGCATGTTCGACCGCTTCATCGACCCGAACCGCGAAGGTGCGGCGGCGACTGCGGCTCCACCTCCCCTCGCGCCGGCACCAGTCTCTTCCCGACCAGAACCGGTTGCCCCTGCGCCCTCCCGGCGACGATTGGTCTAACGGAACAGTCCTCAAAGACAGGCGCTGGATACCCCTCGGTTTTCGGCAATTTTAGGACAATTTTCCTTATGCATTAACCGTTTTTAAGGAAGATCGTATTAGGCTGCAAGCTCATTGGTTCATCACTCAGAAGAGAGGCCAGAGCTGTGCCTATTCACAAACCATTTGCCGCCCGTCTCCGGACAGCCCTTCTCGCCACGACCGGATTGGTCGTTGCGGGCTGCAACACCACCGCCGATCCCGCCACTTCGGCAAGCACCGCCGCTGACAGGCCCGCCGCCATCGCCAGCAATGCGGATGATCGGTCCGGCAAGGGTCTCAATTATCAATCACTGGTGCGGGTTGCCGAGCGCGCCTGGGCAAGACATGACGCCCCGACGGCGCTGCGTCTCTATGCAACCGCCGCACAGCAGGACCCGAACAACCCCGCACCGCTGCTTGCCATGGGAGACATCCTGCGCAGCACGGGCAAACCCGGCGAAGCCCTCATCGCTTACGATCAGGCGCTTGTCAGAGATCCCCGCAATCTCGCGGCGCTGCATGGCCTCGGCTATACCCAGCTTCAGCTTGAAAAGCCCTATCAGGCCTCGCGACACTTTACCCGCGCGTTGGAAATAAACGGCAATGACGCGAGATCTCTCGGTGGTCTTGCGGTGGCACTCGACAAAGCCGGGGATCATCCCCAGGCGCAGGAATATTATCGCCAGGCCATCAAGGCCGACCCGGAAAATCTCAATTATAAAAGCAATCTCGCCCTTTCCCTTGCTCTTACGGGCGAAACGGATCAGGGCATTGCACTACTGAAAACGGTTACTGACAATCCGGCAGCCACAGCAAAGCATCGTCAGACGCTTGCCCTGGTCTACGGGCTGGCGGGCAAATCCGGTGAGGCGCTGAAATATTCCCGCATGGATCTCTCGGAACAGGAAGTGCGCAACAACGCGCTCTACTTCGCGGCGCTCAACGGCGAAACAGACGAGAATGTCAGCTCTCTCGATCAGCAGATCAAGATGATGAAAGCCTCGCGTAATGAAGTGGTAGTTGCCGAACAGCTTGATCGTGACGCCCCGCGCCGCCCGGAAAACCCGGATAGGCTGGTCGCCCGTGTGGACAGTGAACGGCTCGGCACCGATGCGGCCGCAAGCAAGCCCGCGGCCCCGGCCCGCAGCAATCCAAAAAGCCTGACGCCGCCCCCCGCCGCCCCCGTCATGATGGCAAAGTCGGAACCGGCCGCGCCGACAGTGACTGCAAAATCTCCTGCTGTGCAGGAAGTCGCACCGGTCGTGACGACAAAGAAAGCCACCCCGCAAAGCTCTGATGAGATGGTTGTCGCCCATGCGGAAGCCGTTAAAAAGCAGGCTGAGAGCCCGGTTGCAGTGTCAAAAGCGGAAGCTCCGGCAGAGGCGCCAAAAGCGACTGCCGCGAAAAACCTGACCAAAACAGAGGAGAGCACCCCTGCCCCGGCCCGTGAATGGACGCTTGACGCAAAACCCACACCACCGGCCACCGCAAAGGTGGAAGCCGTAAAGGCGGACAAAACTGACGAGGCGACGGTTGTCAAAGCGTCCTTTACGCCGCTTGCCAATGCCTACAAGCCCGATGGCGGTAAATATTATTTGCAGATCGGTTCCTATAAGGATATGCCGCTTGCCGAAAAAGGCTGGCNTATTATCCAGTCGCAGAANATNGACCTNCTGGANGNTGTCGANCCGGTCTATCATCATGCCGACCTTGGCGACAAGGGGGGCGTTCACTACCGCTTGCAAATCGGTGGCTTCGCGGACAGGNCNCGTATGATGAACCTCTGCGCCACGCTTCGNGACCGCAATTTNGACTGCTTTATGCCAGCCCCTGAAAANGCCGGNCCGANAAAGCAGNAGANNCCNACCCTCGCNCCNGAACANCGGATGGTGGAGGAAACNNCTCCTGCCAACAAAGNGAAACCCGCCAGCGAACCCGGCATGATCGCCGATACGGAAGAAAGTTTCGGNGCTTTCTGANAGCTGCGCANAGCAACAAAAAAGGGCCGGTTATCTACCGGCCCTTTTATTTTGTGNAATCTTTTCGGNTTTATTCACCCCGTGNCCCTTCTCCTGTCCNGCGCTTCTTCATNTTATGAATAGCCANTCCATNCNCTCTTTCTTCTGNCCTATGGCTCTGAGGCGTGGCATTAAAAAACGACGCCGGAGAAGCGCCGTTTTCAAGACAGATATCTTTTTATATTTTGAATAATGAGCGNGGGCTCAGCCCCCGCCCGCAAAAGCGTCAATGGCCTTCAGAACCGCGGGACCGATCAGCACAATAAAGAGNGCAGGNAGAATGAANANAATCATCGGCACTGTCATGATGGCGGGCAGCCGGGCGGCTTTCTCCTCCGCCTTCATCANNCGTTCGTCCCGCATTTCACTGGCCAGCACACGCAGTGCCACAGCCAGCGGCGTGCCGTATTTCTCAGTCTGNATCAATGTATTCACAAGCGTTGTCATTGCCTGAAAATCAACCCGTGCCGCTAAATTGGCGAGTGCCATCTTGCGATCTGGCAANAACCCAAGTTCGATGGAGGCAAGGCCGAATTCATCNGAGAGTTCAGGCGAGGANTTGGAAATCTCCCGGCAGACCCGATCCAGCCCNCTGTCAAGGTTNAGCCCNGCCTCCGTNCAGATCACAAGNAGGTCAAGCGCATCCGGCAGGGATTTGCGAATCGCNTCATACCGCTTTGAAANCCGGTTTTTGACAAGTATGTCCGGCAAAAGATAGCCGAGAAGCCCGGCACCGCCGGAGACCAGCAACTTCACNGCCGCGCCCCATTCAACTGCATGCGTGCCAAAGAGGTAAACGCCNGTCAGCACCGCAAAAAGAAGAGGCAGAGANATTTTTGCAAACAGATAGGCCACCAGCGCATCTTTCGAGCGCCANCCGCCNTTTGCCANCTTNGCNGCCATAACCCGCGCCCGNTCGCCCCGCATGAGCTGCAGCTTNTTGACGATGCGNTGCATGAAGGTTTCGCGCATCACCAGCTTGCTGCGCTGCCTGGTCTGGCCGACCATCTCCGATTTCAGTTTGCTGCGNCGCTTTTCGAGATTCTTGATGCGTCCGGGCAAGTGTNTCCTTCACCAGCAGCGCATTCCACATCATCAGCACCACCGCNAAGGAAGCCACCCCGGCAATCAGGGCCAGCATATTNTCNTCACGCAGCCANTCNGGCAGAAGGGTGGCGATATCGACCATAGTGTGACCTCCTAGATCTCGAAGCGGACCATTTTCGCCATNACGCCGACACCGNANCCGATCATGGTNAGGCCNGCNCCGATCATNTACATGCCNCGCGGATCATTGACGAGGGTCATGACATAGGAATCGTTGGCCAGCCACAGCAGGAAAAACATGATGAAAGGCAGGGAGCCNATGATCCAGGCACTGGCNCGCGCTTCAGAAGACATTGCCTTGATCTTCAGCTTGATCTGGCGCCGCTTGCGCAGCGTNCTNGCAAGTCCGCCAAGGGTCTCCGCNAGGTTACCGCCNGTNTCGCGCTGGATGGATATGGCNATGATGAGGAACTTGAANTCCGGAACGTCGATGCGTCGCGCCACATCCCACAGCCCCTGCTCCAGGCTNTGNCCNACCCGCATGGCATCGGCAACGCCNCGAAATTCCTTGCCAACCGGNTCCGGCGCATCCTTACCGACGGTGACAATCGCCTCGCTGATCGGCAGACCGGCACGCAGGCCCCGNCACAGCAATTCAATNGCTTCGGGAAAGGTCTTCATGAATTTNTTGATCCGCCGNTTGCCNAGAAANCCNATCGTGAAATGCGGCAGNAAAAGCCCGGAAGCGAGCCCCACTGGAATGGCGAGAAACATCGGCANNTCATANAGATAATGGCCNGCNCCGATGATCAGCAGGATCAGNATGCCGGTAAAGGTGGCGTAGCGNGAGATGGAAATCTTNTANCCNGTCTTTTCGAGCCNGATCTTGAGNNGATCGGGNTTNGGGACNAGCGTCTTGATAATACTGTCGAGAATTCGNAANCCGCTGGTATCNTGTGCCCGGCGGGCGGAGCTGCGGGNTNTCGGTTTGCCGGTGGGCTTTTGNCCNTCGCTGATTTCCGCAAGCCGNCGNNTCATGTCGCGGCTGTGCCCNTCGCCNCCGGCAAAGGCAAAAACCAGCAGCAGNGAAATCANCANNGTCGCGCCNCCAACAACGAGCATCATGGTCATCTGATCCATCATATNGCTCCCAACAGCATCTTTTCGAGGCCGAAATAGGCCGCCCGTGGTGCGAAATGCGGACGCAGGCCCGATGACTTGAACTCACCGAGCAGACGGCCGCCCTTATCTTCACCATGAAACTCATACCAGAACAGGTCCTGCATGGTGATGACGTCTTCTTCCATGCCGACCACTTCGGAAATATAGGTAATACGGCGGACACCATCGCGCATCCGGCTAACCTGGACGATCAGATCAATGGCGGAAGCGATCTGCGTGCGCACGGCCTTTGCGGGCAGATTGACGCCCGACATGCCCACCATATTTTCTAGCCGGGTCAGCGCCTCGCGCGGGCGGTTGGCGTGAATGGTGGACAGCGAACCGTCATGTCCGGTGTTCATGGCCTGCAGCATGTCAATGGCCTCACTGCCGCGAATTTCGCCGAGGATAATCCGGTCAGGCCGCATACGCAGGGCGTTCTTGAGAAGATCGCGCATGGTAATCTCACCACCGCCTTCCAGGTTGGCGCTGCGAGTTTCCAGCCGCACCACATGGGGCTGCTGCAATTGCAGTTCCGCCGCGTCTTCGATAGTCACGATGCGCTCGCCCGGATCGATCAACTGGGAAATGGCGTTCAGCATGGTGGTTTTACCGGAGCCCGTACCACCAGAGATCAGGATATTCAACCGACACCGGCCCGCAACCCGCAGGACAGTCGCCGCAGCCGGCGACATATTCTGCTGCCGCTCCATCACATCGAGAGTGATTTTCTGCTTGGCGAATTTACGGATGGAGATGGACGGGCCATCAATGGCGAGCGGCGGAATGATGATATTCACTCGGCTGCCATCTGCAAGGCGGGCATCCACCAGCGGGTTTGATTCGTCAATACGCCGCCCCACATGGCTGACGATACGCCCTGCAATCTGCATCACATGGGCGTTGTCACGAAACTGGCAATCGGACAGCACCAACTTGCCCTTCTGCTCCACAAACACCTGCTTGGGGCCATTGACCATAATATCGGTGATGCCCTCATCGGCGAGCAAAGGCTCCAGCGGACCGAGGCCGAGCATGTCATGCATCAGGCTTTCGGTCAGCTCACGCTGCTCGCGCTGATTAAGCTGGATACGTTCCTCGATCAGGATATCGGTGACAATATCGGAAATATCACGCGCCAGGTCGAGACGGTCCATGGTCACGGCGGCGCTGATATCGATACGCTCCATCAGCAGCGGCTGGACCGTTTGCTTGATACTTTCCAGATGTTTGTTCATAGGCTTACCGGTGGTTTCCGGCGCCATCGACAGGTTGAACAGCGAAGCAGAAGTTACTTCTTCTTTTTCAACAGGTTCAGCATCCTCCTGTTTCGCCAGCGGCACGACGGGGACGATATCTTCGTCGTCATCTTCCTCCATTTCTGAGGAGGATGCCTCATATCCGGCCGGTCGGTCGAATTCAGCCTGCAATTCTACCGGCGCATCCGGGTCAGCGCCGAAAACAGTCACGCCTTCTTCGACAATTCGGGCGCTATAAGACGCGGACATTTCCGACCCGTTGCCGGAAGACGGCCGCTCTGATGATGACTTTGAAACCGCGGCCGCGATCCGCTGCTTTTTTTCGTCCAGCCGTGACCAGACAGCCTGCGCCAGGTCATTGACCAGCGCGCGCTGCTCCAGAACATTGAGATCGATCCGTTCACGCTTCATCGTTTCGCGCAAATATGTCTTGACCATCTGCGTAACGGCGGAGCGATTTTCGTTAACATCGATTTGCGGCAGCAGCTTCTCCATCACTTCCGGCGAGAATTTCGCCACAAGCTCCGAGGCAACGGGCCCGGCCGCGCTCGCGGCAGGTATTGCCCTATCCTTGCTGTCCGTTGAAGATGAACGCCATAAGCTCACGGTTCAGGCCTCGCTTACTTCTTTTTCCTGCCGCCCGGAACAATCGTGAAAAGCCCTTTTTTCTTCGGCTTCTCATATCCCGACACGTCTGCCGCCAGTTCCCGCAAGACCTTGACAATCGGCGTCTTGGTTGCCACTTCCCCGACCGCCTTGCCGGCATTGGCGCAAACAGTCAGGGTTTTGGCATCTTCCGGGATGATATAGCTCACCGGCTCATTGAGGCCGCGTTCAAAATCCGCTTTTGAAACTTGTGCCGCCCGTTCTGATCCGACACGGCTCACCACCTTCAGGATACGTCCCTTTGTTTGCAGTGATGTCATGGCCTGAGTAATCCGGTTGATATCGCGAATTCCGGCCAGCGTCTGGTCGGATACCAGAATCACGGCATCGGCGGCGGCCAGCAGCGCCCCCTGCGTTGGCAGCATATGCCGCGGCAGGTCAATCACAAGCTGGTTGTAATCCTGACTGATTTCCCCGATCAGGGCGTCGATGGATTCCTCGCTGACGTCCACCAGCTCGTCGATCGGCTCTTCCGTTCCGAGAACGGCAAGACGCTCGCCATCCTTGACGATGGCGCTGTCCAGAAACAGCTTGTCCAGACGATGCGGATTTTCCAGCGCCTCACGGAAGCCGCCACCGGTTTCGATATCGAGCGACAATGTCGTCGTGCCGAAATGCAGATCCATATCAAGCAAGGCCGTCGGCAGCTTTTCCTCATTCGCCATGATCCAGGCGAGGTTTGTGGCGATAGTCGTTGCGCCAACGCCGCCGCGCACCCCGATAACCACGGTCAGGCGGCCACTCTGTGATGCTTTCACGGCCTGCGACTGGCGATCAATATTCTCGATGGCATCCTTCATCAACTCGAAGGTCAGCGGCTTGACCAGATAGTCTCTTGCCCCCAGCGCCACCATTTTGCGGAACTCGCCCACATCATTGGCATCGCCAATAACAATCAGCGTATTCTCCGTGCCCATTTTGCGGATCAGGCGAGTGATGTCTCCGTCAGGATCAAGGCTTCTGGTGACATCGACCATTACTACCTTTGGAGAGTTACCGGGTTCGATGCGGTTTAGTGCGGCGGCAATGCCGCCATCCTGTGTTGCATCTTCCGACAGTTCAAGGGCCGCACAGACTTCGCGGCTTACGGAAAGAGACTTGTCATCCTCGACAAAGGCCATGAAATCTTCACAGACCGCATTACCGAAAAGCGTGCTCAGAGATGATGCTTTAGCCATGGTCGCCTCCTCAATTAGCCGGTGCGGCAGCAGCCCCGCCGCCGCTGCCACTGCGGTATTTTTCAACAGCTTTTGCGGCCCGCTCGCCAAGCGCCCTGTCCGCAGCGGACGGATCGACCAGATCCCGCGGATTGGCGACCATATCGGCAAGCGCCTCCGCATTCGCGCATCCCATATACGGAAGCGGAAGATTTTCATATCCAAGTCCGTCAGGCTTGTACCAGCCCTTCTGACAGCTCGGATCGACAGTCGCGACATATTTCACGAAATAGACCCGCAGCGCATTCGGCTCGCTTTCGGCGCTGACACGGGGAGCGACCTCAAACCCGCGATCCTGAAGGAAAGCGGCGACTTCGGCGAATCGCTGTTCATTCAGGCCCATCCCGCCATGATTGGGAAATTCAACCTCGACGCTCTCGCCAAACTGGATATCCTGCGCATCAATAAAGCCGAGCAGCCGTCCCTTTTCCATATCGCTGAGGCTGGCCCGCCCACCCGGAAAACCGACAACGATCGTCGGGGTAAGCTGGCTGACGGTAATTTTTTTCTCAACCTTCGCCTTTTCCGGCGTTGCTGTGATGTCATGCGCGCCAAACAACCCTTCGGGTGACGTGCAGGCAGCCGTCAACATCACAAATCCGACAAGCCCGGCCAGCGTTACGCTTTTCTTCAACAGATTCTCTCGCATCAGATCTACTCCAGAATAAAGCCAGCCGGACCGACAAGTTTCACATCACTCGCCGCGGTCTTTTGTGCCACGTCACGTTGATCGGCTACCGGCGCCGCATCGCCAAGGGTCGGGCGGAAATTCCGCGCACCGATATAAAGATCCTTGTCGTTCGGCGGGATATACCCATCGGTCGGCTCGGCAATCCGCGAATTGCTTGGCTTGACCAGATAGGGGGTTACGATAATCAGCAGTTCCGTTTCGTTCCGCTGGAAAGAGGATGACCGGAATAACGCGCCGAGGATCGGGATATCGCCGAGGAACGGCGTTTTCGAAATATTGTTGTCACCATCATTGCTGAGCAGGCCGCCAATCGCGAAGCTCTGGCCGCTGGCCAGTTCCACCGTTGTCTGCGCCCGCCGCGTCAGCAGCGACTGGATAAAGGCCCCGCCCACATTAATAGCGGAGGTGGAGGAAAGCTGGCTTACCTCAGGCGCAACCCGAAGATTGATCAGGTTTTCATCCACGATAGTGGGCGTAAAGCTGAGCGACACGCCGAAAGGCTTATATTCAACCGTGATGGCCCCATCTTCCTGCGGCACGGGAATGGGGAATTCGCCGCCTGCCAGGAAATTTGCGGTCTCACCGGAGAGTGCGGTCAGGTTCGGCTCCGCCAGAATGGTCAGCAAGCCCTCTTCGTCAAGGGCATCAATAACATTCAGAACGCTCGCATTGCTGTCGCTGTATCCGGAAATAAAATTGGAGCCCGCGCCGAGCCGGGTAATATTTCCGCCTGCACCGCCGACAATATCTGTCGGTGTTGCGAATCCGAGAAATCCGTTGCCGATCTGGCCAAAGACTTCCCAATTAACACCAAACTGCTTGGTGACCGAACGGGAGACTTCCGCAATTCTTACACGCAGATTGACCTGCATGGCGCCGGCGACCTCAATCCGGTTGAACACTGTACCGCCGCCGAGATAAAGCGCCGCCATACGTCGGGCATCTTCTGCCTGCGCCGCAGATTTAACCTTTCCCGTCAGCATGATACCTGTCGGGGTGGACCGCGCACGCAGGCCGCCATTGGGGCTGATATCCTGCAACGCGGCATTCAATGACGTGACATCATGGGTGATAGAAACAGGCGAATTCAGTAGTACTTTCCCATCTGAATCAAGGGCGAACAGATTGGTGCTTCCCGTTCCTTTACCAAACACATAAATAATGGTCGGCGACTGTACCTGAACATCGGCGAGCTCGGGGTTACCGACGAAGACGGAGGTGGCCGCCCGGTCAAGCTGCACAAGCTTGCCCGAATTCAAGGTCAGCTCCAGAATGTCCCCTTTTGAATTGATCACCTCTGCGGCGTCGACCGTGGCCGGAGCAGCAAAAGCCAGAAACGTCCCCATACCAAGCGTGGCCGTAAGCTGGATTAATCTGTGCAACATCGCAACTACTCCTTAGTCGAACAATTTCTGCTTGGCTTCGCCAGCACGCACGACATTGATAACGGTCGTCGGGATACCGGTCCGCGGTGTCCCGCCCGTGATCAGGCGGCTTGCCTCGCTGTCCCAGGTATGGCCGCGCCCACGTTCATCCTTGAAAGCAACCTCGCCATTTTTGCTTTTCGCCTCATCCTCAATGCGCGCGAGCGCGCGCAACGATAAGGTGAGACGGCCAAGCTGGGTCGCCACGGCGACAATTTCTGCCCCTTTCGGCGTTACTTCCAGCGTCGCAACGCGGCTGACGGATGCTTCCTTGACCTGATCATTGGTGGACTGATCCATGGCGACAACGCGGACATCGGTCAGGATGGTCTCACTCGCCCGGCGGGAACCTGTCCCATCGCCCTCGACTTCCGATTCCTTGACCAGCGAATGGGTCAGGATCACATCAACCCGATCCCCCGGAAAAACGAAACCGGCAATGCCCGTTGTCATGTCCACAGGGATGGAAACGGCGCGTTTACCCGGATTGAGAACGGCGGCGAGAAAGCCTGCCTGCCCCGGCTTGACCAGCCGCGCATCGGTGACCGGTTCTCCGGTGACAACGCCCTGGCGCACAACCGTGCCGATGAAATCTTCAAGCGGGCGCTTGTTCTCGACGATATAGATCTCGTCCAGATCGTCATCTTCGGGCCAGGCCTGCCATTTCAGATGCTGTTCCTGCACCAGCGTCCCCGCAGGCAAATCAGCCGCCGCCACCAGAATCTTGATATTCTGAATCACCGGAGCCTTTTCAACGGCAGCGGTTTCGACAGTATGTGGTTTCTGATTACCCGCCCAGTTCCGCACGAACCAGACGGTGGAGCCGGTAATAATCAAGGCAAACAGGATTAAAATAAATTTTCGCGCCATGGTGCTAATCCGTTAAATTTGAATTGTCAGTGAGACTACGCCGCAAGTCATTAATTTCCGGTTAAATTTATTACTGTTTGGAGATATAATTTCGGCAAAAAACCGCTAAAAACCGCGCAGAATCGGCTGATTCAGGACGCGGCCAAATTGCTTAAAATTTATAGGAATCAGGAGCAGAAAAACTGCTTCGTTAAGGCTTGGAAAAAACCATTTAACAGCAGCCAATTCAATGCTGCTTAGATCAGCCGCAGCTATCTTTACCATCTTCGGTAAGCTCATAATCCTTACCAATCGCAACGCAGAAATCTTCGGTGATACCAGAAAAGGCTTCAAAAATAGTTTCACCGGTTGAACCGAAGGCAACGACGGCGGCGATGGACACAAGCGCCGCGATCAGACCGTATTCAATGGCTGTGGCGCCGGTTTCGTTAGCAATGAAATCCCTAAGCAAATCAGCCATAACAACCTCCGGATTATCTTATTCGATTGCTGCCAAAATATCGGTCCAAGGAGTTTTTTAGAAAAGAAGGGCGCCTTTGAAGACGCCCTTCTAGACAGACTCTTAGGTGTCTGTGTCTGCCGGAGCAGCACAGGATCCTGCTACACCGGTTTCCGTGTTCGATGCAGTATAGGTCCCGCCGGTGCCTTCACAAAGGGCTTCTGCGATGTCATCGAATGCACCAACGATGGTGTCACCCAGAGCCGTAAAGGCAACAACGCCAACAAGAGCGACAAGAGCTGCAATGAGGCCGTATTCGATAGCCGTCGCGCCGGTCTCGTCTTTAACGAAAGAACGAATAACTTTGATCATTTTAAGTCTCCTTACCTCAGGATTTTATCCTGACACTTAACAAAACCTGGTTTTGAAACCTCGGGCGACTGCCCTTCGGCCTTCAGACTTTCAAGCCCGCGTCAGCCGCAACCTGAAAAGCCCTTTCTTTAAAGCGCTTCCCAAGTTCGTCTTGCCTCGCGCCTTGGAGTGCATTTAAACCCCAATTCATTAATCAATAGTTAAAAGACTTAAAATTACCGTCATTTATTTAAAGTTAAAACTATGTAAAATTTTATTAAACAGAAAATTTACCATATATATTGTTTATAATTTTATTTATTTTTGATTTTATATTTATTTATTATTTTATAATTATGCATAATATGATGAATTTTAAAATTATTTCATAATAATTACTTAATTTCAGAGAATTTTATTGAAATCATCTCGTAGTTTTAATGAATTATTAAAATTTTTATCTGATGCTGCATTTATATGAGTCTGTTCTGCATTTCAGGGTGTCAGCATGATCAGGAAAATTTATTCCGGCGCGTTTCAGCGAACAATCAGGGAATTTGCAAGGAATAACCGCGGCGCGTCCGCGGTCATCATCGCCTTTCTGGCCATTCCAATTTTCGGCGCTATTGGGCTTTCCATCGACCTTGGGCGCGCCTATGTTCTGAAATCGAAGCTGTCCACAGCTCTTGATGCGGCGGGCCTCGCAGTCGGGCGAAATATCTTCGCCCCAACGGATGCGGAAATCTATGCCGATGCACAGAAATATTTTGATGCCAACTTCCCTTCCGGCTTCCTCGGGACCGACCCCATCACCATGAATGCCCAGACGGTACAATGGGACGGGACAAGGGAAAATATCCGCCTCAGCGTCCATGCCGATATGGGGACGACCTTCATGAATGTGCTGGGCATGCCCTCCCTCACCGTCGGATCGGCCACGGAAATCAAACGACAGAATCGCGGTATGGAACTGGTCATGGTACTCGATAATACAGGATCGATGAGCGAAGGTCTGAGTGGAAGTACCCGCATGGCCGTGTTAAAAACTTCCGCTAAAAATTTGATTGATACGTTATACGGCAATGACGAAACTCGGGAAAAGCTCTGGGTTGGTATAGTCCCGTACACAATGGCCGTAAATGTCGGGCCGCAAAATATCGATTGGCTCAAACCATTTTATAAAACCAATTTAAAAAGCAATTCAAATAGCATTTTCACCCATGATTCTACTAATACAGCCCTTGATAGCGGCGGCACAGTCTACGGATGGAAAGGCTGTGTTGAAATGCGAGATCACCTGATTGATGGTACCATCGATATTTCCGATGATCCACCTGCGGACGATTTTGTTCCTTATTTTTGGAACGATTACGCCAGAGATTCCGACAATGATTTTAATGGTGATAATAGCGGTGGCGACAGTGTAACGAGAAATGATTGGCGGGAGTCTGACGGGGATATTTCCATCACTTCCAGCAAGGGGCCCAATAAATACTGCCCATCAGCGCCCATCCTGCCTCTGACAGCCGAGAAGAGCATCATCAAATCGCATATTGACGATATGGTTGCAGATGGTGGAACGGCCATCAATATCGGCATGACCTGGGGCTGGCGGGCCATTTCTCCTCGCTGGAGAGGATTCTGGCATGGATCATCAACTCTGAATCTGCCAATGAATACAAAGGTTTCTCCCAATGAAGCCTATACAAATCTCCCGCTTGAGTATAACGAAATGCATATGGACAAAGTTGTTATTCTGATGACGGATGGTGAGAATACTCTTGGTCTCAATACTTCTGCTTATGATATATATCATGCGTTTGCCCGGCAGGAGCTGTTCGATCATGCCCCAACGTCTCCATACTATTATGACTACAGAGGCTTTCTTAACCAGAGCGCGTTATATAGCAGTCCGTATTCCAACTATCCCGACATCCTTGACGATAAGGTACTCGCGACCTGTACTGCTATGAAGAACGCAGGCATTATCGTTTATACGGTCTTACTCGTCGATGGAAATTCCAGCATGATGCGCGATTGTGCAACATCTCCCAAGCATGCATTTGTTGCAACATCAGCAGCAGAACTGCAAGACAACTTCAACACGATAGGTGAAGAACTCAGCAATCTGCGTATTTCGAAATAAGGGATCGCATGAACATTACTCCCGTTGTGGAGGCGCAAAAAAGGCGGTGACATATCACCGCCTTTTTTCGTGTTCGTTATCCGGAAATATCTCTCTTAACTCCCGGACGGGAAGGTGATCATGTCCGTGAAGCGTGGGCGGAAGAAGGCGCGAGAGCTGATCATCATATCACCAAAAAAGCCGATATCGCCGAGCAGATAAGGGCGGAAATTATAATAAACCTCGGCGACGATCAACGTCTCCCCGTCGGATAGCGTCTCTCCCGAGCCTGCGTCCGGAAAGACAGATGGCAGCGTCGCATCGCCGCCGACCGTATCTCCGATCCTGCTGCTCGCCCCGTCAACGGAGCCCGCAACCCGTTGACTGAGAATTTCCGGCGCCTCCCCTGCCCGGCCCTGAACGGAGGTCAGAATGATCATATTCTCCCCCGCAATATCGAACGGCTGCGCCATGAAGATCGCACTGTCGATGATATTGGAAATTTCCGTCTCGCTGATATTTTCCGTACCCGAACGGGCGATCAGGTCCGACAACGTCGCCGCAATGCGGTCCAGCTTCTGCGTCATCAGCGCATAGCGCGCCACTTCAAAACTGCCCGCCGCCAACAGAACCAACACCGGTAGAAATAGCGCAAATTCCGCCATGGCAACTCCCTGGCGATTGCGACGGAAACGGCCCAGCAAACTCATCTTTGGGCGTTTGACGGATTTGATCAAATGTTTCATATCACCCTCAAGCAGCACAGAGAAGGCCTTAGAAAGGTTCATTGCGAATAACGATGGAGGCGCGCATCGGGATCAGCCCGTTCAGAATGGGGATGACCTGACCGCTCAGGAAGTTCCAGTTATAACGCACCGTATAAAGAACAATGTCTCCCTGCGCGCCCATTCCGGCAACGCCGAAATCCGCATCATAAATGCCATTGCCATTGACCTCGACCCATGGCTCCCCATCCGGATAGACGGTGCCATCCGTGTGGGTATAGGGGCCCGAGGTCCATTCGCCATTGCCATCAAGATCGGTAAATTCCTCGCCCTGCCCGACTTGCGCGAAATTTTCATAGACCAGGATGCTGATATCATCGGTAGTGAGATCAACGAGACCGAGCGATGCTTCGTTCAGCATATCGACAAGCGCCTGCGTATTGCTGCTGCCCTGCTGGATCTGGCCGGTCAGACCAAGACGGGAAGCATCCTTCAGGCTGCCCTCAACCACCGTATTGATGAACATGGCCATGCTGAGCTCGATAATGCCAATCAGGAAGACAATCAGCAGCGGCGCAATCAGCGCAAGCTCAACCGCCGTCGCGCCCAGGGAATCCTGCGCAAACGCCTTTGCTACCTTGCGCCTCAAAAGCCTGCGTATCGCCATTACCAACGATCCTTCTGCAAATATATACAAAAAGGATAATCGAAGGCCCTTAATGGCGCGTTAAAAAGTCCATAAAATTGGCGAAATCCGCCTCAAATAAGGGGCATAGTCGCCCCTTTCCGGCAATCAACCGACGCCTCAGTCGCGGCCGCCGAAACGCGTCTCCCATTCGGCCACTTCCGCATCGGAAAGCTTGCGGAACAAAACCTCAGGAATATCGAAGCCATGCCCGGCTTTCAGCGTCTGCAACTCCGTTTCCATATCCCGTTCGATCCAGTCTGTCTGGCTCAGCGAGAGACCAAGCGCAGCCGCCATTTTTGCCGCGGTCTCCGGAATAACCGGCGCGCTCAGAATGGCGAATAGGCGGATCAGGTTGACAGCAACACGCAGAGATTGCGCCGCCGCCTCCGGATCGGTCTTGAAGGCGGTCCATGGGGCGGCTTCTGTCAGATATTCATTGCCGAGCGCCCAAATGGCCCGCAGCTCCTGCATCGCCTTGCGGATCTGCATATCCGCCATATGGGTGTTGTACGCCTCAAGCCGTTCGGTGAGGGATTTAGCGAGCGCCGCCTCCGCCGCACCGAAACTGCCGCCTTCGGGCAAGCTATTCCCAAATTTCGAAGAACAGAATTTCAGCGTCCGGTTCACAAAATTACCAAGGATATCGGCCAGATCCTTGTTCACCGTCCCCGCAAAACCATCCCAGGTGAAGCTCGCATCCGACGTCTCCGGCGCATTGGCCAGCAAATAATAACGCCAATAGTCGGACGGCAGCAACCCGATCGCATCGGACATAAAAATACCGCGTTTCTGGCTGGTAGAAAACTTCCCGCCATAATAATTCAGCCAGTTAAACCCCTTGATGAAATCCACCATCTTCCAGGGTTCCCGGCTGCCAAGGATCGTGCCCGGGAATGTCACCGTATGGAACGGCACATTATCCTTCGCCATCACCTGTACGTAACGCACATCATCCGCATTGTACCACCAGCTCCGCCAGTCGCGATGCTGCGGATCCTCGTCGGCCCATTCTTTTGTCGCTGCAATATATTCAATGGGTGCGTCGAACCAGACATAATAGACCTTATCCTCCATACCCGCGCGATCCACCGGCACGCCCCATTTCAAATCCCGCGTGATGCCCCGGTCATTAAGTCCCTCATCGAGCCATTTCAGCGCGATGGAGGAAACCAGCACCGGCCAGCTTTCTTTATGCCGAGTGACCCATTCGCGGATTTCTTCCGCCAGCTTCGATTGCAGCAGAAAGAGATGCTTGCTCTCCCGCACCTCCAGATTGGTGCTCCCGGAAATGGCGGAACGCGGGCTCACCAGATCGGTCGGATCGAGCAGCCGCGTACAGCTTTCGCACTGATCCCCGCGCGCCTTGTCATAGCCGCAATGCGGACAAGTCCCTTCCACATAACGATCCGGCAGGAAGCGCCCATCGTCGATGGAATATACCTGACGCGTAATACGCTCCTCGATAAAGCCGTTCTCGAAGAGCTTCTTGCCGAAATGCTGGGTCAGTTCGCGGTTCTGCGGAGAGGATGAGCGACCGAAATAATCGAAGGAGAGGGCAAAGGCCTTGGCCAACTCTGCCTGCACCTGATGCTGCTCGGCACAGAATTCAGCCACATCCTGCTCTTTCTCGCGCGCCGCCAGTTCAGCAGGCGTGCCATGTTCATCGGTGGCGCAGATGTAGAGAACTTCCTCCCCGCGGGCGCGGAGATAGCGGGCGTAAAGATCGGCAGGCAGCATGGAACCGACCAGATTGCCAAGATGCTTCACGCCATTGATATAGGGCAAGGCCGAGGTAATCAGATGTCTGGTCATTTTGGCTGTGACTTTCCGCTTTTTCTCATGTCAACTACAGATGCGCCTTTTACAGGAAGAAGCCGGAGGGAGCAAAGCAAACCTTGCCGCCACAATAAAAAAGCCCCTTATACATGTAAAAAGAACGTTTTACATCGCAATACGTGACGCCAATATTAGGTTTAACTGAATATTTACCATTATTCGCTATGCTACAGGCAATGAGGGAGCCTGTTCCCTCTCTAATGGATTGGATATGAGCATGTTGTTTAGCGAAGAAACCACGAGCGCCATCCTGAAGGCCCTCGATAAATCCCTGGCTCTCATCGAATTTGAACTCGACGGCACCATCGTTGACGCCAATCAGAATTTTCTCGGCGCCATGGGATACAGCATCACTGAAATCAGAGGCAGCCACCACAGCCTGTTTGTAGACCCTGTGTACGCGGCCAGCAATGACTACCGCACTTTTTGGGACCGGCTCCGTCAGGGCGAGTTTTTTACGGATGAATTTCGCCGCCTCGGCAAGGGCGGGCGGGAAGTCTGGATCCAGGCCAGCTATCATCCCATCCTGGATGAAGCGGGCAAACCTTTCAAAGTGGTAAAATATGCAACCGACATCACGGATCAGATGAAAGCGCGCATTCAAGCCGGCGATCTTTCCGCCGATACTCAGGAAAAGGTCCAGAGCGTCGCCGGCGCTACGCAGGAAATGCAGGCCTCTATTCAGGAAATCAGCCAGAACATGAACAAATCGCAGCAGGCTGTCAGTGACATTGTCTCCAAGACGGAACAGGCGAAGCTGCTTACCTCGCGGCTTCAGGAAACCTCAAAATCCATGGAAAGCGTGGTCGAAATGATCCGTGAGATCGCGAGCAAGGTGAATCTCCTTGCCCTCAACGCCACCATTGAGGCCGCGCGCGCCGGAGAGGCCGGCAAAGGCTTCGCCGTCGTCGCTGGCGAGGTGAAGAACCTTGCCACTCAAACCTCCAAGGCAACCGACGATATCTACCAGGAAATCGTCGCCATGCAGGCCGTTTCCAATGATGTGGTCACCAGCACAGACGTCATTGCCAAATCGACTGAATCCGTCAATGAATATGTTGCCGCTGTCGCCTCGGCAATCGAGGAGCAGTCGGTGGTTACCAACGAAATCTCCCAGAATATGGAATTTTTCTCTCGCGGGATTACCGATCTTAATGACTGCGTGACCCGCCTGTCCAAGGCCGGGTAAGGGTTCCGAACGGCGACAGCAGAAATATCTAGCCTCACCGGGCCTCATCCGATAGTTTGGCGGCGGATTGCAACAGCGCTCTGCCGCCATATATTTTTGTGATGAAACCCGAACTCGACCGCACCATATCAATTGCCCCGATGATGGACTGGACGGACCGGCATGACCGGTATTTCCTGCGCCTTATCACCAAGCGCGCGCTGCTCTATACAGAGATGGTAACCACGGGGGCGATCCTGTTCGGCGATGCGGACCGCTTCCTGCGCTTCGATCCGGCGGAACAGCCGCTGGCGCTTCAGCTGGGCGGCAGCGACCCCGACGCGCTTGCAAAATGCTGCAAGATTGCCGAAAGCTACGACTATCAGGAAATTAACCTCAATGTCGGCTGTCCGTCCGACAGGGTTCAGAACGGACGCTTCGGCGCCTGCCTGATGGCGGAGCCGGAAACGGTTGCTGCCGCCGTCTCCGCCATGCAGGACGCAACCTCCCTCCCCGTCACGGTGAAGACGCGTATTGGCATCGACGATCTAGACAGCTATGACTATTTCGCGGATTTTATCGGCCGCATTGCCGAGACAGGCGTCAGCACTTTTATCGTTCATGCGCGAAAAGCCTGGTTGACCGGCCTCAGCCCGAAGGAAAACCGCACCATACCCCCGCTTGACTATGATCGGGTTTACCGGTTGAAGACGGAATTTTCAGATCTTGAGATTATTATCAATGGCGGCATCACCAGCCACGATGAGATCGAGGCCCATCTTGCAAGGGTCGACGGCGTCATGGTCGGGCGCGAAGCTTATCAAAACCCTTATTTTCTGGCTGAAATTGACCAGCGTTATTATGGCGTTGACGATGAGACGCCGGAACGGCGTGAAATCGTCGAACAGATGCTGCCCTATGTCGCGCGGGAGATGGCGGCAGGCGTGCCGCTCAACTCCATCACCCGGCATATGCTCGGCCTGTTTCAGGGGCGCCCCGGTGCCCGCGCCTGGCGGCGACATCTCTCTGAAAACGCCCATAAAAAGGACGCCGAAATTCATATCCTGACCGACGCCGCCACCCGATCGCGTTAGACCGGCTGAAAAATCCCGGCACACTTACGAATTTATTAAGGTCAACGTCACATAATCAAACTGAATTCGTCATAGCTTAACTGACGGAACAGTGATGAGACATGTGAAATCCAATTCAAGGCGATTACGTGGTAATTCCGGCCTGCATGTGCGCTGGCGAGCTCCCGTTAACTCGAGAAAAATCATATCTCTGAAAGCACATAATTCGCACCGGCTGATGAGAAGTCTTGCCCCGTTCGCATTAGTTGCCGCATTCAGTATTATGGCAGGGATTGTCATTGCCTATGCACCCCCCGTTACCCTGGACCATCTACAGTCTATTATCACGCCGGATAAAACTTCCGAAAACCATCTTGAAGGCGTCGCCCATGTTATGGATGGGGATACGATCCTAATCGACGGAACACGTGTACGGCTTGAGGGGATCGACGCACCGGAGGTAACACAGAGCTGCAAAAATCACGAAGATCAATCCTATCCTTGCGGCAAGACGGCGAAAATCCACCTGAAGGATCTGACAGGATTAGCCCTTCTTCGTTGTAAGGGCGAGGATTTAGATAATTACGGACGCTTGCTGGCAACCTGTTTTATCAATGATCGCAATATCAATGCCGCGATGGTACAAAATGGTTGGGCCGTCGCCTACAGGCAATATTCTCATAAATATGTGTTCGCCGAGCAAACGGCGAAAGCCGAAGGTCAGGGGCTCTGGCAGGGCCGTTTCGATATGCCCTGGGATTGGCGCGAGAAGAGCCGCCAGACGGTAACGATGGCACAAAACTGCACTATCAAGGGTAATATCAGCAACCGCGGCCGCATCTATCATTTGCCGGGCAGTCCGGCCTATGACAAGACGCGGATTAACACCGAGCGAGGAGAACGCTGGTTCTGCTCCGAGGAGGAGGCCCACGCCGCCGGATGGCGGACTTCCCGGGCCCTCTCCGTTTTTGATTAGCAGACCTTGCGTTATGCTTTTGCGAGCCGCCGATCGAGGCTGTAAGCGCCAGCGCCATTAGCGACGAGAAACAGAAGTCCGCCCGCGATGGCGAGATTCTTAGTAAACAGGATCATCTGCATCTGATCGGCGGGCTGGAAATGAAACAGCAGCGCGGCGACAAGACAGAAACCGGCCAGCAGGAAAGCCGCAATCCGGGTCTGCCAGCCCAGCAGAATGGCAAGCCCGCCCAACAGCTCGACAATAATCACCAGCGGCAGCAGGATTCCCGGTACGCCGATGGATTCCATATATCCGGCCGTTCCGCTATAGCCCGTAATCTTGCTGTAACCGGCCGGCACAAAAAGGACAGCCATCAAAATCCGCCCGGCAAGGTCAAAGAGGGGATTGAGTTTTTCCATGGTGATAACTCCAACTATCAGAAAGAAACAAATATGCGCCTATTTTATGTCGTTCAAATAGAATAAAAATTGAATTATTTCGGCATTTATTGTCTAAATTATCGACATGTTGAAGACAACACTCGCGCAATGGCGGATTTTCAACGCCGTTATCGACCATGGCGGATATCTGCAGGCAGCGGATAAGCTGAACCGCAGCCATTCCTCTTTGCATCACGCTGTCCAAAAATTGCAGGAAAATCTGGGAGTCGAACTTCTGCGGGTGGAGGGCAAGCAGATTTCCCTGACCCCCGTCGGCGAAGTCATGCGTCGGCGCTCGCAACTGCTGCTGGAAGACGCAACAAGTCTGGAGAGGCTGGGACAGACTGTACGCGCCGGCTGGGAAACCGAAGTCACCCTCGCGGTGGAGGGTATCTATCCCAAACGCGCCCTGATGCAGGTGTTGCGCCGGTTTCACGAACACGGTCAGGGAAGCCGTCTCAAAGTGGAAAATGTGATTCTGAACGGTGCGGTAGAAGCGATCCGAAATGCCGCCGCCGATCTCGTGATCACGCCAATTGTCCCCTCTGGATATCTCGGCACGCCGCTGATGAGCATTTCCCTGCTTCCCCTTGCGCATCGGAACCATCCACTTGTGACAACGGATGTTCCCATTGAAAGCAAGGAGTTGCAGCGCACACTTCAGATTGTCATCAGTGACCGGACCAAATCGTCCCCGCCCGCTCCTATCGGCTGGCTGAAATCGGAAGAACGCTGGACTGTCAGTGATTTTCAGCAGGCCCGCGACATCCTCCTCACCGGTGTCGGTTTCTGCTGGCTGCCAACACATATGTTCGAGGATGATCTCCTGAGCGGCGATCTGGCGCCGCTTAAAACCCGCGATCAGCTTGAACTGCTGGTGCCGCTCAGCCTCGTCCTCCCCACACCGGAAAAGCTGGGCCCGGCCGGGCGGCTTCTCGCGAAATTTATCCGTGAAACCGCCAGCAGCAGGAAAGCCTGACGCCGTCAGCGCGCCTGGGAGTGATATTCCTCGTTCGGCATCATATCAATGGCCATTGCCATGCGGTTGCTCATATTGAAAAAACCGATAGTGGACGCAATGTCCCAGATATCCCGGTCCGTCCAGCCCGCATCGCGGAGCGCCTGACGGTCGCTCTCCTCAATTTCTTCCGGCGTCTTGGTCAGCTTGTAGGTGAAATCGAGCATCGCCTTCTGCTTGGCGGGTAATTCCGCCGCCCGGTAATTCATGACCATCAGTTCGCCCAGTTTGGGATCGCCCGAAAGCTCGCGCACCGCCGCGCCATGGGCGGTCAGGCAGTAGTAACAATGATTGACCGAAGAGACGACAACCGCGATCATTTCACGCTCCAGCTTGCTAAGGCCGGAATCGCCCAGCATCAAATCGCCATACATGTCGGAAAAGGCGCGCAGCTTTACCGCATCGAAGCTGTAGGAGGCCAGTACATTCGGCACCATGCCCAGCTTCTCGTCACAGAGCGCGAAATATTTCTGCGTTGCCGGATCCAATTCTTCGCGGGCCGGAACGGGAACTCCCTTCAGGGCATGAATATATTTTGGCTGTGACATGGCGTATCTCCCTTTGATGTTTGTTTATGCGCGTTCTGTTACCCGTTCTGCCCGCGATGCCGGAGCAAATGATCGGCCAACACACAGGCCATCATCGCTTCCCCCACCGGGACGGCGCGGATGCCGACGCAAGGATCATGCCGACCCTTGGTCAGGATTTCCGTCTCATTTCCCTGCACGTCAACGGTCGCGCGCGGCGTCAGGATGGAAGATGTCGGCTTAACGGCAAAGCGGACAATGATGTCCTGACCGCTTGAAATTCCGCCCAGAATACCGCCCGCATGATTGCTTAAAAATCGCGGAAAGCCGTCATTGCCGCTGCGCATTTCATCGGCGTTTGTCTCTCCAGTCAGCGCGGCGGCGGAAAAACCATCGCCGATTTCCACGCCCTTCACCGCATTGATGGTCATCATCGCCTGCGCCAGATCGGAATCGAGCTTGCCATAGATCGGCGCGCCAAGGCCTGCCGGAACGCCGGAGGCAACCACCTCGATCACCGCGCCGACGGAAGAACCGGCCTTGCGGATACCATCCAGATAATCTGTCCATTCCCCAACGATGCCAGGATCAGGCGACCAGAAGGGATTGTTATCAATCTCGTCAAATGTGGCGCGGGACCGATCAATCGGCTTGTCGCCGATCTGGATCAAATAGCCGGTAATCCGGATGGAGTCACCCAGCACCTTACGGGCTATGCCCCCCGCCGCAACGCGCGCCGCCGTTTCCCGCGCACTGGAACGGCCGCCGCCGCGATAATCGCGGATGCCATATTTGCTATAATAGGTATAGTCCGCATGGCCGGGGCGGAATTTATTCTTGATATCCCCATAGTCCTTTGACCGCTGGTCAACATTCTCGATCATCAGGCTGATCGGCGTTCCGGTGGTTTTGCCTTCAAACACACCAGAAAGGATCTTTACCGCGTCAGGTTCGCGCCGCTGGGTGGTAAAGCGATTCTGGCCCGGTTTACGGCGATCCATCCAATGCTGCAATTCGTCTTCTCTGACCTCCAGCAGCGGCGGACAACCATCAATCACGCAGCCAAGTGCGGGCCCGTGGCTTTCGCCCCAGGTGGTCACCCGGAACAGATGGCCGAAACTGTTATGGGACATACATCTTTCCGTTCAATTTTATGAAACGCCTATGGCGCACTTATTTTTCGATATCCGGCGCATCCACCGCTTTCATGCCGACCACGTGATATCCAGCATCGACATGGTGGGTTTCCCCACTCACTCCCGCGCCAAGGTCGCTCAGCAGATAAAGAGCGGAATTACCCACATCCCCGATTGTCACATTGCGTTTGAGCGGCGAGTTATATTCATTCCATTTCAGGATGTAGCGGAAATCGCCTATGCCGGAAGCCGCCAATGTTTTGATCGGGCCGGCCGAAAGGGCATTCACGCGGATACGATTCTTGCCCATTTCCATGGCGAGATAGCGTGTTGCCGCTTCAAGCCCCGCTTTCGCGACCCCCATGACGTTATAATGCGGAACAACCCGTTCGGCCCCGTAATAGGTAAGCGTTACCATGCTGCCGCCGTCTGTCATCAACGCCGCCGCGCGCTTTGCCGTCGCAATGAAAGAAAAACAGGAAATATCCATGGTCATGGCGAAATTTTCCCGCGTTGTATCGGAAAAATTACCGCGGAGCTGGTTCTTGTCGGAAAAGCCGATGGCATGAACGAAATAATCAATCTTGCCCCATTTTTCCTTCAGCGCCGCAAAGGCCGCATCCATTGATGCATCGCTCGTCACGTCACATTCCAGGACAGTGTCCGAACCCACAGATTCCGCAAGCGGAACCACCCGCTTGCCAAGGGCTTCCCCCTGATAGGTAAAGCCGATCTCCGCCCCCTGGCTGTACAAGGCCTGCGCAATACCCCAGGCCAACGAATGATTGTTGGCCACCCCCATGATAAGGCCCTTCTTGCCTGCCATAAGTCCGTTATGCTGCGTCATCCGCACCCCCTGATTACCATCTACAAAACTCGCTATAAACTCGCGTATGCCTCTTTTTATCGCGCTTGTCCGGGGCAGTCAAAAGACTTATTGCGCCTTGAAACGGCCCTTAACCGGCGTTCAGGCGGGAGCGGGCGTCGTAAGGATGGCTTTCCGCCCATTTCTCCACCCAGTCCTTGAGTTCCTTATCCTGCTTGTCGGGAAGAACAACCTTCAGCTTGACGAGTTGATCGCCGCGTCCGCCATCTTTGGAGCCAATGCCCTTGCCTTTGAGGCGTAGCGTCGTGCCGGTATTGGAGCCCGGCGGCACCTTCAGATTGACGGTCCCATCCACGGTCGGCACCTTGACTGTCGCTCCCAGCACCGCCTCCGGCAGGCTGATGGGCAACTCGATCAAAACATTCTGCCCATCGCGGCGGAAAAAACTGTGCGGCCGCACGGTTACATTGATCAGGATATCGCCACTCGGGCCGCCTGCGACACCGGCTTCGCCCTGGCCACGCAGGCGTATCTGCTGACCGTCGATAACACCTGGTGGAATTGCGACATCCAGCGTCCGGCCACCATCGCCCATGGTCAGGCGGCGCTTTTCGCCAAGGGCCGCCTGGAGAAAATCAAGTTCGATGGCGAATTTCCGGTCCCGGCCCTTTTCCGGCACCCGACCCCGGAAGCCACCGCCCCGGAAATTGCCAAATATTTCGGAAAAAATATCTTCTGCTCCGCCAAAGCCACCCCCCGCAGCCGACCCCCGTCCGCCGCGAAAGCCGGCCATGCGCTCCTGCCCGCTTTCGTCAATCTCGCCATTGTCATACCGCGCCCGCTGCTTTTCATCGCCGAGGATGGAATAGGCGGCGGAGATTTCCTTGAACTTCTCCTCCACCTTCGTATCGCCGGGGTTGGTGTCCGGATGATGTTTCTTCGCCAGCTTGCGATAGGCAGATTTGATGTCCTGCTGGCTCGCCCCTTTCGCCACACCAAGAATACTGTATAAATTCTTCATATTCTGTCATTTCCGGCGCTGCTCGCACCGTCCGAATTCATCATGATCTTCCGCATAATATAAAACTTTTGTCTTAGGATTTAACTAATTGACGCGGTTGATCTGTCTTTTTTCCTGATGGGTCAGACTTTCTTCCAGTCCGGCAAGGGCGGCGGCGGCCTCCGAAGACCCATTGGCCCGCGCTTTGTCCCACCAGTACCAGGCGCGCACCCGGTCTCGCGGCACGGCCTGCCCAGCATTGAATAGAGCCCCCAGGCGATATTGCGCCTCCGCATTGTTCTGTTCGGCAAGCTGCGCCCAGATCCCGAGGGACGTCTGATATTCCCGAAGCTGATAAGCAAGCGCCGCCATTTCCAGGCGTTCCGCCGTGCTGAGACCGCCACCATAGGGCGCCGCGCCCGCCGGAGGCTGCGGCATCGGCGGCGGCACATTGACGGCCGTGACCGCGCCCATGGGCGCGGCGGCAACATCAGGTTTGTCCTTGGCGACAGGCTTCGACGCCATTGCTCCGGCTTGTGCTTGAATTTGGGGCTGCGATTGCGTCTTTGGTTTTGCGGCCGTTTCCATATCGCTGGAAAGTTCGGCCTGCGTCCCGGAATCCGGGGCAGCTGCGACAACTTCGTTCGCAGGCGTTGCAGTTTGCTCCTCTGCCGTCTGCTTGGCCGCGTTGCCCGCCCCAACAGTCACGGGCGCCTCCGCGGTCTTTTCCTGGCCGCCCATCAGAGAACGGATGGCATCATAAAAACTTTTCTTCTGAACAGGTTTCGGCTCCTCCGCCTTGGCGGCGGCATTTGCGGCCGCCACCTGCGCCGGTTTTTCAGGCTCCGCCAGGCCCGGCAGCTTTTCCGTTATGGCGGGCGGCGGCGTCTCGGTCGCCTGTCTATCCGGCTTCTCCTTCGCCAGCAAGACGATTTCTCCCTGCATATTTACGGCCTGTTCCGGCGTAATGTTCAGCTTCTGGCCAAGCGCCGCGGCCTTCTTTGCCGACTGTGGGTGCCCAGCCTGCGCCGCGATTGCGAACCAGCCCAGCGCCATGCGTTCATTTTTCTTCACCCCGAGGCCGTTTTCCAGCAACAGAGCAAGATTATACTGGGAAATCACATGCCCCTGCTGCGCCGCCTGTGCGAACCAGTTCGCGGCCTGCGCATAGTCCTGCTCTACCCCCTCACCCGCGAGATACATGCCCGCCACATTGGCCTGCGCCCGATCAAAGCCGAGCGTTGCTGCCCGCTTATACCAGGTCATGGCTTTCTGATAATCCTGCTCGACCCCGAGACCACGGCGGTACATATGGCCAATATTGCGCATTGCCGCCGGGTCGTTATTACGGGCCAGCGGCAGCCATTCATCAAAGGCCTTCTTGTAGTTTTCGGCTTCATAGGCTTTGACGCCTGCCTGAAAATCCGCCAGGGCAGGCGTCCCCGATGCCAGCAAGGCGACCACGAGGGCCGTCATTGCCAGGCCCGCCTTTAAATCTCCGTATCGTTTCATAAAGCCGTATCCGGCCCCCGCCTGATAATGCGAAAGGCCTCTTTGTTCCGCTATCTCATGTCATGATCTGCCAGGAGCCATCGGGCTGCCGACAGGCGGTACCATACCCCTTTTCGAGCTTGCCGCCAACTTCAATGGTCTGCTGGAATTCACGGCAGTAACGGCCGTCCACATGATTGCCTTCGCGCACGGGCGTGATGGAACCGGAATTGCCGCTCTGCGGGTTGCTCCAGTTAATGGTCTGACCCATTGGAGCCGTTGTGGCCGCCCTTTCGGCGCGGTCAATCTCTGCCCGGTCCGCCGCATCGAGCGATTTGCCCACCTCGCTGCCGATCATCGCGCCCACCAGCGTGCCGACGCCAACNGCCACCATCTGNCCGGTCCCCTTGCCNAACACAGACCCCAGAAGTGCGCCGCCGATACCGCCNATAATGGCGCCGCCGGTGGTTTTCGGATTATCCTGGCTGGCGCAACCGGACAGNGNAAGTGCGGCCGCCACNGCCGTGACCATCAGNAGCNTCGATTTATGCATCNTCATAATCCTTNTCATCGCAATTTCACCCTGATCTGATTTTCCGATCTCTNCGGCATCGCAATCGGTCGCCCGCCCGACNCCTTGAACGAGGGCGTAAATCTCNTTGATTTCCCCNCATTCTAAATGAAACGGCAGCGGTCGACAATTCCGTCGCNAAAGATTAAGTTGGCATGGAATTGCGGCAAAGCAATGGCATGACGGATGACCGGAAATGACTGTGAAAAGCTATGAAGANCTTCTTGCCGAGTTTCGNGTNTGGATGGCGGAAGCGGAGGAAAACGAACCCAACGATCCAACGGCGATGGCNCTNGCGACNACAGATNCGNCNGGCCNGCCCTCCGTCCGCATGGTGCTNCTGAAAGCNGCGGATGANCAGGGGTTCGTCTTTTATACCAATTTTGGCAGCCAGAAGGGCANCGAACTGCTGGCCACGCCGAAGGCCGCTCTCTGCTTTCACTGGAAGTCGCTGCGCAGGCAGNTTCGCGTGCAGGGCCGGGTGGAAAAAGTGAGTGATGCGGAAGCCGATGCCTATTTCGCCAGNCGGCCGCGTGACAGTCGCATCGGCGCCTGGGCCAGNCAGCANTCCCGCCCGATGGAAGGGCGTTTCACGNTGGAGACGGAAGTNGCAAAATACGCNGCAAAATANGCCATCGGAACTATTCCACGGCCCGATTACTGGTCCGGCTTTCGCGTCCTGCCNGAGCGGATNGAATTCTGGCGCGACCGCCCGTTTCGCCTGCATGAACGNCGCCTCTATGAAAAACAGNCNGATGGCTGGCATGAAAGCCTTCTTTTCCCGTAATGCCGTGACACGTCGTCTTCATTCCTGGGCAGCATCAANGNCAGGCGTTATATCCATACCATGACAGACATTTCCCATGATAACGGCCTNCCGCCGGATGATCCGCAGAAGGACAANGGNCGTCTCATGCGCAGCGCCACCTATGCAGCGGTCGGTGTCGCAATTACTCTGATCGTCATCAAACTCGNGGCCTATCTCGCCACCAATTCNGTCGCCATGCTGTCAACACTGGTGGACAGCNCGCTTGACCTTGCGGCATCNCTGGTCAANCTCTTCGCCGTTCGTCAGGCNCTTGTTCCTGCNGATCGCGATCACCGTTTCGGTCATGGCAAAGCGGAATCGCTNGCCGGGCTTTTCCAGTCGGCNATCATTGCCGGNTCCTCCGCCTTTTTGNTGTTTCAAGCCGGGGAGCGGCTGCTGCATCCCNAACCGATCCTGGCGGAGCAAACCGGCATNCTCGTNATGNTGATNTCCATTGNNCTNACCCTCNNCCTNNTCGCCTANCAGCGNTACGTCATTCGTAAAACAACGTCTCTCGCGATTTCCGCCGATTCNCTGCATTATNTCGGGGATCTGCTGATCAATGGCGGCGTGATTGCCGCCCTNGTNCTNGGCAGNAGTTTTGGCTGGCTTCGCGCCGACGGGATTATCGCNATCGGCATTGCCGNCATCCTCGGCTATAGCGCCTGGCNGATTATCCGCGCCGCNCTTGCCGAACTGATGGATGAGGANCTNGGCNANGAAGANCGNGNNNNGATNANGGANATNGCCNNGNCNGAGAANGGCGTTCTCGGCATTCACGATCTGCGCACCCGCCGCTCCGGCCAGCANATATTCATGCAGATGCATCTNGATATCGACGGCAGCATCAGCCTCCGCGNNGCNCATAGCTATTTCNGATGCGGTGGAAATNCGGCTGATGCAGGCGTTTCCNGAAGCCGAAGTGATCATCCACCAGGACCCTATTCGNNCCAACGANCCCTCGTCTCTGGATCAATAGCATCGTCATCGACATAATTCTTTATATGACAGCATGTTAGTGTTACATTGATATGAAAAACAGCCCCGTGAGGTGCAAGATGTATTTCAAGAATATCCTCGTTCCCCTGTCCGGCGCAGCTAATGATTGCGACACGGCTGCCCTTGAAAGCGCCTTTAATCTGGCCAGCCGTTTCGGCGCCCATGTCAATGCGCTGCATATCAAGATAGACCCCCGCACTGCCGCCGCCTTTGTGGGGGAGGGTATGACCTCCACCATGATCGAAAGTGTCATCGATATGGCCGAAAAAGAGGGGCAGGATCGCCGTCAGCGAGCCCATGCGACATTTGACAAGGTCACAGCCGCCCTGCAGGTGCCCCTTGTCACCAATATGGCCGATCGACCCAATGCAACCGGCGCCTCGGCCCGCTTTGTCGAAATGCAGGGCAATAGTGAGGACACCATCCACAGCTATGGGCGGCTGTTCGATCTGATCATCATCTGCAAGCAGGAAGGCGAAGAGCAGATCAGCAACTCCCTGCTGATCAACACCGCACTGCGCGAAACGGGACGGCCGGTGCTGCTGCTTGACAGCACCCAGCCCCATGACATGGGCAAGCGCGTGGCGTTCGCCTGGAACGGCTCGGTAGAGGCGAGCCGCGCCCTCTCCTATTCACTGCCCTTCCTGCAAACGGCCGAGAATGTCACGCTGATTTCCGCCATAGACGATCTGGATGAAGCCATCTACCCCGAAGCAGTGCAGCGCTATCTCGCCATGTATGGCGTGACGGCGGACCGCTGCGAGATCAGCGGCACAAACGGCAAGTCGACGGCCGAATCAATCATTGCTGCGGCCACAAAAAGCAATGCCGATCTGCTGGTGATGGGCGCGTATACACGCAGCCGCCTGCGCCGCCTGTTTTTTGGCGCGGTGACAGAGGAAATCCTGAACAACTGTCCTATTCCGGTATTTATGGCCCACTAGAACGGCGCTCTCTATTCTGCCGGACGCCGCTTCTGCAGTGCAACCGGGACACAATCGCGGACTTCCGCCATGATTGCGACCTTTTGTCCCCTTGCCATCGGGCCGCTGAAAGCGATATGCAGTGAACTGACGAGATTAGAATAACTAAAACCAAGAGGCCGCCGATGGATTACGACAGCATATTTGAGCAGGCGATTGCCGCGCTCAGGGAAGAAAAGCGCTATCGTGTCTTCACCGAGTTGGGACGCCATGCCGGTGACTTTCCAAAGGCAACGCGCTATCTTGACTCAGGCGAAACCCAGGATATCACCATCTGGTGCTCCAACGACTATCTTGGCATGGGACAGCATCCGGATGTACTGAAAGCCATCAAGGACGCCACCGATAGCTACGGCGCCGGGGCGGGCGGCACGCGCAATATTTCCGGCAATACGCGGATGATTTGCGAGTTGGAACGCGAACTCGCCGATCTGCATGGCAAGGAAGCCGCGCTTGTTTTCACTTCCGGTTTCGTGTCCAACGATGCGACCCTCTCCACGCTTGGCAAACTGCTGCCCGGCTGTGTCATCCTGTCCGATGAACTCAACCATGCCTCTATGATCGACGGTGTGCGCCATTCCGGCTGCGAGAAACGGATTTTCCGCCACAATGACGTGCGCGATCTGGAAGACAAGCTTAAGAGTATTGATCTGGATCGGCCGAAGGTGATTGCCTTTGAATCCGTTTATTCCATGGATGGCGATATTTCGCCCATCCGCGAGTTCTGCGATCTCGCCGAAAAGTACAATGCCATGACCTATCTCGATGAAGTCCATGCGGTTGGCCTCTATGGCCCACGCGGCGGCGGCGTGGCAGAACGTGAAGGGCTTATGCACCGTCTCGACATTATCGAAGGCACCCTCGGCAAGGCGTTCGGTGTGGTTGGCGGTTTCATTACCGGCAAGGCGCATGTGGTCGATGCTATCCGCTCCTATGCGCCCGGCTTCATCTTCACCACGACCCTCTCCCCCGTCATGTCCGCCGGCGCCCTCGCCAGTGTGCGGCATCTGAAAAAGAGCCAAGCGGAGCGGGAGCGGCATCAGGAACGCGCCGCAACTCTCAAAAAATTATTGACCGAGGCCGGGCTGCCCGTGCTTCCTTCCGTCACCCATATCGTGCCGCTGATGGTCTATGATGCGGAGCTTTGCAAGCAGGCGAGCGACATGCTGCTCGATGAATACGGCATTTATATCCAGCCGATCAACTACCCCACCGTGCCGCGCGGGCTGGAACGCCTTCGCATCACACCTACGCCCTTTCACAGCGATGCGATGATGGCCGAACTGGTCGGCGCGCTGAAAGACATCTGGAGCCGGCTGGAAATTCGTCAGGCCGCCTGACACAGCCGCTCCATCAAGGCGGGCTGGTTTCCTCCCTGCCAGTCCCGCCTTCCCCCTTTTCCGGTTGCCTGCCCATTGGCGCGCCCGTTTCAGACGAAGAAATCCGGCAGCAAATCGGCTTCATCGACGCCCTCATGGCGATATTTTGCGAAATCCGTCACACCGGCCTCGCGCAATACCTCATCATCAATACAGAAATTGCCGGTAAATTCCCGGGCCGTTCTGGTCAGGATCACATGTGCGGCATCGGCCATGATCTCCACCTTGCGGCACCGTTTGCGTATGTCCGCCCCGCCGCCAATCATATCTATGGCCGCCGTTGCAATCGCCGTCCTCGGCCAGAGAGCGTTAAAGGCGATACCGGCTTTTTTGAATTCATCCGCCATGCCGAGAACGCAGAGGCTCATACCATATTTCGCCATGCTGTAGGCCACATGCGGAGAAAACCAGTGCGCCTCGAAATTCAGTGGCGGCGACAGGTTCAGCACATGCGGATTGTCTGACTTTTTAAGATAAGGGATGGCTTTCTGGGAACAGAGATAGGTGCCGCGCACATTGATCTGATGCATCAGATCATAACGTTTCATGGGGGTTTCCAGCGTGCCGGTCAGGCTGATAGCGGAAGCGTTGTTGACGAGAATGTCAATGCCGCCGAAGACGCGCGCCGCTTCTGCCATCGCGGCCTCTACCACCGCCTCCTCACGCACGTCAACCACAAGGGGCAGCGCCCGGCCGCCCGCGGCCTCGATTTCCGCCGCCGCGCTATGGATGGTACCGGACAATTTCTTGTGCGGTTTGTCGGTTTTGGCGGCGATGACCACATTGGCGCCGTCTGCCGCCGCCCGTTTACCGATAGCGAGGCCGATCCCGCGGCTCGCGCCCGTTATAAAAAGCGTTTTGCCTGCCAGATCCGCCATCGCTGTTCTCCTAGATCATTTAATTGCCTTTATAGACGGGACGGCGCTTTTCCTTGAAGGCCGTCACGCCTTCCGCCCAGTCATTGCTGGAAGCGCAGAAGGCGAACCCTTGCGCTTCCAGTGAAAGCTGTTCTTCCAGTGAATGCTGGAGCGAATGGTTGAGAAGCTGCTTGGTGCGGCCAATGGCGACCGTCGGGCCATTGGCGAGCCGCTTGGCCAGCTTGGCCGTCTCACTCTCCAGATCATCCGTCGGCACGACAAAATTGATGAGACCAAGATCCTTCGCCGTCTCCGCATCAAAGCGGTCGCCCAGCATGGCGATTTCCATCGCTTTTTTCATGCCAACAACACGTGGAAGCATGAACGTGCCGCCCCCGTCCGGCGAGGTGCCAATGCCGATATAAGCAAGTGTCACGAAGGCATCTTCAGAAGCAATGACCATATCACAGGCC
Source organism: Sneathiella sp. (assembly GCF_002694385.1). Lineage (GTDB taxonomy): Bacteria > Pseudomonadota > Alphaproteobacteria > Sneathiellales > Sneathiellaceae > Sneathiella. The sequence goes on from NZ_NZMB01000009.1 coordinate 140,162, forward strand.
AGCAGCAGGGACAGGCCGAACCCGGCCGCGCCACCGCGCACGCTGGCGATAATCGGTTTTGGCATCCGCAGCATTGTAAGAATGGTCGGTGTCAGCGTATGAATGCGCTTTTCGAACATCTTGAGACGCTCATCCGGGCTGAGGCTGGCCATTTCGCTGAATGATTTAACGTCGCCGCCCGCCTGGAAATGTTCGCCCGCACCACGAATGATGATGCAGCGGACGTTATCATCGCGTTCATACTCTACGAGCCGGTCATAGAGCGCACTCCGCATCTCCATTGAAAGGGCGTTGCGGGCCTCCGGCCGATTGAGGGTCAGAGTGGCAATCCCGTCCTTCACCTCCGCAAGAAGATCATTCGTCATATCATTGTTTCCTGTTGTATTTTATTGATTATATCCGGCCTTCACTAAGGACCGGAATGTCAGGCGACGGCGCGGTGACGCTCCCCGGTTGTCCGGAATTTCCAGACGCCATCATCTCCCATCAGACGTTCCAGCAAACCTTCGCCAATCAGATAATGACAGTGCGCCAGCCCTTCGGCAATCCCCATTCCTTTGTCTTTGTCATTCAATTCCCGTTCGAACAGGACCGGCAGCAGATCATGGGCCGATTGTGGCGAGGAACAGGCCATCAAAAGCCGGTTCAATCGGTCGTTATGATGGCTGCGGTAATAATCAAGCTGGTTATGCAGTCCGAAGAAGACATCGTTATGCGCCGGGAGAACCAGCGTATCTCTGGGGAGTTTTTCAAATATATCAATGGAATCGATGAATTTCTTCAGCGGGTTTGCAAAAGGTTCGCTGGGATAGATGCCGATATGCGGCGTGATCCGCGGCAGCACCTGGTCACCGGAAATGAGTATTCCCTCTTCCGCTGCATATAGGCAGGCATGTTCCGGTGAATGGCCGCAACCGACAACAACCTGCCATTTGCGATTGCCGATCGACAGGATATCCCCATCCTCAAGGCGGTTAAAGCTGAGCGGAACGGGTGAGACAGCGGTTTTAAAATAATTGAAGCCCTTCTCGCGCACCCGCTTCAGCATCCCTTCGTCAAAACCGACGGAGCTGTAGTGATCCATCACGGCCTGCGGGGTTTCTTCCGCGGCTTCCAGATAAAGCATCCGGCCGAAATTCCATTCGCTGAAGGTCATGCTCAGGTGGATATTCCACTTATGGCAGATCCAGCCTGCCTGCCCCAGATGATCGGGATGAAAATGCGTGCAGATCAGCCGTGTGATCGGTTTGCCCTTTAGATGGGTAGCAAAGATATGCCGCCACAGATCACGAATTTCTTTTGTATTGAGCCCCGTATCGACGAGCGTCCAGCCGTCTGTATCTTCGATCAGATAAAGATTTATATAATCTAGGCCGGGAATGGGAATGGGCATACGCACCCAGAAAAGACCGTCGCGGATCTCCATCACCTCGCCGTCCCCCGGTCGGGTTTCCAGCGGGTAAGTTATTTCATCATATATCATCTACACATGTCCTGATGGCGGCTCAGCAGTATACTCGCCGCTCTTATTACAAACATTGTATTTAACGTTGACGTTAACGTCAAATCCTGTTGTGCCTTACGCGGAAAGCTGCTCTTCATCAATGGCGAACAGCATGGCAGGGCCGTCCATCACCGGGCCGAGCAAGGCCGTCGCCGTGGGCAGAATCTGGGCCATGAAGAAGCGGGCCGTGATGATCTTTGCCTTAAGGAAATCGGTATCCTCCGCCCCCTCTTGCAGCAGTGCCCGCGCCTTCAGCGCCGAACGGCCGAGCAGATGCGCACCCACCGTTGTCGCAAACATACGCAAGTACGGCGTCGCCCCGGCCGGAGCGGCATTCGGATCATTGGGGGCATTGCTGTAAAGCCAGTCGGTCGCGTCTTTAAGGGCACTCAGAGCCAGATTGAGCTGCACCGACATCGCTGCCATGTCATCTCCTGCCTCGCCAAGCTGTTTCACCGTCACGGCGATTTCGGCGAACATGTCGCGCACCGGCTCCCCGCCCTGCAAGGACAGTTTGCGCCCGACCAGGTCGAGGGCCTGGATGCCATTCGTCCCTTCATAGATCGGCAGGATACGGGCATCGCGATAATATTGCCCGACGCCCGTCTCCTCGATAAAACCCATACCGCCATGCACCTGCACTGCCTGAGAGGCCATTTCCACCCCGAGATCCGTGCACCAGGCCTTGGAGAGCGGCGTCAGCAACTCGGCCAGCCCCATCGCCTTCTCTCGGGCCTCTGCATCAGCACCGTGATGCGCCCGATCAAGCGCCGCGCCATTGAGATAGATCAGGCAACGCATAGCCTCTACATGCGCGCGCATGGTCATCAACATGCGCCGCACATCTGCATGATGAACGATCGCCGCCATCTCGCCCTTGGCCATGCCGGGGGCCTGCCCCTGCTTGCGCTCGCGGGCATATTCCACCGCTTTCTGATAGGCGCGTTCAGCAATCGCCAGCCCCTGCACCCCGACATTAAGGCGCGCATTGTTCATCATGGTGAACATGCAGGCCATGCCTTTATTTTCCTCACCCAGCAGATAGCCGACACAATCCCCATTATCGCCATAGGACATGACCGCCGTCGGGCTTGCATGAATGCCGATCTTTTCTTCCAGCGAGACGCACTTGAGATCGTTGCGCTTGCCGAGTGTTCCATCCTCATTGACAAGATATTTCGGCACGATGAACAGCGAGATGCCTTTCGTGCCCGCGGGAGCCCCCGGCGTACGGGCCAGCACCAGATGAATGATATTCTCGCTCATCTCATGTTCGCCATAGGTGATGAAAATCTTCTGTCCGGAAATACGCCAGCTTCCGTCCTCGGCCGGCTCCGCTTTTGAACGCAGCGCCCCGACGTCCGACCCCGCCTGACTTTCGGTCAGGTTCATTGTTGCCGACCATTCCCCGCTCACCAGTTTTTTGAGATATGTCTTCTGCTGCGCCGATGTTCCGTGCGCCAGAATGCTTTCAATCGCCCCCTGCGTCAGCAGCGGACAAAGAGAGAAGGCAAGGTTTGCCGAATTCCACATCTCGACCGTCGCAAGGGTCAGTGCCTGCGGCAAGGAACCACCATCGAAAGCCTCGGGAGCCGAAACGCCATTCCAACCGCCTTCAACAAACTGCTGATAGGCTTCCGTCCAGCCTTTCGGGGTCGTGACAACGCCATCCGCAACGCGAGAACCTTCATTATCCCCGGGCTTGTTCAGTGGTGACAGGACATTTCCGGCAAATTTCGAGGCTTCTTCCAATATGGCATCCACCACATCGCTTTCCACATGGGCGAATCCTTCCAGCTTCGACAGCCCGTCTATATCAGCGACGGTGTCGAGCACAAAGCGCATATCTTTGACGGGCGCACGATATTCAGCCATGGAGGATCCCCTTTCGATCTGCTAATTTCTTGCCTTTTGGTATCAGAAACCGCTAATTGTTATGGCATATTCGCGAGCGGGAAAAAAGTATTTACAGATATTCCGCAACTGCGGCCCCATATATGGTTTCCATGAAGAGTGATACGGGAACAATGAGAATATTCAAGGCGGACAAGAACGGCATTCAGGCGGCGGCGGAAAAAATCCGGCAGGGCGAATTGATTGCCTTCGCGACGGAGACCGTCTATGGCCTTGGCGGCGACGCCAGCAATGACCGCGCCGTGGCCGCCATATATGAGGCCAAGGGCCGACCGAGCTTCAATCCGTTGATCATCCATGTTCCTTCCCTTGCCATCGCACGCGAATATGTGGAATTCACGCCTTTGGCCGAGCGGCTGGCGCAGAAATTCTGGCCGGGCGCCCTCACCCTCGTTCTGCCGCGCCGCAAAGGTTGCCCCGTTTCCCTGCTGGCAAGTGCGGGGCTGGATACCCTCGCCATTCGCGTGCCGGGCCACCGCCTCGCCCTTGAGTTCCTCACGGCGTGCGACCGACCTATCGCCGCCCCCAGCGCCAACCCGTCCGGCGGAATCAGCCCGACCACCGTCCACCATGTGGCGAGCGGACTTGAGGGTCGGATTGCCGGTATTCTGGATGGGGGATCCTGCGCTATCGGTGTGGAAAGCACCGTTGTCGGCTTTCACGAAGGAAGTCCTGTCCTGCTGCGCCCCGGCGGTATTTCCCTTGAACTTCTGGAATCCTGTTCCGGACCCGTCCGTATCCATCAGGGGGATGGCAGCACGCCCAGTCCCGGCATGCTGCAAAGCCATTATGCGCCCAATGCTGCGGTTCGTCTTAACGCCACCAGTAAAATGCCCGGCGAGGCTTATATTGCCTTTGGCCGTGACTATGACCAGATTGCCGATGTCAACCTGAGCCTGACCGGCGACCTGACGGAGGCCGCCTCGCTCCTTTTTTCAGCGCTGCATCTGATGGATGAAATGAATTTTTCCCGTATTGCGGTCGGCCCCATTCCCGACATCGGGCTCGGCCGGGCCATCAATGACCGCTTACGCCGCGCCGCCGCGCCGCGTGACAACCGGCAGGTGGTCAACCAATGACGGTAATCGAAAAATTCCGCGCCATCGTCGGCGAGAAGAATGTGATTACAGAGGCAGCAGACATGCAGGCCTATGTCACGGAATGGCGCGACAAGTTCATTGGCCGCGCCCGGGCGGTGGTGCTTCCCAAATCAACGGAGGAAGTCGCCGAAATTGTCCGCATCGCGGCGGAGATGAAAACCCCACTGGTGCCGCAAGGCGGCAATACCGGCCTTGTCGGCGGCTCTATTCCTTTTATGGGCGCCGATGAGGTCATTCTCTCCACCCGCCGGATGAACAAGGTGCGGGAGGTGGACCGGCTGAACGGCACACTCACCGTCGATGCGGGCTGCATTCTGGCTGATCTGCAACAGGTGGCGGAGGAAAACGGCTTCATCTTTCCATTGCGCATCGGATCGGAAGGCAGTTGCCAGATCGGTGGTAATATCTCCACCAATGCGGGCGGCGTGCAGGTCCTTCATTACGGCAATACGCGCGAACAGGTTCTTGGCCTTGAGGTGGTGCTACCCGACGGGCGCATCTGGGACGGGCTCACGGGTCTGCGCAAGGACAATACTGGCTATGACCTGAAGCAGCTTTTTATCGGTGCAGAAGGCACCCTTGGCATTGTCACCGGTGCGGTGGTCAAAATGTACCCGCGTCCGAAATACCAGCAGGTGGCGCTGGCCGCCGTGCCGTCAGTCGACGCGGCGATCGAGTTTCTCGGCCTTGCGCGCGCCATGAGCGGCGATCAGGTGACAGCGATTGAACTGATCCCGCGCATCTGCGTTGATATGGTGGTCCGCCATGTCCCGAATTTCACCGACCCCATGCCCGCCCGCTATGACTGGCATGTACTCATTGAGCTGTCCTCAAGCGCAACGCCGGATCTGGCCGGATTAATGGAAAGAATCCTCGCCGCCGCCTTCGAGCAGGAAATTGTTCTGGATGCCATCGTCCCGGCAAGCGACGCACAGCAGCAAAAGCTATGGCAACTGCGCGAAGAAATTTCAGCCGCGCAAAAGCCTGAAGGCGGCAGCATCAAGCATGATATCTCCGTTCCCGTCTCCCGCTATGCCGATTTCATTCGCGAGGCGGATATCGCCGTCAGAAAGATCGTGCCGGGCTTCCGCTCCGTCGCGTTCGGGCATATTGGCGATGGCAATGTGCATTACAACCCGCTGCAACCGGTGGATATGGACAAGGAAGTTTATCTCTCCCATTGGGAGGAAGTGAGCCGCGCTGTACATGATATCGCGGTAAGGATGCGCGGCTCCATCAGTGCCGAACATGGCATCGGCCGCCTGAAGGCGGACGATCTGGTACATTATAAACCGGCGGTGGAGATTGACCTGATGCGGCGGATCAAGAAGGCGCTCGACCCTGACGGAATCATGAATCCGGGCAAACTGCTGAAATAAACCGCCCACACATCACTCAGAACAACGATTTCTGCATAAACAGCTCTGTTTTCGGTTCCGCTACAAAGGGCAGGATATCTGCGGCCGCCACGGGATGGGAAAAGAGATAGCCTTGCGCGTGATGGCAGTTTTCTTCCCTCAACATTTGCGCCTGCTGCGCTGTTTCCACCCCTTCGGCCATGACCGTCAGACCGAGGCTTTGACCGAGAGAGATAATCGTGCGGGTAATGACCGCATCATCCGCATCTACCCCGAGGCCGTCGATAAAGGTCTTGTCAATTTTAAGCGTCGAAACGGGAAGCTGGCGCAGATAGGCGAGGCTGGAATAGCCTGTCCCGAAATCATCAATGGAGAAGCTGACGCCCAGATTACGCAAGGTGCGAAAGTTTTTCAGTGTCTGTTCCGGGTTATCCATAATGACGCTTTCCGTCACCTCCAGCTCCAAAAGATGCGCCGGACAACCGGTATCAATCAACGTCTTGCGGATCAGATCGACGAAATCATCATTCTGGAAGATGGAAAGCGACAGATTGACGGCAATGCGGAATCCGTCCGCCCCCGCATCCAGCCACTCCTTGCGCTGGCGACAGGCCTGGTGCAACACCCACTCACTCATCGGCGCGATCAGACCGGAGCTTTCAGCGACCGGAATGAATTCATTGGGCGCAACGAAATTGCCCGCTTCCCGCTGCCAGCGGACCAGCGCTTCCACCCCGACAATATCACCGGTGGTCAGGCTGACCTGCGGCTGAAAATGGAGCGACAGATCATTGCGCCGGATGCCCGTGCGCAATGCATTATTCATTTCCACCCGGGCATTGATATCGCTCGCGATCTCTTTGTTATAAAAGCAAAAATAGCTGCCGTTGTGAACCTTGAGATTGGCCAGAGCAATATTGGTGTTGCGCCATAATGCGGCGGCATTGTCCGCATCCGCCGGATAGATGGCAAGGCCGATCCGCGGGCTGATATGCGGCAGATTTTCCCGCCCCGCGAGGCCCTGTTCGAATAATCGGTGAATGGTTTTGGGGATCTGCTTCAAATCACGATCCCGGGCATAGGGCAGGCAAAGGCCAAAACCGTTACCTGATGTCCGGGCCAGGGCAATCGCTTTCGGGAACAGCCGGGTCAGCCGCTCGGAAACATATTGCAGCAGCGCATCGCCCGCGTCATGGCCAAGCGCGATATTCAGTTCCGGCAGATGCTCCAGCGTGAATTGCACCACGGCGAATTTACGCGCCATTGGCTTGGCCACCGTTTCGATGTGACTTTGTACGTCACTTCTGAATTTTGCACGGCTGTCGAGCCCGGTCAGGCTGTCATTGAAGGCCAGCCGCTTGATTTCCTCGAACATATCCGCATTTTCAAGGCCAAGAGTGATATTGGCGCAGATCAGCTCAATCTGGCGGGATTCAAGGAAGCTGAGCGGCGCGCGGTTCTGCAACAGGACAATTCCCTTCAGATGATCGTCGCGGCGAATGCAAAGGATGCTGAAAGTATCGGTGAAGATATTCTCCCGCGCCAGGGTAGCGCTCAAGGTCGTCTCGAACAGCTTCTCATCCACCACTTCGGCCAGCCGCTGCTTGGCGGCCGGGGCGTAAATGCCCTTGCCCGCCGTGATCGTCAGTTCCCCCGAATGCTCGTTCGGAATGGCGAACAGACAATCCTCCACATCCTTGCAGATCACCTGAAGCTGGGTCAGAATGGTGAGGCAGAAATCCTCCACCGAGCGGACATCGTAAAGTTCGCGGGTGATGTCGAGAATGGTCTGGAGGGATTGCTTGCTGTCCTCTTCGGAAATCAGCCGCTCATAGGCTTGCAGGGCAATGGTGAGGCTGGTAAACAGTTTCGGCAGATTGATCGCGGAAATATCGCGATAATCGCTGACATCATATTCTAAAAACGAACGCGCATCGCCGCCTGTTTCCGTCATCTCGCCCAGCAGGACGATGCGGATGGTACGGTTACCCGCCTCCTGTCGCAGCCGCTTTACAAGCGCGAGCCCCGCCTCCGCCTTGTCCCCGGAAACATCAATGATCAAGACCGCCGTATCCGGGTTTTCCTCCAGCATGCGGGCGGCAGACATCGCCGTATCGGCGATCATGAAAACCACGGGCACATGCCCGAAAACAAAAGTATCGAGCGAGCCGTATGGGTCGCCATTCTTCGGAATGTTGATGGATACAAGCAAGACTTTGCGTCTTGCACTGCCTTCCGCCGGGCGCTTACGCGCGGCAAGACCGAACGGTGCGCCTCCTTGTAATCCCTGTGTCATCATACTACGCATACGCTTGGCTACTGAACTCACGCCATCATGAGTCATATGGTTAACGATGGCAAACAAATTCGACAAGGATCGCAAATAAGCCCTTTAAGCACCCAATATTTAGAAGCTTTTTTAAGTTATCCACAATATGTGGAAATGCTCCGCCTTATTTGATTAATATCTCCGGCCCCATAAAGGTGGTTGGGAGCCAGGTCGAGATAATCGGCACATAGGTGATAATAATCAGGAACAGGAATAAAATAGCGACCCAGGGCAGAGCCGCTTTCACCACCCGCATGACCGACATACCGGCGATGCCGGAGGTGACAAACAGGTTCAGCCCTACCGGCGGCGTGATCATGCCAATCTCCATATTCACCACCATGATGATGCCAAGGTGAATGGGATCAATACCAAGTTCCATGGCGATGGGGAAAACGATGGGCGCAACGATAATAATCAGACCCGACGGCTCCATGAACTGCCCGCCAACCAGCAGGATGATATTGACAACAATCAGAAACATCCACCAGTTAAAGCCGGCATCCAGCATCGCCGAAGCGATCTGCTGCGGGATCTGCTCGTCCGTCAGGACATGCTTCAGCAGCAGCGCATTGGCGATGATAAACATCAGCGTCACGGTCAGCTTGCCCGCCTCGAACAGCGTGTCGCGGGTATCCTTATGGAAGAAGACCGTGATCAGCGCCTGCGGCTTCTGCCAGATCGGGATTGGCGGCTCCCCTTCCCCACGATGCAACGGCCCCATATCGCGATAAATAAAATTAGCAATCAGGAAGGCATAGACCGAGGCGACGGCGGCCGCCTCTGTCGGGGTAAAAACACCGCCATAGATGCCGCCGAGGATAATGACAATGAGAAACAATCCCCATCCCGCATCACGGGCGGAGGCGAACACCTCTCCCCAGCCGAGCCAGTCGCCTTTCGGCAGTCCCTTCCATTTGGCGGCGATATAAATTCCGGCCATCAGCATGAAACCGGCCAGCAGCCCCGGAAACACCCCGGCCAGAAACATCCGTCCGACCGAGACATCCGTCGCCGCTGCATAAACCACCATGACGATGGAGGGCGGAATAAGAATGCCGAGTGTCCCCGCATTACAGATGATGCCCGCCGCGAAATCCTTTTTATAGCCGACCTGCGTCATACCCGCGATGACGATGGAGCCGATGGCCACCACCGTCGCCGGGCTGGAGCCGGAGAGCGCCGCGAACATCATGCAGGCCACAACCCCGGCAATGGCGAGGCCGCCGCTCAGATGCCCGACCAGGGCAATGGAAAAGCGGATAATCCGCCGGGCAACGCCGCCCGTCGACATAAAACTGGAGGCGAGAATAAAGAAAGGAATGGCGAGCAACGTATAATGCCCGGCCATGGCCTCATAGATCGTTTGCGCGACGGAGGCGAGAGAGCTGTCGGACAGCACCAGCAGGAAAGCAATGGAACTGAGACCAAGCGCAATGGCGATCGGCACCCCGAGGATAAGAAGCCCGATGACAATCGCGAACAGGACAACAACTTCCATTTTTCTACTCTCCCCGCACGCGGGCGGCGGCGTCTTCTACCGCGTCCTCGGCCTCGTGGCTGGCGATCAGCATTGATTGTTTCCCTGTGTAGATGGCCAGGCCCGCCTGTATGAAGCGAAACAGCAACAGCGCCGCGCCAATCGGCATCATGACATAGGGGACAAGACGCGGGACCTTTTCATAGCGGTCCCCATCATTGAACCAATCGGCCAAAAACTGGAACATTTCCGGAATGACCACGTCACTGGTTTCATACCATCCCTTGGCCAGGAATTTTTCTTGAAACCCGGTCGGAAACCAACGCCCGGTTGTCGCCGGAAGATTGGCGAAATTAGCCCAGAAATCCCAACCGCCCTTGAGCAGCAGAAAAGCATAGATAATACAGAAAAGCGCCGCAAGCAGGGTAATCCCCTTGCGGGCCGCCGGCGGCAGCAGGTTGACCACGGCATCCACCCCGAGATGCGCCGTCTTCTTCACGCAATAGCTGACGCCGAACAGCACCAGCCAGGCGAACAGGATTGAGGTTACCTCTAACCCCCAGAGGATGTTTGAATTGAAAACATAGCGCGCGACGACATTTGCGAATGTGATTAAGGTCATCAGCCCCAGGATCAGGGCAATGAAAGTCTCTTCCAGCTGATCAACGAATGAACGCCCGTTACTTGGACGATGCCCCGACATGATCACCCCTCCCGGTTTCAGACACGACGGCTACATAAAATGGATGTCTGACGCGGGAAAAGATGATCCCGCGTCAGATTTTGCATCAATTCGCTTCGTTAAACTTCTGTGCGGCCTCAATATTTTCTGTGCCGACATCCGCTTCGAATTTGGTCCACACCGGCTTCATGGCATCCACCCATTGCTGGCGCTGTGCCGCATCAAGCTGACGGACAACGCCGCCGGCAGCGAGGATCGCCTGCTTCGCTTCCTCATTGACCTTGGTGGATTCCGCATTCCGCTCATTGGTCACCTCATTGATGATGGTGCCGAGTTGTTCGCGGACATCATCGGGCAGACCATCCCAGAATGCGGTGGATGTCACCACCAGATAGTCGATCACGCCATGGTTGGTTTCGGTCGTGCCATCCTGCACCTCGAAGAATTTCTGGCCATAAATATTGGACCAGGTATTTTCCTGACCATCGACAACTCCCTGTTGCAGGGCGCCGTAAACTTCGGAAAAGGCCATCTTTTGCGGGCTGGCGCCGAGCGCATCCATCTGCGCAACCAGCACATCGGAAGACTGCACGCGGAATTTCAGCCCCTTCGCGTCAGAGGGGAGCAGCAGTGGCTTGTTGGCCGAAAACTGCTTCATGCCGTTATGCCAGAATTCCAGGCCAAGAAGGCCGCGCTTGACCATGGATTCCTTCATCTTCTGTCCGGTTTCAGACGTCTGAAAAGCATCCACCGCATCAATATTCTTGAACATGAACGGCAGATCAAAGATACGGAACTGCTTGGTGAACTGTTCAAATTTTGAGAGTGACGGGGCGGCAAGCTGCACATCACCGTTCAGCATCGCCTCCAGCACCTTGTCATCATTATAAAGGGTCGAGTTCGGATAAACCTCCATGCAGGCCTTGCCCTGCATTTCATCATTCACCCGCTGCTGCACCAGGCTCGCAGCGATTCCCTTCGGATGTTTGTCGGTATTCGTCACATGAGCAAATTTAACGACAATCTCTCCCGGATCGCATTTGGCGTATGCCATCGACCCGGACGCCAGCAGTGCGGTTGTGGCAACCGCAACCATAAATGCCTTGCGCATGGTAATTAATCCTCCCAATCAGTTTCCTGTGATTTTTGTGCCTTCCGAGGCATCTTGGACGCCCGGAAGGGCCTCAAAAACTACTTTTCCACGAATTTTTTTCTTTTGCAATAGAAACTTGGGCTATGGAATTCGCCTCATTTGGCAGATATTCATCACGGATTCCGCCCTACATTCGGCGGAGTTTACGTGACAGAAGACCGTGTATTTCCTACACTTTCGTCATGACAACCTTCCTCATTCGCCCTCTTGAAAATCGGGATATCGCCGCCACCGCAACGCTTTTCTTCAGAAGTGTGCGCGAGGGCGCGGCCGCCCACTACAGCGCGGCCGAGAGGGCCGCCTGGGCCCCGGCCCCGCCCGATCCGGAAAATTGGCGCAATCGTCTTATCTCTCAACATGTTTTGGTTGCAGAAGTTGACGAAGGGCGGATCGTCGGTTTCATGAGCCGTGATAATACCGGATATCTCGATCTCGCCTTCACAGATCCGGACCGGGCAGGACAGGGCGTTGCCGCCGCTCTTTATGCCAGGCTTGAAGAATCGGCGTTAAAAGACCGCATCGCCCGGCTTTCCTGTGACGCCAGCCTCGGCCTGCGGCCCTTCCTGCTCCGCCGCGGCTGGACACTTCTTCGGGAACAGTATCCCGTCCGACAAGGGGTAACACTGCGCAATTTCCGCATGGAGAAAATCCTGACCTCGCCATAAAGCCGGGCTTTCACCCGGATGACTCCTTCGTTATAGTTTTATCAAAAGCAAGAATATCAACGGGAGAGATCATGGAACTGCCCCTGGAAAGCGCCGAACGGGAGATGCTGGCGCGCGCTGCCGACTTTACAAAGACCGAAGTCGCCCCCAAGGCGCAAAGCTGGGAAGATGAGCGCCGCCAGCCGATTGAGGCGATACGCGCGGCCGCCCTTGCCGGATTGGCCGGGCTGGAGGTGCCGGAACATCTTGGTGGCACCGGCCACCGCTTTCGCGTCAAGGCCCGCATCGCCGAAGAGATTGCCCGGCACTGCTTCGCCTTTTCCTTCAGCTTCATCAATCATATGGGGCTTGCGGGCAAAATCGCCCGCGATGCACCCGAGAAGATTGCGAAAAGATATCTGCCGGAAATGCTGACCGGGGAAGCCATTGGCTGCACCGCACTGACCGAACCGGCCGCCGGCAGCGATTTCGCCGCCATCGCAACCCGCGCGAAAAAGGTCGCGGGCGGCTGGCGCCTCACCGGCGAGAAAGCCTGGATCACCAATGCCGCCCATGCGGACCTGATGTTCCTTTATGCGCAGACGGATCCCGCGGCGGGGTGGCGCGGCGTGGCGGGTTTTCTTGTCGATGCCCGTGAAGAAGGCGTCAGCCGAGTGCCGCCGTTCCAGATCATGGGTGGCCATGCCATTGGCGCGGGTGGCTTCCGCTTCACCGATCATTTTATCCCCGATGAGCGGATGATGAGCCCACCCGGAGAGGGGTTCAAGGCCGCCATGGCCGGCGTCAATGCCGCCCGCAGCTATGTGGCGACCATGTGCTGCGGCATGACAGAGGCGGCCGTTCATACGGCTGCGCGCTACGCCAGCGAACGCGCCGCCTTCGGGGGTCATATTGCGGATTTTCAGGGTCTGCAATGGCGTCTCGCCGACGCTCAAACGGATGTGGAGGCTGCCCGCCTGCTCGCCTATCGCGCCGTTCTCGCGGTAGAAAGCGGGCAAAATGCGGAGATACCGGCGGCCTATGCCAAGAAATTCGCAACCAGCATGGCCGACACCCATCTTGCACGCTGCATGCAGATCATGGGCGCAGCAGGCTTACGCCGTGACTATAACTTCGGCCGCCAGATCGCCTGCGCCCGCATCGCGAACTATGTGGACGGCACCACGGAAATCCAGAATGAACGCATCGCGCGCAATCTCATCAAACAGGTATCGCAACAACAATAAACCGGAAAGGAAACCCCCATGAGCCAGACATACGCCTTTGAACGCAGCCACGATATCCTGATCACCGCGCCCGCCAGCGCTGTGCTCGATTATGTCAGCAACCCCAATAGCTGGCCGGAATGGCTTGCCTCCTCCCACGAGATCGACAGCCCCGACCGGCCCATGCGGACGGGCGATACCTTTATCGAGAAATGGGCGACGCGCACCGGACCCGCGCAGCTTGACTGGGTCGTCCGGGAATGCGATCCGCCGCGCCTCTGGATCGGGGAGACCCATGCGAGCTTTCTCGGTCCCATCATCGTGCGCTATGACGTAACGGAGGAAGATGCCGGAACAGTCCGCTTCAAACGTACCATGATCAATCCGGCCCGCCCCCGCCCGGCGACGGCGGAACAGATCGACCGCATGGATGCGGAAGCGGCGGAAGGGCTCGCCAATATCAAGCGCAATGTGGAGGCGCGCATCGCCAAAATGTCATAAAAATCCGGTTGACGCCGCCCGTCCGATCCGACCCTATCATAAACTCTTCAGCGGAACATCAGGATGGAGCGGAACGCCGCCATGACACCGGAAAAGCCGACCACGCGGGAACTTTTCGCCACTTTCGGACGTATTGGCCTTCTGTCCTTTGGCGGCCCGGCGGCGCAGATCGCTCTCATGCACCGGGTGCTTGTGGATGAAAAAGGCTGGCTGGGTGAACGGCAGTTCCTGAATGCGCTCAGCTTCTGCATGCTCCTGCCGGGGCCCGAGGCGATGCAACTTGCGACCTATGCGGGCTGGCGTCTTCGCGGCTTTGTCGGCGGGTTGATAGCCGGACTTCTGTTCGTCCTGCCGGGCGCCCTTGTCATTCTCGCACTTGCCAGCCTCTATGCCTATTTCGGATCGGTGCCGCTGATGGCGGCGCTGTTCCTCGGCATCAAGGCCGCGGTGGTTATTATCGTCTTTGATGCACTTATGAAAGTCGCGAAACGGGCTCTGCGGTCAATCATATACTGGGTTATCGCCGCCCTTGCCTTTATAGGTATCTTTTTCCTCAGCCTCCCGTTCCCGCTGATTATTCTCGCCGCCGCCCTGTTCGGTTTTTTCTGGCGTGGCGAGGTTCATGAAAGCGGCCCCGCGCTTTCAATGTCAAAGCCAGCCTTATGGCCCACTTTGCGCAATATCGCTCTCTGGTTGGCGGCCTGGTGGCTGCCGGTACTGGCGGTCGATCAGCTTTCCGGCACGCCCATTCTGACCGAGATCGCGCTTTTCTTCTCCAAGCTGGCGGTCGTAAGCTTCGGCGGCGCCTATGCGGGCCTCGCCTATATGGCGCAGGATGTGGTCAATCAGTTCGGCTGGCTCAACGCCGGGGAAATGATGGATGGGCTGGGGCTTGCCGAAACGACACCCGGCCCCCTTATTCTGGTCACCGAATTTGTCGGCTTCCTTGCAGCCTATTACAAGGGCGGATTCCTCACCGGGGTTGCCGGGGCGGCCCTTACCCTCTGGGTCACCTTCGTTCCCTGTTTTCTCTGGATTTTTGCAGGCGCCCCCTATATTGACCGGATATCGAACCAGCCGCGGCTCTCCGGCGCGCTTGCCGCCATCACGGCGGCTGTGGTGGGCGTGATCCTCAATCTTTCGCTCTGGTTCGCGCTGCATGTCTTTTTCACCGAAGTCACGAGGCGTGAAACCGGCCTATTCACGCTGTGGCAGCCAACGCTTGCTTCCCTCGATGGCCGGGTGCTCCTGCTGGCCGCCCTCAGCGCCTTCCTGCTGCTCCACCGACGCTGGCAGATCACGCCGGTTCTTATGATCGCCGCCGCAGGTGGTGTGATCCTGTCCTATATTTTTTAATCGGGCGGCGGGCTGCAAATCCGATCATAGGAATAGCGCGCCTGAAGCGCACCGTTATAGGCGAAGATATCCATGGTCGCCTCATAGGCTTCCTGTGTGATCTCCGCATGGGGCGGCCAGCAGCCGAGTTTCTGATAGGTCGCAATGCAGCGGGTTAACGCCGCCTCGCTGATATCCGGGAAGTAGTCTTTTTCGGCGCGGGCGATGTCGGCGGCCGGGGTTTCATTAAGATATGCCCGCGTCTTGCGATAGGCGCGCATGAAGGCATGCGCCATGTCTGTTTCCAGCCAGTCTTTCCGCGCCGCCAGGCTGGAAAAACCGCATTTGCCGATCTGGCGCCCCACTTCGGCGACGATATGCCCGCCCCCCTCTTCCTCAAGCTGCTGCGGATAGGGTCCCTGCTGCTGCACATATTGCCCCTGCCCACTGCGGAAGGCCTTGTCCATCGCCGCCGCGCCGCCGACATTGATCGCCTTGATCTTATCAAAATCTATGCCGGCCTTGTGACAGGCGTATTTGAACATGATAAGCGGCTGCCCCCCGCCGAATAGCACAACCTCCGCCCCTTCCAGCTTTTTCCAGTTGAAATCCGGGTCCGGCTCTCGCGCAGTCAGGAAAAACCCGTCCATCTCGTTGATTTGCGCGAAATGCGTGGTCTCCAACGTCTCCCCTCGCCCGAGGGCGGCAAACCCCTGGCTCAAGGCCGACTGAACCACATGGGCGCTGCCATTCTTCAGGGCATCCATGGCCGAGACACCAACCGGCGCAACGGACCATTTGGGGTTCAGCCCCTCCGCCTCCAGAAACCCGCCCGACATGGTGGAAATCAGCGGCGAATAAAAGGCGGAAAACAGGGTGAACTGGATCTGGATATCCTGCATGATATGACGCTCCCTCGACATTTATGTTGTTCTTATGAAAGGAATATCACATCTTCCGTCGCCCATGAAGGCAACTTCGCGTGAGCAAAACCGTCAGTCTGCGGCAACTTCGGCGGCGTCCATCATCCCATTCTTCGCAACCTTGTCACGGTCTTCCTCATCCCAGCGAAGCGCCACCTCATTCAGCCCCTGCAAAACGCAATGCAGCTCCTGCCCGCGCTCGGTCAGTGAATAGGACACCGTCGGCGGCACGGTCGGCTGATAATCGCGATGCACAAGACCGCTCGCCTCCAGCTTGCGCAGCCGGTCCGTCAGCACCTTGGCGGAGATATCGGGAATGCGCGCCGACAACTCACCGAAGCGCAGCGCCTTTTCATTGGACAGCAACCACAGAATATAAGGCGTCCATGGCCCCATGATCTGCCCCAAAATACTCTCCATCGGGCACTGCGTCGGGTTATGTTTTGCGGTCATCGAAAATTTCTCCGATTTTTCTCAATACTTACCAAAAGGTAACTACTTGCAAAAAGAAAGTAAAGGGCATAACTGCTGTATGTACAGAATTTATAACAGGCGCAGCGCCTTTCAAGGAGAGTACCAAATGACACAGGTTGCCATCATTTATTTCAGCGGCTACGGCCACACAGTCAAACAAGCAGAGGCCGTCGCGACGGGCGCGGCAGGCGTCAATGACGTTACGGTCACCACCATCCGCATTCCCGATACCGGCGATATAAGCGATGCGGACTGGGATGCTCTCGCCGCTGCAGATGCCATTATCTACGGCAGCCCGACCTATATGGGCGGCGCGGCCTGGCAGTTCAAGAAATTCGCGGATCAGACATCAAAGCACTGGCTTGCCGGTACTTTCAAGGACAAGGTTGCGGGCGGTTTTACCAACTCGGCGACCGTTAACGGGGACAAAGGATCCACCATCAATTACTTCTTCACCCTGTCGCAGCAGCTCGGCCAGATCTGGATCGGCACGGGGCTACTCCCGTCCAACCAGAAAGAACACGGGCCGGAGCATGTGAACTGGACCGGCGGATTTGCGGGCGCACTCGCCATTTCACCGGCCGACGCCTCGCCAGAGGAAGCTCCGCGTAGCGGCGATCTGGAAACTGCCCGCCTGCTCGGCGAACGCATTGCTGCTTACGCCTCGCGCACGCGGTTGGCCGCCTGAATATCTGCGGATTGAAAACCAGCACGCCTTCACACAAACGGCCGCCCGACGAATGTCAGGCGGCCGTGATTTTTATCTGCCGGATCGCGAGAAAGATGAGACATTCGCGCGCCCCGAAAATGGGTACAGGGGATCAGATCGCCTGATCGTCTACTTTCGCGCCATCCGCTGCCCGTGCTACCGCGCCGGTCCCTTCTCTGGCGCCCGCTTCACTGGCGTAGCCCTGGCTGGACAGGATGACCTGGCCATTGGCGGCTTTCAGGTTGAAATACCACTTGCCGTTCTTGCCTTCCTTGACCTCAAAACGACTTTCATTGGGAGCATTTGTCTTGACTGACTCGATTCCGTTTTCCGCGCTTGCCTTTTGCTTGTAGCCCTCGGATGTGCCAACGGTTTCCCCGTTGCCGGCTTTCAGGCGAAAGCGGAACTCCCCTCCATTGTCCTTATATAACTCAAACTTGCCTGCCATACTCCGTCTCCCATTGAAAACGTCTGTTGAAACTGCTTGGTGGCTTATTATTGGGGGGAAATCGCTCATATTGCAACTATTAGCGTCCCGGATCAGTCATTTCTCCCGAAATGGCGTGCCGTTGCCGCCAGGCGGGACTTCACAATCAGAATATGAAACGGCATGATCAGAGCCAGATAAAGCCGCCCGAACCAGTTATGCCGATGCACCAGCGTGGCGAGGGAAACCTGCCCACCCGTCCCCGGCTCCCGGTAGATCGTAACCCGGAAATCAAGATGGCGATCATCCTGCCCCAGAATGATTTCCGTTTCGGAAATCGCCCGCACCTTCATGAAACCCACATGATCGCCAACGGTGAGGACGCGGCGAAAACGGTTATCCTGCGGGAAGTCCTGACTTGTCCGGATGCCGAACACCCTGACAATGCCATCCCGGATACGCATCAGCATCCGCGCCCACCCAGGCATTTCAATCAACAGATATTGCAGAATTTCGGCGAGAGGTGGATCCGGCGGCGACAGGACAACCGAATAGCAATCCAGGAAATCCCCCGGCCTATAGAGCGCGTGAAGACCGCTGTCCGAAGGAAGGTCTGTTTCTTTTACCGTCATGCAGGCTGCTCTCAAAAAACGCGTGTCCGGACTTTAGCCGAAAGTATGCCCGATGGCTACAAACAGGACATGAACTGCCATGTAAAGGACAATCACGCTACCGATGGTATAAAAGGTTGCACGCACTTCATGGTTTCGCTTCGTGGCATAGGCAATTGTGTGCAGGAGCCGGGCAAGGACAAAGCCGTAGAATAAAATCTGTGCCCAGAGAAGATCGGGACTGGCAGCAACGAACAACAGCCCCGCAATGAGAAAGGCCGGAATATTCTCAAGGTCGTTGCGATGCATCCGGCGCGATCGATCGACATAGTCATTGATATCCAGCTGTTCCGGTCGCGGGTTCTTGTTAAACGGCCCCACTTGCAGGTCTTCCGGGCTGACGAGGCCGGCTGAGCTTTTCATCATCCGGTAAACCGTCATCCAGCCTTGCCCCATGATTTTCAGGAGCATGAGCGCGGCGGCAATGGCATAGGCCGCAAAAACCGGATTTTCCAGATTGAAACTGTTCATGAACTCCCCCCGGAAGATTAAGATGATCGGCAATCATCCCACACAAGGGAACGCCTGCGCAATTGACTATTGCAGAGCGGGTAGAGATTGTTATTCTATTCCCCAATAACGACAACGCCAAAGGCGATTGGGAGGACAGACCATGGATATAGCGGTCGACAGCAATCAGGAGAGTGTAAATGCAATCCGGTATTTCGACGTACTGATCATTGGCGCCGGAATATCCGGCATCGACGCGGCCTATCACCTGCAAAAAAATTGCCCCGGCAAGAGCTTCACCCTGCTGGAAACGCAAGAGACGTTCGGCGGCACCTGGGCGACCCATAAATATCCGGGAATCCGCTCCGACAGCGATTTGTTCACGTTCGGCTTCAAATGGAAACCGTGGAAGGACGCGCCCATCGCAACGGCGGACAAAATCCTGCGCTATCTGAACGAAGCGCTTGACGAGAATGACCTGCGGCAGCACATCCGCTTTTCATGCACCGTCATCTCGGCAAGCTGGTCGAGCGACGAAGCGCGCTGGACGCTCGAAGTGGCAAATGGTGAAACCGGGGAGATCGAGCAGTATGGCTGCCACTTCCTTTGGATGTGTCAGGGCTACTATCGCCATAGCGAGGGGTATATGCCCGACTATCCGGGACGGGAGAATTTTAAAGGCCCGGTCATCCATCCGCAGAACTGGCCGGAGGATCTTGACTATTCCGGCAAGGAAGTGGTGGTTATCGGCTCCGGCGCGACGGCGGCAACATTGATCCCCGCCATGGCCGGAACGGCGGGACATATCACCATGCTGCAACGCTCCCCCACCTATTTCTTTGCCAAGCCGAACCGCGATGAACTGGCCGATACGCTCCGCGCCCTTGATGTGCCCGACGAATGGGTGCATGAAATCGCCCGGCGCAAGATATTATATGATCAGAAGGAAATCACCCGCCGCTCATTCGAGGAGCCGGAGGCCCTGCGCGCCGAACTGCTGCAGGCGGCGCAGAATTATCTCGGCGACAGCCTGCCTATTGATCCGCATTTCACGCCTTCCTACCGGCCGTGGCGGCAACGGCTCGCTTTCGTGCCGGATGGCGATCTTTTCCGCGCTATCCGCAGAGGGGAAGCCTCTGTCGTGACAGACCAGATTGACCAGTTTACGGAGACGGGCATTCTGCTTAAATCAGGCAAGGAGCTGGCAGCGGATATCATCATTTCGGCGACCGGATTCAATATCAGCGTCCTCGGCGACATCACCTTCACAATTGATGGTAAGGCGCTCGATTTCCATGACTGCTGGTCACACCGGGCCGTCATGTTCTCGGGCGTGCCCAACATGGCCTGGGTGTTCGGCTATTTGCGGACAAGCTGGACGATGCGGTCCGACATGGTGGCGGAATTTGTCTGCCGCCTGCTGCGCCATATGACGGAAAAGGGAGTACGCAGCGTCGTGCCGACACTGCGGGAGGAAGACCGGGACATGCCCGAGTTACCCTTCGTCGATCCGGAGAATTTCAACGCCGGATATCTCACGCGAGCGCTGCATCTGCTGCCCAAGCAGGGCGACCGCGATCCGTGGGTCCATACGCAGAATTACTATGTGGACCGGGAGACTCTGGCCCAGGCCGATCTGGAAGACGGGACGCTGATCTACAGCTAGCGACCATCCCCCGCACTGATCTTTGGCGGACCATCCTTGCCGCGACTGTCACAAAACTGTAATATAAAATGTATATACATTTGATATGCATTCCTTATAGTCAGGATGATGCAACGGAGCAGCAAGGCGATGGCGGCAGAGAAGAAGCAGAAGAAGAAAGAGCGGAAAGACAGCCAGTTGATTATTCGCATAAAAGGCAAGGAACGGGACCGTTTCGTCAAATTATGTGACGAGCTGGACACCAGCGCCGCCCGCGAGATCCGGCGGTTCATCCGTGATTTTCTGCAACAGCATGCCCCTCAGGAAAAAGTCTAGCTGCCCGGCATATTCCATCAACTGAACGAATGAGGACATATCATGGCCAAAAAAACGAAAATCAAGGAACTGAAGAAGGAAGTGAAGCTCCGTAAGGGGAAAGTCGCCCAGCAGGAGCAGAAGCTGAAAAAAGCGAAAAAGGCGCTCAAAAAAGCGGCCTGAGCGTCTCAATGGACAAGGCTGGCCAAGCGCCAGCCTTTTTTACCCCGGTTCAAGGACATCATACACATGCTGACGATATATGACGTAAAGGGGATTGGTCCGACAACGGGCACAGGCCTCACCGATAAAGGCATCACCACTGCCGAGCAGCTTGCCAATTCCGACGTTGCCGACCTTCTCGCCGTTCCCGGCATTGGGGAGGCTCGCGCCGCTCTCCTGATCGCCGCGGCGAAGGACGCCCTTACCCCCGCGCCGGCCTCTCCGGTTGCGGCCACATCGAAGGCGGTTCCCGCCGCGATCCCGGCTTCCGAGACAGACGCCGAAACGGCGACGGCAAAAATGCCGGAAAAAATGCCAAAGGCCAAAAGGGCTGACAAAGCCGGCAAGGTGAAAGCCACTAAAAAGACGAAGGAGGGCAAACCGTCCAAAAAGAAGGAAAAGGCGAAAACCGCGAAAAAAGCCGAGAAGAAAGCGGCCAAGAAGGACAGCAAGAAAACGGCCAAAAAAGACGCAAAATCAAAGAAAAAGAGCAAATCGGGCAAGAAGAAATAAACGACTTGCCCTCGGATGCGCCTGCGGATGAGCAGTGTTTTCGCGGCTCACATGCGAATATGACGGCAGTGATAACCTCTGCTGGCCCGGTCCCTAACCGCCGAGACGGGTGGTCAGGATCTTGAACCCGGCGAAGGCAAACACGACGGCGAACACCCCTTCGAACCAGCGGCGCAGGCGGGTATAGCCTGCGATCATCGGCGCGCTGGAAAAAATCAGCGCATAGCCGTGAAAGACGAGGGCGCTTTGCAGGCCGACAGCAGCGATAATAATCACCATGGAGGAAGCCGCCGCATCCACCGGCACCCCGACCGAGAAGAGAGAACCGAAAAACAGGATCGCCTTCGGGTTGGTCAGATGCAGCGCGAGGCCACGCTGATAGGCGGCGCGATAGCTGGTGACTGTCAGGCGGCTCTGCACCATCGGCGCTTTTGAGAGGGCTGTGCGTGCCGACTTGACAGCAAGATAGAGCAGATAGCCCGCGCCTGCATACCGGATCACCTCAAACGCCCAAGCATTGGCCAGCATGATCGCGCCAAGGCCGAAGGCGGCCGCAGCGGACCAGAACAGCGATCCTGTCAGCACCCCCGCCGCCAGCGCAAGGCCGTGCCCCCGCCCGGCATTCATCGACGTGCCCGCAATGGCAAGAGTCGCCGGACCGGGACTTGCCGAGGCGACAAACGCCGCCAGCAGGATCAGGGGGAGATGCAATTCACTTATCATGGTCACGCTTTCCGGATAACGGGCCCCGCCGGGCCTAGATTTTCGGCTTGGCCGCGCCTGACTTTTTGGCCAGATCTTCGCGCGCTTTGCGGGAGAGCTCTTCCATCCAGCTCATGACGTTGATTTCATTCTTGGCCGCTGCTGCCACGTCAAGAACGCCGCCCGAGGCCTTGACCACCGGATCCCCTTCCAGCCGGTATTCCAGGACAATGGCGCAATCTTCGATGCTTTCCGCCCCAGGCAGCTTCATACTGCCGTCGTCATTGCGAATTTCCTTCACAATACTTCTCTGAAGGGTGACATCCACTTTAACTCGCGGACCGGGCTGGAGAGGGGCAGGCTTGCAATTGACCTTGTCCTCCCCGAGATACCATTGGACGAACATGAAATTCGACTTGGGGTCTGTCGCCATCAACGATGGATCGCCATATTTATCAGTCAGCGCTTCCAGATAAACCGCGCGGTCGATCGGCGCATCCTTGATCCGCTGTATTCGCTCCGCGGCCAGCACCTTGGGTTCATCCGGCGGTGCCGCAAAGGTGACGATAAACTGGTCCACCCGATGCGGCGCAGTCGTGATCATACGGACATAATCCTCCGTACGCAGCTTCTTCACCCCGTCAGTATAATTCATGTAATACTGGGTGTAGTTGAGTTTCAGTTCGGAATTATAGTCTGCAATAGCCTCTTCCGCCTCTTCGACCGACATGCCGAGAGCGACCCCGGCGACATCAATTTCATCGGCATGTGCGGCAAAAGACGGCATCATGAACAGGGACGCCAGCAGGGCATTTCGAAAAAAAGAGTTCTTTTTCACGGGAACCTCTTCGGTTTTCTAATGATTATTATAACCTAGGCAATTGAATTCTTTCATTATCCTGTACAGAATTTGAACGATAGGCAATAAAAAAAACCTGCGCTTCACAACAGTTTAATCTTAAAAACCATGCCGCCGCACCGCCCCGGCGCCTGTTCCGGATCTCCATGAGATCGGCAGACTATTGTTGCCCCCCTTCTCTCAACGCCAGTTCATCCCGCGCCACGGCGGCCGCATCGGCAAGCCGGACCTCGACCTTGTTAAGCGGATCCTGAAACAGCCGGTATTCAAGCACGATACCGCAATCATCCAGAGAGGCCGCCGCGTTATTGATCATTTTCCCTTCCGGCGTCCGGATCGTCCCGAGGAAAGGCTGCATGACAATGCCGCTGATATGATAGGGAACGGTATTCTTGTTCTCGCTGTATTTGAGGCAGTTCACCTTGCCTTCCTCCAGCACCCAGTAGAGGTAAAGAATGTGATTTTTCATCCCCATTCTTTCATAATCCGGCTTTCCATGCCGGGCGACCAGCGTTTCAAAATACTGGCCGCGCGGGGGCCGGTTCGTGCCGATATTCTCCACCCGCTGGATATAAG
Organism: Sneathiella sp.; assembly: GCF_002694385.1. Lineage (GTDB taxonomy): Bacteria > Pseudomonadota > Alphaproteobacteria > Sneathiellales > Sneathiellaceae > Sneathiella. Next base: position 163,874 of record NZ_NZMB01000009.1, read on the forward strand.
TCGCCTGTTCGCCGGTGGCCGAAAAATTGACGGTCACCACGCCCTTTTGCGATCGGCCGATCAACGTGCTGACCCTGTTTCCATCAATTTGCCCCTTGCTGTTCCAATGACGGAACATCTGGCCATAGAGGATCGATTGACTGAGCGGCGTTTTCTGAATGGCGACTTTATGGTCAGCCGATGCAAAGGTCGCCTCCACCTCCGCAACCGCCATGCCAAGCTTGACCCCGTCAATTGATGGAGCATCGGCACGCGCCTTCGGGGTGATTACCGGCAGGAAAGACACTGCGATCAGCAGCAGAAACATCAGGCTCCGACGAAATGTCATGACGGGCTTCAAACCTCCATTTTATTTTTCACAGTTTTTTCAATAGACTGCTATCCTAACGGCAATGGATGACGGCATCAATTACAGACGGAATAAATGACATGGCATTGATGAATTCATTTCCCGCGCCCCCTCCATCCTGCCGTTTTACCGATATATTCCGGAAAAGGCGTGCAGCCATCGCCCAGGGCAGACACCGACTGCATCGATTGGTAAGGATGGTCCCGGCTTTACTGCTGATGTTGCCATTCCTCATCCCCCGCGTTCAGGCAGCGGATGGCATTGACTGGAAAGAGGGCGCGCTTGCCCATCTTGCCCCCTACATCGGCACCTATGAATATGACACCGTGCTGGATGATGCGACGGTGCAAACCGCCCTTCGTGATCTGCTTGGCGAAAAACTGCCCGTCTTCCGGCGTAATCTTTCTGTCTCCGGCCCCATCGATTTTTCCAGCGGCAACCTTGTTCTTTCCGGCCTTGCGCCGCATCAGGGCGGCGCGGAGGAAGCCATGATCCTGATCAAGATTTATGACGGCACGGTGCGCGCAGGCCTGCTGCATCAATCGAAGATGACGCTATATGCCCGCGATCCGCAATATGCCTATATCCCAAAAATTCTGCGGGACTTTCTTGCGCCCCGGATCCCTCGCGCTTCCCTGCCGCCGCAGGTGGAATGGATCCGCGAGTGACGCAGCATGCAATCGCGGCATGCGGGGGCGGCGCATCATGTCGCTTGCCTCGACCCCTGCTTTTTCTGCACGGCATACCCGTTGTTTTTGCACGATAATTTGAGTTGACCACAACTCGCGCCCGGCCTAGCCTGTCCGTCAACGAACAATCATAATCCGCTTGAGGGGAGGTCAGCCGATCCGGAGTCAGAGCGGGCGGGTTTTCTCGTCGTCTCATGGCCGCCCCCTCTTCAGTCGACAGGGAATTGCCTCATGCCCTTTGCCGCAACCACTCCGCCGCGCCTCTCGACCCTTGTCCTGCTGACGGCGCTGTCCGTCCTGTCGCTGAATATGTTCCTGCCCTCCCTCGCCAATATGGCGGTGGATTTCGAGGCCGACTATGCCCTGCTGACCTTCGCCATCGCCGGTTATCTCGGCGTGACGGCCGTGCTGATGCTCATCCTCGGGCCACTTTCGGACCGCTACGGACGGCGGCCGGTCATGCTGGTCAGCCTCGCCCTTTTCACCGTCGCCTCCCTTGTCTGTACATTGACGGGCAATATCTGGGTATTCCTCGCCTTTCGCGTTCTGCAAGGGGCGGTCATTGCAGGCTGGGGGCTGTCTCTCACGATCACGCGCGACATTTCGGGGCCGGAAGAGGCGGCAAAACGTATCAGCTTCATCACCATGGCCATGTCGGTTGCGCCAATGCTGGGGCCTGTTCTGGGCGGCGGACTGGACGAGATGTTCGGCTGGCGGTCAAGCTTTCTGACTTTCACGATCCTCGGACTGCTGGCCTTCCTGCTCTGCTGGGTCGATATGGGAGAAACGAACCGCCAGAAAAGCACGAGCTTCGCCAGCCAGTTCCGGAATTATCCCGACCTTCTCAAAAACGGCCGTTACTGGGATTACGCCATCAGCATCGCCTTTGCGGCGGGCTGCTTCTATATCTTTCTTGCTGGCGTGCCGCTCGTCGCCGTTTCGATGCTCGGCCTGTCGCCCGCAACCCTCGGTTTCTATATGGGGCTGATCACCCTCGGCTTTACGGTTGGCACATTCTTCTCCGGGCGATTCAGCCAGCGGATTTCCCTCAATAACCTGATCCTGATCGGCCGGGTTACCGCCATGGCGGGGCTGCTGATCGGGCTACTTTTCATGCTCTCGGGCGTGGTCAATGTCTACACATTGTTTGCGCCGGTGATGATTGTCGGGCTCGGCAATGGCCTGTCGATCCCGAGCTGTAACGCCGGGGCGCTCTCCGTCCGGCCGGATCTGGCGGGCTCGGCGCTCGGCCTTGTCGGCGCAATGAATGTCGGCTTCGGCGCGTTCATGACCTCCTTCACAGGAACGATACTGGACAACGATCATGGCGCCCTCACCCTGATCCTGCTGATGAGCGCGGCAACCTTCATTTCCCTCCTCGCCGCGCTGCATCTCAAATGGCTCGACCGGCGAAAGTAAGCAGAATGATCGGGACGGCTCTATGCAGGCGCGCATGAACATGATATTTTCATGATATTATGCTTGAACTGGCCATATAAAATAGATTGAACCAATGTCCAAGCAAAGGCTTGCCACCATTCTTTCACTGGATGTTGTAGGGTTCAGCCGCATGATGCAGACTGGTTCTTCCCGTCTGCTGACGGCCTTGAATATACTTTATCGCAAAATTATCTCCCCTGCGGTTGCCGCTCATAATGGGCGCGTTGTCAAACTTCTGGGCGATGGCGCGCTGATCGAATTTGCTTCGGCGTCCAAAGCCCTCGATTGCGCCGTCACCATCCAGAAAATGATGCGCGCGGCCGACCTTCCCTACATCTATCCTGAGACAATCCGGTTGCGTGCCGGTATTCATGCGGGCGATGTCCTTGTCGAGGGAGAGGACCTCTTTGGCGATGCCGTCAATATCGCCGCGCGGATACAGAGTGCGGCGCCGCCAGGCGGCATCCTGATCTCGCAACTCGTCCGGGATCTTATCGGCAACCAGACAGACATCCGCCTGCGTCGCGAAGGCAGCCACAGCTTCAAGGGCATTGATCAACCGATTGAGGTGCTGTCAGTCGATTTTACTGACCCTGGCACGGTCGCACAGCGCCGCCACCTTTCAGAGACTCAGGAAATCAAGTTCTGCACCACCAAAGACAAGGTCCGTCTCGCCTGGACAACAAATGGTGCTGGCCCGCCCATCGTAAAGGCGCCTAACTGGATCAGCCATCTGCATCTCGACTGGCGCAGCCCCGGTTTTGCGCCGATGACCACATCGATTGCGGATAAATACAGCCTCGTCCGCTTCGATTCACGCGGCAACGGCCTCTCGGACTGGGACGTGGCGGAAATCTCCATTGACCGCTTCGTCGATGATCTGGAAGCCGTTTTTGATGCCGCCGGGATAACCCGCGCGCCCATCCTCTCCTTCTCGCAAGGGGCCGCCATCGCCGCCGCCTTCGCCGCCCGCCAGCCGGAACGGGTCTCCGCCATCGTGATGATCGGCAGTTACGCCAAGGGCCGGGCGAAACGCGGCAATGCGCATGACACCAAGCTCGCTGAAGCCTTTCGCGCGATGATGCGGGCGGGCTGGGACGATGACTATCCCTCGCTTCGCGATCTGATTGCGCAGACCATCGTTCCCGGCGCGAGTGAGGAAGACCGCCGCCGCTTTGCCGAGGATATGCACGAGATGATCTCGCCGGAAAATCTCGGGCGCTACCGCGAAGTCCTTGATAACATGGATGTTATGGAGCTGCTCGGCGAGGTGCGTGCGCCCTGTCTTGTTGCCCACTGTCGCAATGACAGGATGCAGCCGCTAAAGGAGGGCCAACGCCTCGCCGCCGCCCTGCCCAACGCGCGCTTTATCGCCTATGACAGCTCGAACCACCTGGTTCCCGAAAACGACCCCGTCTGGCCCCTCTTGGAGCGCGATGTGCATCATTTCCTCAAGGAATTCACCTGAGCAGAACTTCGCGCCTACAGAACATCCTCTGACGGACCGGCACACGGGCTATTCATCTGAAAGCATACGATCATTCTGCATTTCACGAGAATTTATTTCACGTCGAATATCCGTTAAATCCGCTTCCAATTTATACATCATCCGCAGAATTTGTTCCTGCTGTCTCTCCGTTTTATTTTCCCGGATGAATTTTGACGCGATCATCGCGCTGAGCGTCGCAAAAAAGCCAATCCCGTTTGTCATGAGTAAAATCGCAATGAAACGGCCTTCGGCCGTGACCGGATAGTAATCCCCATAGCCCACCGTCGTTATGGTGACAAAGGCCCACCAGAGAGCGTCCATCGGTTCCTTTATATTGGAGTCGGCAACCCCGCGCTCAAGATGCAATACACTGATGGCCCCAAATATCAATACCATCATTGAAACCAGCACAACGGAATTGAAAGTAGTTTCGACCTTGTTTTCCTTGAGCGTTGAATAGAGGATTCTCCCGGAGGTAAAAACACGCAATACCCTGAGAACCCTGACCACCCGGACTAGTCGGCCGTATCTCAACACATCAAATACGGGTATGCTGCTGATCAGGTCGATCCAGCCCCATTTCATGAAAGCAAGCTTATTCTCCGCATCAAACAGTCTTTTGAAAAAGTCGTAAAGAAAAACAAAGCAGATGATAAAATCTGCGGTCATCAATATCTCCACTGTGCCTGCATCCAGCGATAAAAAACTTTCCGCCAGCAATGACCCCACTGAAAAGAGAGACAGAACCAAAATCAGAAGTTGAAAGACATTAATCTTTTCGGCTGAAAAATGCGCATTTCCCGGCATGGCCCTCTCCACATTTTCACGTATTGCGTGAAGTGGATTTTAAGAGCGCCGGTTAATTTCGCAAGATATTAGCGCGATCTTTCTTTATCGAGCCAGGGAAGCGGGTTTTTCTCGATATGGTGGATTTCGTCGAGGCCGAGCTGCACCAGGCGGCGGTCGGCGATATAGCGCATATAGGTCTGGCGTTCTTTGCTGACGGATGGTCTTTTACGACATCGGTTCGGCGACGGCCACCCAGGCCCCTTCCTGTTCATTGACACGGACGGCAAAGGGAATGCGGTTGATATCCAGGCAGCAATCAACATCGGCCGCACTCATCCGGCGGCCATCGGTGTGCCGGCTCATTGTTCTGATGGCATGGGCGACCGCCGCCGCATCGGGCGTCAGGCCGAACAGCAGGCTGCGAAGATATAGGGCACAAATTTCATCTTCATCCGTCCGGAATCTGTCCAAATCGCCCATGGCAACCAGCGTGACGGGACGATCCGCTGCGCGCCTCACGGCCTCCGCCGTCGCCGCTGCGGTCACAAGGGATGCGGCATAAATTCTTTTTGCCGATTTTGCAGCGAGTATGCCGCGGGTGCCGTTGGAGGTGGTCTGGATCAGGGTGTCGCCATCAAACCGCCGGTTCAGGATATCAACGGGAGAGTTGCCAAAATCAAACCCTTCGGGGCGTACACCTCCCCTCTCGCCAAGGCAATAGCGTCCGACATTTTGCCGCCGCAGATCCATGGCCATTTCCAGACTATCCGCCATGATGATCCGGCTTGCGCCGTTGGCGAGCGCAATGGCTGCCGTCGTAAAGGCGCGAAAGACATCAATGATGACAACAGTCCCTGTCGCCTCACAGGCGGCGGTGGAAAAAGAGCCGAGCGAGACCTCCTTCGGGGTCAAAGGCAACATACGCGCCTTTTCACGCAAACGCGTCTTCCCATGTCCCCTTTGTTGCGGCTTTGGAGTATTCCGTGGCGCGGTTCTCAAAGAAGTTCACATGCTCCACCGCGTTCAGGATGGCGTCGAGCCAGGGGAGCGGGTTTTTCTCGATATGGTAGATTTCATCGAGGCCGAGCTGCACCAGGCGGCGGTCGGCGATATAGCGGATATAGGCCTTGATCTCCTCCGCCGTCAGCCCCTCGATATGTCCCGCGCTGAAGGCGAGGTCGATAAAGGCGTCCTCATGGATGACGATTTCGCGGCAAGTCGTATAGAGCTCCTCGCAGAATTCCGCCGTCCAGATCTCCGGATTTTCAGAAACGAAGGTCTTGAACAGCTTGATGATGGAGTTGCAATGCAGGCTCTCATCGCGGACGGACCAGGTGACGATCTGCCCCATCCCCTTCATCTTGCCGGTGCGCGGGAAGTTCAGCAGGATGGCGAAGCTCGCGAAGAGCTGTAGCCCCTCGGTAAACGCACCAAAAACGGCGAGGGTCTTCGCCACCTCCGATTTGTTGTCGACATTGAACTGCTGCATATAGTCGTATTTGTCCTTCATCTCCTTGTAATGGAGGAAGGCGGAATATTCCGTCTCGGGCATGCCGATGGTGTCCAGCAGATGCGAATAGGCGGCGATATGCACCGTTTCCATATTGGAGAAGGCGGCGAGCATCATCTGCACCTCGGTCGGCTTGAACACGCGGCTGTAATGGCGCATGTAGCAGTTGTTCACCTCGATATCCGACTGGGTGAAGAAACGGAAAATCTGCGTCAGCAGATGCCGCTCGGATTCGGAGAGATTGTTATGCCAGTCCTTCACATCATCGGCGAGCGGTACTTCTTCGGGCAGCCAGTGAATCTGCTGCTGCATCAGCCAGGCATCATAACACCAGGGGTAGGAGAAGGGTTTATAGACGGGCTTGGCATCGAGCAGAGACATGGTGGCAACGGCTTCCTGACAGAATGTCGAAATTAATTAACTCTATGAAAATAAACGCATCCGCGCAGCAATACGTGCGGATGACAGGCAAACGCCTGGCCCTTACTGGCAGGCCAGGCATTCCTCGTAATCAACGCTCTCCCCCGCGATCTCGACTGCTTTGGCCACAGTCGGGGCGAGGCTTGCGGCGAGTTCGCGCAACTCCTTCGGCAGATCGTCCTTGGTCGCCACCACTTCCGCGCGCTGCATGGATTTGGAGCGGCAGTAATACAGGCTCTTCACGCCCTGCTTCCAGGCCATCATATGAATCTGGTGCAGATCGCGCTTATGCACATCGGCGGGCAGGAAGATATTCACCGACTGCGACTGGTCAATCATCGGCGTGCGATCAGCGGCGAGCTCGATAATCCAGCGCTGATCCAGCTCGAACGCGGTCTTGAACACGTCCTTCTCGTGATCATCGAGGAAATCGAGATGCTGCACCGAACCTTCCTTGACGGTGATGGAACTCCAGATTTCTTCCGTATCCTTGCCCTTCTCGGCGAGCAGCCGCTTCAAATGCGGATTGCGCACATTGAAGCTGCCCGAGAGCGTCTTGTGGGTATAGCTGTTGGCGGCGGCGGGCTCGATCCCCGGGCTGGCTCCACCGCAGATGATGGAGATGGAAGCCGTCGGCGCAATCGCCGTTTTGTTGGAAAATCGCTCCTGGAAACCATAGTCGGCGGCATCGGGGCAGGCCCCGCGCAATTCCGCCAGGGATTTGGAGGCCGCATTCACGCCCTTCTGGATATGGGTGAAGATTTTGCGGTTCCAGACTTTCGCCATGACCGATTCCAGCGGCACGCGCTTCGCCTGCAAAAAGGAATGAAAACCCATCACGCCAAGACCGACGCTGCGTTCACGCATCGCGGCATATTTCGCCCGCGCCATCTCGTCCGGTGCGCGGTCGATAAAGTCCTGCAAGACGTTATCGAGGAACAGCATCACATCCTCGATAAAGCCGTCCTGCCCTTCCCACTCGTCATATTTTTCCAAATTGAGCGAAGACAGGCAGCAAACCGCCGTCCGCTCCTTGCCAAGATGGTCGGTACCGGTCGGCAGGGTGATCTCGGCGCAGAGGTTGGAGGTTTTCACTTCCAGCCCGGCAAGCTTGTGATGCTCCGGCACCAGCGCGTTCACCCGGTCATTGAAGATGATATATGGCTCCCCCGTCTCGACCCGCGCCGTCAGGATGCGAATCCACAAGCTGCGGGCATTGATGGTGCGAACAACGGCATGGTCATGCGGGCTGGTCAGTGCCCAGTCGCCATTTTCCTCGACCGCGCGCATGAAAGCGTCCGAGATCAGAACGCCATGATGCAGGTTCGGCGTCTTGCGGTTGGGGTCGCCCCCGGTCGGGCGGCGAATCTCGATGAATTCCTCGATCTCCGGATGGGAGATGGGCAGATACACGGCCGCCGAGCCACGGCGTAAGCTCCCCTGGCTGATGGCAAGCGTCAGGCTGTCCATGACGCGGATGAAGGGTACCACGCCGGAGGTCTTGCCAACCGCGCCGACGCCCTCCCCGATGGAGCGGAGATTGCCCCAATAGCTGCCGATGCCGCCGCCCTTGGCGGCCAGCCAGACATTTTCCGTCCACAGATCGACAATACCCTTCAGGCTGTCATTCGATTCGTTCAGGAAGCAGGAAATTGGCAAACCGCGGGTCGAGCCGCCATTGCTCAGCACCGGCGTCGCCGGCATGAACCACAGCTTGCTGATATATTCATAAATCCGCTGCGCATGGGAATCGCCTTCGCCATAGGCGCTCGCCACCCGGCCGAAAAGGTCCTGAAAACTCTCTCCCGGCAGAAGGTAACGGTCCTTCAGGACGGCCATGCCGAACTCGGTCAGATATTTGTCCCGGCTATGGTCGATCTGAACCCGTGAACCCCCTTTGACCTGAACAAATTCGGTCAACATATCGACCCTATCCAGCATGACTTTCCCCTTCTCCAAATCTTACAAAACTCTCAATACCGGCCAGAGCCGGAAATTGCAATATACACTCGCCTGACGCCATTTAACCGCAAATCCAATTCCCGGCATGCTGGTTGTCCCTCCCGGTCCGGATAAAGATGTACGGTTGGTGAGCATCGCCAAAAAGACGATATTTGCTGCGTAACGCGCATCAAGCCACTACATATTGTATAATACGTGCTGCGACGTCAACAGCTTGTGGAAAACTTTTTTATAAAAATACTGCTTGACGAACTGTGCCGGAGTGACTCCCCGAAATCCGCCGCAAAAATACCACGCGGCGGGGCGAATCTCTCCGTCAATGGGGCGGGCCCGGGGCAGACAAAAAGGCGTCGCCACAGGCCTGAACGGGCGGTGGTTTGGCTGCCCCTTCCCCGGCATCCGCGCCAGGCCCATTATGGTTAAGGATCGGGGCTTCTGTTGTGACGGTCAAGCCGAAATATGCCCGGCCATAAAAAAACAGGCGCCGAAAAAAATTCCGGCGCCCTTTCGTATCTTATGTCAACTTTTCAAGATCCGCTTGCAAGCTATCGTCAATGCGTCACTTTTTCCTCTCGCGATAGCATTGATATCTTTTCCTTGATCCTGAGTTTCTGCCGTTTAAGCTCGCTGATATGAACATGGTCTGCGGAGGGGCTGGAAAGTTCCGTCTGGATTTCTTCTTCAATCCGGTGGTGCTTCTCGGTCAGCTGTGCAACATGTTCTGCTGTGCTCATCATGTATCTCCTCTGCTAGAAACGACAGGGCGTCGGTGCGCCGACGCTGGACAATAGCTATATTACAGAATTATGAACTCCCTGACCATGAATCAATGCGCAAGGCAGGATTATTTTGACTGAAACGCCAAAACATTCGCATCGGCAACGGCTCGTCATCGGCATCAGCGGCGCTTCCGGCGCGTGGATCGGCATCCGCCTGCTGGAGGCCTGCCGCGCCCTCGATGTGGAGACCCATCTGGTGATCAGCAAGGCGGGTGAAATTACCATCGCGCAGGAAACTTCCTATAGTGTCTCCGATGTGAAAGCCCTGGCCAGCCAGGCCCACAAGTCGGTGGATATCGGCGCGGCCATCGCCTCCGGCTCCTTCCCAACCATGGGCATGATTGTCGCCCCCTGCTCCATCCGCTCGATGTCGGAAATCGCGACGGGGGTGACATCCAGCCTGCTCACCCGCGCCGCAGATGTCACGTTAAAGGAACGCCGCAAGCTCATACTGGCCGTGCGGGAAACGCCCTTTCACACAGGCCATCTACGCAGCATGACGGCACTGTCCGAGATGGGCGCAATCATCGCGCCGCCGGTGCCCGCCTTCTATACGCAGCCGGAAACTGTCGCGGATATCATCAACCAGTTCAGCGGCCACCTGCTTTCCCTCATGGGGATCGGCAACAGCCTTGCCGAGGAATGGAACGGCCTAAAAAAGCGGTAACTCAGGAAGGCGGCGCCTCCGCTTCCCATCCCGGAAAGGCGGCGTCCAGCAGGATGGCCAGATCCGCCGCGTCGGCCGCCTCCGCCTTCAGCCCCGCCGCACGGAAATAATCCTCGAGATTCGCAGCGGCGTCTTTAGCGCGATCCTCCAGGCTGCCCCCGCCGCCGCCCGGACGCGTCATCATCCGATCCAGCATGATAATCTGCATATGTTCGGCGAACAGCTCGCTGTCGGAGACACCGCGGCGCAGCTCGGCGGCAAGGCGGCCGTCCACCGGCATGGCCGGCGTTTTTAGATTGCGGCGCGCATGGCGCAGCGGCTCCACCACCTGCGACTGCCAATAAGCGCCCGCCTCCTGCGCCGCCGCCAGGTCCGCCGCCGACAGACGCTGCCGCCCGCTGGCCGCGATCCAGAGACAGTACAGCAGCATATTCACATCCGCGCCGCGCCGGTCCTGCAGGCGCAGGCAGGCCGCGGCCACCGTCTCCTGACTGTAAAGAATAACCGCATAATCCCACAGCTCGCTCGGCGGGAAGACAGCGGATGACAATGTCGGCAAATGCGTGCTCCTTGTGTTGATGATCCCCGCCGCAGCGCCGGGGTTCCCCACGATAGCGGCCGGACGGTAGGGAAATCAACGCCGCTCTGTCCCGGCATCCGAAAAACCATCGGTAACGGTCTGACAAAACCGAGGGCGGACAAGCCCTTGGGGCGGATCGTCCTAGGCTTGCACGACAAATGATGCTATGATCTATGCGTCCCATCCGTTTCGCAAGGCCGGGCGGCGGGGCGTTCATTTCATCGCAGAACCGTTGTTGGAGTGCCCCCCGGAATGGCGGAAATAGACGAGCAGGAAATGCTCCGCGTGAGGCTGGAAGAACTCAAGACCGAACATGGCGACTTGGACCGCGCAATTGCGGCGCTGGTCGAGACCGGGAATTACAGCTCGCTGCAACTGCAACGGTTGAAAAAGCGCAAGCTGATTCTGAAAGATCAGATTCACGCCATGAATAATCTGCTGCTGCCCGACATTATTGCCTGAGACAGTCCCGGACGGGAACGGCGGGATGGATGCCGGACGCGTATGCCTGCGCGCCCGGTGCCTGCGCGCCCGTCATATCGCGCCCCGCCCTCAGTCTTCCTAAGCCCCGGGACGGCTTTCGCCGTTTTTATGGCGATACATGGCGTCATCCGCGAGGGAGAGGGTTTCCTCCGGCTGCAAGCCCGCATGAATGGACACAACGCCCGAGGACATGCGGCTGCTGATCTCCCGCCCTTTCCAGACAATCGGATTGTCGGTGAACTGGCGGCGCAGTCGATCCAGCAGATGATGCGCATCCTCGGGCCGGGTGCGGGTCAGGATCAAGCCGAATTCATCGCCGCCGAGCCGCCCGATGATATCCGTCTCGCGCACGCTGTCTTTCAGCCGTTTCACCACCTCGCCAAGCACATGATCGCCCGCCTCATGGCCGAGATCGTCATTGATGGCCTTGAACTGGTCCAGGTCAAGATAGACGAGGCTGGCCTCCGTGCCGTAGCGCCGGGCCGACGCCTGAACGCGCGTCAGTTCCCGCACGAAGGCGCGACGGTTATAGACCGGCAACAGGGAATCCAGATCGGCAAGCTGCTCCGCCAGCTCAAGTCGGCGGGACAGATCACTGACCGTATGGCGCAATTCCTCCGCCTCCGACATCAGCAGGGAAATGGCGGCCTGCACCCGGGGGGTGAATTCCGCATCCGGGATGCCCATAATGCTGGTTGCATCCCCGGCGGCGGGCGTGGTGAAAGGGCCCGCCTTCTGCCCGTCTTTGAGACGCCCCGACCCGGTCGAGGTTTTGGCGGGGACATTTCCGCCCGCCGATCCGATTTTCATGCTATCATCCCACCCCTGAAATCTTTTGCCCCTCTGACGGAGTGTAGCGGAAAAAAGGCGTCAATTCAAAACCTTCCGCTACCTGCCGCAAAATTCGGGACCCAGGGTCGCGGAGCGCAGCCTTCCCTTGCGTCTTTGAAAAGCTTGCCTATAATCGCCAGCTTCTCGATCAACGGGCAGACAGGGAAAATCAACTATGACCGATCGCGACGCGCAAGTCGGAATTATCATGGGCAGCCAGTCCGACTGGGAGACCATGAAAAATGCCGCCGAAACGCTGGAGGCGCTGGGGGTTTCGTTCGAGGTGAAAATCGTCTCTGCGCATCGCACGCCGGACCGGCTGTATGAATATGCCACCCATGCGGCGGCGCGCGGCCTCAAGGTGATCATCGCGGGCGCGGGCGGCGCGGCGCATCTGCCCGGCATGGCCGCCGCCCTGACGCCGCTGCCCGTGCTCGGCGTGCCCGTTGAAAGCAAGGCCCTCAAAGGCATGGACAGCCTGCTCTCCATCGTGCAGATGCCGGGCGGCGTGCCCGTTGGCACGCTGGCCATCGGCAAGGCGGGCGCCATCAATGCGGCGCTGCTGGCGGCGCAGATCCTGGCGCTTGCAGATGCTGACATCGCCGCCGCCATCAATGACTGGCGCGGAAAACAGACCGACGCTGTTGCCGAACAACCTGTTTAACCATAACATTTCATCTGACAGAGGGGCATTCATGACGACCATCGCACCGGGCGGAACCATCGGCATTCTGGGCGACGGGCAGCTTGGCCGCATGATGGCCATCGCCGCCGCCGAAATGGGATATTTCGTGCATGTTTTCGGCCCCGATGAGATGAGCCCGGCCGCCCAGGTCAGCCACCGTGCCACTATCGCCTCCTATGGCGACAAGGGCGCGCTTGAGGCCTTTGCGAAATCCGTCGATGTGGTGACGCTGGAGTTTGAGAATATCCCGACCGACACGCTGGATTATCTGGCGCGGCATGTGCCAGTCCGGCCGCATGCGAAGCTGCTGGAAATCACCCAGGACCGGCTGCTGGAAAAAACGTTCGTCAACAAGCTCGGCATCAGTACGGCCCCCTTCACCAATGTCCAGTCCATCGGCGATCTGGTCAAGGCCGTCTCCCAGATCCGGACGCCCGCCATCCTCAAAACCCGCCGTCTCGGCTATGATGGCAAGGGGCAGGTGAAAATTACCGGCGCCAGCGATCTCGATGCGGTGTGGGCGGAAATGAAGGATGCCCCGTCCATTCTCGAGGGCTTCGTCAATTTCCGCCTGGAAATCTCCGTCATTGTCGCGCGCAGCGTGACCGGGGAGATTGCCGCCTACTGCCCGGTCGAGAACCGCCATAAAAACCATATTCTCGATGTCACGCTGGCCCCTGCCGATATCCCGCCGCATCTGGCGGACCGGGCGGTGGAGATTGCCGGAAAGATCGCCGCCAAGCTTGATCTTGTCGGCCTCATCGCGGTGGAGATGTTTGTCACCAGGGACAATCAGATCCTTGTCAACGAGCTGGCGCCGCGGCCGCATAATTCCGGCCACTGGACCATTGAGGGATGCGCCAGCAGCCAGTTCCGGCAGATCATCCGCGCAGTCTGCGGCCTGCCCCTCGGCGATCCGGCGCGCCATTCAAATGCGATGATGCGCAATCTGATTGGCGATCAGATTGACGGCTGGGAAAAACTTCTCGCCGATCCGGCCAATAGCCTGCATCTTTATGGCAAGCGGGAGGCGCGGCCGGGCCGCAAGATGGGCCATGTCACGAAGCTTTTCCCGCTGAAAGAAAAGCCGAAGGCCTGACGCCCAGACCGCCCGGCGCGCGGGCTGTTCCCGCGCCGGTCTCACGTTGCCCAACCACCCGCGAGATACAGTTCCTGCCCCGTGATGAAGTTCGACTTGTCGGAGACAAGGAACAGGAGATATTCCCCCGCCTCTTCCTGTGTGCCAAGACGGCCCAAGGGGATTTGCGATGTGATCTTTTTAAAGGCTTCCTTGTTGGCCAGCAGCTCATCGGGAAAATACATCGGGCTTTCGATGAAGTTCGGCGCGAGCGCATTGACCTGAATATTGAACCGGCCGAGCTCCTTCGCCAGGCTGCGGGCCAGCGCATTGGTGCCGCCGCGCGCCGCCACATACATGGAATAGTTGGGAATGCCGTTCTTCGGCGCGGCGGAGGAGATAAACAGGATTTTCCCCCGCCCCGCCTTTTTCATATGGCGGCTGGCCTCGCTCGCGAAGTGAAAGCCGCGCACCATCAGGGCCTCCAGCGTGCGGCGGAACTCCGCCACCTCCGCCTCATCGATGGCCGCCTTGATCGCCGGATAGGCATCATTGTTCACCAGCACATCTATCCGCCCCGTCTCGGCGATGATTTTATCAACGATTGTGGTCGGGTCCTGTTCTTCCAGCGCGCGGACGCCAGGGATTTCGGCCTCGATCTTCGCGCGCGCCTCGGCATCGGTGAATTCCGCATCCTGCGCATAAACGATAGCCCCCGCCCCGGTCAGGACACGGCAGCCCGTCTCCCCCAGAAAATGCAGCGTGTCGGTAATCAGGATGATTTTGTCCTTGAGCATTCTTCTGCCCCGTTGTTTTTATGGTTACAGCAGGCTTCAGAATACGGGCCGCCCCGCCAAAGGCAAGGGCTATGTGCGTGGACGCCTCTCGCCTCTAATGTCCGCCGCCCAGAATCCCCGTCCGGATCGAATAATCCACGGCGACGCCATACTGCGGATCATCATCGGAATCCACGATCAACTGCCCGGCGCGATTGAGCAGCCGGTGGCAGTCCCGCGACAGATGGCGCAGCTGCACATGCTTGCCCGCCGCATTGTATTTCGACGCCAGCACCTCAATCGCCTGCAAGGCCGAATGATCAACTACCCGGCTGTTCATGAAATCGACAATGACAAGATCGGGATCACCCTTGAAATCGAACAGCTCCGAGAAGCCTTCGGTGGAGCCGAAAAACAACGGCCCCTCGATCTTGTAGATTTTTGCGCCGTCTTCGCGTATCTCCGTATGGGCATGGATGCGCCGGGCATTGTTCCACGCATAGACCAGCGCCGAGATGATCACACCGACCACCACGGCCGCGGCCAGATCGACGAAAACGGTCACCGCCGTCACCAGAATGATCACCAGCGTGTCGGCCAGCGGAATGATCCGCATGATGCGCAGGCTCTGCCAGGCGAAGGTGCCGATCACCACCATGAACATCACCCCGACCAGCGCGGCCAGCGGAATCTGTTCAATCAGCGGCGAGGCAAACAGGATAAAGACGAGCAGGAACAAGGCCGCGGAAATACCGGATAGCCGCGTCCGCCCGCCCGATTTCATATTGATCATCGACTGGCCGATCATGGCGCAGCCGCCCATGCCACCGAAAAATCCGGTCACCGTGTTGGCCATCCCCTGCGCCACGCATTCCTGCGACGCGCCGCCACTCTGTTCGGTGATCTCGCCGACCAGATTGAGGGTGAGAAGGCTTTCGATCAGACCGATAGCGGCGAGGATCAGCGCGAACGGGAAGATGATGGTCAGCGTTTCAAGATTGATCGGCACCATGGGGATGTGGAAATCCGGCAGGCCGCCCTTGATCGAGGCAAGATCGCCGACGCGCGGCGCGTCAATACCGAACACAATCACGATCGCGGCGACAATGGCAATGCCCGCCAGCGGTGCCGGAATGGCCTTTGTCAGCTTCGGCATGCCCCAGATGATCGCCATGGTCGCCACAACCAGCCCCAGCATGAGGGCCAGCGGCAGCCCGCTTAGCCAAACCTGCGCCCCGTCCGGCCCGGCCACCTTGAACTGCGTGAGCTGCGCCATGAAGATGACGATGGCGAGGCCGTTGACAAAGCCCAGCATTACCGGATGCGGCACCAGACGGATAAATTTCCCAAGACGAAAAACCCCGGCGAGGATCTGCAATATGCCCATCAGAACCACGGTCGCGAACAGATACTCGACCCCATGCAGCGCCACCAGAGAAACCATGACCACGGCGAGCGCACCGGTGGCGCCGGAAATCATGCCCGGCCGCCCGCCGATCAGCGCCGTCACCAGCCCGACGATAAAGGCCGCATACAGCCCGACCAGCGGATGCACGCCCGCCACAAAAGCGAAGGCGACGGCCTCCGGCACCAGGGCGAGGGCGACCGTCAGGCCGGAGAGTAACTCCGTTTTGATACGACCGGGCGTAAAGCGGACCGGGTCCGCGTTGCGGCTTCCGGCGGACAACAGGCCGGTGACAGCGGCAAGCGTTGGCTTGAGCATAGGGTCAATATTCCTGTTATGGGAATGTTCAATTTTGCGCCGACCATAGAATAAGGCATCCGCTTTGAAAAGGCTTTATTGCAGTGCAGCAAAATATGGGCGCAGGAAACCGGGAAGCCACTGACGGAGCCGCTTACTTCCGGCGGCACCAGAACTGGTACATGCCGCGGAACAACGCCGGATTTTCTGCTTCGATCTTTTCCCAGTTGCGTAAATTGCGCCCGCCGGGGTCTTCCGGGTGCCGCGCGCGGTAGGCCTCCCTCACCCGGTTTTCCGTAAACTCGAACCCCAGAAACTCAAGATCGAGCATCTCTATCGCCGCCGCAAGGCGCGGGATATCGAAGCGCTGTTCGGAAGCGTTGAACACCAGGTCGCGGCAGCCACTTAACGAATAGAAATCCAGCTCCCGCGTGACGCCTTTCGCCGGATGATCCTCCGGCAGCGCCAGCAGCTCAAGCCGCAACTGCCGGATGTCGTCCAGCGTCAAATCCGCCGGATCGCGGCCAAGCCACGCACGCGCCGCCACCACATCCTGCCGCGCGCGTTCACTGTAAAGGGCGATTTTCATCACCCCGTTCGGCGCCAGATGGGACAGAAGGCCTTTCCACGCCGCCTCCGGATCGGCCATATGATGCAGCACGCCGCAAGCCTCGATCAGATCGAACGGACCGAAGGTTTCCGGCAACGCCACCAGATCGGCCTCGGCAAAATAAACACTCTCAATATCCAGCCGTTCCGCCTGCCGCGCCCCATAGGCGAGCGATGCCCGCGAGATATCAATGGCCGTCACCTCCGCCCCCGGAAAGCGCCGCGCCGTGCGGAGCGCATGCCGTCCGGTGCCCGCCCCCGCCACCAGCAGTTTCGGCTGCGCGGGAAAGGGCGAAACAGAAACGTTGGGAAACAGGCGTTTCAACAGGGCTTCCAGCGTTGTCTCCCCGCCGCTTCTGAGGCCCCGCCAGCGCGGATAGGGGCTTTCCTCATACTGCGCCTGCATGCGTTTTGACACCTGGTCATCACTTTTCGAAAGACAGGGCAGCGCCGCCCTGATCTCTGCCTCGCGCTGCTTTTCCGAGCCCATGCGGGTAAACAGCAAATGACACCAGGGAAGCCGCGCCAGCCGCTCCGCCTCCACCGTCAGCAGATGGCTGGCAACCTCGGGGTCCAGCGGGGCATAGAGCGCCGCCGCGAGGCCGCTTTCAAGATCGGTTACCCCGGGCGGCGCCCCTTCGGCGCGCGGCAATGCATATTCAATCCGCTCCAGCTGCAGCGCGATCAGGGCGATCACCTCCTCCGGCGCGTGGGCATCCCCGGTCAGAACCGCCGCCCGCGCATCCATCAGCAACTCGCCGATGTCCGGGGATGGCAGCACCAGCAGGGCGAAGGCCGCGGCAATCACCGGCTCGTTAAACGCGCCCCACAGAATGGACAGGGCATCGCCGCCCGACGCCATTTTACGCACCCCGGCCTGACGGGAAATACGCGCCAGCAGGGCGAGGATAAATCGGTCGCTCTCCACCTCGTCGGAATTGAGGCAGCGCAGCATCGCCTCATCCCCTGGCGGGCCAAGCAGGGCGCTGCCCGTTTGCTCCAGAAGATCGGCCAGCGCCTGTAATGCCGCGGGCGCATTGTCGAGAAGAGCGGCATATTTCAGGCCGGCGCGCACCGCCGCCTGATATTTCTCCCGCTCACACAGAAACCGGGCATAGCCGAGCCAGGCCAGCGGATAATCCGGATCCGCCGCCAGCGCCGCGCGAAAGGATTTTTCCGCGCCTTGCGCCTTTCCCTCCGCCTTCAGCAGCAGCGCCAGATTATAATGCGCCGGGGCCAGTTGATTGTTTTCCTTTAATATTTTGCGGTAGAGCGCCGCCGCCCCCACCGTGTCTCCGCGCCGCTGCAACGCCGTCGCTTCGGCCATTTCTTTTCTGATTTTTTCCTGCACCATTCCGGTCCCGGCTCTCCACGCTACTCCCTGACGGGCCAGCTTAAGCGAAAAGGCCGCCCGCGACCAGCCGCCAGAACACAATGATTTGCCTATTTTTTAATCCTGAATGCGGCATTGCACCACTAGTTGCGTATTTTTTGTGCATTGCAACATTGTCTTTTTCCGCGATTTTCGCCTAAGTATCTGAATTATTACAGTTTTATTAATCTGGCACAGCTCTTGCTTTTTTCAGGGGGACATAGACCTTGAGTACAGGAATTGACCCATGAAAATAACAAAGTTTGTGACTGCCTCCCTGATCGCCTTCGGAACCGTCGCCGCCGCCCAGGCCGAACCACTGGTGGAGGAAAGCGCCATACCCGGTGAATTTTCCGCCAACATCGGGTTCGTCACGGATTACACCTTTCGCGGTATCTCCCAGACCAACAATGAAGCCGCCATTCAGGGCGGGATTGACTACAGCTACGACTTCGGCCCGGTGGCGCTGCATGCGGGCGTCTGGGGCTCCAATGTGAAATTCACCGATGCCACGGTGGAAATCGACTATACCGTGGGCCTTGGCGGGTCCATCGACAAGTTCAACTGGGATCTGTCGGCCATCTATTACACCTATCCCGGCGCGTCCAGCAGCCTGAATTACGATTTCTTCGAAATTGCGCCCTCTATCGGCTATGACTTCGATATCCTGGCGGTTGGCGCCGGTGTCAACTATTCACCCGAATATTTCGGTGACAGCGGTGACGCCCTTTACAGCTACGCCACGCTCGATATTCCGCTCGGCCCCTATTTCAGCCTAAGCAGCCATATCGGCTATCAGACCATTGATGACAACGCCGCCTGGGGCACCGACGACTACACCGATTGGGGCATCGGCATTTCCACCAACATCGCCGGGTTCGACCTGACGGCAAGCTGGACGGATACCGACCTGCCGAAATCCCAGTGCGATGAACTCTGCGGTATTTTCGCCGTCGGGATTTCCCGCTCCTTCTGATCCTATTCCCGCTGGGCCATGATCCGGTCTCCCCTTTCATGGTCCAATTTCCTTGACCGTCCGGCGTTCCTACTCCCGCTGGACGGTCTTTTTACCGGCCCCACCTGCCCCTGAATTTCCGGTTTGACGATCCGGGCTCACGATCCGGCCCTGACATTCTGACGCCGTAATTCCCCCTCCCCTGATCTAACCGCCGTGCCCTGCTGTCTGTTACCGCCGCTTTATCTGCCGCGTGACAGCAATTCATTCCCCCTCTCCACCCCTGCCATAAGAGGGGCATTTCCCGCCGTCCTCCGGCGCCGTCATTCGCGCCCAAAATAGGGTTAAAATACGGCAAAATCACGCCGCGCCGCCTCTGTCCGCAGGGCGCATAAAACTGCGGCTTCACGCCTTATTTGGGGGGTCGATTGGACTTGTAAGGCAAAATCTGCTATAAATTCAGATACTTGATCATTTGTATACGGAAATTCCCGATGGAATTTGCGCAGATTTGCTGTGCCATCGGGGCGATTGATACGAGGGGAATAACATATGAGTGAAGACCTATACGAAACAGATTATGAGGTGGGGCAAAGCAACCTCCAGAAATGGGGGATGGACATCCATCACCCGGTATTCTGGGTTTCCTCCGGTCTGGTTATCCTGTTTGTCGCGGGCGTTCTGTTTGCGCCAGAAGCGGCAAAAGGTGTGTTTGACGGCGCGAAATGGTGGTCGATCAACACCTTTGACTGGCTGTTCATGGCGGGGGCGAATATTTTTGTGCTGTTCTGTCTGGCGCTGATCGTACTGCCGGTCGGACGTATTCGCCTCGGCGGCGAGGATGCGAAGCCGGATTTTTCCATGATGTCCTGGTTTGCCATGCTGTTCGCGGCGGGAATGGGCATCGGCCTGATGTTCTGGGCGGTGGCGGAGCCGACGGCCTATTACACCGGCTGGTTCGAGACGCCGCTCGGCGTGACCGCCAACACGCCGGAGGCGGCCAATCTCGCCATGAGCGCGACCATGTTCCACTGGGGGATGCACCCCTGGGCGATTTATGCGGTTGTGGCCCTGTCGCTGGCGTTCTTTTCCTATAACAAGGGATTGCCGCTGACCATCCGCTCGGCCTTCTATCCGCTGATCCAGGATCGCTGCTGGGGTCCGATCGGCCATGTGATCGACACCGTTGCCGTGCTGGCGACGCTGTTCGGCCTTGCCACCTCGCTCGGTTTCGGGGCGCAGCAGGCCGCCGCCGGTCTCGCCTATCTGTTCGATTTCGAGGCGGGCATCAACACCCAGATCGCGGTGATTGTCGTGGTCACGGCGATTGCGCTGTTTTCGGTGCTGCGTGGCCTTGACGGCGGCGTCAAGATCCTCTCCAACGTCAATATGGGCATTGCCGCCCTGCTGCTGCTGTTCGTGCTGGTCGTCGGCCCGACAGCGGTCATCTTCGCGACCATGGGTTCGACGCTGATCGGCTATCTCGGCGAGATTGTCTCCTACAGCAGCTGGGTCGGCCGCGAGGATGAGGCCTGGATGCATGGCTGGACGGTGTTTTACTGGGCCTGGTGGATTTCCTGGTCAGCGGCAAT
>NZ_NZMB01000010.1 GCF_002694385.1 Sneathiella sp.
AATAAAAAACCAACCAGACAAACCCGATCAACCCGTCAAATCCAACAAGCCATCAGACCCGCCCCGTCGGCGTGACGCGGGTTATAGGCCCACCATACATCCCAGTCAACACAATAAATTCAATTTTTTTAACCGGCCATGTTAATGCCGCAAACTTCCCTTAGGAAACGGCACTCGCGCGTTGCTGATCGCCTTCCGGCGTCGCGCCGATTCCGTCTAACGGATGACATGAGGACGGCTGTTTTGACAACATCTTGATTCACGGCCCGATATAACCGGGACAAACAGTTGCAAGAACTTAAGGAAAAATTGAGGAATGCTTGACAAAATCGCTATCTCGCCGCATCTTTTGTCGCGCATTTATGGTTAATTTGTCAAAAATCAATACATTCGAACGGGTGGTTTAACGAGTGCTGAAAAATATACGATCAGGCGCCCAGACAGGGTCTGCCGGTAAATCCCTGCTGATACCTGTGATAACAATGATTGCTGGCGGCGCTGTCGGCGCTCTGCTCGCCACCACATTCCTGACTGGCAGCGATGTAAATGTCGAGTCAGGCATCCTCGTGACAGAGCCTCGGGCCGCGACCGCTGATCCGGTCGCAAATACCGCAAGCCGTGTGACAGACACTACTCCCTCCCTCCTCGACATGGTCGACCCTTCCGCCGACAGGACCGCCGAAGATATCGCGCCATCCGATCAGCAGACAGAGGACGCCGTTGCCGATACCGCCCCCGCAACAAATGCCCTTCAGGAAACAACAAAGACTGTTTCCGTCGGCAAAGGGGATACACTCATGGCCCTGCTGACCCGCGAGGGGGTTGATCGCACAGAAAGCCATGAAGCCATCACCGCGCTGAACGAAATTTTCGATCCGCGCAGTCTCAAGGTTGGACAGGACGTCACCCTTTATTTCGGCAATGCCGAGGATGATGCTGAAACCGACAAAAGCGCCCCGAGCCTGATTCGCATCGCTCTCAATGAAGATGTGGACCGCCAGCTTGCCGCCGTTCGCACGCCGGGGGCAGGGTTTACGGCCCAGGAAACAATTATTGATCTCGACAAAAAAATGGCAAGAGCGGGCGGCGTTATCGACAGCTCGCTCTTTTTGTCTGCCGCTCAGGCCGGGATCCCCACCCGGACGATCGTCGATCTGATCCGGATCTTCAGCTATGACGTCGATTTTCAGCGTGAAATCCAGCCCGGAGACAGTTTCGAAGTCTATTTCGAGCGCTTCGCCGATGAAAGTGGCAATATTTTGAAAGAAGGCTCCATTGTCTGGGCATCCATGACATTGAGCGGCAAGACCATCACCCTGTACCGTTTCAAGACCAATGATGACGGCATCACCGATTATTATGATGAAAAAGGGCAAAGCGTCCGCAAATCCCTGATGCGGACACCAATTGACGGCGCACGCCTGACCTCAGGCTTTGGCAAACGCAAACACCCCGTACTCGGCTACACAAAAATGCATCGCGGGGTCGATTTCGGCGCGCGCACCGGAACACCGATCATGGCGGCCGGTAACGGTGTCGTCGAATTTGCCGCCCGTAACGGCGGATATGGAAACTATGTCCGCATCCGCCACAACAACAGCTATAAAACCGCTTACGCCCATATGAGTAAATACGGCAAGGGCATCCGCAAGGGGACGCAGGTAAAGCAGGGGCAGATTATCGGATATGTCGGCACGACCGGACGTTCCACCGGGCCGCATCTGCATTATGAAGTCCATAAAAACGGTACGCAGATCAATCCGCTGTCCGTGAAGCTCCCGGCCGGGCGCAAGCTTGAAGGCAAGATGCTGACGGCGTTCAATGCAACAAAGGAAAATATCCGCAGGGAAGTTGCCGGCGTCGAGTTGGAAACCCAGCTATTGGCCAAGCTGAAAGACTGAACATTCCGTCATAGACGTTGAAAAAAACGGCTGTCATTTCTGACAGCCGTTTCTTTTTATGCACGAGGGGATGTCTCAGTCGACAGCAACCGGAACGCCGTCAATTGCAAGTCCATCATCTCCGGCCGAAATCGAAATCTCGTCCCCGTCGGCGATCCGCCCTTCCAATATCATTGAGGCCAGCGGGTTCTGCAGATAACGCTGGATCACCCGTTTGAGCGGACGGGCGCCATAAACAGGATCATATCCGCGGTTGCCAATCCATTCATAGGCCGCCTCATCCAGATCAAGCTTGATATGCCGGTCGGCCAGCAGTTTCTGAAGATGTCCAATCTGGATATCGACGATGGCGTTCATATTCTCACGGGTGAGGCGATGGAAGATGATCTGCTCATCCAGCCGGTTCAAAAACTCCGGCCGGAAGGAAGCCCGAACAACTTCCATAACCTTATGACGCACCAGTTCATCATCCGCGTCCTCCCCGCTCGCCAGATACTCACTGCCGAGGTTGGAGGTCAGGATGATCAGCGTATTCTTGAAATCCACCGTCCGGCCCTGACCATCCGTCAACCGCCCATCATCCAGCACCTGCAACAGGACATTGAAGACATCCGGATGCGCCTTTTCGACCTCATCGAACAGGATGACCTGATACGGACGGCGACGTACCGCCTCGGTAATCACGCCGCCCTGATCATATCCCACATAACCGGGAGGCGCGCCAATCAGCCGCGCAACGCTGTGCTTTTCCATAAACTCGGACATATCAACGCGCAGCAACGCCTGCTCATCATCGAAGAGAAAGGCCGCAAGCGCCTTCGTCAATTCCGTCTTGCCGACACCCGTGGGTCCGAGAAACAGGAAGGAACCAATGGGCCGGTTCGGATCCTGAAGTCCGGCGCGGGCGCGCCGTACGGCATTTGAAACGGCGACAAGCGCTTCTTCCTGACCGATCACCCGTTTGCGCAGCTGGTTTTCCATTCCAAGCAGCTTTTCCCGCTCGCCGGAGAGCATCTTGTCAACGGGAATACCAGTCCAGCGCGAGACAACACCGGCAATATCCTCCTCCTTCACACTCTCGCGGACAAGTGAGGAACCCTCTGCCGCTTCGGCTTCCTCCAGCTCCTTTTCAAGTGCCGGGATGACGCCATAGGCCAGCTCCCCTGCCCGTTGCAGATTGCCCTGTCTCTGAGCCGTCACCAGCTCATTGCGCGCCGCATCCAGCTTTTCCTTGACGGACTGGGCACGATTGAGCTTTTCCTTCTCCATCTGCCAGCTTTGCGTAAGATCGGCAGACTGCTTCTCCAGATCGACAAGCTCCTTTTGCAGCTTTTCAAGCCGTTCCTTTGACGCCTTGTCGCTTTCCTTTTCAAGGGCTGATGCCTCGATTTTCATCTGCAGGATCTTGCGGTCCAGCTCATCCACCTCTTCGGGCTTGCTGTCCACTTCCATGCGGCGTCGGCTGGCTGCTTCATCCACAAGGTCAATGGCCTTGTCCGGGAGAAACCGGTCCGTGATATAGCGGTTCGACAGCGTTGCCGCCGCGACAAGAGCATTGTCAGAGATTTGCACACCGTGGTGAACCTCATACTTCTCTTTCAGGCCGCGCAGAATGGAAATCGTATCCTCCACCGTCGGCTCGGAGACAAAGACCGACTGGAATCGCCGCGCGAGCGCCGCGTCTTTCTCGATATACTTCCGGTATTCATCCAGCGTGGTTGCGCCGACGCAGTGCAATTCTCCCCGGGCAAGAGCTGGTTTCAACAGGTTAGAGGCATCCATCGAGCCTTCCGCCGCCCCTGCGCCGACAAGCGTGTGCAACTCGTCAATAAAGAGGATGATCTCACCGCCTGCGGCAGAAATTTCAGAGAGAACCGCTTTCAGCCGCTCTTCAAATTCACCGCGATATTTCGCGCCCGCGATCAACTGCCCAAGATCAAGACTCATCAGCCTTTTGTCCTTCAGGCTTTCCGGCACATCACCATTAACGATACGCAACGCCAGCCCTTCGACAATCGCCGTCTTGCCGACGCCAGGCTCCCCGATCAGGACCGGATTGTTCTTGGTCCGACGGGACAGCACCTGAATAGTCCGGCGGATTTCCTCATCCCGGCCGATAACCGGGTCGAGCTTGCCGCTACGCGCGGCCTCCGTCAGATCGCGCGCATATTTGTTGAGCGCGTCATAAGAGGCTTCCGCTCCGGAACTGTCCGCCGTGCGCCCTTTTCTAAGATCATTGATAGCCGCATTGAGATTGTTGGCATTAACCCCGGCCGCATTCAGTATCTTGGCAGTTTCAGAGCCCTTCTCCAGGGTCAATGCGAGCAGGAGCCGCTCCACCGTCACAAAATTATCCCCAGCCTTCTCCGCCAATCCTTCCGCAGAGGCAAAGACGCGGGCAAGGTCCGGCGTCAGATTTAACTGACCCGCGCCGCTCCCCGTCACTTGCGGGATTTTGGCAAGGGCCGCCTCCACCCCTTCACGGGCGCGACGGGCATCGCCTCCGGCCTTGGCGATCAGGCCGCTGGCCATACCTTCCTTGTCATCCAGCAATACTTTCAGGAGATGTTCGGGCGTCAACCGCTGATGATTTTCACGTAACGCCAGAGTTTGGGCCGACTGGATAAATCCCTTCGACCGATCTGTATATTTTTCTATATCCATGCTCGTCCTCGACACATAGGCCGTTGCTTGAATTGCGCGACTTCAGATGATCCCGTCAAGGCAATCATTTTGCAAGTCCGCCAACGGCGTCTTTTCACTGAAATATATGTGGGCGGGCGGAAACTGATTTCAAGACAAACCGACGGCTATTAAGCGGGGCGCCGAGGGGGATTAAAAAAAGGAGACAGCGAGCCGTCTCCCTTTATGGATTATTATGTCGTAAGCATTCTCGGCAATACCGAAATCCGGCAACTAAGAGAGGGAGGCCCGGCCTTACTCGCCGGTTGTTGCGTCTTCGGCCTCTTTATCGGGGGTATTCCGGCTGGATGTTCGACGTCGCAAGGTTCGGGTGCGGCTGACCTTACGCTTGGCCTTTGAAGCAGTCTCATCTTCTGTATCAGCGGTATTGGGCTCGTTTAATTCTGGCGTCATCGACAGATCGACATCAGGCTGCTCTACCTTGCTGAGATCCACGGACGAAGTATCATCTCCGTCATCGCTATCCGCGTCATTATCCTGCGAACGGTCATTTGAGCGACCTGTCCGGGAAATCTGGACATCCTCGTTATCATTATCATCATAGGAGGTGTTCTCAGAATTATCAGCTGTCGGACGATCCCTGGACGGGGTCGTATTCGCCGCGACAATCCGGAAATAATGTTCCGCGTGCTGAAAGTAATTCTCTGCGGCAATGCGATCGCCGGAATTCTGGGCGTCCGTGCCAAGAGCAACATATTTATCGTATACCTGCGTCGCGGTTCCCCGAATTTTACCGTCAGGACCGTTACTGTCATATGTGCGGTTTGACCCACCCGACCGGCGATTATTCCCTGCTCCCGCCCGGTTTCCACCGGAATTCGCTCGCCCGCCGCGGGCGCGCCTATTACTACTTACTCTCATTATCGCAATGATTCCGTCAATCTAGAGTTCTGTTCTCAGTTAGTGCAAGATCACTCAATTCAGGGGCCAGCATATACTCCGCTCCCGGTCCGGGAAGGCATTATCCCGGCGGCTAAGACCTGATTTTGAATTAAGTATCGATCACCGACCAAAGGTGTGGTCTCATTCTTCAAGTATGATCGGTGAAAACCCTACCTGCTGTTTTTATAATAATCCATTGTTTTTTTCAAAAAAAGTGACCTTATTTGCCAGATATAGCAGCAATGCAACGCTCGATCCCTGCCAGATCCCTATAAAACCGGACATTGCACAGGCCGGATTGCCCCATCAACCGCCCCACTTCCGGGGCTTGTCCCGCGCCCACTTCAAACAGGAGCAACCCGTCCGGACGGAGCAAGCGACCGATATCAGCAAGTATGGCACGGTAGCAATCAAGCCCATCATCGCCGCCAACAAGCGCAAGGCGGGGATCATATTCCCTGACTTCCGGCTGCAGTGTGGCAATATGAGAGGCCGGGATATAAGGCGGATTGCTGATCACGAGATCGAAGCTTTCCGTCACCTTCTCTCCCCAGCTACTTTTTATAAAGCGGGCTCGCTCCGCAAGCCCGAGGCGGACGGCATTCTTTTGCGCGAGGAGCAGCGCCGCCTCACTCACATCAACACCAACACCTGTCGCTTCGGGCAACTCATGCAGCAGCGCAAGAAGGAGGCAACCACTGCCTGTGCCCAGATCCAGAATGAGATGCGGTGCATATCCGTTTTTTACATGTTCAAGTGCCGCCTCGATCAAGGTTTCGCTGTCGGCGCGCGGATCCAGCACATCGGCGCTGACAAGAAAATCCAGGCTCCAGAACTCGCGATGTCCGGTGATGTGGGAAATCGGCTCCCGCGCTGCGCGGCGGCGGATCATCGCCTCATAGGCCGCCTGCTGGTTCACCGATAGCTCGCGCTCGCCTTCCCGGTAGACAATTCCGATATCGCTTTCAAGGAGATGCGCCATCAGCAGCATGGCATCCCGCCGGGCGTTTTCAATATCCGCTTCGGCCAGGCGTCGGGAGGCCGAGGCAACAACCGCCGCAAGTCGCGGATTTACCGGTTCAGCTTTCACCTTCAATCTCTGCAAGCTGGGCCGCCTGATCCTCGGCGATCAGCGCTTCGATCACCTCATGCAAGGCTTCCCCCGCCAGCACTTTGTCCAGCTTGTAAAGCGTGAGGTTGATGCGGTGATCCGTAACGCGACCTTGCGGAAAATTATAGGTTCGGATGCGTTCCGACCGGTCACCGGAGCCCACCTGCCCCTTTCGCGCCGCCGAACGTTCCGCCGCCCGGGCCGCGCGTTCCGCCTCATAAATGCGCGATCGCAGCACGCTCATCGCTTTTGCCTTGTTCTTATGCTGGGATTTTTCATCCTGCTGCTGCACCACGATACCGGTCGGCAAATGGGTGATTCGGACAGCGGAATCCGTTGTGTTCACAGACTGCCCACCGGGGCCGGACGCCCGAAAGATGTCAATACGGAGATCACTATCGGCGATCTGCACATCCACTTCCTCCGCTTCCGGCAAGACGGCGACGGTCGCCGCAGAGGTATGAATACGTCCACCCGTCTCGGTTTCCGGAACACGCTGGACACGGTGCACACCGGATTCAAATTTAAGGTTCGCAAACACATTGCGTCCCGTCACCTTGACGATCACTTCCTTGATACCGCCAAGATCGGACTCGGAAAGCGACATGGTCTCGCACTTCCAACCGAGGCTTTCCGCATAGCGCTGATACATGCGATAGAGATCACCGGCGAACAACGCCGCCTCCTCCCCGCCTGTCCCGGCACGAATTTCAAGAATCGCGTTCTTTTCGTCCGCATCATCCTTGGGCAGAAGCTGCAATTTGATGGAATGCTCAAGATCGGGCAGGCGGGCTGTCAGTTCCTCAATCTCCAGCTCCGCCATCTCCCGCATTTCTGCGTCTGTATCGGGACTCTTCAGCATATCCTCCAGATCGGCCAGCTCCTTACGGGCCGACTGGAACTTGCCGATAACCTCGACCAGCGGTTTCAGCTCCGAATATTCACGGCTCATGCGCACGAAATCATCCGGTGCAACCTCGCCCATCGCACCGGACATGGCCGCTTCCAGCTCTTCGGAGCGGGACAGGATCAGCTTCAGCTTGTCTTCAGGGAGCATCGGTTCTTTTGCCTTTTAGCCAAGCGCCGCGAGGGCAGATCCGAGAGAGGCTAGAGCAATTTCCTCCTGCTCCCCCTTATCAAGATCACGGAAGGTGCAGGCATCGCGCGCCAATTCGTCTTCCCCGATCAGGATGGCCGCCCGGGCATTCAGCTTGTTCGCCCGTTTCATGCGTTTGGAGAGATTCCCCTTGAAGGCCATTTCGATGACATGCCCGTCCTGGCGCAAGGAGTAAGCCAGCTTCTGGGCCGCCGTTTCCGCCGCATCCCCAATCGGGATGATGGCTAGGGGGCGAACTTCTTTTATCGCGCCCGTTGCCAGCATGGCGAGACGTTCCACTCCGCCGGCCCAGCCGATGCCCGGCGTCGGTTTGCCACCAAGTGCTTCGATCAGGCCATCATAACGCCCGCCAGCAATCACGGCGCCTTGCGCGCCGAGTTCCGTCGTCACAAATTCAAAAGCCGTATGGGTGTAATAATCAAGCCCGCGGACAAGCCGCCGGTTCAGATGATACCCAATGCCGAGCAGCGACAGCCCATCCAGCACCTCGGCAAAAAAATCTGATGAGAAGCTGTTGAGATAGTCAGTAAAAAGCGGGGCTTTCTCCACCAGTGCCCGATCTCCGGCGTCCTTGCTGTCCAGAATGCGCAGCGGGTTTCGCTCCAGCCGGTCGAGGCTGTCCTTGGAAAGACTGTCCTTATGGTCACCAAAATATTCCACCAGCACGGCCCGATAGGCCTGACGGCTTTCCTGATCACCCAGCGTGTTGATTTCAAGGCTGCATTTGTCAAGAATGCCGAGTGCCTTCAGAATGGCCGCGCCGAGCGAGATCACCTCGATATCCGCCTGCGGTTCCGCCGCGCCGATGCATTCCACGTCAATCTGATGGAACTGCCGCTGTCGCCCCTTCTGCGGGCGCTCATAACGGAACATCGGCCCGGTTGCGAAGACCTTGAACGGCACCTGCTGCTGTAATCCGTTGCTGATGAAAGAGCGGCAGATGCCTGCCGTATATTCGGGTCTGAGCGTCATGCTCTCCCCGCCCCGGCTCTCGAATGAATACATTTCTTTCGAGACAACATCGGAGCTTTCGCCCATGGTCCGGGCAAAGACTTCCGTAAATTCGAAGATCGGCGTTGCCATTTCCGCATAGCCAAAACGTGCCGCCACTTCCCGCGCCGAATTCTGCACATGGGCATGGCGCGCGAAATCCTCTGGCAACAGGTCATGGGTGCCGCGGACTGGCTGTGGTTGGGACACGTGTTATCTCCGTATTAAGTTCTTGATTAATCTCAGGCGATGCGTTTACCGGCCTGATTGAGATGAGGCGCGCCGGAACCTTCTTCATCGGCAGCATTCAGCGCCTCAATCTCGGCGGCCTTGGCTTCAACCAGCTCGACAATATGGTCAACCATATTGCCCGTGTCGATACGGTGATCGGTTACGCCGCTGAGATAGACCATGTGATTGTCCTTCCCGCCGCCGGTCAGCCCGATGTCGGTTTCACGAGCTTCCCCCGGCCCGTTAACCACACAGCCGATGATGGAGAGAGTGAGCGGGGTCTGGATATGGGCAAGACGCTTTTCCAGCGTTTCCACTGTCTTGATGACCGGAAAGGCCTGCCGGGCGCAGGACGGGCAGGAAATAATCGTCACTCCGCGGCGGCGCAACCCCAGACTCTTGAGGATTTCATAGCCGACCTTCACTTCTTCCACCGGATCGGCGGAAAGAGAGACCCGCAATGTATCGCCAATGCCGGACCACAGCAGCATGCCAAGCCCGATGGAGGATTTGACCGTGCCACTAGACAGCCCGCCCGCCTCCGTAATCCCGAGATGCAGCGGGTAATCGCACGCCTCCGCCAACCCCTGATAGGCGGCCACTGACAGGAAGACATCCGACGCCTTCACGCTGATCTTGAAATTGAAAAAGTCGTTATCTTCCAGAATGCGGGCGTGATTGAGGGCGGATTCCACCATCGCATCAGGACAGGGTTCGCCATATTTCTCCAGCAACTCGCGTTCCAGGCTGCCGGCATTGACGCCGATCCGCATGGAACAGTTGTGATCCACCGCCGCCTTCACGACATCGCGCACCCGATCGGCGGAGCCGATATTACCGGGGTTGATGCGCAGACAGGCCGCGCCCGCCTCCGCCGCCTCAATCCCGCGTTTATAGTGGAAATGGATATCGGCGATGATCGGCACATTGGTCTCGCGGACGATTTCCTTCAAGGCCTTGGTGCTGGCATCATCCGGGCAGGAAACCCGCACCATATCCGCTCCGGCTTCTTCCAGCGCAAGGATCTGTTCGATTGTTGCCTTGGGATCGGAAGTCAGTGTGTTGGTCATCGACTGCACCGATATCGGCGCATCCCCGCCCACGGGAACATTGCCGACATAAATCTGCCGTGACTTTCGCCGGATTATCTCTCGATAGGGTCTGATGCTCATGGGATCTACTTCAGCAAATTGCGTCAAAGAGGGCGGTGCCGTCTGTCGCGCCTAAAATGGCGGTTATTTGCTCAAATTACAAGCAATACCATCGGCACGGTGGCGGCAAAATCAATTCCGCTACTGCAAGCCGATATTCTGGATCAGGCTGTCTGCCGCGAGGGAAACCTCCCGGACAATCTTGCCGGTTCCGCCGAGAGAGCGAATTTCCCGGCCATCGACCAGAATTTCCAGTCCGCCCGCATTCCCGGTTGTCATTTTCAATGTCGGATTATTGGGCACCATATAGACATCGCCGGGTTTAAGCAGCCGGGACAATACAGGCCTTTGATCACCGACCTTGACCTCGACCCAGCTTTCCTCTGTCGCGCGCAGAACAACGCGGGAATCCGTATTTTCAACGCCAAAGGTCCGGGACATGGGATTGCCCTGATTTTCATCCGCGAGTTGCCGCTCTGTCTCAGCCCTGTTCAGGGTATCCTGCGGGTAATTGGCGGTGGCTCCCGCTGGAGCTGCCTGATCCGCTGGGGCCGCACTATTGGGGGCGGTCTCCGCCGCCGGATCCGCGGGCGCATTCTCCGCCACATCCGACGATGTCGCCGCCTCATCAGAAGCTGCGGGCGCGGTTGATTGAGATGTTGCCGATGGCGTACTTTCCTCAACTTCCGAGGCAGGCGTCTTATCCGCAATGTCTGAATTGCTTTCCTGACTGTCAGCCACGGCGCTCGGAGCCGAATTGGACGGCTCCGCGCTCGTCCCGCTCTCATCCGCGACAGCCTGACCGGTAGCCGCCTGTCCCGCTGTCGCTTCGGCAGAAGAGGGAGCCGTCGGGGTCGCCGGTGTTATTTCGGCAATATTCTTGGGCGGCGTCGGTTCCGGATTTCCGGCGGTTATCGGCTGATTACCCGCCCCGTTATCATCCGTCGGCAAAATCTTGCTCGCCAGATGTTCCGGCAGTTCCGCAACCCTCTCGAAATCCAGGCTTTCACTTTCCTGATATAAAAACCAGCCCGCCAGCAAAACGAGAGCAAAAACGAATGTCCCAAGAAGAATGCCCGCCCCCGGCATACGGCCGCCTGTTGTTGGTTCGGGGAAGGCAAGTGACGGCGCATGCAGCCCGCCCCCTTCTTCATTTTTGTAAACATCGACAATCGCGACCGCATCAAGGTTCAGCAGATTTGCATAGGAGCGCAGGAAACCGGTGACAAACGTCTGTCCGGGAAGGCTGTCATAATCGCCCTCCTCAAGTGCATAAACCTGACTCGCCTTCAGCCGCAAAACATCTGCAACCTGATGCAGGGAAAGGCCTTTTTCCTCTCGTGCCAGTCGAAGACGAGCGCCGACCGTGAGAGGTTCCTCCCTCTCCGGATCAGTCATATATTCCTCCGTATTTTGAAATGACAGCCTATTTCCCCTGGATGCGTGCCTGCTCAACAGGTTCGGCTCTCTGGCGTCATCACGCCATTTGCTGTCTCTCTCCATAATCAAACGCCAAATTACCGTTGGTTAACTTTCGCAACAGCTTGCCCGCCATTATCGGCGAAAATAAGGAAACTGCAATAATTTATATAATAATCCCGTGATCCTGCGCAAATGCCCGAAGCTGGTCACGCACGGAACGGTCTCGCGAATGGCAAAGCCCGCGAACAAAATTCTCGAGTCTGCCGATATCTGCGCTCAGCGCCATTTCCTTGACCCGGCCGAGTGTTTCCGCCGACATGGAAAAATTCCGATAGCCAAGCCCCAACAACGCCATCGCCTCCAGCGGCCGCCCGGCAATATCGCCGCATATGGAAAACGGCTTGCCGGCCACCTCGCAATGTTCCGCAATCGTCCTTAACAGTAACAGCAAGCTCGGGCTCAGGCTATCATATCTGTCGGTGACTTTCGGATTGCCGCGGTCCACCGCAAAAAAGAATTGCATCAGGTCATTGGAACCGACGGAAATAAAATCCACCTCCCCCAGTAGATGCGGCAATTGCCAGATAATGGACGGCACCTCGATCATGGTGCCGACCTGAATGGATTTCGGCAAGCCATTTGCGCGTTGCCCTGCCCGCTCGATCTCCTTGTTGAGAATGGCCTTCGCCTCCATAAATTCGGAGACCTCGGCAATCATCGGAAACATGATCGAGATATCCCGCCCTGCGCCCGCACGGACCAGCGCCCGGAGCTGACTGCGCAGCAGCGCCGGGCGATCAAGGCCAATCCGGATGGCCCTCCATCCTAGGGCGGGATTCTCCTCCGCCCGCGTCTTGAGATAGGGCAAGAGCTTGTCGCCGCCGATATCGAGGGTACGAAACACCACCGGACTCGCGCCCATTTTTTCGAGCACGCGCGAATAAAGCTCGGTCTGCTGATCCACCTTCGGCATCTGGGAACGGACCATGAATTGCAGCTCCGTCCTGAACAGACCGATCCCGTCGGCGCCCAGATCAGGAAAATGATCAATATCAATCAGCAGCCCGGCATTGACATTCAGGCTGAGCGGCACCCCGTCCAGCGACATATTCGGCTTGTCGCGAAGCGCCGCATATTTCGCCTCCCGCTGCGCCCGCTGTTGCTGGCTGCGGGCAAAGGCCTGCTGCACATCTTCGCCCGGGCGCAGGAAAACCTGCCCATGCTCCCCATCCACCAGCAGCAGATCGCCCTGTTCCACATTCTCCAGGATATCGGCGCATTGTCCGACCACCGGCACGCCAAGCGCCCGGGCGACAATCGCCACATGGCTGGACCGGGTTCCCTCTTCCAGAATCACTGCCTTCAGGCGCCGCCGATCATAATCCAGTAGTTCTGCGGCGCCCATGTTGCGCGCAACCACAACGGTATCCTGCTCCAGATTACGCCGGTCAATCAGCGTCCGCCCGTCAAGGTGCAGATAAAGACGATTGGCCAGATCATCAAGTTCGGACAACCTTTCCCGGAGATAGGGATCGGTGATTTCCTTCATGCGCGCCCGCGTATCGTCCTGAACGCGCTTGATCGCCGCCTCCGCCGTCAGGCCGGTCTTCACCGCCTCCTGCAGCTTTTTCAACCAGCCCTTGTCATAGGCGAACATCTTGTAGGCTTCAAAGATATCCTTTGATTCATCGCTGAACAAAGTATCCGTAGCAACCAGAAGCTTATCGACAGTACTTTGCATCGCGCTGATGGCGGCTTCGAGACGGTGCAGCTCCTTCGCCCTGTCTTCCGCAATGGTCCGGATAACTTCAATGCGTGGCTCATGCAGCAATGCAGCGCCTGCTCCCAATCCTTCTGCCAGGACGCGGCCATTGATATGGTGCGGCAGTGTCGCATTTCCGGCGGCATCGGAAAATTCGATGGCCGCGATCATCTGCTCCGAACTGACCAGTTCCGCCACCACCATGGCGACGGTCTGGAGCGCCTCGACCTCTTCATCTGTATAGGTGCGGCGTGTCCGGTTCTGGACAACCAGAACACCGATGACCCGGCCGCCCCGCAGGATCGGTGTGCCCAGCAGAGAGTGATATTCTTCTTCGCCTGTTTCCGGGCGATAGGCAAACTGCGGATGGGACTGCGCATCGGACAGGTTGAGCGGCCGCGCCCGCGCAGCGATATCACCGACCAGCCCTTCGCCAAACCGCAGCCGCGTCTGGTGCACGGCGCTCGGCTTCAGGCCCTGCGTTGCAAAAAGCTCCAGCACATCACCGGCCCGGCGAAGATAACAGGAGCAAACCTCGGCGATCATATTGTTGGCGATCAGGTGAACGATCTCGCTCAGACGCTGTTCCGCATCGCCATGCCCCGCCATCACCTGATGGAGCTTGCGAAGCAGCAGCCTCGGCGCGCTGATCCCAACACCGCTCATTTACAAACTGTCCCTTTGATCTCCGTGATTTTCGAAGGAACTCTGCGCCTGAGCCACAAGCTCCTCCATGATTTCTGCGATTGATTGCTCCTTTTTGACCATACCGACGCTCTGTCCCGCCATGACGGAGCCGAATTCTACATCGCCTTCAATGACGGCGCGGCGCAAGGCACCGGCCCAGAAATGCTCAATGGCAAGGCGTGCCGCATCAAGATCCATTTCCCCTGCCTTGTATTGGGCAATCACCTGATGCTGGGTTTCGATAAATTTCTGCCCTCCGGCATTGTCAAGTGCCCGTACCGGAATGACCGGGAACATGGGATCCACCTGCACCGTTGTGACCGCATCGCGCGCATTGGCGCGAATGAAAGCCTTCTTGAACGCCGGATGGGCAATGGATTCAAATGAACAGACAAAGCGGGTGCCAAGCTGGCATCCGGCCGCGCCCATCCTGAGATAGGTGGCGATGGCCTCCCCCCGCCCGATGCCCCCGGCGACAAAGACGGGAACATCTTCGATATTCGGCAGGATTTCCTGCGCCAGCACACTTGTGGACACCGGGCCGATATGACCGCCCGCCTCCATCCCTTCGATCACCAGCGCATCGGCCCCGCTGCGGATCAGCTTCTTGCCAAGCGCCAGTGTCGGCGTGAAGCAGACTACCTTGGCGCCGCCATTGCGGATTTTCTCGATTGTTTCCTTGGCCGGGATGCCACCCGCCAGCACCACATGTCCGACATTGAGGGCAAGGCAGACATCCACCAGCTTGTCGAGGTCGGGATGCATGGTGATCAGGTTGACACCGAACGGCTTGCCGGTCAGGGCTTGTGTTCCCCTGATTTCCGCGTCCAGCAGCTCCGGCGTCATGGCCCCGCAGGCAATCACGCCGAAGCCCCCGGCATTCGAGATGGCGGCCACCAGATTCCTTTCCGAGACCCAGGACATCGCGCCGCCCAGAATGGCGTATTTTGTTCCCAGGAAATCGCAGCCCCGTTTCCACGCACTTGCCAGGCAATCAGTGCCGTTTTTCAACTGCCCGCCCATGTTACGCGGCATCCAGCCCGAACGCCGTGTGCAGGGTCCGGACAGCTAGCTCGGTATACTCCTCGGCGAGCAGAACACTCACCTTGATTTCGGAAGTGGAAATCACCTGAATGTTGATCCCTTTTTCTGCCAGTGCGGCAAACATTGTCTTGGCAACGCCAGCGTGACTGCGCATACCCATGCCGACGATGGAGACCTTGACCACGTTGGAATCGGGGACGATCGCCTTGCAGTCAACCTTCTCTTTCAACGTGTCCAGCACCGACAGGGCCTGATCAATCTGCTTGCGGCCGACCGTAAAGGTCAGATCCGTCGCCTTGCCATCCTCCGATACGTTCTGGACGATCATATCCACATTGACATTGGCATCCGCCAGCGCCCCAAAGACAAGCGCCGCAACGCCCGGCCGGTCGGCAACCTGCTGCAACGTTACCTTGGCCTCATCGCGCGTATAGGTAACGCCACTTACAACCTGATGTTCCACAATATCTTCCTCATCTACGACCAGTGTTCCCGGTAAATCTTCAAAGCTGGACAGGACCTGCAGCTTGACGCGATGCTTCATGGCCATCTCAACGGACCGCGTCTGCAGAACCTTCGCGCCGAGAGACGCCAGTTCCAGCATTTCCTCATAAGTAATTTTATCAAGTTTGGCGGCCTTTGTCGCGATCCGCGGATCGGCGGTGTAAATCCCATCCACATCCGTATAGATATCGCAACGATCCGCCTCCAGCGCCGCCGCCAGCGCAACGGCAGACGTATCCGAGCCGCCACGCCCCAGTGTCGTGATGCGATTATCTGTCCCGATCCCCTGGAAACCCGCGCAGACTGCCACCTGCCCTTCGCTGAAACGTTTTATGACTTCTGAACAATCAATATCCTCGATCCGGGCCGCGCTGTGGNCAGCATTGGTTTTTACAGGAATCTGCCAGCCCAGCCACGAACGGGNGGAAATGCCGATATCCTGCAAGGCCAGCGACACCAGCCCGACACTGATCTGTTCGCCGCTGGAAACCACGACATCATATTCCCGCGCATCGTGCAGTTTGGACACATTTGAAACAAGATCGACCAGCCGATTTGTTTCTCCCGACATGGCGGAGACAACAACCGCCACCTCGTGCCCCGCATCCACTTCCCTTTTCACCCGTTGGGCAACATTCCTGATACGCTCGACCGAGCCAACCGACGTTCCCCCAAATTTCATTACCAGCCGTGCCATGGCCGCTTACCTCTTCCCTCGATACTGTCACGAGGGTTCAAAAATTTATGTAAAAGTCACAATTACCTTTGGTACAAAGGAGCGTATACTTATACTTAACGGTGGGTGCGGGGCAAGCACCGCCATCAATTTATTGCAATAATACTGACTTTTTTTGACATGTATAATAACGGAGCCAGCATGAGCGACGCAGCACAGGCAAAATCAGTAGATCCGTCGGAAATTGCCAATTTCGCCGCGATGGCCGATGAATGGTGGGATGAAAACGGAAAATTCAAACCCCTTCATAAGTTTAACCCGATTCGCATCGGCTATATCCGCGATACCGTCATTGCCCATTTCGGATTGCAGTTTGAGAATGCCATCGTCAAGCTGAAACCGTTTACAGGGCTGCGGATCCTTGATATCGGCTGCGGTGGCGGCCTGCTGTCGGAGCCTATGGCCCGTCTGGGCGGTGACGTGGTGGCCGCCGATGCCTCCGAGAAGAATATCAGCATCGCCTCGCTGCACGCGGAAAAATCCGGGCTCGCAATCGACTATCGGCATACGACGGCGGAAGAACTGGCCGACGCCGGAGAACAGTTTGATGTGATCCTCAATATGGAAGTTATCGAACATGTCGCCGATATTAAGGGCTTTGTCAGCGCCTGCAGCAAAATGCTCAAACCCGGCGGGATCATGTTCGTCGCCACGCTGAACCGTACGGCGAAAAGTTTCGCCTTCGCCATTGTCGGAGCGGAATATGTCCTGCGCTGGCTGCCCAAGGGAACCCATAACTGGAAGAAATTTCTCAAACCATCGGAAGTTGCCCATCTGGTCCGGGAGAATGGCCTCATTGTCCATGATATGTCCGGGGCGAGCTATAATCCGATCGAGGATCGCTGGCGCCTCAGCCGCGATTTCAGCGTCAATTACATGCTGGCCGCCACAAAACCCGCATAATCGGGGCAACTTCCGAATTGACCGCCTGCCCTTCCATGCCGTAAGTGGGACAGCCCTAGTTGGAGATACGCCATGCCGCTTAAAAAATCACCGCTGGCCCCGGCCGCCTTTCCGGATTTCCCTGTCATAGACGGCGTGCGTTTTGCCGCCGGGAATTCCGGCATGCGCTACAAGGGCCGCAATGATGTCATGCTGGCAGAACTGGCGCCCGGCACCACGGTCGCCGGCGTCTTCACCAAAAACACCATGCCCGGTGCGCCGGTTGACTGGGGCCGGGAAATTCTGCCCCATGGCAAGGCACGCGGACTCGTCGTCAATGCCGGGATTGCTAATGTCTTCACCGGCGCGGCGGGCCGCCGGACGGTGGAAGAAACAGCGGCAGCGACAGCGGCAATTCTCGGCAGTACGGCGGAGGAAATATATATCGCCTCCACCGGGGTGATCGGCGATCCGGTTCCAACAGAAAAAATAACGTCCCTGCTGCCACGGCTGGCGGAGGATCTTTCCTCCGATGCCGGACGAATTGCCGCCGACTGTATCCTGACGACGGATACCTTCGCCAAGGGCGCTGTGGCAACGGCCATGCTGAACGGGGTTAAAATAACCATCGCTGGCTTCTGCAAGGGCTCCGGCATGATTGCCCCCGACATGGCAACCATGCTCGGCTTTCTGTTTACGGATGCGGCAATTCCCGCATCCGTCCTGCAAAAGCTGCTCAGTGATGCCAACGGCAAAAGCTTCAACTGCGTCACTGTGGATTCTGACAGCTCTACCAGTGACAGCGTCCTGCTGTTCGCTACGGGCAAGGCGGGCAATCCAGCCGTTGAAAGCGCGGATGATCCGGCGCTTGAGGGTTTCAAACAGGCTCTTCTCGATGTGATGAGCGATCTGGCCCAGCAGGTCGCACGCGATGGCGAAGGCGCCAGCAAATTCATCACTGTCCGGGTAACTGGCGCCGAAAATGATGCCGCCGCACGAATAATCGCCCTTGCTATTGCAAACTCCCCCCTCGTCAAAACCGCGATTGCGGGGGAGGATGCCAACTGGGGCCGCGTCATCATGGCGGTCGGCAAATCCGGGGAAAAAGCAGATCGGGACAGGATGAGCCTCAGGATTGGCGGCATTCTGATCGCCGAAAATGGCGCGCGCGCCGCCACCTACCGCGAAGCCGATGTTATGCCGCATATGAAAGGATCGGAGATCGAGATCGATGTGGATGTCGCCGTGGGCAAGGGCAGCGCCTTTGCCTGGACCTGCGACCTCACCCATGGCTATATCGACATCAACGCTGACTATCGCAGCTGAGCATGAGTACCGTTCAATCCAAACCCATCATCCTTGTTGCCGCCGTCGCTCTCGTCGATGATGACAACCGTGTCCTGATCGCACAGCGGCCCGCAGGCAAGAGCATGGCGGGCCTGTGGGAGTTTCCGGGCGGCAAGGTGGAACCGCATGAGACACCGGAAGTCGCTCTCATTCGGGAACTCAAGGAAGAACTCGACATCGATGTCACCGAAGCTTGCCTCGCCCCCTTTACCTTTGCGAGCCATGCTTACGAAAAATTTCATCTGCTGATGCCGCTGTATGTCTGCCGCCGGTGGCGGGGCACCCCCCGCCCGACAGAGGGGCAAACGCTGAAATGGGTCCGCGCGCTGCGGCTTGGCGATTATGATATGCCGCCCGCCGATGTCCCGCTCGTCGCCATGTTGCGCGACCTGCTGTAACCGGACAGTATAATTTCATATTTGTAAAATATCGGGAGAGCTGGCACCGTTTCCAGGTAGGCCGGCTTTTGGACTTTCTCCTCATCCAAAGGCCGGCCCGGGAAACCTGGTCCCTCACAAGACGGGTCAGACTAAAGGGCAGGCACCAGTTGCCCTGTCATCTCTCAGGCTTACATTAGAAATTACAATCAAAAATTTGTTGGAAGGCAACTGTTTTTGTTACCACTAGTGGTTATTTCTCCCGTCGGAGCGATTCAAGCTGCGCCAGAGTTTCATGGATCAACGTACGTGTTTCCTCATACATATCCAGGGAAAGGTCCGTATATCTTTGCGTTGGCTTGATCAGTATGCGGCGCCTGTCCGCCTGGTCCCTGTAAAGTTCGATCAAATCATCATTTTCCATTGATCGCAGGGTTTTCTGCAGGCTGGAGCGGCCAAGCCCCGTCAGGGAAGCCAATGTTTCGATATCAATCTCTTTCTGCTGAACGCGGCGCTGTCCGAGCGCGACGCCGACAAGCTCGCGATTCTTGGTCAGAATGGTATCACCGCGGCGCTGGATTTTGCGGATGCGGGACCAGAACCGGTTGAGGATCATAAACTCATCGACAGTCATGTCCCGGCCATTCAGAATATCGGCAATCGTACGCATCTGATTACTCCACCGTTATCCGGTTCTTTATTATGCTGGATATTAAACAGCAGGAAGTTTTAATTACGATTTGCAAATACTTTAGCACGGAATGTTTGCCGTGCCAAAAATACGCCCAACAGCAATGTCACTCCAGATAATCGCTGAGCCGGGCCTGCCCGCTTCCAGGCGCGAGCGGCTTCTGCTGACTGCTGTGAGGAGACCAGCCGGTCATATAAATGATCTGAAAACTGGCCGGGATGCGCCCCTCATCATCAGCATAGCGTTCCATATAAAGATCGGCCGCGCGCATCATTATCTGCCGCCGCGTGAATGTCTTTTGCCTGAGGACAAGCGCATTACTTTCGCCCATTCCACGCAACTCCTGCATCAGGGCGAAGGGATGATCATATTTCAGCGTAATCATATCAACATCCGTGACAGGAAGCGCAAGCCCGGCGCGTTGCAGCAAGGCACCCGCATCCCGCACTTCGGTGAAGGGGGAAATACGCGGACTGGCCCCGCCAGTCACCTCCGTTTCCGCCTCCATCAGACAGCTTCTGAGTTCATGCAGGCTGTCAATACCGAACAGGGCGCCCAGAAACAGCCCGTCAGGCCTCAGCGCCCGCGCAATCTGGGCCAGCGCGCCGGGCAGATCATTTGTCCAATGCAGCGCCAGTACGCTGCCGACAAGATCAAGGGATCTTTCCTGGAACGGCAGAAACTCCTCATCCACAGCCAAAAATTTTCCATTTTGGCCGCTCTTCATGGCATCGCTGAGGTCGGTTCGGATAACATCCCGCGCTTTGCCCATGGCAAGCAGAGCATCCGCGAAAGCCCCGCCCCGCCCGCCAAGATCGAGCGCCAGATCAAAGGAATGGCTGATATCAAGCAGCCTGTCGGCGAGGCGTGCCGCCACCTCGTCAAACAGGAAGCGATGTCGCGCCCAGTCGAGACCGGCCGCCCGATGACGATGCAGGGCAACAGCCCGGCGATCA
This sequence comes from Sneathiella sp., assembly GCF_002694385.1. GTDB lineage: Bacteria > Pseudomonadota > Alphaproteobacteria > Sneathiellales > Sneathiellaceae > Sneathiella. The sequence continues at coordinate 20,495 of NZ_NZMB01000010.1, forward strand.
AACAGGATATGTCCGGGAGCAATGGCGGAAAGCGGCTTTTTCATTTCCACCTTATGACATTTCCGACATCCGGATACAATGCAGCGGATAACAAATTCTTCCGCGCAATACCCATGGCGATTGCGGCCGTTGTCCGCTATAGTTCACGGCACCATGCCCGCGCCCGCCACGCATCTTTTACGCCAGTTCAGGAAAGCCATCCTTGATGTTGCTTTCCCGCCGGGCTGCATAAAATGCGGCGAGATGATCGACTCTTCCGGACACCTATGTGCTGATTGCTGGTCTGAAATAACCTATATCTCCGCCCCCTTTTGCGACATCTGCGGCTATCCTTTTGAATATGATGTCGGCAAAGGCGCAGTCTGCGGCGCCTGCATCAAAAGACCGCCGCCCTATTCCCATGCCCGGTCTGTTTTCAAATATGATGAGGCCAGCCGCGATATGATCCTCGGCTACAAGCATTCCGATCAGACAGACCGGGCGCCCGCTTTCGCGGGATGGATGATACGCGCAGGTACCTCTCTGATCCGTGAATGCGATATTATCTGCCCTGTGCCCCTGCATCGGCGGCGACTGATCAGTCGGCGTTTCAACCAGTCCGCCCTGCTGGCGCTGGAAATAGCAAAGCGCACCGGCAAAGCTGCCGTTCCCGACCTGGTCCTGCGCCAACGTCCGACGCGATCCCAGGGGGGCCTGAATGCCAGTGCGCGGTTCCGAAATGTGAGGGGCGCCTTCCTGGTAAACCCGTCGCGACAGCAGATGGTAACGGATAGGCGCATTCTTCTTATTGACGATGTGCTGACAACGGGAGCCACGGTCAGCGCCTGCGCCAAAGCATTACTCAAGGCCGGTGCGGCGGATGTTTCCGTGCTCACCATCAGCCGGGTTGTCCGCGCGGGCAACACCGCTATATAATGTGGCGGGCGCCCCTTTATTGAAAAGCATCAAAAATGAAACGCATTGAAATTTATACCACCATGTTCTGCCCCTATTGCGCGCGCGCCAAGAAGCTGCTGAAAGAAAAAGGGGTGGATTATCAGGAAATTGATGTCACGGTGGCGGGTGATCTACGCGAGGAAATGACGAAACGCGCCCACGGCGCCTATACGGTACCGCAAATCTTCATTGACGGGGAACATCTTGGCGACAGCGATTATCTGCACAAGCTGGATGCGGACGGAAAACTTGATCAGATACTCGGAATAGCCTGAGCCGGGAAAGGAGAAGAAAATGTCATCTTTCACAGCCGCCTGTGTCCAGATTACCAGTAAGGGCGATGTACAGGAAAATCTGGCCGCCGCAACAGCCCTGATCCGCAAAGCGGCAGCGGCAGGCGCTGACCTGATCACCACCCCCGAAGTGACCAATATGCTGGAGCCGAACAAGGCAAAGGCCCGGGCCCAGGCGCAACTTCAGGAGGAGGATGTGACCCTTCGGGCCTTTCGCGATCTCGCCAGTGAAACGGGCGTATGGATTCTCGCAGGCTCCCTCGTCATCAAAAAGCCGGATGACGACCGCCTGGCCAACCGCTCAGTCCTGATCCGTCCCGACGGGGAAATCGCCGCCACCTATGACAAGATTCATATGTTTGATGTGGAACTCGACACCGGAGAATCCCACAAGGAAAGCCGTGCCTATGCACCGGGAGATACGGCACGGCTTGCCGAAACGCCCTGGGGCCTGCTTGGCATGACCGTTTGTTATGATGTGCGATTCGCCCATCTGTATCAGCAGCTTGCCCTTGGCGGTGCTGGAATTGTAACCGTTCCGGCAGCCTTTACAGCGACGACGGGGGATGCGCATTGGCATACCCTGCTGCGCGCACGAGCCATCGAAAACGGCTGTTTCGTGATTGCACCGGCGCAATGCGGACAGCATTCAGAGAAACGCTTCACCTATGGCCATTCGCTGATAATCGACCCGTGGGGGAAAGTGCTGGCCGACGGCGGGGAAGACCCCGGTATCATCACCGCCCATATTGATATGGATCAGGTGGCAAGGCGGCGTCAGCAAATTCCCAATCTGAGAAATATCCGCGACTTCCGCCTCGCCGGCCCGGAGGCGGCAACGAAAGCCGCAGAATAGTTTTTAGACAACCTTCGGATATAATGGCTTTCGGGCGGCAATCATCTGACGGCAGGCGGGTTTTGGCAGCTCGACGTCGCCTTCGAAATAATCAAGGGTTTCAAGAGACGTTTCGAATGCTTGCCGCAACTCACCGGGTTTGAGCAGAAAATCAGGGTTACGGGGCCTGCCAAACCGCTCATTTCCGCGCATGAAGGTATCATAGAGCAGCACGCCGCCCGGCTGTAGCGCCTTTGCCAGACCCGGAAAAAGCGGTCGCCATAAATAATTGACCACAATGATCCCCGCAAATGACTGCGGCCTGAATGGCCAGTGCGCCGCCTCAAGATCCGCCGTCAGGATCGTCAAGCCGGGCACATGGCCATGCGCGGCAATGGTGTCGGTATCTTTATCTATGGCGATTACCCGGTGCTCGCGCGCGCATAGCGCCAGGCTGTGCCGCCCCGCGCCGCAGGCAACATCCAGCACGGGCCCCGTGAATGGTATCCGGGAGAGATGTGCTGCAATCCAGGGGGACAAGGCGTTCATCAGTTTGTTATATCAGGGAACAAGCGCTTGTGTTTATCAGGAAATCGACTATTTCTTGAAAAGGTAATTGGTCCGCTTGGTATTTTCTGACAGATGATTAAATACGACCTTAAATGCGAAAATTCCCATGTCTTCGAAGCATGGTTCAAGAACAGCGCCACCTATGATGAGCAGGCGATGGCCGGCGACATTATCTGTGCCGTATGCGGATCAACCAAGACAGTGAAAGCGCCCATGGCGCCCGCAGTTGCACGCAAAGGCAGCCGCAACGAGGTCCGGCGTGAAACTATCGCCCGGCAACAGACGGAGCAGGCTGCCATGGCCGTTACGGCGCTTCGCGAATTACGCAAGCAGATCGAGGATAATTGCAGCTATGTCGGCCCCCGCTTTGCGGAGGAGGCCCGCAAGATCCATTATGGAGAGGTTGAGCAGCACGGCATTTATGGAGAAGCCACGCCCGACGAGCGGCAGGAGTTGCGAGAGGAAGGCGTTGAGATTGCGGAAATTCCCTGGCTACCGACAACAGACGCCTGATCCGGTTCCACAACTGTATATTACCACAGAAAAGGCCCGGAAATTTCCGGGCCTTTTGCATTTTTATAAGAATGAAAGCTATTCGGACTTTTTCGGCTCTTCAGATGTTGTCGCCCCGCTGTCGTCCGTTGCAGCCGGTTCCACTGCCTTCGCAGGCCCGTCGGTAGCACTGCCCTCCTGCGGCGTTTCCTCCGCCGGTTTTTCCTCGGCCGGAGGGGCGACCACAACAATCGTGGCGTCCGCCTTCAGATCCTCAAGCAATTTGTCAACTGCCGTATTGGTTGCTTCAGCGCGCAATTCCTCTTCCATTTCCTCAAATTTTGGCGGTTCAGTATTGCGACGGCCTTCTGTCTTGATGACGTGATATCCGAACTCGGATTTAACCGGTTCCTTGCTGTATTCGCCATCTTTCAGATTAAACGCCGCCTCGGCAAATTCAGGCACCATCCGTTCCTTGGTGAAATATCCAAGATCGCCTCCCGTCGGACCAGAGGGACCGGTTGAATATTCCTTGGCCAGCTCGGCAAAGTCCCCGCCGTCATCGAGCAGCTTGATCATGTCCTTTGCTTCCTCCTCGGTCTTGAGAAGAATGTGGCGGGCATGTACTTCCTCTTCCGGCGTGAAACCGTCAACGATCTTCTTATATTCCGCCTGCAATGTCTCCTCGGTAACCAACTCGTCTATCTTGGCGGCGAGATAGGCTTCCTGCAGGAGCTGGGTGCGGGCGGTATCAAGCTTGCTTTTGAAGCTCTCTGTCTCATAGAGCTTGTCCGCTTCGGCCGCTTGTGAGACGACTTCCATATTCACAAGCTGCTGGACGAGCTGCGGCTTGACCATTTCCATGGGAATCTGACGATATTGCGGAGGCAGGGACTCATAAAGCCCGCGCGCGTCTGCTTCGGTGATGTTCTCACCATTAACCGTCGCCAGCACTTCGCTGCTGTCTTCCTCCGCTTGTGCCCCGGTGTTTCCGGCGGCGTCCGCACTGCTGTCTTGCGCATTCTCTGCAATCTGGCCCGGCTCATTCAGGGCAATCGGGCCGCCCTGTGCGCCAAAGAAGTAACCAATGGCCAGGCACAGCACTGCAATAACTGCCAGTGCGAAATAATGTAATGATTTCATAATAGTTGAATCCCAATCAATCTTTGCGGACTCGCCGCCTCAACATACATCTTCCGTGTATCGGAAGTTGCTGCGAATATAGTAATATTTATATTCATAACAACATATTCATCGACACAAGGGACAATTTCCTTATTTTCGCCATGAAATCGGCAGCTTTTGCCGCTCTCGGTGCCGGATAGATTGACAGATCAACGCAGGCCGCTTATCTGTCACCTTAATCACAAGGAGAATTTTCCGCAAATGCGAGGCTGAACTGTACAGAAAGCAATGCCGCTGTATAAATAATGCCTGCCCGGAAACGCAACCCATGACTGGAGCTTAGTCAAATATGTTCGGTTCTATTGCCAAAAAGTTGTTCGGAACGCCGAACGACAGGGCTCTCAAACTTGTACGAACCAAGGTTGACGAAATCAATGCGCTGGAAGACACGATCAAGCCATTGAGTGACGCCGAATTGCTGGCTAAAACCGACGAATTTCGGGCCCGCCTGGCCGATGGCGCCAAGCTTGACGATCTCTTGGCCGAAGCATTCGCCTGTGTGCGCGAGGCGGCGCGGCGGGCGCTTGGCGAACGGCATCATGATGTCCAGCTTATCGGCGGTATCGTGCTGCATCAGGGCAAGATCACCGAAATGAAAACCGGTGAAGGCAAGACCCTGGTCTCTACCCTGCCTGCCTATCTTAATGCCCTCACCGGCAAGGGCGTTCATGTGGTCACGGTCAATGACTACCTCGCCCGACGCGACTCACAATGGATGGGACAGGTCTATGCCCGCCTCGGGATTTCCGTAAGCTGTATTGTCCATGGCCTTGATGATAATGAGCGCCGCGCCGCCTATGCCGCCGACATCACATATGGCACCAACAACGAATTCGGTTTTGATTACCTCCGCGACAATATGAAATATGAAAAATCCGCCATGGTGCAGCGGGGATTTCATTATGCCATCGTTGACGAGGTGGACAGTATCCTGATTGATGAGGCGCGAACGCCGCTGATCATCTCGGGCCCTGCGGAAGATTCATCGGAGCTTTACAAGGCCATCGACGCACTGATCCCGAACCTTCAGGAAAGCGACTATGAAGTCGATGAAAAAACCAAAACCGTCGGCTTTTCGGAAGCTGGGGCGGAGGGGATTGAGCAGGTTCTCGCCGATGCCGGACTGCTGAAAGGCAGCAATCTCTATGATGTCGAAAATGTGTCCATCGTCCATCATCTCAACCAGGCGCTCAGGGCGCATAAGTTGTTTGAAAAGGATCGGGACTATATCGTCAAGAATGACAAGGTGGTCATCATTGACGAGTTCACCGGCCGCATGATGGAGGGACGCCGCTATTCGGAAGGACTGCATCAGGCGCTGGAAGCCAAGGAAAAGGTAACGATCCAGCCGGAGAACCAGACACTCGCCTCCATCACCTTCCAGAATTATTTCCGGCTCTATGAAAAACTTTCCGGCATGACCGGCACGGCCGCCACAGAGGCAGACGAATTTCTCGAAATCTACGGCCTTGAAGTCGTCGAGGTGCCCACCAATGTTGCGGTTGCCCGTATTGATTCCGACGATGAGGTTTACCGGACAGCGGAAGAGAAATATGCGGCGATCGTGGAAACAATTGAAGATTGCAGCAAACGCGGTCAACCGGTGCTGGTCGGAACGGTCTCCATCGAAAAGTCGGAAATGCTCGCGGCTCTTTTGACGCAGAAAAAAATTCCCCACAAGGTCCTGAATGCCCGCTATCACGAGCAGGAAGCAGAGATCATCAGCCAGGCGGGCCGCATCAGCGCAGTCACCATCGCCACCAACATGGCCGGACGCGGCACCGATATCAAGCTCGGCGGCAATGAAGAAATGGCAATTGCCGCCAGGACCGCCGACCTGACCGACGAAGCCGACATTGCAAAAGTTGCCGCAGAGGTGAAGGCGGAAATTGCCGAGCAACGCCAGAAAGTCCTCGACGCGGGCGGCCTTTTCGTTATCGGAACGGAGCGGCATGAGTCTCGCCGCATCGACAACCAGCTTCGCGGCCGCTCCGGCCGACAGGGCGATCCGGGCATGTCCCGCTTCTTCCTGTCCTTGCAGGATGATCTCATGCGTATTTTCGGATCCGAGCGGATGGATGGCATGCTGCGTAAACTCGGCCTTGAAGACGGGGAGGCGATTGTCCATCCCTGGATCAACAAGGCGCTTGAAAAAGCCCAGCAAAAGGTGGAAGCGCGCAACTACGAAATCCGCAAGAACCTCTTGAAATTCGATGATGTGATGAATGACCAGCGCAAAGTCATCTATGAGCAGCGAATCGAATTGATGGACTCGCAGGATGTGTCGGAAACCGTTACGACAATGCGCGAAGAAGTGATCGAAGATATGGTGACGGAACATATTCCGCCCAAGGCATATCCGGAGCAATGGGATGTTGCGGGCCTGAAGCAATCGGCGGCCCGCATTCTCGGCCTTGATCTTCCAATTGAGGAATGGGCGGCGGAAGAAGGAATTGCCGATGAGGAAATCCGCGACCGCCTGAAAGATGCCGCAGGCCGCAGGATGGCGGAAAAGGCCGTGCGCTACGGGCCGGATATCATGCGCATGGTAGAAAAAAGTATCCTGCTGCAAATTCTTGATCAGGCGTGGAAAGAACATCTGCTGCAGCTCGATCAGCTCCGTCAGGGTGTCTCGCTGCGCGCCTATGCTCAAAAAGATCCGCTCAATGAATATAAAAGCGAAGCCTTCAATATGTTCGAGCATATGCTCAATCAGCTTCGCGAAACGGTAACGACCTATCTGTCCCATGTGCAGCTTAGCAATCCGGCCGAACAATTACGCCGCCCCGAACCGGATGAAGAGGAAATGACCGCCACGCATATCGACCCCGTCACAGGCGAGAATGAGTTTGACGAGGCAGAGGCAAATGCTGCGGGCGATGCCGGAAGTGATTGGGGCAAGGTGCGCCGCAATGCTCCCTGTCCTTGTGGATCGGGCAAGAAATTCAAACAGTGCCACGGACGTATCTGACCCGGCGCCTGGCAAGCGAATGGAGATGGAATGATCGCCTTTTTGAAATCCCTGCTGTCTGATGAGTCCGATAAAGCCGCGGTCTCCCTGCCGAATGAAGAGCGTGTTGCCACTGCCGCGCTGCTGGTCGAGGCGGCGCTTTCGGATAATGATTTTCAGGATGTCGAGCGGGACGCAATCACCGCCGTACTGGTGCGGCATTATGGCATTTCCGACGCCGATGCCCGTGAAGTGGTGCATCAGGCAGAAATCGCCCATGCGGAATCGGAGCAGCTTTTCTACTTCACCCGCACGATCAAAGACAGCTTCCCTTTCGAATCACGCGTTCAGATGATCGAGATGCTGTGGGAAATTGCCTATGCGGATGGGAAGCTTAGCAAGTTCGAAGCCAATCTGGTACGCCGGATTGCCGGGCTGATCTATGTCAGTGACCGGGACCGGGGCGACGCCCGCAAGCGCGTGATGGCCCGCCTCGGTATCAAGGAAGACTGATTTTTATATCAGGTACCGATTTTGGGGTTGTTTTTCATTATTATAAAAGATAATCCCTAGGGACGGACTCCCTGTATTATGTTTTTGCCCTATATCACAGGCTGGAGAAATTAAATGCCCTACGTCGTTACCGAAAATTGCATCCGCTGCAAATTCATGGACTGCGTTGAGGTCTGTCCAGTGGACTGTTTTTATGAAGGTGAGAATATGCTGGTCATTCATCCGGACGAATGCATCGATTGCGGCGTCTGTGAACCCGAATGCCCGGCAGAAGCCATTCTCCCCGATACGGAAGACGGGGCGGACGCGTTTCTGGAGCTCAACCGTGAATATGCCGAGATCTGGCCAAACATCACCCAGAAAGGGGAGCCGCCCGCCGATTCCGAAGAGTGGAACGGCAAATCCGGCAAATACCCCGCCGAATTCAGTGCAAACCCCGGCAGCGGTGACTGAAATTCAGCCACCCCTTGATTTTGACGGGGCCGCTACAATTTAAATAAGAATATTAGATTTTGGCACAAAATTGTGCTATGATCCTATTCATGCACTAGGTTTGGTATCGTAGGGACGACGCGCAAATGGCTTATGGCCCGATTTGCGCTAACACGGCATGACCTGTTTTTTTGATGTATGACGCGAGGAATTTTGCAGCGCTGTAATGGGAGCTGCATTTTTTTACGTCTGGTTGAAAATTGGGAACTCCCACGGTTGATGAGAAGGAAATAAATGACAAAGGAAATGGAATTTGCGCCGCTGGATCATGTGGTTTACCCGACCCATGGCGTAGGGCAGGTTATCAAAATCGAAGAGCAGGAAATTTCCGGGATGTCACTGACGCTTTATGTCGTTGACTTTGCCCATGAGAAAATGACACTGCGTGTTCCTGTAAAACAGGCCAAAAATGTCGGCATGCGCGCTCTGTCTTCCCCCAAGAAGATGAAGTCCGCCCTGGATACGCTAAAAGGACGCGCACGCATCAAACGGACTATGTGGAGCCGCCGCGCCCAGGAGTATGAAGCGAAGATCAACTCCGGCGATCCTATCCAGATTGCCGAGGTGGTGCGCGACCTGCACCGGAGTGAGGACCAGCCGGATCAGTCCTACAGCGAACGGCAGATATATGAAGCCGCCCTCGCCCGCCTGTCCCGCGAACTTGCCGTCGTTGAGCAAATCGAAGCGGAAGCGGCAACCGAAAAGGTTCAGAAGTTCCTTAAAGTCGCCTGATTTTTGCGACCCAGGGACATGTTTTCAAGCCCGGAAGTGATTCCGGGCTTTTTTTATTTAAATTTGTTGATAATTTCCGTCTGGACTTGCCAACCTCGTTTCAAGGTTTCATTGTGAACAACCATGAACTCAAGAAAATACAATGAAAAATTCGGCTGTCTGAGCTGTGCGAAACGGGTCTGGGCCGTCGCTTCAATTCATGGAGAAGCCGACGCGCTGAAAGCACTTCATGACGAAATTGCCCGGCGCTGGATGCATGGCGACCGACTTGTATATCTTGGAAACTATCTGGGTCGCGGGCGCGCGGTCCGCGAGGTTCTCGATGAATTATTGTCCTTTCGGATCAATCGTCTGTGCCTGCCCGGCATGATGCCGGAAGACATTGTTTTTCTGCGCGGCGCGCAGGAAGAAATCTGGCGGGGTCTTCTGCAAATTCAATTGGCCCCACAGCCGGCCAGCCTTCTCGACTGGATGGTCGCCAATGATGTCGGCGCAACGCTCGAGGCCTATGGCGAATCCGTTGAGGATGCCCGCAGATATATCCGCGAAGGCACCCTTGCCATGGCGAAATGGACCAACCGCCTGCGCGACAAAGTTCGCGCCTATCCCGGCCATAACGATATTTTCATCGCCCTGCGCCGGGCCGCCTATACGGAAGGGGGCGAATTGCTTTTCGTCCATGCCGGACTTGATCCGGATTTGCCCGTCATTGAACAGAATGACGATTTCTGGTGGGGCAATCCGCGTTTCGGGACAATCGACAGTTCCTATTACGGCTTTCAGAAAGTCATCCGTGGCTATGAAAGACAGCATGGCGGCGTTACCCTCACCCCCTATACCGCCACCATTGACGGGGGATGCGGGTTTGGCGGCACGCTAGACGCAGCCTGCTTCACCGTTGACGGAGAGGTTGTCGACCAGATCAGCGTCGCATCCTGATATTCAGAAATTCAGGTACCATATTGCACAGTCTTGTAAGGCTGGCCAGCGGCTGGCATGCCCTGTTCGAACGCCGGATTCAACAGCAGGAAAAGCGCCTTTTTGTCTTCTACAATATTGGCCATCCGTCCGACAATCTGCTCAAGGCTGTCGCCCTGCCGAACCGTTTCCATGACAACCGTCGCGGGACGGATTTCCGCCGCCTCCGCCGCACTCATCTTCCGGAAACTGCTAAAGCTTTCTGTAAAGCGGGAACTGAGGCCACTATCGTTTGATACCGCCTGATAAATGAACCTGGCCACGCGGCCGTCACCGAAATCAATGGCGGCGACGGTGAAATAGGCGCGCTTGCCGTTCTGGTTGAGCGCGAAACGGGCAACCGCCGCAGGCGCACCGCCTATTTCAGTCGCTGAGATAGAAGGCACATCAATTTTTGCGAGCCACTCCCGTTTCATATAGTTCGACATCGACTGGCCGGCGCTTTTCTGAGTCCTGATGTCAAACACCATCTGGTTACCGTTGCCATCAACGGCATATACCGCATTTGAAGAATTGATGAGTTGAAACCCTTGCGGCGCATCGAATTTGAAACGCAAGGGCGGGTGCAGAAATTCCCGTCCCCGGATAATCCCCTCTTTCGGATCATCCCCATAAAGCATCCCGTTGATCGCATCGAGATATCGGGCTTTTTCATATGCTCGGTCAAGATTGTCCGACTTCGCACTGGCCGAGGCGGAAGCGCGACCGACCCGGTCGGCCGTCTGTGGGTGGGAGGCAAAAAAATCAAAACTGCCGCCCGCAGAGTTGCCGGTGAGCGCCGCCATATAGCGCGTCTGCGCCTCCATCCGCTTCAGAAAATCCGCCATGGCTTCGCGCGGATAACCGGCAAGACCGAGATATTTCACCCCAAGCTGATCCGCTTCATACTCCTGATCACGGGAATAACCGGCGACATAGAGGCCACCGAGCTGCTGTCCGATCTGGCCGACAGCCTGGCTTCCGGTCAATATCCCCGCCAACGCGCCCAGCAGCCCGATCCCCGTCGCCCGGGACTGCCGCTCCGCGCCATGTCGCGCCGTCACATGGCCGATTTCATGGGCCAGAACCCCGGCGACTTCCGCCTCGTTATTGGCGAGGGCCAGCAGCCCGCGGGTGATGTAAACATAGCCGCCCGGCAAGGCGAAGGCATTGACAACGGGGGAGTTCAGAATGGTGAAACGCCAGGGCAAATCGCGCATTTCAGAGACGAAGGCGAGCCGCAGTCCGACATCCAGAATATAATCATTCAGGCCCGGCTGGATATATTCGCCGCCATATTGCGCCACGACCCGATCGTGCTGCTGCGCCCCGATTTCCCTGTCATTATCGGGCTGGAAGATGGAAAAGACATTATCGAGAATATCCGCCTTTGCCGGGTTTGCGGCAGCCAGGGCGGCAGCGCAAACAAGCGGGAGCATCAGCAACCCGCGCCGCAGCCAACCACGACCGCTGCCCATTGCACTCGCTGAAATTCCGCTATTCGTCATTTGCCGTCCCTTCTATCTCCATCTGCTCGGGAAAATCGAGCTCCAGGTAAGGTCCGTTATAAAACCTTACAAATCCTCTTATCAGTATTGATTTATTGCTCAGCTCTGACAACTTCCAGCCCCCGGATTCAAATTTCCTCCGGACCGAGGACGGAATGGCCGCCGTAAAATCCGTTTTCCAGTCCTCTCCGAAATTCAAATATGTACGCGCCGATGTCTTGTGCACGTCCCGCACCACCCCGCGGGCAATCACGAACTGCCCTTTCCAATATTGCTTCGGCGGATTATTCGAATCCAGAACGGTGCGCATGCGCCACAGCCCCGCCTTTTCGAGAATAGCCATACGTTCCGCCGCGACAAGCCGACGACGCAAATCGTCCGGATAACCGGCCCTGCCGCTCCAGACCGCATATCCCCGCAGGATCAGCTCTTCCTCCAGCCATCTGTTCTCTCCATAAAGAATGACCCCGATCCGGTCGCCATAGCGATTCTTCGTCATGCCGCTCATCTCGAAAGGGGATGCCTCAAACCGGACATCCGCCCCACCGATTACCCCGTCAATAAACTCCTGCATCGCGGCGTGGACGGCGGGCTCCTCGGCCTGTTCGACAAGCCGGACGCCCGCAAGATCGTAGACGTCCCCCATTGCATCATAAAGGCGGCCGTCCTCCATCCGCTGCACGGCAAGCCGTTCCGCCATCGATGCCGACACAGGCAGCAGCAGCAGAACAACCACGCCCATCATATACCGGACAGATCCTGTCATCCTTCTCCCTCATCGCAAGTCTGTCCGAAATGGGAAAATTGATCAATTGCTTTGCGTTAATCGAGTGCATATTAATACATATTATTTATGTTATTTAATTTTTAATACGTTTAGAGTTGATATTTAATGTTATAGTACGTAAATAACGTAGAGGATTATATTTCTGGAAGTTATCATGTCGGCTATTGCAACCCAGTTTTACCCCGAATCAGAAGCGGCGCGGCTGCGTGGTCTGTATGGCCACCTTTCCGGGCATGCTCTTCTCGAAGCCCTGGTGCATAATGAGCTTGGCGGGCAGATCATGCTCTCCTCCTCCTTCGGGGCGGAGTCTGCCGTTCTCCTGGATCTCGTGGCAACGGTCGATCCGACAATCCCTGTGATTTTTCTCGATACGCGTCGGCTCTTCGGTGAAACCCTCAGATATCAGAAAACGCTGACCGACCATCTCGGTCTTGAAGATGTCAGAATTGTGCACCCGGAAGCGGATACGCTACTTCGCCTCGATCCCGACGATATGCTGTTTAATGAAGATCCGGATCAATGCTGCCATATCCGAAAAGTGGCACCGCTTGATAACATCATGAATAAAATGGGAAATCTCGGTTTCAAAGCCTGGATAACCGGCCGCAAGCAGTTTCAGGCGACAACGCGCGACGCCCTTCCGGTGATTGAGGCGGATGTCGATTTCATCAAGATCAACCCGCTGGCAGACTGGACCAGCGAGGATATCAAGCAGGCGTTTCTCGCCCGCAATCTGCCGCCGCATCCGCTGGTCGCTGATGGCTTCAAATCCATCGGATGCATGCCCTGCACGAGCCGCGTTGCCGAAGGCGCGGATCCCCGGTCAGGACGTTGGGCCGGACGGGACAAAACGGAATGCGGGATTCATGTTGCCCGCCGACCCAGCCTGTCTGTTGTGTAATTTACATAATATATGTGTGAATATATTTTAAAATACATTTTTCTTGAGTTATTCTAAATAAATATTTACATATATCCATGAAAGAGAAGACGCACCGGTGTCAGATGATCCCGGAATTCATGAGAAGGAGACCACGATGGCATTGCAAGTCTACACGGCGTCCCTGTTGAGAGAAGGTTTTGTCGCATATCTCTGCCTGGAAAGCGGAGAGGCCTCCTGGAGCACAGATATACGCCAGGCAACGGCACGCGATGGCGACGACCTCGAAGCATTGAAAATCGCCGCCGAGCAGTCAGAACAGGACAACCTCATTGTTGCCCCTTATGCAATTGAGGTGGTTGAAACCAAGGACGGCCTTGTCGCCGCGACCAAGCGCGAGCAGATTCGCGCCTCGGGCCCGACATTCGTCCTGCCCCATGATAATGTGCGCGCGCGCCGCAAGGCCGCCTGACAACATCGGAAAAGACCATGTATCAATATTCAGAGCAGGATCATCAACTCCTGCTGGAGCGGGTTGCACAGTTTCGCAGTCAGGTGGAACGGCGCCTGACCGGTGAGCTGTCGGAAGAGGANTTCAAGCACCAGCGGCTGCGCAACGGGCTGTATCTCCAGCTCAATGCCTATATGCTGCGCGTCGCNATTCCCTATGGNCTGCTNTCTTCGGATCAGATGCGGACCCTNGCCCATATNGCCCGCAANTATGACNNGGGCTACGGNCANTTCAGCACGCGGCAGAATATCCAGTATAACTGGCCAAAGCTGGAAGATGTNCCCGACATTCTGGACGATCTCGCCAAAGCNGAAATGCATGCCATTCAAACCAGNGGAAACTGCATTCGCAATACCACGTCCGANCCGCTTGCCGGTGTCGCCCGNGATGAGCTGGAAGACCCCCGGCCCTATTGCGAGCTGATCCGTCAGTGGTCCACCTTNCATCCGGAATTCAACTTTCTGCCGAGAAAGTTCAAAATCGCCGTCAGNGGCGCCACGCAGGATCGGGCGGCNGTCGCCGTTCATGATATCGGNCTGCGGCTGGTCCNGAATGAGNCNGGGGAAACCGGGCTGGAAGTCTATGTCGGCGGCGGNCTCGGCCGGACGCCNATGATCGGCAAGGTGATCCGCTCCTACCTGCCGAAAGAGCATATGCTCACTTANCTTGAAGCCATNNTGCGTGTTTATAACCAGCTTGGCCGCCGCGANAANATNTACAAGGCGCGGATCAAGATTCTNGTCCATGAAACCGGTGAGGAGAAATTCCGTGAACTGGTTGAGGCGGAATGGGAAAAGATCAAGGCAACCGGGCTTCATCTNCGCGATGAGGATTTCANCTGGATCAACGGCTTTTTCAAAGACCCGGAGTATGAAAACCTGCCGGACCGTGATAATACCTTCGATCATCTGCTNCTGACGAATGCNGATTTNGCCCGCTGGGTGACGAAGAANATCGANCTGCACAAGCAGTCCGGTTATCGCATCGTCTATCTGTCACTNAAAACCGCGCATCAGCCGCCCGGAGANGTGACCGCAGATCAGATGGACGCCATCGCCGATCTGGCNGACAAATACAGCCTGGGGCAGCTTCGTTCGACCCACCGGCAGAATCTTGTGCTCAGCGATGTGCGGCTCAAGGACCTTCCTGCCCTGTGGGAGGATCTGAAGGAACTGGANCTGGCGACGCCGAACTACAACCATCTGACNGACATCATTTCCTGCCCGGGACTGGATTACTGCGCCCTTGCGACGGCGCGCTCCATTCCCATCTCGCAGGCGATCACGCAGCGGTTCGATGATTATGACTTCATCAACGACCTTGGGGATCTGAGCATCAATATCTCCGGATGTATCAACGCCTGCGGTCATCACCATGTCGCCAACATCGGCATTCTGGGCGTCAACAAGAAAGGCGTGGAAGTCTATCAGATGACCCTCGGCGGCAGCGCCCGCGAGGATGCCGCCATCGGGAAGATCATAGGTCCGGCGTTCAATTCGGAAGAAATTATCGATGCGGTCGGCAATGTGCTATCGGTATATCTTGAAAATCGGGAAGATCCGGGTGAAACTTTCCTCATGGCCTACAGGCGGCTCGGCGAAGCCCCGTTCAAGGAGCGGCTTTATGGATAGCTATATCAGAGACCGTAAGATTGAAGTCGATGAGTGGACGCCGTTTACCGGGCTTGAGGATGCCGCGTCCCTTCCTGCCGGGGATATCTATGTACCGCTGGAAGACTGGCTGCATGCGCGGGAAATGTTGCTGACCCGCAATAGCCGCCTTGGTGTCGCGCTGCGCAATACGGATGATCTGGCACTGATCAGGGATGATCTTGAACGGTTGGATCTGATCGTTCTCGAATTTCCGAAGATGGCGGACGGGCGGGCCTTTACCCAGGCGCGNCTGCTNAGGGAGCGTTATGGCTTCAAAGGCGAGATCCGGGCGACGGGTGACGTTCTGTTTGATCAGCTTTTTTACATGCAGCGCTGCGGCATCAATGCTTTCAAGTTNCGCGAAGATCAGGAGCTGCAAAAGTCACTCCGCGCGTTCGATGAAATGACGGTTACCTATCAACCCTCCTCTGACGAAGACCTTCCCATCTGGCGTCGACAGGGATAAAAGAAATTATCGGAATGAGGAGGTGCAGCCGCACCTTCTTGTGAAAGCACCTGGTTCTCGCTCCCCCGCAGCCAGGTGCTTTTTTATGGCGCCNNCCTAAACTCTGTCACCTGCNTCATAACAACAGGATCAATGTCCGGACGTTCTGCCCTGAACAACATACAAGAGGGCCAGTATCATGCCGACCGCGAAGCCCGCCATATGGGCAACCCAGGCAATTTCCGCCTCCCCTCCTGCGAACAAAGCGCCAAGAGGGGTTGCCCCAAGGACCACATTCACCCCGAGCAGAACGCCAATCATGATGAGGATTCCACGCAGGCCAAACCGGGGCAGCAGAACAATCATGGCGGCCCCCATGGTTCCAAAAACCGCCGCTGACGCCCCATAGAGAATGACATCCTCAAACGGAGGGGAAATCAGATATTCGATTGCCGCGCCGCACCACCCCGCCAGAAAATACAGCACCAGAAAGCGGACTATGCCAAACCGCCGTTCGGTCAGGGAGCCGAAGGCCAGCAGCATACCGGCGTTAAGCGCCATATGGGTCCAGTCATGGTGCAAAAACAGGTGGCTGCAAAGCGTCACCGGGATATGCAGAATGCCCGCAAATGTCGGATTTTCAAGAATGGCGGCAATGATCGCCGGACGGAATGAGAAATAGCCGTAAACCCAGCCCAACGTCGCGTCGGTAGTAACACTGAGCAGCAGATGAATGCCAATGATAGCCGCAACCAGATAAAGGGTCGCAGGCGGGACATTGAAGGCCGGCACCCGCTCCCTGTTTTCAAATTCGTCCGTCACGTCTATCCGGCCCGATTGTTTCAACAACTCGCCGGACCTTAAATTCAATAACCGGCGAATTCAAGAAGACATTCTTGAAACGCCCGACAGAACATCCCGTCAACGCTTGTTAAGATCGAGAATGCGGGAAATCTCATTCTCCGGCAATCCCAGTTCACGCAGAACCTCTTCCGTATGCTCTCCGACCTTGCCGGGCGGCAGTGCCCTGTTGATCGGGCTGTCTTCATTGGCCACGAAGGGAACCCCAACCAGCCGCAACGCCTGGTCAAAGCCCTGCACATGTTCGGCCTCAACGATAATGCCCCGGTGCTCAAGCTGCGGGTCGGACGTCGCCTCCTGCAATGTTCGGACGGATTGCGCAGCGATCCCGGCCTTTCCCATAATATCCAGCCACTCATCCAGCGTTTTCGTTTTCATTGCCGCACTGACCAGTTCAAGACCTTCTTTCAAATTCTGCTCGCGCGCCTCCAATGTAGCGAAACGCGGATCTTCGAGAATATGTTCCAGCCCCATCAGTTTGAGAGCGAGAAGGTTATGTTCAGGCGTCAAGGTCGCCATGAGGATTTTCCGCTCGTCTTTTGTATCGAACACACCGGCCGTCGGCTGCCGCGTCGGGGACTGGTTGCCGACAAGGGCAGGCACATTACCGCGCACCATATAGTCGGCCATCTGAGCCGCCGCCAACATGAGGGCGCTGTCATACATCGCCACATCGACATACTGCCCCTCCCCCGTTCTCTCCCGCCGGAACAGGGCGGAGGAGATCGCATATGCCGCATTAATTCCGGTGAACATATCAATCACCATAATGCCGATGCGAGTTGGGCCGGTTTCCGCATGACCATTCAGGTTAAACAGGCCGGCAGCGGCCTGAATGGCGGAATCATAGGCCTTGTCCTTGCTTCTTGGTCCCTGCTGACCATAGCCGCTGATCGAGCAATAGACGATATCGGGCTTACGCTTTTTCAATGTTTCATAGTCAAAACCAAGCCGCTTTGCGACACCGGGGCTGAAATTCTCGACCACGACATCTGCATCTTCCAGAAGCTTATAGGCAATCTCCCGGCCCTGATCCGATTTGAGATCAATGGCGAGGCTCCGCTTGTTGAGATTGACCGTCAGAAACGCCGGGGATAACCGTTTTGTCACCATTTCCGTATCCGAAAGGGTCCCGCGAAGCTGATCTCCTTTCCCGGGCGCTTCAATCTTCACCACATCCGCGCCCAGCAGCGAATACATTTGCGTACTGACAGGGCCCGCCAGAACTTGTGTAAAATCAAGGATTTTTATACCTTCATAGGCTCTCATTTTTTATTTCCTTTCGGCACAATCAGCGCATCAACTGCAACAGCCCCTTCGGGCAGAACTATAAACGGATTGACATCAATCGTTTCAACCCTGTCGGCATTTTCAGCCGCAAAAACTGAAAGCCTGGACAGAGCTTCCGCCAGCGCATTCACATCGGAGGGCGGCGCACCGCGCACCCCGTCCAGCATCGCCCGCCCCTGGATTTCATCAATCATCCGGCGCGCTTCATCCACGCCGAAGGGGGCAAGACGGAAGGTCACATCCTTCAGCACTTCAACAAACACACCGCCGAGACCGAACATCACCGCGGGCCCGAATACCGGATCGCAAACCACCCCCATAACAGTCTCGACACCGTTTGGCACCATCTCGGCCACAATAACGCCGTCAATGCGCGCATCGGGCTTAGCCTGCTTTGCCCGCGCTATCAGAGTTGCGTAGCCATCGGCGACATCCGCCTCGGTATTCAGCTTAAGAAGGACCCCGCCAATTTCCGTCTTGTGCAGAATATCGGGGGAGGCAATTTTCATAACCACCGCGCCGCCAATATCACGCCATGCCTGAACGGCCTCCGCCGCCGAGCGGACAAGTCTTTCCCGCGTCACCGGAATGCCCGCGCTGGCCAGAATTTCTTTCGCCTCATGCTCCGCCACCGGCGCTTCAGGGGCAGGGAGCGCACCCTTCGGCAAGGTTGGCGGCGCATCCGGTCGCCCGCGCGCAAAAACCTCCCCGAAACGGGTCAGCGCCGCCATCGCCCGGACAGTGAGGGACGGATCCTCAAAGCAGGGCAGATTCATCTTCTCATAGATCGCAACAAGTTCCTTCGGCGCAATGATGCTCATCAGCATCACTTCATCCGGAAATTTCTTGCGGATATTTTCAAAGATGCCGATGCAGGCATCCCGCGTGAAAGGTGAAGAGACCACGCTCGCCAGATAGACAATATGGCTGTCAAAATCCGTCTCTTCAATTGTCAGCTCAACATTGGCCTGCATGAGAGCGGGATCATTCAGCGCCTGGGCCGTGAAATCCACCGGGTTGCCAACCCCGGCAAAGGGGATGATTTCTTTCAGCTTCTTCTGTGTCTCCATAGGCAAGGGCGTAACCTCAAGGCCATATTTGACAGAGGCATCCGCCATCTGAACGCCGACGCCACCCGAGATAGTTTGCAGGTTGATCTTGCGTCCCTTGGGATACTTCCCGAACTGGCAGGCATAGGCAATATCGATGAATTCTTCCGTGGTCTCCGCCCGGTAGACCCCATATTGCTTGAACAGCGCATCATAGACGGCATCCGCGCCGGCAAGAGACGCCGTATGCGAGGCCGCCGCCGCGGCCCCGGCAGCCGTTTTCCCAACCTTCATGAAGATAACGGGCTTTTGCGCCTCCCGCGCCATTTCCAGTGCTTCGCAGATACGATCGGCATTTTTCATGCCTTCCGCGTAGGCAAGGATCACCTTCACTTCCGGATTTTGCGCGTAATAGCCGATGACCTCGGCCACATCCACGTCGCATTCATTGCCCGTCGTCACCCAATAGTTGGAGCCGACGCCGCGCTGCTGTGATACCGTGAAGACATGCCCGCCATAAGCGCCGCTCTGGCTGACAATCCCGATGGGCCCAGGAGGAAGCTGAAGCGTGCCGTATGCGTTACTGAAAGTCCCGTACCAGCCCGCGCTGATATTAAACACACCGAGACAATTGGGGCCAATCACCCGCATCCCGCTTTCGCGGGCAAGCCCGGCGATTTCTCGTTGGGCCCGGGCACCCTCCTCGCTCTGCTCCGCAAAACCGGAGGTGAACATGACCGCACTTTTCACCCCCCTGTCGGCGCAGTCATGCATGGCCTGCACCGCCAGCTTCGCCGGGACCGCAATGATCGCGCAATCAATGCCTTTCGGGACATCCTGAATGCTGGCGAAGGCGGGCAGACCCTGGATTTCCTCATAATTCGGATTAACCGGGTAAATTCTGCCTTTATATCCGCCGGACTTCATCGCGTGGATTGGCCTGCCCCCAATCCGTGAGGGCGTATTCGACGCGCCAATGATCGCGACGGATTGCGGCCTCAGCATAGGCTCGAGTGGATGCGTCATATTCTCCCTGTATGGCTCCCTGTTAGAACATTTTTATTATCAACCCAGACTGTCCGCAACCTCCGCCGGCACCCTGATTGGCAGCGCCAGCAATTGCTGGGCATAGGTTTTCGCCAGATTATCGAGATGCAGCGTGGACGTTCCCCCACCGCCAAGGGTATCGGTCAGCAGAAAATTGACCGCCTCCATGCCCGGCAGATCAAAACGATAGACCTCCCCTTTCAGCACATGGCCGAAATATTTCGCCACGGCTTTTTCTGTGGCGCCTTGCTTGATCCAGGGAAGATATTCCGCCTTGCGGGCGATAACACCGATATTGGCATTGTTGCCCTTGTCCCCACTGCGCGCGGCGGCCAGTTTGATCAGGGGAACCTCGACCATCGCTTCCGGGGTTGCCGCTGCCGGTTTTTCCACCGCCGCATGCTTCCAGGCCGGATAGGGCGAATAGCTCGCCGGTTTCGGTAAATTTGCATTAACCGGTTTATTGTTGATATACACATTCGGCTCGATGCGGGACTTGTCGATCTGGAAAGCGAACTGAGCCACAACTGGCGTTACCTTCGGCCGCCCGGTCGCGCCCCCGGAACAGCGCCCCGTGGTCATGGAAAGGCCGACGCCGGTTGTCTCTTTCGAGAACAGTTCCAGCGCCGCTTTCTCATCATGCCGCACATCAATGCGGGTGATGATTTCGCGCGATTGCAGCGCCGCTTCCCGGGCATTCCCTCCCCAGAGGGTTTCCGCCCCGATCAGATGGATGGCGGTTTCCCGATAATCCCCGAGATTACGCTCCATGAACAGACGGCGGGTCCGCTTCAGCAAGGCTTCGGCATAGGCCTGCCCTTTTTCAATAACATCAAATCCGGTGATGACAGTGCTCGCCGTTGCCCGGAACCCATCCTTGTAGGTGCCGGAGACCTTGTAGGTCGACGTTGGCGCCCGCCCCTTGACGTTGGCAATTTCCAGCCAATCTTTCTTTGTTTCAGTCAGCGTCACGCCGGAAAAATCACAGATGACATCCGGCATAATATAGGCGCTGGGATCGCCGATTTCATAAAGGATCTGCTCACCCACCGACAAGCGAGAGACAATGCCCCCCGTCCCGTCCGGCTTGGTAATAGCAAAGGTGCCATCCGCCCGGCAAACGGCAATCGGATAGCCCATGTCATCCCAGCCATCGACCGTATCCCGCCAGTCGGTAAAGTTACCGCCCGTTGCCTGCGCGCCGCATTCCAGAATGTGGCCTGCGAGAGACCCTGCGGCGAGCCGGTCATAATCATCAACTGTCCAGCCGAATTCATGGATAAGCGGACCAAGGGTCACGGCGCTGTCGACACACCGGCCGGTAATGACCACATCGGCGCCGTTATCCAGCGCCGCCGCAATCGGAAAGGCCCCGAGATAGGCATTGGCGCTGATCATGCCGTCCGGCATGGCGACGCCAGAGAACATCTCCGACGTTCCCTCGCTGCGCAATGTTGCAATGTCATCAGAGAGGTTGTCCCCGTCGACGGTCCCGATCTTGAGGTCGACCCCCGCTTCCTCCGCCACCTTGGCCAGGGCGGCCGCACAAGCCTCGACATTGACGCCGCCCGCGTTGGCGACAACCTTGATGCCGCGCGCCTTGATCTCATGGAGGAGCGGTTTCATGGCAAGGTCAATAAAATCGCGGGCATAGCCCAGCTCCGGCGATTTCTGCTTGGCCCGGACAAGGATCGACATCGTGACTTCCGCCAGATAGTCGAAGACCAGATAATCAATATCGCCCTTCATGACGAGTTGGCGCGGCGCTTCCTGCGAATCGCCCCAATAGCCGGAGGCGCCACCGATACGGATTGTCTTTTCATTACTCATCGGATTTATCCTTTCGCTTTCTCGGCCTCGACCTGCCAGGCTGTCTTTCGTTTCTCGGCGAAAGCCGTCTGGCCTTCCTTTCCTTCCGTCCCGCGGTTCAACTCAGAGAATTTACGGGCGGAGAAAGCAACCATTTCCTCCTCGGGCAGGGTGCCAACCGTCAGCATGATTTGCTTTGTTGCCGCATTGGCGAGAGGACCGCAGCGCAGTACTTTGTCGACAACCTCCTCCAGGGTGGCGTCGACATCTTTATCGGCACAGAGATATTGCGCGATGCCATATTCATAGGCCTTTTGACCATCAAAGCGTTCCGCCGTCAATGCAAGCTGGCGGGCACGTGTCAGGCCGATGCGCTTGACCACGAAGGGCGCAATCTGCGCCGGGGCAACGCCAAGCGTCGTTTCCGGCATGCCCATGCGCGCGCCTTCGGCAACAATTGTGATATCCGCCATACAGGCATATCCCATGCCCCCGCCAAAGGCCGAGCCTTCGACAAGCGCGATTGTGGTCTGCGGCAGGCGCTCAAACCTCATGAAGGCGAGCCCGGCCTTGCGGTTGCGCTCCATGATCGGATCATGGTCCGCCGTCACCACCTCTTCGGCCATGCCACGCCGTTCTTTGATGTCACCACCGGCGCAGAAATGACCGCCCGCGCCCCGCAGCACGACAAGACGGATCTCCGGCGTCTTTTCCAGCCACTCCAGCACCGCGGCGAATTCCGCGCTCATCTGGATATTGATTGCATTGCGCTGCTCAGGGCGATTGAACGTCAGATTGAGGCGCGGTCCTTTGACCTCAAGTTTCAGACACTCGCATTGTGGAATAGTATGCATTTTTCTTCTTTCTTCTTTTGCATTTCCAGCCGAAGTTATTCGGTCAGATATTTTTTGAACATAGCTTTGAACTGATCAATTTGCATGGAAACTTTATCGTTCTCATCCGGGATCATATTCGTCAAGGCCAATCCGCGTAATGTTATCAGCAATGTCTTGCGCCAGGATTTGATCTCCTCCCTGTTTCTCTTACTATCGGCAAAAACTGCCTGCCATACAATATCTCTTTCTTCTTCCAGTGGTTTAAGAGAGGATAAAATAGCCTCTTCAAACTCCGGGTCCTGTCGTCCGCGCACGGCAATCTCTATAAATGCCGTGTAGTTGACACCGCGAAAGCCGGCCCAATATTCATCGACGACCCTGTCAATCCGCTCATCCAGCGGCAGTTTGTTCAAAGAGTTTGCATCCAGATGCTGACTCAGCCTGCTCGCGATCTCGTCGATGCTCGCGACCAGAAGCGATTTCGGGCTGTCAAAATGATACTGGATTGCGCCCCGGGTCAAACCCGCTTCGCGCGCCACCTCTTCCATGGTGAGCTGCGCCGCCCCCTTTTCATATAACAGCTTGATGGTCGCATCGACAAGCCGGTGCCGGGTTTCCATTCGCCGTTCTTCCTGACTGCGCCGTTTTTCGCTTCGTTGCGGATGTGCCAATTTATTAATTCTGCAGCAACGCCGCATTCCCGTTTTTGTTGTTCCCGGAGGAATAATGATTTGTAACATTCATTCATGCATGTTAGTGTAGGTATGGAAAAAACACAATCCCCGCAAAAGCGGTCGGCCGAATATAATAAGAAGAACCGGGAGAAGGGCGAAAACAATGATCTTCACACAGGAACATCGCGAGCTTGCCGAAAGCCTGAAGAAATTTATCGAGGCTGAAATCAACCCCTATGTCGATGAATGGGAAGAAGCCGAACAGTTCCCCGCCCATGAGCTGTTCAAGAAAATGGGTGACATGGGCTTTCTCGGCATCAGCAAGCCGGAAGAATATGGCGGTAGCGGCCTGGACTATTCCTATGAAGCCGTCGCCTCGGAAGCGCTTGGTTATATCGCCTGCGGCGGCGTTGCCATGGGTATTGGCGTGCAGACGAATATGTCTACGCCCGCCCTCGCCCGTTTCGGATCGGACGAGTTGCGCCGGGATTATCTGGCGCCCGCCATCGCGGGCGACATGGTCGGGTGCGTCGGCGTTACCGAAGCCGCCGCCGGATCTGATGTGGCCAGCCTCAAGACGACGGCGCGCAAAGATGGCGACGACTATGTCATCAACGGCTCCAAGATGTACATCACCAACGCGTTGCAGGCGGACTGGATTTGCCTGCTCGCCAATACGGGCGACGGCCCCGTGCACAAGAACAAATCGCTGATCATTGTGCCCATGGACAGCCCCGGCATCACCAAGCACAAGCTGCGCAAGATCGGCATGATGTCGTCCGATACCGGGCAGCTTTTCTTCGATGATGTCCGCGTGCCGCAGCGCAACCGCATTGGGGAAGAAGGTCTCGGCTTCATCTATCAGATGAAGCAGTTTCAGGAAGAGCGTCTTTTCGCCGCCTCCCGCGGGCCGCGCGTCATGCAGGAGGCGATCAATGAAACCATCGCCTACACCCGCGAGCGTAAAGCCTTTGGCAAGGCCATTCTTGACAATCAGGTCGTCAATTACCGCCTCGCCGAGTTGCAGACGGAAGTCGAAGCGCTGCGCGCGCTCACCTTTCATGCCGTTGAACGTTATGTCGCCGGGGAGGATGTCAGCCTCCTTGCCTCCATGGCGAAGCTCAAGGTCGGCCGGTTGCAGCGCGAGGTTATGGATAGCTGCCTGCAATATTGGGGCGGACAGGGATATATGTGGGAAAGCTCGATTTCCCGCAAATTCCGCGATTTCCGCCTTACCTCCATTGGCGGCGGCGCCGATGAAGTGATGCTGAAAGTCATCACCAAGATGATGGGCATCTCTCCGGACTGAGGATACCCAAATGGACCTCGCTGACCGGGCAGAACATAAGGCTTTCCGTGCGGAAGTCAGGGAATTCATTGCGGCGCATCGGCACCTTGCGCCGGAGGAAACGGCCGATTCTTATCGGCTGCTTCCTCGCCCTTATTCAGAAAAAGTCCGAAAGTGGCAAAGCCTTCTGGTCGACAAGGGCTATGCCAGCCGGACGGTACCGAAATCCTATGGCGGTTTCGGCGCGGAACCCGACATCCTAAAAACAAAAATAATAACGGATGAATTTTTCCGCGCCGGACTGCCTCCCGCTCTCTACAATCAGGGGGTGTCGATGCTGGTTCCGACCCTGCTGGAACATGGCAGCGAGGAGCAGAAGAAAAAATGGATCGAACCGACCATCCGGGCCGAAGTGTTCTGGTGTCAGGGCTATTCCGAACCGGGCGCCGGTTCCGATCTTGCCAGCCTGCAGACCCGCGCCCATGAGGATGGCGATGATTTCGTCATTAACGGCTCGAAAATCTGGACATCCTCCGCCCATATCGCCGATATGATTTTCTGTCTTGTCCGGACAGAAACGAAGGCCGGGAAATATGACGGGATCAGCTATCTGATTTTCTCCATGGATACCCCCGGCATCGAGGTGCGGCCGCTCCAGACCATGACCGGCCATCCGTCTTTCAACGAAGTGTTCTTTACCGATGTGCGGGTGCCCAAAAGCCAGGTCGTCGGCGGGCGCGGCAAGGGCTGGAAAATCGCCAACAGCACCCTTGCGCATGAGCGGGGCATGCTCGCCAACACCAATCATGCGGCAGGCCGGCTTCAAAAAATTACCGGGATGCTGAAAAGCGAGACGCTGAACGGGCGGCCGCTTTTTGAAAATGCCGTCATGATGGATCGCTTTATCCGCCTGCAGGCCCGCGTGCAGGCATTGCGGCTCCATGAAATGCGACTGGTGACGGAAGCCGCGACGGGCAAACCGCGCAATATCGCCGATATGGTCTGCAAGCTGCTGGGGTGCGAACTCAACCATCAGATTGACGCCTTCGCCATTGATATTCTGGGGGAGATCGGCGTGCTCTATGATGGCGTCCCCTCCGTTCATCACGACAGTATCTGGCAGCAGTTCTTCATGTATGACCTTGGCCTCATCATTGGTGGGGGTACGGCCCAGATCCAGAAGAATATTATTGCCGAGCGCGGTCTCGACATGCCGCGCGAGCCAAAGTCTGCAAAAGGGTAGCCCATGTTTTTCGGCCTTTCAGAAGAGCAGCTTCTTATTCAGGAAAGCTTTCGCGGGCATCTCACGCGATCCATCGATCTTGACCGTATCCGCAAGACGGCAAAGAGCGAAAGTGGAACCGACACTCCCCTCCGGCAGGAGCTCAATGACCTCGGGTTGCCGGGACTGCTGATTTCCGAAGACTTTGGCGGATCCGGCCTGCAATTAATTGACGCCGCGATCGTCGCAATCGAGCTGGGGCGCAGCATGGCGCCTGTTCCTTTCGCCGCCACCTTCATTATGGCACCGCTGGCCCTCACACTCGCGGGCAGCCCGGCCCAGCAGGCGGAATGGCTGCCCCGGCTGGCGAGCGGGGAGACCACCATCGGCGTTGCCCTTGCTAATTACGCCAGTGGCACCCGGCGCAGTGATTCCGTTATAAATCAGAATAACCGGTTAAATGGAAAAATTCCATTTGCGCTTGATGCAGCCACGGCGGACGCCTTTCTCATTGCAGATACGGACGGGCAGCTTCATCTCCTGCGGACAGGCGCGCCGGGCGTAACAGTGGAAGTCCTGCCAAGCATTGATGGGACGCGCCCGCTCTGCACCCTTCACCTTGAGAATGCGGACGCAGAGCCACTGGCGAAAAATTCTCCTGAGGCAATAGAGGCCATTATCCGGGCGGGGCGGATCATCCTCGCCGCGGAAAGCTTCGGCGCGGCAGAAGAAATGCTGGACCGCGCCGTCGCCTATGCCAAGGAACGCAATCAGTTCGGCCGGGCCATCGGTTCCTTTCAGGCGATCAAGCATCTCTGCGCGGAAATGGCAGCGGAATTGCAGCCCTGTCAGTCGCTCGTCTGGTACGCCGCCTACGCGTTCGATCATCTGCCGGAGGACGCGGCCCTTTCCGCCCTCCTCGCAAAATCACATATGGACGAGGTAGGCCGATTCGTCTCCCGCAGCGCGATCGAGGTGCATGGCGGCATGGGCTATACGGATCTGATGGGGCTGCATTTCTGGTTCAAGCGGATCGGCTTCAACCGCGCGCAGCTTGGCGGCCCGGAAAATCTCCGCGCCGCCGCCGCCAGATTGCAGGGGTTTGTCGCCCCCGCCGCGTAAGGCGGGTTACACCGCCGCAGCCAGATAGCTCGCCTGATTGATGGCCCGCTTGGCGTCGAGTTCCGCCGCCTCATAGGCGCCGCCGACGAGTTCCGCATCAACGCCCTTTTCGACAAGCTCGTCATAAAGGCCCCGGAGCGGAAGCTGACCTGCGCAGATGATGACCGTATCCACATCCAGCGTTTCGGGCTGGCCGTTGACGAGGATATGCAAACCGTCATTGTCAATCTTGCGATACTCAACCCCGTTCAGCATTTTCACCCCGCGCCGGGCGAGCGTAATGCGATGGGTCCAGCCGGTCGTCTTGCCAAGGCCCCGGCCAACGCGCGTTGTCTTGCGTTGCAGCAGAATGACATCCCTGTCGGCCTTCGCGACGACGGGTTCCACACCTGTCACCCCGCCACGGGGGTGATTTTTGAAATCAATTCCCCATTCCTGTGCAAAGATATCCACATCAAGAGCGGATGACTTTCCTTCATGGGTGATCTTTTCCGCAACGTCAAAGCCGATACCGCCTGCGCCCATGATGGCGACTTTCCGGCCCACCGGCTTCTTGCCCGTAATAACATCAATATAGCTGACCGCCTTCGGGTGATTGATCCCCTCAATATCGGGCACACGCGGGGTGATGCCGGTCGCAATGACGACCTTGTCATATCCCGCCACAGCGAGCATTTCGGCATCAACGCGGGTATTGAGCTTGAGATCAATTCCCTGCTTTTCAATCATCCGGTTATAATAACGGATGGTCTCATGGAATTCTTCCTTGCCCGGAATGCGTTTTGCCAGGTTGAACTGCCCCCCAATTTCGGGCGCAGCATCATAAAGCGTCACCTGATGCCCGCGTTCACTGGCCACTGTCGCATAGGCGAGGCCCGCCGGACCCGCGCCAACAACGGCGATCTTCTTTGCACGGCCCGTCGGTTCGTAATTCAGGATTGTCTCATGACAGGCGCGCGGGTTGACGAGACAGCTTACTTCCATTCCATTGAATGTATGATCGAGACAGGCCTGGTTGCAGGCGATGCAGGTGTTGATCTCATCCTCCCGCCCCTCAAACGCCTTGTTGACAAGCTCGGCATCGGCCAGCATCGGCCGGGCCATGGAAACGATATCCGCATCGCCCCGCGCCAGCACGGCTTCCGCCACATCCGGCATATTGATCCGGTTGCTGGTGATGAGCGGGATATCCAGCTCCTTCCGCAGGCGCCCGGTCACCTGCGTGAACGCGGCCCGCGGCACCATGGTGGCAATGGTCGGCACCTCGGCCTCATGCCAGGTGAAATGGGTGCTGATGATATTGACGCCGATTTCCTGAAGTTTTTTAGCGAGGGTGACCACCTCTTCCCAGGACATGCCGCCCTGCAGCATATCCATGGCGGCAATACGGAAAATGACAATGAAATCCGGGCCGACGGCCGCCCTGATCCGGCGCATGATCTCCAGCGGAAACTGCATGCGGTTCTCAAACGGTCCGCCCCACTTATCGGTCCGCTGATTCGTTTTTTCGACAAGAAAAGTACTGATGAGATACCCGGCGGAGCCAATCACCTCCACCCCGTCATAACCTGCCTTTTGCGCGCAGACGGCGCAATTCACCATATCGCTGATCTGCTTTTCCACATCATCCGCATCCAGCTCACGCGGGGTGCGGCTCGCGATGCGGGAGCGAATGGCCGACGGAGCCACCGGATCCCCACCGCGCGCCAGCGGCCCCATATGCAGGATTTGCAGACAGATTTTCACATCGGGATCGGCGGCATGCACCGCCTCGGTTATCTGGCGATGCTCGGCAACCTCCGCCTCATTGGAGAGCTTTGCACCCTTGCCGCCTTCCGGGTTCGGCGATATGCCGCCCGTGATGATCAGCCCGACGCCGCCCTTTGCCCGCTCCGCAAAATAGGCGGCCATACGCTCGAAGCCGCCCTCGGCTTCTTCAAGGCCCGTATGCATGGAGCCCATCAGGGCGCGATTTTTCAGCTTGGTGAAGCCGAGATCAAGCGGAGAGAACAGATGCGGATATTTCCCGTGAGCAGCCATCTGATTACCTCCTCAGGCCGGGGTGCGGTTGATATGGCGCGTTCCCGGTGCGGGCGGCGTGCGCGGTATCCCGGCGAAGCATTGCGCCACCGACATCCAGCGGGTGGCGATATCGCCGCTTACCTGCAATTTCGTGTCGGCAATATTGCGCGTTTGCGCCACCACCTGGCAAAACTCGGCTGCGTCGCCTTCAATCCTGTCCGTTTCATTCTCCGCATTCCATTCCCAGATCGCGCCGGAGGGGGCCGTCAGACGGATATGCGGCACCGGGCCCGGAATTGGTTCTTTGCGGTTGATGAATGTCCAGCCGAAGGTGTTGATGCCGATGACAACAATACTTTTGATACGATCCGTATTAACCCGCTCCGCGCCCAACAGGTCGTATACTTCCTGCGCATGCGACCAGGTTTCCATCAGCCGGGCGGAGATACTGGAGCGCGCGCTCATCGTCGGGCCGACCCAGATCAGGCGGCGCTTCGGATCTTCGTTATAAAAATTTTCCGCCATCTCAACATAATAGTCGCGCCATGCGTCCCGAAGGGCAATGCCCTTCAGGCCTTTCAGCATGTGATCGGTGGCGATGACGATGGAATCGGTTTCCGTCCGGACCTTCGAGAGTTCCGCATAGGCGCGCTTGAACTCCTCCTCGTCGGTCCGGGTGAGGTCCGCCGCATAGTTGAAAAAATGCAGATGCTGCAAAACATCATTGATCGTCCAGTCCTTGAACAGGGTGACGCGATCATAATCTGCCTCATTCAAAGGCTCGATCAGCTTGTATAATGCTTCGCTTTCATCGCGGAAATCATATGCTTCCTTCAACATTGACGAACCTCTCCCATTCCTTGTCTACCAGCTTTATTATTGTTTATTCTTCATTTGCCTCAATTTCGAACAGCATGTCATCGACGGAGACCTGCTTGGCGGCAACAGCGAAAACTTCCGTTACCGTCCCTGCAATGTCGGCGAGGATATCATGCTGCATCTTCATGGCTTCGAGAACGGCAAGACGGCTGCCCACCTCAACCGTATCGCCCGGCTTCACAAAGACATCCAGCAACGTGCCATGCATCGGCGCGGCAATACGGCCACTGCCGGCAGTTGCCTCGGCACTCAGCGGGAAGGCCAGGCTGTTGACGAGACGGCATGTCTTGCCATCATGGGTAAGATCAATAACCCCTTCTTCAGAAGCATCGAAATGAACCCGCTTGCGTTTGCCATCGACCGTAAGCTGCGCCCGGTTTTCGCCCCGGTTCATCACCTCAACAATCAGGACAGAATCCCGCACGCCCACCTCATATCCGCCTTCACGGCGCGGTGAAACGGTGGTATCGATCTTCTCTTCCACCGCGTCGAAGATATAGCGGGTAATAAGCGGATGGGTGCTTGACCAGTCGAGCAGTTCATTTTCAACGAAAACCGCCGCATTCCGCGCCCGGTCCCGCTCCGCTTGATACAGCAGCACGGCCGCCATAGCGACTTCCGCCTCATCCGGGGCCTTGGCGGCGAGGCGGCTTTCATCGAACAGATCGCCGATGAAAGCCGTTGTTGCTTCGCCCTTCGCGAATTTTTCCTCCGACAGGGTATCAATCAGGAACCCGCGGTTGGTCGTCAGGCCGAACAGCACCGATTCCTTCAGCCCTTCAATCAGACGATGCCGCGCGGCTTCGCGATTCTCGCCATAGGCAATCACCTTCGCGATCATCGGGTCATAGAAGGGGGAAATCTCCTGCCCCGAATCGATGCCGCTATCGAACCGCACCCCGTCCAGATCCGCGGGGATCCAGCGCGAAATGCGTCCCGTGCAGGGCAGGAAATCCTGCGTCGTGTCTTCCGCATAAAGGCGAACCTCAATGGCATGGCCGGTCAGTTTCACATCTTCCTGCGCAATGCCGAGCACGTCCCCTTGCGCCACCCGGATCTGCAGGGCGACAAGATCAAGCCCGGTCACCAGTTCGGTCACCGGATGCTCCACCTGAAGGCGGGTGTTCATTTCAAGGAAATAGAAGCTGCCCGCCGAATCAAGCAGGAACTCCACCGTTCCCGCGCCGCGATAATTGATGCTGCGCGCGGCATCGACCGCGGCCGCCCCCATTTCTTCGCGAAGTTCCGGCGTCATGACCGGACAGGGCGCTTCCTCGACCACCTTCTGGGGCCGCCGCTGGACAGAGCAGTCCCGTTCGCCGAGGTGAATGACATTCCCATGGGTATCGGCGAAGACCTGAACCTCCACATGGCGGGGTTCGATAATCGCTTTTTCCAGGATAAGCTCGTCCGAACCGAACGCGTTCAGCGCTTCCGACCGGGCGGAGCCCAGCGCCGCAACGAGGTTTTTCTCCTCATGCACCAGCCGCATGCCGCGTCCGCCGCCCCCGGCGGCCGCTTTGACCATGATCGGAAAGCCGATCTTCTTCGCCGCGGCAATCAGCGTTTCGTCGGACTGGTCCGGGTCTTCATAACCGGGGACGCAAGGCACCTCCGCCGCGATCATCCGCCGCTTCGCCGCCGCCTTGTTGCCCATCAGGTCGATGGCTTCCGCCGTTGGGCCTATGAAGACAATACCTTCTGCCTCACATGCCTTGGCAAAATCCGCATTTTCGGACAGGAAACCATATCCGGGGTGAATTGCCTCCGCCCCTGTCTGACGCGCCGCATCGAGGATTTTTGCCTTATCGAGATAGGACTGCTGCACCGGTGCGGCGCCGATTAGCACCGCCTCATCCGCCATGCGCACATGCAGGGCGTTTGCATCCGCCTCGGAATAGACCGCGATGGTCCGATAGCCGAGGCTTTTCGCCGTCCGCATGACCCTGACGGCAATCTCGCCGCGATTGGCAACCAGTATACTATTGAATTTTCTCATGTTCCGGGCCTGTCTTTTCTTTATCTTTTATTGTTATGTCTGTTGATCACCGGAGTTAAAGCCGACCAACGCCAAAGCTGTTCGGCTGAACGTTACGGTTGCGCGCTTCCCAGCAGGTCTGCAACGCAAAACCGATCACCTTGCGGCTGTCGCGCGGATCGATCACCCCCATATCGAGCAACCGTCCGGAGGTATAGAAGGCATCCGCCTGGCTGTCGAAATGGTCAATCAAGCGCTGCTTCTGCGCCGCCAGCGCCTCCTCATCGACGGGAACGCCCTTGCGTTCCGCCCCGCTGCGGGCCACCTGATCCATGGTGAGGGCAGCCTGCTCCCCGCCCATGACACCCGTCTTGGCATTGGGCCAGGCAAACAGGAAATCCGGATCATAGGCGAGGCCCGCCATGCCGTAGTTGCCCGCGCCGAAGCTGGCGCCGATATAAAGGGTGATTTTCGGGACGCGCACATTGGAGACCGCCTGAATCATTTTTGATCCATGCTTGATCATGCCCTTCTGCTCATATTCCTTGCCGACCATGTAGCCGGTAATGTTGTTGAGGAAGATGAGCGGGATATTCGCCTGATCACAAAGCTGGAAGAACTGGCCGCCCTTGGCCGCCCCGTCCGGATCAATCGGCCCGTTATTGCCGACGATGCCGCAGGCATGGCCGAAGATGCTTGCCTGAAGACAGACAAGGGTCGATCCATAGCGGGGTTTGAATTCCTCGAAATCGGAGCCATCGACCAGCCGGGCGACGACTTCGCGGACATCATAGGGTTTGCGATAATCCACCGGGACAACCCCGGCAATTTCATCCGGGTTATAGACCGGTTCCTTATAGCCCCTGATCGCGGGCGCGGGACAGTTATCATTCCAGCCGAGCCGTCCGATGACATCACGGGCGATCATCAGGCCATGCGCATCATCTTCCGCCAGATATTCAACAAGACCGGTGATCGTCGCATGCATTTCCGAACCGGCCAATTCTTCATCATCGGAAATCTCCCCGGTTGCCGCCCGGACCAGCGCCGCCCCGCCGAGCGAGGCGCGGCCGCGGCCCTTGATGCCGATGACGTAATCGCTCATGCCGGGGAAATAGGCGCCGCCTGCCGTGGACGGCCCATGCAGCACCACGAGCGTCGGAATGCCCGCCGCGCTCAATTTGGCAAGGCGCTGAAACCCGCCGCCACCATGGGCCCAGGCTTCCACCTGGTATTTCAGCAGGTTGGCCCCGGCGCTTTCAACCAGATGAACGAAGGGGAGTTTCTTCTCAAGCGCGATATCCTGACACTTCCGCAGCTTTTCGCCTGACTTCTGCACCATGGCGCCGGCATTAATGCCGCTGTCGCTCGCGTAGATCATGCAGCGGACGCCTTTGATAAAGCCGATCCCGGCCAGCGTGCTCGCACCCGGAATGCTCTTTTCCCGATCGGGGGTATCGACCGTGTAATTCGCAAGACCGAACAGCTCCAGAAACGGCATTCCGGGATCCAGCAGGCGCACCAGCCGCTCCCGCGGGGTGAGCTGTCCGCGCTCCTCAAAAAGCTTGCGCCGCTTTTCGGAAAGCTGCTTCGCGCGATCCTTAAGTGCATGCAATTCATCAACAAGCGCCAGCATTTCCTGACGATTGGTTGCGAACCCCTCGGATGAAGTGACAATTTTAGAAGAATAGACGGTCATTCATGACTCCACATTATTTTTATTTTTTCATCTTGATAGCATATGGCCGACAAGCGCGTTAAGAAAAAAATCCCGAAATTTCGGGATTCCCGCACTTAAAATTTTTGCGATCCGCCAATAATGTCTGGCATTGAATGGTTAGTCGCTTTAAACTCAGGGGATGTCAACAATGCCAGCGCGGAAAAATTGAAAAAAAACAGTTTCCAGCAGCATATGTGACGATATATTGAGCGGCATCAAGAAATAATAAAAAAGGAGCCTGTCCAGATGGAAGTAGGAATATTGGCCTACGGGGGATACATCCCGCAAAGCCGATTACAACGCAGTGAAATCGCCAAGGCCCACGCCTGGTTCAATCCCGGCCTGAAAGGGCTCGCCAAGGGCGAGCGCGCGATGGCCAACTGGGATGAAGACAGCGTCACCATGGCGGTGGAAGCGGCCCGGGATTGCCTGGCCGGTCTCGACCGGGATCAGGTTGCCGCCGTTTATATGGCGTCAACGACCTTCCCGTTTGTCGATCGCCAGAATGCCGGCATCGTTGCCGACGCCCTTGATCTGCGGAGCAATTTGCAAACCCTCGACTTCGCCTCCTCCCAGCGGGCCGGCAGCGCCGCGCTTGCCGTGGCGTTGCAGGCGGCAAAGGGCGGCAGCGGACCGATCCTGTTCACCACCGCGGAAAAGCGCAAGACTCTTGCCGCCAGCCCGCTGGAGCTGACCTCCGGTGACGGGGCGGCCTCCTTCCTCGTCGGGCAGGGCAAGGTCATTGCGCGGCTGCTCGGCAGCCATACGGAAGCCGTCGATTTCGTCGATCACTTCCGCGGTGAGAATGAAGACTACGACTATTCCTGGGAAGAGCGCTGGATCCGCGACGAAGGCGTTGTGAAAATCGTTCCGGCAGCGATTGCCGCTGTTCTGGAAGCATCCGGCGTCAAGGCCGGCGATATCACCACCTTCTGCTTCCCGCTTGCCGCCCGCGGTTCGGCTGCTGCGGTTGCCAAGAAAGTCGGTATTCCCGAAGGCGCTATCGCCGACAACCTGCAGGCTAACTGCGGTGAAACCGGCACGGCGCATTCAATGGTCATGCTCGCCCAGGCGCTGGAAGGCGCAAACCCCGGGGACAAGATCCTGGTCGCCAGCTTCGGTCAGGGTAGCGACGCGCTCCTCTTCGAAGTGACGGATGAGATCAAATCGCTTCCCGCACGGCGCGGCGTTTCCGGCTATCTCAACCGCCGCTATGCGGAAAATAACTACAGCAAATTCCTCGCCTTCCACGACCTTGTAAAAATGGAACGGGGTATTCGCGCGGAAACGGACAAGAAAACCGGCCTCACCACACTTTACCGCAACAAGGACATGGCACAGTCCATGATCGGCGGTGAATGTTCGCAGTGCGGGACGGTCCAGTTCCCGAAATCCAGAATGTGCGTCAATGAAAACTGCGGCGCCATCGACACGCAAGAGGATTACTCCTTTGCGGAACGCACGTCCAAGGTCAACTCTTTCACGGCTGACCGGCTGACCTACTCCCCCGACCCGCCCGCCTATTACGGTATGGTGCAGTTCGAAGGCGGTGGGCGGCTGATGAGTGATTTCACGGACGTTTCTCCGGACATGGAAATAGCGGTGGGGACACCCATGCGCATGATGTTCCGTGTCAAGGACTATGACAACAAGCGTAACTTCAGGCGCTATTTCTGGAAAGCGGCTCCGGACGGCGCTGCTAAAAAAGGAGAATAACAATGGCCTCAGGAATTAAGGATAAAGTTGCCATTCTCGGAATGGGCTGCTCGAATTTCGGCGAACGCTGGAATGATAACGCGGAAGATCTCATGATCGAAGCCTATGTCGAAGCCCTCGCCGATGCGGGCATCGAGAAAAGCCAGATTGAAGCGGCATGGCTCGCCACCGCGATCGAGGAAGAGCATGTCGGCAAGTCCGCCGTGCCGCTTTCCATGGCGCTGCGCCTGCCGAATATCCCGGTGACGCGTGTGGAAAACTACTGCGCCAGCGGATCGGAAGCCTTCCGCGGCGCGGTTTACGCCGTTGCCTCGGGCGCCTGTGATATCGCTCTCGCCCTTGGCGTTGAAAAGCTGAAAGACACGGGTTATGGCGGCCTGCCACAGCGTAACCGCGGGTCGGTCAACGATCTGTTCTGGGCGAATGCCTCGGCCCCCGGTTCCTTCGCGCAGCTTGCCTCCGCCTATTCGGCCAAGCATGGCGTCAACAGGGATGACATGAAACGGGCCATGGCGCATATTTCGGTCAAGAGCCATGATAATGGATCACGCAACCCGAAGGCCCATCTTCGCAACAAGATTGATGAAGACAAGGTCATGAATGCCCCGATGATCGCAGAGCCGCTTGGCCTCTTCGATTGCTGCGGCGTGAGTGACGGGTCGGCCTGCGCCATTGTGACGACACCGGAAATTGCCCGTTCGCTCGGCAAGAAAGATCTGATCACGGTCAAGGCTTTGCAGCTTTCCGCCTCCAACGGTCGGGAAGCCCAGCATAACTCCTGGGATGGCAGCCATTTCGTCACCACCCGGGCGGCCGCCAACCGGGCCTATAAGGAAGCCGGCATCACCAAGCCGCGCGACCAGGTCAGCATGTTCGAAGTCCATGACTGCTTCTCCGTGACCGAGCTGGTCACGATGGAAGACCTTTTCATTTCCGATGAAGGAAATGCAGTGAAAGACGTTATGGACGGTTTCTATGATGCGGACGGCAAGATCCCCTGCCAGATTGACGGCGGCCTGAAATGCTTCGGTCACCCGATCGGGGCCTCCGGTCTTCGCATGATCTATGAAATGTATCTGCAGATGCAGGGCCGCGCGGGCGACCGTCAGCGCAAGGAAGAGCCGGTCTTCGGCATGACCCACAATCTGGGCGGCTTCCCGCATCAGAACGTCTGCTCAATTACCATTGTCGGGAAAGAAGGCGCCTGATCCGGCAAGACGGTAGAAATAAATGAAGCAACAACCCAACCGGCCTCAGCCGGTTGGGTTTTTTTACACCTAACTTCTCTATAAAAAATAAAACGGGAGAATAGATATGTCGAATTCAAACATTGCGGAAATGACTGTCGAGGATGGTATCGCGACGATTGTCATGACGCGGCCAGACCGGCGGAATGCCTTCACACAGGAGTTGCAGGACTATCTGTCCGCCAAGGTCAGCGAGATTACCCGCCGTGACGATATTGACGCGGTGATCCTGACAGGCAGCGGCGGGTGCTTCAGTGCGGGCGGTGATATCAAGGGGATGCTGGAAAACCAGCCGAAGGAAGGTCAGCCCGGCGCCGATTACCGCAAACGCATCTATGCCATCAATGACTGGATCGGACGTCTTAGAAATCTTGAAGTGCCGGTCATTGCGGCCGTTGATGGCGCCGCCTATGGTGGCGGTTTCGCCCTTGCGCTCTGTGCGGATTTTGTCCTGTGCAGCCCGACGGCGCGCTTCTGTTCCGTGTTCGGCCGCATCGGCGCGGTGCCCGACTGCGCCATCATGTATGTCCTGCCGCGCATGATCGGCATGCAGCGCGCCAAGGATATCATGTATACGGGCCGCCCGGTTCTGGCCGAAGAAGCCAAGGCAATCGGCATTGCCTTCGATATCCATCCGGCCGATGAATTGCTGGACGCGGCCCTCACCCTTGCCAAGCGGTTGCAACCTTCCAGCCGCAAAGCCTTCGCGCTCACCAAGCGGATCACCAATCAGTCGCTCGATCTCGACCCGCAATCACTGCTTGAGATGGAGGCGGCGGCGCAGGAAATCTGTTTCACGACGGATTACAACAAGGAAGCCGTCGCCCGATTTACCCGCAAGGAGCCGCTGCTCTTCAACTGGGAGGCATAAGCGGCTAAGTCGCGGGCTGCAAATCGCCGATTTCGTCCTTCAGTACCCGCTTCAAAACCTTCCCCGTGGCATTGCGTGGCAATTCCTTCAGGAACACGACATGCTTCGGGATTTTGAAGCGGGCGAGCTTATCCCGGCAATAGCCGGTGACCTCATCCGCCGTCAACGTCTTGCCCGGCGCCAGAACGATCACCGCGCAGCCCACCTCATCCCACCGGTCATCCGGCACGCCAATAATTGCGACATCGGCAATTTCGGGCATTTTGAACAGCAGGCTTTCGATTTCCGCCGGATAGACATTCTCCCCGCCGGAGATATACATATCCTTCCAACGATCGACGACATAAAAATGCCCCTCCTCATCCATGCGGCAGGCGTCCCCGGTATGCAGCCAGCCGTCCGTGATGGCCTCCGCATTGGCTTCGGGCCGGTTCCAGTAGCCGGGCGTGATATTCGGGCCCTTGACCCATAACTCCCCGATTTCGCCCCGCGGCACGTCCTTGCCATTTTCATCGACAATCCGCGCCTCCGCATTCATGGCGAGCTTGCCCGCCGAGCCCGGTTTGGTCAGCGCCATAGTTGCATCCTGCACGGTGACGGTCGGGCTTGTCTCCGTCATGCCGTAGCCCTGTTGCAGGGCGAGACCGCGCGCCTTGTAGACTTCCAGAAGCGGCACCGGCGTCGGCGCCCCGCCCACCCCGGAACAGGCAAGACGGGAGAAATCTGTCGTGGCAAAATCCGGATGCTGGCTCATGAACAGGTAATTCGCCGGAACGCCGAAGAAATGCGTAATCCCCATGTCCGGGTCATTGATCAGCCGCAGGCATTCCCCCGGATCAAAGCTGCGCATGACAAGGCTCGTCCCGCCATAATAGAGCGCGAGGGAGTTGTAGCAGTTGAGCCCGCCCGTATGAAACAGCGGCAGGATCGTCAACGTCCGGGTGGACGGCGTGATATAAGCCGGGCCTCCCAGATTGACGGCGTTATAAAAGGCCATGCCATAGGTATTCATCGCCCCCTTGGGCCGCCCCGTCGTGCCGGAGGTATACATGATGGTCCAGACATCGTCATGGGTCAGCCGGGCAAGGGTTGGCGTCGGGCGGCTGGCGGCAATCGCCGCCTCATACGGCGTCGTGCCGCCTGCGCCGCTGGTCTCCAGCGTATGGGGCACGCCTGTCGTCCTTTTCAGCTCCGTCACTTCCGCGGCAAACTGGCTGTCATGGATCAGCAGTTTCGGCGCCGCATCGCGGATGATGAAGTCCAGCTCGCTCACCGTCAACCGCCAGTTGAGCGGCAGAAAGATCGCGCCGATCTTGGCGCAGGCCGCCTGGATTTCCAGCATATCCGTGGAATTCATGGCCAGCACGCCAACGCGATCCCCCCGATTGACGCCATAGTCATTCTGGAAACATGCCGCGAGGCGCAAGGCCCTGTCATTCGCCTCGGCATAGGTAAAGTGACGATTGGAATGAAGGTCCACCCACACTTCCTTGCCCGGCACCCGCTCCGTATGATGGGCCAGCCAGTCATAATGCGTCACGCTCATCTCTTCCTCCCGCTGATTTTTTTCTTAGCTATCTAAGTTATATATACATTTGCCGCGCCGCAAGATCCCGCATGATTTCTTCTGATCCGCCGCCAATTGCCATCACCCGGACTTCCCGGTAAATCCGCTCAATACGGCAGCCGCGGATATAGCCCGCGCCGCCCATGACCTGCATCGCCTCCCGCGCGCAGAACTCAAGGGTCTGCGACGCCTGCACCTTCAGCAGCGACAGATCGGCAACCGGCTTTTCCCCGGCCATGACACGCATGGCGCATTGCTCCAGATAGGCCTGCGTCACATTGATATGGCGCGCCATTTCCGCGAATTTGTGGCGGATCACCTGATGATCGGCGAGACGTTTGCCGAATGTTTTCCGCTCCCGCGCCCAGGCGATGGCATCCTCGAGGCAGACGCGGGCCGACGCCGTCGCCCCCGCCGCCATGCCGAGCCGTTCGCTGTTGAAATTGCTCATGATGCCAATGAAGCCCTTGTTTTCCTCCCCAATCAGATTGCTGCGGGGCACGCGGACATCATCGAAATAAAGCGCGGCGGTATCGGACACCCACCAGCCCTGTTTTTTGAGCGGCGTGCGCGTAAAGCCCGGACGGTCCCGCTCGATCAGCACGAGGGAAACCCCTTCCCGCCCCGCGCCGCCGGTGCGCACGGCAACGGTATAGTAATCGGCCCGCATGCCGCCGGTGATGAACATTTTCGATCCATTGACGATATAATCATCACCATCGCGCACCGCGCGGGTCTGGATATTGGC
This sequence comes from Sneathiella sp., assembly GCF_002694385.1. Classification (GTDB taxonomy): domain Bacteria; phylum Pseudomonadota; class Alphaproteobacteria; order Sneathiellales; family Sneathiellaceae; genus Sneathiella. Next base: position 60,179 of record NZ_NZMB01000010.1, read on the forward strand.
GACATCCGACCCGCCGGACGGTTCCGTAATGGCAAGGGCATGGATTTTCTCCCCCGCCAGCACCGCGGGCGCAATCCGTTTCTTCAACTCCTCCGATCCGGTGGCGAGCACCGGCGGCAGGCCGATGGTATGCACCATCAGGCTCGCATGCATCCCGCCCGCGCCGGTGCGGGCCATTTCCTCCGATGAGATCATGCGGAAGAACACATCCACCGGCGTGCCGCCATATTCCTCCGGGAAGCCCATGCCCAGCAGGCCGATATCCCCCGCCTTTTTATAAAGTTCCCGCGGGAATTCCCCGGCTTCATCCCAGTCATTGACGAAGGGCATGATTTCCTGCTCGATAAAGCCGCGCAGCGCCGCCCGCCAGGCATGATGGTCCGCCGTATAAAAAGGTCCCTTATACCGGTGATCAATATCAAAGGGGTTTGCGCCATTCTCAAAGCTGGTGACCATATTCTTCTTCCCTGATTATTATTGTTCTACCCTTACGGGATGGATATTTCCGCATATCATGCCTGTTTCTTCCGCTTTGGGAAAGTGTTTCACTGATGGCCTTGCATGCAAGCCATTTGAATCCGGGTCACACTCGCGTAGAATGGGGAAAAGGCACAACAAGACACAAACGGGAAAGGGAGCCTCGCCGTGAGCCATAGCTGTTTCGACGTTCAAATCGCCAATAACATCGCCCATATTATCCTCAATCGGCCGGAGAAGCGGAACAGCATGATCCCGGCCTTCTGGTCCGAGCTTCCCGCCATCATCCGGGATATTGACGAAAATGCGAAAGCCCGGGTGATTGTCCTCTCTTCAACCGGTCCGCATTTCACCTCCGGCCTCGATGTCACCTCCTTCCAGCAGGCGGAGATCACCGACCCGGCCGCCAAACGCGCCGCCCGGATAACGGCGGGCGCGGATTTTTATGGCACCGTCCGGAAGATGCAGCAGGCCTTTACTGCGCTTGAGGAATGCCGCCTCCCCGTCATTGCCGCCATTCAGGGGGGCTGCATCGGCGGCGGGGTCGATCTGATTACGGCCTGCGACATGCGCTACGCGACGGAGGATGCCTTTATCACCATATTCGAGACCAATATCGGCATGACCGCCGATGTCGGCACTTTCCCCCGCATTTCAAAGCTGATTGCCGATGGCGTGGCGCGCGAGCTTGCCTATACCGGCCGGCGGATGCCCGCGGCGGAAGCGCGGGAAGTCGGCCTCGTCAACAAAGTGTTTGCCGATCAGGATGTGATGATGAAAGCGGTGATGGACATTGCGGCCGAAATCGCCAGCAAGGCGCCGCTCGCCATTATGGGCTGCAAGCGGATGATGAACTATTCCCGCGATCATACGGTGCAGGAGGGGCTGGACTATATCGCCATCTGGAATGCCAGCATGCTGCAGCGGGAGGAAATTTTTGAGGCCATGAAGGCCAATGCGGAAAAGCGGCCGGGCGAATTTGTCGATCTGCCGCCGGTTCGCGGGCATATCTGAAAACCCCTCATCCGTTGGGAAAAGGCGACCGGGGAGGATAGGGAGACGAACGGAAAAACTGAACCGGACCGGACCAAGGGCGTCCGCTTCCGTGCTTTCGCCCGCCCGCCAATGCCCGTGCAAAAGGGGTTTGGCGCGCGTGATAAAATGGCGATCCCGACAGGACTCGAACCTGTTACCTCAAGATTAGGAATCTTGCGCTCTATCCTGATGAGCTACGGGACCGTTTCCCGGATTTAGCAGAGTGCCCCTGCCCTCGCCATAAAAAAATGCGCCGAAGCAATCCGGCGCATTGGCTTTTCTGTCAGGTTTTAACCCCGACGCTCAGAAAATCATTCCGACGTCAGGACACAGTTTTTGGCAAAATCAGCCGCTTCATTGGCCGACCAGTCGCCTTTCGGCTTTTCCTTCATGGCCTGACACCATTCCTTGCTGCCCACCTCGGGATCGCAGGCGGCCAGACCGAGGGCCAGTACAGGAAGAATCGCGAGAAAAATTACTTTCTTCATTTTCGGGTTCCTTCAAAAAAAGGCATAAAAAAAGACGGGGCGTTCACCACCCCGTCTTCTTCAGTCATCTTGATTATTTCTCTTCGACGGTGATCACAACGCGGCGGTTTGCAGCGTTCCGTACCCCGTCGGCCGTCTGGACCTTGAGGTCTTTCTTACCGTAAGAGCGCATGATGATCCGATTCGGCTCCATGCCCATATCCATGCCCATGAAGGCAACGGCTTCGGCGCGGCGCTCACCCAGCTTGTCGTTATACTCGACGGAACCAACCGTATCGGTATAACCGGCAATGGTGATCTGCGGATTTTTCAGCGTCTTCATATAGTCGGAAGCCGCGCGGATTTCCGCATCGGAGCCCGGCAGCGGTGTGGATGAGTCAAAGTCAAAGTTCACTTCGAAAGACTTCGGAGCGATCATTTCCTGCTTTTTCTCAATCACAACAACTTTTTCTTCCACGACCTTCGGAGCCATTGCAGCTTCGATTTCTTCCATGGAAAGGACGAAAGCGTCACGGCAGGCGGCAATATCTTCAGGCTGGAAGTTTTCTTCCTGCTCCTGCACCCAGCAATCGAAGCTTGTCTGGGCTTTTGCAGCCTGCATCGGCCATTCATTGCCCGCACCGGCACCAAGAGCCGCCATCAGGCGTTCCCGGGCGCTGAGCAGGACAGGCTCCCGATCAGCCGGAAGGCGCCATTCGTCGGGGTGATACGGATCAACCTGCTCACCGCGTGTCGCCGCCATTGCTTTCTCGGCAAAGCGATCAGAATCGATATAATCGCCTTCCTGATACTCGGCTTTGGCAAGGTCAATATAGTTCGCATAAAGCGCCTGCTGGAATTCGGAACCGCTGGGGCTCAACTTCTCGGCCTGCTCCAGCTTCATACCGCAGGCAGCCAGTACGAGCGAGGTAGCACCAACAATCGCGAACCTAATCGTATTTTTCATAATCATCCCCTCAACCTTTTGTTAGTGATGCGATGGGATTCGCATCAGGTTCGGTTAATACTAGTACGTAGCAATACTGCAAACAACAGGAATTGGCATCATTGGGCAGAAATAGAGGGTTTCTGCGTGATTTCAACACCTATAGTGCAAATACTTGACGATAACTACGACGCAAAATTGTCCGAAATGCGGCAGTCGGCGTCCAATATTACGTATTTTATATACCTCGCCCGGGCGGGAAGACAAATTTTTCTGCGGCCGCAGAAAAATATAGAAGGAAGAGGGTGGCTATTATCACACAGTCCCGGAAACGCCCCGAAATCACATATATATAAGCGGGGAAAGCCCGGAAATCCGGCCCGTTCCCCGCTGGCAGCCGGGAAGCGCCGGACCTGCCCTCCCCCGTCATCCTGTGACCGGAATTGATCCCTTTCCGGCGCCCCGTGACGGCGGCCGCTGTTGCATGAACGACACCGCGCCTATATGTTTATTTAGCGCCCTCAAAGTAAATCATAATATTATGACAGATTTTCATTCCGACAACTCCCCGCAGGATCATGACGACGCGCCGCGTCATGGCACGAGCCAGACCGGACAGGCGCATGACCACAGCCACAGCCATAGTCACAACCACAGCCATGACCATGCCCCGACCGTGACGGCGGACAGCGAGCGGCGCATCTTTCTCGTCATGTGCCTGACGGGCGGCTATATGCTGCTGCAGATTGCGGGCGGTCTGCTGGCGGGCTCCCTCGCCCTGCTGGCGGATTCCGGCCATATGCTGTCGGACACGGCGGCCCTCGGCCTGGCCTGGTTCGCTTTTCGCCTTGCCTCAAAACCGGCGGACAGCAGGAGGAGCTATGGATACCACCGCTTCCAGATCCTCGCCGCCTTTACAAACGGCCTCACGCTTTTCTTCATTGCCGGCTGGATTGTTGTCGAGGCGATTGCGCGGCTGATCACCCCGTCCGAGGTGATGGGCGGGCTGATGCTCGCGGTGGCCTGCGGCGGCCTGCTGATCAATATCGCGGGGTTTTATCTTCTGCATCGCGGCGACCGGCATAATGTCAATATGCAGGGGGCGCTGTTGCATGTCATGGGCGACCTGCTCGGCTCCATCGCCGCCATTGCGGCGGCCGTCATCATCATGCTGACGGGCTGGACGGCGGCCGATCCGCTGCTGTCAATCCTGGTGGCGCTGATTATCCTGAAAAGCGCCTTCGGGCTGGTGCGCCGCTCCGGGCATATTCTTCTGGAAGGAACGCCGGACCATCTGGATATGGAACTGATCCGCGACAAGCTGGTCGCCTACCTGCCGCAGGTGCGCGGCGTCCATCACATGCACGCCTGGTCCCTGACGGCGGAAAAATCCATTGTCACCATGCATGTGGAGATTGATCCGGCCGCAGATCTGGAGAAAACCCTGCGCGCCATCACGGCCTTTTTGCAGTCCGAATTTGACATTAATCACGTCACCTTGCAGATTGAACACAGCAATTGCGCGACGGACCCACCGGGCATGCCGCAGCCCGCCTGAGGTTCCCCGCTATTGCCAGAGCGGGCGGGCGGCGCTCGCCAGCCCTTGCGCGTCGCCCCACGGGCCGGTGCTGGAAAGGGTCAGCCAGCGAAAGGGCGGGGGGCTCGTCTGCTCAACCTCAATCACGCCGCGGCGCGTCAGCCGGGCGACCAGGCGCCCCATGGAGCCGGCATTCTTTGCAAAACTGCAGCGCGCGGCATCCCCCGGCAGCCAGTATTTGGCGGGCGCTGTCCCGTTGATGCGATAGCGCTTTTCGGGGAGCTTTCCGGTGGTGAGACGGCAATCCCCTGCAAAGCCGACGCCGGGATCGCCGAGAATTTCAAGCTCGATCATCGCCGCATCGCCCGCGCGCGCCGTCGGGCTTTCACTCAGGGAAAGCAGAAAAATCAGGGAGATCAGCAGATATCGTCCGAACATGGGCGATATCATAAGCGGCCGGGGTTAACAAAACACAAACCCGGCCACGCTGGTCAGCTTCCTAAAGTTATTTTGGGAGGGGGTGCCCCGCCTCAGGAGGAAGCGGGCAGATCAATATCCAGAATGGTCATGTGGAAGGCGAAGGAGACTTCCCCCTCATCCTCGTCCCGATAGACAACACCGATAAACTCATCCCCAAGCAACACCTCGGCCGTGCCATCGGACGGGCGCCGTTCCCTGACCTGAAAATTGTCGTTTCCGAATTTTTCACGCAGATACCGTTGCACCCGCAATGTTTCCGTTCTTGTCATAATACCTTCCGCGTGCCTTAGAGAAGTTCAAGTGAATCGGCAATCGGCCCCTTCACCCCCATCCGCACGACACATTTTACCCGGCTGTCCAGCTTCACCGCTGCCGGATCAACATCCGACCGTTCCAGCATATTCACATGGATGAAAACGTCTTCGCCGCCGCCATCAGGCGTGACGAAGCCGTATTTATGCTCAGGAACATAGGTTGTGACAACACCGGTTACTTCAATTTCGCCGTCAACGACGGCGGTCTCGTCTTCCTCGGGTTCATGGATGGCGACAACCTGCTGGCCGCGGTCGCCGTCCGCCAGATCGCAGACGATCTGCATCCCCTCCCGCAATTCGGTATAGGAGGTATTATGCAACACCGAGATATGAACGAAAGCGTCAGGAGATCCATCTGCGGGGGAGACAAAGCCGAATCCCTTGGCTTCATCGAAAAATTTAACCGTCGCCGAGATATTCTTCCGGACGGCCTTTGGCGGCTTACGATCATTCATCCTTTAAGGACCTCATTCCTTCCATATATGCGGTTCAAACCCCGGAGGGAGCCTGAAAATCAATTCATTTTGATCGGTTTTTATCAGATCACGGGCCCGCTGTCTGTAGTGATTTGCGACGGGCGGGTTGTGAAGACCGCATCTCACCCCTCGCGGGCGGCGCATCGGGCAATGCTGCTTTCGATCAAATCCACAATTTCCGGCCGCGGGCCGACCGCTCCCAGATAACGGATAAACCGCGGCGCACCGGTTTCCTTCTGCCATATATGCAAAATCTCGGGCACATCAATAGCGGCATGCGGCCCATCCGCCGAAAACAGGCCGACAATCACAAGCGGCGCGCCTGTATCGGGCTGTTCGCGCAGCCAGCTTTCAAGGAACGGCGGCTCGCTCAGAAACGCCACCGACACATCGGCAAACTCCTGCCGCGCCATCAGGGTCCGCTGCTGCATCCGCGCCGCCTCGCGGGAGGCGGGGGACTTGCCGGAGCCATGCGCCACCAGCAGCAGATGAACCGCCGCCCGGTCATAGCCTGCATCGCGCGCCGCCTCCCCCGCCATGACGGAGACGACATCGGCCAGCGCCGGGTCCGTGCCCAGGGCCTCGCATTGAAACACCTGTCGCTGGGCCTCCTGCCGCTGCCCCTGCTCAAGGCCGAACAGCTCGGGGATCCGCGTTTTGACGAAATATCCGCCGCTCATGAAAAGTGGCACCAGATACACCGCTCCCGGCGGTAGCATGGGCGCCTTGTCCGTCAGCGACAGGAAACAAAGCCCGACATGATCATAGCGGTCGCGGCGGCGCAACTCCGCCGCGTGATCAATAGCAGCATCCTGCGCCGTCTCCGATAGACCGGAACCATGCGAGACAAGTATGACAGAGGGGCGTGAAGAATGCATCGGGCAGATAGGGGCGGATAACCTCGAACAATAATATGAGTTACATCAACTTACCGTCAGAACCGGGGAAATGACAGGAAAATAGCCATGCCAATCTTTGCGCGTATCCTGATATTGCCGGACGGCGCTTTTTTTTGCTGGCCTTCGGGGGGGCAAATGTGGAATATTGGCTCTCATTGGTAGAACAAAAATATTAAAATACCAATTGCAGAATCATATGTTTAACGGGAGGAAAAAAACAATGATCAGGCATAAAGTCATGGCGTTTGTGGCAATGTCCGCGGCGTCAGTCATGGCCTTTAACGTATCCGCCGCCGATGTGGTGGATGGTCCCGAAGTCAACTGGAATGTTTCCACATGGGGCAAACAGAGGGCCTTTACCGCCAGCGTTGAAACCATCCGGGATTATGTCGCCGAAAAGACCGGCGGCAAGTTCCAGATCAAAATCCATTATGGTGAAGCGCTGTCCAAGGCGCGTGAAAATCTCGACGGCATCAAACTCGGTGCCTTCCAGATGGCCATGCTCTGCACGGCTTACCACCCTGCCAAGAACCCGACCATGTCCGGTCTCGACCTGCCCTTCCTGCCCTTTCCGAACCTGAAAGTGCAGACGGCGGTGCATGAGGCCTATTATTACGATCCGGCGGTGCTTGCCGACATGGCCCGCTGGGACGCCATGCCGTTGATGAGCGCCCTGCTGCCGCAGTATGAATTTACCGGGGTCGGCGATCCGCCCCTGACGATTGAAGACTGGAACGGCATGCGGGTGCGGGCGCTGGGCGGCATTGGCGAAGCCATGCGCAAGATTGGCGCCGTGCCGACGACTGTTCCGGCACCAGAGGTCTATACCTCGCTGGAACGCGGCACGGTGGATGCGGCGTCATTCCCCTTTACCTATGCGCATGTCGCCTATCGTCTGACGGACATCGGTAAATGGTATACGGCCAACCTGTCGCCGGGCGCCAACAACTGCCCGGTCGTCATGAATATTCCGGCTTACAAGGCGCTGCCGCCGGAATATCAGAAGCTTCTGGAAGAGGCGAAAGAACCGGCTTATGAGGCGCTTTATGCCGCATATGAAGCGGCCGATGCCAAGAATTTCCCGATGATGAAGGAAAAAGGCATTCAGCCCATTGAGTATTCCGAAGAGGAGCTGGCCAAATTCCGTGAAGTTGGCGGCAAGCCTGTCTGGGATGCCTGGATCGAACAAATGAACGCCGAGGGACATCCCGGCACGCAACTGTTCGAACTGATCATGACCACCGCGAAAGAAGCGAGCGGCAGCTGATCTTGGCCGAGGGTCTGGTCCGCCAGACCCTCTTTTCCAGCTAAAGTGAACCATTATGACAGCAAAAACTCTCCCTGACGGGAATGCCTCGGGCTCGGCATTTGCGGCGGTTGACCGCGTGTATTCGAAGCTCGAAAATTTTCTCAACGGAATTTCCGCCCTGACCATTTTCATGGTCATGATCATCGGCGTGACCCAGGTGTTCGGACGGAAACTCATCAACGCCCCGATCCCGGGCTACATCGACTATATCGAACAGAGCATGATCATTTTCGCCTTCTTCGGCATCGCCTATTGCCAGCGGCTGGGTGGCCATGTGCGCATGGACCTGTTCATGGCCCGGTTCAATGGCCGGCTGCTGTATTTCTTCGAGGCGCTGGCCACGCTTGTCGGGCTGGTGGTGATCACCATCCTGATTGACACAAGCTGGCTGCATTTCATGCGCGCCTATGAATATGGCGATTCCACGATAGATATCTCGCTGCCCATCTGGCCGGCCAAGCTGGTGATTCCGCTCGCTTTCGGTGTTCTGTGGGTCCGCTTCCTGCTGCAATTCATCGGCTTTATCCGGCTGTTCTTTTATCCGAACGCCGAGGTGATCGCCGTGCCGGTGATTGAGGATGTCACGGTTCAGGCCCGCAATGAAATTGAGGACGCCCTCGGCGAGGAAGCCGCGCGCGACGCAAAATTTGACGAAACATACGGAAAGAAGGGGAAGAAGTAATGGGTGCAGATCCTCTTATCGCCGGCGTTGTCGGCATGATCTTTCTGATCATCATGGTTTTTCTGGGCGTGCGCGTCTATATCGCGGCCACCCTGGTCGGCATGGTCGGCATTGTCTCGATCATCGGCTGGGATGCGGGCACCGGCATTGTCGGCACCATTCCGCATTCCAAATCCTCGCTCTATTCGCTGAGCGTGCTGCCGATGTTCATCCTGATCGGTTTTCTCGCCTTTCATGCGGGGATTACCACCTCCGCCTTTGAGGCGGCCAAACGATGGATCGGCTGGGTGCCCGGCGGCCTTGCCGTCGCCACGGTTTTCGCCGCCGCCGGTTTTGCCGCGGTCTCAGGCGCCAGCACGGCGACCGCCGCCGTGTTCAGCCGCGTCGCCATCCCGGAGATGCTGCAGAACGGCTATGATAAGCGGCTGGCCGCCGGTGTCGTGGCCTCGGCGGGCACGCTGGCCTCGCTGATCCCGCCGAGCGCCATCCTCGTGATCTACGCGATCATTGTCGAACAGTCGGTGGGCGCCCTCCTACTGGCCGGATTTATCCCCGGCATTGTCTCGGCCATCATCTATGCGCTGATCATCATGCTGCGGGCCACCATCAATCCGAAACTCGGCCCACCGGTCAAGGGCTACACCTTTGCACAGAAGGTGCGCTCCCTGCCCGGCACCCTGCCGATCGTTGCCGTTATCGCCATCATTTTCAGCGCGATTTACGGCGGCTGGGCGACGCCGACGGAGGCGGGCGCTCTCGGCGCCTTTGTCGTGCTGATCCTGGCCTTCTTCCATGGCATGCGCACCAAGGAGCTGAAAGACGCGCTGTTCGAGACGGCAAAACTCACCGTCATGATCTTCTCGATCATCTGGGGGGTGCTGGTTTTCGTGCGCTTCCTCGGGTTTTCGGGCCTGCCGGAAGCCTTCGCCGACTGGATCCTCGGCCTGCCCTTCCCGCCGACCGTCATCATCATTTTCATCCTCTGCGGCTATGCGATTCTCGGCATGTTCATGGATGCGATCGGCATGTTGCTGCTGACGCTGCCGGTGGTATACCCGGCCGTCATCGCGCTCGGCTATGATCCGATCTGGTTCGGCATCATTGTCGTTAAAATGGTGGAGATTTGCCTGATCACGCCGCCCATCGGGCTTAACTGCTATGTGGTCAACGGGGTCAGACCGGATATTCCACTTATGGATGTCTTCCGCGGCATTGGTCCGTTCTTCATTGCCGACGTGCTGACCATTGCCCTGTTCATTGCTTTTCCGTCTTTGATTGTCTGGTTGCCCCAAACAATGCTAAACTGAGTTTGACGGACCCTGTCCGGCTTCCTGAGAATAGTGAAAAAGAAAAACAAGGACGAAGTAAATGGATTTTACGCTGACGGATGAGCAGCAGGCTATCACCGAAAATGTCGCCGCTCTATGTGCCCGTTTCGATGACAATTACTGGCGTGAAAGGGATCGGACGGGAGAATTCCCGTTCGATTTCCATGCGGCAATGGCGAAGGATGGCTGGCTCGGCATCACCATGCCCGAAGAGTATGGCGGCGCCGGCCTCGGCCTGACCGAAGCGGCGCTGATGATGCATGAGGTGGCCAAATCCCCGGGCGGCATGTCTGCGGCCTCGGCCATTCATATCAATATTTTCGGCCCGCATCCGATTGTCGTTTTCGGCACGGATGAACAGAAGCAGCGCTGGCTCCCCTCCTTCATCAACGGGACGGAAAAAACCTGCTTTGGCGTGACCGAGCCCAATGCCGGTCTGAACACCACCGCCATCGAAACCCGGGCCGAGAAAACCGCGTCGGGCTATGTTGTCAATGGCCGCAAGATCTGGACCACGACCGGGCAGGAAGCGGACAAGATCCTGCTGCTGGCGCGGACGACACCCAAAGACAAATGCAAGAAGGCGACGGACGGCCTCTCCCTCTTCTTCACGAATGTTGACCGCACCAAAATGGATATCCGCGTCATCGAAAAGATGGGCCGCAAGGCGGTCGATTCCAATGAAGTGTTCATCGACAATCTGGAAATCCCGGATGAGGATCTCGTCGGGGAGGAAGGCAAGGGCTTCTACTACCTGCTCCACAGCCTCAACCCGGAACGGGTCCTGATCGGCATGGAAGCCATCGGCATCGGCAAGAATGCCCTGGCGCGGGCCGCGAAATACGCCCGCGAGCGGGAAGTCTTCGGCCGTCCTATTGGCAAGAACCAGGGCATCCAGCATCCGCTGGCGGAAAACTGGATGGAGCTGGAAGCGGCCTATCTGATGGCCATGCGGGGCGCGGCGAATTATGACGCCGGGCTGGACGCCGGGCTGTATGCCAATGCGGCCAAATATCTGGGCGCCGAAGCCGGGTTCAAGGCCTGCACGCAGGCCGTCATGACCCATGGCGGCATGGGCTATGCCAAGGAATTCACGGTGGAGCGGTTGCTGCGGGAAGTGATGATCTGCCGGATTGCGCCGATCAGCCCGCAACTGATCCTTTGTTTCATTGCCGAAAAGGCGCTCGACCTTCCGAAATCCTACTGATTCCGGCTTTCCAACAGGATATTTTAACGATGAGCAAAGCCAAAAATGGTCCGCTTACGGGTATTCGTATTGCGGATCTGACTTCCGTTCTTCTTGGACCTTATGCCGCCCAGATTCTGGGCGACATGGGGGCCGATGTGATCAAGGTCGAAGGACCGGAAGGCGACACCACGCGCGATCTTGGCCCCCGCCGTTCCCCCGGAATGGCGGCGGTCTATCTCAACGCCAACCGCAACAAGCGGGCGCTCGGCATTGACCTTAAATCGAAGGAAGGCCACGCCGCGTTCGTGCGCCTGCTGTCCACGGTGGATGTGTTCCTGCACAACATGCGCCCGTCGGCGGTCAACCGGCTCGGTCTTTCCTATGAGGAAGTGCGCAAGATCAAGCCCGATATCATCTATTGCGGGGCCTATGGCTTCAACCAGAAGGGGCCCTATGCCAACAAACCCGCTTATGATGACATGATCCAGGGGATCAGCGGCCTTGCCGCCGCCCAGTCCACCCTGTTTGGCCGCCCCGCCTATATGCCGACGGTTCTGGCCGACAAGGCAACCGCGCTCACCTCTGTCTATGCCATCGCCATGGCGCTGTTCCATCGGGAACGCACCGGGGAGGGGCAGGAGGTGGATGTGCCGATGTTCGAAACCATGGTGCATTTCCATTTGCTGGAACATCTCTATGGCGGCAATTTCGATCCGCCCATGGGGCCGGTCAGCTATCCGCGCGCCATGTCGCCCAACCGCCGCCCCTACGAGACGAAGGACGGCATGATCGGCGTCCTGCCCTATGTGGACAAGCAGTGGCGCGCCTTCTTTGACATGGCCGGTCGGCCCGAGTTGATGGAGGATCCGCGCTTTTGCAATATCGAGGCGCGGCTTGCCAATATCGACGAGGTGTATGCCACCCTCGGCGAGATTATCAAGACCCGCACCTCCGCCGAATGGCTTGCCGATCTTGACGCCGCCAATATCCCGGCGGTGCCGATCAACGAGCCTGCGGACCTGCTGGAGGATGAGCATCTGAACGCCACCGGTTTCTGGCAGAGCATGGAACACCCGACGGAAGGCAAGCTGAAATTCCCGGGCATTCCCGTGGGATTTTCGGCCTCTCCCGGTGGCACGCGCCTGCATGCGCCCCGGCTGGGGGAGCATAACCGCGAAATCATGGCGGAGGCGGGCCTTACAGAACAGGAAATCGACGCGCTTGTTTCCGCGGGCGCTCTCTGCTCTCAATCCGGCGAATGACGGGCCTCTCTCAAGAATAAGGAAGAACAGGCAATGACCAAGCATATCCGGGATTTCGCCGTATCCCTGCGCGACAAGCCCGTCATCATCATGGCGGGCAGCGGCAAGACGGTCACCTATGGGGAGCTGAACGAGGCGTCGAACCAGGGCGCGCAGTATTTCCGCAAAAAAGGCCTCAAGGTCGGCGATCATATCGCCCTGATGATGGAGAATAACCCGCAGTTTTTCCAGATCTGCTGGGCGGCGCAGCGGGCCGGGCTCTATTACACCGCCATCAGCTCCCGCCTGACGGCGGAGGAGGCCGCCTATATCATCAATGACTGCGGCGCGCGGATGTTCATCACCTCGCATTACAAGGGCGATCTGGCCGCCGAGATCCTGAAGCTGATCCCGAATGTGGAAGAGGCGCTGATGATCGACGGCACGATCCCCGGCTATGCGTCCTATGAAGACGCCATCGGCGGCTGCCCGAAGACACCGCTCGCCGATGAATGCGAGGGCACGGACATGCTCTATTCCTCCGGCACGACCGGGCGGCCGAAGGGGATCAAGCCCGCGGAGATCGGCAATCCCATCGGCACGGAAGACAGTCTCTACAATACCATGGCGGACCGCTACAAGGGGGCGGAGGAGATGATCTATCTCTCCCCCGCCCCGCTCTATCATGCGGCGCCGCTGCGCTATAACATGCGGGTGCACCGCTTCGGCGGCACCAGCATTATCATGGAGCATTTCGATGCGGAGGAATATCTCCGCCTGGTCGAAAAATACCGCGTTACCCATTCCCAGCTTGTGCCGACGATGTTTGTCCGCATGCTGAAGCTGCCCGATGAAGTGCGGCTCAAATATGATGTGAGTTCGCTTCAGATCGCCATTCATGCCGCCGCCCCCTGCCCGGAAAAGGTCAAGCGCCAGATGATGGACTGGTGGGGGCCGATCCTGTTTGAATATTATGCGGGCACCGAGGGCAACGGCTATGTCGCCGTGACGCCGGAGGAATGGCTCACCCATCCGGGAACGGTCGGCCGGGAGCTGATCGGCCAGGTGCATATTCTCGATGAAGAGGGCAACGAGCTGCCGCTTGGCCAGATCGGCGTCATCTATTTCTCGGGCGGGCGGGAATTTGCCTATCACAACGATCCGGCGCGCACGAAGGAAAGCTTCAACGACCGGGGCTGGAGCACGCTCGGCGATGTCGGCTATCTCGATCAGGACCGCTTCCTCTATCTCACCGACCGGCAGACCTATATGATCATCTCCGGCGGGGTGAATATCTACCCGCAGGAGATCGAGGATCTGCTGCTCACCCATCCGAAGGTCTATGACGCCGCCGTCATCGGCGTGCCGAATGAGGATTTCGGCGAAGAGGTGAAGGCCGTCATCCAGCCCATCGACATGGCCCTCGCCGGCAAGGATCTGGAGGCGGAGCTGATCGACTTCTGCCGCGCCAACATCAGCCATATCAAATGCCCGCGCTCCGTCGATTTCGACCCGGAGCTTCCCCGCCATCCGACGGGAAAGCTCTACAAGCGGCTGTTGAAAGACCGCTACTGGGGCGACAAGCAGTCGCGCATCGTCTGATTAGGACGCGAGGCGGAGGTCTTTCAAACTCCGCATATTATCAAGGGTCTGGCGGCAGGCATTGGCCGCCTCCCGCCCCTTGATAACAAAATGATTGCGGAAGAAAGTGCGGTGCGCCTCCGTCTCCTGGAAGTGATGCGGCGTCAGCACGACGGAGAGAACCGGCACGCCGGTATCGAGCTGCACCCGCATCATGGCGTCCAGCACCGTCCGCGCGACAAAATCATGACGGTAAATGCCGCCATCGACGATCAGACCCGTCGCCATGATCAGATCATAGCGCCCCGTTTGCGCCAGCTTCTGCGCCATCAGGGGAATTTCGAGGCTCCCCGGCACATCATGGATATCGAAACAGCTCCTGCTGAAACCCGAGCCCATCAGATCCTCCATAAAGGATTTGCTCGCCTCCGACACGATATCGGAGTGCCAGTTCGCCTGAATGATGGCGATACGGGTCTGGCTGTTGTGGCTGTCGCGGGGGTTATTGTCAGGATGGGAGTTATTATTCTTCATTTATCTCGCCTTGTGTTGCAGTTGACAAAAACCCAAGGCAGATAGAAACGCATCAGGGATCGGCGCGCGCCGTCCCGTCAAATCGCTTCCTGTTCTCTTCCATCCGGACTATGACCGTCGGCTTCGGAATTACACCGAATCTGCTGACCCCGCGTCATGCGGGCGCTCGCGGGCTGGAACATTGCTGCTCATCACCGCCGGTAGGGACTTTCACCCTGCCCTGAGAACATCTCCTCATCCGAGGAAATATCCCCTTCATTTTAGGTATCTTTTCCGCATATGCAAGCCCTCCTGTTTCCGCTACCCTGCCAAAAAGTGACGGAAGAAGGGGGCATTGTGACGGAACAACGCTTTTTGGCATTGCTGCAGGACACCATCCGCTATAATCAGCTTGGGCGCTATTTCGACGGCGGCCCGGGCCGGGTGGAATCCGTTGAAACGCCCTATGATCTGATCCCCGATGTGGCGGCCATCCGCGCCGATCTTGCGGACCCCGGCGGGCTCAAACTCTCCCATGCGCAGCGGCGGATGCTGATGGTGCTGGTCGCCCTGTGGGATGGCGGCGCCGCCGACCGGCTGTTCGAAGAAGGGCTTGGAAGCCTGTCGCGCATTATCATGTCCATGGACAAGACAAACCGGGCGCGGCTCGCCGAAATCATCACACTCTATCCGGGGTGGGGATAGAATTCGCGCGCCAATCCCCTGTTTGCAATTGAATATTTGCAACCGGCACCAAATATTCACGGTATGGTAAACAGTTTTAGCGTAACCTGATCCCATGATGGATTGGACCCGACTACTTTCAACGCGCCGTTTCGGTCAGGATCACAAGGATCCGGTGATCGCCTCGCGCAGCCCCTTTCACAAGGATCAGGACCGTATTGTCTTTTCCTCCGCCTTCCGGCGGTTGCAGGACAAGACGCAGGTGCACACCCTCGCCGAGAGCGACTATGTGCGCACCCGCCTCACCCATTCCATGGAAGTGGCCTCCGTTGGCCGTTCGCTTGGCGCCAATGCCGGGCAGGTCATCATCGACCGGCATCTGAAAGGCAGCGACTACAACCCCGCGGATTTCGGGCATATCGTCTCCGCCGCCTGCCTCGCCCATGACATCGGCAATCCCCCCTTCGGCCATTTCGGGGAGGAGATTATCCGCCACTGGTTCGCCAAGGGCAAAGGCGCGGAAGGCCGGGCCGAGGGCCTGACGCCCGCACAGATGCGCGATTTCGAACTGTTCGAAGGCAATGCGCAAGGTTTCCGCGTCCTCACAAAGCTGCAAAACTGGCGCAATTCCGGGGGGTTGCGCCTGACTTACGCCACCCTTGGCACCTTTATGAAATATCCCCGCGTCTCATCCGTCAGCGCGCCCGCGCCCGGCGACAGCGGGGCTAAGAAATTCGGCGTCATGCAATCGGAGCTCGACGCCTTTCGCGAAATCGCCGCGGAACTCGGCCTCCTCAAACGCGGGACGGAGGATTACTGGTGCCGTCATCCGCTATCCTATCTGGTCGAGGCGGCGGATGATATCTGCTACTCCATCGTCGATATCGAGGATGGCTACAAGCTCGGCCGCCTCGCCTATGACGAGACGGAAGACATCATGATCCGCATTCTCGGCAGCCCGCCGAAGCGCTATCACGAGGTAGACGACCCGACGGAGCGAATCTCCTATCTGCGGGCGAAATGCATCGGCCGGCTGATCGGCGAGGTTTCGGACATTTTCCGCGATAACGAGGCCGCCATTCTCGCCGGGAATTTCAAGGGGGATTTGCTCGATCATTCCCGCCGGGTGAAGATTTTCGCGGAAATCCATGCCCTCTGCCGCCGCGAAATCTATCAGCATCCGGAGCGTATTCGCGCGGAACTGAGCGGTGCGGAGATACTGACGACCCTGCTCGACGCCTTTTATGAGGCCAATCTGGACTGGGAAATCGCCGCGACAGGCGGCTGCCCCATCCCGCCGCGCTCCGCCGTGCTGATGACGCTTTTCCCTGATGGCAAGGCAACCCCGCGCGATAAATATGCCTGGCTGCTCGGCATCACGGATTTTGTCTCCGGCATGACCGATTCCTTCGCCCTGCGTCAGTTCCGGGAAATGCGCGGCATCGTCTGAATTCCGCGTCATTGACCCGAAATGCGCCGTTCGCTTACCGTCTGTTAACCTCTCGCCTCTACAGTTATCTTTATTTCTCTGGCTGATAATGTCGATGCAGGCTCATCCTTCATGCCCAGGCGAGCGGATCGCCGCCCTGTTCGCAACCATGCCGACCCCGACCCGGGTGCAGACCGCCCGCACGGCCGGGCGGGAATTTGCCGCGCAGAGCCTGACCGACGACGATCTGGAACTGACCCGGGCCGTCATTGAACATTGCATCCACGATATTGATGCCGCCGTCCGCCAGGCCATTGCCGAAGCGGTGCAGGAATGCGAATTTCTCTCGCACGATCTTGCCCTGAAGCTGGCGCTGGATGTGGAGGAGGTCGCGCTACCGATTGTGTCCTCGTCCCCCGTTCTGTCGGATGAGGATTTGTTCCGGGTTCTTGAAACGGCGACGAATGGCAAACAGATGGCGATTGCCGCCCGGCCGCATCTGGGCTTGCTGTCCACCGGCTGGCTCGCGGAGCATGGCTGTTACTCCGCCCTCAAGATATGCCTCGGCAATGAAACGGCGATCATCGGCAAGGCGGCCTATCAGCATCTCATGGCGCGGTTCGGGGATGTGGAGCCGATCCAGAAGCTGCTTGTCGAGCGGCCCTATCTGCCGACCGAGGTGGTGTCGCAGCTGTTCGATTTTATTTCCGAGGAATACAAGCAAATCCTGATCGCCCGCAATCCGGTGGCCGAAAACACCTCCGTTTATAAAATCCTGACGGCGCGGGAAAAGCTGCTCGCCAAAACTCTGGATCGGCGCATGACCGATTATGAACAGAAAAAGAAATGCCTCGCGCTTGACCGCGAAGGGCGGCTCACCTCCACCCTGATGCTGCGCCTGCTGATCATGGGCAATCACTCCTTTTTCGCCGCCGCGCTGGGCCATGCCTCGGGCATTTCCAAAAAGCGCGTCGTGTCCCTCACTTCCGGGCGCGGCTATCTCGGCTTGCAACGTCTGTATGAGCGGGCCGCGCTGCCGCCCTATCACTATACCGCCTTTCGCATCACCCTTGAGGAACACCGCAAGGCCCTGCATTATCACCCGCGCGCGGATCAGGAAAATTTCCGCCAGCGCATCCTCGACCGCATCGCCCTGACTTACGGCTGGGACGCGGACATGACGCAGGAAGAGCTGATGGAAAAATTGCTTCCCAAGCGGCTGCATTGACCCGTAAACTACCCAGGCGCGCACGCCGGGCCATCGCGGTCCGGCCATAACTAAAAGCCCGGCAACAAGGGCCTTCAACAGGGAGACGGGGAATGACATTGGATCCACAGGCGAAATATGTACTCGATCTGGCTGAGGAGCGGGGATTGCCGCCCCTCGATCAACTGACGCCGGACGCCGCCAAGGCCGATTATGAGGACCGGGCAACGAAACTGACGTTCCGCGATGTCCCCATCGGCAACAGCCTCGATCTCGACATTCCGGGGCCGCACGGCGCTATTCCGATCCGCATTTACCAGCCGGACGGCATGACGGCGCCGCTGCCGACGCTTATCTATTACCACGGCGGCGGCTGGGTCATCGGCAGCCGCGATACCCATGACAGCCTGTGCCGCCTGATCGCCAATTCCGGGCCGTTCATCGTCGTCTCCGTCGATTACCGCATGGGGCCGGAAGCCCCGTTTCCCGCCGCCGTGGACGATGCCATCACCGCCTTCAACTGGACCCATGAGAACATCGCCGACTATAACGGCAACCCCGAAAAAGTCGCCGTCGGCGGGGATAGCGCGGGCGGCAACCTGTCCGCCGTTGTCGCCCTTCTCGCGCGCGACGCGGGCGGTTTTCAGCCTGCTTTTCAATGGCTGATCTATCCCGCGACCCGCATGGAAATGACATCGCCGTCGCATCAGAAATACGCCGAAGGCTATTTCCTGACCCGCGATCTCATGCGGTATTTCCAGCGCCACTATCTGCAAAATCCGGATGATTACAAGGACTGGCGCGCCTCCCCGCTGCTCGCGGACAGCCTCGCCGGGCTCGCCCCCGCCCTTATCCAGACCGCCGGGTTCGACCCCTTGCAGGATGAAGCCATCGAATATGCCGCGCGCATGAACCGCGAGGGCAGCAAAGCCACGCATACCCACTTCCCCGGCATGATCCACGGCTTCGTCAATCTCGGCGGCGTGATCGACGCGGCCCATGACTGCGTGAAAGAAGGCGTCACCGCCCTGCAAAAGGCGTTTCGCGGATCGTAAAAATTACATGAAATGAGGTATAGATATTCCTTGAGAATAAAATACAAAATGAAATGTAAATAATTTTATGAAAAAAATTATGATAAAGATGAAAAGGGTAGAAATATTCAGGAAAAATATATCAATAAACTAAAATATTTGAAATTGATCGGGCAATCTCTCCTTTCAAAAGAGGTGAAAAATATCGCCTGACTTATCCTTTACATAGTTGTTGAAGAAAATGAATTGGAACGGAAATTCCGGGCCGCCCCCTGCCCCGTCGTTCTGGAAAAATGGCGAATACCAAATAAAGCTCCGGATTATATGACCGGAGAAATGATAAAATAACTGCCGATGATGATTGCCGGAAAAGAGGAGCTGAACCGCTCCGACCCAAGCCCGCCATATCGGCACATCTGACTATTTCATGAAATCGAAGCCTTGCCCCCGCAAGTGCTTCTGCGCGCTATTATAGCAAATTACCCGCCGCCAGTCAACCATTCCGTAAAAATCCCGCCCCGCGCCCGCCAACACCCCACAAAAAAAGGGGCCCGGAGGCCCCTTTTCGGTTCAGTCGCGGAGGTTGGCTTAGCGCCAGCCGGCCCGGTCGAAGATTTTGACGGCTTCGGCCTGCGCATCGGCGACTTTATCGAGGCCGACTTCGTCCATCTTGAATTCGCCCCATCCGGCGACGGTCTTATCGAGCTCGACGCCCGGCTTCACGGGGAATTCATAGTTGGTGGAGGCGTAGAATTCCTGCGCCTTGTCTTCGGACAGATATTCGATCAGCTTGATCGCGGCGTCCTTGTTCTTTGCTGATTTGGTGACGCCCGCGCCGGAGACGTTAAAATGCGCGCCGCGCCCGTCCTGGTTCGGCCAGAAGAGGGCAACTTTCTCCGTCACGGCAACCTGCTCCGGGTCCTTGGAATTCTGCATGCCGCCATAATAATAGGTGTTGGCGATGGCAATATCGCATTCCCCGGCGGCCGCGGCCTTAAGCTGATCCCGATCGCCGCCCTGCGGCTTGCGGGCGAGATTGTCCTTGATGCCATTGGCCCATTTTTCGGCGGCTTCCGCCCCGTCATGCACGATGATGGAGGCCAGCAGCGACTGGTTATAGGCATTGCTGGAGGAGCGGACGCAGATCTTGCCCTTCCATTTCGGGTCGGCGAGATCCTCATAGGTGGAGAGATTGGCCGGATCGACCCGGTCTTTCGCATAGAAAATCACCCGGCTGCGCGCCGACAGGCCAAACCATTCCCCGGCCGGATCCCGGAAATGCGCCGGAATATTCGCCGACAGCACATCCGATTCAATCGGCTGCAACACGCCCGCGGCCTTATGGGCGGCAAGACGGCTGATATCAACGGTCAGGACGGCATCGGCGGGGCTGTTGTCGCCTTCCGCCTTCAGGCGCTCAAGCGTGCCTTCCTTGGCAAAAACGACATTGACCTTGATGCCCGTGTCTTTTTCAAACTCATCGAGGATGGGGCGAATAAGGCTTTCCTGGCGAGAGGAATACAGATTGACTTCCTCGGCGAGGGCGGGCGTCGCCGTCGCGCTCACCGTCAGTGCGGCCACCAGAAGCGGCACGGAAAATTTCAAGCGCATAAATTATCCTTGTATAAATGCAAAATGCTTCATAGAGCTGGGATTCATAAACTGAAGAGAATGCTTATGCAAGTCATTACCAATATTATTTAGGCGTGGGGCTCATTATTTCAGCGAAATGACATATCCATCACCCTCCCCCCATGACAACCGAATGAGTAGGCCATCATGACCGAGACCACATCCGGCTCCTGCCTGTGCGGCGCCGTTACATTCCAGATTTCCGGCGAGTTTCAGAGCTTCTTTCTGTGCCATTGCTCCCGATGCCGGAAGGATACCGGATCGGCGCATGCCGCCAATCTGTTTTCATCGACCGCGACGATTAGCTGGCTGTCGGGAGAAGACAAAATCAGGACTTACCGCCTTCCGGAGACCCGCCATGAGAAAAGTTTCTGCCGCCTGTGCGGCTCTGCCCTGCCGACTATGGCCCTGAAGGGCGCCTTGCTTGTCGTTCCCGCGGGGAGCATTGATACCCCCCTCGACATGCGGCCAACGGCGCATATCTGCCTGTCCAGCCGGGCGGAGTGGGACAGGGATCCGGACGATATTCCGCGCATGGATGGCCTGCCGGGCCCGTCCGCGCCGGAATAAAATCCGGGGCCGCGGGCCGGTCAGGGCCTCCCGCACATCAGATCAGGCGATGTCTTTCAACACATCGGAGAGCAGGCCGAACATCTCGTCGATATGCTGTTTTTCAACGATCAGCGGCGGCGACAGCGCGATGATATCGCCCGTCGTGCGGATCAGCAGGCCCTTTTCAAAGCATTTGACGAGGGCCTCATAGGCGCGCGCCGTCGGTTTTCCGGGGGCAGGCTCCAGCTCGATCGCGCCGATCAGGCCGAGATTGCGGATATCGATCACATGCGGCAGCCCTTTCAGGGAATGCACCGCCTCCTCCCAATAGGGGGCGATGTCAGCGGCGCGCTCGAACAGGCTGTCCTCCTTGTAGCAATCGAGCGTGGCCAGGCCCGCCGCCGCCGCCACCGGATGGCCGGAATAGGTGTAGCCGTGGAACAGCTCGATCATATTCTCCGGACCGGTCATGAAGGCGTCATAGATTTCCTTGGTGCAGACGACGCCGCCCATGGGGATGGTGCCGCTGGTGAGGCCCTTGGCCAGGGTCACCAGATCGGGTTTGACGCCGAAGAAATCCGTCGCGAAGGCCGAGCCGAGCCGCCCGAAGCCCGTGATCACCTCATCAAAAATCAGCAGGATGCCATGCCTGTCGCAAATGGCGCGCAAGCGTTCCAGATAGCCCTTCGGCGGCATGAGGACGCCGGTGGAGCCCGCGACCGGCTCGACAATCACCGCGGCGATGGTGGAGGCGTCATGCAGGGTGACGAGACGTTCCAGCTCATCGGCAAGCTCGGCGCCATGCTCGGGCTGACCACGGGTGAAGCTGTTCTTTTGCGGCAGATGCGTGTGCGGCAGATGATCGACCCCGGTCAGCATGGTGCCGAAGGTCTTGCGGTTGCTGACGATGCCGCCGACGGAAATGCCGCCGAAACCGGTGCCGTGATAGCCCCGCTCTCGCCCGATCAGGCGGGTCCGGGTCCCCTCCCCCCGCGCCCGGTGATAGGCGAGCGCGATCTTGAGCGCCGTATCCACCGATTCCGATCCGGAGTTGGTGAAGAAGATATGATCGAGGCCGGAGGGGAACATGCCCGTCACCCGCGCCGCCAGCTCAAACACCTTCGGATGGCCCATCTGGAAGGAGGGCGCGTAATCCAGCTCCCCGATCTGTTTCGAGACCGCCGCAACGATGCGCGGATCGGAATGACCGGCGTTGCAGCACCAGAGACCGGCCGTCCCGTCGAGGATCGGCTGCCCCTTCGCATCCGTATAATACATGCCCTTGGCGCTGACCAGCATCCGGGGGTTCGCCTTGAACTGGCGGTTTGCCGTAAACGGCATCCAGTAGGCATCGAGGTTATTGGGCGAAGATGCGGCGGTATCTGACATGTCTGACCTCTTGAATCACGATTTTCAGGAAGCCTAACTGGATCGATACTTTACACAAGATCAAAATTAATTGCCGATAATCTGCGGTTTTCTTGCGTGATGCGTGATTTTTATGTTTAAAATACTAAACAATCCGCCGAATCAACGGCAACAGGGAGAGACGCAGATGGAATTCGACCTTGGGGCGCGGCTGCGCAGCCTGCGGGAGCAGCATGGCCTGTCACAACGCGAGCTGGCCAAGCGGGCGGGCGTCACCAACGGCACCATTTCGATGATCGAACAGAACCGCACCAGCCCGGCCGTCGGCTCCCTCAAGAAAGTGCTGGATGGCTTTCCCATTGGTCTGTCGGAATTCTTCGCCAGTGATTTTTCATCGCGGCAGAAGATTTTTTACGATCATGAGGAACTCACCCGAATATCGGACGGGAAAATCGCCTACCGTCAGGTGGGACGCGATCTGACCGGCAAATCGCTGCAGATGCTGCATGAAATCTATGCGCCGGGGTCCGACACGGGCCGCAGCATGCTGTCCCATCAGGGGGAGGAAGCGGGCGTCATCGTCAAGGGCAAGCTGGAGGTGACCGTCGGGACGGAACGGCGCATCCTCAAGGCCGGGGACGCCTATTATTTCGAAAGCCACCGCCCGCACCGCTTCCGCGCCATCGGCAATGAGGAAGTCGTGGTGGTCAGCGCCTGCACCCCGCCGAGTTTTTAAGGGATGGGCGTATCCACCCCGACCGCCTCACGGACCGAGCCAAACCCATCGGCGTGAAGATGCGCCGCCAGCCCTTTGGCGATATCCGCCGCGATATAGGGGCCCTTAAAGATCATCGCGCTGTATAGCTGCAACAGCGAGGCCCCGGCCCGGATGCGGGCATAGGCGTCATCGGCATCCTGAATGCCGCCTGCGCCGACAATGGGAATACGCCCGCCCGTCGCCTGATAAAGATCTTTCAGCGCGGCAAGCGCAATGGGTTTGAGCGGCTGGCCGCTCAAGCCCCCGGCCTCCGCCTTTGTCGCGCTGATCAGGGAGCTTGGCCGGGTGATCGTGGTGTTGCCGATGATCAGCCCGTCAATCTGCATCTCCAGCACCGCGGCGGCGATATCGCTCTTGTCGGCATCGGTCAGGTCCGGCGCGATTTTAAGCAGGATGGGAAAGGACGCCGCCCCGGCGGTGATCATCTCTGCCCGCTTCGCCGTCAGCCGGCCGAGCAGCTCTTCCAGCTCCGCCCTGCCCTGAAGCGCCCTCAGCCCCGGCGTATTGGGGGAAGAAATATTGACGGTGACATAGCTGGCGAGCGGGGCCAACCGTTCCATGCCGAGCACATAATCGGCGATGCGGTCTTCGCTTTCCTTATTGGCGCCGAGATTGGCGCCCACGATCACCCCGGCCGGGCGATTGGCAAAGTTACGCACCGCCACATCCAGCCCCTTGCTGTTGAAGCCGAGGCGATTGATCACGCCCTCATCCTCGACCAGCCGGAAGACCCGCGGCCGGGGATTGCCGGGCTGCGGCTTGGGCGTCACGCTGCCCGCCTCAAGAAAGCCGAAACCGAGCCCCGCCAATCCGGCCAGCACGTCGCCATTTTTGTCATAGCCCGCCGCGATGCCGACCGGGTTCGGGAACTTCAGCCCGAAATATTCCACGGCAAGAATAGGATCCGGCGCGTTCGTCACATGCGGCAGAAAACCGTTTTTGAGCGCCTGAAGGGAGAGGCCATGCGCCTTTTCCGCATCGAAGCAAAAAAGCAGCGGCCGCGCCGCCCGGTAAAGTCTCATCACCAATTTCATTCAAGCTCCGGAAAGAGATGCCGGTTATCGGCACCGAGGGGGAGATCGACGGCACTCTTGACCAGCGCCGGATCCAGCGCCCCGTAAAGATGCGGAAACAGGATACCGCCCCGCGCCGCTTCCCATTTGAGGGAGCTCCCCAGCTTTTCGGCCTCAACCGCAATCAGCAGCAGGTTAGGCGCACCCGCCCGATGCTTTGCGGCGCTTTCAACAACTGTATCCGCCGTCGAAAAATGAATGAAACCATCGGCCCTGTCGTTCGCCGTGCCGTTATAAACACCCGACCTCACCGCCGCGTCCCAGTCCGATTTGTCGGCCATGTGATAGATTACTGCCATTCATCCAACCCGATATAAAGTCGCAAAATACCTACAGGATCGGCTCCGCTTTGAGAAGAAAAATCACGCACATGTTCCGTGGATGGCAGGAAGGCTTGCCGCCGCCGCCAAATTTCTGGTAGAGATCAAACGAAGTAAACCATCGAGACAGGAGTATCCGATCATGGCAGGCGTCTTTTTCTATGACGGCAAATGGTATGATGAAAGCCCGCGCGTCACCGGGCCGATGGATCATGCCTTCTGGATGGCCTCCACCGTCTTTGACGGCGCGCGCGCCTTTCAGGGCATGGTCCCCGATCTTGACAGGCACTGCGCCCGGCTCGGCCGTTCCGCCCGCGCGCTGGGCCTTATCCCGACCCTGGAGGCGGAGGAGGTTACCCGGCTTTGCAAAGAGGCAGTGAAAAAGCTGCCGAAGGAATCGGAGCTTTACATCCGGCCGATGTATTTTGCCCGCGGCGGCTTCATCGATGCGGAACCGGACAGCGCGGAATTTATCCTCGCCGTTTATGACAGCCCGATGCCGGAGGCGGGTGGCTTCTCCGCCCATTTCGCAAAGGAACGTCGCCCCGCCCGCGATATGGCCCCGACGGATGCCAAGGCCTCCTGCCTCTATGCCAATTCCGCGCGCTCCGTCGCCGCCGCCCGCAATGCCGGGTTTGACAATGCCATTCTGATGGATGCCAATAACAATGTGGCGGAATTCGCCACCTCCAACATCTGGATCGTGCGCGATGGCGTCGCCCAGACCCCGGCTGCGAACGGTTGCTTCCTTGCCGGGATCACGCGGGAGAGAGTGAAAATTCTCGCCGATGCGGCGGGCATCAAGGTGGAGGAAATCGCCATGACCCGCGAGGATGTCATGACCGCGGATGAAATTTTCAACAGCGGCAACTACGGCAAGATCATGCCGCTCACCCGCATTGAGGACCGGGAGATGCAACCCGGCCCCGTCGCGGCAAAACTGCGCGATATGTATATGGATTTCGCGCGCAGCAGCCAGATTTTCTAGCGGTGCCCGCGGCCCATATCTAAAGAGCCGATAGGGGGCGGATTATTCCGCCCCGAGATCCTGCCCCGCCAGCACGCGTTCGATCAGGGCAACGGTTTCATTGATCCCGTAAAGGGCGATGAAGGACCCCATGCGCGGCCCCTGTGACTGCCCCAGCAGCGTCTCGTAAAGCGCCTTGAACCAGTCCCGCAGGTTTTCAAAGTCATTGTCATTCCCGACCTTGAAGACGGCATTCTGGATTTCGGTCGCATCGGCCCCTGCCGGCAGGGACGTCAACTCCGTCACCAGGTCCAGAAGGGCCTTGCGTTCCTTCTCCGTCGGCAGGCGATACTGTTTCGTCGGCTTCACGAAATCACGGTAATAGGCGATGGCGTAACCGACCAGCTTGTCCAGCTCCGGATTGCTCGCAGGCGTTGCCCCCTTCGCATAGCGCGAGATGAAGCCCCAGAGAACCGATGGTTCCTCCGCATTCACGACGGCCGCGAGATTGAGCAAAATGCCAAAGGTGATCGGCAGGCCTTCGCTCGGCGGATTGCCGTTGTGGATATGCCAGACCGGGTTGGCATATTGCTGCTTCGCCTCCTGTTCGGGGAATTTCTCAAGGAAAGAGAAATACTCATCCACCGCCTTCGGGATCACATCGAAATGCAGCCGCTTCGCCTTTTTGGGATTCTGGTACATATAGAGCGACAGGCTCTCCGGCGAGGCATAGGTCAGCCAGTCCTCGATGGACAGGCCATTGCCCTTCGACTTGGAAATCTTCTTGCCTTCCTGATCGAGGAACAGCTCGTAATTAAAGCCTTCCGGCGGCTGCTTGCCGAGGATGCGGATAATCTTGCTCGACAGCGTAACACTGTCGATCAAATCCTTGCCCGCCATTTCATAATCCACATCGAGCGCATGCCAGCGCATGGCCCAGTCCACCTTCCATTGCAGCTTGCAATGCCCGCCGGTGACGGGAACGGTCACATCTTCGCCCGTTGACGGATCGCTGTAGGTGACGGTGCCCGCCGCCTCATCGCGGCGGATGATCGGCACCTGAAGCACTTCTCCCGTGCGCGGGCAGATCGGCAGGAAGGGCGAATAGGTGGCCTGCCGCTCCGGCCCCAGGGTGGGCAGGATGACATTGATGATGGCGTCATAATTTTTGAGCACCAGCAGCAGGCTTTCATCAAACATGCCCGACTTGTAACACTCCGTCGCCGAACGGAATTCATAGTCGAACCCGAACTGATCGAGAAACGCCTGAAGCCGCGCATTGTTATGTTCGCCGAAGCTGTTATGGGTGCCGAACGGGTCCGGCACAACGGTCAGCGGCTTATTGAGGTTAGCGGCCAGCAATTCCTGGTTCGGCACATTGTCCGGCACCTTGCGAAGCCCATCCATATCATCGGAAAAGGCGATCAGCCGGGTCGGGATATCCGACAGGATGGAAAAGGCATGGCGCACCATGGTTGTGCGCGCCACCTCGCCGAAAGTGCCGATATGCGGCAGGCCGGACGGGCCATAACCGGTCTCGAACAGCACATAGCCTTTTTCGGGCGCCGCTTTCGCATAGCGATCCACAAGCTTTTTTGCCTCGACAAAAGCCCAGGAGTTGCTCGATAGTGCAATTTCCGCGTCCGGTGACATGGTGACCTCATTGGATGGTGAGTGCGTTCGAAAGCGCGGAATGTAGGCGCACAGAGGGGTTGCGTCAACGACCGCAAAACAAATTTCGCCCTGAATTAAGGAAAAATGGACGATAAACGCGACACAGACGCCACATATGGCGATATCCGGCTGCCCGACGCCCCGGTTCTGGTGCTGGCCGGGCTGAACGGCCACTGGCTGACGCCGGATGGGGAGATGCTCTCAACCTCGCTGGAAGAGACCGCGATCCGCGCCGCGCAAAGCCCGCCGCTGCTGGTGCACCGGCTGAATATGGCAACCCGTCTTGGCGTCAACCCGTTTCCGGCCTATGACCTGCTGGAGCTGTTCGCCTTCGCCTATCCGGCGCGGTCCTGCCTGCCGACTGTCCGCGGCCTTGCCCGCGCGCTTCACCTGCCCATCCCGGACGCCCCCGAAGAACAGCCCCTGCTGCTGTTCGAGGCGACAAATTCCATATTAAATTATTTAACCGGTTTAAAAAACAAAGAGAGAAAAGCGGCCGCGTCCATCGCCGCCACCATGGCGAAAGCCGGGTGGAGCTGGGGCCCCTCCGTCGTGGCCGCGCTGGGGGAGCCGGAGGAAGAGCCCGGCCGCTTTGGCGGGCTGGATCGCTGGCTGGATCTTGCGGAATGGCCCGATTACGCGCCGGAGCCGCCACCCGATGACATCGCGGTCAGCGAGTTTGAAGCGCGCGAGAGGCTGAAGGAAATGCTGGGCGGTGATGCCGAACCCCGGCCGCAGCAGGCCGATTACACCGCCCTCGCCTCCCATGCCTTTGTGCCGCGCAACCAGGCCGATGTGCCCAATCTGGTGCTGGCCGAGGCGGGAACGGGCACCGGCAAGACCCTTGGCTATATCGCCCCCGCCAGCCTCTGGGCCGAGAAGAACGGCGCCGCGGTGTGGATTTCGACCTATACGAAGAATTTGCAGCGGCAGATCGACACCGAGCTGGACCGCCTCTATCCCGACCGGCGGGACAAGGCGGAAAAAGCCGTCGTCCGCAAGGGGCGGGAGAATTATCTCTGCCTGCTCAATTTTGAGGAAGCATTGCAGGGCGGCGTTGCGGCGCGCGGCGATCAACTCCGCCTCGGCCTCATCGCGCGCTGGATCTCGGCGACGCGTGACGGCGATATGGTGGGCGGTGATTTCCCCGGCTGGCTGCCGCAGCTTGAGGCCGGATCGGGCGTTACCCGGCTGGCCGACCGGCGCGGTGAATGCATCTATTCCGCCTGCCCCCATTATCGCAAATGCTTTATCGAAAAATCGGCGCGCAAGGCGCGCAAGGCCGATCTGGTGATCGCCAACCATGCCCTGGTCATGATCAATGGCGCCTCCCGCCCCGATGATCCCTATCTGCCGAAGCGGTTTGTCTTCGATGAGGGACATCATCTGTTCGATGCGGCGGACAGCGCCTTTTCCGCCCAGTTGACCGGGTTTGAGACGGCCGAGCTGCGCCGCTGGATCGCCGGCAGCAGCACGGGCCGCAAAAGCCGGATGCGCGGGCTGGAAAACCGCATCGGCGATCTGATCGGCGCCGATGAAAAGGGCATGGAACTGCTTCAGGAGGCGATGCAGGCGGCCCGCAAACTCCCCGGCGATGGCTGGCGCGAGCGTGTCCGAAACGCCACGCCCGACGGCCCGATGGAGGAATTCCTGATCCATCTGCGCGCCCAGGTGTTGGCGAGGTGTCAGCAGCCGGACAGCCCCTATTCCATTGAATGCGGACCGGAGGAGGCCGTCCCCGGACTTACGGAGGCCGCGAGGAAGCTGGAGAGCGCCCTCGTCCACCTCTCCACCCCCCTCGCGGCGCTGGCAAAAATTCTCATAGCGCGGCTGGATGAAGAGGCAGATGAGCTCGACAGCGCCACGCGCCAGCGCATTGACGCCGCCGTGCAGGGGATCAGCCGCCGCGTTTCCCTCAGCATCGCGCCCTGGCGGGCGATGCTGAAAGAAATTGAAAATCCCACGCCGGACGGGTTTGTCGATTGGTTCGCCATAGAACGGACGGCCGGTCGGGAACTCGACCTCGGATATTATCGCAGCTATATCGATCCGACGCAGCCGTTCGCCGACACCATCCTCAAATCCGCGCATGGGGCCGTGATCACCTCGGCCACCCTTCGGGACAGCTATGACGATACGGAGAACTGGCAGACCGCGGATATGCGCACCGGGGCGCATCACCTTGTCCTGCCGCCGATGCGGGCGCATTTCTCCTCCCCCTTTGATTTTGCCGATCAGACCCGCATCATTGTCGTGACCGATGTCCGCCGCGACCATATGAAGGAGGTCTCCGCCGCCTATCGGGAGCTGTTTCTGGCGTCCGGCGGCGGCGCCCTCGGCCTCTTTACGGCGATCTGGCGCCTGCGCGCCGTGCATGAGAATATTCGGGGGCCCCTCGCCGCCGCCGGATATGATGTCTATGCACAGCATCAGGACGCGCTGGATACCGCCACCCTTGTCGATATCTTCCGGGAGGAGGAGAATTCCATCCTGCTCGGCACCGATGCGGTGCGCGACGGCGTGGATGTGCCGGGGCGGTCGCTGCGGCTCCTCGTCTTTGATCGCACCCCCTGGCCACGGCCCGATATCAAGCACCGGGCCCGCAAGAAGGCCTTCGGCGGCGGTAAATATGACGACAGGCTGACACGCTTCAAGCTGAAGCAGGCCTATGGCCGGTTGCTGCGCCGGGAAAGCGATTTCGGCGTCTTCGTCATGCTAGACAGCATGCTGCCCTCGCGTCTGGCCTCCGCCTTTCCGCCGGAGGTGGAAATCCACCGCCTCGGACTGAAGGACGCCATCGCCCTCACCCGCAACTTCATTGCGGAAAAAGAACAGAATTTGCGAAAAATATCATTGGATAATCGGGACTGAAGCCCATATTCTGGGGCAGTCTTTAAACACCAGACCGGAGAAAATGCCTGATGGCGACGCTTAACCTGCACACGGCCCTTATTTCAACAATGGTTATTGTATCGGCGGCCGACCGCGAAATGACGGACCGCGAGCTTTTCACCATTGGCGAAATCGTCCGCACCCTGCCGGTTTTCAAGGGGTATGATGAAGAACATCTGCCCGCTGATGCCTCGGCCTGCGTCGATATGCTGAACGGCGATCAGCGGCTTGATGAAATCATCGCCAAGATCCGCGCCGTTCTGCCGAAGAAGCTGTATGATACCGCCTACGCGCTCGCCTGTGATGTGGCCGTGTCGGACGGGCAGCTCAGCCAGGAAGAATTGCGCATCCTGGAAATGCTGCGCCATGGCTTCGATGTGGACCGGCTGACCGCCGCCGCCATCGAACGCGGCACAGCCGTGCGCTATGCGCGTATCTGACCCACCTAAATTTGATCAAACTAATATTTGCCAAAAAGACGCTATCCGGTAATATTTCTTCCCAATAACAAACGGGGGGAAATGGATGGCCAGTCTAACAGGGGTTTCTGTCGGGTTTCTTGGGCTCGGCGATGTGGGCCGACCGGTGTTGCGGCGGTTAAAGGCGCGCGGCGCCGAGGTGTATGCGACCAGCCGGTCACCGGCGCTGCGCTATAAAATGGCGCGGGATGCGGTCAATATCTGCAATACCCCCGCAGAGGTGGCCGCGCATATCGGCAACGGCATCATCTTCATGATGCTGTCGCAGGACACCCTGATCAACGCCTTCATGGAAGGGGAGGACGGGCTGCTGGCCAGTCTGTCTCCCGGCACGCTGATTGTCGATCTGGGCCCGACTTCACCCGACATAGCGCGTAAATTCTCGCAGCTGGTGCGCAAGAGCGGCGGACGCTGGCTCGAAGCGCCCGCCCTTGGCAGTGAACAGGCGGCGGCGGAAGGGCGGCTTACCATCCACGCCGGGGGAGAGCGTGAGGATTTTGACCGCGCCCTGCCTCTGCTTCAGGAAATTGCCCGCGATATTGACTATTTGGGCAAGATCGGCGCGGGGCAGCCCGAAAGGGCCGGATAGGCTTGTCCCAATGGGCCAGATGCGGCCCGCGTCGCCGCCTCTGCTTACCTCCCGCATGTTCGCCATGCTAACGGCGAATTGAATGGCTTTTTGAAAACCTGGCTCCTATTCTCCTCACGAGCAGAGGAGAGATTGCCCTATGTTTGAGACAATTATTGAGCATGAGCCCTCTATCCGGCTGGCCTTTTTCTTTGGCACTGCGGGTCTTGTCGGCCTGTGGCAGACCCTGCGCCCGCGGCGGCCGTCCGGCAGTTCGCGGCCCTTCCGCTGGCTAAACAATTTCGGCATTACCTTCCTGAACACCCTGCTGCTGCGCCTTCTCTTTCCTATCCTCGCCGTGGGCCTCGCGGCCATCGCGGCGGAACGGGGCTGGGGGCTGCTCAATATGATCGAGGTGCCGTTCGCGCTCGCCGTCCTTATCGCCGTTGTCCTTCAGGATCTCGTCATCTACGGGCAGCATGTTCTGTTTCATCATGTCGGTTTCCTGTGGCGGTTCCACAAGATGCATCATGCCGATGTGGATTTCGATGTGTCCACCGGCGTCCGGTTTCATCCGGTCGAGATCATTCTGTCGATGCTGATCAAGCTGCTGGTCGTGCTGATCCTCGGTCCCCCTGTGGTTGCCGTGATCCTCTTCGAGGTGATTTTGAGTTCCCTCGCCCTCTTTAACCACGCCAATGCGGGATTGCCGCCGCGCCTTGACGGCATTGTCCGGAAATTCATCGTCACGCCCGATATGCACCGGGTGCATCATTCGGTGATCCGGGCGGAGCATGACAGCAATTTCGGCTTCAACCTTTCCTGCTGGGACTATCTGTTCGGCACCTACCGGGCGGCACCGGCCGCCGGGCATGACGGCATGACAATCGGCCTGACCGACTATCAGGAGAACCGGCGGCAGGGCCTGCTGTGGATGCTGGCCCTGCCCTTCCGCCGCGGATAGCCCCGTCAGCTTTGGGGCCGCAAATCCCCGCGCTCCAGCGTGAAATCCTCATACCGCTGCCAGAGAATCATGAATGCCGCCAGATTTTCCGCGGCATGATGGCTCGCCTTCTCATAGACATGCGCGTTAAATCGCAGGGTATCGGCGAAATGATCGGACCGGATGGCCGCGCTCAACCGGCCGAGGATGATCATCCCCTCCTTCACATCATTGATCAGGCCAAGATAATCCTGCATCTGCACCAGCAGATCGAAGCCTTCGGCGATTTTCTCCTCCCGGAACAGCGCGGAGAAGAAGCGCAGATGATAGCGGGAGCGTTTGACATATTTCCGGAGATCGTGAAGTTCATGGGCCGAGAGATTCCGGACATCCGCCCCACGATTGAGCAGTGCGATATTCCCCTCCTCAATGGCGGCGAGGGCGAAGGGCGGGATCGGACTGGCGAGCAGCTTGCGGCCCGTGCGGCCAAGACGCGTGGCCCAGTTGCTTTCCAGCCATTTATCGAAGGATTTGGCGAGGCGTTCGAAATGCCCGCCCGACACCTCATGGATGATGATGTCATATTCGCGGTTCCGCGTTTCCTCCCCCAGACGCAGCAATTCCCGGGAGACGGTCTGGAAGGCCGCCGTTTCCGTGTCCGGCCGCAGGACGCCGTTCAGGAACACATCCATATTGCGCGCCTCGCCCAGCAGATCCCCGAAATAACGGTATTCCCGGTTAAAGCCGGTGCGAATTTCCTTCGGGATGATGGAGCGGAAAATATGCAGCGCCACCCGCATCCGGCGCACACCGATGCGGATCTGCATCAGCGCCATGGGATCCCCCTCCTCCTTGAACTCGCGGAAGTTGACCTTCAGATGGTGGGCGCATCCGCGAAAGATGGCTTTCGCCGCCGTCTCCACATCCATGGAGCCGTTGAGCTGAATATTGGACAGTTTCTGCGCCTTGGATTTGGATGACATAACCACACTCTGATCGGAAAAATTCCCCACGGGACCGGAACATATGCTAATCAGATCAACAGGGCAAAAGCAACCGGGAGAGTATGCGAATGACAAAAGTTGAAGACTGGATCGGCAAGCAGGAAAGCCGCTCGGAAATTATCCATCAGCAATCTCTGAACGGATTTGCCGCGCTGATGGACGAAGCGGGGGACGCATCGGATGTGGTGCCGCCGGGCGGTCACTGGATGTATTTCCTGCCCACCGATCGCCAATCGCGGATCGGCCCGGACGGGCATGGCCTGAAAGGCGATTTCCTGCCACCGGTCGAGTTGCCGCGCCGCATGTGGGCGGGCGGACGGCTGACCTTTCACGCGCCGCTGAAGGCCGGGGAGACGGCGACAAAAATCTCGACCATCAAAAATGTGACGGCCAAGGATGGGCGCACCGGGGCCCTGGTTTTCGTGACCGTCGAACATCTGGTGAAGAATGACGCGGGCCTCTGTATCACCGAAGAGCATGATATCGTCTACCGGGAAGCGGCCGCGCCGGATGGCGGCCCAAAGAAAGAACCCCAAGCCGCCCCGACCGATGGCGAATGGGATGTCACGGTGACGCCGGATCCGGTGTTGCTGTTCCGCTATTCCGCCCTCACCTTCAACGGCCACCGCATCCATTATGATCGCGACTACTGCCTGAAGGAAGAGGGCTATCCCGGCCTGGTCGTGCATGGCCCGCTGCTCGGCACCTTCCTGATGCGGCTCGCCGTCACAAAAATGGGGGGGCGGCCGCTCAAGCAGTTCCATTTCCGCAACTTCAACCCGATTTTCGATATCGCCTCCTTCACCCTGACGGGGAAGCCGGAAAGTGACGATAGCTGCAGTGTCTGGGTGCGCGGCCCGGCCGGAGAACTGGCCGTTCAGGCAACCGCCAGTTTTTAGTGACGGTTTTAAACAAGAAAAAGGGGCCATCTGGCCCCTTTTCCAATAGCATGAGCAACAGCCGTCAATCAGTGATGCTTATGCTCTTTCATCTCCATCGCACCGGCCTCTTTCACTTCAACCGTTACATTGATTTTTCCGGCCTTGGCGAATTCAAGGGTCAACGGGAATGTGCTGCCTTTGGTGAGCGGCTGCTTCAATCCCATCAGCATGATGTGATAGCTGCCGGGCTTGAACTCGACCGTTTCGCCAGCGGGAATTTCCACCCCCTCGACTTCAAACATTTTCATGACGCCGTCCGTCATGCTGACGTTATGGATTTCGACTTTTTCCGCCGCCGGGCTCGACGCGGCAACAAGAGTGTCTGCTTCGCCGCCCATATTATGCAGCGTGGCGAAGACACCGCCCACTTTGATAACCGCCGGACGTTCCCGCGCCCAGGCGTCGCTGACCATCATCTGCGGTTTATCCGCCGCATGGACAACGGATAGACCCGTCATGCCCGTGACGGTCAGCGCGCCAACCATCAGAACGGCGGATAGGAGTTTCGTAAGTTTCATTTTCTTCCCCTTGCGGTTAAAGATTTTCGCGGATTTTCGCCGTCATCTCTTCCGGGGAAACCCCGAAAGAGAACACCGTAATCAGCTCCCCGTCCCGGTCCATCAGATAGGTATAGGCGCTGTGATCGACGAGATAATATTCACTGTCCTGCTCATCGCGCTTCTGCGCATAAACCCGGTATTTCTTCATCACATCGGCGATTTCATCCTGGCTTCCCGTCAGCCCGACGATTGACGGATCAAAAGCCTCGACAAAATCAGCCATCAGTTCCTGCGTATCACGCTCCGGATCGACGGTAATAAAGACAGGGGTCACCTGATCCGCCGCATCGCCCAGTTCCTGCATCGCGACGGAGATCGTCTGCAACTCCGTCGGGCAGACATCCGGGCAATGGGTGAAGCCGAAGAAAACGAGCATCAGCTTGCCTTTGAAATCCGCCTCCGTTACCCGCTCCCCCTTGTGATTGACCAGCGAAAAGGGCCCGCCAATCTGCGGAACGCCGACGACGAGGCTGGAACTACGCCCCTGATCCTTGCCGACACCCGGCAAGGCGCCCGCCATCCAGAGGCCGACGGCCGTCGCCCCCGCCAACAGGAAAAAAATAATGAGTATCGTAAAAATCTTGTTCATGTCGAAATATCCGTCCACATGCCCGGAGACATCAAATATAAGCTATAGGGATAAACCGCCATCCACCGGGCGACAAGTCATAATCCCCCGATGCGACAATCTGGCACATTCCGGCGCGGCCCCGTTGCATCGGCGATTGACCGCTTATGTTTCTGGCGATACGCTATTTACAGTCTTAAAAATAAAGATCATTCGCCCGCGCCATGACAAGGGTAACTTAAGGACTATATGAGCGTTTTTATAGCCAAACGAGTTTTGACCCTGATTGCGACCCTGATCGGCGCATCGATTGTCATCTTCATTGTTATGGAGATCCTGCCGGGTGATCCGGCGCTCGTCATCCTCGGCGTTGACGCCTCGCCGGAGGCTATCCAGTCACTGACCAAAGAGCTGGGGCTGGATCGTCCGCCGATTGAGCGATACTGGGGCTGGATATCCGGGTTGCTGCAAGGGGAGCTCGGCACCAGCTATGCCTATAAGGTCCCCATATGGGAGCTGATCGAAGGCGCCCTACTGGTTACCCTCCCCCTTGCGATCCTGTCGATTACGCTCAGCATCATTCTGGCTCTGGTCATCGGGCTTTATGCCGCCGCCAATCATAACAAGGCGGGGGATATCACCCTGATGGGGATCAGCCAGCTTGGTATTTCGGTGCCCAATTTCTGGCTCGCCATCCTGCTTATCCTGCTTTTTGCGATTGAGTTGCGCTGGCTTCCCTCCGGCGGCTTTCCCGGCTGGAAGGAAGGGTTCTGGCCGAATATCCGGGCCATGATCCTGCCCTCGCTCGCCCTCGCCACCGTTATCGGGGCTATACTGGCGCGCATTACCCGCTCGTCCGTTCTGGAAGTCTTTCGCGAGGATTATGTGCGCACGGCGCGCGCCAAGGGCCTCAGCCAGCGCGCCACCCTCTGGCGGCACGTCCTGCGCAATGCCATGATCCCGGTGCTGACCGTCACCGGCATCCAGTTCGCCGCGCTGCTGACCGGCACTGTCGTGGTCGAGAATGTCTTTCGCCTGCCCGGCCTTGGCTCGCTTGTCCTGAAAGCCATCAACAACCGCGATACCATCGTTGTCGAGAATGTGGTGCTGCTGCTCGCGGCCATGGTCATCATCGTGAATTTCATTGTCGATCTCCTCTATGCCGTTGTTGATCCGAGATTGAAAGCGCATGACATATGAGTGATTCCCGCTTTCTCGCCTTCCTTCAGCGCAGCCGGAGAAGCCGCAGCCTGGTTGTCGGGGGTCTGCTGACCGCCTTCCTCATGATAAGCGCCCTTGTCTCGCTGCTCTGGACGCCGGGCACGATTGATATCGTCATCGCCAATCGCTTCAAGCCCCCATCGCTGGATCACTGGCTGGGAACCGACCAGTTCGGCCGCGACATCGTCACCATGCTGATGGTCGGGACGCAGAATTCCATTGTTGTTGCCGTGGTCGCCGTCTCTATCGGACTGTTCGCCGGGGTCAGCCTCGGCCTGCTGGCGGCGGCGCGGCGCGGCTGGACGGAAGAGCTGATCATGCGCATGTCGGATTTTTCCTTCGCCTTTCCCGCCATCCTCTCCGCCATCATGCTGACGGCGATTTTCGGCCCCGGCGGGGTCAATTCCATCCTCGCCATCGGGCTTTACAATATCCCCGTATTTGCGCGCCTCACCCGCGGATCGGCCAATGCCATCTGGGCGCGGGAATTTGTCATGGCGGCACGGGCGGCAGGCAAGGGACGGCTGCGCATTACGTTCGAACATATCCTGCCCAATATCCTGTCCATCATCATCGTGCAGGCCACCATCCTGTTCGCCATCGCCATCCTGGCGGAGGCGGCGCTGTCCTATCTCGGGCTCGGCACCCAGCCGCCGGATCCTTCCTGGGGCCGCATGCTGAATGAAGCGCAGAAGCTGATGTTCCTGCAGCCGATGCAGGCCGTCTATCCCGGCCTGGCCATCGCCATTGCCGTGTTCGGTCTCAATCTGCTGGGCGACGGGCTTCGCGATGTTCTTGACCCCAGACTGTCGAGGAAACGCTGATGCCCCTGCTGCATGTCAAGGATCTGAGCATTATCCTGTCAACCAATGACGGCCCGGCCCGCGCCGTGCGTCATCTGGATTTTCACCTGGATGCCGGAGAAACCCTTGGCATCGTCGGGGAGAGTGGCTGCGGCAAATCGATGACCGCCCTCGCCCTGATGGGGCTGCTGCCGGAAATGAGCCGGACGGAAGGGCAAATCCTGCTCGACGGGGAAGATTTGCTGCAAAAGACGGAAGACGAGATGTGCCGCGTGCGCGGCAACCGCCTCGCCATGATCTTTCAGGAGCCCATGACCTCACTCAATCCGGTGCATACCATCGGCCATCAGATCATGGAGCCGCTGCGCCTGCATCTCGGCCTGTCTGAAAGCGACGCGCGCGCCGAAACATTGCGCCTTTTGGACCGCGTCGGCATTCCCAACCCGACGGCCCGCATCGACAACTACCCGCACCAGCTTTCCGGCGGCCAGCGGCAGCGCGTCATGATCGCCATTGCGCTTTCCTGCAAACCGGACATCCTGATCGCCGATGAGCCGACAACCGCCCTTGATGTCACCATCCAGGACCAGATACTGGAGCTCATCCAGACGCTGGTGCAGGAGGAGGGCATGGCGCTTGTCCTCATCTCCCACGACCTTGGGGTCATTTCGGAAAATACCGACAACATCCTCGTCATGTATGGCGGCGCCGCGGTCGAGATCGGCCAGACGGAGCGGATTTTTGACGATCTGGTGCATCCCTATACGCAAGGGCTGTTCGCCGCCATGCCGAAACTCGGCCGGGCCCGCAACGCCCGACTGATTACGATACCCGGCACGGTGCCCGACCTTATCCATATGCCAACGGGCTGTACCTTTACCGATCGCTGCCCGTTGGCGAGCGATATCTGCCGCAACACCCCGCCGCCTGTTGTGGAGGTCAAGGCGGGGCATATGGTCGCCTGTCACCATGTGCAGGAAGCGCGCCACAGAAAGACCGAGGAGCTGTTTTCATGACAGAGGAAAACCGCGAGATCCCCGTTCTCGAAGTCCATGATCTGGTGCGGCATTATCGCCTGCCGCGCGAAAGCCTGTTTCGGGAGCCGGGCTTCGTCTATGCGCTTAACGGGGTTTCCTTCGAAATACAAAAGGGGCGGAGTTTCGGCATTGTCGGCGAAAGCGGTTGCGGCAAATCAACGCTGGCCCGCAATGTCATGGCGCTGGAAGACACCGATTCCGGTTCCGTCCGCATCCTCGGCAAAGAAGTTGTCGGCCTTGGCTTTGATAAGCTGCGGCCGCTGCGCCGCCATTTCCAGATGGTGTTTCAGGACCCTTACGGCTCCCTCGATCCGCATCACAATATCGGCCGCATTGTTGCCGAGCCACTGGCCGCGCTGGGTCCCCTGCCCAAGGAGGAAAAGGAAAAGCGCGTCCGCGACGTGCTTGTGTCCGTCGGGCTGAAACCGCAGGATGTGGAGAAATACCCCCATGAGTTTTCGGGTGGCCAGCGTCAGCGTATCGCCATTGCCCGCGCCCTCATCACCCGTCCCGAGCTGATCGTCGCGGACGAACCGGTCTCCGCCCTCGATGTCTCGGTGCAGGCGCAGGTCCTCAACCTGATGAAGGATTTGCAGGAACAGCTCGGCGTCACCTATATGTTCATCAGCCATGATCTGGCGGTGGTCGAATATCTCTGCGACGAGGTGGCCGTCATGTATCTGGGCGAGATTGTCGAGCGGGGACTGACCGAAGACATGTTTAACCGTCCTGCGCATCCCTATACCCGCATCCTGCTGGATGCCGTCCCCAAACCGGGGCGCGGCAAGAAGCGCGAACGGATCAAGCTGCAAGGCAATGTCACCGGCCAGACAGAGCGGCGCAAGGGCTGCTCCTTCCAGGATCGCTGCCCCATGGCGCAAAGCGTCTGCCGGGAAATCAAGCCGCCGCTCGCCCCGGTGGGCGAGGCGCATCTGGCGGCCTGTCATTTCTCGGACGAGGTGAGGGCGAAAGCCGCGACCGCCTAGCCCGGACTAA
Source organism: Sneathiella sp. (assembly GCF_002694385.1). GTDB lineage: Bacteria > Pseudomonadota > Alphaproteobacteria > Sneathiellales > Sneathiellaceae > Sneathiella. The sequence goes on from NZ_NZMB01000010.1 coordinate 99,383, forward strand.
TAGGATGTGCCGTCCTTGCGGGTGAACAGCCACTGGCCATCCGGCCCCAGAACCGCCTTCAGATCATCGGACGGATAGCTGACTTCATCGCCCGCGCTGCGGTCGCCGACTTCGAGATAAAGCACCTCCCTGTCCGTGCGGTTGACAAGCTGATGAGCGGGGCCGGCGGCGGGAAAGCCTGCGCAATATCCCGGCGCCAGAAGGCGCTCTTCATCCTCCGTTATCAGTGTCGGCGCGCCCTCCAGAATGTAAATAAATTCATCCTGCTGCGTATGGCGATGCAACAGGGCGGATTCCCCGCCCGGCGCCAAGCGGGTCATGTTGACACCGAAATTCCGAAGGCCGAACATATCGCCAAGCTGCCGCTTTTCCCGCCCGCTCATGCGGCTGAAGAAAGGCTCGGGATAATTCGACGGTTTTGTGCGCGGCGCTACCTCCGCCGCTTTGACCGCAATCTGCGGCGGTTTTTTCTCTGTGCTCATCGTCGTCTTGCTTCTATTCTTGCGGTGTTCACTTTTCTTTTTTGAAATCCAGCGCGGCCGAATTGAGGCAATAGCGCAGCCCGGTCGGCGCCGGCCCATCGGGGAAAAGATGCCCCAGATGCGCATCGCATTTGTTGCAGACGACCTCGGTTCGCCGCATGAAATGGCTGTTGTCCTCAACTTCCCCGACTTTCTCCGGAGCCAGCGGTTGCCAGAAGCTGGGCCAGCCGGTGCCGGATTCATATTTGGTTTCCGAGGAGAAAAGCGGCTCCCCGCAGCAGATGCAATGATAGGTGCCTTCTTCCTTGTTGTTGTAATACTGGCCGGTAAAGGCCCGCTCGGTCCCTTTCTGCCGGGCGACATAATATTCCTCCGGCGATAGCTGCGCCTGCCAGTCCGCATCGCTTTTTTTGATTTTATCGGTCATTACTCTGTCCTTTCATGCGCCCGCGGCGCCGCTGTCCGGCGCCTCTTTCGTAAAGATATGCCGGGCGCGCGCTTTTCTCAATACTTGACGAAGCGGACACCTTGGCCGACAATATCCACCACGATTACGCAGGAGGGCAAATTGAGCGAAGTTGTCAGCTTCGACGATCATTACCTGACCCGGTCGGCAGGCAAATCCCGATCGGGGGGTCAACAGCCGAATGTGTTCTTCAACCGGATGGAACTCAGCCAGATATTACAGGTTTACGGCCGCATGGTCGCCAAGGCCGAATGGCGCGATTATGCCATTGGCGAGACGAAAACCGCCTGTATCTTTGCCATCTTCCACCGCACGGCAGACAGGCCGCTGTTCAAAATCTATAAAGAGCCGCGGCTGGCCGCCAAACAGGGAGCCTATTCGGTCCTGGCCCAGAACGGCCGCGTGTTAAAACGCGGGAAAACACTGGCGCAGGTGCTTAAGGTATTTGAGGCCCGGCGCTTTCAGACCGTGGATGAAGACTGACCTTAAATCGGCAGACCCAGCTTGCGGTAAATAAAACCCATCAGCCACGCCGGGCCGATCAGCAGGAACTGCACATCCTTGAAGAAGGACGGCTTCTTCCCTTCAATCTTGTGGCCGATGAACTGGAAAACCCAGGCAATGACAAAAGCCCCCACGGCGAACTGCCAGAGAGGCAGACCAAACGGCGGCGCCGCGAGATAGAGCTGGATCAGCGCGAAACACAGCAGCGTGAACAGCACCATACCAATGGCCAGCGTCCAGGACAGAACGGCATAATAAAGAACGGTGAGGGCGAGCGCGAGGGTCGCCCAGTTAAGATAGGGGATGGCGGCAAATGCTTCCGGCACCGGGATAACCCAAAGCAGCGCGACGATGGTCCAGAATATGACCGGTACCGCAATCCAGTGGATCAGCTTGTTGGTGGCATTCTGATGGCTCATCCCATATTCGGTGAGCAACGCATGGATGCGGCGGTTGCCGCCCTTGCCCGCGATATCCGTTTTTGCCATGGCTCCCTCCCGTTGGTCGCCCGTATCAATGGCGATCCTGCGCCCGCGCCAGTAACCGGGCGTCCATGGGGACATTCTGCCGGAAATTCACCCGCGCTTCAAGAACCGGCTGCGCCGTCTCATACTCGCCCGCCGCCAGCAGGCTGGTGATCCAGGCCAGCTCAAACAGATCGCGCTGCGCATGGCTGCCGCCGATTTCCTGATAGCGCGGCCGGGCAGGCGTCAGATGATGGAGGGCTTCCCGGTGATCGCCCCTGGCAATGGCAATGAAGCCCTTTGTCGCGGGCAGCGCCACCTCCGCCCAGGCTTTGCGGGTGGTCAGCGGCGCCTCCCGGGACAGTTTTTCCATCCCGTCCAGCAGGCGCCGGATCGCCTCTTCCTGACCGGCACGGGCCAGCGCATAGCCATAATGCATATCGTAGAAAGGCTGATCGTTATAAAGCTCCCGCCCCGCCACATGCGTGCCGATATCCTGCCAGCGGTCCCCGACATCGACGCCAAGTTGTTCCAACCGCCAGAGGAGTGAAATGGCATTGACCTGATCGAGGCTGTAACTTTTATCCACGCCCCAGACACGGTTGTCATAAAGCGCAAGCGGTGTCTTGAAATCCTCCATCTCCAGATGGAACAGCGCCTGATGCCACCAGTTATGGGTCAGCATGAAGCTGTTGCGGTCGTCCCATTCACCCGACAGCTCGTGCATCCATTGCATGCCTTCCTCATGCCGACCTTGTGTCAGCATGACATGGGCAACGGCGTGATGGGCCCAGGGCTCCTTGCGCTGCATATCGGTGGCGCGGCGGCCATCTTCCTCCGCAAGCGCCAGCAGGCTCGATTGCTCCCGCCCGAAGGCGCGCATGCCATAGGCGTAGGCGCAGCTTTTGTGATGGCCGATCACCGTATCGGCAACCCACAGCAGGGCCGCATCATCGCCGATATTGAAAAAGGCGTTCTGCGCCAGCTTCGCGGCAAACAGATCGCGCGGAAATTCCTTCACATGGCGGCGCAGCGTCGCCAGAAGACGATCCAGCTTTCCATCATGCAAGTCACGGATGATGGCGATAAACTGCCGCTCCCGCTCTGTCGCCTCTGCGGCGCCGGTCCGCATCCGCGCGTAATATCCGGCGGCAATCCGCCGCCCTTCCGCATTTTCAAAGAAGACGCCTAGCAGGCAGGCATAGGCCGCGGCAAGGGCGCAATCCGGATCCTCATCCGATGCCGCGAAGATAGGGAAAAAATCCGTTCCGAACCCGATAAAGCTGTCCATGAAGCGGTTGATGACCGCCACCGTGTGATCAGACGTTGTACTCACCGGATTACCGAACCTGTCCTCCCGCATCGCTCACTCCCGGTTCAGAAGGTCGAGGGGATAGACAGGACGCCGCACCTTTTCATAGCGCAGCAGGCGATTGTCGGATGTTGTGACCCCCTTGCCATCGAGTGTCAGCGTCGCCTTGCCGATTGGGGCGAAACCGGCGCGATAATGGATCCGGCTTTTCAGGATCAGGTAGCGTTTATATTCGGGCTGGATGCCGACGGAGGTAAAGACGCCCGTATCCCATGGCTCATGATGGTTGGAGACAATGACAATCTCCATATTTCCGGTATCGAGAACGGCGGTGGGCCCCATGAACACCTTGACGCCCGTATACATCGGGCCGCGCACGATCCATTCGCCATTGGTCAGCGTCTTGACAACGCCGGTCACCGTCAACGGCTCCCCCACTTCGCCGATGGAGGGCATGTCCGTCTTGCCGCCCAGCTTCAGCGTGACCTTGTTGCCAACGCCCGCCTTCTGCATCTCCTGCACGGCGGCGGGATCCCAGACGGCGGCCACCGCCACATCCTCCAGCCCCTGACGGAGGACTTCCTCGATCACCGTCATGACATCCTGCGTCGCGCCCGAACCACAGTTATCCGCATGATCGAGCAGCAGGATCGGCCCGTCCGTCATGGTCTTCGCCTTCGCCACCTGTTCCGCGAGCGGCGTATGCTGATAAATAAAATCATCCTTCAGCTCCCATATGCGGGCCAGGATACGGTCGCGGATTTCATCCGCCTTCGCCTTGTCGCCATCGGTGACGATAATCACCGAATTTCCCGCATCGCGCATATCGGCAAGGGCGAAGCCGCCAAAGGCCGTCGCCGCGATGACACCGGTTTCCTGTTCCGCCTCCCGGCAGAGGCGGATAAGGGTCGCCATCGGTTCGTCATCGGTGCCCTGACGCAGCGTCTGGCTGAGCAGCGGCGCATTGCCCCACGACATCACCGGATTGATCTTGCCCGCCATACCATCCAGCAGCGCCTGCCCGATCTGCATGCCCACCTCATACATATCCACATGCGGATAAGTCTTGTAGCCAATCAGAACCGTGCAATTATCCACCATCTTCGCGGTCAGGTTACAATGCAGATCAAGGGTGACGGCAATGGGCAAATCCGGTGCGATCTCACGGATACGCTCAAGCAGCGTCCCCTCCCCGTCATCGGTAACCTCCGACACCATCGCACCGTGCAGATCCAGCATCGCCGCATCGACACCCTTGCGCACTTCATCGAGAATGGCATTCGACATCAGCTCATAAGCTTCCCGCGTGACGGGGCCGGACGGCATTGCTTCGGCGGCCACAGGGGTTACAATCTCCGCGCCCGCATCCCGCGCCAGCTTGACATAGGCCGCAAAGGGCATGCCGGTGCCCTCATAGGCCTTCAGCGCGTCTTCGCCCAGATGTGCGCCCCAGTCCTGAAACCGTTTCCAATCCGCCACAATCGGCGAGAAGGTATTGGTTTCATGTTTCATCATCGCAATAAGAATACGCATGGGACGACGCCTTTCCGGTAGATGCTTGCTGGGGCTGTTTGCTTACAAACAAGTTTAGCAACTTCATTATGGCGCACAACAAAAAACCCGGCACAGGGCCGGGTTTTCCGTTTCATATTTCCGGTCGCTTTATTCGCGATTGCCCAGCAGGCTGAGCAGCATCATGAACAGGTTCAGGAAGTTCAGATACATGGAGACCGCGCCCATAACCGCGCCCTTCTCCAGCACTTCATCGCTGTGACCGTGATAATATTCGGACTTGATCCGCTGCGTATCAAAGGCCGTCAGGCCCGTGAAGATCAGCACGCCAAGGACCGAGATCACGAAATGCATCATGCTGGAGGCGAGGAAGATATTCACCACCGACGCGATGATAATCCCGATCAGCCCCATGAACAGGAAGCTGCCGAACCCGGTCAGATCCCGCTTCGTCACATAGCCATACAGGCTGGCGGAGCCGAATGTGGCCGCCGTGATGAAGAAGACCCGGACAACGCTTTCCGCCGTATAGACCTGGAAGATGTAGGAGATGGACACGCCGAAGGTCGCCACCATAATCCAGTACAGCACCTTTGTCGTGCCGGGGCTTGTCCGCGACATCGCGAACAGCAGCCCGAGCGGGGCGAGCATCACAACCCATTGCAACGGCGTACCAAAAACGGCGTTGTAGATAGCTGGCGTGGACGCTGTCAGCGCGGCGGTGATCCCGCTGAGCGCAAGACCGGAGGCCATGTAGTTATAGACCTTCAGCATATAGCTGCGCAGACCCTCATCGAGGACGGCCTGATCGCGCGCGCCAGTTCTTGTCGTTTGATACTTAGAATAGTCTGTTGCCATATACATTCCCTCTGCGGTGTGACTTTGTCGGTTATATCGTATTCATACGGCTGAATTTCAAGGAAACCCACTGTTAAAATAAAGTATTAGGGCAATTTAGTAAAGCAATCGACAATTTATGCCCGCTTCACAATTTAGTGTTCCCGCGCGAAGCGGGCTGCGAGGCGGCAAATGTGATCCGCCCGTCAGAATTTTTCCATCAACAGGCCCCATTGGGAGCACGTTACCGCCACATTGGATGGACAAATTCAACATCAGAACATCAACGAGCGATCCCTGAAGATCACAGTGGTTGACTGTTCGGCGGACATGCATCGATAAAACGGTGCCGAACCGTCCAACTTAAAGAAACGGAGCCTAATTATGAGAAAACTTATTATTTCAACCGCCACCGTCACGCTTCTTGCTGCGGCACCTGCAATGGCGGCGGCCCCCGAATTCAGCAAAATTGATACTGATGGAAATGGTTCGGTATCCTATGAGGAGCTTATCGTCGTCATGCCGAATGTAACGAAGGAGCAGTTCGCCTCTGTCGATACGGACCAGAATGGCGAACTGTCCCAGGAAGAGTATGAAGCGGCCGTTAAATAATATTACGGTTTAGCGGTCAGGTTACTGACTTCCGAAATGAGACCGCCGGGGAAGCTCCTTTTCCCTGGCGGTCTTGTTTTTTGGTCAATCGGCGCGCAGGCTGGGCGCGACCTTTTCACCAAGCGCCCGCCACGACCCCAACAGCCCGAACAGCAGCGTCACCAGAACGCTCACCACAATCGTCGCCAGTACGGTATAGGGCAGGCTGATCCATTTTGCTTCCAGAATTTGCGTGATCACCATATAGGCCGCGAACCAGCCCGTGGCCGCCGCAATGACCGATGTCACCAGGCCGAGCAGGGCATATTCCAGCAGGAAGGTCGCAAAGATATCCTTGCGGGTCGCGCCCAGCACCTTGAGGACAACGGCGTCATAGACACGTTTGCGATGTCCGGCGGCAAAGGCCCCCGCCAACACCAGAACACCGGTGACCAGGGTTACCGAAGAGATGGCGGAAACCGCGGTTGAAAGCTGCTCCAATATGCGGCTGACCGTCTGCAAGGCCTCCTTCATGCGAATGACGGAGATATTGGCGAATTTATCCGTGATTGCGCGGAACAGGTTGCTTTCCGCCTCCCCGTCCGCGCGGGCCGTCGCCAGATGGGAATGCGGCGCGCCCTGCAGGCTGTTCTGATCGAAAACCAGCACGAAATTGATGGACATCGTGGTCCAGTCGATTTCCCGCAAGTTGGCGATTTCCGCCTCGATTTCGCGCCCCATGACATTGACAGTCAGCGTATCGCCGATCCCGACATTCATGCCTTGCGCGATTTCCCGGTCGATGCTGACCAGCGGCGGACCGCTGTAATCCTCCGGCCACCAGCTTCCCTCCACCACTGTCGCCCCTTCCGGCGGCGTCGCGGAATAGGTAATGCCGCGATCTCCCCTGAGGGCCCAGCGCGCCTCCGGCGCGACCTCCACCTGATCGGCGGGAATGCCCGCAACGGCAATGATCCGGCCGCGCATATTGGGCACATGGTTGATTTCACTGACATCGGCGATTGACTGCGCCGTCGAGACAAAATCCTCGAGCTGGTTATTCTGAATATCAATGAAGAAAAAGGCCGGCGCCCGCTCCGGCAACTGTTCCTGCACCTGCCGTGTCAGATTGCCTTCAATCAGCGCCACCGTGACAAACAGCGTGAGGCCAAGCCCCATGGACAGCACGACACTGATGGTCGCCGCCCCCGGGCGGTACAGATTGGCGATGGCCAGCCGCAATGACGGCACCTTCGGGCGCGGCATGGCCCGCGCGACATACTGCACGCCATAGCCGACCAGGATCAGCACGGCGAAAATGCCAATGATGGACAGGGTGAAAATAAAGGCGAACCACATTTCGCGTGCGGTCAGGATGGCAAGACCGGCCAGCAGCAGAAAACAGATGCCGAGCACGGCAACATAGATCGGCCGGGGCCGCTTATGCGCGGAAACGATATCGCGGAACAGCGCCGCCGCCGGGGTTTCCCGCGCCCGCGCCAGCGGCCATATGGTGAACAGCGTGGCTGTCAGCAGGCCATAGGCTACCGCCATCAGCAACGGGCCGGGCGTCAGGATGATCGACGGCGGCACCGGCAGGCTGCTTGACAAGAACTGCGCCGCGAAAATGGAGCCGCCAACGCCAAGCGCAAGGCCGATCAACGATCCGGCAAGGGCCAGAAACAGGACCTGCAGATAATGCACCCGGAATATGAAGCTGCTGCTGGCGCCCAGGCATTTCAGCGTTGCAATCGATTCAATCTTGCCGTCCAGATAGGCCCGGACCGCATTGCCAACCCCGACCCCGCCGACAACCAGCGCCGTCAGCCCAACCAGCGTCAGGAACAGCGCCACCCGATCGACAAAGCGTTTGATGCCCGGCGCGCCGTTTGACGCATCCTGTATCCGCCAGCCTGCATCGGGAAAGGCGGTCTTCGCATTTTCATGAAATTCAGCCACCGTATTGCCGGGGTTGAGCGCAATGCGATAGTGATAACGGACGAGGCTGCCCGGCTGGATCAGGCCGGTTTCGGCAAGGGCGTCGGTCGAAATGATCGTCCGCGGACCGAGCGCCATGCCCTGCGATGCCTTGTCCGGCTCGGCCTCAATGATCCCGCGCACTTCAAAATCAAGCTCGCCAATACGCAGCTGCCCGCCAACGGGCAGGTCCAGCCGCTCGCCGAGGCTGCCTTCGATCAGGACGCCATAACGCCCGTTTTGCGGCTTCAGCAGCGCCGTAGGCGGCTCTGGCGTCCCCACCAATCGAAGCGTGCCGAATAACGGATAGGCACCATCAATCGCTTTCAGTTCAGAGAGGGTGCGCTGGTCATTTTCCAGATTACGCACCATGGCGCGCAAGGTCTGCACCTCGGCAACCCGGCCCTGTTCCTCGATCCAGGCGCGCTCCGCCGCATCCGCCGGGCGGTGCGTCAGGCGGATATCAATATCACCGCCCAGGATTACCTGTCCGTTGGCGCGCAGGCCCGCGGTTATGGAACTTGCCAGCGTACCCACACCGGCAATGGCCGCCACCCCGAGAATGAGGCAGGCCAGAAAAATGCGGAATCCTTTGAGATTGCCCCGGAGATCCCGGCGCGCAAATTTCATGGCCAGCGCCAGTGATTCAGCCCCCTGATCGTTACTCACCGGCCAGCGCCTCTTGCGGCAGTGTCGTATTGGAAACGACCCGGCCGTCTTCTATCCTCACCTGATGGGTGCATTTGGCGGCCAGCGCATCGTCATGGGTGATCAGGACCATCGTTGTTCCTTCCTCCGCATGAAGGCGGAACATCAGATCAATAATCAATTCTCCGGTCCGGCCATCCAGATTGCCCGTCGGTTCATCGGCGAGCAGGATTTTGGGGTTGGTCGATAAAGCCCGGGCGAGCGCCACGCGCTGCTGCTCTCCGCCGGAAAGCTGAGACGGGTAATGGGTCGCGCGATCCCCAAGGCCCACGGCCTGAAGGCGCGCCGCCGCCGCATCAAAGGCATTTCTGTCCCCCGCCAGTTCCAGCGGAATGGCGACATTCTCCAGCGCCGTCATGGTCGGGATCAGATGAAAGGACTGGAAGACAATGCCCACATTGGCGCGGCGAAACCGGGCCAGCGCATCTTCATCCAATGTCTCCAATGTCTCGCCTGCGATGCGGACAGAACCCTTAGTCGGCACTTCCAGACCGGCCATGATGGACATCAAGGTGGACTTGCCAGAGCCGGAGGGGCCGACAATGCCGATGGTTTCCCCCTCCTGTACAGACAAATCTATACCACGCAGGATATTGACGGGACCGGCATCCGACTTAAGTGTTAGATGGATGTCCTGTAATTCGATAATGGGTTTTCGGGGCAAGGTAGATCCCTTAGTAATCGACGGGCGTAAATTCTGGATATGGCGGGCTTGGAATGAAAATCAACATTGTAGCGCTGATTATTGCGGTTTTTTGTCTTCTGTCCCCCGCTCGGGCGGAGGAGGTGACACGCATCATCGCCATCGGCGACAGCCTGACCGCAGGTTATGGCCTGCCGACGGGTGAGGATTTCGTCACCCGGCTTGAAGCCGCCCTTCAGGAAAACGGGCAGAATGTCCGGATTGAAAATGCCGGTGTTTCCGGCGACACGACCGCAGGCGGCCTGCAACGGCTGGACTGGGCGCTTGGCAATGGCGCCGACATGGTCATTCTGGAGCTTGGCGCCAATGATGCGCTGCGCGGGATTGACCCTTCGGAAACCCGCAATAACCTCAGCCGCATCATTGAAACAATTCAGGCAAAGGATATCCCTGTCTTTCTGGCCGGGATGCGCGCCCCGCCCAGCATGGGATCGGAATATACCCGCGCGTTTGATGCGATCTTTCCGGAGCTGGCGAAACAGTATCAGACCGGCTTTTACCCCTTCTTTCTGGAAGGCGTTGCCGCCGATCCCGCGCTCAACCAGAATGACTATATTCACCCCAATGCGGAAGGCGTTGAGGTAATTGTCGAAAATATATTACCCTATATTACCGATTTTTTGGCAAACTAGCTTCGCACCCCGTCGTTAAAGGACACAGCCATGCGTCTTTTCGTTGCCATTGACCTTCCCGCAGAGATCAAGGCCAATATCGGCGCCCTGCGGGGCGGCATACCGGACGCCCGCTGGATTGCCGCGGAAAACGCCCATGTGACCCTTGCCTTCATTGGCGAAGTGCAGGGCCCGATGATGATGGATATCTCTCTCGCCCTCGGGCGGATCACCTATCCGGCCTTCGATCTCAATATCGAAGGTGTCGGGGTGTTCGGCAGCAACAAACGGCCGCGCCTTCTCTGGGCCGGGGTGAGGCCGACGCCAGAGATATGCCTGTTACATCAGAAAATCGTCACCGCCATTGAAAGCACTGGCGCGCGCGTCGATGACCGCCGTTTTCGCCCTCATGTCACCCTCGCCCGCGTCCATAAATCCCCCTACGAGAAAGTCCGGCACTTCCTGATAGATCACGCCCTGTTCAAGGCTCCCGCACTGTCGGTCGAAAACTTCTCGCTGTTCTCAAGTCATCTCGCCTCATCGGGCGCCATTTACCATGAGGAAGTCAGCTTTGATCTGGCGGCGCCGGTAACATCATAAACACGTCATAGCGGGTGGATTTGCCGACAATCTGATGAGAGGGGGCGCGCAGACCCGGCATCGGCTCCGCCCGCCTTGGCCATTTGAGAACAACCCGCTTTGTCGCCACGGCAAGGGCGATTTTCATCAGGTCCGCGCAGTCGGGATCCGTTCCGACAATGGCGCGAAGCTGACGCATTTCGCTTTTCACCAGCGCCGATTTACCGCGCGGTGGATGCATGGGATCAATCAGCACCGTCTCGGGTGTCAGTTCCGCAAGAATATCCCGCGCATCGCCCTTCAGCAGCGTCATGCGTGATATGATCTCGTGATGGATATCGCTTTCCTGTGCGGCGATCTCCATTGCAGTCCGCAACAGCCCGTGCACTGTCTCGTTCCGCTCGATCAGCGTCACTTTCGCCCCCAATGAGGCGAGCAGAAAAGCATCCCGGCCGAGCCCCGCTGTCGCATCCACCACCGCCGGTGTCACGCCGGGCCGGAAGCCGAGCGCGCGCGGCAGTGGCTGTCCCCGCCCGCCGCCGTGACGCCGCCGGTAATCAACGGCGCCCGTGATAAAATCGACTTTCAGCGGGGTTTCCGTCATCACTCCTCTGCCATCAGAACCCGAGATTTGTCCGCCACCAGGTGGGCAGCGCGAAGGACGCCCGGTGCAACTCCGGGTTATAATGCCGCCCCGTCAGCTCCGCGACCGGCGTTGAATAATCATGCCCATCAAGGCTGTAGAGAAAAAAGCCGAACTCCGCCGCCGGATAAAGCTGCACGATGGAGCGATAGGCCGCGACATGGGGCAGCAACCTTTCCCGCTGCATGATGGAGACGAGATTCTGATCCTTGTCCCCACACAGCTCCTGCAGGAAATAGGCGCGATCCTTGCCGACAAAAATGCTGTCACTGTCGAGGACAACACCGTCCGGCTTGATGCAGGCGGAAAAATCCTCACAAAAGGCGCGCGTAAAAACGCTCGACGAAGGGCCGACCGGCTCGCTGAGATCGAGGATGATCAGATCGAATGTGTCGCCCCGCTGCCGCGCCTGGCGGACATAATCTGCGGCATCGCCGATCACCAGTTCAGCCCGCGGATCATCATAATTGCCGTTAATGCCAAGATATTCTTTCGATACCTCAACCACCCGGCGGTCGATTTCCACCATGACGACACGGGTCACAAACTCATGGCGCAGGGCTTCGCGCAGAATGCCGCCATCGCCGCCGCCAACGATCAGCACTTCCGCATTTTCCCGCTGGCGGCCCAGCAGGGGCACATGCACGGCCATTTCATGATACATGAACTCATCGGAATGAGAGGCCTGCACCAGATCATCGAGGGTAAGAACCCGGCCGAAAACGGGATGTTCGTAAATCTCGATCTTCTGATAGGGGCTCTGCTCCGAATGCAGCAGCGTCATATCCATGGCATGGGTGAAGGCGATGCCTTCGGTTTCCTCATGCCACCAGTTCCGGCTTGCCTCACTTATTTTTGTCATCTGTCTCACTTGATCTGGACTTGCAGGGGATCTGCCAACATTGTTATCAGGGGTCATAATCCAGTTACAGGAGAATATCCATGACGGAAAAGTTAAGTGCGGAAGAAATTGCGGCGGCGCTCGCCACCCTCGACGGATGGGAGCGACTTCCCGACCGGGAGGCCATCCGTAAAAGTTTCAGATTTTCCACCTTCAACGAGGCCTTCGCCTTTATGACCCGGGTGGCGCTGAAGGCCGAAAAAATGGATCATCACCCGGAGTGGTTCAATGTCTATAACCGGGTGGATGTGACCCTTGCCACCCATGACGTGGGCGGTCTGAGCGGCAAGGATGTCACGCTGGCCGCCTTTATGGACAAGGCCGCCGGATAGCCACATTGCTTATTTCGGCGCCATACGGATGGCCCCGTCAAGACGGATGACCTCCCCGTTCAGCATCTGGTTTTCGACAATCTGCCGCGCCAGTTTGGCATATTCCGCGGGCTTGCCAAGACGGCTCGGGAACGGCACCGACGCGCCAAGAGCCGCCTGCACATTTTCCGGCAGGCCCATCAGCAGGGGCGTTTCAAACAGGCCGGGGGCGATTGTCATGATCCGCACCCCGATGGAGGCCAGATCGCGGGCAATCGGCAGGGTCATGCCGACAATCCCGCCCTTGGAGGCGGAATAGGCGGCCTGGCCGATCTGCCCGTCATAGGCGGCGACGGAGGCCGTATTGATGCAGACGCCCCGCTCCCCGCTTTCCATGGGCTCAAGCCCCGCCATATCGGCAGAGGCGCGACGGATGCAGTTGAAGGTGCCGATCAGGTTGATGGCGATCACTTTCTCGAAAGTATCGAGCGGATGCATTCCCTTGCTGGAATAGGTCTTGGCTGCCGGGCCGATCCCGGCGCAGTTGACAAGGATGCGGGCCGGGCCATGCGCCTCCCGTGCTTTTGCGAAGGCCGCGTCAAGGGAGGCGTCATCCGCGACATTGGCAACGCAGGCAATACCACCGATGTCGCCCGCGACCTTTTCCGCCAGTTCGGCATTCATATCGAGAATGGCGACCTTCGCGCCTGCCTCCGCCAGCATCCGCGCCGTTGCCTCACCCAGGCCGGAGGCGCCGCCCGTCACAATCGCTGATTTTCCAGAGATATCCATTTATCTTCTCCAACTTTTTTCAGGGTACAATCCAGATTTCAGCCCTCTCCTTTATACCCTGATACATAAAATGTGAAGTTAGAGCTTCTTGCAATCACATGCGCGTCACCACATATTCGGTACATGTCTGAAAAGCCGGAAGATGATATGTCTGCCTTTGACGAGGCCAAGATGGAAGGCGACAAACGCCTTGTCCTGCGCGAATTCGCCCAGAAACTGCGGCGGACGATCGGCAAGATTCCCTTTGCCGAAGATGCGACAGCCAGCTTTTACTGCGCCGTTGACAGCAAAAGCCCGGCCTTTGTGAAAGCCGTTCTGTTCGGCGCGCTCGCCTATTTCATCATGCCCGCCGATGTCATCCCCGATTTTCTGGCCGGGATCGGCTTTACAGATGATGCGAGTGTCCTGCTCGCCGCCATGGCCACGGTGAAAAAACATATCAATGAAGATCACCGGCAAAAGGCCCGCCAGTTTCTGGAAAAAGAAACGGCGCCGTCCGAATAGACAGCCGGTCCGCCCCAATATCCCGTATTGCAGAATCATCCCCGCCACTTAGGAATTGAGCGGCACGGCATTTGTTTGCTATATAGCATGCAATTCCAATCAAAGAATCTGAACGGTAAGGAACCCCCGGAATGAGTGACAGGAAAATATATCCCAACGCCAAGGCAGCCCTGGACGGCATACTGAAGGACAATATGACATTAATGTCCGGCGGCTTCGGGCTTTGCGGTATTCCGGAAACCCTGATCGACGCCGTCAAGGACTCCGGCATTACCGGACTGACGGTCATCTCCAACAATGCGGGCGTTGACGGGATCGGTCTCGGCGTTCTTCTGGAAAGCAAGCAGATTTCCACCATGATCTCCTCCTATGTCGGGGAGAACAAGCTGTTTGCCGAACAGTTCCTGAACGGCGATCTGGAAGTTGTCTTCACGCCGCAGGGAACCCTGGCGGAACAGATCCGGGCGGGCGGCGCCGGAATTCCGGCTTTCTTCACCAAAACCGGTGTTGGCACCCTTGTCGCTGAAGGCAAGGAAGTCCGTAACTTCGATGGCGAGGATTATGTGATGGAGCGCGGACTCGTCGCCGATGTCTCGCTTGTCCATGCCTATATGGCGGACAAGGAAGGCAATCTCGTTTTCCGCAAAACCGCCCGCAATTTTAACCCCATGATGGCAACCGCAGGCAAGATCACTGTTGCCGAGGTGGAACATCTGGTCGAACCCGGCGAGATCGACCCCGATCATATCATTGTGCCGGGCATCTATGTCCAGCGGATCGTGCATGTGCCCAATCCGGTCAAGCATATCGAAAAGCGCACCACCCGCCCCCGTAATTAAGACGCCCCGCAGAGGAAAAGGACAAAATCATGGCCTGGACAAGAGAACAAATGGCGCAGCGCGCCGCCCGGGAACTGCAAGACGGCTTTTATGTCAATCTTGGCATCGGCATTCCCACACTGGTCTCCAACTACATCCCGGACGGGATGGAAATCATGTTTCAGAGTGAAAACGGCATGCTCGGCATGGGTCCGTTTCCCTACGAGGGAGAGGAAGATCCGGATCTCATCAATGCCGGCAAGCAGACGGTGACCGAACTGCCGACGACCAGTTATTTTTCCAATTCCGACAGCTTCGGCATGATCCGCGGCGGACATATCAACCTGTCCATCCTCGGCGCCATGCAGGTCGCGCAGAATGGCGATCTCGCCAACTGGATGATTCCCGGCAAGATGGTCAAGGGAATGGGCGGCGCCATGGATCTGGTCGCCGGGGTGAAGAAGGTGATCGTGGTGATGGAGCATACCGCCAAGGGCGATCCGAAACTCCTCAAATCCTGCAACCTGCCGCTGACGGGCAAGGGCGTGGTTGACATGGTGATCACCGATATGGCGGTCTTCAGGTTCGATAAATCCGGCGACACCACGGTGATGAAGCTGATCGAGCTGGCCGATGGGGTGACCCTCGATGAGGTCAAATCATCAACAGAGGCCGAATTTGAGACGCATCTGTGATCGCGCCCGCATAAGATAAAGGCCCCGGATGAGATATTCCGGGGCCTTTTTTCATTCCACCCCTCTGACAGGGATTAGCTCGTCCCTCATGTCGGGCCGGTCCGGGTTTCCGCCTTGGTCTGCGCCAGGATTTCCCTTTTCGCGCTGCTGCGCCGCGCCTCGCGAATAGCGATATAGATGGAGGAGGCAAAAATCACCGCCGCGCCGATATAGGTATAAAGATCCGGCTCCTGCATGAAGAAGATAAACCCGATCAGGGCGGAGAAAATAAGCCGGAAAAAATCGAACGGCATCACCACCGACGCATCGGCCAGCGAATAGGCCTTGGTGAAGGACAGATGACCGAGCGTTGCCAGAAGCCCGATCAGGAGAATGGCGATCACCTGCTCCAGCGTCGGCATCTCCCAGACGAAAATCGCTGGGATCAACGACATGGGCAGAATCAGTATCTGGGTCCAGGCGACAATTGCCGCCGGGCTTTCGGTGCGGGAAAGCAGTTTCACCATCATCACCGCAAACGCCATGGTCACGGCGGAAAAAATCGCCGCATAGGCCCCCAGGCTGAGCTCGGCAAAGCCCGGCCGCAGAATGATCATCGCGCCGCAAAACCCGACCAGCATGGCAAGGCTGCGGCGGATACCAACCATCTCTTTCAGAATGAAAATGGCGAGAATGGTGCCGAAGATGGGCGCCGTGAAGTTCAGCGCCACGGCATCGGCCAGCGGCAGGACGCTGACCGCATAGAACCAGCTCAGCATGGAGGCGAAGCCGACCATGCTTCTCAAGCCATAAGCACCGATCCGCCGTGTCTTTAGAACACCGAGCCCGTTTTTGAACAACCAGGGCAGAAAGTAAAGCAGCCCGGCCACATTGCGCAGGAAAACAAGCTCAAAAACATGCATTCCCGTATCGGCGACATAGCGGATCACCCCCGCCATGATCGACAGGACAAGACAGGCAATAATCATCAGAATGACGGCCTGCAACACCGGAGAGATTTTCTGAAAGGGGGTCGTAAAGAAACGAAATAGGGCCATGGACCAACAAATTTTACCCGGTTAATTGAGGCGTGTCAGAGGTTTTCCGATGCACCATATACCTTATCCCGTCTTAAGCCATAGAAGATTGAGTCCGTTCAGCATTTTATAGACCGGCGCAAAACGGGCGCGAAACGTCGGCCAGCTTAGGGAAAGGCTGGCCTGAATGTCGCGCAAACTCCGTTTGCCGTCAAGCAGGCGGACAAATTCCGGGCTGTGTTCGGGAATGTCTATCCGGGTGGCAACGGAATCAAAATTCACCGTCAGAACCGTCTTGCCCATGAGCGCCCGCGCGAGTGGCTCCGCCTTTCCCTCTTTCAGGATGGGAATCATCTGCGGATCGAAGGCGGCAACACCCGGCGCCGTCCCCGTCTTTTTGCGGATATAGAAGCTGTGCGTCTTGATTGTGCCTGCAAGGTTTTCCGCGAGCGCGGCCCGGTCCGCGTCGTCAAGCTCGCGGGCACGCTTGCGAAGCTCCTTGTCTTTCAGGTAAGTCTCCGGCTCATAGCGCACGGGCTCGATAAAGCCGAGAAGCGCCATCCCGGCGCTGTCCAGCAGCTCGATAATTTCCGGTACGAGATATGCCCGATCCCGCGGATGCAGCAGCAGATCATACAGCGCCGCATCCTCTCCCAGCTTGTGATCGCCCAGCATGGGGTTGCGGTTAAACCAGTGACTTGGCGGC
The DNA here is from genome assembly GCF_002694385.1 of Sneathiella sp. Classification (GTDB taxonomy): domain Bacteria; phylum Pseudomonadota; class Alphaproteobacteria; order Sneathiellales; family Sneathiellaceae; genus Sneathiella. The sequence continues at coordinate 116,515 of NZ_NZMB01000010.1, forward strand.
AGCTCTTTCAATAGATCCTTGGCAAGCGTGACCTGATCCGCCGTACCATCCCCGCCGGTCAAGGCCTTCAAGGCATTCTGCACCGGGTAAACCCCGCTCCGTCCGAGAGTTGCATACAGCATCAGCCCCATGCCGCCTTCCGGCTTCAGAACGGCCGCAAGGGCGGCAAGCCCCGCCTCCGGTTCCTCCAGATGATGCAGAACCCCGCAGCAATCGATATAGTCAAAGGGGCCAATACCCATATCCGTCAGATCAAGCAGGGAACCGGTCAGGAAGTTGATATTCCGAAGGTCCCGCGCCTCGGCCCGCGCTTCCGCCACTTTACGGCTGGCGGTAGAAAGATCGAGATAGGTGACACGGCCCGCCTCTCCCCGATCCGCAAGATGCTGCGCCAGCATGATGGCGGCATCGCCCGTCCCACCACCGGCAACAAGCGCATGAAAGGGCGCGGAAAAATCCCGCGCCCCGGCAAAAAGATAGTGGTTCAGCTCATCCAGATGGCTCGGGCTACCTTCAATCAGGCGGCTTTTTTCATCCCTGGGATCACGAGGGGGATAGGGAAAATCCTCATACTGGCGTTTGACCGCCCGGTCACGCCCCCCTCGTCCCCTGGCCATCCGGCTGTCAGTCCTTAACCGTGATGATGACTTTACCCGTGCTCTTGCGCGACAGCAGCGCCTTCATCGCCTCCGCGCCTTTTTCAAGCGGGAAATGCATGGAGACATGCGGCTTCAGCTTCCCCTCCTTCACCATGTCCAGCATGGTGATGAAGTTGGCGCGGTTCTTTTCCGGATAGCGGCGGGTCCACTCGCCCCAGAACACGCCGATGACGGAACAGCCCTTCAGAAGCACCAGATTGGTTTTCAATTCCGCGATCCGGCCGGAGGCAAAACCGATCACCAGCAGACGGCCATCCCAGTTGATGCAGCGCATGGACTGGTCAAACGCATCGCCGCCAACGGCATCATAAATCACATCGGCGCCCTTATCGCCGGTGAGTTCCTTGACCCGGTCGCGGATATTCTCTTTTGAATAGTTGATGACATGATCGGCGCCATACTGGCGGACGATATCCATTTTCTCGTCCGATCCGACCGTGCCGATCACCGTCGCGCCGAGGGCCTTGCCGAGTTCAACGGCATTCAGCCCGACGCCGCCCGCCGCGCCATGCACCAGCAGCACTTCCCCCGGCTGCAACCGTCCGCGATCCACCAGCCCGTGATAGGTGGTGCCATAGGTGACCGGGAAACCGGCGGCCTGATCATAGGGCATGTTATCCGGGATTTTGTAGGTGTTCTGCGCCGGGGCGAGCACATATTCGGCAAACCCGCCAACCCCGTGATTGGCCATCACCCGGTCGCCCACGGCGATATCGGTGACCCCTTCGCCCACTTCGGTCACGATGCCGGAAGATTCCATCCCCGGTGAAAAGGGAAAGGGCGGCTTGAACTGGTATTTACCGGCGACCATCAGGGTATCGGGGAAGTTGAGACCGACGGAATGCACCTCGATCTTGACCATGCCCTTTGTCACCTTTGGTTCCGGTACATCCTCCATCACGAGGATATCGGGATCGCCAAATTCCTTACAAACCAGTGCTTTCATGTTTTCCTGTCCTGTCACATATTATTATTCTGGATCGTCTGATTGCTGCCCACAAACTAACCCCGATCAAAAGCCGAGGTCAATCACCGACGCCCGTCCGGGGCGGAATTACCGCCCGGACATGCCCAACCACCCGGTTATTGCGGTTATGCAACTCGGGGCGGACATACGGATCAATCGCCCGGTGAATCTCTTCATCCAGAACGCCAAGCTCATCCAGAAGGGCGCCGAGCGCCGCCTCCGCCGCGCGGGTCGTGCCGTCCAGCGCCTTGATGGCCACGCCGAGCCCGGCGTCCGGCAGGGCGGCGAGATACACCGCCTCCGCCCCGACCTTGGCAATCACCCGCCCCTTCGCCGCGCGGTTGATCGCGGTGCACAGCCGGTCGGAACCGGCAATCATTTCCGGATGGGCCGCAATTGCCTTTTGCAGCCGCAGGCAGGCCGCCGCGCGGTCTGCCCCAAGTTTTGCAGGATCGGCGAAACGGGCAATCGCCGTCGCGGCCTTATCCAGCGGGATGCCGATTGTGGGGGTGGAGCATCCATCAATGCCGACCGGGGCCCTGGAAAGATCGAGGCCGGTGAAATCTTCAAGCACCCGGACAATGCGTTGCTGCACCGGATGATCGAACGAGATATAGCCTTTCACCCCCTCCTGCAAATGCAGGGCGGTGCAGAGGAAACCCGTATGCTTGCCCGAACAGTTGTTATGCGCGGCGGTGGGTTTCTTCCCTTCGGCGGCGAGCGCCCGCGCGGCGGCGTCATACGTCGGCCAGTGGCTGCCGCATTCAAGATCGCCAATCCCGAGACCCATCCGCGCCAGCCAGCCGGTTACCGCCGCCACATGGATCGGCTCCCCCGTATGGGAGGCGCAGGCAAGCGACAGCTCCTTCGCGGAGACATTGAAGGCGTCCGCCGCCCCGCTTTCAATCAGCGGCAGCGCCTGCAACGGCTTGATGGCCGAGCGGAGATAAACCGGGCTTTCGACATCTCCCCAGCTTCTGACCAGCCGCCCCTTGGCATCAGAAATGGCGGCAATGACCATATGACGGCTCTCCACCATCGGGCCGCGGGTTACCTCGACAGTGAAAGGAAGGCTTGCGGTATCACGGGAGGAACGGGTATTCATGGCATCCGGATCATGTCGCTGTTGGAAACAAGATGGCTTTTTACCAGCAAACAGGTCAGGAGAGTAGGATATTATGACAATTTCCCGTGGATATTTCGGGGTCGGCGTTGAGGGAATCAGCAAGCCGATGAACGCCGGCAATCTTTTCCGCACGGCCCATGCCTTCGGCGCCAGCTTCGTTTTCACCATCGGCGCGGATTATTCCGTGCGCCGCGCCCGCTCCGACACTTCCGTCGCGCCAAAGAATATCCCCTGGTATGACCATGACACGATAGACGACATGCTGCTGCCCAAGGGATGCAAGATCGTCGGCGTGGAACTTCTGGACGAAGCGACGGACCTGCCAAGTTTCTTTCACCCCATCAATGCGGCCTATGTATTGGGGCGTGAACGCGGCTCCCTCTCCCCCGCGATGCAGGAAAAGTGCGATTATTTCATCAAAATTCCGACAAAGTTCTGTCTCAATGTTGCAACCGCAGGGGCAATTGTTATGTATGACAGGGTTGTTTCTCACGGACGGTTTGCCCGGCGCCCGACAAACGGGCTTGGCGCGGCGGAACCCGTGAAGCCCCATATTCAGGGCGCGCCCAAGAAACGGCGGGCGCAGATTTGATGACGCGCAAATAAAAGCAGGTTGAGTAAATGTTCCCGATTAAACAAAATTTGAACAAGCCCGGGCTGGAAAAAGCGGTCCGGGGCGGTTATGCTTTGTCCATGAGCAAGTTGGCATCCCTTTTGTTTCTGATGACGGCCCTTTCGCTGGGTCTGCCCGGCCCGGCCCACGCGCAGCAATCGGAGCCGCGGGCCCTCGGCAGCTTTACCGACTGGCTGGCCTATAGCTGGATCGAAAATGGCAATAAAGTCTGCTACATGCTGTCCCGGCCGCTCAAATCCACGCCGCAGAATGTGAAACGCGGTGATATATATATTATGATCGCCTATCGGCCGCAGTCCAGCTCCAAGGAAGAGGTGAGCCATGTCGCCGGTTATCCGTTCAAGGACCAGTCAACGGTGGAGGCCATGATCGGCAATGCGAAATTCCTGCTGGCGACCAATGGCGAGGTTGCATGGGTCCCGGAAGGGGAAAGCGATGCGAAGCTGATCAACGCCATGCGCGGCGGATCGAGCATGGTCGTCCGGGGCACCTCAAGCCGCGGCACCCTGACAGTCGATACCTATTCCCTGCAAGGCTTCACCGCCGCCCATCAGCAGATTAGAAAAAGCTGTACTTGACCGGCTGTACAAGAGTATAAGCCGCTTTTTAACCTGAAGTGAAAGCCATGGAACATCTGATTCCCGACGTCGATGCCATTGACCGGCAGCCGGAGTTGCTCGCCATCCGCAAGAGCCTGATCGGCCTTGACCGGACCGAGATTGCGGCTGCCCTGATGGAGGCGGGCGTCGATGCCAAGGCGGCCAAGATGCGCGCCCGGCAGCTTTTTCACTGGCTGTATTACCGCGGCGCCAGCAACTTCGAGGATATGACCTCGATCTCCAAGGACATGCGTGCCTGGCTGCCCGCGCATTTCACGGCGGACCGGCCGGAAATCACCTCGCTGCTTGAATCAACCGACGGCACCCGCAAATGGCTGGTGAAATTCCCGGACGGGCAGGAAGTCGAATCCGTGCATATCCCCGAGGAAGACCGCGGCGCGCTCTGTGTTTCCAGCCAGGTCGGCTGCACCCTCACCTGTAGCTTCTGCCATACGGGCACCATGAAGCTGGTGCGCAACCTGACGGCGGGCGAAATCATCGCCCAGATGCTGGTGGCGCGCGATACCATCAATGAATGGCCGAGCCCGAAGGGCGAGCGGATGATCTCCAACATTGTCATGATGGGCATGGGGGAGCCACTGCTGAACTATGACAATGTGGCGAAGGCGCTGAAGATTATCATGGACGGCGAAGGCATTTCCCTTTCCAAACGGCGGATCACCCTTTCAACATCGGGTGTTGTGCCGAAAATCCGCCAGTGCGGTGAGGAACTCGGCGTCAATCTCGCCATTTCGCTGCATGCGGTTAATGACGATGTGCGCGACATTCTGGTGCCCATCAACAAGCGCTACCCGATCAAGGAACTGCTCAAAGCCTGCAAGGAGTATCCGGCCAGCAACAATGCCCGGCGGATTACCTTCGAATATGTCATGCTGGACGGGGTGAATGACAGCCCGGCCGATGCGCGGGAGCTGGTGCGGCTGCTGAAAGACATTCCGGCGAAGGTCAATCTGATCCCCTTCAACCCCTGGCCCGGCACCAATTACATCTGCAGCAGCAACAACGCCATGCACCGCTTCGCCAAGATCGTCAATGATGCGGGCTATTCCTCCCCCATCCGGGTGCCGCGCGGGCGGGACATCATGGCGGCCTGCGGGCAGCTCAAATCCGCGAGCAAGAAACTCACCGCCGCAGAACGGCGGGCGGAAAACCCGGCATCCCCCGCCCTCTGATCATAACTCAATTTCCATGACAATGGCTGTCGGACGATCATAGCCGGTGTGGGCGGTCGTCCCGGTCTGGCGGAACCCCTGCCGCCGGAAGAAATCATGCACTTCGGAGAGTTCCACACGGGATTCGAGCATGATCCGCCTCTTGGCCCTTGACCGGCAATGGGAGAGGGCATGATCGACCAGCGCCCTGCCAATCCCCGATTGCTGCGCCGCCGGGTCAACGGCCAGCTTGCCAAGATACATTGTCTCACCCAGATCGCGCAGGAACACGCAGCCGATCAGCCGGCCCTCCTCATAGGCCAGCAGCAGCGTTTCCGCCTGCGCCTTCTCGGCAATCGTCTGCTCATCCAGCAGCCGCAGGGAGGACGGCGGATCAATGCGCGCCTCCATATAGGCGAAGGCGTGCCGGATCAGCGCCAGAAGCTGCGGCCAGTCATCAAATTTTTCGTCCCTGATTGCAATATCAACCACAGATGCTTCCCTTGTCCGGTGATGGCATGGATTTTCACCCCTTTGCCCGCGACGTAAAGCGTTTTCGAAACAGATAGGCGATCATGCCGATCACCAGTCCCCAGAAGGGTGCACCGATGGACAGCAGCGTCATGCCCGAGGCAGTCACGGCGAAGGTGAGGATGGCGGCATCGCGCTCCGCCTCATCGCGCAGCGCCGCGTCAAGGCTGTTCGCTATGGTGGTGAGCAGCGCAAGACCCGCAATCGCCATGACGAGGGACGCCGGAAAGGCAATGAACAGCGCCGTCAGGGCCGCGCCGAACAGCCCTGCAAGGCAATAGAAGAACGCCGCCCAGATCACCGCCGGATAGCGTTTTGCCGGATCCGGATGCACCTCCGGGCTCATACAAAGGGCCGCCGTGATGGCCGCCAGATTGAAGGCAAAGCCGCCGAAGGGGGCCAGCACCAGCCCGGTAAAGCCGGACCAGCCGATCAGCGGCGATGCGGGCACGTCATATCCATGGGTGCGCAGCGCCGCGATCCCCGGCACATTCTGCGAGGCCATGGTGACGATGAACAGCGGGATACCGACGCCGATCAGCGTTGCGATGTCAAATGTCGGAAAAGTGAAAACCGGCATGGTGAGGGAGAAATCCCCCGCAAACGGTTTCATCTGGCCCGTCGCGGCGGCCAGGATGATCCCGACCAGAAAGGTCAGCGGGATGACATAGCGGGGGACAAACTGCTTCGTCAGCAGATAGGTCACGACCATCAGCCCGACCATCAGCACATCCGACTGCAGGGCAACAAAGGCATCAAGGCCGAAACGCAGCAACACCGCCGCCAGCAGGGCCGCCGCCAGGGATTGCGGCACAAAAGCCATGATCTTCTGAAACAGCCCGGTCACCCCGCTCAAGGTCAGCAGCAGGGAGCAGAACAGAAAAGCGCCGATGGCGTCACTCATCGGCACCCCCGGCAGGCTGGTCACCAGCAGCGCCGCGCCAGGCGTTGACCAGGCGATCAGCACCGGCTGCCGGTAGCGCAGCGTCAGGGCCAGGCTGCTCACCCCCATACCGATGCCGAGCGCCCACAGCCAGGAGCCAATCTCAGCCGGGCTGGCCCCCGCTGCATTGGCCGCCTGAAAAATGATCGCACCGGCCCCCGCATAGCCGACAAGCACCGCAACAAACCCCGTCAGAACATATCCGGGGGAGAAAAAGCGCAGCATTTGATCTGTTCCCTTCCGCTTTTATACGTTATAACGCACAGGCGGTGACGCTAACAGATATACGTTATAACGCACAAGCACAAATTCGGAGCCTGAATGCAGAATCTGAAAGACCATCTTGCAAAGACATTGAAAGACCTGCGGAAATCGCGCGGCTGGAGCCTTGACGCGGCGGCGGCGGCAACCGGCGTCAGCAAGGCGATGCTGGGGCAGATTGAACGCGGCGAATCAAGCCCGACGACGGCTGTCCTGTGGAAGCTGGCGACGGGGTTTCAGGTCTCTGTCTCCTCCCTCATGGAGCCACTGCCGGAACTGGTCGCGGAAACCCTGATCCGCGATGCCGGGACAATCCGCAATATCCCCGGCGACAAGGGCATGGCGGTGGCCCCCCTCTTCCCGTTTGAGGCGCGGTTCGGCTTTGACCTGATGGAGCTGACTTTCCTGCCCGGATATGAACGGCTGTCGGAGCCGCATGAGGCGGGCGTCATTGAACATGTCACGATTATTTCCGGGGCAATGGAAATCTGCACGGAGGGGGAATGGCACCCGCTCACGGCCGGTCAGTCCATCCGCTTTCGCGGCGACCGGCCGCATGGCTATCGCAACCGGAATGAGGAAAAGGCCGTCACCCTGTCCGTCATTCATTATCCGCACCGCGCCTGATTTTTGCGGAATTTAGCGGAAATATGCGGAAAAGGGCGCTTGCGAAGGCGCGTCTTTTCGCCTAGGTTGCGCGCTGCAAATTTGCCCGAATAACAGATTCCTTAATCGAGGTTGCCTGTCATGTCCCAACAAATCAAAAAAGTCGTTCTCGCCTATTCCGGCGGGCTTGATACCTCCGTTATCCTGAAATGGCTGCAGACGACCTATAACTGCGAAGTCGTTACCTTTACCGCCGATCTCGGCCAGGGGGAGGAGTTGGAACCCGCCCGCGCCAAGGCGGAGCTGCTGGGCATCAAGGAAATCTTCATCGACGACCTGCGCGAGGAATTCGTCCGCGATTTCGTCTTCCCCATGTTCCGCGCCAATGCGGTTTATGAGGGGCAGTATCTTCTCGGCACCTCCATCGCGCGGCCGCTGATCGCCAAGCGCCAGATTGAAATCGCCCGCGAAGTCGGCGCCGATGCTGTCGCCCATGGCGCAACCGGCAAGGGCAATGATCAGGTCCGGTTCGAGCTGGGCTATTACGCCCTCAATCCCGATATCAAGGTGATCGCGCCATGGCGGGAATGGAACCTCAATTCACGCACCAAACTGATTGAATTTGCCGAGAAGAACCAGATTCCGATCCCGAAGGACAAGCGGGGCGAGGCTCCCTTCTCCGTTGACGCCAACCTGCTGCATATCTCGGCGGAGGGCAAGGCCCTCGAAGATCCGTGGGAGGAAGCGGGCGAATATGTCTATTCCCGCACCGTCGCGCCGGAGGATGCCCCGAACACCCCGACCTATATCGAAATTGAATATGAGAAAGGCGATCCCGTCGCCGTTGACGGCAAGCGGATGAGCCCCGCCGAACTGCTGACCGCGCTCAACAAGCTCGCGGGCGATAACGGCATTGGCCGTCTTGATCTGGTGGAAGGCCGCTTTGTCGGCATGAAATCCCGCGGCATTTACGAGACACCGGGCGGCACCATCATGCTGGAGGCGCATCGCGGCATTGAACAGATTACGCTGGATCGCGGCGCCATGCATCTGAAAGACGACATCATGCCCCGCTATGCGGAGCTGATCTATAACGGTCTGTGGTTCTCACCGGAACGGTTGATGCTTCAGGCGCTCATCGACAAGAGCCAGGAAAAGGTCACCGGCACGGTGCGGCTCAAGCTCTATAAGGGCCGGGTCAGCGTTGTCGGCCGCAAGAGCCCCTATTCGCTTTACTCGATGGAACATGTCACCTTCGAAGAAGATACCGTTTATGACCAGCGCGATGCGGAAGGCTTCATCAAGCTGAACGCCCTGCGCCTGCGCCTCCTGCACCGGCAGAAGGGCGAATAATCCGCCAATGAGGTGATCAGTGAAGGCGGGGGCCCGATCCCGGGTCCTCGTCCTCCTCCTCGAAATCGGGGACATCCTCCACATAGGGGACATAGCGATCCTTGATAAACAGGATCGCGGCAAAGCCCGCGCCCGCAATCGCCCCGGCGGTGAGGATAAGGGGCGCGGACGGCACCCATGGCAAGGACCAGCCCATATCCAGGGCGCTTGTCACAAACAGCAGGGCCGCCAGCGGCAGGGCGACAAAGACCACGCTGAACACAATCCCGACCAGCGCCCCCACCGCGACAAATTTGCCAAACCGCCCCAGAAGTTCGCGGGAAAAACGCACAGGTTTCCTTATACCTCCGGCACCTCGACCCCGGCCTGACGGCAGGCGGCGGTGATGGTATTGGCCAGCAGGCAGGCGACGGTCATCAGCCCGACGCCGCCCGGCACCGGCGTGATGGCGCCCGCCACTTCGACGGCCTCAGCAAAGCAGACATCGCCGACAAGGCGTGTCTTGCCATCCTCTTTCGGAATGCGGTTAATCCCCACATCAATGACGGTGGCGCCCGGTTTGATCCAGTCGCCGCGGATCATCTCCGGCCGTCCGACGGCGGCGACCAGGATATCGGCCCCGCGGCAGACCGCCGGAAGATCTTTCGTCCGCGAATGGGCAATGGTGACGGTGCAGTTTTCCGCTAGCAAAAGGCTCGCCATCGGCTTACCAACGATGTTAGAGCGGCCGACGACAACGGCGTTGAGACCGGAAAGATCGCCCAGCACCTCTTTCAGCATGATGATACAGCCAAGCGGCGTGCAGGGCACCATGGCGGGCAGCCCAACGGCCTGACGCCCCGTGTTGATGACATGAAAGCCATCCACATCCTTCATCGGATCAATGGCGTCAAGGATAACCATTTCATCCACCTGTTTCGGCAGGGGAAGCTGCACTAGAATGCCGTGGATGGCGGGGTCCGCGTTGAGCCGCCGGACAACGGCCAGCACTTCATCCTGCGATGCCGTATCCGCCAGGCGGATTTCCTCCGACTTCATGCCCGCTTCCGCCGTCGCCTTGCCCTTGTTGCGGACATAGACCTGGCTGGCCGGATCCTCCCCCACCAGAACAACGGCGAGGCCCGGCGTCAGCCCGTGCGCCGCCTGTAGCGCCGCGACCTGCCGTCCGGCCTTCTCACGGACGCGGCTTGAGAAAATCTTGCCGTCAATGATTGTTGCCGTCATCCACTCATCCCCTCACCGGCAATCCGCCAGTCACACAGTTTCAAGCCACTTTTTAATGTCGATTTCGGTTTCCGCCGGATCGCCCAGAACCAGCACCGTCTTGTTGCGATCCAGCTTGCCCGCGGCCACTTCGATCCGGCCCTTGCCGCATTTCAGGGATTTCGCGAGCAGTTTGACCAGCGCCTCATTGGCTTTTCCCTTTTCCGGGATTGCGGTCACCTTGACTTTCAGCCGCACCCGGCCGTCGCCATCCATGAAAATCTCTTCAATCCGGTTTTGCGCCGCGCCCGGCGTCAGGCGAATATCCAGAAACGCCCCCGCCGCCCCGCGTCGAACGGGCAACGTCACATCACCCGTGGCGCATATTCAAACAGGAGGTTGCGCAGGAAGATCAGCACCAGGATCAGCACCACCGGCGAAATATCCAGCCCCCCCATGGTCGGGATGATCTTGCGGATCGGCCGGAGCGGCGGTTCGGTCACCCGATAGAGGAAACTGCCGACCGTGTTGACGAACTGATTGCTCGTATTCACCACATTGAAGGCGACCAGCCAGCTCAGGATCGCNTTGGCGATCAGCAGCCAGATAAAGATTTCAATCAGGGTACTGATCAGAATAAGGAAAGATGCCATGTATATACCTGTTCGATTCAACCCCCCTACATTTAGGCCCTCAGGCATAAAAAGGCAACTGTCGAGCGGGGCGGACGGCGGTAAATATTCCCCCGCCCCGGCCTCATTCGCGCGCTCTAGTAATGCAGGGCGGCGGCGACGGACTTATTGACCGTCTCTGTCAGCAGCGCCTTGGCAAAATCCGCCTGGCTCAGGCCCGCCTCTCCCCCGCCCAGATTCTGCATCGCAATATCCGGCAGGGTCAGGGAGAGTTTCGTCGAAAAGGGATAAAGACGGCCGCTGAGCTTGCCGCCGGTGATCGCAACATGGTCAACGCGCAGCTTTTTATCGTCCCCGCCCGCCCCGTCGGANGCCAGCGCATAGGCCGCNGCCGCCGCCAGAATAATCGCGAGGTTGGANCTGGTGGCGCTGGTTTCAAGGTCAATGGCCGGACCCGCAACCTCAATNGACTGGATATGCAGCGGCCCCCACANAAGGCTCCAGGGCACGATGCGGATTTCCGCCTTATCGACAACAAAACTGGTTTTTGAGGAACCAATTGACGAATTGGGCACGGTCAGACCGGATATGGCGCCGCGGCCGGTGAAGATATTCACCTCGAATGCGCCGAGCGTGACTTTCTCGCCGGTGGCCGCGCTGCCAACCGTGACGATGGCGCCTGCGCCCGCCTCATTGGCATATTTTTCCGCCTCCCGCACACCCACGACAACCGCCGCAACGATGACAACGAAAAGGCCGCCCGTAACAAGAAGGGATGAGAGTTTCATGGATTATCTCCGGCTCCTGTAAATTGANAACAGGAACCGGATATAATTCATGATTGATTATATTCAATCAGAAATNCNCTTTATNNGTGCATTTCATACGCCGCTATATCACTTGAACTCCGGNTCATCCCACCAGGGNTAAAAATCCGGCATTTCCGTCGCCGGGCTCATGGTGAATTTCGCCGGGCGCTTTTCCAGGAAGGANGTGACGCCTTCCGCCACATCCTTGCNNTGCCCCATGGTGGCAATGCCCCGGCTGTCCACGCGATGCGCCTTCATCGGGTGATCCTCACCCAGCATNCGCCACATCATCTGACGGCAGAGGGCAACGGAAACGGGCGCCGATTCCGCGATCANCTCCTTGGCNAGCGCNCGCGCCGCCGGGATCAGATCATCGGGNGCATANACCTCTTTCACGAGACCGCCGGACTTGGCTTCCGATGCCGGGAAAATCCGCCCCGAATAGACCCATTCGGCCGCCTGCGAAATGCCGACAAGGCGCGGCAGGAACCAGCTGCTGCAGGCTTCCATNACNATGCCGCGGCGGGNGAANACAAAGCCGATCCGNGCATTTTCCGATGCCAGGCGGATATCCATCGGCAGCGTCATNGTGGCGCCGATCCCGACCGCCGGGCCATTGATGGCGCCAATGATCGGCTTTTTCGACTGATACATGCGCAGCGTCACCTGACCGCCGCCGTCGCGGTGCAGGCCGCCCACTTCCTGTTCGCCCTTGGCGACATAGTTGAAGGTTTTGGCGCCGCTGCTGAGATCGGCCCCGGCGCAGAAGGCCCGCCCCGCCCCGGTCACGATGATGGCGCGCACGTTATCATCCGCATCCGCCTTGTCATACGCATCAATAAGTTCCTCCCGCATGATGCTTGTAAAGGCGTTGAGTTTGTCGGGCCGGTTCAGGGTGATGGTCAGGATCTGATCCTCAACGTCATACTGGATATGTTGATAGGACACGTCTTACCTCTTGTTATTTATATGTTCATTTTCCCGCATCATATGCGGTGACAAAGCGGTCAGGCTTCCCTATCTTTACAAATATCACCCGATCACCGCCAGCGAAATTTAAGGAATGTCCAGATGCCTGTAGCGGCGAAAGACCTTATCAGGGGCTATCACGCCCATATCTATTACCGGCCCGCGACAAAGGCCGTGGCCGCGGAAATCCGCGAGCAGATTGCCGAAAATTTTGATGTGCGGCTCGGCCGCTGGCACGATATGCCGGTCGGCCCGCATCCCATATCCATGTATCAGGTTGCCTTCGATATCGCCCTTTTCGCGGAGTTCGTGCCCTGGCTGATGCTGAACCGTCAGGGGCTCGACATTCTTGTGCATCCGGAAACGGGCGATGATCTGGTTGATCACCGCGACAACGCCCTGTGGCTTGGGAGCAAGCTGCCGCTCAAGCTGGAAATGTTTGAAAAGGGGATAGCCGGCCCTTAATTGCCGTCCTTGTTCTGATACGCCATATTGCAATGCTTGAGGCAATAGGGCTTGCTGGGCACCGCTTCATCGCCGCAGAAGTGGAAATTATCCTCCCCTGGATGGCCGATCGGCCATTGGCAGGCGCGATGCGCGGGAACGACCTTCTTTTTCGGTTTGGCGGTGGCGGGCGACGATTTGGTCGACAGGCCCAGCCGGTTCGCCTTGCCGATGACGGCATTACGGGTCACATCCCCCAGCTCATCGGCAATTTCGGCGGCGGTTTTGCCCGATCCCCATAACTTTTTGAGTTTTTCAATCCGTTCTTCGGTCCAACTCATTCCAAGATCTCTTGTTGCGTTTGCATGATATCCGTTAATGCGGCGCCCGATACGCGACAGTCAATTCCGGCCGCTAAAGCCCCCCTGATATATCCTCGCTCTCGCGCTGAGTCTATAGAATATCCACAATCCCCCTATTCGCCGTAAGAGATGCGCCAGACCGTCTGGCTTACCGCGTCCGAGATCAGCAGGCTGCCGTCCGCCGCCATGGTAATGCCAATCGGCCGTCCCCAGACATTCGCCGCGCCGGGTTTTTCCGCCTCTATGCGAAAACCGGTGGCGAAATTCTGATAAGAGCCAATGGGCCGCCCGTTTTCAAACGGCACACGGACAATCTTGTAACCGGTCGGAACGGACGCGTTCCAGGAGCCCTGAAAGGTAACAAAGGCATCACCGCGATATTCCTCGGGAAACATGTCACCGGTATAGAACGCAAGGCCGAGCGAGGCGGAATGCGCCTGGAACAGGACATCGGGCAGAAGGGACTTCGCCACCATATCGGGCGCCTTGTCGCCATAATCGGGATCCGGTATCTGCCCCGAATAGGCGTAGGGCCAGCCATAGAAGCCGCCCTCCTTCACTTCCGTCAGATAATCGGGCACCAGCCCGTCGCCATAGCCATCGCGTTCATTGACAACCGTATAAAGCGCGCCCGTGTCGGGGTTGAAGTCCATCCCCACCGGATTGCGCAGGCCCGAGGCGAATGTCTCCATCCGCCCGTCATCGAGATAATATTTCTGGATGGTCGCCCGCGGCAGCGCCTCAACCCCGATGTTCGAGCGGCTGCCAATGGCGATATAGAGGACATTTTCAGCGGGATCATGCAGCAGGATGCGGGTCCAGTGCCCGCCGCCATCGCCGAAGGTACCCGGCTTTGTGACATGCTCCACCTCCCCCGTTACCTCCAGATCGCCGACCTTGAAGGGAACGCGGGAAAGCTGCATGCGCTCACCGATATAGAGCCCGTCACCGATCACCGCCATGCCGTGCGGCGTATCCAGGCCGCTGACCAGCAGGCGCTCGATCTCCGCTTCCCCGTCGCCATCGGCATCCCGGAGCAGGGTAATCTTCTGCCCCCGCGGCTCGGCCAGCAGGATATCGCCATTTTCCAGCGTATAAAGCCAGCGCGCATGGGTCAGATCCTTGCGAAAGGCATTGACGCGAAAGCCGGGCGGCAGGTTAAGTTCCCCCTCCTTGTTGCTGCTGACCCGGTTGGGGCCCAGCGCCTCGACCGGCGTCTCGTAGGGTTTGGGCAGATCTTCCGCGCGGATGGTGATGCTCGCGCCGATCTCGTCCGTATCCTGGGCCTGGCCCGAGGATAGCGGCACCGCCGCCAGCAAAAGCGCAAAAATCGTCCCGAGGTATCTTGCGCGCGCCGCTGTCTCTCCCATATTTCCTCCACGGTAATGAATTACCAACCATTTTCTCATAATATCGGGATATGGTCTTGTCACTGCCCGAAGGAAAGCTAAACTGTCCGTGAGGGCGGAACAAGTGTAGGGTTATCAGCTATATTGCATCACAACATGCCACAAAAAGTACTTCTGGTTCTTCATCAGGCCTCCTCCGATCCCGGGCGCGTCGGGGAAGCCATCCGCACGCGCGGGTTTGAACTCGACATGCGCATTCCGGCAATCGGGGAGCCGCTGCCCGAGACGATGGAAGGCCATGCCGCCGCCGTCATCTTCGGCGGCCCGATGAGCGCCAATGACGAGCAGCCGTATATCCGCGACGAAATGAAGCTGATCGAGCGGCTGCTGAAGGCGGAAACGCCCTATCTCGGCATCTGCCTCGGCGCGCAGCTTATGGCGCGCACGCTCGGCGCCCGCGTGGCGGAGCATGGGGAGGGGTTTCGCGAAGTCGGTTATTACGAACTGACCCCGACCGCTCCGGGATGCCCGCTGTTCCCCCGCCCGATGATGGCCTATCAGTGGCACCGGGAAGGGTTTGACCTGCCGGAGGGGGCGACCCTGCTGGCCAAGGGGAATGTCTTTCCCAATCAGGCCTGCCGCGTCGGCCGCAACGCCTATGGCATCCAGTTTCACCCCGAAGTGACCGAGGCGATGAACCGCCGCTGGGCCACCCGCGCCGCGCATATGCTGAGCGATCCGGGCGCGCAATCGCGGGAGGCTCAACTGGAAGGGCGCCGCCTGTATGACGACGCCCTTCGGGAGTGGCTGGATAGTTTCCTGGATCACTGGCTGCCGCCCCTTGACGGGGCGCCGGCCGCGACTTCAGGCGCGGCTGCGCTCAGACAACCCGCTTTTTCCTGAGTTCGGCAATCTCATCCGCCGAATAGCCGAGACTTTCCATAATCTCGTCCGTATGTTCGCCAAGGGTCGGCGCGCGGCGCTTCATTTTCGTATCGGTTTTTGACATCTTGATCGGCAGCTCGGCGACCGGGATTTCCTTGTCGAACCCCGGATAGGATGTCTTCGTCAGCAGCCCCATGGCTTTCAGATGCGGATCATCCAGCACCTGCTGCGGGCTGAGAACCGGGCCGCAGGGAAGGCGGATCGCCTCCATTTCGGCGAGCGCCTGTTCCGTCGTCCGCTCGGCGCACCATTCGGCCATCCGGTCCGACAGCACATCATTGTTATCGCCGCGCTTCTGATCGGTGGTAAAGCGCGGATCGGAGAGCCAGTGATCTTCTCCCATCAGCTTCGCCCAGCGTTCGAACAGCGGTTGGCCGAGCGCCTGCACCAGCACCCAGCCGTCCTTGGTCTTGAAGGTATCGGCCGGCCCGGCATTCTGGCCGCGGTTGCCCGTGCCGACGCGATTGATCTTGAGCATCTCCTGTTCGATCAGCGCGACGCTGGAAATCAGGATGGAGGAGCCGAACAGCGAGGTCGTCACAAGCTGCCCCTCCCCCGTCATGTCGCGGTGGCGCAGCGCCGCCATGGTGCCGAGCGCGCTCATCATCGCCGTTGTATAATCGACCCACGGGCCGAACAGCTTGCGCGGCTCCCCGTTATCGCCGGTCATATACATGACGCCGGACATGGCCTGTCCGAGACCGTCAAACCCGACGCGGTTCTTGTAAGGCCCGACATCGCCAAAAACCGACCCATGGGTGAGGATGATATCTTCCTTGATCGCCTTCAGGCTGTCATAGTCGAGGCCCATCGCCTCCAGCGTTTCGATCGGCAGGTTGGCAACCACCACATCGGCGGTCTTCACCAGCCGCTTGACCACGTCGCGCCCTTCCGGCTTCATCGGGTTGAGCGTGAGGCCCTTCTTGTTCTGCCCCATCTGCATGATCATGGCGCCATCGCCGGACTGGTCTTCGGTCATCGGGGTGATATAGCGGTCTTCACTGCCGTCGAGCTTTTCAATGCGGATCACTTCGGCCCCGAAATCGGACAAAATCGTCGCGCAATAAGGTCCCGCGATATAGCGGCCGAAATCCAGCACCCGGATTCCTGAAAGAATATTTGTCATAACACGCCCTCCAGACGACTGTTCTTGATTATTATTTAAGGCATTCCGGCCTTTCGAAAGCAGGGCAAGAGTGCCCGCAATCGCCGTTCTTGGCAATCGTTTTAAGGGGAGTAGTGACGGAAATCAATCGTCGGCTGGCGTCTCATGCGTTAAAATCTGCAATCCCTCCGCCGTGGGTCCTTTTTCGTTATCCAGCACCTTCAGCCGGACACGCTGCCCTTCGCGTAGCGCCCCAAGGCCGGATTTTTCCAGCGCCTTCATATGCACGAAGATGTCCGTGCCGCCCGCATCCGGCGTCACGAAACCGAACCCCTTGCGGCCGTTGAAGAACTTGACCGTGCCGAGAATGAAACGGCAGGCCGCGTCATCATTTTCAAGCACCGGCGCCGGGCCGAGATCAATAATCCGCAAAACCTGCAACCCGCGCTCCGTGACATCAAGGTCGCAGATAATCATCGCCCCTTCGGGAAGCCCCTGCAGATTGTGCGGGACCAAAGCGGAGATATGGACGAAGGCATCCTCATTCCCGTCAACGGGCGCGACAAATCCGAACCCTTTTGTGGTATTGAACCATTTGACCCGGCATTTGACCGCCTTGTGCGATTCCCTCGCCGGGTTCTTCGTCCTTTCAACATTCTGCATCATACACCCCTACCCCGTGCAACCGAAACGTCTCTCTCGGAACCGCAGACAGTCCCGCCTCTGATGACAGCCTGAACTGCCCATAAGACTGCCATTCTGTGCGGATTTATCCGCGAGTGCATTGATTTGCGTCAAATTGTCATCTTTTCCGCCCTCTTGAGGATAAGACGCTCCCCATTCGGATTTCAGGAAAAATATTTGCGCAGGCAGGATAGGAGAGCGGCCGCATCACCCGTGACATGGCAGGGAGGGGCGGAATATTTTTCTGCTACTGCGGGGCGGGGCAAGGCCTCAGCGCGGTGGGGAAACCAGAAGGCGCCGCCTAGTCCACGACAATCTTCGTCACCTGCCAGAGCGACCGGGCATAGTATTTTTCCTGCGCCAGCTCTTTCTGGCTGTTGTAGGGGTAAATGATCCAGAAAGGCCCATAGTCCCCCGGTTTCAGCCATTCCCCGTTCATTTTATAGGCAATGATGACATCATATTTCTCGGCATCGGAGACGGGAATTTCGACCGTATAGCCATCTGCGGCGGAGACTTTCAGCACTTTGCCGCTGGCCGCGACATTTGCCAGCACATCGCGCAGCAATACCCCGCGAAATACCGTTTTGCCGGTCGTCCAGGGGCTGGACGTGGTAATTTCCGTTGCCGGGGACGCCGCCATATCGCCGGGGGTGTAGTAGATCAGCCCCTGTTCGGACTTGACCTTGCCGCTGATCGTCAGCCATTCGGAGGAGGCGCCGGCCATCACCGGAGACAGCAGATTACCAGCCGCCAGACAGAGTAAAATAAATGATATCCGTCCAATGGGGCGCCATTTGCGGCGTCTGAGTATCCTCGTCAAAATACCATCCTCTGTGTCACGTTCGGATGCGGCGCCTGCCTCATCTGCCAAAAACAAACCGCCCCCGTGACGGCGCATTAATGATGGAGGCGCGGGCAATAATCGTATATGTAGCCGATACTGAAGATGACGTTCAAAGGTTTTTTTGATGAAGCGCACGCTATTCGTCGCCTCCAACCGGCTCGGGGATGCCGTTCTGACAACGGGCGTTCTCCATTACCTGCGGGAAACGGAGCCGGACGCGGCCATCACCGTGGTCTGTGGCACCATTCCGAAAAGCCTGTTTGAAGATATTCCGGGGGTTGAACGGGTGATCGGCATCGAAAAACGCCGCTTCAGCCTGCACTGGCCGGAAGTGGCCCTGAAGCTTGGTCCCGTCTTCTGGCACCGCATCGTCGATTTTCGCGCCTCCCTCCTCGGTTTCCTGCCCGCCCGTCACCGGCATATCTGGCGCGGCGGCAATGACACGGTGCACAAGGCCGTCGCCAATGCGGCGCTGATCGGCGTCGATCATCCCCTCCCGCCGCGCCTTATCCCGACGGCGGAACAGCGCGCCCGGGCGGCAAGATGGCTCGGGGATGATCCGGGGGAACGCCCCCTCCTTGCCCTCGCGCCGACGGCCAATTTCTATCAGAAACAATGGCCGCATGAGAATTATCTGGAGCTGGCAAAACGCCTGACCGCGGCGGATGGTATTCTTCCCGGGGCGCGGGTCGCCGTCTTCGGCGCGCCGGGGGAAGAGGCGCAGGCCCTGCCGGTGGTGGCGGGGCTCCCCGCCTCCCAGGCGATCAATCTGGTCGGCAAAACCAGCCCGATGGAGGCGGCGGCCCTGCTCACCCGCGCGGCGCTGTTTGTCGGCAATGATTCCGGCCTGATGCATACGGCCGTCGCCGTCGGCATCCCGACGGTCGCCCTGTTCGGCATCGGCAAGCCCGCCGTTTACGGACCGTGGGGAGAAAAATCGCTGTGCCTTGAAAGCACGCCCAAAGGCACGCCGATCATCCGCGGCGGCAATCCCGCCGATCCATCCGGCGATCCCCTGCCGCTGGACCGGGTGCTGGCGGAGACAGAGGCGTTTTACCGGCGGATAACGGCCGCCTGAGCCTGGTTTCGCCGGATCAGGGTTTAATCTCGCGCAACGGCGTGACCTGCCCGTCGAAGGAAAACTGGTGCCGGTACAGATCCGCATAGACGCCGCCCAGCTTCAACAGCGCCTCATGCGTCCCGCTTTCAACAATCTCGCCCGCGACCACCACATTGATCACATCCGCATCAAGAATGGTCGAGAGCCGATGCGCAATCACCAGCGACGTGCGCCCCTTCATCAACTGATTGAGGGCGATCTGGATCTTGCGCTCCGATTCCGTATCAAGGGCCGATGTCGCCTCATCAAGCAGCAGGATCGGCGCATCCTTCAGCATCGCCCGCGCAATGGCGATACGCTGCTTCTGCCCGCCCGACAGGCGCACCCCGTGGCTGCCGACAAGGGTGTCATACCCGTTCGGCAGGGCGACGACAAAATCATGGACGGCGGCGGATTTCGCGGCCGCAACAATTTCCGCGTCCGTCGCCTCTTCCCGGCCATAGGCGATATTGGCGCGGATGGTATCGTCAAACAGGAAAGTATCCTGACTGACCAGCGATATTTTCTGGCGCAGCGACGCGAGGGTGACATCGCGCACATCCTGCCCATCCACGAGAATCTGCCCCGCATTGACATCGTAAAAGCGCGGGATGAGGTTGAGAATGGTGGATTTGCCGCCGCCCGACGGCCCGACCAGCGCGACCCGCTTCCCCGCCTTCATTTTGAGGGAAATGCCTTTCAGAACGCTTTCCTGCGGATTGTAGGAAAAGGCGACATCGCGGAACTCCACCTCGCCGCGGTGAAATTCGAGCGGCGCCGCCTCCGGCTTGTCGATGATTTTATGCTCCAGATCGAGGAGGTTGAAAATCCGCTGCGCGGCAGCCAGGCCCGTCTGCATGCGCGGGAACAGCTTCGCGACGCTTTTGATCGGCTGATAGGCCAGCATGATCGCCGTGATGAAGGCAAAAAAGGTGCCCGGCGTCGTCACCCCTTCAATGACATTGCTGGCGCCATAAAAAATGACACCGGCGATCAAAAAACCGGCCAGCGTCTCGACAATCGGACTGCTGGAGGCTTCAATCCGGAGCGCCTTGAATTGCAGCCTGAATCGGTCCTCCACCACCTTATCGCCCTGCGCCACCGCCATTTTCTCGCGGTTATAGGCCTTGACGACGCGGATGCCCTGAAAATTCTCCTCCAGGAAAGAGCTGAGATCGGCCGTCTGCTCCAGCACCCGGTTCGACGCCTTGCGCGACCGCTTGCCGAGCTGGCGGATGGCGAGAATCCCGGGCGGCAGCGCGACCAGCGTTACCAGCGCCATTTTCCAGTCGTAATAAAACAGCGACGCGATCAGGAAAATCGCCGTCAGGCTGTCCTTCGTCAGCACCACCAGGGTCTGGGTCGCCACGGTTTTCAGATAATTGGTGTCAAACACCACCCGCGAAATCAGATGCCCCGATGAATGATCATGAAACCACGCAAGATCGGCATGGACGAGCTTGTCAAACAGGACTTTCTGGATATCCGAGATGACCCGCGTCCCCACCCAGTCCATGACAATCGTCTGGCCATAGGTGGCAAACCCGCGCGCCGCAAAAATCGCCACAACCGCGAGCGTCGTGTAAATCACAAACGCCGGATTCTGGTCAAAAAACACTTCATCGACGATCGGCTTCATGACAAAGGCCGTCGCCGTCGCCGTCAACGCGCTGATGATCATGAAAAAGATCGCCAGCAGCAAACGCCATTTGTAACGGGAAACATACTCCCGCACGAGACGGCCATAAATCGCCGTCGTCGCCGTATTCTGGACTGTTTCTGGATTGGAATGGGTCAATTTCTGTCCGGTGCCCCGTTAAAATTGACCAACAGGTATCATAGGGCCTTTCTGTGCAATAGGAAAAAAGCAGCCCCGCCATGCCGTTCTCAACGTCACTAGGACCGAGATACAACAGTTCTCGCCCGTATCCTCCGGGGGCGAGCCTAAAAATCTGCGGGAATGTGGAAATTAAGGACAATATTATATAGTCTTTCCGAATATAACGCAAGAAAAATCGACCACACCCCCGGAGGCCCGGCGACAAAGGCGGCATATCCGGCGCGGGAGATGCCCAGCCGACACTTTCCCGTCATCTATCTGGGCCGCGCCTATAATTTCACTTCCACAGACTGTAAAATCACTGGTATAATAAAATCATGAATGCAAAAACCGAGACCGGCAAATATGACCGGAAGGATGAACTGCCTTCCTCGGATTTTCGGATCATTAACTGGATTACGACCATCAGCCAGTTAAGCGATACGAAAATGCGACAGCTTCTCGACGGGACGGACGTGCCGCCACCGCAATTTTTCATTCTCAATCATTTCATCCATCAGCCCGAAGACAGCAAAACCGTCTCCAGCATCGCCTGGGCCATGCAGCAGCCGCAGCCGGGCATCACCAAAACGGTGGCCAAGCTGCTCAAAAAAGGGTTCTTGCGCGCCGAAAACAATCCCGCCGACGGCCGGTCCAAATTTCTCTATCTGACCGACAGCGGCATGGCCGCCCATGCCCGGGCCAAGAAACGGCTGGAAGCGGCCTTTGCGGAAACATTTGACGGCTGGCGGGAATGGGAGAAGAAGGACCTGTTCGGATTGCTCGACCGTCTCAAAAGCTATCTGGAAGAAACCCGTTAAGCACCGTCTTCGCTGGCCGCCTTTGGGGGCGCGGCATGGGACGCCCGCAGATTAATGATGGCCACCCCGATCAGGGTGATAACGCCGCCGATCACAAATCGCAGCGTAATCGGCTCGGCAAACAGCACAACGCCAAACGCCACGCCGAAGATCGGCGCCAGCAGGCCAAACGGCGTCAGCACGGAGATCGGATAGCGCTGCAACAGGTAATACCAGCCGCCATGGCCAATGATGGTGGTGATGATCACCACAAAGGCCAGCGCGCCGACATCCAGCCACGTCGCCGTCTTCAGGGCCTCCATCTGGCCGCTTTCCGTGAACAGCGAGAGCAGCATCAGCGGCAGGACGGAAATAATGCCGATCCAGCCCTGCATCGCCATTGTCCCCACATTCCGGATCTGCCGCATCAGAATCAGCCCGACCGCCATGAACAGCGCGGCGACGGTGACCAGCGCCACCCCTTCAAGCTGATCGAAGATAACCGGATCAAATCCGAGGAACATAACCCCGCCGAACGCCAGCACAATGCCGAGAATACGCCGCCAGCCAACGGTTTCTTTCAGCACGATAACCGCCAGAATGACCGAAAAAGGCGCGATAAGCTGGCTGGTGATGGCCACCGCCGTCACCCCGCCCGCGGCATAAATTCCGAGATAGAGAAAGGTAAAATGAAAAACCCCGACGGCCAGCGCAATCCACAGCACCGATTTCATCTGACCTTTGACAATGCGCAAAAAGGGCGACAGAAGAAGGGCCACCAGCAGAAACCGCAGCCCGGTGAAAAACAACGGCGGGAAATGATCCAGCCCGACTTTCGAGGCGACAAAGGAAAAGCCCCAGATCGCGCTGACCACCAGTGCAATGAAAAGATGCGGAAGGGCCATTTGACAGTCTCACAAATCTTGCGCCGGAGGCGCCGGCCGGTCACGCGCGCACATAAAATGGATACGTACTGTCGCGACATGAATTATCTTTTCCGTCATTTAAATGTCGCAACGGGAACGTAACGTCACTATTTCAGCTTCATGCACACAATGCAATTATGAAGTTTCAGGATAGGAACCGGCGAATTCATCAGGACGCGCCGAGGGAGTAACAGATGGATTCAGTCACCCAGTTTCTGTTGGGCGCCAGTATTTCGGGCGCTTTGCTTGGTCCGCGCATCGGCGCAAAATCCCTGCTGATCGGCGGGCTTGTCGCGACGCTGCCCGATCTTGACAGCCTTATNCCCTATGACGATCCCATCGACAGCATGACCCATCATCGCGGCTTCAGCCATTCGCTGCTGGTGCAGACGGCGCTCGCCCCGCTCNTCACCCTTGCTGTCGGGAAAATCGTGCCCGCCGCGCGGGNGCATCTGAAAATGCTGCTGCTCACCATCTGGCTGGTCCTGATCACCCACAGTGTGCTCGATTCCCTGACAACCTATGGCACGCAAATNTTCTGGCCGCTGAATGTGGGGCCGCCGGTGGCCTTTCCCGCNGTCTTCATCATTGATCCCGTCTACAGCCTGATGCTGCTGGCGGGGNTCCTGACCTTCTTTTTTGCGCGGAAAAAGCCGGGCGGCGGCCTNCGNTTNAACCGGATCATGCTGACGCTGAGCNGCCTCTATCTNGCTCTCGGGATCGTCGGCAATNTCGTCATCACCAACCGGGCNAGCCAGGATCCNATGCTCCGCGACATGCGCCTTCATGTGCAGCCGACCGCGTTCAACCTGCTGATCTGGCAGGTGACCGGCGTNTCCGAGGATCGGCTNGTCACCGGGCTGATGAGCCTGACGGGGGAGTGCGCGCTGCGTCATGCGGTGACGGCGGANCGCCACGCCGCGCCCACCGGNCTGACCGAGGTTTCCCCNTCCGTCAANCGGCTGGAATGGTTTACGGACGGTTTCTATTCCTATGGCGTTCGGGANGGGGTTGAAACCATCACCGATCTGCGCATCGGNTTTTANCCCAANTATGCCTTCTCCTTCAAAATCGGCGAAGAGAGAGACCNNGCCTTCANCCCCGTGCCGCCGGAGCGNNTCCGGCTCAGCTATNAGGANCGGGCGGGGGANATGTTCTCCCTGATNGCNNANACCGCNNCCGGCTGCGNNGATNCGNCGGANCGCGACACGGCATGGCAACAGGGANCAAATTAACGCTGGCGACATTCGGCGACGGGGGCTAGTCTTAANAAAAACAAAGAATGGCAGGGGGCGGAAATCGATAGCTTTGCAGNAACAGNCGGGATTTTANGGCGCCCNATGACGGAANANCCCCTTCTGCGGAACAATCTGCCCGCCNNCCGGTTCAAGNGACAGCGCCGGGCGGAAGCCGCCGCCGCGTCATGACCGANCCNGTTATCCCGGCCGATCCCCCGCATGATCCGGGACACGCCGCGCCGCCGTTTGCGGGCCTGTTGCCGCATNTNGCGCTNTTAAGCGCGGTGTTTCTGCTCGGCCTGTCCTTTGTCGGCATCCGCGCGATCATGGCCGATAGCGANGCCGCCGCCTCGCTCGGGTTTTTCCGCTACGGTCTGGCGGTGATCATGCTGCTGCCGTTTCTGCTGTTCCGCCCCNTCGTCCTGCCGCCGCCGCGGGCGCTGCTGACCATCATGCTGCTGGGCGGCNTCCAGTTCGGCATCTTCCATCTGCTGGTCAATACGGCGCTGGAACAGCTTCCNGCGTCNCGCGGNGCGGTGATNTTCTCCCTGATCCCGATTTTGACGATGCTGATCGCCGCNCTGTCGGGNCGCGATTCNCTNAATAAAATCAAGCTGTTCGCTGCTGTCCTGTCGGTTGTCGGCGTTTNCCTCGCNCTNGGNGAGAAGGCNTTTTCCGCCGCGCCCGGCGCCACGGGCTGGACCGGNGAATTATTCTTCCTCATCGCCGTCTGCTGCGGCGCGACCTATAANGCCTTTTCAAGCCGGTTGATGCAGAACCGCTCCGTCGTTCTCCTCACCGTCATCGGCATGAGCGTCGGCACNCTCACCATTTTCCCCTTTGCCTATGCCGAGGGTCTGCCGCGTGTGNTCGCGAGTTATGACATGCAGGACTGGCTGTGGGTGCTGTTTCTCGCCGGNCCGGCGGCCGCCCTCAGCCTGTTTCTGTTCAACTGGGGCCTGCANCAGCTCTCCCCGTCGAAGGCGGCGATCTATGTGCCCATCGCNCCGATCATTTCNGCGGCCTCCGGCGCNCTGCTGCTGGGGGAGCATCTGTCCAGCCTNTTCCTGATCGGCCTCGCCTGCGCCGTTGCCGGNCCGCTGCTGGTCAACTGGCGGCGCTAGGCGGTCCTTGCCAGGCTATCAGGCTTCATTGGCGGCGAGCAGGCGGGTATTGCCGCCCGACGCCGTCGTATCAATGCACAGCGCCCGCTCGGCAACATAAGCCTCCCACATCTCCGCACCGACAATCAGCGGCACAATCGCCCCCTCCCGGCCTGCCAGCGCCCGGCGATAGGCGCCGAGATCATACTGCCCCGGCGTCAGTGCGAGGGCGGCAAGATGCGGCATCTCCTGCGCCAGGGCCGGGGTGAGTGCCGCATCAAGGCGGGTGACCAGCCCCGACAGGCCCTTTTCTTTCGCCAATTCCGTGACAAGCGCGTCCAGTGAGGCCGCAACATCGGCGAGCAGAACGGCATTGCCCGTCAGCAGCGCCATAGCGGCCAGCCGCACTGCCCCCTCCCCCGCGCAGAGGATGACGCCCCGGCCATGCAGGCTGAGGCGGTTACTCTCCCCCGTTGGTCCCGTCAGATCGGTAGGCTGCGGGCTGTAGTCCGCCGCCCCCTCCAGCGTTGCGGTGAAAGCTGCGGCCGCGTCCTTTTCCAGCCGCGCGGCCAGCTTTTTCAACACCTCCCGGCGATCCTCCCGCCGGTCCCAGATCCCTTGCGCCGCCCGCGCCGCCTTGAGCGTTCCCGCCGGAAGCATAATCTCCGTGCCGCTGTCCGAAGATGCGGCCTTGTCCACTCCGCATAGGCGCGGCGCCGTCTCCCCTGACCTTCTCATAAACCGGCGCAGGTAAAGCGGGCCGCCCGCCTTGGGGCCGGTGCCGGACAGCCCTTCCCCGCCGAACGGCTGCACGCCGACAACCGCGCCGATCTGGTTGCGATTGACATAGAGATTGCCGACATGGGCCCGATCACAAACCTCCTGCACGCGGGTATCGACACGGGTATGCAGCCCCATGGTCAGGCCATAGCCGGTCGCATTGATGCGGCCGACCACCTCATTCACCTCTTCCGCCCGGAACGGGACGACATGCAGGATGGGGCCGAAGATCTCCCGCTCCAGCGCGTCGATCCCGTCGATGCGATAGGCGGCGGGCGCAACAAAGCAGCCGTCATCCGCCGCCGCCGGAAGCGGCAGCTTGCGGATCAACTGGCCCGCCGCCTCCAGCCTGGCGGAATGGGCCTCAATAACCTCTTTCGCCTCCGCGTCAATAACCGGGCCGACATCGACGGAGATATCCCACGGATTACCGATTTTAAGCTCGCTCATGGCGCCGTCCAGCATGCGGATCACCTTATCGGCCACATCCTCCTGCACATACAGAACCCGGAGGGCCGAACAGCGCTGCCCCGCCGACTGGAAGGCCGACGCGACAATATCCCGCACCGCCTGCTCGGGCAGGGCGCTCGAATCAACGATCATGGCGTTGAGCCCGCCCGTCTCGGCGATCAGCGGAGCCTCCGGATCGGCGTTGTCTGCCATGGCGCGGGCAATGCGCTGCGCCGTCTCGGTCGAGCCGGTAAAACAGACCCCGGCAATCTCCGGATGGGACACCAGGCCTGCGCCAACCACCGCGCCGTCGCCGGGCAGCAGTTGCAGCACCTCATCCGGAATACCGGCCTCCCGCATCAACGCCACCGCGCGGGCGGCGATCAGCGGCGTCTGCTCCGCCGGTTTGGCGATGACCGTATTGCCGCCGACCAGCGCCGCCGCGATCTGCCCGGTAAAAATGGCAAGCGGGAAATTCCATGGCGAGATGCAGATAAAAACGCCCCGCCCTTCCTGCCCGGCAAGCCGCGGGTCTGTTCGCATTTGATGCGCATAATAACGGCAGAAGTCCGCCGCCTCCCGCACCTCGGAAATTCCATCCAGCAGGGATTTCCCGGCTTCACGTGACAACAGCGCCATCAATTCAACCCGGTTTTCCTCATACAGATCGGCGACCCGTTCCAGCAGGGCGGCCCGCTCTTCCCCCGGGGTTTTCCGCCAGGCCGGGCTCGCGGCAACCGCATTCCGCACTGCCTCCGCCACCTGCTCCGCCGTGGCGTCAACGCAACTGCCGACAATATCCCGGCGATCCGACGGGTTCCGCACGTCATGGGCCTTGCCTTTGGCCGCCTTGCCGCCGATCAGCGGCGCGGCCTGCCAGCCTGCCGTTGCAAAGGGTTGGCGCGCCTTGTCAAACGCCTTCAGCACAGACGGGTTCGGGAAATTGATCCCGGCGGAGTTCCGCCGCACCGGCGCATACAGATCGGCGGGCAGCGGGATGCGGTCATTCCTGATAGCGGGATAGCCGAGAAGGGTGCTGACCGGATCGCGCACCACCTGCTCAGGCGGGACTTTTTCGTCCAGCACCTGATTGACAAAAGAACTGTTGGCGCCGTTTTCCAGCAGGCGGCGCACCAGATAGGCCAGCAAATCCTCATGCACGCCAACGGGCGCATAGATGCGGCAGCGGTTGCGATGCCGTTTCATGACAAGATCATGCAGCCCCTCCCCCATGCCATGCAGGCGCTGAAATTCGAAATCCTCCACCCCGTCGGCCATTTGCAGGACGGCGGCGATGGAATGGGCGTTATGGGTCGCGAACTGCGGGTAGATGTGATCCGTCATATTGAGCAGCTTTTTCGCGCAGGCGAGATAGCTCACATCCGTCGCCGCCTTGCGGGTGAAGACGGGATATCCCTCATACCCCATGACCTGCGCCAGCTTGATCTCCGTATCCCAATAGGCGCCCTTGACCAGCCGCACCATGATCTTGCGGTTATGCTTGCGGGCCAGCGCATAAAGCCAGTCCAGCACATAAGACGCGCGCGGGCCATAGGCCTGCACCACGACGCCGAAGCCGTCCCAGCCTTTGAGGTCCGGGCTTGCCAGCACGGCTTCGATTATATCGAGGGAGAGATCGAGACGGTCCGCCTCCTCCGCGTCGATGTTGAAGCCCATATTGGCGTTTTTCGCCTGAAAGACGAGCGAGGAAAGCCGCGGCACCAGCTCATGCAGGACGCGGTCCCGCTGCGCATATTCATAGCGCGGATGCAGGGCCGACAGCTTGACGGAAATGCCGGGATTCATGCGGATATCGGTGCTTTGGCTGTGTTCGGAGATACTGGAAATCGCCTTTGAATAGGCCATGAAATAGCGTTGTGCATCCGCTGCGGTCCGCGCGGCTTCCCCCAGCATGTCATAGGAGTAGCTGTAGCCCTTCGCCTCCATCCCCCGGGCGCGGGCCATGGCTTCCTGAATATTCCGGCCGAGCACGAACTGATGGCCGAGAATCTTCATCGACTGGGCAACGGCGGTCCGGATGACCGGTTCCCCGACCCGCTTCACCAGCCGGCGCAGCTGTCCCACGACATCGAGCGCGGCGTCCCCCCGCGGATGCACAACCTTGCCCGTCAGCATCAGCCCCCATGTCGATGCATTGACGAGCGGAGAAGCGGAATGCCCGAGATGCTTGCTCCAGTCCGCAGGCGCGATCTTGTCGCTGATCAGGGCATCCATGGTGGTTTCGTCCGGCACGCGCAGCAGCGCCTCCGCCAGACACATCAGCGCCACCCCCTCATCGGTGGAGAGGCCATATTCGCTGAGGAAGGTTTCCATCACCCCGGGGCTGTCGGCCCGGCGTAACTCGCTGACCAGCGCTGCCGCCGATGCGGCAATGGCGGCGCGCTCCGCATCCGGCAGATCGAGAAAATCAATGAGGCGGTGCACCGCCGCCGCTTCATTGGTTATGTAATGAAGCCTGATATCGTCGCGCAGACGCTGAAGCGATTTAACGGCCATGGCAGCCCTGATCCCTGACTGGAGTAAGATGGAATTGATCCCATCTTACCCGCAATCCGGCAGGCCATGTGACTAAAGAAATACCTCCAATCACGCCAAAGTCGCGCAGGAGAGATCAAATATTGCCCTTTCTCCTTCCGGCTGGAAAAATAGCAGGCAATATGACTAGCGTCTGTTTCTCACCGTCACGCGTCAGGGACGCACGCCGAAGCGCGGCTCTCCCACCTCACGGAGCGGCGCCGCCATATCGGCAAAATCGCAGAGCAGGCGGCGTGTCTCGCGGGGGTCGATGATTTCCTCCACCATGAAGCGTTCCGCCGTGCGGAAGGGGGAGCGGAGGCGGTTGAGCCGCGCCTCGATCTCCTCCAGCTTCGCCTTGGGATCCTCCGCCGCCTCGATTTCCGATTTATACGCGGCTTCCAGCCCGCCGGCGATGGGCAGCGAGCCCCAGTCGCCGGACGGCCAGGCGTAACGCAGATTGAAACGCCCGGCGTTCATATGCGCAGCGCCCGCCACACCATAGGTCTTGCGCAGGATGACGGCGCACCAGGGAACGGTGGCCTGGGCCACGGCGGCAAAGGCGCGCACCCCATGGCGGATCGTCGCCTGCTCTTCCGCCTGCCGCCCGATCAGGAAGCCCGGTACATCGACAAGATGCACGACCGGCAGATGGAAGGTCTGCGCCAGATCGACAAAGCGGATCACCTTCTGCGCCGTGTCGGCCGTCCAGGCGCCGCCGAACTGATACGGATCACTCGCCATCAGGGCAACGGGCCAGCCATCCAGACGGGCAAAACCGGTGATGCAGGAACGGCCCCATTTGCGGCCGATCTCGAAAAAGCTGTCCTTGTCGACGACCGCATTGATAATGTTGCGCATCTTGTAGACCTTGCGGGAATCGCGCGGGATCGCCTCGATCAGCCATTCGTCGCGGCGCGCCGGATCATCGGTCGGCGTTGTCCGCTCCGGCAGTTCATAGACCGACTGCGGCAGATAGGACAGAAACCTGCGCGCCATTTCAAAGGCTTCTTCCTCTGATTCCGCCTCGTCATCGACCGCGCCGTTACGGGTATGGATATTGGAACCGCCGAGCTCGTTCTTCGACAGATTCTGCCCGGTGCGCGCGACAACCGGCGGCCCGGCCACAAACATCTGCGAGGTTTCCTTCACCATCACCGAATAATGGCTGGCGGCCACCCGCGCCGCGCCAAGACCGGCGGTGGAACCGAGCGCCAGCGCGACCACCGGAATTTTCGACAGGCTGTCCGTCACCAGATCCCAGCCGCGCACGGCCGGAATATAGGTTCTGCCGTCATCTTCGATATTCTTGACGGAGCCGCCGCCACCCGTGCCATCGACAAGGCGGATCATCGGCAGGCGCAGCGAATTCGCCATATTCTCCACATGCACCAGCTTTTCCCGGATGCCCGCATCGTTGGCGCCGCCGCGCACGGTGAAATCATCGCCCGCGATGACCACCCGCCTGCCATTGACCCGCCCGCGCCCGGTGATCAGATTGGCGGGCTGCAGACTGGTGATGTTGCCCTGATCATCATATTCGACCTTGCCAGTGACCGAACCAACCTCTTCGAAGGAGTCCTTGTCCAGCATTCTGTCAATGCGATCGCGAACCGTCAGCTTTCCGGCATTGACATGGCGGGCGACCTTTTCCTCACCGCCCATATTCAGGGCCAGCTCTTTACGTTTCTTCAGCTCTTCGACTTCTTTTTCCCAACTCATGTTCGGTGTCCTTGTTATTGTTGTTATTCGGGCGCCTGACAGATTAGGAATGCCCTCAGAAATACGCCGGTGACTGGCCGGCAACATCAAACCTTTCCCGGCAGGGACTGTCAACTGCTTGTGCGCAAGATTCAATCCTGACGATCAGTCCGGCAGCGGGGTGAAGCTGTCATCCCCCGGAACCCCGGCAAAGCGCTGCGCTTTCCAGTCTGCTTTCGCCTGTTCGATCCGCTCCCGACTGGTGGAGACAAAATTCCAGTAGATAAACCGCGGCTCCGGCATTGTATCGCCACCCAGCACCGCGATGATGGAATTTTCCCGCGCCGTCAGGGTTACCGCCGGATTTTTACGCAAAACGGCGCATGTCCCGGCTTCCACGAGCTCGCCGTCCACCTCGATCTCGCCCTCCACCACATAAAGGGCCGCCTCGTCATAGTCCGGTGCGAATTGGACGCAGGCACCGGCCGCGCAGCGGATATCGGCGAAAAAATAGCGGCTCAATGTTTTGACCGGCGATGTTTCCCCGAACAGCGATCCCGCGACCAGCCGTCCCTGCCAGCCATCGCCAGAAATGGCGGGCAGGCCGGATTGCGGCGTATGGCTGAAGGCAGGCGCGGTTTCTTCATGCTCTTTCGGCAACGCGACCCACATCTGCAACCCGTTGACGGCGCGTTCCGTCTTGCGGGCCTCCTCACTGCTTCTTTCGGAATGGACAATGCCCCGCCCGGCGGTCATCAGATTGACATCGCCGGGGCATATCTCCTGCACCCAGCCAAGGCTGTCACGATGCATGATGGACCCATCATAAAGATAGGTCACCGTCGCCAAACCGATATGTGGATGCGGCAGGACATCCATTCCCTCCCCCACCTTCAGCATGGCCGGACCCATGTGATCGAGAAACACGAAAGAGCCGACGGCGCGGCACTCTGCCACCGGGATGATCCGGCGCACGCCAAACCCGCCGATATCCCGCTTCTTGCCGGTCAGCCGCAGGGCAATACTGCTGTTATTTTCCATTCATTCTGTCCTTCCGGATACGCGATACCGGTTACTGCGCGGTCCAGCCGCCGTCAATGGAATGCAGGGCGCCGGTAATATTCTCCGCCGCATCGCTGCACAGGAATACCGCAAAGGCGGCAATCTGCTCAATCGTCGTGAATTTCTTCGTGGCGGCGGCGGCCAGCATGACCTCGTTGATCACCTGTTCTTCCGTCATGCCGCGGGTGCGCGCCGTGTCGGGGATCTGCCGTTCCACCAGCGGCGTCCAGACATATCCGGGGCAGATGGCATTGACGGTGATGTTATCGCGCGCCACTTCCAGCGCCGCCGTCTTGGTCAGACCGGCGATACCATGTTTCGCCGCCACATAGGCCGCCTTGTTGGGGGAGGCGACAAGCGCATGGGCGGACGCGGTATTGATAATCCGCCCCCAGCCCCGTTTTGTCATGATCGGGATGGCGTGACGCATGGTGTGAAAGGCGGAGGACAGGTTGATGGCAATGATCGCATCCCATTTTTCAACCGGGAAGTCCGCAATCGGCGAAACATGCTGGATCCCCGCATTGTTGATGAGGATATCCATCCCGCCAAATTCCCGGACCGTCATGTCGAACATTTCGGCAATGTCATCCGGTTTTGTCATATCGGCGGAGCTATACAGGCATTTGATGCCATGTTCCTGTTCGATGGAGGTTCTCAGGGTTTCAATCTCTTGTGCATCGCCGAAACCGTTGATCACAAGATGACATCCCTCCTTGGCCAGCGCCCGCGCATAGCCTTCACCGATACCGGAGGTTGATCCCGTGATAACCGCAATCTTTCCTGATAGCATATCGCGCCTTTCCCTTGATGAATGAAGCCGGTCAGCAACCGCAGCAGGCCCACTCCTCAGAGCGGCCAGAAAAACAGGATGGCCGGAATGGAAACCGCAATGACAATGATTTCAAGCGGCAGGCCCATCCGCCAGTAATCCCCGAATTTATATCCGCCGGGGCCCATAATCAACGTGTTATTCTTATGCCCGATCGGTGTCAGAAAGGCGCAGGACGCCGCCACGGCGACAACCATCAGAAAGGCGTCCGGGTTGACATTCAGGCGACCCGCGATATCCACCGCGATCGGGGCGCTGACAACCGCCGTCGCCGTATTGTTCAGAACATCCGAAAGCGTCATGACGATAACCATAAGGACTGTCATCACGATCACAATCGGCAACCCCTCGGTCAGATCGACGATACTTCCGGCAATGAGGGCCGTTCCCCCTGTCGTCTCAAGGGCGGTGCCGAGCGGGATCATGGATCCCAGCAGGACAATGACCGGCCATTCGATATGGCTGTAGACTTCCTGTATGGGCACGATATCGAGCACCACATAGGCAATCACGACCACCGCGAGCGCAACCGCCAGATAGAGCCAGCCGAAACTCGCCATCGCGACGGCCGCGGCAAAGATACCGGTGGCCAGCCCGGCGCGGCGATACTGGGTCACGGACAGCCCGCGTTCGGCGAGCGGCAGGACGCCAAGCCATTGCGCCACCTCCGGCACCCGGTCAACCGGGCCGAGCAGCAGCAGGATGTCCCCCGCCTCGATATCCAGCTTGCGAACGCGGTCACGGAATTTCTGCCCCTGCCGCGACACGCCGAGCAGCGTGACCCCGTGGCGCGTCATCAAGCGCAGGGACATGGCGGAGCGGCCTTCGATGCGGGCCAGGCGCGGCACGACGAATTCCATCAGAATCATGCCGCCGGAGGCCGCTTTCTCATGGCGCTTCTCACCATCGAATTCCAGCTTCATGGCGCCGCGGAACTGGTCTATGCCTTTCGCCCCGGCATCCACAACCAGCAGATCCCCCTCGCGGATTTCCACATTGCGCGCCATTCCGGCAAGCCGTTTGTTATTGCGGACAAGGCCGACGACAGTCGCATCGCTGTCATCTGCGGGCTCATCCAGCTCGCGCACCAGCATGCCGATGGCGGGCGACCCCTCCGGCACCAGAAGCTCGGCGAGATAGCCTTCCTGATCCAGCAGATCGACAGACGGGGTATCGCTGTCGCGCGATCCGGGAATCAGCCGCCAGCCGATGAACATGATAAACAGAATGCCGACAACCGCGCAGGTGAGCCCGACCGGCGCGAAATCGAACATACCAAAGGGCGCGCCCATCGCATTTTCGCGATAGGCCGCGATAATGATATTCGGCGGCGTCCCGATCAGGGTGATCAAACCGCCGAGGATGGTGGCGAAGGCCAGCGGCATCAGCGAAACGCGCGGCGAGCGCTTGGCTTTCGCGGCGGCCTGCAAATCCACCGGCATCAGCATGGCCAGCGCGGCCACATTGTTCATAAAGGCGGAGAAAATGGCGCCCAGCCCACCCATCGCCGCGATATGCGACGGCAGCTTGAGCTCCATCGAGGTGAGCTTGCGTGTAATGAGGTCAACGGCGCCCGAATTCAGCAGCCCGCGCGAGACAACCAGCACCAGCGCAATAATCACCGTCGCCGGATGGCCGAATCCCGAAAAGGCCTGCTCCGTCGGCACCAGCCCCAGAATGAGCGCCACCACCAGCGCCGCAAACGCCACCATGTCATAACGCCAGCGCCCCCAGATCAGCAAAATGAAGACAATGACAAAGAGGCCGAACAGCAGGATTTGATCTGTGGTCATGTTTTTCTCTCGGTTACCAGTACTCTTATCCAGGGGCGATGATCACATCAGCGTTGCTTCGCCAGCATTGCCGCCATTTTCTGATGCACAAGGTTGATCGCCTTTAATGGCCGTATCATGACCTTGAAATCAATAATACGACCATCCTCCCCCCAACGGATAATATCAACACCATTGATGAGAATGCCGTCAAGAGTTGTCGTAAATTCAAGCATCGCCTCCCGCGCGCCCGCAATTTCCCGGACATAGGTAAACTCATCGCCGTTCAGAACCTTGAAGGCCGACATCAGATATTTATGGGTGACCTCCCGCCCCTGCTGCGGTGTGTGCACAACGGGGCTGTGAAAAACCGCCTCTTCATGCAGCAGGGCATGAAGTTTTTCCGCATTCTTTGTCTCCACACAGTCATGCCAGGCTGCGAGCGTATCCTTGATCATGCTTCCCCCTCTGTTTTAGAGGTGAATCTTAAACCTCTCGCGTCCGAATTCAAACCGCGATTGTCGTCTTTACATCATTCTCCTTTATTCAATAAATTTGATACGGAACACGGCATAGCTGTGATAAGGTTGTTGAAAAGCAAACAATTCAATGCTCATCGCTCAGCGGGAAAGGGCGGTTTCTTGTCTTCGGTTCATTCTCCGGGTGGTGCGGATACGGCTTACCTTGACAGCGGCTATTCATGGACCCGGCTTGCCATTTCCATGCTCATCGCCGTTGTCGGCAGCGCGGGCATGTGGGCGGTGGTTGTGGTGCTGCCGTCCGTCGAGGCGGATTTCGCCATTGCCCGCTCCGAGGCCTCCATTCCCTATACGGCGACCATGATCGGCTTTGCGCTCGGCAATTTCGTCTATGGGCGATTGATCGACCGTTACGGCATTGTGTATCCCCTGATTTCCGCCGCCATCCTGCAAGCCGCCGGATTTGCCCTTGGCTCCATGACGACAAATGTATGGATGTTCGCGCTGATGCAGGGCGGCCTGATCGGCCTTGGCTCGGCCATTACCTTTGGCCCGCTGATCGCCGACATCTCCCACTGGTTTTCCCGCAACCGCGGCATTGCGGTCGCGGCAACGGCGAGCGGGAATTATCTCGCCGGTTCCATCTGGCCGCTCATCCTCAAGGAAATTATCGCCGCCGGTGGCTGGCGGGACGCCTATATGCTGGTCGCCATCGTCTCCATCACCGCGATGATACCGCTTGCCTTTCTGCTGCGACGGCGCCTGCCGGTCCAGGTTCCGGATGTGACACCCACTGACGCGGGCATTTCCATCACGCGCCAGAAAGTCGATATCTCTCCCCGTCTGCTGCAACTCCTGCTGTGCATCGCCGGGATAAGCTGCTGCGTCGCCATGTCCATGCCGCAGGTTCATATCGTCGCCTATTGCGCCGACCTCGGCTTCGGCGTTGTCGCCGGGGCGGAAATGCTTTCCGTCATGCTGGCCGGGGGAATTGTCAGCCGCCTGCTGTCCGGCTTTCTGGCCGACCGCATTGGCGGCGTCCGCACTGTGCTGCTCGGCTCCTTCCTGCAATGCCTGGCGCTATTCCTGTATATTCCGTTCAACGGGCTGGCCTCCCTTTACATGGTGTCGCTGATCTTCGGCCTGTCCCAGGGCGGCATTGTGCCGAGTTACGCCATCATTGTCCGGGAGTATCTGCCCGCGCGGGAGGCGGGAGAGCGCGTTGGCCTTGTCATCATGATGACCGTTATCGGCATGGCGCTTGGCGGCTGGCTGTCGGGGCTTATCTACGACCTGACCGGCTCCTATCAGGCCGCCTTCGTCAATGGCATTGCCTGGAACATGCTGAATATCGGGATTATGGCCCTGCTGCTGTGGCGCAGCCGGGAGAGAGATCCCGCCCCCGCATAATCTATCCTGACCTCTGATGTGACGGCGTTTCCCGTTGCCCGATAATGTTGTTTCATCAGCCTTTCGAATCGCGCTATCGTTTTGACAGCGGCGGCGGGAACGTTTATTCTCCGCTTGTCATTATCAGGCTTGTTCAAGGGGGACTGTCGGGGTGGAATTGCGTCCGGTCATCGCTGCCGTTCTTCTCTCGCTCGCATTATCGCCGGGCCCTGCCTTTGCGGATGAAGTGCCGCTTCTCACCCTCGAAGATGCCATCCACATGGCGAAGGCGCAGAATTACCAGCTTAAAAACGCCGGGCTACAGATTGATGTGGTGGACGCCCAGAAAAAGGCGGTCGCCGCGAAACGCTATCCGCAGCTAAGCGCGCAGGTTCACGGGTTGCGCAATTTTGAAGATAATGAATATACCTTCGAGGAAGGATCCCTCGGCACTGTCGCAGGCAGCCCGGTTCCCTCCAGCAATGTGGCCATCGGCACCAGCTCCGGCTTCACGACCCATTATTCCCTGACGGCGACACAGCCGCTTGTCGGGCTGTATGAGATCAATCTCAATGTGGACAAGCTGGAAACCGAAAAGGAAATCGCCCGCCAGCAATCCCGGCAGGCGGAACAGTCCATCGCCCTGCAGGTGAAACAGCTCTATTATCATATCCTCAGCAGCGAAAGCACGATTGCCGCCGCCACGGCCTCTGTCCGCTTCAATGAAGAGCTGGTGAAAATCCTGGGCGATAATGTGGCGGCAAAAACTGAACTGGAATATCAGCTTCTGAATGGAGAGGCGCAGCTCGCCGCGGCGCGGCATCAACTTTTCGCCGATGAAAATGACATGCTGACCAGCAAGCAGCAGCTCAACGCCCTTCTCGGCCGTAATATCGCGACGGCCTTCCGGGTCACGCCGCAGGGCGCCGAGCCAGAAGCGACTTATGATACCGCCGTGGCCGCGGATCAGGCTCTCGCCAACCGCCCGGAAACGCAAGAGGCGCGGCTGCAGGTAAAGGCGGCCGAAACGGACCTTGAGATCAACAAGAGCGGATATCTTCCGGAAGTGAATCTCGTGGCCAGCTATGGCCGATCTGAAAAGACCCGGCTTCTCCCCGATGAAAGCCTGTATGTCGGCGTTCTCGCCAAGTGGGATTTCTTTACCTGGGGCGCCAATGAAAACAAAGTGTCGGGGGCCCGCCTTGCCCTGCTACAGGCGCAGAACGCCCTGCGCGACAATGAAGACCAGATCCGCGCCGAAGTCAGCCAGAATATTCGCAATCTTGAAGTGGCGCGCGCCCTTGTCCCCGTGACGGAACTGGCCAAAAAGGCCGCGGAAGAGGCGCTGCGGGTGAGTTTCAATCAATATAAGGAAAAAGCCATTCTGCTGAGTGATCTGCTGAACGCCCAGTCGGAACTGGAAGACGCCAACGACAATTATCATCAGGCATTGCTCGGCGTCTGGAATGCCAGCGCCGCGCTGGAACAGGCCTTGGGAGCGGAATGATCATGAACCGGTTTGCCCTCACCGCATGCGCCCTGATCGCCCTTGGCGCCCTTGCAGCCTGTGATTCCGAAACCGACCAGCCAGCAGCGCCCCTGCAACCGGTGCGAGCGGAACTGCCGACGCATGATTCCGGTATCGGCAATATCCACTATTCCGCCAATATCGAGGCAAATACGCAGATCAATGCAACCTTCAAGGTGACGGGCTATGTCACCTCCCTGTTGCAGGTCAAGGACAGCGGCAGCACGGATCGCGCTGTTCAGGCCGGGGATCCTGTTGCCAAGGGCGCCGTTCTGGCGACGGTCGATTCCAAGGATATCCGCGACAGCCTTACCCAGGCCAACAGCCAGGTCGCCGCGGCCGGGGCCAACCTCAACAAGGGCAAGCAGGATTTTGACCGGGCGACATCACTGTTCAATTCCGGCAGCATGACCGCGCCCAATTATGACGCGGCGAAACAGGAATATGAAAACGCCGTGGCGCAGATGGAAAATGCCCGCGCCGCCCAGAAAATCGCCCAGAATAATATTGCCGACTTCAATCTGACATCGCCGCTTGACGGGGTGGTGCTTCAGCGCAACGTCGATGTGGGAACACTGGCGTCGCCGCAGGTGGTGGCCTTTGTGATTGCCGATACCGCCACGGTGAAAGCTGTCTTCGGTGTGCCGGACAGCGCAGTGCAATCCCTCAAACTCGGGGATGAGATCCGCCTGACCACGCAGTCCCTGCCGGACCGCCAGCTGACCGGGCGGATTTCCGAAATTGCCCCCTCCGCAGATACCAGCAGCCGCGTTTTTAACGTCAAGGTCACGCTTGATAACAGCGACAGCCTGCTCAAGGTCGGCATGATTGCCGCCCTCAACCTGCCGAAAGGCGCGCCGACGGCAACGCTGCCGCCGCTGATCCCGCTGTCCGCCGTTGTTCGCGCCGCCACAGACCCCAAGGGCTATGCCGTGTTCATTCTCAACGATGGCGGCGACACGACGACCGTCCGGCTGACGGATGTCCGTCTCGGTGATGTGCATGGCAACCGGATTGCCGTTCTCGGCGGGCTGGATGAAAAGGCGCGGGTTGTTGTCAATGGCGCCTCCTTCCTCCGGGATGGGCAGCAGGTCGCGGTCATTCCGTGATGAGTTCGTGTTAATCTGACGGGGAGGCCGCCGGTGAAGGATATTACGGAAACCCGCAATACTGCACGCTATTTTACCGAAAACAGGAATATCGCCTGGGTCTTGCTGCTGGCGGTGCTGATGTGGGGCGCCTATGGCTATCTAGCCATGCCCAAAGCCAAGGATCCCGCCATTCAGGTGCGCGTCGCTTCCGTTATCACAAGCTGGCCCGGCGCCGAGGCAACAAAGATCGAACAGCTTGTTACCCGCCCGATCGAGCGCCAGATCGCCCTCAGCTCCGCGCTGCATCCCGTCACGCCAACGAAATTCGCTGTCAAATCGATGACATTGCCCAGCCTGTCCATTGTGCAGATACAGCTTGACGAAGACCTGAAAGACACCAAATCCGCCTTCAATGAGATAAACCTCAACCTTCAGTCCCTCAGCCTGCCTGCGGGGGCGGGCCCGATCCAGTTCAATGACGGTTTCGGCGATACGGCGGCGATCCTGATGACCATCGCAAGCCCGACGGAAAGCCCGATTGAAATCTCCCTTCGCGCCCGCGATATCGCGCGGGAGATCACCGCCGCCCGGCAAAGCGCGACGGGCACGGACAGCAACAGACGTTCGCTTATTGTCGTGATGCCCCGTGATATCTCCCTTGCCACCCCGGCCCGGCATATGGAGATGTTCAAGGATTTCCTGCGGGCAAGCGGCGCCATCGCCGATCCCGTCACGGTGAGCGGCGCAGGCTTTATCGGCCTTGATTTCACCTCCGGCCTTGCGGATACGGAGATATTGCAGGAGCTGGATCAGTTTCTTGAAACGAAACTCGCGCAGGCAAGTTTTCATGAAGACGCCTGGCCCGCCATCATGATTGATGATCCGGCTACGACGGAAGCCCGGTTGCTGGCCTCTCCCGGTGGCAAATACAGCTATCGGGAGCTCGATAATTTCAGCGACCTGATCATCCGCCACTTGCAAACCATTCCGCTGGTGACGGTGATCAACACCTCCGGTACGGTGGATGAGCGGATCTATCTTGAATATTCGCAGGATCTGCTTGCTTCCTACGGCCTGACGCCCGGCGATGTCAGCAACGCCATTGCCGCCCGTAACAGCGATATTTCCGGCGGCGAGTTTCATGCCGGTGGATCAAATGTTCTGGTGCAGCCCGTTGGCAAATATAAAAGCCCCGAAGAAATCGGCGATACCGCTTTCACCAAATCGTCGACCGGCGCGCCCGTTTATCTCCGCGATATCGGCGCGGTCGTACCGGGCTATGTCTCCCCGCCGAATTTCCTGAATTTCTACAACTGGCGGGATGAAAACGGCAATTGGCAGCGCGGCAAGGCCATCTCGCTGGCCATCCAGATGCGCGAGGGCGGACAGATCGGCAAATTCGGCGAGGCCGTCGATGCGGTCTTGCAGGAAATCCGTCCGCATCTGCCCGATGATCTGGTGATCGAGCGGGTATCGGACCAGCCCTCCCAGGTTGCGGAGAATATCGACCTGTTCATGACCGCCCTGATCGAGGCGATCGTGCTTGTCGTCGCCATTTCCTTCCTCGGATTCTGGGAGTGGCGGTCGGCCATTCTGATGATGGTTTCCATTCCGATTACATTGGCCATGACCTTCGGCATTATCGACACCCTCGGGATCGAGCTGCAACAGGTTTCCATCGCGACATTGATCATTGCCCTCGGCCTGCTGGTTGATGATCCGGTTGTCGCCGGCGACGCCATCAAGCGGGGCCTTGCCGAAGGCCAGCCGCGCACGCTGGCCTCCTGGCTGGGCCCGACGAAGCTGGCCCATGCCATCATGTTTGCGACGATTACCAATGTGGTCGCCTATCTGCCGTTCCTGATGCTGAGCGGGAATACCGGCGAATTTCTCTACAGCCTGCCCATTGTCATGACAACGGCGTTGGTCTGTTCGCGGATTGTGTCGATGACCTTCCTGCCATTGCTGGGCTATTACCTGCTGCGTCCGCGCAACCGGGCGGAACCCACCATCGAGGAACGGCGCCAGCGCGGCTTCAGCGGCCTTTATTTCAGGGTGGGCAGCTTTCTGATCAATCACCGGAAAAAAGCCCTGCTGGCGTCCTTGCTGTTCATCGCGCTGGCCATTCCGCTCGGCAAGACGCTGAAGTCTTCCTTCTTCCCCGATGATGTCCAGTACATCTTCTATGCGGATGTCGCATTGCGCAACAATGCCACAATCTATGAAACCCGGAAGGTGACCGAACAGGCCGTCGCCATCATCCAAAAGGTCGCGCAGGATTTCGGTGCCAGCCTTGATGCGGAGAGCAAGGGCGATCCGCTTGAGTCTATTGCCAGCTTTATTGGCGGGGGCGCGCCGCGTTTCTGGTTTTCCGTCACGCCCCAGCTGCATCAGCGCAACTATGCGCAGCTCGTCATGCAGGTCAATGACAAGGAACTGACCGGCGAGATTATTCCGCATATCCAGAAAGCGTTGAGCGCAGGCATACCCGAAGCCATCATTGATGTGCGCCAGCTCCAGACCAACCCGGTCCCCTACCCGATTGAAATACGTCTGTCGGCAAGATCCGCCGTGCAGTCGGAGGGGCCGGAATCGGAAGCGGAAATTGCGACCCTGCGTCGTCTTTCGGCTGAGCTTGTCACACTTCTCGCCAATGCCCCGACTGCCGCCCGGGCGCGGGATGACTGGGGCGGGGAGTCCCTGCAACTGCGAATCGACATTGACCCTGACAGGGCCTTTCTCGCGGGTGTCAGTAATGAGAATATTGCCGCCTCATCTTCCGCCGGGCTCAACGGCAACCAGGTCACGACTCTGCAGCGCGGCGACAAGAATATTCCCGTCGTCACCATTCTGACGCCATCGGAGCGGGCGCAGCTTTCCGATCTCGAAAATCTCTATGTTTTTCCATCCGTCGGCACGACCAAGGTGCCGCTTGGCCAGATTGCAACGGTGGAGTATCAGCTGCATACCGAACGCCTGCTTCGCGAGGAGCATTTCAGGACCGTCAATGTCCGCGCCTTCCCGCTTGACGGCGTTCTTCCTTCCGAAGTGATGGCGGAGATCAGGAGCGACCTTGAGGCCTTTGAAAAACGCCTGCCGCCCGGATTTTCCATGGCCATCACCGGCGAGGAAGCCAATGCGAAGAATGGATTCCAGCAGCTCATCATGGTGCTCGGCGTGTCGGTTGCGCTGATCTTCATCGCGCTTGTCTTCCAATTCAAAAGCACCGTGAAACCCTTCATTGTCCTTGCCGCCGTTCCCTATGGCGTGATCGGCGCGCTGATCGCGCTCGCCCTCACCGACAGTCCGTTCGGTTTCATGGCATTTCTCGGCATTGTCGCCCTGATCGGCGTGATCGTCAGCCATATCATCGTACTGTTCGATTTTATCGAGGAAATGCACAAAAAAGGCGAGCCCTTGCGGGAGGCGCTTCTGGATGCGGGAATTGTCCGTCTGCGCCCGGTTCTGATTACCGTCGGGGCGACCGTTTTCGGGCTTATCCCGCTTGCCGTGCATGGCGGGCCGCTCTGGCAGCCGCTCTGCTATGCGCAAATCGGCGGACTGACCATCGCCACCTTTACAACCTTGCTGCTGGTGCCCGTCATCTATTCCATATTCGTCCTGGATCTGAAGGCCGTGAAGTGGGAGGACAGGGAATCTTACCGAGTGCAAGCGAATGCGTGACAAATACGGTGCGGTATCAGTATAGTCTGCGGCGATATCTTCATCGGCTCCGGCCGTAAGGAATGGTGCATCAGCAGATCGTTAAAAAAATGTTCAAAATAAAGTATATGTTCGCAGTCCTGCTCGGCCTGTTTCTTGCTGTTGGAAGCGGTTATAACGCCGATGCCGCCCAGCTCATGCGATGCAGCCATCAGCTTCCGCCTGGTAGTCATATTGCAAAAGTCATTGATCAATGGGCGACAGAAATTGAAACACTGACCGACGGCAAGCTCGATGTTCAGATCAATGGGGCCAACAGCCTGGTTCTGGCGCCCCGCAACGCCGCCGCCGTTCGCGCCGGAGAGATCGAATGCGCCTTTTCCATGAACAGTGAGTGGGCCGAAAGCCTGCCCCTGATGGATGTGACGCTGGAACCCTTCGCCCTTCGCAATGTCGAGATATTGAAACGCTGGGACGGATCGCCACCCGCTGAGCTGCTTGAGCGGGAGATCCAGAAAACCGGCCTGACCAATCTGGTCTGGCTGTTTACCACCTGGCGGACCGCCATCACCTCGAACGATCAGTTTCTGATCAAGCCTGACGATTTCAAGGGTGTCCGCATCCAGGGTCTTGGCCCCCACTCGAATGCCGCTTTTGCAGCGCTGGGCGCCACGCCTGTTGAAATGGCCGACATGGCCGCTGTCGAGGCGTTACGGGAGGGAAAGCTCGACGCGGGGCTGACAAATCTCTCCTCCGCCCTGTCCAGCCGCTATTACACGGTACAGGATCATGTGACCATTCTGCCTCTTTTTGCGGTTTATTATAACGGCTACATCAATACAGAATGGTTTGCTGCCTTGCCGCTGAATTATCAGGAGGCCATCCGGGAGGCCAGCCGCAAGGCGGCTCTCTGGGCCATCGAAGCAAGTGAGATTTCCGCCGCCGCCGCGCCCGGATTGCTGCGGGAGGAGGGCATGAAAATCCATGTCGCCACGGAACAGGAAATCGAGGCACTGCAAAATATCATGCGCCCCGCCTTTAACCGGGCCTTTCTCGGTCAGACCGGTGAAAATGGCCGCAGGCTGCTGGAATACATGGACAGATATGTAACGGGGGCAACGCCATAAATTCGCCTTTTAGGCAAATTATCTGCATTTTGAAGAGTTCCTTAACCCGTCGCGGAATATGTTTGCCGAAACCGCTGGCGGCGGAATGCAGATTGGCAGGAGAGAAGGCATGCAAGAAGATATTTGGTCGGACCTGACCGGATATTACGAAACAGTACGCGACCTGCCTCTGACCGGGCTGTTTGAGCGCGATAGTGCGCGGTTCGACCACTTCTCCGTCATCTTTGATGACATGCTGCTGGATTATTCCAAAACCGCCATCGACAGGCGGGCCCGTGACCTGCTTCTCCGCCTCGCAGACGCGGCAGATGTGGAAGGCAAGCGCGATGCCATGATGCGCGGCGGCATTGTCAACCGGACGGAAGGGCGCGCCGCCCTGCACACCGCCCTTCGAAACCGCAGCAATCACCCTGTCACTGTCGGCGGTGAGGATATCATGCCCGGTATCAATGCCAATTTGGTGCGGCTCGCCGCCTTCGCCGACGGCATTCGCAGCGGCCGGATCACGGCGGCGGACGGCGGACCTTTCACGGATGTCGTCAACATCGGCATTGGCGGATCGGACCTTGGTCCGGCCATGGCGACCTTTGCCCTCTCCCCCTATCATGATGGTCCGCGTCTGCATTTCGTCTCCAATATCGACGGGGCGGAGATAGGCGACCTCCTGAAGCGGCTGGACCCGCAGCGCACGCTTTTCATTGTCGCTTCCAAGACCTTCACCACGATCGAAACCATGACGAACGCCGAAACAGCCCGGCGCTGGATGCAATCGGCGCTTGGTGAGCGCGCCGCCGATCATTTCGCCGCCGTCTCCACGGCGCTTGAAAAAACCACCGCCTTTGGCATACCGCCGGAACGGGTTTTCGGATTTGCCGACTGGGTTGGCGGGCGTTATTCCCTCTGGGGCCCAATCGGACTGCCCCTGATGATCGCCATCGGACCCGAGCGATTTGACGAATTCCTGTCCGGCGGGCATGAGATGGACCGGCATTTCTGCAC
The DNA here is from genome assembly GCF_002694385.1 of Sneathiella sp. GTDB lineage: Bacteria > Pseudomonadota > Alphaproteobacteria > Sneathiellales > Sneathiellaceae > Sneathiella. The sequence continues at coordinate 161,108 of NZ_NZMB01000010.1, forward strand.
CGCAGCGGGGGCACAGAACATGCCGCTCATGCTCGCCCTTGTCGGCATCTGGCACAATAACATCTGTGGTTTCAGCAGCCGCGCCATTCTGCCGTATGATCAGCGGCTTGCCCGCCTTCCGGCTTATTTGCAGCAGCTCGACATGGAAAGCAACGGCAAACGCATCACCCTTGATGGAGAGTTGATCCTCCGCGATAGCGGACCCATTGTCTGGGGTGAACCCGGCACCAACGGCCAGCATGCCTTTTACCAGCTTCTGCATCAGGGCAGCCGCATTATCCCGTGCGAATTTCTGGTGGCCGCGCAATCCCATGAAGCGCATTTGCAGAACCATCACCGGCTGCTCCTCGCCAATTGCCTGGCCCAGTCCGAAGCCCTGATGAAGGGCCGAAGCTATGAGGAAGCCTCAGCGCGCCTTGCCGAGGAAGGCAAGACAGCCGCCGTGCTTGACCTGGCGCGCCACAAGAGTTTTCCGGGCAACCGGCCCTCCACCACCCTGCTGTATCGCAAGCTGGATCCGCGCACCCTTGGCCGGATTATCGCCCTTTATGAGCATCGCGTTTTCGTCGAAGGCGCGATCTGGAACGTCAACAGTTTCGACCAATGGGGCGTTGAACTTGGCAAGGAGCTGGCCGCCCTCCTGCAACCGATGATCGGAGAAGACGGGCAGTACGCGGGCCGTGACGGCTCCACCCACGGTCTTCTGACGGCCATTGCCCGGCTCCGCCGCGACTGATCCCATATCCGGCGCTTTCCGCTGCCGTTTCAGGAAATTTTACATCTCCAACTGACCGTTTTGTTGAATTGGTCACACTTTTGGCGGAAATCCTCCCGTTACATACGAACCTGTGGTTTACGGATCGCGGCAGAAATGAAAGAATGCCGCTTCGGTTGTTGTCCCCCATCAGGAGAAGTTTTATGCGGCGGGTTTCCGGTTCCTTTTGTTCCCTCATTCTGGTTCTGGCGGCCATCGTCGTGGCCATTATTCCCACCGGACAGGCCGCCGCACAAGGCGCCCCCAACGGCGCGCCGCCCGTGCCTGCGGTACTGGTTTCAAAGGCCGCGGAGATGGATATTTCTGATGAAGCCATCTTTTTTGGTCGCGTCGAGGCGACGGCCCGTGTCGATATCAACGCGCGGATCGACGGCTATCTTGCCGAAGTTGCTTTCACCGAAGGCAGTATGGTGCAGGCAGGCGATCTGCTGTTCCGGATTGAAAGCGGCGTCTATGAGGCCAATGTGGCGCAGGCGCGCGCCAACCTGGCAAGCGCCAATGCCGCTGAAAAGCTCACAAAGCTGAGCTATGAACGCTCCCGCGAACTGGTCAGCCGCAAAACTGTCTCTCAGGCCCAGCTTGATCAGGACCTTGCCAAATATGAGGAGGCGCAGGCGAATGTCGCCGCCCGCCGGGCTGAACTCACGCTGGCGGAAATCAATCTCGGCTATACGGAAATCCGCGCGCCCATCACGGGCCGCATCGGCAAGGCGAACCAGTCCAAAGGCTCGCTTGTCGGCCCGGCGAGCGGCTCCCTCGCCCTGCTGGTGGCGCAGGATCCCATTCATGTCGCCTGGCCGGTATCCGACAAGCTGTTTACGGAAATCAGCAAAACCCGCCCCGATACAAAGAATGTGACGGTGCGCCTCAGGCTGCCCGATGACAGCATCTATGAACATACGGGACATATCATCTATGCGGAGCCGAGCGCGAACAGCACGACCAACACGATTACCGTTCGCGCCGAATTTCCAAATCCCGACCAGCTGCTGGTGGACCGTCAGCTCGTCAATGTCCTGATTGCCAGTAACGATACGCAGAAATATCTTGTCATCCCGCAGGATGCGCTGCTGCTCGATCAACAGGGCGCCTATGTCTTTGTCGTCAACGATGAAAACAAGGTGGAAATACGGCGGATCACAACTGGCCCACAGCGGGGCCTGTCGCTCGTCGTTGAACTGGGGCTGAAAACCGGTGATCGCGTGATTACCGCCGGGCAACAGAAAGTGCAACCGGGCATGACCGTTAACGCGACACTTGCGCCTGAAGCTGCGGGGAACTGATGATCTACGATTTCTTTATCCGCCGGCCGAAATTCGCGCTGGTGCTTTCCATCGTCATCACCCTGGCCGGCATTCTGTCCATGTATGTCATTCCGGTGTCGCAATATCCGGAGATTACCCCGCCGACGGTTCAGGTCTCCACCAGCTACGCCGGGGCCAATGCCAAGGTTGTCGCCGATACGGTTGCGCAACCGATTGAAAGCGCGGTCAATGGCGTTGACAACATGCTCTATATGAAGTCCGTCAGCAATTCCGACGGCAGCTATGCCCTGACCATTTCCTTTGCTGTCGGAACAGATCCGGACCTTGCTACCGTGAACACGCAGACACGGGTCAGCCAGGCCCTGTCCCTGCTTCCCGATACGGTGCAGCAGAACGGTGTGACGGTCCGCAAGCAGTCCAATTCGATATTGCAGATTTTCGGCTTTTATTCCGATGACGCCAGCCTCGATCAACTGCTGATCAGCAACTATCTGACCATCAATGTCATTGACCAGTTAAAACGCATCCCGGGGGTTGGCGATGCGTCTGTCCTCGGCGCCTCCACATATGCCATGCGCATCTGGATCGACAACCCGACGCTGATGTCCAATCTGAGCCTGACCAATCAGGACATCATCAACGCCATCCAGCGGCAGAATATTCAGGCCCCCGCCGGTCGGTTGGGGGCGCCGCCCGTTTCCGATAACCAGAGCCTGCAACTCATCGTCACCACCAAGGGGCGGCTGTCCTCGGCGGAAGAGTTCGGCAATATCATCCTGCGGGCGCAGGCGGACGGCTCCATTGTCAGGCTGCGCGATGTCGCACGGGTTGAGCTTGGCGCCCAGAGCGCGCAACAGGAAGTCAAGCTCGGCGACGCGGAAACCGCAGGCGTTGCCATCTATCTGGCGCCCGGCGCCAATGCCGTGGTCACCGCCAAGGCCGTGGATGAGAAGATTGCAGAACTTTCCGAACGTTTCCCGGCCAGCATGACTTATCGGAAATTCGTCGACAGCGCCGAATTTGTCGATGACATGATCACAAAAGTCATTGAGACCCTGCTGGAGGCCTTTGCGCTCGTCGCTATTGTCGTCTTTGTCTTTCTCGGGCGCTTCCGCGCGACCATTATTCCGCTGTTTGCCGTTCCCGTTGCCATCATCGGTGCCATAGCGGTGATCTATCTTTTTGGCTATACGGCCAATATCATCTCACTTCTCGCCCTTGTGCTGGCCATCGGTATTGTCGTCGATGACGCCATTATCGTCGTTGAAAATGTCGAGCGGGTGATGGAGGAAGACCCTCACCTCACCCCCGCGCAAGCGGCCAAAAAGGCAATGAACGAAATTGCCGGATCGATTATCGCCATCACTTTCGTGCTGCTCGCCGTTTTTGTCCCGGTCGCCATTCTGCCCGGCTCCTCCGGCGTGCTGTTCCGGCAGTTCGCCATTGCCATATCGGCCGCCATGGTGATTTCGGCCATCAATGCCCTGACCCTGTCTCCGGCGCTGTGCGCCCTCTTTCTGCGCCCCGGCAAGCCGATTGTCTTCATGCGCCCCGTCACCGGCTTTATCAACCGGATCGGCGATGGCTATGCCGGTCTGATCAAGAAGCTGGTGCGGGTTTCCGTCCTCTCTATCGTTGTCGCCATCGGCTTTGGCGCGATTGCGGGATACGGCGTGAAGACGACCCCGGCCGGGTTTGTCCCCGAGGAGGACAAGGGCTATGTCATGATCATCTTCCAGCTACCTGCGGGCGCGTCATTCAATCGCACCATCAAGGTCGCGGAAATGACAAGCAAGGCCCTGGAAGGCGATCCGGCCGTCAATGTGGTGGGCCGGGTGACCGGCCTCGACCTTCTGAGCGGAAGTATCGCGTCCAACGCCGGTGTCGTCTTCATCAACCTGAAGCCCTATGCAGAGCGCACAACGCCCGAGATGAGCTCCACCGCCGTGCTGATGCGGGCGATGCAGAAACTTTCCGGCATTGCCGAAGCCACCTTCATCCCCATTAATCCGCCCGCCATTGACGGCCTTGGCAATGCGGGCGGCTTCGAATATGTGCTGCAAGCCCTGCAAGGGCAGGAGCCCTCGGAAATGGGCGCGGTGCTGCGTAATCTGCTGGTTGCCTCCAATCAGAATCCGCATATCGCCGCCGCCTTTTCAACCTTTGAAGCCAACACGCCGCAAGTCTCTCTTGATATCGACCGGGACAAGGCAATGACTCTCGGGGTTGAGATCGCCGATGTGTTCGGCGCGCTGCAAAGTCAGCTTGGCGGCTATTATGTCAACGACTTCAATCTGTTCGGACGGACATGGACCGTCTATGTTCAGGGCAGCGAGGAGTATCGCTCCAGTATCGACGATATCTACGATATCCAGATCCGCAATTCGGACGGCGAAATGGTCCCCGTCTCCAGCTTCACCGAAGCAAAGCTGATCAGCGGGCCGCGCCAGATAACGCGTTATAACAACTATGAAGCCGCCTCCGTCATCGGCAATCCGGCGCCAGACAGCGGCATCGGCGTTGCCATGACAGAGATGGAGGCGATTTCAGCGGAAAGCCTGCCCTCAGGCTACGCTTACGAGTGGACGGGGCTCGCCCTGCAACAGGTGGAGGCGGCGGGAAAAACCTCTCTGGTGATCGGTCTCGCCTTCGTTTTTGCCTATCTGTTCCTCGTCGCGCTTTATGAAAGCTGGAGCATTCCTGTCGCCATTCTGGCCTCTGTCATTGTCGCCGTGGTGGGGGCTGTGGCCGGGATTCGCATCGCCGGATTGTCGTTCGATCTCTACGCCCAGATCGGTATCGTGGTGCTGATCGCGCTGGCCGCGAAAAACGCCATTCTGATCAATACCTTTGCGCTGGAGCAACGCAATCTCGGGCATCCGCTGGCCCAATCGGCATCAGATGGCGCCCGGCTTCGCTTCCGTCCCGTCATGATGACCAGCTTTGCCTTCATCATGGGGCTGGTGCCGCTGGTCATCGCCAAAGGGGCCGGGGCCGGGGCGATGGTGGCGCTCGGCATCCCCGTCTTCGCCGGCATGCTGGCCGCCGCAACTGTTGGCATGATCCTCATCCCGATGCTATATGTATCCTTCCAGTGGCTGCGCGAGAAGGCGGGCTGGAGACCCATCGTCGAAAGGTAACATAGCAGGATTATCCTCATGACCAGTACAGGCGCGGAAACGGCGATTGATCCGGTCTGCGGCATGACCGTCAGATTGGACGCGGGCAAGCCGACCCACACCCATAATGAGGAGACCTTTCACTTTTGCAGCCAGAAATGCTGCAATCGCTTTGCCGCCGACCCCTATTTTTATCTAAGCGGTGGCCACAAGAAGCGCCAGAAATCCGCGCCGAAAGCCGCGCAATACACCTGCCCCATGCATCCGGAAGTCATCAGCGATCATTTCGGGGACTGTCCGAAATGCGGCATGGCACTGGAACCCATGGGCGCGCCGACGGCGGATGACGGGCCAAATCCTGAACTGACAGACTTCACCCGCCGTTTTTGGGTCAGCCTGGTGCTTGCCATACCGCTGATGATTGTCAGCATGGGCGAAATGGTCGGCCTGCCGATTGAAAACTGGCTTGGCGCCCATCTTGCCAACTGGCTGCAGCTTGCGCTCGCCACCCCTGTTGTGCTGTGGGCCGCTCTTCCGTTTTTCAAACGCGGCTGGTCCTCGATCGTCAATAAAAGCCCCAACATGTGGACTCTCATCATGCTGGGGGTCGCCGCGGCTTATGGCTTCAGTGTTATTGCGACCCTGCTGCCCGGCAGTTTCCCCCCTTCCTTCCAGACCGCCGCGGGTGTTGTGCCCGTCTATTTCGAAGCCGCCGCCGTCATTATCGCGCTTGTCTTTCTCGGGCAGGTGCTGGAGCTGCGGGCGCGGGAACAGACAGGCTCGGCCATTCGGGCATTGCTCAATCTCTCCCCCAAGACCGCGCGGCGGATCAACCCCGATGGATCGGAATATGACGCGCCGCTTGAAAATATTCTGGCCGGGGATCTTATTCGTGTGCGGCCCGGCGAGAGCATCCCGGTTGATGGTGTCGTGACCGATGGATATTCCGCCGTTGATGAAAGCATGATCACCGGCGAGCCGGTTCCTATCGAAAAGATTGCCGGGGATAAGGTAACCGGTGGCACGTTGAACGGTACCGGATCCCTCGTCATGCGCGCCGAACTTGTCGGTGCCGATACCATGCTGTCCAAGATTGTCGATATGGTGGCCAGTGCGCAACGCTCCCGCGCCCCCATACAGGGCATGGCGGACAAGGTGGCGGCCTGGTTCGTACCGACGGTGGTGATTGTCGCCGTAATCGCCTTCATTGCCTGGAGCCTGGTCGGACCCTCTCCCGCCCTGATCCATGCCATTGTCGCCGCTGTCTCGGTTTTGATCATTGCCTGCCCCTGCGCCCTTGGCCTTGCCACACCGATGTCGATCATGACCGCCACGGGGCGCGGCGCCTCTGTTGGCGTGCTGGTCCGCGATGCCGAAGCACTGGAACGCTTTGCCGGGGTTGACGTACTGGTGGTTGATAAAACCGGCACACTGACCGAAGGCCGCCCGCAGCTAACCGATGTCATCACTGCAAAACCGGGGGAGGAGGATATGCTTCTCACCCTTGCGGCCGCTCTTGAAAAAGGCTCAGAGCATCCGCTGGCCGAGGCAATTGTCGCGAGCGCGACCGAACGCGGCCTCCGTCTTCCCGCGGCCACTGAATTCAATGCGGTGACCGGCATGGGGGTTGTAGGTCAGGTTGACGGGCAACGTATCATACTTGGCAACCGGGCGATGATGGCGCGCCATGCTATTCAGCTGGACGATTTCGAAGGCCACGCGATCAAACTACAGGAAGACGGCAAAACGGCCATGTATGTGGCGCGTGAAAAGTCCCTTGTCGGCATTGTTGCTGTCGCGGATCCCATCAAAAAAACGACGGAACAGGCCATCGCCAAGCTGCATGAGCTTGGCCTGAGCATCATCATGGCGACCGGTGATAATGAACGGACGGCGAAAGCCGTCGCCGCCCGCCTCCATATTGACGATGTCCGCGCCGATGTGCTGCCCGCAGACAAACAGAAGTTGATCGAGACATTGCGCGCAAAAGGCCATCGCATCGCCATGGCGGGGGACGGGGTCAACGACGCCCCCGCCCTTGCCGCCGCAGATGTCGGCATCGCCATGGGCACCGGTGCGGATGTCGCCATGGAAAGCGCCGGGATCACTCTGGTGAAAGGGGATCTGACCGGTATTGTCCGGGCCCGCAAGCTGGCCATCTCCACCTTACGTAACATCAAACAGAATCTCTTCTTCGCCTTTGCCTATAACGGCGCCGGTATTCCGATTGCCGCCGGCATTCTGTATCCGTTCACCGGCAGCCTGCTCTCGCCGATGATTGCCGCCGCGGCGATGAGCCTGTCTTCCGTTTCGGTTATTTCGAACGCCCTGCGGCTTCGCACCCTCACGCTTGACGAGTGATGCGATCCGCAAAATTCCGCTTTTGATTTATAGCACTCTGGTTTTATAGTTCCCGTATGCCCTTGACTTCTCGGGAGCCTGCCATGAGTGAAATCACACCGCCCAGTCTCGACGATCTGAGACAGAAAATGTCCATTGAACTCGCCAAACACTGGAAACTGATTATGTTCCAGGGGCTGCTGATCGCCCTGCTCGGCGCCGGGGCCATTCTGCTGCCGCAATTTGCAACGCTGGTTGTTAATATCTTCATCGGCTGGCTGCTGATCATTGGCGGTATTTTCCGGGCGCTGACCCTGTTCCAGTCTCCCCGCATGCCGGGCATGGCATGGTCCGCTCTGGCCGCCTTGCTCGCGATTGTGCTCGGCGTGCTGCTGGTCGCCAAACCAGTTGAGGGCATGATGACCCTGACCATGATCATGGTTGCCTTCTTTATTATTCAGGGCGTTCTCTCCATCCTGCTTTCCCTGCATTTTCGCCGCATAGTCCGCAGTTGGGGCTGGACATTGCTGAGCGGCATTGTCGATCTCATCCTTGCCTACCTGATCTGGCAGGGCTGGCCGGACACCGCTACATGGGCCATCGGCCTGCTGGTGGGTATCAATATGCTGTTTGCGGGGATGGCGTTGATCACTGCAGCAATCTCATTGCGAAACACGGGAGGTAGCTAAACCATCCCAACCTCAGCTACTCCGAAGCCCCGCCGATTTTCAGCGGGGCTTTTCACTTATATGGAACAGACGCACCGCGCAGGGGATTATGCAACTAATGCTTTACTCCCGCCTCCTCTCGCCTCTAGACTTCAAGAAAATAAAAAGGGAGATTAAGCGTGAAAGACCTCGACTTTTCCAACAAAACAGCCCTCGTCGTCGGCGGATCCAGCGGGATCGGAAACGGCATCGCCCACGCGCTGAAAGACCGGGGCGCAACCGTTCATGTCTGGGGCACGCGCGATGCCGCCAAAGATTACGATGGCGTCGAAGGGTCGGATTTACGCGGGCTGCATTATGACAAGATGGATGTCGCGGATTTTGACGCGATTGAGAATTATACTTCGCCTTTTGACACGCTGGACATTCTGGTGCTCTCGCAAGGCACAGTCGTTTATAACCGGGGCGAGTTCGAGATGCCCGGCTGGCTGAAGGTTATGGATGTCAATCTCAACAGCCTGATGGCCTGCGCCGCCAAGTTTGACGACATGCTGGAAGCCTCGAAAGGCTCCCTCGTCATCATCAGCTCCACCGCCGGATATCACGCGACAAAAGGCAACCCCTCCTATAACGCCTCTAAAACCGGCGCGATCGGTCTTGTCCGCACGCTCGGACAGGCATGGGCCGGGCGGGGCATCCGGGTCAATGGCGTGGCGCCGGGACTTGTCGATACCAAGCTCACCAAGGTCACTACGGACAATCCCACACGCCGGGAAGCCGCCATTTCCCACATCCCGGCCAAACGTCTTGGTACGCCGGAGGATATTGCCGGGGCGGTGCTGTATCTCGCCTCTCCGCTCGCAAGCTATGTCTGCGGTCAGACCATTCCGGTCGATGGCGGGCTGATCCTTTAACAGACCGGATAACAGGGAACAGAAAAGGGAGCCGACAATGGCGCGACTATCAAAACTGAGCCGGTCCATCGCGGGCAAAACCGCCCTCATCACCGGGGCGGCGAGCGGCATGGGGCGGGCGACGGCGCATCTGTTTGCCGATGAAGGCGCAAAAGTCGCCGTTATTGACCTGAATGCGGAGGGGGTGGAAAAGGTCGTCTCGGAAATTCGCGATGCAGGTGGCAATGCACGGGGCTGGCAGCTTGACGTGGCCGATAAGGCGGAGATTGAAAAGGTTGTGCAGGAGGTTGCCGATCATTTCGGCGGGCTGGATATCCTGATCAACAATGCCGGTTTTTCCCACCACATGTCCGTTGAGCATGACGAGTTTGAAGCCAACTGGGCGCGGCATATGGATGTCATGCTCACCGCCCATGTCCGGATGGTGCGCGCGGCGTTGCCTTATCTCAAAAAATCCGGCGCAGGCCGGATTGTCAATATCGCCTCAACCGAAGGCCTCGGCGCAACGCCGGGTATCTCTCCCTATACGTCCGCCAAACACGGGGTGATCGGTCTGACCCGGTCCCTGGCCGTGGAGCTGCCGAAATACGGCATTACCGTCAACTGCATCTGCCCCGGCGCTATTCATACCGGCATCACGGCCCGCATCAAGGATGAGCATAAGCAGATTTTCTCCCGCCGCCGGATCCCGCTCAACCGCTACGGAGAGCCGGAGGAGGTCGCGCATGCGACGCTCAGCCTTGTCCTGCCGGCCGCATCCTATATCAATGGCGTGGCCCTGCCCGTTGATGCGGGACTGACGATCAAGAACGCCTGACGCAGGGCGCGAATAGCGGGCAGGATCGCCGAAAATTCAGTTGCCGTTCCGGCATTTCATCATGCGCAGCGGTGTGTATTCGATCACCGTTTCTCCCCGCTGATTGACAATGCGATTGCGGGTGCGGACCAACCCGCGGCCGCGCTTCGAGGTCAGTCGTGCCTCGACCACTTCGCATTCCACATGAATGGTATCTCCGGCCACGACGGGCCCGAGAATATTCAGCTCCATCCCGAGAAAGGCAACGCCGGTATGCTGAAGCGTGGCGACAAGAACCAGCCCTTCGGCCATGGAAAAGACCAGCGAACCCGGCGCCACACGCCCGCCCTTGATATCGGAATGCTGGGCAACATATTCCATATCCGTGAACAGGACTTCCGTCATGCCCGTCGCGCCGACGAAGTTGACGATATCCGGCTCTGTAATGGTTCGCCCTACCGTGCGAAAGGTCCGGCCAACGGGCAGATCCTCAAAATGCAGTCCCAGTCCGATCGTTTCCATGAAGCTGTTTTCCTTTGCTTGTTTTCATTTTTGCCGATACCGGCTTCTTTTTTGCAGCTTACGTCCCCGTTCGCGGGCTGGCAAGCATCAGCCAGAGTCCAACCGCCCCGACCATAAGGGCGCAAACGCCATAGGCAGGCCAGTATTCACCGGTCTGCCCGACAATAAAACCGAACATTGTCGGCAGCATCAGGACACCCAGCGCCATCGTACTTGCGCCGAGGGCTGTTGCTTCGGTTCGGTACTCTCCGCCATAGGCCGCAAAGGCGGCATATCCGATGCCTGTGAACCCGCTTGCCGTTGAGCCGGCAAGGGATGCAATAAACAGAATGAGCCAGATAGACCAGTCTTCCGAGATTTGGCCCGCCGCGAGAGCGGCGACCGCCATCACTAACCCGAGAATACCGAGCAGCCGGACGGAAGTGATAAATTTATCCGCCACCCAGCCCCAGAGCGGCCGACTGGCAACGCCCGATATCTGATACACCGCCAGCACCTGCCCTGCCATAATCAGATCGACCCCGGCCCGCTCCGTCAGATGCAGGGCCATAAAACCGATAAAACAGAGCTGAACTCCGGCATAGAAAAAACAGGTCAGCGACAATCGCCTAAGCAACACGCTATCCCGCAAAAGATAGAAGGGGCGCCAGAATTCCGTCTTGAAAAGCTGATGCGCCGGTTTGCGGTCGACATCCCAGTCTTTGCGATATATCTGCAAAATAAAGATGACCAGCAGGATCGGCAAAATCTGTGCCCAGAACGCATGCTGCCAGCCGATCATCTGCGCCAGCCCGGGCATGATCAGCGCCGCCAACACACCGCCAAGCGGCACGCCGATCTGACGGATCGAGAAAACGAGATTAAGCGTTTTCGGATTTGTGCGCGGTATCAGCAAATGTGTGGAAATCGGCGCAATCGCACCATATCCCACGGCCATAACAAAGGCACAGATCGCCATTGCGCTAAAACTGCCAATCCCGGCAATCATCAACATCGATATGGCGCACAACATGGTAAACTGTGCAACCCGGACGCCGCCGAATTTCTGGATGAAATCCGGTGAAAAAAGCGCCGAGAACATGCTGAGGCCATATATGGTAGAGACAAAATAGCCGATCAGATGGCCATCCACTTCAAGATCACGAACAATGTCGGGAGCAAGCGTGGGCACCGCAAAAATTGCCATTGTCGCGAGTGCCTGCATGGCCGTCGTCATGACAAGCGGACCAAGAGGAAAGCCGGTCGGTGGATGGCTGTTATTCCCGGTTTCGCCCGGGTTATTATTATTGGACATATGTTAGGATCCGTTTCCCCGCGATCCCTTTTCCCGTGCGAGAAAGTCTTGCGTTTCCGGCGTCGCAATCAACATCTTCGCCCATTTGGCGCAAACTTTCGCAAGGCGTTCCGGCTGTACGCCGAGTTGCGCCATCGCGACCCCGCCATTTACGGATTCGCGATAATCAGCGATCAGGCCGCCCCTGAGTTCAAACCGGCTCATGCCGTCAATCACGACGCGGCGGCCCGCGAATTCCGGAACCGTCGATGTGAAGCTGGAAAGCGACCAGGCATAGGCGAGATCACCGTTACAGACAGGATCAAACATCTCCCAACGGTAATCATCGCCCGCATCCCGGTGAAAAAGGTCCGACATCATATGGGAGATATCGGCCCGTCCCGTATGATCGCCATAGACATAATCATGATAAACGGCATCCTCTGTAAAGCAGGCGGCGAAGGCATCCCCGTCCCCAGCCTCCGCCGCGGCGGAGAATCGTGCAAGCAATTCCGTGAATTCAGCAGTATTCATCCCTGTCTCTTTTTATTGTTTTTCTGGCAACAGCATGCGATACGAATTTGATTCAATCCAGAGAATACTGAAAGAAACGAAATAAAAATGCACGAATTCTCCCTGCTTCACTACACTGTAGAAGATGGCATTGCGGAAATCATTCTCGATAATCCGCCAGCCAATGTCATCAACCCGGAAATGACGGCGGAATATTTTACCGCCCTTGATCTGGCGAACACAGACCCGGATGTGAAGATCATTCTCATCTCTGGCAAGGGCAAGGGGTTATCCGGAGGTGTCGACCTTAAATTGCTCGATACCTATGGCCCGACCGACATGAAGATCTTTCTGTCTAAATTCTATGTGGAAATGATCGAAAAAGTACGTAGCCTGTCCAAGCCCATTATGGCTGCGGTCCACGGTTATGCCATGGAAGGCGCCTGCACTCTTGCCTTCGCCTGCGACATGGTGATCGCATCTTCGGATGCAAAGTTCGGCTATCCGGGCGTTCCCAATCTTGCCGCCCCGCCCGGTATGCATGTCTGGTTCTTGCAGCGCTTGATCGGCCGCATGAAAGCTGCCGAGCTGATTTATACGGGCGACAGCATCTCCGCTGTGGAAGCGGAACGGCTCGGGATGATCACCCGTGTTGTCCCGCCGGAAGAGCTGATGTCAGAAAGCCGGAAGCTGGCGACAAAGGTTGCATCGATGTCTCCTGTCGGCTTGAAAGCGGCGCGGGAACTGATCTATCGGATGGAAAATATGGATTTCAAAACCGTCCCGGGTACGGCCCTTGATGCGGTCGCGCTCGCCTTCGCATCAGAGGACAGCAAGGAAGCCAGAAGGGCCTTTGTTGAGAAGCGCAAGCCCGTCTGGACAGGGAAATAGGGCTGAAAGTTGGAATACTTTCAGCCCGGAAGATAAGCGCTATTAAGCGGACAGCATCTTTGCCAGACGCCCCTGGATGATCTCTTCCGCATCCCCCATGATCCGGTCGATCAGTTCCTTGCAGCTGGGCACGTCATGAATAAGGCCCGCAACCATGCCGCAACTCCAGGCACCGACATCCACGTCGCCCTTCTGCATCACCTTCGGATAAACGCCGCCCACCAGATCGACAATATCCTCGATCTTTGTATTGGCGCCTTTCTCCCGCTCGATCTCGATTACCTTTTCAACAGCCGGGTTGTTCAGCACCCGCTCGGTATTGCGCAAGGGGCGCATGATGAGGCGGGTGTCCAACTCGCTCGCCTTGACGATGGCATCCTTGACATTCTGATGAACCGGGGCTTCTTTCGTAACCATGAAACGGGTGCCCATGTTGATGCCGTCCGCGCCAAGCGCGAGAGACGCCGCAAGCTGCTGACCATTGCCGATACCGCCGGAGGCAACGAAAGGCACCGTCAATTCCTCCGCTGCGCGGGGCAGCAGGATCATGTTGGGGATATCATCTTCACCCGGATGGCCACCGCATTCAAACCCGTCCACACTCACCGCATCACATCCGATTTTCTCGGCCTTCAGGGAATGGCGAACAGAGGTGCATTTGTGAATAACCTTGATCCCGGCATCTTTCAAAAGCGGCATATAGGCTTCGGGGCTGCGGCCCGCAGTTTCAACGATTTTCACCCCGCCTTTCACGATGGCGTCGATATACTCCGGATAGGGCGGCGCGCTGAAGGTCGGCAGGAAGGTCAGGTTAACGCCGATCGGCTTGTCCGTCATATCCTTGCAACGCGCGATCTCGTTGGCGAGGTCCTTCGGCGTTTTCTGAGTGAGCGCCGTAATGATGCCAAGACCGCCCGCATTTGACACGGCCGCCGCCAGTTCGGCCAGCCCGACAAAATGCATGCCGCCCTGAATGATCGGATGCTCGATGCCAAAAAGTTCCGTGATTCTCGTTTTCATGGATGTCTCCAGTTGTTGTCATTCTTGATTTTATAGAAAGGATCACCCGTACCGCAATAGACCGTCGCATGGGGTAACCGTCAGGATATGATTCCGGATTGATCGCTTCCGGAATCAGGCGTGTTTTTATTGCTTATTTCTCTCCCTTGTTACATCGGCGCCCCAGCCCGTTCCAGTATACTATTGAAATCCGCCGTGTCCGCAAGCGTTCCATACGCACCGGACCAGTGATTGCCAAGACGCGAGGCACAAAACGCATCGGAGACCGCCTCAGGCGCATGCTGCACCAGCAGCGCCGCTTGCCAGGCGAGCGCCATCATTTCGGTAATACGGCGCGCTTTCGCTTCAAAATTGCCGCTCTCCCACACCATTGCTTTCAGAGAATCAAGATGGGCGTCCAAAAGGCTGTTGCCTCCCCTCGCCTGCTCGATTTCCTGAAGAAACGCCGGCAGCGCTCCCTCATCGCGGTACAGCGCTCGCAGCACATCGAGGCAGATGACATTGCCCGACCCCTCCCAGATGCTGTTGACCGGCGCTTCCCGATAGAGGCGCGGAAGAATGCTTTCCTCGATATATCCGGGGCCACCATGGCATTCCATCGCCTCATAAACAAATCCGGGAGTTCGCTTGCATATCCAGTATTTTCCAATGGCCGTCCCGATCCTTGCCAGCGCCGCCTCCGCCGGATCCGTCTCAGCCGCGCCGATCGCCCGGCCAAGGCGCAGGAAAAGTGCCGTCGCCGCCTCGGATTCCAGCGCCAGGTCAGAAAGCACATTCTGCATCAGCGGCTGCTGGATCAGCTTTTTCTGAAAGGCGGACCGGTGGGATGTGTGGTGGAGGGCCTGTGTCAGAGCCTGCCGCATTAGCGACGCTGATCCGATGGCGCAATAATAGCGGGTCCCCTGCACCATCTCGATAATTGTCCGGACACCGCGCCCTTCTTCGCCCAGCATCAGCCCCCAGCAATCGACAAGCTCCATCTCGCTCGACGCATTGGATTTGTTGCCAAGCTTGTCCTTCAGCCGCTGGATATAAAGGCCGTTTCGCCCCCCATCCGGACGCCAGCGCGGCAGCAGGAAGCAGCTCAGACCATTTTCCGTATAGGCAAGCGACAGAAATGCATCCGACATGGGGGCGGAGCAGAAAAATTTGTGTCCGGTCAGGAGATACGGCGCACCGGGGCCGGTCGCCGCCCCCTCGGGCCGCGCTGTCGTGGCGTTGGCGCGCACATCGGAGCCGCCCTGCTTTTCCGTCATGAACATGCCCATGGTGATGCTTTTCTTCTCGGCGGCCGGAATATCACGCGGGTCATAATCGGTTCTCAACAGGCGCGGAATCCATACATCGGCAATCTCCGGCGTCGCCTTCAATGCCGGAACCACCGCATAGCTCATCGCCATGGGACAGAGAACGCCCCCCTCAATCTGGTTGAGCAGATAGGAAAGGGCCCCATGGGCCACATGATTGCCCGGCCGCGGATTGTTCCAGGCAAAACTCGGGAGGTCATTCTCAATCGCCAGCGCCATCAGGCTATGGTAGGCGGGATGAAAGGTCACCTGATTGACCCGCATGCCATTCCGGTCAAAGGCCTTCATTTCCGGCGGATACCGGTTGGCCTGATTGGCCCATTCCATCACCTCTTCCGCCCCGGCCTTTCTGGCGAAATCGGCAACTTCCTGCATGGCCCAGCCCGCACCTTCCCGCGCCAGCCCTTCCTGCAGCGGTTTATCCACGCCCCACAGATCCTGATCCCCGAGGATGGGCGGAACATTTGTCACTTCGTGGGTAGGCAGGTTGGAAATCGGGCTTCGGGCGGTCATGATGAACTCCTTGGCAAGGCGCGATCCCTCTTTATACATCCATCCTTTCAACTCTGCCAAACAACTTCATGACGCAGGGTATAAGGGCCCAGCTTCTCGGCAATGATCGGGGCCAGCGATGCCTGATCTCCCCCCTTGACCGTGACGGTCGCCAGGCTGCCATGCACAGGGTGATTGTCCACATTCACGGAAATATCGACACCCTTTCCTGAAAGGGAGGCCAGATCCGCCATAAAAACCTTTATCGCCGCATCATGGCGCAGCGCCGGCTTGAAAATCTTGCCAACGCCGGTCAGCGGCATCGTTTCGATCAGGGTCATGTCAACCGGATTGGCCGCCCGCTCGGGGATCCGCGCCCGCGCAAAATCCTTAAGCTCATCCGCCGTCGCTTTCGCGCCGGGCTTCAACTGCACATAGGCCACCGGCAATTCGCCCGCATAGGAATCAGGCCGCCCCACCGCCGCCGCCAGCTCAACTGCCGGATGTTCATGCAAGGCCTCCTCAATGATGGATGGATCAATATTATGGCCGCCCCGGATAATGACATCCTTGGCCCGCCCGGTCAGCCAGATATACCCGTCCGCATCAATCCGGCCCAAATCACCGGAGCGCAACCAGCCATCTTTTGTGAAGGCCTTCCGGTTATAATCCGTCTGCACATAGCCCGGCATGATCGAAACGCCCCGCATGATGATTTCACCGATTTCGTCCGGATCCGCAAATCGTTCGATTTGCCCCTCCTCATCCACATGCGCCGCGGCAATATCGGCATAGGGAAGCCGCAACCCGACAGACCCGGGACGAGCCTCTCCGTTTTGCGGCTGCATGGTGATAAAGCATGTGGTCTCCGTCATGCCATACCCTTCAAGAATAGGCGCCCGCGCATAGCCCGTCATTGCCTTCAGCACCTCTACCGGCGCAGCGGAACCCCCTGTCAAACCCGCGCGGAGTGTGCTGATATCCGCCTCCCCAACCGGAATATTCAACAGCGCCGACAGCATGGTCGGCACCCCGCCAAGAACGGTGATCCCGTATTTTTCCACCAGCCGCCAGTAATTGCCGACAATCAACGGGTCGCGAAACCCCTGCGGACTGGTAATCACCAGCGTCGCGCCGTTCATGATGGGCACAATGCCGACAACAATGGAACCGCTGATATGAAACATCGGCAGGCCGGCAAGCAGACAATCCTTATCGGAATAGCCGAGCCCGAAGCCGCTTGACGCAATCTGTGCAAGCTGCATCCGGTTTGTATGCGGGGCGAGCTTGGGCACTCCGGTCGTCCCCCCCGTATGATAGTAGCCGACGATATCATCCGGTTCCTCGTTGATCGGCCCGTTAATCCGCGTCGCATCCTGCTGCATGATCATGTCATCAAGGGGAAAAATCTTCTTCCCGTCGCATTCCGACCCACCGCCGAGAACATACACCGCCTTTAGGTTCGGCATCCGCTCCATCACATAGACGGCTTTGTTCCAAAGCTCTTCACTTAGGGCGCGCCCCGTGGCGATCAGAATGGTGGCATTCGCCGCCTCGGCAATCCCGAGAATATGCTCCGGCTCCAGCAATGGATTGACGGCATTCACCGTCCCCACCGCTTCCGCGCCGAACATCGTGAAATAAGCCTGCGGACATAAGGGAATGAGATAGGTAACGGTTTCCCCCTTCCGCAATCCTGCGGACAGGAACAGATTGGCCGTCTGATGGACCCTCGCCAATAACTCGCGATAGGTAATGACCCTGGGCTCTCCCATCGGATCCCCCGGCGGCAGGGCGATCAGCGATGGCTTGTCACCATATTGTTCCACAACCCCTTTGAGGGCGTCATAAATATTCCGGTACGGCACCCATTGTTCAACCGGAGTCTGTTCGAATTTTTCGACATCCTTGAGGGTAACAAAGGGCAAATTGAATTTTTTGAAGGCTTCCGCCATCCTGTTCCTCCCATTCAGTGCCTGAGGATGGTTCACCATCCTTCTGTTGGCGTTCATGATGCCAGATACCGAACAGGATACAACCAAAAATAATATCAGATTACGCGCAAGTGAATGGCAAGGAGAGTCCGCATTATCCCTCAATCGGGTGTCTTTGGGACATCGGCTAGAAAGCCGGAAAAAGAAGGAGTTTCCATTTCGATGGAGTCAGGCTGCGATGTCCAGACCGCCGCCTGATACATGAAACCTCAAACCCGGTCAGCCCGCAGCGCTTTCGCCGCCGCCACCATATTGACGAGCGCCGGGCGCACCTCTTCCCAACGCCGGGTTTTCAATCCGCAATCCGGATTGACCCAGAGCTGTTCCGGCGTAAGACGCTGTTTCGCAAGTTTAATCAGCGCCGACATGTCGTCAGCACCGGGAATACGCGGCGAGTGAATGTCATAGACACCCGGTCCGATTTCATTCGGATATTGATAGTTCAGGAAGGCATCCAGCAATTCCATCTTGGATCTGGATGTTTCAATGGAAATTACATCCGCATCCATATCTGCGATCGCCGCGATGATATCATTGAACTCCGAATAACACATATGCGTATGAATTTGGGTCGCATCCGCGACGCCGGACGCGCAGAGGCGGAAGCTGTCAACGGCCCAGTCAAGATAGCTTTTCCATTCCGATGTTTTAAGCGGCAGCCCTTCACGCAGCGCGGCTTCATCAATCTGGATCATTTTTGCCCCCGCCTTTTCAAGGTCGGCCACCTCATCCCGGATGGCCAGTGCAATCTGGCGGCAGCTTTCACGCCGCGGAATATCATCCCGCACAAACGACCAGTTCAAGATCGTCACTGGGCCGGTCAGCATCCCCTTGACAGGCTTTTCCGTGCATGACTGCGCAAAGTTCCACCAGTCAACGGTCATTGCATGGGGGCGGGAAACATCTCCAAACAAAATCGGAGGCCGGACATATCGGGAACCATAGCTTTGCACCCACCCGTGTTTCGTAAAGGCAAAGCCGGACAGCTTCTCCCCAAAATACTGCACCATGTCATTGCGTTCAAATTCGCCATGGACCAGCACATCGAGGCCGATTTCCTCCTGCCAGTGAATTGCCGCTTCGGTCTCGTTTCGAAGGAAGCTTGCATACTCCGTATCACTCAATTGCTGCTTTGTATGCGCGGCGCGCGCCTTCCTCACCTCAGCAGTCTGCGGGAAAGAGCCAATCGTCGTCGTTGGAAAAAGCGGCAGCTTCAGTATATCNCGCTGCACACGGGCACGGGCTGCATATGCGCTGTGACGATGGCCCATGNCGGGCGTNACGGAACGCAGCCGGGCCGTCACGGCCGGATCATGAACTTTTGGGGAAGCCTTTCTGCGATCCGCCGCAAGCCTGGAAGCGGACAGTTGCCCGGCCACCGCATCGGGGCCAGTTTTCAGCGCCGTTGCCAGGGTTACCAGCTCTTCGATTTTCTGAACCGAAAAGGCGAGCCACTCCTTCACGTCCGGATCAAGATCGATCTCCTGGTCCAGGTCAATCGGGACATGCAGCATGGAACAGGAGGGGGCGAGCTCAATGCTGCCATCGGCACGCTGCGCAATGACAGGCTTCAGCCATCCATACAGACGCTCAAGATCCGCGCGCCAGACATTGCGGCCATCTATCACGCCGAGGGACAATACAAGATCATGCGACGCTTGCGAGACCGCCGTCTCCAGCATCTCGGGCGCCCGGACAAGGTCCAGATGCACCCCTGAAACGGGCAGGTTCAGCGCAAGGTCAAGATCATCCCCCAAACCGCCAAAATAGGTTGCAAGCATGATTTTCAGTTCGGGCAGCTTTTCAGCAAAATACGCATAGCTGCGACGCAGGGCATCCCGCGTCTCCGTATTCATGTCAAGGACGAGGCAGGGCTCNTCCATCTGTACCCAGTCCGCCCCGCTGGCACTCAGCTTACCGAGGATTTCCGCATATACGGGAAGCAGCCGGTCCAACAGGGAGAGCGGATCGAAATCGGCGTCCGCACTTTTACCAAGTCGAAGGTAAGTCACCGGCCCCAGCAAGACGGGGCGTGTGTGATGCCCAAGCGATTTCGCCTCCAGAAAATGTTCCAACGGCTTTTGCGACGCCAGTGTGAAGGCCTGATCCTGCGTAAATTCAGGCACCATGAAATGATAGTTAGTATCGAACCATTTGGTCATTTCCTGCGCCGGGGCGCCCGCCCGGGACTCACCTGGCCCACAGCCGCAAGCCGTCTGATCGCCACTTTTACCGCTGCCNCGGGCCATGGCGAAATAGACATCCAGTGCCACCTCGCCACTTTTCCAGCCATAAATATCGGGGATCGCACCGACCATCACGCTGGTATCCAGCACATGATCATAAAGGGAGAAATCATTCGAGGGAATATTTGCCACTCCGGCAGCCGCCTGCCGCGCCCAACTCTCCGCCCGGAGGCGCGCCGCCGTCTCAAGAAGCGACGAGGCATCTGATTTGCCGGACCAGTATGATTCCAGTGCAAATTTAAGCTCCCGTCGTGAACCGATCCGTGGCACGCCGAGAGTAGTGACATGAAGTGATTTAAAAGACATCGGTTTAACCTCTTTGAATTTGGGGGAGGCAAGGACCGAGCGGACACGAAAGTTCCTTCAGCAGCCGAGCTGCTGTGAAACGGACGGACCACCGGGGCACCCCGCCCAGGGTTGTCATATTGTCGTGGCAGGTCTCCTGGCTCGCAGGTCCTCACCCTTATCCTGCCTTCCCGTAGCATATCTTGCCACAGTGGCGTTCGTCGGATAACGGTTCGCTGCATACAGTTGCGGGGGCAGCTCCGGCCTTGCTTGCAAGCGCACCGGATTCCCTTTTAATCCGGGAAACAACATCTGCATCCCGAAAAACCATGACTCGCGAACTATCTCACTTCGCATATAAGATTGTCAATATAAATATATTGTTATATCTTTATGTAAATTTTAAACTATGTAAGATACGATAGTTGTCCTGATTGTCAAACCCGGCGAAAGACTGATGGGCGCCAGACGGCTCTGCCAGCAACAGGGCGGCAGATTTTATGACGTTTCTGGATATACCCCCAAGGCCAGAAGCTTTTCCTTGCCGACAAACCGGTATTTATAACGTCAGTATTTGCTGCCATTAGGCCGGACCTCCAGATAAAGGCCTTTTCCATCGGACAGCTTATAAGCTTTTTCCTTCGCTGCTGCCTTCTTGGTTTTGATATCGGTTAGCGGCATTTTGGGGGTACATTATTTTTGGCATTTTCGATGCACCCCCGAGTTTACCCCCAAATTTTTTAGATGTAAGAGGTTAATATCGGGCAGAGTAAGACGTAGAATATACGCAATTCATTGTTTTACGTTATATTTTGGATGATATTGGATTTGGGGAAATGAGGTTCTGGCTGGGGTGGCAGGATTCGAACCTGCGCATGACGGGATCAAAACCCGTTGCCTTACCGCTTGGCGACACCCCAAAGAGGAGCCTCTTTCTATCGAAAGGACCCGCCAAGCTCAAGCCAAATTTTGAAAAAACGCCACGCTTTACGGCAGGCGTCATGCCCCTGTCATAATGCGGGCGGCCGACACCCACCAGTCGGGATGCTGCTGGCCGATCCGCCGGGCTGCCGCCTCCGCGGCCTCGGCTGCCGCAAACAGCCCGAAGACAGTCGCCCCGCTGCCGCTCATCCGTGCAAACTGGCATCCATCCAGATTTTCAACGGCATTCATGACCTCGGCAATCTGCGGGACGATTGCAATGGCCGGAGCCTGCAGATCATTCCGCGTTCCTTCCAGCAGAGCGGCAAACTCCACAGCTCCTACGGGAGGGGTAAAGTTCGCCTCTCCTGTATTTTGAAGGGTCAGCCGCCTAAAAACTTCCGCCGTAGAAACCTGTTTTTTACAATTAACCAGTAATATGGAGCTGATGCCGGAAAGCTTTACTACCTGTAGCTCTTCGCCGATCCCCCGCATGAGGGCAGGCTTTTCCAGCAGGCAAACGGGTACATCCGCCCCGAGGGAGAGACCCAGTTTCGCCAGCCTCTCATCAGTGATATCAAGGCGCCAGAGACGGTTCAGAAGCTTCAGCGTTGTCGCCGCATCCGAGGATCCGCCGCCGATACCGGACGCCACCGGCAGTCTCTTGTAGAGACGGATGCGCGCACCCGGCCTCCCCCCACATTCCTGTTGCAGAAGGCGCGCCGCTTTCAGCACCAGATTATCAGGGCCCGCGTCTATATCGTGAGCGAACGGGCCGGAAATCTCAAGACTAAGGTCATCCGCCTGCTCAACAGAGATGTCATCGCCATAATCCGCAAAGACGACAAGACTTTCAAGGAAATGATACCCGTCGGCACGCTTGCCTGTCACATGCAGGAACAGATTGATTTTTGCCGGCGCCAGTGAGGTGATCATCCGTATATGATCTGCTTATTTTTCAGCCTTCGGCGCATCCACAAGCCCATGCTTCAGCTTCTCTTCGATCAGGGGAACCTGATCTTCCGCCGGGTCGAGCCAAAGTGCCCGCTGCCATTGATAGCGCGCCTCTTCCCGCCGACCAACACGCCAGTAGGCATCGGCAAGATGGTCGGTAATTGTCGGGTCGGCCGCCTCCAGCGAAACGGCCTTCTCAAGCTGGATAACCGCATTGTCATACTCGCCCAGCCGGTAATAGAGCCACCCGAGACTATCAATGATAAACCCGTCCCGCGGCCGCAGGGACACGGCCTTGATCAGCATCTCCCGCGCCTTGTCGAGATTCTCATTTCTGTCCACCCATGAATAGGCGAGATAGTTGAGCACCTGGGGATGATCCGGGCGTAACTCCAGCGACCGCATCAAATCCGCTTCGGCCAGCGGCCATTGACGGGACTGTTCATGGGCCACCCCCCGGGCATAGAAGAGCGACCAGTGCCGCGGTTCATATACCTTGATGCGATCAATCGCCCGGCCATATCCCTTTGCGGCCTCCGTCCATTCTTTGGCGTCCCGGCTGACATCGGCCAGCACGACCAGCGCCTCAATATCATCCGGATAGGCGGCGGCGACATTCTCAAGGCGCGCCCGCGCCTCTTCCTTGCGGCCAAGCTTGTAAACGGCCCAGGCCGCGCGGATTTCCGCATTCTTGCCATAGGGCGACGCCGGATTGATATTGCTGTAAAGATCGAAGGCCTCCTGCCAATTGCCCCGGTCCTCAGCCGTTTCCGCCAGCAGCATCCGCGCCATCGGCAATTCAGGTTCCAGATGCAGGGCAAAATGAATATAAGTGGCCGCCACACCGATCGCGCGTTCCTGTCCAATGATTGACGCCGCGCTGTACAGGGCCTCCGCCGCACCGGAACGGGCATCGCTTACAACCGGCTCAAGCGGCCGCCCCGCAGCAAGGTTGTCAAGTTCCGCCTGAATGGTCGGGCTGAGCGGAAACTGGGCGAGATATTCTTCATAGATCGGTTTCACCTGATCCCGGCGCCCGGTTCGATCAAGAAAGGCCCCGTATGATTGAACAAGGCGAACAGTCCGTCCGGACGGCCCGTTAAGCGCTTCGGAATATTTCTGATCGGCAAGCAGCCTGTCGCCCGAGACATCGGCCAACAGCGCTGACTGATATTCCTTAAGGGCGTCAAAACCATTATATCTGTCCAGCGCGTCGAGCTCAGCGAAGGCATCATCCACATTGCCAAGCGCCAGCCGGACCCAAGCCATGAGAAGCGGTTTCAAAAGAACGTTAAAGCCATTATCCGAAGTTTGCTGAAAATATCCTTCAGCCGCCGCGAAGTCGTTTTTCGCCAGCGCCTCAATCGCGAGGACTAGATTGGCGGTTGACTGATCTCCCTCCCCCTTGACGGCGAAAGGGGCAATTTTGACAGCCCGCGCGATATCTCCCTTGGCGAGCGCCGCCTGTAACGCCATGCCGAGCAGAATGGTATCGTCGGCGCGTTCTTCCAGCGCATCATCGAAATAATGCAGCGCCGCGTCGGCATCCTGCTCACGCAGGGCCTCGCGGCCCGCCAGATATTCGCCAAAATAGGTTGACGAAAGGACATCCGTTGTCCCTCCCGCATCCTGAAAGGCATTCGGCAGAGCGTTGCCTTCACTTGACACGCCATTTGTGGCGCAGGCACCGAGCAGGACTGTTAAAATAACGCCGCTGATAACCGTTTTATACTTTTCCACGCCTGCACCCGCCATTCCTGCACATCCATTGTCACTTTCCGGCTTTGACGGCCGACCAGTCGGACGCCCGCGCTTTTATTATGTAGGGCGCCCTTCACCGGCATTAAACAAATTTCCTGTGCCCAGGAACGATTTTCTACATATTCGGATAGTTCGGCCCGCCGCCGCCTTCGGGAACCACCCAGTTGATATTCTGCGTCGGATCCTTGATATCGCATGTCTTGCAATGCACGCAATTCTGCGCATTGATCTGCAATCGCGGATTGGAACCATCATCATCGGTCAGGAATTCATAGACCCCCGCCGGGCAGAAGCGCTGCTCGGGCCCGGCATATTCATCATAGTTGATTTTGACCGGGACCGTCGCGTCTTTGAGCGTCAGGTGAACCGGCTGATCCTCTTCATGATTGGTATTGGACAGGAAAATCGACGACGGTTTGTCAAATGTATAGACCCCGTCATACTTAGGATAGTCGATTTTCTTGCAGTCCTTCGCCTTTTTCAGCACTGAATGGTCGTCATGATTCTGGAATGTCCAAGGCGCCTTGCCGCGCAGGATTTTGAGATCAAGGCCGGTGTAAAGAGTGCCCGCCAGCAATCCCCAGCGGAAAGACGGACGGCTGTTGCGGACCCGGTACAGCTCATCATAAACCCAGGAATTGCGATATAATTCCGGATATGCCTCCAGAACTTTTGCCGGGGCATCGGCATTTTCCTTCAGTTGCTCTATGATTGCTTCCGCCGCCATCATGCCGGACTTCATAGCGGTATGGGAGCCTTTGATCTTCGGCACATTGAGGAACCCGGCTGTGCAACCGATCAGGGCTCCACCCGGAAAGACCAGTTCCGGCACGGACTGGAAGCCGCCCTCATTGATGGCGCGGGCGCCATAGGAAATTCGCTTACCGCCCTTCAGCATGTCCTTCATCATCGGATGGGTCTTGAAACGCTGAAATTCATCGTAGGGCGAGAGATACGGATTTTCGTAATCCAGCGCGACAACAAAGCCCACATAGGCCTGGTTATTCTCCAGATGGTAGACGAAGGAGCCGCCGTAGGTATCGCTGCCGAGCGGCCAACCGAAGCTGTGGAAAATCTGCCCTTCGTGATGCTTTTCCGGGTCGAGCTCCCAAAGTTCTTTGATGCCGATGCCGAAGGTCTGCGGATCGCAATTCTTCCGCAGGCCGAATTTTTCGAACAACCCCTTGGTCAGTGAGCCACGCACCCCTTCCGCAAAGAGAGTGTATTTGGCATGCAGCTCCATCCCCGGTTCATAGCCGCCTTTCTTTTCGCCATCGCGGCCGACCCCCATGTCACCCGTCGCAACGCCTTTGACGCTGCCATCCTCGTTATAGAGAATTTCCGCGCCCGCAAAACCGGGATACACCTCAACGCCGAGTGCTTCCGCCTGTTCCGCCAGCCAGCGGCAGAGATTACCAAGACTGATGATGTAATTACCATGGTTATGAAGCTGCTTGGGCAGCAGGAAATTGGGGAATCGCAGCTCGCTCGATTCCGTCATGAAGAAGAATTTTTCCGTCTTAACCGGAACATTGAGCGGCGCGCCTTTTTCTTTCCAGTCCGGGATCAGCTCATCCAGCGCGCGGGTTTCGAACACATTACCCGAAAGGATATGGGCGCCAATCTCGGAGCCTTTCTCAATGACGCAGACAGAGACATCAAGTCCTGCTTCCTCGCTGAGCTGGCGCAGCTTGATCGCCGCCGATAGCCCCGCCGGGCCGCCGCCGACAATAACGACATCAAACTCCATAGATTCGCGTTCCATTACAACCCTCTTCTTACTCTTACGGTCGGTTTGCGACCATTGCTTGTTGTTAGTCCGGGACCCGGGCCAGCACCCGCTTCAACGCCGGGACAGCCGCATAGCTCGTGATTCTCAAGCCCTTTTATTGCGCATCATATCCGATTGCAAAGGGTTTTGGCGGATTTCTGCGATTTCAACAGATGAAAAAACAGCCCAAGATGACCCGGTTTCCCTAATTTCTCACTGAAACTAACATATCAGATTGGAAAAGTTCCAGAAAATCCTGCCACTGTCCGCTTCTCGAAACGGAACTGGTGCTGTTATGATACGGCATGGACATGAAGATCGACATGCAAAGCCTGATCCATTTTTATCTGGAGGCTGGCGTTGACGAAACAATTGACGATGCACCCGTCAACCGGTTTGTACAGTCTCCCGATCGGGAGATGCCCCTGGTGGCTGGCCGTGAAACAGGGCCTTCAGAGCCATCTGCGCCTGTCAGGCCTTTAGCGGCCCGAAAAAAAGCGGAAAGCGCCCCTCCCGCTCCGGTCCCGCAACTTACCGACGCCATCCGCTTCGCACAGCAGGCGGCGCAAAACTGCAAGACAATTGACGACCTCCGTCAGGCCGTTGAAACTTTCGAATACTGCTCCCTCAGAAAATCAGCCAACCATACGGTTTTCGCCAAAGGTGACCCCGGCGCCCGGCTGATGATTATTGACAGACAGCCTTGCGATGAAGAGGACCGCAGCGGCCTGCCCTTTTCCAATGGCTCCGGTGAACTGCTGGAAAAGATGCTGGCGGCGATCGGCCTGTCTCCCGCGGACGCGTATTATGTCAGTGCGATTCCCTGGCGCCCGCCTGGAATGCGCGAACTCACAGACGAGGAAAAGGCACTCTGCCTGCCCTTCATCCACCGCCATATTGAGATCACAAACCCGGGTTATATCCTTGCCTGCGGGGAAGCTGCGGGCTACCTGCTCGACGTCAAAACAGGCATCAACAAATTACGCGGGAAATGGAAAGATTTGCAAATCGGGCAAGGGCACGCAAAAATACTGCCTATATTTCATCCTGCCTTTCTGATGAGCCAACCGGCCCTGAAGAAATATGCCTGGGCCGATCTGTTGATGCTGAAGGCGGCGATGGGGGATGACTAAACCTGTTCAGTGCGGATCTGCCATCCCCGGCAGATCCCTTATTCGATAAATGGCGACTGGTATGAATGAGCGTTTCGGAATTCTCACCGTTCTGACGATCCTTGCCTCCATCGTGCTGGCGCTGGGCCAGGTTGCAAGAGCAGAAGGCGCCCCCTCTGTTCTCTCTGCCGATGACACGGCCCGTTACAAATCCATCTTCGAATATCAGAACCGCGGAGACTGGAAACAGGCGGACAGGCTGATCTCCGCCTTAAAGAGTGATCTGCTTCTTGGGCATGTAAAATTTCAGCGCTATATGCATCCGACAAAATACAGGGCCCGATATGAAGAGCTGCATTTGTGGATGAAAGCCTACGCCGACCATCCCGGAGCAGAGCGTATTTATAAACTGGCGGAAGGCCGCCGCGAGCGCGGCTGGAAACCCCTGCCGGAACCCGTTCATGGTCAGTATCTCGGCGGACATGGATCCGGTCAGCCGGTCTATCTTTCACGCTCTTATAAAAGTAATACAAAGCGCAGTGCACAACAACGCAATGATGTCGAGCATACAAGACGTGTTATAAACAGATATATACATAACGATCAGCCAACAAAGGCCGCCGAATATCTGTCACAGAAAAATGTCATAAAGCTCCTTGACCAGGTTGAGATAGACCAGCTTCGTGAAAAAATCGCCCAGAGTTATTTTCTTAATTCCCGCGATGATAAAGCCATTGAATTCGCCGAAGCGGCCCTTCGCAAATCCCGCGATTATGTTCCGCTCGCGGACTGGACCGCCGGGCTTGCCGCCTGGCGAAGCGGTGATATNGCAAGAGCCGCCGAGCATTTCACCGCTCTTGGTGAGGTGAANGACCTGTCCGACTGGAATTCAACAGCGGCGAACTGGTGGGCCTCNCGCGCCTATCTGAAGCTGGGCNCNCCCGAAAAGGCTTATCACTATCTGGAACGTACGGCGAGCCAGCCCAGAACCTTCTACGGCCTTCTCGCNCTGCGCCAACTCGGGATTGACAAGCCGTTCAACTGGGANCTGCCGGATCTCGACAANGGTGAAATNGCCTTTCTGATGAAAATCCCCGCGGTGAAACGCNCCATTNCTCTCNGTCAGATCGAAGAGTATGACCTNGCGGCGGAGGAGCTCCGCAGTATTTTNCTGAATGCCGATGANAATCTGGCGCCGCAACTTCTGGCCCTGTCAGAACAGATTGGCATCCCGTCCGTCGCCATGCGTATGGGGCTCTATCTNTGGGATACGGAGAATGTCACATGGGACGCCGCNATTTATCCGGTNCCCAAATGGCAGCCGGAAGAAGGTTTCAAGGTNGATCGCGCCCTTCTCTATGCCTTCATGCGTCAGGAATCGGGCTTTCTGGCAAGCGCGCGGAGCGGCGCGGGCGCCACCGGCCTCATGCANATTATGCCGGTGACTGCCAGCTATATCTCCGGNGANAAATCGCTGCGCAACGGGAAAAGTGAAAAGCTGCTCGANCCCGCNTACAANCTTGANCTTGGCCAGCAGTATCTCAATTACCTGATGAATTACAAGGATGTGGACCGCAACCTGTTCCATCTCGCNGCCGCTTACAATGGNGGCCCCGGCAACCTCAAGAAGTGGAAGTCGGAAACGGCGGCNGGCGANGACCCNCTCTTTTTCATCGAAGCCATGCCGAGCCGGGAGACACGTATTTTCATAAAGCGGGTTCTGACGAATTTCTGGATATANCGCCACCGCATGGGGCAGGACCTGCCCGGCCTTGACCAGATTGCCCGCGGCGAATGGCCGGAATANCAACCGCTCGACCAGCAAGAAAGCGAGATAGCCGACAATGCCGGGAATTGACACATCNCGCCCTTTCATCCCTGTCCGTATCGCCGTTCTGACGGTCTCCGACAGCCGCGGTNTGGCCGAGGACCGNTCCGGCCAGACCCTTNTCGANCGGCTGGANNCNGCNGGNCATATCCTTGGTGATCGCAAAATCGTCAGAGATGAATTAACCGAAATACAGCGGGTTATCAAAGGCTGGCTCATTGANCCGGATATNGANGTGNTCATNTCAACNGGNGGCACCGGCGTNACCGGNCGCGATGTNACACCCGAAGCTTTCGCCGGTCTTTTTGAGAAGGAAATTCCGGGATTTGGNGAATTGTTCCGGATGCTGAGCTATCAGAAGATCGGCACNTCGACCATCCAGTCCCGCGCCACGGCGGGCGTCGCGAAGGGAACCTATCTGTTTGCGTTGCCCGGCTCCACCGGCGCNGTCAAGGANGCCTGGGACGATATNCTCGTNCATCAGCTTGATTATCGCTTCATGCCCTGCAATTTCGTCGAACTNTTNNNCCGNCTTCAGGAACANCAGAAACGCAGCAAGGATTAAGCCTGCCGGGNGCGCCGCTGGCCATATCGTAATGGATTNNCTCCANTTCCACCCCCCGCAAGCGGCTAGATCGAANCCCAGTAACCCCGCCGGTCAAGGCAGGAGATTTCCACATGGCGCGTCGTGCGCCCCCGCTGNGTCAGGGTCTGGCGGTATTGCCGACAAAGATTACCATANCCATCAAAGCCTTCGCGCAGGATCACAACACTGCCGGACATCAAGCCGTCCTGCCACCGGATCATTTTGCCGACGGGAGCATCAAGCGCNATATAGACCGACTGATGATGATGTTCGATTTGTCGTGGCGACAGGGGNTATATGAAGGTTACATTGATGAACGGCCAGAAAAACCCNCGNTAGGAATATGNNCCCCGATAGCGCGNGGTATGGTGCGGCTTNACATATACATATGTCGGGCCNCGGTAGCTGTAGCGCGGAACCGGTTTATGCCANGCATCATGCCCNCGTCCCTTNCCCCANTTCGGNCCCCTGAAATCCGAATNCTTGCGGTGCCATTTTCCGCCGTCGTTATGTTGCAAATATCCGTGGTGCTTCTTATCCCGCGACNTTTTATGCGCTTCTTTCTTTTTATGAGGCCNGTCCCGGTCGGCCCCCTGTTTGCCATAATGGAGNTTCTGACCGATATTCGGTTGCCCCTGTTGCCATTTGTCAAAGGGGGAACNGCCTCCCCCGGCTTTTCCATCCTGNTGCGCCGCCGTTGGCCCGGCGAGAAGACACATGNACAATATGATCCCGGTTGCCAGCCATCCCGATTTTTTCATTTTATCCTCCTCCCGATGACGCGGAATACTCATTGAACGGNCGGNCCAGACAAATCCGTCGCCTCTTTAACATAATAAATATGTTCTTGTTTTGTTCTNTTNTNGTGNTATTCTGATTANATGTCAGATGATATCATACCCATCCCCAAAGAACAGCGCCGGGGCCGCGGAGCGACAAAAAACCCCGAAGGGCGGTTCGAGATCGCCGCACGGGACTTTATTGATGACGGCTGGCATCACATGGCGCAGGGAGAAGAGACAGAAAGCCCCGTCACCACCATCACAACCGAGTTTCCAAAAACGATCATCAGCCGGAACAGCTCGCCCGATCTGCCATTTGACCGCTCCATCAACCCCTATCGCGGGTGTGAACATGGATGCATCTATTGTTATGCCCGCCCGTCCCATGCCTATATGAATCTCTCCGCCGGGCTTGATTTCGAAAGGCTGCTGTTCGCCAAGCCTAATGCGCCGGAGTTGCTGGCACGGGAGATTGCGCGGCCCAGCTATAAATGTGCCCCCATCGCCCTTGGGACCAATACGGACCCGTATCAGCCGATTGAGCGCCGCCTTGCCATCACGCGTCAGGTTATCGAACTGCTTGGCCAAGCCCGGCATCCTTTCACAATCACGACCAAGTCAAACCTGGTGCTGCGGGATATTGATCTGCTCGCGAAGCTGGCAAAGGACGATCTCGTCGCTGTCGGCATTTCCGTTACGACTCTGGATCGGCGTCTCGCCCGGCTGATGGAGCCGCGGGCAACTGCCCCCCACAAACGGCTGGCCGCCATCGAGGCCTTGGCCGCGGCCGGGGTTCGGACATTCGTTCAGGCTTCGCCGATGATCCCCGGCCTCAACGATCAGGAGCTGGAGGAGATATTGACGGCCGCCCGTGAAAAAGGAGCAACGAATGCGAGCTGCATTCTGCTCCGCCTGCCTTGGGATGTAGCTGAACTGTTTGAAAGCTGGCTGCAGGAGCACTTCCCCGACCGCGCCGCCCGGGTGATGAGCCTTGTTCGCTCCACACGGGAGGGAAAGAATTATGACGCCGCATTCAGCCAGCGTATGGTTGGCAGCGGGCCTTACGCAAAACTTATTGGCAACCGTTTTCAACTTGCCTGCAAACGGCTCGGTTTTGAAAGGCACGGCAAATATAATCTCCGATCCGATCTTTTTATCCCGCCGGGGCGGGACTGGCGACAAATGGATTTATTTTAAGTTGCGCGCCTGTTAATCAGAAGGGATGCAATATGTCATTCCGCCGATGCCGGACTTCTCTCTTGAAAATGCTGAAACGGGTCTTGTCGTCGGCATTGACGAGGTGGGGCGCGGCCCCTTTGCCGGTCCCGTTGTTGCCGCGGCGGTTATACTGGATCGCGGCAACATTCCGCTCGGGATTATGGACAGCAAGAAAATCCCCCGCGCGAAAAGGGAACAGCTTTTCAATCGTATTCTTGAGACCGCCCAGGTCGGGATCGGCGAAGCTTCGGTTCAGGAAATCGACAGCCTCAATATCCTTCAGGCCAGCCTGCTCGCCATGCGACGGGCATTTACCGCCCTGCCACACCGCCCCGATATCGCCCTGATCGACGGAAACCGGGACCCAAATCTGGGCATTCCGAGCCGCCTGATCGTGAAAGGGGATGCCTGTTCCCTCTCCATTGCGGCGGCTTCCATTGTGGCAAAAGTGACACGCGACCGGAAAATGTGCGCCCTCGCCGAGGAATTCCCGCATTACGGATGGGAGAGAAATGCCGGATATGGAACCGCCGAACACCGCAAGGGGTTGCGGCAGTTTGGCGTGACGCCACAACATAGGCGAAGTTTCGCCCCAATCCGCGCTCTCCTCTCTACGGATTAGGAACTGCATAAGGATTCTTCCATAACATACTGATTCAACAAAATATATTGACGCGGCGAATCGACCGAATCACTATATTCGACAGTTGGAAAAACAGCATTGTTTGAAAAATGAAGAATCAGAAACTACCACTTGACCGGATCCTGAAGGGTGACTGCATCGAGTTGATGAACAGCCTGCCTGAAAATTCCGTTGATATGATTTTCGCCGACCCCCCCTATAACATGCAGCTTTCGGGGGAATTGCGACGCCCCGATGACAGCTTCGTCGATGCGGTCACCGATGACTGGGACCAGTTCGAAAGCTTTGCAAGTTACGATGCTTTCACCCGTGACTGGCTGACGGCCGCGCGGCGCGTGCTAAAAGAGAATGGCACGCTCTGGGTCATCGGTTCCTATCACAATATTTTCCGCGTGGGTGCGAGTTTGCAGGATCTTGGCTTCTGGATTCTCAACGATGTGATCTGGCGCAAGACAAACCCCATGCCGAATTTTCGCGGCACCCGTTTCACCAATGCCCATGAGACCCTTATCTGGTGCTCCAAGGGGCCGGACGCCAGAAATATCACCTTTAATTATGATGCCCTCAAAGTCATGAATGACGATGTGCAGATGCGCTCCGACTGGCATCTGCCGATCTGCAACGGCGGCGAAAGATTGAAGGTAGAGGGGGAAAAGGCCCATACCACCCAGAAGCCGGAGGCCCTTCTCTACCGGGTGCTGACCGCGGCCTCCAATCCCGGTGATGTTATTCTCGATCCGTTTTTCGGCACCGGCACGACCGGCGCCGTTGCCCGCAGACTGGGGCGGCATTTTATCGGGCTGGAGCGGGAAGAAAAATATATCGCCGTCGCCCTTGATCGAATCCGTAAGGTTCGCCAGATGCCTGAAGAGGATCTGGAATTTACGCGCGGTAAAAGACAGGAACCACGCATTCCGTTCGGCTCGGTCGTTGAACGCGGCCTGCTGTCCGCCGGGCAGGTTCTCTTCGATGCGCGCAAACGTTACAGGGCGCGGGTTCGCGCTGATGGTAGCCTCATTGCGTCCGATGTGTCAGGCTCCATCCACAAGGTCGGCGCCCAGCTACAAGGCGCCAGCAGTTGCAACGGCTGGACTTTCTGGCACTTCGATGTGGAAGGCAAGGCCGTCTCCATCGATGTGCTCCGCCAGCAGGTGCGCGCGGAAATGAACTAGGGGCCATCCACTGCCCCGTATGACTGAAAAAGGGGACGTGATGAGAAAATATTGCATGACACTTCTCGTTTGCGGCGGCCTGCTGTCCGCCGCAATACAGCCTGCCCATTCCTTTGCGGAGAGCCGCTTCCTCGGCATGGATCGGGATGCGGATAATTTCATCTCTCTTGAGGAGGCGGAAGCCTATCGCATCCGGTTGTTCAAGGAATATGACCTCAATAGCGATGGAAAGGTGGAATTTGAGGAATATGTTGAGGCAAAACGCCTGCGACCGGCAACTGCCGCGCCCCATTCCAAAGTAGACGTTCCGGATGAATATCGGGAAATGGACGCAGATGGCGACAGCATTCTGACCCTCGAAGAAGTCAAGTCGGTCGGCGTCAAACGGTTTCAGGCCCTCGACAAGAACGGCGATGGAAAGATCTCGAAGGAAGAGTTCGTCAGCCCCGGCCTCTGATCAGGGGGCGGCAGGACAATTATTTCCGGTCCGTTCCCAGAACTGACCGGGCAACTTTTGTCATCAGTGTCGGCAACGCATACTCACCAAATTCATGTGGGCTGGCCCAGACAACTTCCTCAAGAGGAAGGAGATCCGGGCGGCTCACCCCGAGAATAACGGGTTGCAGCGTCAGATGAAAATGAGTGAAGGTATGGCGAACTGGGCCTGTCAGAGTCACTTCCGTAAATTCCCCCCGCCCTTCAATTTTAAAGAAATTATTTATCGCCGCCTCGGGTGTGACCGCCTCTTCCTGCCAGTCGGTTGACGGAAACTCCATCATCCCGCCGAGCAGTCCTGTCTCAGCCCGACGACGGAGGAGGATCCGCCCATCCGGCTGCTGCAGCCAGAATATGACCGCCTGACGTGTCGGCTTTTGTTTCTTGGGCGCCTTGACCGGATATTCCGTCATATTTCCGGCGGCGCTGGCCGCACATAACTTGCGGGCCGGGCAAAGACCACAAGCCGGATTGCGGGGCGTACAGATGGTTGCGCCCAGATCCATCAGCGCCTGCGCATAATCCCCGGCCCTTTCCCGGGGCGTGAGCAACGCGGCCCGTTCGGTGATTTCCTTCTTGGCGGCCGGCAGGGGTGTCGCAATTCTGTAAAGGCGGCTGATCACCCTCTCGATATTTCCATCCACCACCGTTTCGGGCCGATCGAATGCAATTGCCGATATTGCCGCCGCCGTATAGGGGCCTATGCCGGGCAGGGCGAGCAGCGCCGCCGGATCATCGGGAAAGCGGCCATTATGATTCTCCGTCACCGCAATCGCGCATTTATGGAGATTACGCGCACGAGCATAATAACCAAGCCCCGCCCAGGCTGTCAGGATATCATCAAGGGGCGCCGCCGCCATATCTCCAACCGTCGGCCAGGCATCCAGGAATTTGTGGAAATAGGGTCCCACCGTCACAACCGTTGTCTGTTGCAGCATGATCTCGCTCAGCCAGACGTGATAGGGATCGGACTGCTTGCCAGGCGGGCTGCGCCAGGGCAGTTTGCGGGCGTGCCGGTCATACCATTGCAGTATCTGGCGGGAAAAAGTCTTTTTATCGGGCGCTGTATAGATCATATTAACTGGCAGTTATGATCAATTACAGTCCTCCGGGTCAATGAGAGTTTCGATTTCCAACAAAGGATCAGGATGAGACAGTCCCGAACGCAGCAGGGTCCGAAAGCGATTGCCGCGCTTGTCGGCAAGTCATCCCGCGCGGCGCTGGTCCGGCGCGGCTTCGCAGAGGCCGACATTCTCAATCAATGGGGCTCGATCGTCGGTCCGAATCTCGCGGAAGTGTCGAGCCCGGAAAAGCTTGGCTACACCCGACAGAGCAACCGGGAAGCCACGCTCCGTATTCGTGTCGCACCGGGCTGGGCCCCTGAATTCCAGCATTTCGAACCGCTGATTATCGAGCGTGTCAACAGTTTCTTCGGTTACAAGGCCGTCGCGCGCCTCCAGCTTATACAGGCGCCGGTCAAAAAAAATACTCCCCCGAAACGGATCCCCCCCACCCCGCTGACAGACGCGGAAAAACAATGGATAGAAGCCTCAGTTGCAAAGGTGACCGATGAAGAATTAAAGCAACGACTCATTGCCGTCGGAACGGCCCTGCTACAGGCCCGGCGATAAGACAAAATCTCGTGATGATCCTTTCTTCGCATTTGTTTACCGGTTTTAAATGACGTATTTCCCGCTGATCTGTAGGTGGACTGCAGGAATCATTTGAGGATTGAGAAATGAGCAGCTATACTGACACCATATATAGTAGGAAAGATAAAATTTTGGCTATTTCCAGGCGACATTTTGTAGCGGCAGCCGCCGCACTTCCCGCGGTCTCGCTGGCGGGCGGCATGCTGATGCCTTCCACGGCGCACGCGGCAAAACCGCAGATCCTGCAAAGCGATCATGTTCTCGGCATGCCTACGGCGCCGATCACTATCATCGAATATGCCTCGCTGACCTGTGGCCATTGCGGCAATTTTCACAAATTCACCTATGGGGAACTCAAGAAAAATTACGTCGATACCGGCAAGGTGAAATTTGTCTATCGTCACTTTCCTCTGGATCGGTATGCGTTCATTGGCGCCATTCTTGCCGAGTGTGCAGGCGAAAAAGGCGACTTCTTCGGCATGATTGATGCCATTTTCCAGCAGCAGGAAGCCTGGACACGACAATCCGACCCGGCTCTCGCCCTGATCGAACTTGGCCAGCAGAATGGCGTAGCGCTTGAGGAATTCGTGACCTGCCTGACCA
This sequence comes from Sneathiella sp., assembly GCF_002694385.1. Classification (GTDB taxonomy): domain Bacteria; phylum Pseudomonadota; class Alphaproteobacteria; order Sneathiellales; family Sneathiellaceae; genus Sneathiella. The sequence continues at coordinate 197,026 of NZ_NZMB01000010.1, forward strand.
ATCAGGAGCTTGTGGGTGCCATCGCGTCGGAAAGCCTGATCGGCTCGTCCCAGTATGGCGTCAACTCCACACCGACAATTTTCATTCAGGGCGAAAAATATGAACGCAGCCGGGATTTTCAGGTGATGGACGATTATCTCAAAACCCTTATGTAGCTTACGTGTAATGGTGAGGCAGTGAAATTTGCGCATTTGAAACTGTCGGGCTTCAAGTCATTCGTTGAACCGACAGAACTTCTGATCAAAGACGGGCTGACCGGCATCGTCGGCCCGAATGGATGCGGCAAATCCAACCTTGTGGAAGCCCTCACCTGGGTCATGGGAGAAACATCGGCCCGGAACTTACGCGGCGGGGCAATGGATGATGTGATCTTTGCAGGCACGACATCCCGCCCGTCCCGCAATGCGGCCGAGGTGACCCTCGGCCTCGACAATCGGGAGCGCAAGGCCCCTCCGCTCTATAATGAATCGCCGGAACTTGATGTCACCCGCCGCATCCGGCGTGACACGGGATCCGATTACCGGATCAACGGCAAGGTTGCCCGCGCCCGTGATGTGCAGCTGTTATTTGCCGATCTGGCGACCGGCGCTCATTCCACCGCAATTGTCAGCCAGGGCCGCGTCGGGGCACTGATCAACGCCAAGCCGAAGGAACGACGGCATCTTCTGGAAGAGGCCGCCGGGATTTCCGGGCTGCACTCCCGGCGACATGAAGCCGAGCTCCGGCTCAATTCGGCCGAAAACAATCTGGAGCGGGTGGACGATGTGATCGAGCAGCTCGAAGCGCAGCTCGGCAATCTCAAACGGCAGGCACGGCAGGCGAACCGGTACCGCAATATCTCCGGGCATATCCGCAAGACGGAAGCCATGCTGCTGTATCGCAAATATCAGCAGGCACAGCAGAAAGCGGCGCAAGCGCGCGAAAAATATGAACAGGCGGTTCTTGCCGTCAATGAGCTCACCCGTCAGGCCGCGGCGGCAGAATCGGCCAGCCTCAGAGCAAACGAAGCGTTAAAGCCGCTGCGGGAGGCCGAAGCAAGCGCCGCCGCCGCCGCACATCGCCTCACCCTTGCCCGCGAGAATCTCGACGCCGAGGAAGAGCGGGCCAAGCGGCTGAAACAGCAGCTTGAAGACCGGCGCAAGCAAATTGCCGGGGACATGATCCGTGAAAAGGATCTGGAAAAGGATGCCGCAGAAGCAATGGAGCGGCTGGAAGCAGAAAAAATCACCCTTGCCGAAGCGGAAGAAACCGCCGGACCGCGCGCCGATTCACTCCTTTCCAATGTCAATGAAAAGGCCGCCGCGCTCGAGGAATTACAGTCCGCTTATGACCTCAAAACCGAAATCGTCGCCACCCAGTCGGCGGAACGAAACAGCCTCAGCCAGCAGATTGATACCGCAACTTTGCAACTTGAAAAGCTGACGACGCGTCTTGGCGACCTTGCGCAAGAGAAAGCAAGACTTGAGCAGCAGCTTGGCGCAGGCGGATCGGAACCGGCCTCATCTGCGGCCCTTAAGAATGCTGCCGCCGCCTTTGCCGAACTTAATACCGCCTGCGACGAAGCGGAGCTGTCACGTCAGGCCGCCGATGGCGCGGAGCGGGAAGCGCGCGAGAAAGTCAAACATGCGGAACGGGATGTCACGGCACTTGAGGCTGAAGAAAAAGCCCTGTCCCGCCTGCTGGAAAATGCCGAGCGGGGCGAATGGCCTGGGATCATTGAAGGGCTGAAGGTTAGCAAAGGCTATGAAGTGGCCCTTGGCGCCGCCCTTGGCGATGATCTGGAGGCCCCGGCCAACGAAGCGGCATCCGCCTACTGGCCCGCCACTGGCGGCAAGCAACCGGATCAGGGGTTTGCAGATAATCTTGCAACCCTCGATCAATTCGTGACCGGCCATGATGCCCTCAAGGCCCGGCTCTACCAGATCGCTATTGTCGAGGCAAAAGATGGCCCGGCCCTTCAGGAAACACTCAAACCCGGACAGCGACTGGTCAGCCGGGAAGGCGATCTCTGGCGTTGGGACGGATTTGTCTGCCGCGCCGGGGCCAAAACAGCCGCCGCCGCACGGCTGGAACAGCGCAATCGACTTGCCGAGATTGAAAAGGAACTGACGGGCAAGCGTAATCACCTTAACAACGTGTCAAATGATCTCAAGGGGTGCGCCGCTCGCCTCTCTGAGGCAACGAACACCCTCAAGGATCTGCGGCGCAAACAACGCGAGCAGGAACAGGAGCTCAGCAAGCTCAGGGCTGTCAATGCCAATGAAATCCGCGAAAATGCGGCGCGCCAGTCACGACTCTCCTCTCTTGACGAATCCATGGCCGATCTTGCCGGGGAGAAAAGTGAGCTTGCGTCCAGCCTTGAGGCAAAACAAAAACTGCTGTCTGAGCTGCCCGACATGACGGAAAGCCGCACTGAAGTTGATAATCTGCGCGGTCAACTCCATGAGAAGCGCGATGAACTGGCCGTTTTGAGGAGCGAATCGGATCAGCTAACCCGTGAGGCCGCAAGCCGCCGAGATCGAAACGCCGCCATCGACAAGGAAATCACCGGTTGGATCGACCGGAACCGCAATATGGCAGAGCATTTCACACAGCTTGAAATGCGCTTCCGGGATACTGCCGCGGAGCTGGAAGAGATTGACGGAAAGCCGGAAGAGATTGCGCAGAAACGCAACAACCTGATGGACGAAATTGCCCTTGCCGAAGGTCGGCGCAGCAACGCCCGCGACCGTCTCGCGGAAGCCGAATCGGTTCTGGCAGAATGCGATGCGGCCCTGAAAAAATGTCAGGATTCACTTACCCAATGTCGTGAAGAACGGGTCCGCCATCAGTCTGACGTCGAGCATATGACAGAGGTCCTGAAAGGCCTTGCCGAACAAATTCGCGAAAAATTGAAATGCGCGCCCGAACAGATAAAGACGGCGGGCGGCATTGAGGAAGGTGAGGAAATTCCGCCGACTGAGGAAAGCGAACGCAAACTTGAAAGGCTGAAACGCGAACGGGACAGCATGGGTCCGGTCAACCTGCGCGCCGAAATCGAAGCGGATGAAGTGCAGGAGCAGCTCACCACACTGATCAATGAACGCGAGGATTTGCTGGCGGCCATAGCACGGCTCCGGCAGGGAATTTCCGCCCTCAACCGCGAAGGTCGGGAGCGGCTGCTGGCAGCTTTCACCAAAGTTGACGAACATTTCCAGCAGCTCTTCCGTCAGGTGTTCGGTGGCGGCCAGGCACATCTGACGCTGACCGAATCCGATGATCCGCTGGCCGCCGGCATTGAAATCATGGCCAGCCCGCCCGGCAAGAAATTGCAGCTCATGTCCCTTTTATCGGGCGGCGAACAGGCATTGACGGCCGTCGCCCTGCTGTTTGCAGTCTTTCTGACGAACCCGGCGCCGATCTGCGTTCTCGATGAAGTGGACGCCCCGCTTGATGATGTGAATGTGGAACGGCTTTGTCATCTGCTGGACAATATTGCCCGCAATTCCGACACCCGTTTCCTTGTGGTGACCCACCATCCCATCACCATGGCCCGCATGGACAGGCTGTTCGGGGTAACGATGGCGGAACGCGGCGTATCGCAGCTTGTTTCCGTTGATCTCGCAAAAGCGAAAGAGATTACGGAGAGCGCCGCCTGAGCCTGATTTGCACTGCAACAAAAAAATCCGGACAGCAATAACCAATGAGGCGAAAAAGCGGCGTGTAAGGGCTTGACACCCAAGGGGGCAGACCGTATGTTTCCCGCGCTTTCTATGGGGGTGAATGGACGGCAGCGTTTGCTGTCAAAGGACGACAATGGGCGCATCTGAACCTCCCTCGAAAGAAGATTTCAAGGCTCGGCTTGAAAAGGCGCAGCAAAAACGGGAGGAAGCCTCCTGGGAACGCAGCGACTTGAAGATCGAGCAGTCCGGCGCAGCCGGCAAGGCATGGCGACTGTCCGTCGAGATGGTGGCTGCATTGCTGGTGTGCGGCGGTTTTGGCTGGCTGCTCGACAAATGGTTGGACACGAAGCCATGGTGGATGCTGGTATTTTTGGTTGTCGGCGGCATTGTTGGCATATACAACGTGTTCAAGGTTGCCCGGCGCATGAATAACGGCGGAATTGAGGAATAGGCGGCGATCTTCGGATTTGGCGCCTTATTACTGGTTGATACAGGTAAAGACAGGAAGAGCATCGTGGCGTCAGATCATAGCCCTCTTGCACAATTCGAGATTAAGCGTCTGGTTCCGATGGAAATAGGCGGCCTCGACGTTTCTTTCACCAATTCTTCTCTGTTTATGGTCATTGCCATTGCGGCGATTACCCTTTTCCTGACCTGGAGCATGCGGAGCCGTTCACTGGTTCCCGGCCGGATGCAGTCAATGGCCGAGCTCAGCTATGAGTTCATCGCCAATATGATCAAGGACAATGTGGGCTCGGAAGGGCGGAAGTATTTCCCCTTCATCTTCTCGATCTTCATGTTTGTTCTGTTTTGCAACCTGCTCGGCATGATCCCCTATAGCTTCACGGTGACGAGCCATATCATCGTCACTTTTGCCCTGGCGGCGCTGGTTTTCCTTGTTGTGACAATCGTTGCAATTGTCCGCCATGGTTTCAAATTCCTCGGCTTTTTCATTCCGAGCGGCGTTCCGGCGATCCTGCTGGTTCTGCTGGTGCCGATCGAAATTATCTCTTATTTTGTACGCCCCGTCAGCCTGTCGGTCCGACTGTTCGCCAACATGCTGGCCGGCCATACGCTGATGAAAGTTTTTGGCGGGTTCGTGATTGCCCTCGGAATTTTCCTGGGCTGGCTGCCGCTCGCCTTTATCGTTGCCTTGACGGGCCTTGAATTCCTGGTCGCATTCCTGCAGGCCTATGTGTTCGCGATCCTGTCATGCCTCTATCTTAACGATGCACTTCACCTGCATCATTGAGTTTAACCTAGACATCAAACATTGGTTGTTCTTGTTTTAGAAGGAAGAATATTATGGAAGCAGAAGCCGCAAAGTATATTGGCGCAGGCCTTGCAACTATCGCTCTGACGGGTGTTGGTTTGGGTATCGGAAACATCTTCGGTTCCTACATCTCCGGCTCCCTGCGTAACCCTGCTGCAGCTCCGAAGGTTTTCGGTAACGTGCTGCTCGGCTTTGCGCTGACGGAAGCTGTTGCTCTGTTCGCACTGGTTATCGCCTTCCTGATCTTGTTCAGCTAATCAGAAATTCGCTTAATTTCTGATAACTGACCCTACAGGATTAAGGAGCCGGTATGCCGCAACTTAATATTGCTGATTTCCCGCCCCAGCTTATATGGCTCGCGATAACTTTCGTTGTCCTCTATTTTCTGATGGCGAAAGTCGCGGTACCCGGTATTTCCGACGTTCTGGAAAACCGGCAGAACCGTATTACGTCGGATCTGGAAGAGGCAAAACGGCTGAGTGAAGAAGCGGAAAAGGCAAGAGCCGATTATGAAGAGGCCCTTGCCGAAGCCCGCAGCCAGGCCCATGGCATCGTTTCCGAACTGAAAGCCCAGGTGGCGAAAGAGCAGGAAACGAGCAAGGCGGAGCTGGATGCAGCCCTTGCCAAGAAGACAAAGGCCGCAGAAACAAGCATCCGCGAAGCCAAGGAAACAGCGCTTAGCCATGTGCGTGAGATTGCGGCGGATACCGCAAAATCGGCTGTCGCCAAGCTTGTCGCCCTTGATATATCCGACAAGGATGTCGATGCCGCCGTGGCTGCCAGCATGAAAGGAGAGGCGTGATGCTGCAAGATCCCTCATTCTGGGTCGCCGTTGCTTTCTTTGCGTTTCTAGCGGTTCTTGTGTATTACAAGGTTCCGCCGCTGATTGTCCGTCAGCTGGACGCCCGGGCAGACAAGATCCGCGCCGAGCTTGATGAAGCCAAGCGGCTTCGCGAAGAAGCGCAGGTTCTTTTTGCTGATTACCAGCGCCGCCAGCATGAAGCCATGCAAACGGCAGAGGATATTGTTGCCAAGGCCAAGGAAGATGCTGAAATTCTTCGCGCACAAAGCGTGAAAGAGTTGGAGATCGCTCTGGCGCGGCGTCAGGAAATGGCCGAAGCGAAGATTCGTCAGGCTGAAGAAAAAGCCGTCGCCGAAGTTCAGGGCATTGCCGTTGATGTCGCGATTGCCGCTGCCTCCAAGCTGATGCAGGACGGCATGAAAGCCGACAAGGCCAATGCACTCATTGATCAGTCCATCAAGGACCTTCAGACACATCTGAACTGATCGAGAGCCATTACCAATATAAAAAAGCCCCGTCTTAAACGGGGCTTTTTTTGTTGTCCGCCCTAACTTGCTGTAATCACAGAAAACCCCGCCAAATGGCGGGGCTTTCATTTCCGCTATATCAGGAGGCTGCTGTCCCCTTCTCCTCTTCCGTCGAGGGCGAATAGCGCAGCACCGGATTACGTGCCGCGCCGGTTTCATCAAGCCGCCTGCGAGGGGCGAAATGCGGCGCTCCTTGAAAATACGCCACGTCCCCCGACTTCGCCCGTTCCAGCAGATGCCGCATCGCGCCAATGAACTGATCCAACGTCTCCCGACTCTCACTTTCCGTTGGCTCAATCAGCATCGCCCCATGCACAACCAGCGGGAAATACATGGTCATAGGGTGGTAACCCTCATCAATCATTGCCTTGGCAATATCCAGTGTGGTGACACCGGTGCCCTTGAGCGTGCTGTCATCGAACAGCGCCTCATGCATGCAGATTCCGTCAAACGGTGAGTTCAGCATGTCATTAAGCCCGACCCTAACATAATTGGCATTCAGAACCGCATCTTCGGCAATCTGGCGAAGACCGTCCGCCCCATGGCTCTGCATATAGGCAAGGGCGCGGATAAACATGCCCATCTGGCCGTGAAACCCCTTCATGCGACCGAAGCTGTCCTTCGCAAGGCCATGACGTGTCTCCAGAAGCTCAAAACCTGCCTCTCCCTGCACGACATAGGGCAAGGGCGCGAAGGGCGCCAGCGCCTCCGACAGGACGACAGGCCCTGCGCCGGGCCCTCCTCCCCCATGGGGAGTGGAGAAGGTTTTATGCAGATTGATATGCATGGCATCCACGCCGAGATCGCCGGGACGCACCCGCCCCAGAATGGCGTTGAGGTTGGCCCCGTCACAATAGAAGTAACCGCCGACCTCATGGATCATATCGGCAATCTGTTTCACTTCGGTTTCAAACAGCCCACAGGTGTTCGGGTTTGTCAGCATCACCCCGGCAACATCAGGGCCCAGCTTTGCCGCGAATGCCTCCAGATCCATCCGGCCATCTTTCCGTGCCGGAACTGCGTCAACCTTATATCCACAAAGCGCCGCTGTTGCCGGATTGGTGCCATGCGCCGATTCCGGGACCAGAATGCGCAGCCGTGTTTCACCTTTCGCTTCATGCGCCGCCCGGATCGCCATCACACCGCACAGCTCCCCATGAGCGCCCGCCGCGGGCGACATGGCCACTGCCGGCATACCGGTAATCGTTTTCAGCCAGTGCGCCAGACTGTCGATCAGCTCCAACGCCCCCTGTACCGTGCTGGCCGGTTGAAGCGGATGCAGATCGCCAAGACCTGAAAACCGCGCCACCTTCTCATTGATCCGCGGGTTATGCTTCATCGTACAGGAGCCAAGCGGGTAAAAACCCGCATCAATGGCGTAATTCTGACGGCTGAGACGCACAAAATGACGCAGCACCTGCGGCTCGGACAAATCGGGAAGACCAATTTCGCCTTTGCGCGCCAGATTGCCAAGGCGGCTTTTCACGGGCGCAGGTTCTTCCATATCGACGCCGACACGGCCGGGCACGCCCTGCTCGAATATAAGCGGGGTTTCAAGCGCAAGGCCATGATTCCCGGTGAAAGTTTCCACCGTTACCATATTGTCATCCGTTTCCATTGGCTGTGTCGGGCGCCCTACATTATTCAACATCAGAGCACCTCTCTCAGCGCTGCGGCAAAAGCATTCATATCCGTCTCCGTGCAGGTTTCCGTTGCGGCGACAAGCAGCAGATTGGCCAGTTCCGGCTGTTCGGGGATCAGGCGGGAGACGGGAACACCGCCCAAAATACGCCGCGCTGCCAGCTTCTCAACCACGGTGGCCGCCTCTGTTGGCAGCTTGACGGTGAACTCATTGAAAAAGCTGTCATTGAGAATTTCAACGCCATCAATTTTTTCCAGCCTGTCCGCCAGCGTGGCGGCCTTGGAATGATTGAGCGCCGCCAGTTCGGTAAAACCGGTCTCGCCGAGCAGGCTCATATGAATGGTGAAGGCGAGCGAACACAGCCCCGCGTTGGTGCAGATGTTACTGGTCGCCTTTTCGCGGCGGATATGCTGCTCTCGCGTTGAAAGGGTCAGGACAAAACCCCTCTTGCCATTCTGATCAACCGTCTGGCCGCAGAGCCTTCCCGGCATTTGGCGGACAAATTTCTGGCGGGTGGCCAGAAGGCCGACATGCGGCCCTCCAAAGGAAAGTGGCACACCGATTGACTGACCTTCCCCTGCAACAATATCCGCGCCCATCTCACCGGGTGATTTGACAGCACCGAGGGAGATGACCTCATTCACCACAACGACCAGCAGCGCCCCCGCCTCATGGCATTTCTCTGCCAGTGCGGAAAAATCCTGCAACCGCCCGAAAAAGTCCGGATTCTGCACAACGACACAGGCGATATCCGGCCCGATCAGGGAGGTGAAGTCCTCCACATCCGTAGCCCTCGCCGGAAGCGTAGCCGTCTCAAACTCGGTGTATTGCAGCGTTGTCGAGGTGACATCACGATAATGGGGATGCAGGTTTCCCGACAGCAGGGCTTTTTTGCGCCGCGTCACCCGGCAGGCCATCAGCACCGCCTCGGCGCAGGAGGTCGCACCGTCATACATGGAGGCATTGGCCACCTCCATCCCGGTGATCAGCGCGACCTGGGTCTGAAATTCAAACAGGGCCTGCAATGTGCCCTGGCTGATTTCCGGCTGATAGGGGGTGTAGGATGTCAGAAACTCCGATCGCTGGATCAGATGGTCGGCGACAGACGGAATATGATGCTGATAAGCCCCCGCCCCAAGAAAAGAGGGCACATCACCGGGGGAGAGATTCTTGGCCGCCAATGTCCGGAAGTTCTTCTCAACCGCCATTTCGCTTTGGTGCAGCGGCAGATCAAGCAGGCCATCGAGACGCGCCTCTTCCGGGATATCGGTGAACAGATCGTCTACCGATCCGACCCCGATTTTCGCCAGCATTTCCTTCCGCTCATTGGCGGTATGAGGCATATATCTCATTCGTCGAGGCCTTCAACAAAACTCTTGTATGCGGTTTCATCCATGAGCTCTTCAATCTCCGATGCATCCTTGATGCGGATTTTGGCGAACCACCCAGTATCCATGGCGTCTTCATTGACGAGGGTCGGCGCGCCTTCCAACTCGCCATTCACCTCGACAACCTCACCGCTGACGGGGGAATAGACTTCGGAAGCGGCCTTGACACTCTCGACAACTGCCAGTTCATCCCCCTTGCTTACATCACCACCGACAGACGGCAGTTCCACATAGACCACATCGCCAAGCTGACCTTGCGCATAATCGCTGATCCCTATTGTTGCGATATTGCCTTCCACCAGCACCCACTCATGATCTTCCGTGAACCTATAGGACATTCAATGCCTCCACTTGATGATTAACCCCGATAATAACGCTGTTCGACGAAGGGCATTTTCGCGACCATGGCCGGTCGCGGCTTCCCCCTGACAAGAAGATTTATTTTCGTTCCCACATCTGAAAATGCAAGCGGGACATAACCCATGGCGATGGGTATTTCGAGACTGGGAGAGAATCCGCCCGATGTGATCTCGCCGATGACATTGCCTGCCTCATCGGTAATTTCTGTATGTTCCCGCGCAGGCGCCCGCCCTTCGGGCAGGATCCCGACACGCCTCATCGCTGGTTTGTTGGCAATTTCCGCCTGAATGGCTGCCGCGCCGGGAAAGCCGCCTTCCGTCCGGCGCCGCTTTGAAATGGCCCAGAGAAGCCCGGCGGCAACCGGTGTCGTTTCCTCTGTCAGGTCATGTCCGTAAAGGCAAAGCCCCGCCTCCAGGCGCAGCGAATCACGCGCCCCGAGACCAATCGGCTTCACTTCCGCTTCGCCCAGTAGCTTACGGCAGAGCGTAACCGCCTGATCCAAGGGGATTGAGAGTTCAAATCCATCCTCCCCGGTGTAGCCGGACCGGGTCACAAAACAGGGAACCCCCGCAATTGTCATCTCGCGATAGGTCATGAACGGCATGGTGGCCACGTCTTTTGCGAATCGCGCCAGAACCTCCGCCGCTTTCGGTCCCTGCAACGCGACCAGCGCCCGATCGGCAAGCTCCGTCACCTCAGCCTGCCCGCGAAGGCCGTCCCTCAACAGGGCCGTATCCTGTTCCTTGCAGGCCGCATTGACGACGACAAACAGATCCGCCCCCCGACGGGTAACGATCAAATCATCCAGAATGCCCCCCTTGTCATTGGTGAGAAAGCTATAGCGCATTTCTCCGGGTGCAAGGGACTGGATATCGCCGGGAATCAGGCTTTCGATGGCCTTCGCGGGGTCTGCACCGCTGATAACAAGCTGTCCCATATGCGACACGTCGAAAAGGCCGGCTGCACTGCGGGTATGAAGATGCTCCTTAAGGATGCCATCCGGATACTGGACAGGCATGTCATAACCGGCGAAGGGCACCATTTTGGCGCCCAGCTCGACATGCAAATCAAAGAGAACGGTCTTTTTTATCGACGGATTTTCACTCATGGTTCGATCCCGGTTAATGACAAAGGACAAGCAACCCCGGCACGCAGCGCCGTGGCTTACCCCCTCTGTCTTATAACCTGAGAGATTTGACGTTACCGGCCCCTGTTGACAGAACCAGTAGCGCTTACCCCTTCGGTGAAATTACCAAGGTAATTTACTTTCCAGAGTTTCATCCCCCTGCGGTCCGTTTGCCTGAGAGTTTCCGGGGCGGTTGCTCCTTCGGCGATAGCCCCTTACGGCCATCTCTCCCGCCGGGATCGACTGAATGGGCGGAATAATATAGGCCGAAGCGGAATAGTCAAACGCTATTGAATCAAAGCACGAAATTAGCTTTGCAGACCCATCTGCTCTTTCGTCAGTTGAAATCCGATGATGATGACATAGTCATATCCGGTCTTAATACCGGTCAGCGGGATACGCTGTTCGATCTCTTCCTGAACGGCACCGCGCCGACGCCCTTCCGCAATTTCAACCGGGCTCGAAAAAACCTTTTTCGCCAGAATTTTACCATCCCTCTGGGCAATCGCGACGAAGAAGGGAAAATCCTCGCTCTGGCTGGTGGCGGCGGGACCTTTCGTTGCATCAATGCGCAGGATCAGATTTGCAACAACTGCCGTTTCATCGTCCACATACTGGCATTCCCCGCTGACCGGGGTAATGACCCCTTCAAAGCGGACATCAACGAGATCACGTCCCACTCCTTCGCGAAAGATCGTAATGGCGTCCGCGCCCGGCAACACTTCCACCTGCGGGCAGGGCAACGGCGCCTTCGGCCCGCTGAAAATGCTCATCACATCTGTATCGAAACTGCCGCTACAGGCCGAAACAGCAAAAAGCGAGCCCGCAAGCATCATCCCGCGTGACATATTTCTGAAGCAATCAACGAAAGACATTATGTACCAGCATTTTGAAATTCAATCAGTTTGCAAGCTCTGCAATGCACAGGCCTTGCTCCGGGTTCTGCCATGAAATCCGCCGCCGCGCCACGCGAAATTGACGGATTTTCCGATATGGCGGGATTATGGTCGAAAGTTCCTGCTTTGTGGCCCATTTTCCCGCCCTCACCACAATTTACGTTGCCTTGAACTGGCATTCCCCTTGAAACTGTTGTATGAGTTCCGCAAATCTAGAATGGACGGCCGGAAATGGCAAGCATTCACGAGACATCGGGCGGCTCAGGCCCGGGCCAGGATTGATCATGGAAAGAGAAAAGCGGACATTGCGGCTCGCCGCACCGCGGGGGTTCTGCGCCGGGGTGGACCGGGCAATACAGATTGTCGAGCGGACGCTCGAAAAATATGGCGCGCCGGTCTATGTACGCCATGAAATTGTTCACAACCGTTTTGTCGTCGAAAGCCTGGAGCAGAAGGGCGCTGTTTTTGTTGATGAACTGGCCGACATCCCAAAAGGCTATCCTGTAATTTTTTCGGCGCACGGGGTCGCAAAATCCGTCCCCGCCGAAGCGGAAAACCGGCAGATGTTCTATATTGACGCCACCTGTCCGCTGGTCAGCAAGGTGCACCGGGAGGCGGAACGCCATGAACGGGACAATCATGAAATCATCCTGATCGGTCATCGTGGTCACCCGGAAGTGATCGGCACCATGGGCCAGCTCGCCGAAGGGGAAATTACGCTGATCGAAACAGCGGAGGAAGCGCGCAACTTCCGCCAGAAACAGCCCGGTAAAAACCTTGCCTATCTGACGCAGACCACTCTCTCCGTTGATGAAACCCGGGATATTGTCGATATTCTGCGCGAACGCTTTCCCGGTATCGAAGCGCCAAAGAAGGAAGATATCTGCTACGCAACGACAAACCGACAGGCCGCCGTCAAAATCCTTGCCGACCGGTGCGATGGCCTGCTGGTTATCGGCGCGCCCAATTCGTCCAACTCCATGCGGCTGGTCGAGGTCGCGGAAAAGGCCGGCTGCCCCAATGTCGCCCTGGTCCAGCGGGCGAGCGATATCCCCTGGGATTGCCTGAAATCTGCAAAGACGGTTGGCATCACGGCGGGCGCGTCCGCCCCCGAAACGCTGGTCGAAGAGGTTGTTGCCGCCTTTTCAGAACGCTACGACGTTACGGTTGAGGAAATCGTCACGAACGAAGAGCAGGTCGTTTTCAAAATGCCAAAAATTCTTGCCTCCGAAGCGGCAGAATAAGGATGGCCGTTTATACAGAGATTTCCGATGACGAGCTGGATGCCCTGCTGGATCAGTATGATCTCGGACAGGCGCTGTCGTGCAAAGGTATTGCCGAAGGGGTCGAAAACTCCAACTTTCTGCTGCATACGGAAGGCGGATATTTCATCCTCACCCTGTATGAAAAACGCGTGAATGCGGAGGATTTGCCATTTTTCCTCGGCCTGATGGAGCATCTGGCAGCGGGCGGTTTCATGTCCCCCACGCCGGTCACCACCAGGGATGGCCGCAACCTCACCGAAGTTGCCGGACGCCCTGCCGCCATAATCGAATTTCTTGACGGACGGTCCGTCCGGCGGACCACGCCCGCTCACTGCGCCCTGCTTGGACAAACACTGGCAAAACTCCATACCATCGGCAGTGATTTCACACTGAAACGGCCCAATACATTGTCATTGGCAAGCTGGCGCCCCCTGTATGAGGCCTGTGCACGCAGCTGCGCGACCAGTCTGGAGCCGGGCCTGCTTTCCGAAATTGAGGCGGAGATCACCTTTCTGGAGGGCCATTGGCCGTCAGACCTTCCCTCCGGCGTGATCCATGCGGATCTATTCCCGGACAATATTTTCTTCCTTAAAGAGGAAGTCAGCGGCGTTATCGACTATTATTTCGCCTGTAACGACTTTTTCGCCTATGACCTTGCCATATGCCTGAACGCCTGGTGCTTTGAAAGCGACGGCAGTTTTAATATTACCAAGGCGCGCAAGCTGCTGAATGGATATCGGGAAATCAGGCCCTTTTCACAGGAAGAGCTGGCGTTTCTGCCCCTGCTGTGCCGCGGGGCAGCGATCCGGTTTCTGCTGACACGCCTTTACGACTGGCTTAACCAGGTTGAAGGAGCCCTCGTCAAGCCAAAAGACCCGATGGAGTATTTCCGGAAATTACAATTTCATCAGGCGGTGAGCAGTGTCGCCGCCTATGGTCTGGACTGACAGGCCGGGGATCAGCCAAACAGGGAATCAATCTCATCCTGTGATATTTCATGCCCTTCGGGGCGCGGACCGCTGAGTTCGACATCTTCATCAAACTGCGGGACGAATGGAACCACCTCCATATCCTTGAATTCATCTTCCCCACCCAGAATATCAACCATCTTGGTGATGCGTTCATCAACGAAGCCAAGAGTGGCAACAACCTTTGAAATTCTCTGTCCCGTTACATCCTGAAAATTACAGGCTTCATAAATCTGCATGACGGATTTGCTGATCGCTTCAATGCATTCCGTCTCTTCGGGAGACCCGGCGTTAAGCTCAAGGCTTTCATTCTTGTCCTCGATAATCTCCACCGCTTCCAGAATGGAATTAGTCGCGGCTTCTGTATCGCCAACAACCGCGCCGAGCTGATCGGTGACGGAGTTCAGCTTCTGCCCATGTCTGGAGGAGTTGAGCGATGCAATTTCCCGCCGCGTTTCATGAATGACATCCGATAGTTCCTGCAATTCCTGATGCAGCCGGGCCAGTTCCGCAACCGCCTTTGATTCCACGTCATCGACCGGCGATGCAGGACGGGAGCTGTCATCAATCCCGAGCCCGGCCTTGATTTCGACCAGGGCGTCCATAATTTCCTTGTATTGCGCGGAGTTGATCGTGGAGACTTCCGATCCAATAGCCTCGTATTCGGCTCCGCCAAGCTTCCGGATTTCCGCCGAGAATAGTTTTTTCTGCATATTGTCCACTCCACTTCATCGCGGGAAAGAGTAAGGGTTCCCGCCTTGACCCTGGAGCAGCATAGGTAAAAGCCGCTAATTTTAGGTTAAAGAAATACCGCCGCAGGATTTGCCGTCCCCCTTTAACCATGCTAAGAGCCGAAACGCCGGACCAGTGTCATATATCGCGTATCGGGAGTTCCAGTATGTCGGAAAATATTGTTGTGATTTATACGGATGGCGCCTGCTCCGGAAATCCCGGTCCGGGAGGATGGGGCGCCCTCCTGCACTATAAAGAGCAGACAAAGGAACTTTGCGGCGGCGAGATGGAAACCACTAACAACCGCATGGAACTGACCGCCGCAATAAAGGCAATCAGCGCGCTGAAACGCCGTTCCGTGGTGGAGCTTCACACCGACAGCACCTATGTCAAGGACGGCATTACCAAATGGATGGAAGGCTGGAAACGCAACGGCTGGAAGACAGCGGCCAAAAAGCCGGTAAAAAATCAGGATCTCTGGCTGGCGCTAGATGAGGCGATTTCCCAACATCAGATTCGCTGGAAATGGGTCAAAGGCCATGCGGGCGATCCGGGGAACGAGAAGGCGGATGAGCTCGCGAACAAGGGGATGGAAAAGTTCAAAAAGAAACGTTGAGAATTCCCGATAAAGGCAAAAGGGGAAAGCATCGCCTTCCCCTCACCGCCGTTAGAGCTCGGAGTGACCTGCGTCAGAGCTGCCCGAGCAGCGTATCCGCATCAGACACTTCGAAGCCGCCCGTCTCTTCAAGGTTGAGTTGCTTGACCACGCCATCATCTACCAGCATCGAATAACGGCGGGACCGCACGCCAAGCCCCGCGCCCGAGGCATCAAATTCCACGCCCATTGCCTTGGTGAAGGCCGCATCGGGATCAGCAACCATCTTGATGTGGCCCGCATTGTGATCCTTGCCCCAGGCCGCCATGACAAAAGGATCATTCACCGAAAGGCAAACAATCTCATTGACGCCTTTTGCCGACAATTTTGCCGAATTATCAACGAACCCCGGCAAATGCTTTGCCGAACAGGTCGGGGTATAGGCCCCGGGAACCGCAAATAACGCGACTTTCTTGCCACCGAACAGATCCGCCGTTGACATTTTCGTCGGTCCCTTCTCGGTCATCATCATCAAATCTGCATTCGGAAGTTTGTCACCAACTTTTATCGTCATCATCATTTCCCATTTCAAAGTTGCGGCGTATCGCCCCTGATAACCTTAACATATATTGGCAGATGAAAATGAAAAGCTTTTGATATTTAGGGCTGCGGTTTTTTACTCTACCGCGACTCTTTTTTGCGTGGCGCGCTCCCCGTCAATAATCGTCACCATGAGGTGCTGATCCGCGAGCCGGTCAGCTTTTGACGGCAAATCCGCCCTCATGAAAAAGCGGGCTTCCTGTCCCGCCGACATAAATTTCCGGGAAATCTCCTCGAAATAGCTGCCCGCCTTGCCCTCAACAATAACCTGCGGCGCGGCAAGCGGCTGCGTACTCAGAACGATCAGGGTAAACTTCCCCTCCTCCGTCGCCTGCACGGCAACATCCGTAGCGATGGCGCCGACTGCGCCTGCCTCAGCCGGAACGCGGCGGGCGAAGGTTTCTATCAGGTCCGCCTCGCGGGAGCGTACAGCCGCGCCTGCGGCCAGTGACAACTCCAATTCCTGTTCATAGGGGATGCAGATCTTTTCGCATAGTCCGAGTTGCAGACGCAGCTTCAGATCGAGCGGTGCGCCTTTTTCTTCGAGAACCACATCTATGGGAAAAACAACTTCGTCTTCATATCCCCAGCTGCCGATGCCGTAGGATTCGAAATATTCCGGGACCGGCCAGTGAATATGCGCTGCATCCAGATTGCGTGATCCGCTCCAGTCGAATGTTGGCGGGATGCCAGCCTCTCCCGGGCTGCGCCAATAGGTTTTCCATCCGGGCGCCAGGCGAATTTGCACACCGATCCGCACCGCCTCCTGTCCCTTTGTTCCTTCTACGGCGGAAACCAGTTGAAGGTGCGCCTGCTCAAGAACCGGTGGGCCATCGGCTGTCGCAACCAGCGGATTACCGGGCAGGCACACAAAAAATACGGAAAAAAACAGGCCGATTGTGGCGATTTGAGGATTTTTCATTGCCGATGTACTTCCATCTTACAATGGGATTTCAACCGCTTATATAAAAGATTATTAAGGGTTGGTGTGTCACAATCGCGTCATGAATATCACCACGCTCTGGGCTGCTCTATAACAGATACATATATTCATACTATGACGATACATAAAATCGAAGGCGGATATCTCGACGGTAAGTTGCTGGTTGCCATGCCAAACATGAGCGATCCGCGATTTCAGAAGGCCGTTATTTTGCTCTGCGCCCATTCGGATACCGGCGCTATGGGTATCCTGCTCAACCGGTCGCTCGACGCCCTCAGCTTTGATGACCTGCTGGAACAGCTCGATATTCCCAAAACGGATAAGGACAGCCATATCAATATCCATTTCGGCGGTCCAGTTGATACCGAACGCGGTTTCGTTGTCCATTCCACGGACATCCTGTATGAAACAACACTCAAAATCGGGCAGGATATGGCCCTGACCGCCACCGTTGACATGCTGAAAACCATCGCAGGCGGCAGCGGTCCGGAAAGCAGCTTTCTCGCTCTCGGATATTCCGGCTGGGGCCCGGGGCAGCTTGAACAGGAAATACAGGAAAATGGCTGGCTTGTCGTCGATCCGGATCTTGATATCGTCTTCGGACCGGAACTCGATTTGAAATGGGAAGTCGCCATTCACAAACTCGGGATTGACCCTCGTCTGCTTTCAGGTGACGTGGGGCACGCATAGGCAGACCGTCCTAACGCGGGGCAACAGGGTCTTTGTCCAGCAGCGCATAAAGCAGATGGTCGTGCCAGACGCCGTTGATGCACAGATATTCCCGCGCCCGCCCCTCCCGGGAAAAACCTACTTTTTCAAGCAGCTTCGAACTTGGAATATTGGATGGCAGGCAGGCCGCCTCGATCCGGCGTAAACTGAATTCATAAAACAGGAAAGGCATCAGGCCGCACAGCGCCTCAAACATATATCCTTTGCGGGCATGCGGTGCCCCCGTCCAATAGCCGATGGTGCCGGTCTGGGCAACGCCGCGGCGGATATTGCCAAGCGTGATACCGCCGACAAGATCGTCGCTATCGCGGCGGAAGAGAAAAAAGCCTTGCCCCTGATCGTCTCTCACATCCCTTGAAATCCGGCGGAGCCGGGCGCGGAAACTTGCTTTCGACAGGGAATCCGGACCCCATAACGGCTCCCACGGGACAAGGAAAGAACGACTTTCCCTCCGCAATTCCGCCCATTGCTCCCAGTCTGACATTTTCGGGGGCCGCAGGATGAGACGTTCGGTTATCACCTGCGGCGCGCGTCCCATCAGTGACAACTTTTCAAGCATCCCCCCGCCCCCGTCATTCGGACCTAGTTGAATCTGGCGGCAATCCGCTCATAGGGATCAAGGTTTTTGAGCGGTCCCAAAGCGGCAATCGTCGGCGTTACACCATAAAACAGCCTGCCCGCCAGATTTTTTACCTCCTCCAGGCTGACCGCATCAATGCTTTCAGTAATTTCCGCGGCGGGCAACACCCGGCCATAGATTTGCAACTGACGGGCATGCACTTCGGCCCGCGCCGCCGGCCCTTCCATGCCCATCAGCAGGGACGCTTTCAATTGCGCCTTCGCACGTTCGACCTCCGACGTCGATAGATCATCGCTGACCCGTCGCAATTCATCCGTCAGGACATGGCTGAGCTCATTGATGTGCTCTTCGCCTGTTCCGGCATAGACCGTGAACGTGCCCGAATCCATGAAGGAGGAGGCAAAGCTGAAAACCGAATAACACAGCCCGCGTCGCTCCCTGATTTCCTGGAAAAGTCGCGAGGACATTCCCCCGCCCAGCAGACCGGACAGAATTTGCAGCGCGTAATAGTCATCATCCATATAGGACGCGCCCGGTACGGAAAGCGCATAATGCACCTGTTCCAGCTTCCTCGCTTCCCGATAGTCGCCGCCCCGGTAAACGGCGGGCTCCATTTCATATCCCCCGCTCGCGGAAAGATCTCCAAAGGCCTCCTCCGCCAGCCGGACGAGGGCATCATGATCCACCGCCCCTGATGCGCTCAACACCATGCCGGGGGCCAGATAATGCCGGTTCATGTAATCGGCGATCATCCCTCTCTCAAATCCGCGCACCTGCGAAACCGTCCCCAGGATGGAACGGCCGATCGGTTGATCGGGATAGGAGGTTTCCTGAAGATAATCGAAAATGATATCATCCGGTGTGTCGAACGTTTGACCGATTTCCTGAACTATCACTTCTTTTTCACGAGCGATTTCCTGCTCGTCAAACACGGAATGTTGCAGTATATCGCTGAGGATATCAACGGCGAGGGGCACGTCATCTTTAAGCACCCGCGCATAATAGGCGGTCTGATCCCGACTGGTATAGGCATTGAGATGCCCGCCAACCGACTCAATTACCTCGGCAATCTGCAGGGCCGAACGTTTCGACGTGCCCTTGAACGCCATATGTTCCAGCACGTGGGAAATACCGTTTTCCGCCGCCGTTTCATGTCGCGCGCCGGTATCGACCCAGACTCCCACGGCTGAGGTTTCAAGACCCGGCATCGGATCCGAGATCACCCGTAAACCATTCTTCAACGTGGTGACTTTAACATCCATCAATTCATTCACCTCAATGCGGCGCCAAAATACGCGCCCGTTCCCTTATATAGGATTTTACCGTTTCAATATCATTAGGCAATTGCGCAAACCGCTCCTCGCGCGCGAAAAGGTCAGACATATGTTTAGGCAGGGCGGGGCGTTCACCCGTCGCCTTTTCCACCGCGTCCGGAAATTTCGCCGGATGCGCCGTTGACAGGGTAACCAGCGGGATATGGCTGTCTTTACGGCAGTTTTGGCCCGCGAACAGACCAACCGCAGTATGCGGATCGACCAATGTCCCCGTCTCCTCGAAAGTTCGGCGAATGGTTTCAATCGTCTCCGCTTCCCCGCACTTTCCGGCAGCGAAGAGACTATCATTCAGACGCAGCCGATCAATGACGAACCCGCCATCGCTGTCCAGTCGGGCCATCAACTCCGAGACTGCCGCCCCGTCACGACCATATAGATCGGCAAGGTAACGCTCAAAATTGCTGGAGACCTGGATATCCATGCTCGGGCTGATGGTGGGATCCACACCCGCCTTGCGGTATTCGCCGCTGTTGAAGAAACGGGACAGGATATCGTTGCGATTTGTGGCGACGATAAGCTGCTCGACCGGCAGCCCCATTCGGCTGGCGGCATAGCCTGCATAGACATCGCCGAAATTGCCACTCGGCACCGAGAAGGAAACAGGCCGGGCCGGGCCACCAAGACTGACCGCCGCCGTGAAATAATAGACGATCTGCGCCATCACCCGCGCCCAGTTGATGGAATTAACGGCGGAGACGGCAAGGCTGTCGCGGAAGTCGTGATCGTTGAACATGGCCTTGACCATGGCCTGACAATCATCAAAATCCCCCTCCACGGCGATATTATGGACATTCGCATCCAGCACGGTGGTCATCTGCCGCCGCTGCACTTCGGACACGCGCCCCTTCGGATGCAGAATGAAGATATCCACCGCTTCTCGGCCGCGGCAGGCTTCAATCGCGGCAGACCCTGTATCGCCAGAGGTCGCGCCAATAATGGTCACGCGCTTTCCCTGCCGGGCCAGCAGATGGTCATAAAGCAGGCCGAGAAGCTGAAGCGCCACATCCTTGAAGGCGAGCGTCGGGCCGTGATACAGCTCCATCAGGAAGTCATTTGCGCCCATCTGCCGGATCGGCACCACCGCCTCGTGGGAGAAGGCGGTATAGGCCTTCTCGGTCATGGCGTGGAAGTCCGCCGCCTCTATGCTGTCCCCGAGGAACGGTTGCAACAGAAACGCCGCCGCTTCTGCATAGCGCATTCCGGCAAGGGATTGGATATCGTCATGCGAAAACTGCGGCCAGCTTTCCGGCAGGTAAAGGCCGCCATCGCGCGCGAGACCCGTCAGGACCACTTCTTCAAAATTCAGTACCGGCGCTTTGCCGCGCGTGCTGATATAACGCACTGTCTAACTCCTTACACGGAACAAAAGGCGGCTGAGAGTAACCATATGCCGCCGCATCACGCAAGGGGGGATATCTCCAAAAGGCGTGCAAACTCCCGGCTATTAACGCCCTAAAGATACCGTTCCTGCAAATGCGCCTTGAATGCGGCAGCGGTGAGCGGTGCGCCCGTCGCCGACTTCAGGATATCATCCGTCGAGCGAGAACTGCCAAGCGCATGGACATTGTCACGCAGCCATTGCAGCAGGGGGGCAAACTCTCCTTTTTGCACCTGCGCTTTCAGAGCCGGGATAGTCTCCTTCGCCGCCTGGAATATCTGCGCCGCCGCCATAGCGCCGAGGGTATAGGTCGGGAAATAGCCGATCGCCCCGCCCGGCCAGTGAATATCCTGCAAACAGCCAAGCCGGTCATTGGGCGGCGTGATGCCAAGAGCCTTGCGCATCCCATTGTTCCAGGCCGCCGGAAGATCGGCGACGGGCAGGTCACCGGACAGCAGCGCCGTTTCCAGTTGATAGCGCA
This sequence comes from Sneathiella sp., assembly GCF_002694385.1. Classification (GTDB taxonomy): domain Bacteria; phylum Pseudomonadota; class Alphaproteobacteria; order Sneathiellales; family Sneathiellaceae; genus Sneathiella. The sequence goes on from NZ_NZMB01000010.1 coordinate 218,307, forward strand.
GGATGACATGCAACGGATAGGTGACCTCATCCGCATCGACCCGGATAAAGCCCGGCGCCACCTGCTGATAGAGGCGCAGGATATTGTCCATCTCCCACGCCGGCCCCGATCCGTTAAAGGCCGCCCTGATCCGCGGCAGCGCATAGACCATGAAGTCCGCACTGCGGGAAAGCTGCATCTCAATCAGCAGCGACTGGCTTTCATGCAACGCCATACCGCGCGCCAGCCCGACAGGCTGGGACCGCCAGGCTTTCGGCAGGCCCTGCTCGTAAAGGGCATGGCCGGTTTCATGCAGGGTCCCCATCAGGCTCTGCGTGAAATCATCCGCTTCATAGCGGGTGGTCAGCCGGACGTCATCAGGGACACCCCCCGTAAAAGGATGATGGCTGATATCAAGGCGTCCGTGATCAAAATTGAAACCCAGGGCCGTCATGAATTCAAGACCGAGGCTTCGCTGCACGGCTTCATCAAACGGGCCATCGGGCCGCAGACCCATGCCATAGCTTTTTTGCCTGTCCAGCACCGCCGCCAGAAAATCCGGGAGGAATCCTTCCAGATCGGCAAACAGCGGATCAATCATGGCCTGACGGCAGCCCGGTTCATACTCATCCAGCAAGGCATCATAGGGCGACAGATCAAATGCCGCTGACTTGGCGGCGGCAATCCGCTGCGTCAGTAAAACCACTTCCTCCAGATGCGGGCGAAGCGTGGCAAAATCATTATCCAGCCGGGCCGTGCGCCAAACCATTTCGCATCGCGACGTCGACCGCGAATGGGCTTCCACCAGATCCGGGTCCACTGCCGTCGCATGGCGCCAGCGATGGCGCATTTCCCTGAGATTGGAGCGCTGCCACTCGTCAAGGCTTGCGGTTGCGTCTTCCGCTTCCGTCAACAGATCCGCAATCTCTGGCCGGGTCAATGTTTCATGTGAAACAAGGCTGAGGGCGGCGAGCTGTTCGGCGCGCGCATCGGCGCCGCCCGTCGGCATCATCGCCGCACTGTCCCAATGCAGCATGGCCGCCGCCCCCGAAAGGGCCGAGAGCCGCGCAAATTTCTGCTCAAGCTGTTGATAGGCCGTAATTGGCTCAGGCATTTTTCTCATTCAGCGCCCGGCCGCGTTTCAGACCATAGAGCAGATAGATAATCACCATCGCCCCCGCCAGCCCCAGCCATGTGAAGGCATATTGAATATGGTTATTGGGCAGCGTGATGCGTGTCTGCCCGCCAATCGGCAGACCGCCCGGCACATTCGCCTTATCAAGCTCGACAAACACCGGCTCAACCGGAACCCCGAGATGTTCCGCCATCTCGTCAAGCTCCCCATACAGCCAGACATTATCTTCCCAGTTGTTATCCGGCATGAAAGACCAGGCCTTGCTCCAGGGTTTACGGACAATGCCGGTGACCGTGACCAGACCTTCAATCTGCCCTTCGGGGCGTGTGGCAGGCTCCTTGTTTGCCTCCGGCACCCAGCCGCGATTGACGAGAACAAGATCCCCTTCAACTGTGCGACGGAAGGGCGTGATAATCTGAAATCCCGCCCGTCCCTTGTCCGCATGGGCGAACAGGTGAATTTCCTTATCATGCTCAAATTCGCCGGTCAGGCGGACCCGTCGATATTGCCATTCTTTGGGATCAATATTTCCAGGAGGAAGCGTAACCGGAGCCTCCGCCAGCTGGCTGTTGATCGTGGCGACCAGATCGGTTTTCCAGTCATACCGGTTAATCTGCCACACCGTCAGCGCCAGCAGGATAAGAACGCATGGAATTGTCACCAGCGTCGGCACAAGCCCGGGGGAAAAATTTTTCATATCAATAACGCTCAATCTCTGAGCTGGCCTTATGCTTGATTTGCAGGGCGATCAGATAGGCCTTCGCGGGCCGCAACAGACCAACACTCAGAATAAATATGACCGGCAGCCAGATCGCGAGCTGCACCCAGTAAGGCGGGTGATAGATCAATTCCGCCATGACGGCAAGCCCGCAGACCAGAAAACCAACAATAAGTATAATGAAAACAGCCGGGCCGTCACCGCTGTTGACGGCGCTGAAATCCTGCCCGCAGGTATCACAGCAATCGGTAACATCCAGGAAACCGGAAAAAAGTTTCCCCTTTCCACAGGACGGGCATTTGCAGGTAAGCCCGGCGCGCAAAGGGGAAACTGGCATGCCATAGGAATATGCCATTACTTAACAGGTCAACTCCATGCAGGACCCGCGCCCCACCAGTAAATGGCGAAGAACAGGAACAGCCAGACCACGTCAACGAAATGCCAATACCATGCCGCCGCTTCAAAGCCGAAATGGTGGGTCGGCGTGAAATGGCCCTTCATCGCCCGGATCAGACAGACCAGCAGGAAGACCGTGCCGATGAACACATGGAAACCATGGAATCCGGTCGCCATATAAAAGGTGGACGGGTAAATGCCATCAGAGAAGGCGAACTGCGCATGGCTGTATTCATAAATCTGAACGCAGGTGAACGCGACACCCAGAATGACCGTCAGTGTCAGCCCTTGCACAAGCCCTTTGCGATCCCCATGCTGAAGCGCATGATGCGCCCAGGTGACAGTTGTTCCGGACAGCAGCAGGATAATCGTGTTCAGAAGCGGGATATGCCACGGATCAAACGTTTGAATGCCTTCCGGAGGCCAGACGCCGCCGGTGACTTCCGTCGGGAACAGACCCGCATTGAAATAGGCCCAGAACCAGGCGACGAAAAACATCACCTCGGACGCGATGAACATGATCATGCCATAGCGGAGACCTAGCTGGACAACCGGCGTATGGTGACCTTCATGCTCCCCCTCCCGGACAACATCACGCCACCAGGCGAAAGCCGTATACAAAAGGACAACCATGCCGACGGCGAAGACGGCATATCCTTTGTCATGCATCCACATAACGGCACCGATTGCCGTGACAAATGCCGCAATCGACGATAACGCGGGCCAGGGGCTCGGATCCACCAGATGGTAGTCATGCTGCTTGGCGTGAGAATCTGCCATTCTAAACTCCTGCAATTCGTCCGGATTTCATCCGGTCCTACTGATTATCAATATTTCCCGTTGGTCAATTTACATCAACCGATTTTTTATCGACTGTTGCCGACACATCCGTTTCTTCCTCTTCATCACTGACAAAGAAGGTATAAGAAAGCGTAATAACCTTGACATCCTTCGCGTTCGGGTCCTGATCAATGGCCGGATCGACAAAGAAAGTGACCGGCATTTCCACCCGTTCACCGGGCTTCAATACCTGTTCTGTAAAGCAGAAGCATTCGATCTTGGTAAAATACTGACCGACCTTTTGCGGCGTCACATTGAATGCCGCAGTTCCCGTCACCGTCTTGTCAGACGGGTTATAGGCTTCATAAAAGGCAAGGGCGGATTCCCCGACTTTCAACGTCATTTTATGCTGAACCGGTTTAAACGCCCAGGGCATGTCCCGCGCCGTGTTGGCGTCGAACTCAACCACGACCTCCCTGTCCAGCACCGTATCCGGGGCAAGGCTCGCCTGCTGTGTTGTTCCGCCATATCCGGTCACCCGGCAGAAAAGATCATAGAGCGGAACCGATGCATAGGCGAGGCCGACCATACCGGCCGCAACCGACGCCAGAATAAGTGCAAGACGTTTGGATTTTCCCTGTGTCTTTTTCATCAGCCTGTCGCTCCACCCGTCATCTTTACAATCGTGATAAGATAGAACAGAACCACCAGCGCCGCGAGAACGCCGCCAACGACAATGTTGCGAATGCGCCGCCGCCGGATAAAGTCATCATCCTTTGCCATATCAGATCACCGTGCGAGCCAAGCTTTCGCCGAGCAATATGGCGAATAGCAGAAACAGATAGAGCAGGGAAAAGGCAAAAAGCTGCTTGGCGCTTTTCTCATCCTTGCCTTGCCATACCTTCAACGCCAGCACAAGAAACAGGCCGCTCAAAACAGCGGAACCCGCCCCGTAAACCACGCCTGCATAGCCAAGAAAATACGGCATAACGGCAATCGGGAACAACAACACACTGTATAGAACAACATAGCGGCGGGTCACGTCACGCCCGGCAACAACCGGCAGCATCGGCACCCCGGCCTTGGCGTAATCAATATCGCGCCACAGGGACAAAGCCCAGAAATGCGGGGGCGTCCACATGAAAATAATGGCAAACAGCACCAGCGATTCAACGCTGACATCCCCGGTCACCGCCGCCCAGCCGATCATCGGCGGAAAGGCCCCTGCGGCACCGCCGATCACGATATTCTGCGGCGTCCGGCGTTTCAGCCACATCGTATAGACAAAAACATAAAAAGCGATGGTGAGGGCGAGCAGCGCCGCCGCCACATAATTGATCGCAAGCCCCATCAAAACGACCGACGCAACAGAGAGCACCGTCCCGAAGGCGAGGGCTTCATTCGCACTCACCCGACCGGCCGGGATGGGACGCTCTTTCGTGCGTTCCATCACCGTGTCGATATCCGCATCATACCACATATTAATCGCGCCGGACGCGCCTGCGCCGACCGCAATGCAGAGAAGCGCCGTAAACGCCAGCACCGGGTGCAGACTGCCAGGCGCAACCACCAGACCAACAAGGCCGGTAAAAACGACAAGCGACATGACCCGCGGCTTCAGCAGGGCGAAATAGTCGCTGACCCGCGTCAAATCCGTATTGACGCGGGCCTCGATCGTTTCTTTTACAACGCTTGTGTCAGACACAAGAAACTCCTCAGGCCTTATTTGATGACCGGCAGTTCATTGAACTGATGGAAGGGAGGCGGAGAGGACAGCGTCCACTCCAGTGTCGTCGCGCCCTCGCCCCACGGATTATCAACCGTTCTCTCCTTACGGACAAAGGCATGGATAACCGTGAACAGGAAGATCAGTACGCCGACGCCGGAAATATAGGATCCGATGGACGAAATCTCATTATAGCCGGCAAAGGCGTCCGGATAATCCGGGATACGACGCGGCATGCCCGCCAGCCCGAGGAAATGCATCGGGAAGAAGATCATGTTGACGCCGATAAAGGTGACCCAGAAATGCAGATGCGCAAGCTTTTCCGAATAGGTGTATCCGGTCATCTTGCCGAACCAGTAATAGAAGCCCGCAAAGATCGCAAACACCGCACCGAGGCTCAGAACATAATGGAAGTGGGCAACCACGTAGTAGGTGTCATGCAGCGCGACATCAAGACCGGCATTCGCCAGTACAACGCCCGTCACACCCCCGACCGTAAACAGGAAGATAAAACCAAGCGCCCAGACCATCGGCGGCTTGAATTCGATGGAGCCGCCCCACATCGTCGCAATCCAGGAGAAGATCTTGACACCCGTCGGAACCGCAATCACCAGCGTGGCGACCAGGAAGTACGCACGTGTATCAACATTCATACCGACGGTATACATGTGATGCGCCCAGACGATGAAGCCAACGGCGCCAATCGCGACCATGGCGTAGGCCATACCGAGATAGCCGAAAACGGGCTTGCGCGAGAAGGTCGACACAATCTGACTGATGATGCCAAAACCGGGCAGGATCAGAATATACACTTCCGGATGGCCGAAGAACCAGAACAGATGCTGGAACAGGATCGGGTCTCCGCCGCCCTGCGGCACGAAGAAGCTGGAACCGAAGTTGCGATCCGTCAGCAGCATGGTGATGGCGCCCGCCAGAACCGGCAGCGACAGCAGCAGCAGGAACGCCGTAACCAGCACCGACCAGACAAACAGCGGCATCTTGTGCATGGTCATGCCCGGCGCCCGCATGTTGAAAATGGTCGTAATGAAATTGATCGCGCCCAGGATGGAAGACGCACCGGCGATATGCAGGCTGAGGATGGCAAAATCGACAGCCATTCCGGGATGCCCGAGCGCAGACGAGAGCGGCGGATACATCGTCCAGCCCCCGCCGACACCAGTAGCGCCGGCCGGACCTTCCACAAAAATGGAAATCAGCAACAGCGCAAAAGCGGGCGGAAGCAACCAGAAAGAAATATTATTCATGCGCGGGAACGCCATATCCGGCGCCCCGATCATCAGCGGCACGATCCAGTTGCCAAAACCACCAATCATCGCTGGCATGACCATGAAGAAGATCATGATCAGCCCATGGCCCGTCACAAGAACGTTAAAGAAATGATAGTTGCCGTTCAGAAGCTGATCGCCCGGAAACTGCAATTCGGCCCGGATGAAAACCGACATGCCGCCGCCAATGATACCCGCAATAATCGCGAAAATCAGATACATCGTTCCGATGTCTTTGTGGTTGGTCGAATAGACCCACCGCTTCCAACCCTTCGGAGTATGATCGTCGTGTCCGGCTGCTGATGCGTAAGCCATTTTGTCTTGCCTCTTTCCTAGCCTGTTTATTCTGCGCTTGTCGCGGCAACCTTGGCGAATTTCATCGCCGGAGCGCTATTACTTGCAAACTGTTCTTTCGCCGTGACGAGCCAGCTTGCATATTCTTCCTTGCTGACGGCCTTGACCATGATCGGCATGAAACCATGCAGGGCACCGCAAAGCTCCGAGCACTGTCCGTAATACATGCCCTCTTTCTCGATCCTGATCCATGTCTCGTTCAAACGACCGGGCACCGCATCCATTTTCACGCCAAGAGACGGCATCGCCCAGGCATGGATCACGTCTTCAGACGTCACAAGAACCCGGATATTGGTATCCACGGGAAGGACAATCGCGTTGTCGGTCGTCAGCAGGCGCGGCTGGCCTTCTTTCAGGTCTTCCTCCTGGATCATCACGGCTTCGAAGGCGAGCCCTTCTTCATCCATATATTCATAACCCCAGTACCATTGATAGCCAATCGCCTTGAGAGTCATGTCCGGCTCTTCAATCCGGTCACCGAAATACAGCAGTTTCAGCGACGGAATCATGATGACAATCAGGATCATGATGGGAACCACGGTCCAGATAATCTCGATCAATGTGTTATGGGAAGTCTTCGACGGGGCGGGGTTGGCCCGCTTGTTAAAACGCAGGATTACGTAAATCAGCAGCGCCAGAACAAGCAAGGATATCGCACTGATAATCCAGAGCAGCAACTCGTGGAATATATGCTGTTCAGTCGCGACAGGAGAAAGCGCCTCCTGAAATGTCAGCTGCCAGGGCGAAGGCTGCCCTGCCCCTGCTGTCGCATTTCCCATTGTCAGGATCATGCCTGAAATTGCGGTCATAAATGCGACAAGATTTCTCACCATACTCATCTTTGCTTCCCGTCTGTGGTAACGTGACTATTTCTTATGGCTTTGCCTGTGAACCAGTATACCCCGGCCCGGCCTTATTTTGGACAGTTTTTTGATCCGGGCCGGCCCCTTGGCGGCAAATCAAAAAAAGCGATCCACTCGATTGCGCCGGAAACTACACCACCGATATGCTCCATAACAAGCCTGAGGTTGCATTTAATCGATTGAGCGGGTGAATTTTTTTTCAGCACGCTTTCGGAAAAAATGCAGTATCTTGTTATTTTTCAATATGTTAAAGCATATCTTCCTAACCTCCATTCGATAGCCTACACCCCCTTGATTTCAAAGGAATTGTGACATTTTGTCACAGCATATTGGCGCAAAATACTTGTCTCCTTTTAGAATCTTTCAAATCACTTTCAGCCTTGCCTCGACAATCCCCTTCAAAAGTCACATATTCCCTTAAACGGAATGATTTATGAAACGGCCGGAGCCATTTGATGACTGATATAACAACCGCCAACAACCTGTTCTTCACGCCGATGGGGATGGACCGGGGAAAGGTGGAAAAACAGGTCACGCAAGCCTTGGAAAATGCCGACGATGGCGAATTATACCTTGAATACCGCCAGTCGGAGGGATTTTCCTTCGATGATGGACGGCTGCAAAGCGCAAGTTTCGATACGACACAGGGCTTTGGTCTGCGCGCCGTCATTGGAGAGGCAACAGGCTTCGCCCACGCCTCAGAACTTAGTGAACAGGCGATCCGCAACGCGGCGAGTACCGTACAGGCCGTCCAGTCTGGCAAAAGCGGCGTGATGTCCCTGCCCGCCGCCGGATCAAACCGGTCACTTTATCGCGATGACAACCCGCTCAGCGAAATTCCGTTTGACGCCAAGGTCAAAGCCCTTGCGGAAATCGACGCCTACGCCCGGTCAAAGGACAGCCGCGTTGTACAGGTCTCCGCCTCTCTGGCTGGATCCTGGCAGGCCATCGAGATTATCCGCGCGGGCGGCGAACGGGCGGGCGATATCCGGCCTCTTGTCCGTCTCAATGTGACCGTGATCGTCGAGCAGAATGGACGGCGCGAAGCGGGTTCCTTCGGCACCGGTGGCCGTACCGGCTACGGCTTCTACCTGGAGGAGGCAACCTGGAAACGCGCCGTTGACGAGGCCTATCGCCAGGCTGTCATCAATCTTGACTCCGTCGATGCCCCGGCAGGCGAGATGGATGTGGTGGTCGGCCCTGGCTGGCCGGGCATCATCCTGCATGAAGCCGTCGGGCACGGGCTGGAAGGAGACTTTAACCGCAAGAAAACATCCGTTTTCTCCGGACTTATGGGCGAACGGGTGGCGGCACCCGGCGTGACCGTTGTGGATGACGGAACCATCCCGGATCGCCGCGGATCCCTCAGCATTGACGATGAAGGCACGGCGACAAGCTGTACCCCCCTGATCGAGGATGGCATTCTCGTCGGCTATATGCAGGATCGGCAGAATGCCCGCCTGATGGGCGTGGAACCCACCGGCAACGGCCGCCGGGAAAGCTACGCCCACCTGCCCATGCCGCGCATGACCAATACCTATATGCTGGCGGGTGACCGCGATCCTGAAGAAATTGTCAAGTCGGTCAAAAAAGGTCTGTACACCGTCAATTTTGGCGGCGGACAGGTGGACATTACCTCTGGCAAATTTGTCTTTACCTGCACCGAAGCCTATCTGATCGAGGACGGCAAGCTGACCGCGCCCGTCAAGGGGGCGACCCTTATCGGAACGGGAAGTGAGGCTCTCAAGAAAGTTCGCGCGATTGGCAATGATATGGCGCTGGACAGCGGTATCGGCACCTGCGGCAAGGCCGGACAGAGTGTGCCGGTCGGAGTCGGGCAACCCACGATGCTGATTGAGGGGCTGACCGTTGGCGGCACCGCATAACAGAACGGAATGGCGCGCATCAGGGCCTCTTATATGCCTGCTGTCACCACTCCTGATGTTTTGCATGATCTTGCCGCTGCGGGCGGACGAGCGAAACTGGCTGCCCCCCGGCAGCATGACAGACATAACCCGGGACCCACCCGCCGAATTGATACGGCAGGATACCGTTCGTGATAAGCAATGGCTTTATGGTCGGCTGCTGTTTCACAGCCCCGCCCTTCTCGGGGAAAGGGCCGTCCGGATCGGCCTCTCCTGCAATAGCTGCCATACGAACGGCCATATCAATGCCGATTTTTATATAGAGGGGCTGTCCGACCGACCCGGCCGCGTCGATGTGACCCATCGCTTCTGGCAAGCGGGGTTTGATGACGGAAAGGACAATCCCCTTGATATCCCTACTTTGCGTGGCATTCGGGATAGCGCTCCTTATGGAACAGCCGTGCGTCTCCCGGACCTTCCATCCTTCACCCGGCATGTGATCGTCACCGAATTCGCGGGGCCTGAACCGAATAGCGGCGATCTTGATGCGCTCATCCACTATCTCGCCTCACTAATGGACACTCCTCCCGCTCATGCGGATGAAGCGCAGCAATCCGGACCGGAAACATCCTATCTGACGCTTCTTGCGGGTCCGGTCGAGACAGAAAATTTTCACGAAGTTGACCGGCTTTACGAGCTGATCCGCAGTGATTACGGCCGCCGCATTGCGAAAATGGACACTATCCCCGCCAGTCTGCGCAATGAGGTCACCCTGCTCAAATCGCTGCATGAAAAAGCCGCCGCAGATGATTTTGCGGCGGCGCGGGTTTCCTATCAGGCGCTTATCGCCCGTCAGTAGGCATATTCCCTGAAAACCGGGTCGATATTCTCTTTCCATTCGCCATTAAACCGCTCCAGCATTTCTTCCGCGGGTGTACGGCCCTGCTTGACGATGGTCTTGAGAGCATTCAGAAAATGACTTTCATCTTCCCCGAAGCTGTCCAGCCGTTTACGCGCCTTGAGACCCGCCGCAGCGATATCCAGCACTTCAACTGCCAGTTCCTGCATGCGGCGTCCATCGGGCATGGGAGTTTTAAGGGCCATCGTATAGACGTCATTGCGGATGCGCTGGCGATCTTCCGCGGTCCAGCCTTTGACCAGATCCCAGGCCGCATCCAGCGCATCATCATCGTAAAGTAACCCGACCCAAAGCGCGGGAAGCGCACAGAGCCGCCGCCAGGGGCCTCCGTCCGCACCGCGCATTTCGAGGAAGCGTTTCATGCGCACTTCGGGAAAAAGCGTTGTCAGATGATTGTCCCAGTCAACAAGTGTCGGCTTCTCTCCCGGCAGGGCGGGCAGCTTTCCGGCAAGAAAATCCCGGAAAGACTGACCGGACGCATCCAGATAATCGCCATCGCGATAGACGAAATACATCGGCACATCCAGCGCATAATCGACATATTGTTCAAATGAAAACCCGTCTTCAAAAACAAACGGGATCATGCCGGTGCGGTCGGGGTCCGTATCGGTCCAGATGAAGCTGCGATGACTGAGGTGGCCGTTCGGCCGCCCTTCGGTAAAGGGCGAATTGGCGAACAGAGCCGTGGCCAGCGGTTGCAGGGCAAGGCTGGTGCGGAACTTTTTCACCATGTCGGCTTCGGAGCCATAGTCAAGATTGACCTGTACGGTGCAGGAGCGGAACATCATATCCAGCCCATGCTGTCCGCGCGTTGGCATATATCTTTTCATGATCTGGTAACGCCCCTTCGGCATGATCGGCGTTTCCTTCAGGGTCCATTTGGGGCTGAAGCCAAGCCCCAGGAAGCCCACCCCCATTTCATCGCCGACCTCACGCACCTGGGCAAGATGAGTATGCACCTCAGCGCAGGTTTCATGCAGGGTTTCTACGGCGGCGCCGGAAAGCTCAAGCTGGCCGCCCGGTTCCAGGCTGACCGAGCAGCCTTCCTTGGACAGGGCGATGATATTGTCGCCTTCATACTCCGGATGCCAGCCGAACCGCTGCAACCCCTCCAGCATGGCGCGAATGCCTTTCGGCCCTTCGTAGCTTAAAGGTTCATGAGTATCGAGAGTGAAACCGAATTTTTCATGCTCTGTGCCGATGCGCCATTTATCGCTCGGTTTACACCCGCTCGCCGCAAATTCGACGAGTTGCGCCTTGTCATTGATTTCAACGGCATTGCCTTTGGAAGGTCCGGACATGTGATCCCCTTGTTTATTCTCATGGCCGGGCAATGCGCCCTTAAGTCCGGCCTTGCATCCGAATTAAAGAATTGCGATGGCCGCATCAAGACAAAATTACATATTTTGTCTAACGGTCACATTTTCAGCGGTCTTCAGCGTCAGGAGGTCCAGTCGCCATGAAAGGCCTGAAGCAGGGCAAGGGCCGCAATCACTGCCGTTTCCGCCCGCAAAATTCTGGGGCCAAGTGAGATGGCATGGGTATTCGGTCGGGCCGCTATCATGGCAATTTCCTCATCCGCAAATCCCCCTTCTGGTCCGGTGACAATGGCCCATTTTTGCGCAGCCGCAAGAGCAGGGATAACGTCTCCGGCGCCATTGCCGGTCAGTCGTTCGTTACAGAACAACAGCACCCGCTCCGGCTCCAGCGCCTCAAGCGCCTGCTGCAGGGGCATCAGCTCGCCAACTATAGGGATATTAAGGCGCTCACATTGTTCAGATGCTTCCAGCACCTGCAATTCCATCTTGTCCTCGCGCAGCCTTTCCGCATTGGTGCGCGCCGTCTGCACCGGTTGCAGGTTCGCCACCCCGAGCTCCGTTGCCTTCTGAACGATGAGAGCCGTCTGAATTTTTTTGACCGGCGCAAACAAAAGGGAAATGTCCGGTTCATCAATCTGTGGCCGCAATTGCTCCGTCACATGGACAAGACAATGGTTCTTATGTACCTCTTGCAGGGTACCAATCCACTCCCCGTCCCGCCCGTTGAAAAGCGCGATCCGCTCCCCCGCCGACTTGCGCATGACATTCGCCACATAATGCGACTGGCTTTTGTCCAGCACCACGCCGACATCCCGGCCAAGATCACTCGGAACGAACAGACGAAGCGAATATGGTTTTGGAAACATGTATCTGAAAACCCGCGGCTGGATTGATGTGTTATATTGCGATACATAGCAATGAATATCATCTGCGTCATCTGTTGAGAGATCAGGAAACAAGTGAATATGCGACGAGCCGACCGGATTATAGCCGATGCCAGCAAGCAGAACTGGGTGGATTTATACGCGCCCGATGGCCTGCAGCCCTATATGAAGCTGTCCCGGCTGGACCGCCCCATCGGCACCTGGCTGCTATTGCTGCCCTGCCTCTGGTCCATCGCCCTTGCCGCCCCCGCAGGGGAATTTCCCGATTTGTGGCTGTTCATCCTGTTCGGGATCGGCGCACTGGTCATGCGCGGTGCGGGCTGCACCCTCAACGATATTGCCGACCGCAATTTCGACGGTCAGGTTGAACGCACCAAAAAGCGCCCCATCCCGAGCGGCCAGATCACTCTCATCCAGGCCTTCCTCTGGCTGGGTCTGCAATGTCTGATCGGCCTGATGATCCTGTTGCAGTTCAATCTCTTCGCCATCCTTCTGGGCACCGCCAGCCTGATTCTTGTCGCCATCTATCCCTTTGCCAAACGCTTTACCTACTGGCCGCAATTCTTTCTCGGCCTCGCCTTCAACTATGGCGCGATGCTGGGTTGGGCGGCAGTCAAGGGAGACCTCATCCTCGTCCCTGTCATCCTGTATCTCGGCGGCATCGCCTGGACACTCGGCTATGACACCATTTACGCCCATCAGGACAAGGAGGATGATATCCTTATCGGCGTCAAATCAACGGCTCTGAAACTGGGCGAGCAGACAAGACCCTGGCTCGCCGGATTTTATGCCGTGCTTTTCGCCTGCCTGCTGCTGAGCGGGTATCTCGCCGGCCTCACCCTCCCTTTTTATATCCTCATGGCGGGCGCGGGCGCTCATCTTTTCTGGCAGGTCAAATCGCTGAGAATTGACGATTCCGATCTCTGTTTGCTGCTGTTCAAGTCCAACAAGATATTCGGCCTGATTGTGCTGGCAGCCATCATCGCCGGGAAATTCGCGCTGCCCTTTTAAACCATGCTTTTGCTTTACCAAAGCAGCCCTCCTCGGGCATAGTCACGACGAATGCGAGTTTGAGGGAAAAAGAATGGCGTACGGATCACTACGGGACTTCATGGCGCAGCTGGAGCGGGACGGGAAACTCGTTCGGGTGAGCGAGCCGGTCTCAACCGATCTGGAGATGACGGAAATCCAGACCCGGCTGCTAGCCGAAGGCGGCCCGGCTGTCCTGTTTGAAAATCCGGTGAATGAGAAGGGTGAGAAGAGCGACATGCCTGTTCTCGTCAATCTGTTCGGTACTGTGGATCGTGTCGCCATGGGCATGAACCGCAAACCGGAAGAACTGCGCGAGGTCGGTGAAACCCTTGCCTTCCTGCGCCAGCCGGAACCCCCGGAGGGCGTCCGCGAAGCCATGGGAATGCTGCCGGTTCTTAAAACCGTGATGAGCATGCGGCCGAAAACGGTGAAATCCGCTGCGTGTCAGGAAGTGGTCCTGACCGGAGAGGATATTGACCTCGATCTGCTGCCGATCCAGACCTGCTGGCCGGGAGAGCCTGCCCCGCTGATCACCTGGCCACTGGTGGTGACAAAAGGCCCCGGTAAAGACAAGACGGACGATTACAACCTCGGTATCTACCGGATGCAGAAACTGGGGAAGAACCGAACCCTGATGCGCTGGCTGAAACATCGCGGCGGGGCACAACATCATGCGCGATGGGGCAAGGAAAAGCGGGAGCCGCTGCCCGTCGCTGTCGTGATTGGCGCTGACCCCGGCACCATCCTTGCCGCCGTCACGCCCATCCCCGATAATCTGTCGGAATATCAGTTTGCCGGGCTGCTGCGCGGGCAGAAGCTGGAACTGGTGGATTGCAAAACAGTCCCGTTGAAAGTGCCCGCCAGCGCCGAAATTATTCTGGAGGGGCATGTTTCTCTCGATGATTATGGCGATGAAGGGCCCTATGGCGACCATACGGGTTACTATAATTCGGTGGAAAGCTTCCCCGTCTTTACCATTTCGGCCATCACCATGCGGAAAAAGCCGATCTATCTGTCCACCTTTACCGGTCGGCCACCGGATGAGCCGAGCGTCCTTGGCGAAGCCCTGAATGAATTGTTCATCCCGCTGATCCAGCAGCAATTTCCCGAAATCACCGATTTCTGGCTGCCGCCGGAGGGGTGCAGCTACCGCATTGCCGTCATCTCCATGAAAAAAGCCTATCCCGGCCATGCCAAGCGGGTGATGATGGGCGCCTGGTCCTACCTCCGGCAGTTCATGTACACGAAATTCCTGATCATTGTGGATGACGATATTAATGCGCGCGACTGGAAGGATGTCATGTGGGCCGTCTCAACGCGGATGGACCCGGTGCGCGATATTACAACTGTCGAGAACACACCGATCGACTACCTTGATTTTGCCTCCCCGGAATCCGGGCTCGGTGGCAAGCTTTGCCTTGATGCCACCAACAAGCTACCGCCAGAAACCCATCGGGAATGGGGACGCCAGATCCGTATGGATCAGGAGATTATCGAAAAGGTTGACGATCTCTGGGACAGGCTCGGACTCCCGGGAAGCGGAAAAGCCATCTGGAAATAATACTGTTGCAGATCAGACAATAATTCTGACATTGCCGTCAGAGATAATAATGGAAGCGTCATATGACAATCATCCCGGATCCAGCCTTCTATCTGCTCGCCATACCTGTCGTCCTGATGATTGGCATATCCAAGGGGGGCTTTTCCGGCGCGCTCGGTATTCTGGCCGTCCCGCTTCTCACCCTGATCATGTCCCCGATGCAGGCCGCGGCGATCATTCTGCCTATCCTTTGTGTCATGGATATTTTCGGGCTGCTCGCCTATCGGCAAACGGCGCACTGGCAAAATCTGTTCTATATGCTGCCAGGGGCAATAATCGGCATTACGGTCGGATATCTCCTGTTCAATTATTTGAGTGCGGACATCATCAAAGTCCTGCTTGGCGTGATGTGCGTGGCGTTCACGCTCAATCACTATCTGCGCCGCGATCCGGCAGGCAAAGTGATGCAGGCAAGTCTGTGGCGCGGTTCTTTCTGGGGATCTATCGCTGGTTTTACCAGCTTTGTTGCCCATGCGGGCGGACCGCCGGTGCAGTTCTACATGCTGCCGCAAAAACTTAACAAAACACTGTATGTCGGGACATCCGTCTGGTTCTTTTTCGCCATCAATTATGTGAAGCTGATCCCATATGCCATGCTGGATCAGTTTTCGACGGAAAATCTCGGCACATCCCTCGTTCTGCTGCCCCTCGCCCCCATCGGCATATGGCTTGGCGTCAAGGCGCACAAAATGATCCCGGAAGTCATTTTCTACCGCATCGCCTATATCCTTGTGCTTGTGACGGGGGCAAAGCTGCTGTGGGACGGACTTCGGGGAATGGGAGTATTTTTCTGATTCCCATTTGCCGGAAGACTGCCTATGTATGAAGGGTTGTTACGTCAAGATCAGGAAATCCATGTCCGACCAAACCGCAGAAATGCAAAACTCGCTCGATATTCTCGCAGATCTGATCAAGATCGCCCGGCGCAAGGGAGCCGAGACCGCCGACGCCGTGCGCCTTCAGGGCTCCTCCGTTCAGGTATCGGTGAGGCAGGGAGAAACCGAGGAAGTCGAACGTTCGGAAGCGCATGATCTCGGGCTGCGCGTATTGATTGGCAAGAAACAGGCTTTCGTTTCCTCCAACGATGCGCGCCCCGTTGTCCTTGAAGAACTTGCAGATCGCGCCATCGCCATGGCCCGCAACATGCCGGAGGACAAATACTGCGGCCTAGCCGATCCGGCGAAACTCGCGCGTGATATCCCGGACCTTGACCTCTTTGACAAGACCAGTCTCACGGCGGACGATCTCGTTATCTCCGCCAACGAGGCTGAGGCGGCCGCCCTCGCTGTCAAAGGCGTCACAAACTCTGAAGGGGCCAGCGCCTCCAGTGGGCGCGTTTCCGTCGCCCTCGCCACATCGGACGGCTTCAGCGGCGCCTATTCGTCCAGCAACTTTTCGGTGGTTGCTTCCGTCATCGCGGGAGAAGGGCTTGGCATGGAGCGGGATTACGATTTCGACAGCCGTCATTATCACGCCGACATGATGCCTGCCGCCGATATCGGCAGAAGCGCCGGGGAGCGGGCCGTGAAACGGCTTTCCCCTCGCAAGATGCCAAGCGGCAAGGTCCCGGTTGTTTTCAGCAAGCGGGTTTCCGCCTCCCTGCTCGGGCATCTGGCCAGCGCCATATCCGGCGGCGCCATTGCCCGCGGCAGCAGCTTCTTACAAGACAGCCTGGACAAGAGAATTTTTGCCAAGGGGATCCGCGTCATTGATGATCCGCATCGCAAACGCGGAGCAGCGTCCAAGCCCTTTGACGGCGAAGGCGTCGCCAACGGCCGCCTTGATCTGGTGGACGACGGCATTCTTCGTTCCTGGATTCTGAATACGGCCACGGCCAAGCAGCTCGGCCTTGAAACGAATGGGCGGGCAACGCGCGGTACGGCTTCTCCGCCCGGCGCCAGCACGACCAATCTCTATATGGAAGCTGGGACGACTACTCTGAAAGAGCTGATCAGCGATATCAAATCAGGCTTTTACGTCACCGACCTGATCGGCTTCGGCGTCAACGAGATAACCGGGGATTACAGCCGGGGGGCGTCCGGTTTCTGGATTGAAAATGGCGAGATTGCCCACCCGGTTTCGGAACTTACCATTGCCGGAAACCTCAGAGGCATGTTCGAAAACCTGACACCGGCCGATGATCTGGAATTCCGCCGCGGCACAAACGCACCCAGTCTGCGTATCGAAGGGATGACGGTAGCCGGTACATGACAGAAAATCTTGATACAGATTTTGCCCTGCTCGATCACGCCATGCAGGAAGCCGGAGATATCGCCCGGCGATATTTTAACGGCACCGTCAAAAGCTGGGAAAAGAAGCCCGGCGATCCGGTGAGTGAGGCGGATCTGGCTCTTGACGCCCATTTCCGCGACAGCTTGCTCGCGGCGCGGCCTGATTATGGCTGGCTGTCAGAGGAAACCGCCGACAATCACGTCCGCCTCGGTAAATCCAGGGTGTGGGTCATTGACCCGATCGACGGCACACGCTCCTTCATTGCGGGCAAGCCGGAATTCACCATTGCCGCCGCGCTGGTGGAAAACGGGCGGCCGGTCATCGGCATCGTCTATAACCCGGTACTGGAAGAATATTATGAAGCGATCAAGGGGCGCGGCGCGAAGCTGAACGGCCGTCTGATCACCTGCAGCCCGAAAAGTGATCTTGCCAATACGCGCCTTATCGCCAGCCGCAATTCCTTCGATTGGCATGGCTGGCTGGAGGATGTGAAAGGCGCCAGTTTCAGCCATGTCAATTCCATCGCCTATCGTATGGTCAAGGTTGCCTCCCGCCATGCGGATGCCTCCCTTTCCCTCACCGAGAAAAGCGACTGGGACATCGCCGCGGCGGACATCATCCTTTCCGAAGCGGGCGGCATTACGACAACTACCGGCGGCGACTCTCTTATATATAACAGAAAATCCATCCATCAAAAGAACGTCATTTCCTCAGGCGAGGCGCTGCATCCGCAACTCATGAAGTTGCTGGAAAGTTTCGGACGCGCGAAATCCGGCTGACGAAGTGCCCGCGCTTCCCTCACTGCGCAAACAGTTGTAAATGCCGAATTCTTCACCTAAATTGTTTGCAGTGTATAATGAGGCGGAGGGCGCCAGAATGAAATCCATTGCCAAAGCAGTCTTAACCGTATCTTTTCTGTCCGTTGCCTTGCTGACTGCCGGATGCAGCAATACCTGGCAAGGCGTGAAATCGGACACCAGCAAGAATATGGACAAGGCAGGTGATACCGTCATCAAGGCGGGCGAGAAAATGAAATCCGACTAACCGTCACCGGACGAAGGGGGCTTCTCTTTCGATCCCGCGATCATGTCGCAGGCCTTTTTGGAAGGCCATGTCTCAAAGCGCCGGAAATCCCGTTTTCCGGCGCAAATTTTTCGGCTTTTCTTCCCTGCCTGATGGCTTAAACGGCATCGCCTGACCGGTAAATGGCAAGTTGTTGTGAATAAAGCGATTCGCCCTGCAACAGGCCCGTATGCTGATTATCGCAGCGAGATATATTTTTCACAAAAATTAACCATTTTCATTAACCATATAACATTCCGAATCCGTCAATATTTTTTGACATTTCCGTGATAGAAGCAAAACTTCAATCCGCACATAAAAAATACAACACTATGTAATGATTATATTTTTAGACGTATTTTATGCATATGAAGACGCTTTTCCATCTAAGTCTGCGTCCGCGGCCCGATTGACGGCTCCCCCTATGCTCCCGTAAAATTCCGTTTATGCCAGAGCTTTAACAGCCTGATCGCACATTAGCTTCAAAAGTAACTGTATTGATCTTCCGGAAAGAACTTCCCGGAACGGGGCCCATATGAGATCTTGGTCATACGCAATTTGCTGCTTGTTATTAACGGCGTTCTGGACGGCAGCCAAAGCCGCGCCGGTTCATGAAACTGAACGTCTTGCTCAGAATTTTGTAAATCAGGGCTGGATCACCGAGCTCTATCAAACCACAGCAGAGACATCCGTCGCCTATCTTGCGCATGAACAGTTCAGAAGCTTCCCGCAAGGCAAAACCATCCCGCTTGATTTCGGCAATGCCGGCAAAGACCGCCTTGATTTGCCATTTCGGGATCAGGGAACGGGAATTGCCCGGTTCCAATATGGCTGGATCAGCCAGCTGTTCGGGCAGCACTCATGGATTTTTGGGAATGACAGCAATGATATCTCCATTTCGGTGCATTCCACCTCTGCCATACCGCTGCCTGCCGCCCTGCCCCTGTTCATGGGTGCCTTTGCCTTATTCTGCGCAGGACTTGCTTTTGCGCGGCGGCGCAAAAGCTGTTAATCACCCGGCATTCCCTCAAGCAGAAGCTGTGGATCAAGGCGTGTATCGAACCAGTTGAGGCGCCAGTCAAGATGCGCCCCCGTTGATCGTCCGGTTGATCCGACTTCACCGATCTTCTCGCCCTTCTGTACAAACTGCCCCTCCTTGACCGTCAGCGCGCTGAGGTGCGAATAAACCGATATCAGGCCGTACCCATGGTCGATCATTACGGTACCACCGGTATAGTAGAGATCCGCCTCGGCCATCCGGACAGTTCCATCGGTGGAAGCCAGAACTTCCGTGCCTTCCGATGCAGCAATATCCAGACCGAAATGCGGCCGCTTCGGAATGCCGTTCAGAACCCGCTGGCTCCCATATACACCGCTGACACGGCCTTTCGCTGGCCATTGCCAGCCGGAAAGATACCACTCCTCTCCGGTCTCTATAGATCGGATGCGAGCGATCTCGGCATTTTCCGCATTGATCCGGGCAAGAGCTTCGGGGCTCGGCGTTACCTTGTCCGTCGCCAAACCATCAACCCGTTCGATCGGATACTCCCGTTGCGATACTTCAAGCAGCCTGTCCTCGGTCTCTCCATTCTTATAAAGAATTTTCAGAATGGCTGTCGGCTTGGAATCCCGGCCGAAACCAAACACAAAACGTCCTGATGGCGCCACGGTCAGAAGCTTGCCATCCAGATACAATGTTGCTTCGGGGTCGGTTGTGCCCACAACAAGCCCGCCTTGCGTCATATCACCGGATAGGCTGGTCCGGTCCGCGAATGCGGGCGTCGAGATGAATAAAAAAATGAGTAGAAGACAAAATCGCATTAAAAAAGAGTTTCCTGTTTTGGTTTCGAAGGCGATTTTCGTGGTTTTTTGGCTGCTGGTGATGCCTTCACGTCACCCGGTGCAGCACCAGAGAATATAGCGGCGGCCCGGCCATCGGCAAATTCCACTGCCACCTGACTCCCGGATGTCGCCCCACTCACGGAAGAGATCGGACGGCCGTCTTCATCCCAGACAATGCTGTATCCGCGCTTCAGCACCCGCCGGAACGACAGGCTTTCCAGAAGGCGTGCCGTCGCCGCCAGACGATCTGTTGCCCGTTCGCGGCGGCTTTCCACGCCACGCGTCATCTGCCTGTCAAATTGCTGCAGGCGTTCACTGTACTGCGCGAGTGTCCGTTCCAGAAGTTGCGGCCTGAGATTTGAGGCAGTAGCCGTAAATTGCTGGCCTTTGATATTCAGGTTGCCGACCACCGATTGCCTGAGCCTGCTCTCGAGATGATCGAGATGCTGCGTTTTTTCTGCAATCATTGAGGCGGGATCACGAAGGCCACGCGTCAACCCGGCAAGACGGTCCCGCCTGTCAGCAATGGCACGGGTCAGGTTGCGCCGAATACGCCGTTCCTGGTCTTCCACATAGGCAAGAAGCTCACTACGGACGGGCACCGCAATTTCCGCCGCCGCCGTCGGCGTTGGCGCCCGCTGGTCCGACGCGAAGTCAATCAGGGTCGTATCCGTTTCATGACCAACGGCAGATATCAGCGGAATCGCACTTTCTGCGGCGGCACGCACCACCTCTTCCTCATTGAACGCCCACAGATCTTCAAGACTGCCACCGCCGCGCGCCACAATCACAAGATCAGGACGCGGGATTTCCCCATCTGGTGGCAGGGCATTAAATCCACGAATGGCCTCCGCAATCTGTCCGGCTGCCGTTTCCCCCTGCACCAGAACGGGCCAGAGAAGCACATGCACCGGGAACCGATCCCGCAGGCGATGCAGGATATCACGGATCACCGCCCCGGTCGGTGATGTCACAACACCAATGACGGACGGCAAATAGGGTAATGGCCGCTTGCGCGCCGGATCAAAGAGCCCCTCGGCGGCGAGTTTCTTTTTACGCTCCTCCAGCAGCGCCATAAGAGCGCCGACGCCCGCCGGTTCCATCGCCTCGATCACAATCTGATATTTGGACCGGCCGGGATAAGTCGTCAACTTACCCGTACAGACCACTTCCAGCCCATCTTCGGGACGAAAGCCAAGCCGGTCGGCCGTCCCACGCCACATGACGCCGTCTATCACCGCCCGGTCATCTTTGAGCGTCAGATAGACATGACCCGATGCCGCCCGTTTGAGGCCGGAAATTTCGGCCCGGACCCGGACGTGACCGAAAACATCCTCCACCGTTCTTTTGAGGGCGCCACTCAGTTCGGAGACGGTATATTCATGAATATTTGAAGAGCCGGAATGATGATTATCTGACACGTTTTTCCTTCAACCTGTTTGGCCTGTCGCCACAGTATGCTACAAAACCTGCACTGTCCTTCAAGGGAAAATAAAGATTAAGAATATGAATATACTTGTGATTGGCTCTGGCGGCCGCGAACATGCTCTGTGCTGGGCGCTGAAAAAATCCCCCCTCGTCACACAGCTTTTCTGTGCGCCCGGGAATGGCGGCATTGCCGAAGTAGCGGAATGTGTCGCCATCAGTGCCGAAGATATTGAGGCTATTATCAAATTCTGCAAGAGCAAAGCCATTGACTTTGTCGTCATCGGCCCGGAAGTTCCCCTCGTCATCGGGCTGGTGGATGATCTGGAAGCGGCCGGAATCCGGAGCTTTGGACCCCGCGCGGCCGCGGCCGCCCTCGAAGGTTCGAAAGGCTTTATGAAAGATCTCTGCCGCGAGCATGGCATTCCGACCGCCGCCTATCGCCGCTTTGCCGATGCGGCAGCAGCAAAAGCCTATGTCGCAACACAGGATTTGCCAATCGTCGTGAAGGCGGACGGTCTTGCTGCCGGAAAGGGCGTGATCATCGTCCAGACACGTGATGAAGCCAACGAAACCATTGATGACATTTTCGATGGCATGTTCGGCGGCGCGGGCGCTGAAATCGTCATCGAACAGTTCCTGGCGGGAGAGGAGGCAAGCTTCTTTGTGCTGACGGACGGTGAAACCATTCTGCCGCTGGCCACCGCGCAAGACCATAAAGCCGTCGGTGATGGTGATACAGGCCCCAATACGGGCGGGATGGGCGCCTATTCCCCGGCCCCGGTGATGACGGACGAGATGATCAATGCCACGATTGAGCGGATTATCAAACCGACCGTCAAGGCTATGAAAGAACGCGGCACCCCCTTCACCGGTGTTCTTTACGCCGGTCTCATGATCACCGATGAGGGACCGCAACTGATTGAATATAATGTACGGTTCGGTGATCCGGAATGTCAGGTGCTGTGCGCCCGAATGGCGAGCGACCTGCTGCCTGCCCTGATGGCCACGGCCAATGGCAGCCTTGCCGATATCCGTCTGGAATGGCGGGAGGAAACCGCTCTTGTTGTCGTGATGGCGGCCAATGGCTATCCCGGCAATTACGAGAAAAACACGGTCATCGAGGGTCTTGATGAGGCCGCTAGAATCAAGGATGTCATCATCTTTCACGCCGGGACAAAACAGCAGGAGGGAAAGATACTGGCGACAGGCGGGCGAGTGCTTGGCGTCACCGCAATAGGAAAAACCGTTAAACAAGCGCAGAAAAATGCGTATAGTGGTGTCCACGCGATTCGCTGGCCGGATGGATTTTGCCGATCCGATATTGGCTGGCGGGCTATCAATCGCGGCGGGGAAGAGTAGAGGTAGACATATAACAAGAAAGGGCATCAATGTCCGACGAATCAACACAGTTTTCCGGAACGATGGAAGTGCGCGAGCGCCACCGCTTCGATGTTGCCGCACTGGAAGAATATCTCAAGAAAAACATAGTCGGCTTTAAAGGACCGCTTGACGTGGCCCAGTTCAAGGGCGGACAGTCAAACCCGAGCTATATGCTGAAAACGCCCGAGAAACAATATGTCCTGCGGCGCAAACCTCCGGGGAAACTCCTGCCCTCCGCCCATGCGGTGGACCGCGAATACCGGGTTCTGACGGCGCTTGCAAGAACGGATGTGCCGGTTCCGAAAACCTACTGCCTGTGCGAAGATGAAAATGTCATCGGGACGATTTTTTATGTCATGGAGTTCCTGAACGGCGATATCGAGTGGGATCCGTCCCTGCCCGGCTATTCGAAGGCCGGTCGCGTTGCCGCCTTTGACAGCATGAATGCCTCTCTCGCCGCGCTGCATATGGTGGACTACAAGGCCGCCGGGCTGGAAGATTTTGGCAAGCCGACAGATTATATCGCCCGGCAGGTGAACCGCTGGACGAAACAGTACCGGGCTTCCGAAACCGAGAAAATCGAAGCAATGGAAAATCTGATGGCATGGCTGCCCGACAATATTCCGGCAGCCGATGAGACTTCCATTGTGCATGGGGATTACCGCCTGGACAATACGGTTCTCGACAAGGAAAGTCATCGGGTGATCGGCATTCTCGACTGGGAGCTGGCAACGCTCGGCCATCCGCTCGCCGATTTTTCCTATCATTGCATGACCTGGCGCCTCGAGCCGGAACTGTTCCGTGGCCTCAAGGGGCTGGATTTGCCCGCACTCGGCATCCCGACTGAAGAGCAATATGTGAAAATGTATTGCGAGCGCACCGGCCGGGACGGCATCGAGAATTGGGACTTCTATTTTGCCTACAACATGTTCCGTCTGGCGGCCATCCTGCAAGGGATCGTCGGCCGCGTGAAAGAGGGAACGGCTTCCAACAAGAATGCCGCGGATGTCGCCGAGCGGGTCAAACCACTTGCCATGCGCGGATGGGAACAGGCGGAAAAAGTCATCAGGGGGAGCTGAGCTCCCCCTCACTTCCCTATAAAATCAAAAGTATATAAAGGAGGGACCCCATGTCTGATGGGACCATAATCATCCCGGTTCGGGAAGCGCACCAGTTCGACGAAGGGGCTTTATACGAATATCTCAAAGCCAATATCGATGGATTCAAAGGACCCCTGAAAGTCAGGCAGTTTCAGGGCGGGCAATCCAATCCAACTTTTCTGCTGGAAACCCCGGAGCGCGACTATGTCATGCGGAAAAAACCTCCCGGGGTTCTGCTTCCTTCCGCGCATGCCGTCGATCGGGAATATCGGGTCATCTCCGCCCTTCAGAACACCAATGTCCCCGTCCCCCGGACATATTGCCTGTGCGAAGATCCGGAGATTATCGGCACTGCTTTCTATGTCATGGAAAGAATTAACGGACGCGTGATCACGATCCCCTCAATTCCAAAAATGGCGCCGGAGCAGCGTTCTGCCATTTACGATTCCATGAATGATGCATTGGCCAAAATGCATAATGTCGATGTTGATGCGGTAGGCCTGTCCGATTTCGGCAAAAAAGGCGGCTATCTAGCCCGCCAGGTCAACCGCTGGAGCAAACAGTATCGCGCCTCCCAGACCCATGAGCTGGAAGGAATGGAAAATCTCATCAAATGGCTGCCAGACAACATCCCGGCGGATGATGAAAGCACCATTGTGCACGGTGACTTTCGCCTCGGTAATTTGATCCTGCATCCGACGGAGCCCCGGGTTCTCGCCATTCTCGACTGGGAACTGGCAACAATCGGGCATCCGCTTTCCGATCTCGCCTATAACTGCATGGCCTACCATTTCGTGCACCCTATCAACGGTGGGCTGGTTGATTTCAACCTGAAAGAAATGGGCATCCCATCGGAACAGGAATATATTGACGCCTATTGCAAACGCACCGGGCGCGATGGCATTGATAATTGGGAATATTACATTGCCTTTTCCCTGTTCCGCGTGACAGCGATTGTTCAGGGTGTTTACAAACGCGGCCTGGATGGCAACGCCAGTTCCGAAGTCGGTGAAGAATATACGAAATACGCAAAGATGGTGGCCGATCTCGGCTGGCAGTATATCGAGAAACGGGGCTGAAACTTTCCGCACGCACGAACAGGCCCTAATAAGCCGGGGCGGCACTCTCACCAGGCCGTCCCGCTTGCATCAGTTCAGTGACTTTCTGCATCCTCGACGCGCAAATCGGCCCAGCGCTGCACGCATTCCATTGGCTCCATCACAATACCGGCCGCCTCTCCTAAACCCTGAACCGGTTGCAATCCGGCATGCGCCGCCAGATCCTGTGTCAACCATTCGCAAGGATTAAGGCTTTCATATCGATAGAGAAAGCCCGCGACGACGACAATCACGCCAAGCATTATCCAGCCCAGGAGTTTGATCATTATTTCATTCCGTGAAAAGGCGGCAAAACGGAGATATGCGCCTGTATATAGGAAAGGCGGATCACCATGCTAACAAAAAATCAATCGTCAAAAAGAAAAGCCCTTCCGAAGAAGGGCTTTTCGCCATGTCGTCAATCAATAGCCGCTCAGTCGTACTTTTTAAGTTCCAACCGGCCGATCTGGTTACGATGCACCTCATCCGGCCCGTCGGCGAGGCGCAATGTCCGTGAGCGCGCATAGGCATAGGCGAGACCGAAGTCTTCGCTGACACCCCCAGCGCCATGTGCCTGGATCGCCCAATCAATGATTTTGCCGCACATATTGGGCGCGATAACCTTGATCATGGCGATTTCCGCCTTGGCAGCCTTGTTCCCGACGGTGTCCATCATATAAGCGGCTTTCAGCGTCAGCAGACGAGCCTGCTCGATCATCGCGCGGGATTCAGCGATACGCTCAAGGGTAACGGTCTGCTCCCCGATCGTTTTACCAAAGGCAACGCGATGCTTGACGCGTTTGCACAGCTTCTCCAACGCCCGCTCGGCAACGCCGATCTGGCGCATGCAATGGTGAATACGGCCCGGGCCAAGCCGTCCTTGCGCAATTTCAAAACCGCGTCCTTCACCGAGCAGCATATGGTCCGCCGGAACGCGGACATTTTTGAACTCCACTTCCGCATGGCCATGCGGCGCATCATCATACCCGAACACAGGCAGGAACCGCTTGATGTGAATGCCGGGTGTATCCATCGGCACGACAATCATCGACTGCTGTGTATAAAGCGATGCGGTTTTGTCAGTCTTGCCCATGAAGATCAACACTTTACAGCGCGGATCGTTTGCACCGGATGTCCACCACTTGGTGCCGTTGATGACATATTCATCCCCGTCACGCGTGATTTCAGATTCGATATTCGTTGCATCCGAAGAGGCCACCGCCGGTTCCGTCATCGCGAAGGCGGAGCGGATTTCCCCTTCCAGAAGCGGTTTCAGCCAGCGCTCTTTCAGCTCCGGGCTGGCATAACGCTCGAACACCTCCATATTGCCTGTATCCGGAGCAGAACAGTTGAAAACTTCGGGCGCGAAGCTGACCCGACCCATGATTTCACAAAGCGGAGCATATTCAAGGTTAGTCAATCCTGCGCCGAGATCACTTTCCGGCAGGAACAGATTCCACAAACCCGCCGCCTTCGCTTTGGCCTTGAGTTCATCAAGGATGGCCGTTGGCTGCCACCGGTCTCCTTCAGCGATCTGGTCGTAATAGACCTGCTCATTAGGATAGACATGCTCATCCATGAAGGCCTGCAATCTTTCCTGCAGTTCCTTCACCTTGTCAGAATATTCGAAAATCATCCGCTGTTTCCTTTTTCATTTTGTTCTTTTCATCGAGTCTGCATCTTTCAATATTTAGCGCCGGGTTTCAAAGAATTTCTTTAAAAGCCCTGCTGATTTACTCTCCTGTAAACCGCCGTAAATCTCGGGACGATGATGGCAGCTCGACTGATCGAAGATGCGGGCGCCATATTCGACGCCACCGCCTTTGGGATCATAAGCGCCAAAATAAAGACGCCGGATGCGCGCCAGCGAGATGGCCGCCGCGCACATGGGGCAAGGTTCCAGCGTCACATATAGATCGCAATCCACCAGCCGCGAACTGCCCAGCATATTTCCCGCCGCCCGGATCGCCAGCATTTCCGCATGCGCTGTCGGATCATGACGTCCGATCATCTGATTACCGCAATTAGCGACGACACGGCCGGTCCGCGTATCGACGATAACGGCGCCCACCGGCACTTCGTTACGATGCCCGGCAATTTCAGCCGTGGCCAGCGCCATATCCATATAATCAACGATTTCACGATCCATGCCGCACAGTCGCAATTAGAACCACGGCCGTCAAGAGACAGAAAAGCACGTAAATATATCTGCCCGTCAAAGAGGCCGGTTGAGTTACGATCAAGACAGGATTAAAAGGAGCTATGAAAACTCCTGTTATTGGCATCACCCTCGATTCAGAGGAAGCTGGCGGTTATTCCAAAATGCCGTGGTACGCGCTGCGGCAGAATTATGCTGATGTGGTGACGGCGAGCGGCGGTCTCCCATTCGCTTTGCCTCATGAACCGGACTTTGCCGCGGAATATGCCCGCCTGCTGGATGGCCTTGTCGTCACTGGCGGAGCCTTTGATGTGGACCCGGGGATGTTCGGCGCAACAACACGTCACGATACCGTGATCACCAAGGATCGCCGCACCCTGTTCGAGAGACGCATCACCGAAGCGATGCTGGCCGCGGACAAGCCCGTTCTTGGCATTTGCGGCGGGCAGCAGCTTCTGCATGTCATTCTGGGGGGTACGCTGATCCAGCATATCCCCGATGAAGTGGATAACCCGCTCGCCCACGAACAACCCAACCCCCGCACCGAGGCGGGCCATGACGTAAAAATTGTTCCGGGCACACTCCTGCATCGGATTGTCGGGAGCGACCGCCTGCCCGTCAATAGCGCCCATCATCAGGCCGCAAAAGATATCAGCGACAATATAACGATCAATGCCATTGCCGAAGATGGCGTGATTGAAGGGATCGAAGACAGCCGCTATCGCTTCTGCCTCGGGGTGCAGTGGCACCCTGAATATATGATCTCAACGGGCGATCGCCTTATCCTTGATGCCTTTATCAATGCCGCTGCGACGTAAAATCATGACAACAGAAACGGAACAGACAGAACGGATTGCCAAGCGGATGGCACGCGCGGGGCTTTGTTCCCGGCGGGAGGCGGAACGCTGGATCGAGGCCGGACGGGTCGCTGTAAATGGCAGAACCCTGGAAAGCGCGGCTGTCAATGTGACGCCTAATGATCAGATCACGGTAGATGGCAAGGAGCTTCCAGCCATCGAACGTCCCCGTCTCTGGCGTTATCACAAGCCCGCCGGTCTGGTGACAAGTCACCGCGATGAAAAGGGGCGGGAAACCGTCTTCGAAAAGCTGCCCGAGGAATTGCCCCGCGTCATTTCAGTCGGCCGACTTGACCTTAATTCGGAAGGGCTGCTGCTGCTCACCAACGACGGGGAACTGGCGCGCAAGCTGGAACTGCCTGCCACCGGATGGAAGCGGAAGTACCGTGTCCGCGTTCACGGTCACCCGAAGGACGCCGACATGCAGAAGCTGGCCAAGGGGCTGACAATCGATGGCATTAAATATGGCTCTATCGACGGCACAATTGACAGCACGAAAGGCGCCAACAGCTGGCTGACCCTTTCCTTCCGGGAAGGTAAAAACCGCGAAGTCAGAAAGGTAATGGAACATCTCGGCTATCAGGTCACGCGGCTGATCCGCGTTTCCTACGGCCCGCTCCAGCTTGGCGATCTACCGGCGGGCGCCGTGGATGAAGTAAAATCCAAGATCCTCCGCGATCAGATGGGTGTCGCCAAATTCGAGGAAGATGAGGCCGAGCCGCCGGTGAAAGGCCAGCGGCCGCCCCGTGGCATCCGTAGCAAAGGCCGTCCCGCTGCGTCAAGGCAGACAACAGGTGGCAGAAAAGCGTCGCCCGCCCCTTCCGGGAAAACGGCCCGATCGACCGGTCCGTCCAGCAAGCGGCCAACCTTGCGTGCCCGTCCCGCAAGAAGTAATAAAAGCTGATGCGCATTGTCGGCGGCAGCAAAAGGGGCAAGAAACTCCTGCTGCCCCAAGACAAACGCATTCGACCTACCGCGGATCGCACCCGCGAAGCCCTGTTCAACATTCTCGCCCATGACAGTGATATGAGATCGGATCACGGTCCCTTGCCGCAAGGTGCACGCGTTCTCGACGTATACGCCGGAACCGGTGCGCTGG
Organism: Sneathiella sp.; assembly: GCF_002694385.1. Lineage (GTDB taxonomy): Bacteria > Pseudomonadota > Alphaproteobacteria > Sneathiellales > Sneathiellaceae > Sneathiella. The sequence continues at coordinate 247,418 of NZ_NZMB01000010.1, forward strand.
GGCTTGAGGCGCTCTCGCGCGGGGCGGCACATGTCACTTTCATGGATAATCACCCCGACAGCCTCAATATCATCCGCGCAAATATCAGAGAGATGGGATTTCTGCGCAGCAGTGATGTGCTGAACCGGACGGCTCTCACCCCCGGGAAGCCGGGCGGGCCCTATGACCTGGTTCTCATGGACCCGCCTTATGGGGAAGGCCTGGCACTGCCGACCTTGCAGGCGCTTCAGGAAAATGGCTGGCTCGGGCAAAGAACCGTCATTGTGATGGAATTAGCGAAAAAGAGTGCCTTTGAAGCACCTGCCCGGTTTGACATTCTGAAAGACAGGCATTACGGCGCCGCGCGGCTGATTTTCCTCAGGCAAGTGCCGGATCAATATGACGATACTTCGCAAACTGCGCCTGAATAATATTGAGACGCTGCAGAAAATCCGGAAGACGGCGCGGGTCAATCAGCGGTTCCGCCAGCGGATCAAACGCGCAGTTTTGAAATTCGAATGACAGGCTCATCCGTGGATTGCGGGCATTATCGCCATATGTTCCGCCCCGGTGATACAGGTCCTGCCGCCAGCCGAGGACGCTTCCGGCTTTTGCGGGCAACGGCGTCTCTGTCCGCTCATTCTTCGGCTGCACATACATACAGCCGTTACTCTCATCCACATCGGTGAGCGGCAGCCATAGGGAAAGACTCATCAGAATGGCATCCTCCCCCTCACCAAAGACTGTCTCCGCATTGCAGTCGCGGTGCAGGGGCCATCCCGTCTCTCCTGCCTTTGACAAGTGCCAGGCCCAGAGATTTGGAAGGATGGCGTACTCCTCCCCAAGAAAATGCCGCAGCATTTCACCCAGCCGCGCAAATAACTGCCATGGCTGGTCATACAGATAAATATAGACGGGAGGAATGGTCGCTTCGGACAAACGCAGCATCCCCTGCCGCAGCGGTCTCAGTTCATCTTCGGAAAAGACGGGAGGAACGGCAATATATCCTTTTTCCCACAGGGAGCGGGAAAGAGGTGAGAGCTGATCCGGATCGAACGGGATTTCCTTCACCTCTCCTCCTGCGCCGATCGAAAGCTCCGGCAGCAATGCGCACCAGTCATCTTCTGTCATTCGCTCAGGCATACTGCCCCGCCACATAACCTGATGACCAAGCCCACTGGAAATTATACCCGCCAAGAAAGCCCGTGACATCAACCGCTTCCCCGATAAAGAAAAGCCCGGGCACATTCCGGCATTCCATGCTTTTGGAATTAAGCGCGGCCGTGCCGATCCCGCCAACCGTTACCTCTGCCTTGGCATAACCTTCTGTTCCCGTTGGATATATTTTAACCAGTTTAATATTATTTATAAGTTTCGATATCAGCCGATCGGAACAGTTACCAACTTCTGGCAGGTCATTAAAACCTGCCAGCAATGCTTCCACCAGCCGGTTCGCCAGATGCTCTTTCAGAAGCGTCGCAACCTTCAGCCGCGGCTGCGTTCGGCGGGCATCTTTCAACAGGCTTTCAAGATTGAGATCGGGCAGGAAGTCAATTTCAATGGCCTCCCCCGCCTGCCAGTAAGATGAAATCTGCAAGATGGCGGGACCGCTCAACCCGCGATGGGTAAACAGCAGATTCTCACGGAACACCCGCTTGTGAAAGCGAATATCAACATCCGCGGAGACACCGGACAGATTGGCAAAACGCCGCTTGTCCTCCTCCCCGAAGGTGAGCGGGACAAGCCCCGGGCGAGGGGACGATAGGGGCAGGTTAAAATGCTTCGCCACCCGATAGGCAAAATCATTGGCGCCAAGCTTCGGAATGGAGAGCCCGCCGGTGGCAATCACCACACTCTCCGCCCTCATCTGCCGTTCGCCCGCCATAACGAGAAAGCCCGTCGCCTCCTCGACTATTCTGTCCGCGCCGGTGCTCCGCCAGATGACAACGCCCTGCTGTTCACACTCCGTCTCCAACAGGGCTACGATATCGCGCGCACTCTTATCACAGAAAAGCTGCCCCAGCTTTTTTTCATGCCAGGCAATCCCGTGCCGCTCGACCAGGGCGATGAAGTCCTGCTGCGTATATTGTCGAAGCGCCGATTTGCAATAATGGGCATTATCGGAGATGAAGCGGTCAGGCCCGGCATGAAGGTTTGTGAAGTTGCAGCGTCCCCCGCCGGAGATAAGAATTTTCTGCCCGCATTTATCCGCCTTTTCAAGAAGCAGAACCTGTCGGCCGCGTTTGCCTGCCTCAATCGCACACATCAACCCGGCCGCCCCGCCGCCCACAATCACCACATCAAATTTATGCATATCCCGTGGCACCCAGGCGTCATCCGGCTGAAAAACTATGGAGGTTGCTTTTACCGGCGTCCGAAGAGTTTTTCAATATCGCCGAGTTGCAGTTCAACATAAGTCGGGCGGCCATGATTGCACTGCCCGCTATGGGGGGTGGCTTCCATTTCACGCAAGAGGGCATTCATCTCTTCGATGCTGAGCCGTCGCCCGGCCCGGACGGAACCATGACAGGCCATGGTCGCGCAGACATCGTCAAGGCGATCCTTGAGGGAGAGCGCGGTATCCAGTTCCGCCAGATCGTCGGCAAGGTCCTGCACCAACCCCCTGACATTGCAATCCCCCAGCATCGCCGGCGTCTCCCGGATGACAATGGCGCCCACGCCAAACGCCTCCAGCACCAGTCCCATCTCGGCCAGCTCTTCCGCCCGTTCGGCAAGGCGGCTGGCGGAAAGCTCATCCAGTTCCACCACCTCCGGCAACAGCAGCATCTGACGTGCCACGCTCTTTTCCGCAAGCTGGCGCTTCATCCGCTCCATGACCAGCCGTTCATGCGCCGCATGCTGATCTACCAGCACCATGCCGCGGTCCGTCTGCGCCACGATATAGGTTTCGTGAAGCTGGCTGCGGGCGGCGCCAAGCGGGAATTGTTCGAGGGGGTGCCCCTGCGCCTCCGGGGTTTGTGTCGGCTGTGTATCATACCCGCGTGCCATGGGAGCGGATTGCTGATGCAGGGGAGACTGAAATTCTGCCGCCTGCTCTGCAAGGCCGGGAGAAGGTCGCGGATTTTCAACTTCTGCCCATCGGCTCCAGCTTGTTGCCGCGCGCGGCTGCGATTGCAGGGGGAGGGTGTTCATATCGGCGCGAAACGCCCCGAGTGCCTGCCCCGAAATGGTCGAGGAGGCGCGATGCCCATGTTCGGCGAGCGCATTGCGAAGGGCGCCAACAATCAGCCCCCGCACACCGCCGGAATCCCGAAACCGTACCTCCGCCTTTGCCGGATGCACGTTTACATCGACCTCATCAGGCGGCACTTCCAAGAACAACGCCAGCAGCGGGTGACGGTTACGCGCCAGCAGGTCCATATAGGCGCCCCGCACCGCACCGGTAAACAGCTTGTCACGCACCGGCCGACCATTCACAAACATGAACTGCATTTCGGCATTACCGCGGTTGAAGGTCGGCACTCCGGCAAAACCGGCGAGCTTCACCCCGTCCCGTTCCGCTTCGATCCGCATGGCGTTTTCTGAGAAATCGCGCCCCATAATAGCGCCAAGACGATTGAGCCAGCCATCGAAAAGATCCCCCTCCGCCCCGTTTACCCGGAGGGCCACGCGATTATCATCTGCGAAGGTAAAGGAAATGGATGGAAACGCCATGGCAAGACGCCGCACCACATCAAGGGCCGCGCCAAACTCCGATCGTTCCGTCTTCAGAAATTTGAGCCGCGCAGGGGTTGCAAAGAAAATATCGCGCACCTCAACCCGCGTCCCGCGCGCGCCGCTATCCGGTTCCACCTCGCCCCGCCGCCCCCCTTCAACGGAAAGGGCCCAGGCATTTTCCGCCCCTTCCTGCCGGGTTGTGATACGCATCCGGCTGACCGAGGCGATGGACGGGATTGCCTCCCCCCTGAAACCGAGGTTGCGGATAAACACCAGATCGTCATCAGGGAGTTTTGACGTCGCATGCCGCTCGAAACAGAGCTCCAGCTCTTCCCGACTCATACCGGTGCCGTTATCGGTCACCGTGATGAGGGAGCGGCCACCCTCGCGCATCACCACATCAATGCGGCTCGCTCCGGCATCAATGGCATTCTCCACCAGTTCCTTGACGGCGGAGGCCGGTCTTTCGACCACTTCACCCGCGGCAATCTGGTTGACGATATTTTCTGGCAGGCGTCTTAAAGTCATGATGACCCCGATGGAACTCGTTCCGCCGACCTTAACAAAAACCCCTTCCCGGGCCTAGGGTCAGCGATCAATTCTTTTGAATACCCGCGCCGACCGGCTCCAGTTTGTCGGGTTTACCCGCAACAACCACGATCAGCTTGTCAGGGTCCAGCAACCGATTGGCCACACGTTTTATATCATCCGCCGTCACGGCATTGATCAGGGCCGCGCGCTCCTCCAGATAACTCACTGGCAGGTTGCTGTATTGCATGGCCACAAGGATATCGGCGATACGGTCATTGGTTGCAAGTCCCAGCGGGAAGGAACCGTTGATATAGGTCTTGGCCGCGCTCAGTTCATCTTCGCTGACATTTTCACTGCGTATACGGCGAATTTCCTGTTGCACCAGATCCAGCGCCTCTTTTACCGATGCATTGCTGGTTGCCAGCCGCCCCATCATCAGTCCGGCGGACTGCATGGGATAGAGATAGCTGTAGACGCCGTAGACAAGGCCGCGCTTTTCCCGGATTTCTTCGGTCAGGCGCGATTCAAACGTCCCTCCACCGAAGATATAATTGAACACATAAGCCGCGTAGTAATCGGGATCATCCCGCTTTACGCCTTCCCCGCCAAAGATAACGACACTTTGCGGGATATCTTCGGGAACGATTTCAATGGCGGCTTCCGGCAGCGGCTGCGTCTCGGGAACCGCCTTTGCCGATACCGTATCGGGAAGACCGCCGAAAGTGCTGTCGAGGAGCGGCGCAAGTTCCGCCGCCGTAATGTCCCCCACCACCCCGATCAGCATGTTATCCCGGCCGAGATGCGTGCGGGCAAACTCACCAAGATCGGCCCGCGTAATCTCGCTCATGGTTTCAATCGTTCCCTCAACCGGCTGGCTGTAGGGATGATCCCCGAACGCCAGATGGAACCAGGCGCGACTTGCGAGACTGCCGGGGTCGGAAAGTTTGCGATTGAGGGACGCAAGGATTTGCCCGCGAATACGTTCGACCGGCTCTTCATCGAAGCGTGGCTCACTAATGGCAAGGCCGAACAGGCGAAAAGCCTCCTCTGTATTTTCGCTCAGCGTTTTGAGTTCGCCGGAAAAGCTGTCCCGGCTCGCATCAAATCCAAGCTGGATGGCAAGATCGGAAAGTCGCTCCTGAAACGCCTTGCCGACAAGATCCCCTGCCCCTTCATCCATGGTCGAGGCCGCCAGATAGGCAAGTCCCGCCTTGTCGGCCGGATCGCGGCTCGCCCCGCCCCGCCAGGCGACATTCAGGCTGACAATGGGGATGGAGGGTTCCTCCACCAGCCATGCCTTTATCCCGCCGGGGCTGACCACCTCCTTGATCTCTACTGCTTTTGCGGAGAAGGCAAAGAATATGAGGATAAGCGAAAAGGACAGGATGGAAACCGAACGACTGACACTGGACATGGCTTTTTCCCTATTCATTCGGCTGTTCCGGCAGTAATCGACCGACGACAGACTGACGCTCATCAAAAATCATGTTCGCCGCCGCCTTGACATCTTCCGCCGTCACATCCGAAATCTGCTGCGGCCAGTTGACGATATTCTCAATGCTCTCCCCGTTGGCCAGCGCCGCCCCGAAAATATTTGCCGCGCCCTGCATGCTGTCACGGGCATAAATGGCGTCGGCCAGCATCTGCTTTTTCGCGCGGGCAAGTTCTTTTTCCGTAATGCCATTCGTCATCACATCGCGAATGATCGTCTTAACGGCCGCCTCCACATCCTCAATGCTGTGGTCGGGCGTCGGACTGCCGTAGAGCAGGAAGCTGGTATTGTCATAGGCGCCGGAATTGAAATAGGCCCCGGCATTTGTTGCAATTTTTCCATCAACGACAAGGTCATTGTAAAGACGGCTGGTAACGCCACCACCGAGAATCCGGCCCAGCACCTCAAGCGCCCGAAGCTCCGCCGGGTCCGTCTGTCGACTTACGGGACCAAGATAGCTTTGCCGCCAGCTTGGCTGACGCACCCGGCTGTCGGACATTTCAACAACCCGTTTCGCAAGCTGCGGCGGCTCCTGCACCCGTTCACGCTCTGGGATTTCCTTGGCTGGAATGGGGCCGTAATATTTCTCCGCCAGAGTAAAAACATCCTCCGCCTTCACATCCCCCGCCACAATCAGAATGGCATTATTCGGCGCATAATATGTATTGTACCAGTCCAGTGCATCTTGTGTGGTCAGCCCCTCAATCTCGTGTCGCCAGCCAATGATCGGGGTACCATAGGGATGCGCCATATATTGCGCGGCATTGAACTGTTCAGAAAACTGTCCGCCCGGTGTATTGTCCGTCCGCTGGGAGCGTTCTTCCAGCACGACCTTCAGCTCCGGTGCAACGACATCATCCGTCAGTTGCAGATTCTGCATCCGGTCCGCCTCCATCTTCATGAAGAGCGGCAGCTTGTCCACGCTGACATTCTGGAAATAGGCCGTATAGTCATAGGAGGTGAAGGCATTCTCCTGCCCGCCATTTTTCGCGACGATGGCGGAAAATTCGCCCGGCGCCAGCGATTTGGTGCCTTTGAACATCAGATGTTCAAGAAAATGCGCAATGCCGGATTTGAGAGGTTTTTCATCCGCCGCCCCGATTTTATACCAGACCATATGAGTCACTATGGGCGCGCGGTGATCTTCAAGAACGACCACTTCAAGCCCGTTATCCAGTGTCGTCGCCTTCGGATTGAACAGAGTGGGAATATCATCCGCAGCCTGCACATTTGCGACAAACCCGGTCAGGAGCAGGCAGAAAGCCAGGGCAATAACATAAGATGATCGTAACGGGCCCATCGGCGACCTCCGGTCCTAATCAACGGTTCTATACAATAAAAGGCCGATACCGGCACATTACAAGGTTGGAGCCGGACAATTTTATGTCATGTGGAAAGTGAGCAGAAGCTTCTGACCGGCATGGCGGGCTGTCAGTTGAACAGCCCTTGCAGAAGGGCGCGCTTCTTTCGCTCAATTGTTGGGGTTTCCCCTCCCGCACCCGGTGTTTCGCCAAGCGCGGCATTTTCCTGCAGCCGTTTCTTTTCCTGAGCGGGATCAACGACCGTGCCAAATGGCGGCTGTTCCTGCCAGAACATGATTTTCTCCAGGAGCGTCGCGTCATTTTCGGCAAGGACCGCGGTTTCCGTATTGACGATCTCCCGAATGGCCGGGTCCGCATTTTCCGCCCCGGCCTGACGGAGCAGGGCAAGTTCGCCAGTGGAAACGCCTGCGGCAACGGCTTCCGAATGGGTGACCGGCGTCGTATTCTGCCCACCGCCAAGCAGCGCCGCCTTTGCGCTGTTTTCAGCGAGAATGTCCTGCGGTCCCTTCTGGCCGGGAGCGGGCGGACGTAGTGAGAAGTCCGGCGGAATGATCAGCGGCGCTTTGGTGATGACTGTAAATTCATCCGGCGCTTTCTTGCCGCCGATACCCAACGCCTGCTTCGTCCCTTCGCATCCTGTCAATGCAAANGNGATAAGCAGAATAAAACCGGTTAGCAAGCTGCCGTGACGCATTTTCTTCAAGCCTTCCCTCATGACGATATTTTATCCGACTTGCGNCCGTGAAACAAGTTTTCAAGCAACAGCACGATGACACCGATAACAATTGCCATNTCNGCNACATTAAATGCCGGCCAGCGCATGAAAATCAGATCAAAATCAAAAAAGTCGGCGACAGCTCCCAGCCGGACNCGGTCGATGATATTGCCGATTGCCCCGCCGAGCACCAGCCCCAGACCNACAGCCAACAGCCGGTTTGTGGCTTTTTTAAGCCAGAGGAACATAAAGACGGAAATGGCCGCCGTCACCGCAACCAGAATCCAGCGCATGTCATTNTCGGCAAACAGGCCAAANCTGACNCCCCGGTTCCAGACCATGACGATGTTGAAAAAGGATGTCACCTCGATCCCGCCGGGATAGCGCTGCATCAGATCAATCAGATATACNTTGCTGAGCTGATCGACTGATAGGATGATCGCCGCTATGACAAGNCCGAGGCGCATCATCATTTTACGCCTCAACCTGTATCGGTAGGTTGCTCACCACATCGGCGCAGCGATGACAAAGATCGTCATATTTCTCGTGNGTTCCGACCTCATCGAGAATTTTCCAGCAGCGCTGACATTTCTCGCCTTCCGCAAGAGCGGGGNCGACGGCAACCCCCTTCACATCTTCCAGCGTGAAAGCNCCTTCCGGCGCCGGATCCGTTGANAGATGAANGCCGGAGGTGATGCAGAGATCGGCGAGNTCGAGCCCGTTGAGGANAGGAATATATTCNTCGCTGATATAAACCGTCGGNGCNGCCTGAAGGCTNGCGCCGATCCGCTTNTCCCGTCGTTCAACCTCCAGTGCGCCCGTCACNACNCGNCGNAAGCTGCGCACCTTGGACCAGCGCNCNTGNAAGGCNGGANTACGCCATTCCGNCGGNATTTCNGGAAANAGNCGCAGATGAACACTGCTGTCCTCTCCNGGAAAACGGGTCAGCCAGGTTTCCTCCGCCGTNAAGACNAGCATCGGCGCAAGCCACGCCGTCAGNCANTGGAACAGATGATCAAGNACGGTGCGTGCCGCCCGGCGGCGGATGTCCATTGCGCCATCGCAATACAGAACATCTTTGCGGATATCNAAATANAAGGCCGACANTTCCAGCGTGCANAAGTTATGNATNGCNGTNAANACACGGCTGAACTCAAACCGGTTGCAATTTTCCCGGATCANCGCGTCAAGCTCCGACAGCCGGTGCAGCACCCAGCGNTCCAGCTCNGGCATNTCGTCAANNGTNANNCGNTCNGCTTCNTCCCANCCNTCCAGATTNCCGAGGATANAGCGCAGCGTNTTNCGCAGGCGGCGATAGCTGTCCACCTGCCCTTTGACGATTTCATCGCCAATACGCATATCTTCCGAATAATCGGAGGCGACGACCCAGAGNCGCAGGATATCCGCGCCATTCTGTTCGATNANNTTNTGCGGCGCGACCACATTGCCGAGGGATTTCGACATCTTNCGCCCCTGCCCGTCCATGACGAACCCATGGGTCAGAACGGCCTCATACGGCGCNCGGCCNCGGGTGCCGCAGGATTCCAGCAGCGAGGAATGGAACCAGCCGCGATGCTGGTCCGTCCCTTCGAGATAGAGNGANGCCGGCCATTGCAGTTCGGGGCGCGCCTCCAGCGTGAAGGCGTGCGTGCTGCCGGAATCAAACCAGACATCGAGAATGTCCATGGCCATGTCANAGTCATCNGGATTGTATTTTTCCCCGAGGAAGCGCGCGGCGGGTGATTCGAACCAGGCGTCGGAACCCTCCTCCTCCATGATATCGGCGATNCGTTTGTTCACGTCNTCATCACGCANCAANTCNCCNNNTTCCTTATGTGTGAAAACGGTGATCGGCACGCCCCATGCCCGCTGACGGGACAGCACCCAATCGGGGCGGTTCGCGATCATCGCATGGATGCGATTGCGGCCCGACGCGGGATACCATTTCGTCTCGTCGATGGCCTTCAGCGCCTTCGCCCGCAGATCGTTCGTCTCCATGGAGATGAACCACTGGCTTGTATTGCGGAAGATCAGCGGCGCCTTTGAGCGCCAGGAGTGCGGATAGGAATGCACCAGCTTGCCCCGTTTGAGCAGAGCCCCAACCTTCTGCAATTCATCCGCAACGCCTTCGTTACATTTATAGACATGCTGACCGGCAAAGATCGGCACATGGGCATAGAAGGTCCCGTCCTCATCCACGGTATGCGGCACCTCAAGACCATGTGCGAGGCCAACCTCATAGTCCTCCTGCCCGTGGCCCGGCGCGGTATGGACAAATCCCGTACCGGCCTCCACCGTCACATGATCGCCATCGACAAGCGGCACGTCGAAATCATAGCCATGGCCGTGGAACGGATGCCGGCAGATAACGCCCTTGAATGCATCGCCCTTGCCGCGCCAGACGATCTCCGCCTCCGTGATCCCGGCTTCCTTCTTCACCTCGTCCAGAAGTTCCGCCGCAACGAACAGGGTCTCGCCCGCGACCGCCAGCGATCCCTCACTCACATCGGTCACCCGGATGCCGACATACTCCATTTCCGGGCCATAAGCGATGGCGCGGTTGCCAGGCATTGTCCAAGGCGTCGTCGTCCAGATAACAATGGCGCCGCCCATGAATTCCTCTGGTCCGGATTTGACCGGGAACCGGACATGGATGGTGGTTGACGTGTGGTCATGATATTCAAGCTCGGCTTCCGCCAGCGCCGTCTTTTCAACGGGCGACCACATGACCGGCTTCGACCCGCGATAAAGGCCGCCATTCATCAGGAATTTCAGCAGTTCCCGAACGATCTGCGCTTCGGCATCGAAGCTCATGGTCGTATAGGGGCGCTCCCAGTCGCCGATCACGCCAAGGCGCTTGAATTCCTCTTTCTGCACGCCGACCCAGTGGGCGGCAAAATCGCGGCATTCCTTGCGGAATTCCACAATCGGCACCGTATCCTTATCCTTGCCTGCGGCCCGGTATTTCTCTTCGATCTTCCATTCAATCGGCAACCCGTGACAGTCCCAGCCGGGCACATAATGCGCATTCTTGCCCATCATCTGCTGCGACCGGCTGATGACGTCCTTCAGGATCTTGTTCATGGCATGGCCGATATGCAGGTTGCCATTCGCGTAAGGGGGGCCATCATGAAGAATGAATTTTTCGCGGTCTTTCGATTGTTCCCGCTGAAGGCGGAACAAATCCATTTCCTCCCAGCGATCCAGCAGTCCCGGCTCTTTCGCCGGCAGGCCAGCCTTCATGGGGAAATCGGTACGGGGTAGAAAAATTGTCGATTTATAGTCAGTGCTCATCGCAGCGAACTGATCCTAACAGTAACTTGAATGGTGATGATTGACCGGCGGGAGATCGCCAGATTTCCGGGGCTTTTCCCTGATCATCAGGTACAAACCTCTCATACCCGGCCTTATTCGATAAAGGCCGGGCCGCTAATTCGACCGCCAATGACGAGGCATTCCGGAAAACCGGTATCGCAAACCCAGAATTTATTCATGGCAGGTGTTTTATCAACTCCCCCAACCTCTGTCGAGAAATCATGCGGCCATCCCGCAAAAAACTGCCTAATTGGGGACTTTCTTGTCAGCGTAACGCGTTTGCGCATTTTCAGGGCGCGCGAGAATGTCCCGCGCTTTGTCGGCATCCTTTACGATCTGCGCTGTCAGCTCCTCGATGCCATTGAATTTCATCTCGGGACGGATGTAATCGACAAAGGCAACCCGCAGGCTCTGGCCGTAGAGGTCTCCTGTCCAATCGAGCAAATGTACTTCAAGCAGGACATCCTGTTTATCAAACGTCGGCCGCATACCGAAATTGGCAACCCCGTCGATCCAGTCCACATGCGATCCGTGATGCAGGCCGATACGGACGGCATACACACCCAGCTTGGGATAGTGATAGCCGACAAGCGGGATATTGGCGGTCGGGAAGCCAATAGTGCGCCCGCGTTTGTCACCACCGACGACAGGGCCTTCCACTTCCCACCAGTGCCCCAGCAACGTCGCAGCTTTTCTTGGCTCTCCCGCTTTCAGGCATTCTCGTATTGCCGTTGACGAGAAGATCACCGTCTCCTCTCCGACCGGCTCAACCACCGTTACTCCGAACCCGTATTTCCGGGCCAGCTCCGCCAGGACAACGGTCGTTCCCTGCCGTTTATGCCCGAATATGAAATCATAGCCGACCACCACATGAACAACACCATATCCTTCGACAAGAACATCCCGGACAAATTCTTCCGCCGATTTCTGCGAAAATTCCCGATCAAACGTCAATGCCGCCATAACGTCAACGCCAAGCCATTTGAGATGCGCGGCCTTTGTTTCCATTGTGGACAGGCGAAAGGGCGGCGCGTCCGGCGCGAAAAACTCCCGCGAATGCGGCTCGAAGGTCATGACACCGGACGGAACCTTGAGGCGGGCCGCAATTTTCTGCGCCTCACCGATGACCGCCTGATGACCGCGATGAACCCCGTCGAAATTTCCAATGGCCAGAACCAGCCCCCGGCAGCCTTGCGGCACATCGTGATAATCTCGCACTATCTGCATCACTTTAAATCCGTCTCTTCCGGTCCCCTTACGGACGCCGGGATACCATCAAAGTCGCCTCGCCATCCAGCACAACCGTCTCTCCGATGGTGCAGGCGCAGTCAAAAGTCACTTTCTTGCCCGAGATCTCCCTCAGCGATACGCTGGCAACCACCGTGTCGCCGATGCAGACCGGCGCCTTGAAATTCAGGCTCTGGTTCATATAAATCGCCCCGGGTCCGGGAAGCTTGGTGCCGAACACGGTCGATAATAGTCCGGCAGACAGCATGCCATGGGCGATCCGCTCCTTGAAAATTGTCTTTTCGGCAAACTCCGCATTCAGATGCACCGGATTTGTATCCCCGGAAACTCCTGCATAAAGAAGGATATCCGCCTCGGTTATGGTCTTGGCATAGACCGCTGTCATACCGACTTTGAGGTCTTCCAGGAAATATCCGTGCAATTCTTCATATACTGACATTGTTATCCTGTTCTTTCTATCGGGAATCGGCCGGGTTATATAGAAGGAAAAACCGCCTCTCCGCAAGGGCTGCGGCGAAAATCAATCACCATGAATCATCTCCTGTCCTTTCCTTTTGCCAAAACATCGGTGGATTAACCATTTTTTCAACTTCACCCGCTACCTTGCGGGTTCGTTTCCATATATTTCGCATCCCGCGAGTGCGGGGTGTCAAGAATTGACAAGAGGGTTTCCATGGCTGTTGATATGAATATGCCGATTTTGATCGTCGACGATTACAAAACCATGCTGAGGATCATTCGCAACCTCCTCAAGCAGCTCGGCTTCAATGTTGTTGACGAAGCCGCCGACGGATCAGCTGCGCTGACCAAGATGCGCACCAAGAAATACGGCCTTGTCATCTCCGACTGGAACATGGAACCGATGACCGGTTACCAGCTTCTGAAAGAAGTGCGCGCCGATGATACCCTGAAGGCAACGCCTTTCATCATGATCACGGCCGAATCCAAAACGGATAACGTGATTGCCGCAAAACAGGCCGGTGTTAACAACTACATCGTGAAGCCGTTCAATGCGGCGACACTGAAATCGAAAATCACAGCGGTCCTGGGTGATTTCTAATGTCTGATGCGGAGGAAATCCTTCGTCTGAGGCGGCAGATTGCGACGCTTCATCAGGATTGTCAGGACCTCGCCAATTTCATTATGGCGGCGCGGTCCGAAATCGCACAAATCAGGCCCAATGATCTGAAGCAGGAGAAACTCCCGCGCGCCGGAAAGGAGCTCGACGCAATTGTCGAGGCGACGGAAGCGGCCACAAACCAGATCATGAGCGCGACCGAAATGATCATGTCCGCCCGTGTCACCGAGCCGGATGTGGTCAATGACGCCTGCATGGCGATTTTCGAGGCCTGCTCCTTTCAGGATATTACGGGCCAGCGGATCAGCAAAGTGGTTTCCACACTCAACTATATTGAGGAATATCTCGCCCGGCTGACCAAGGCGTGGGGGCATCATATTGACAATAATACCGCCCCTGGCACCGAAAATGCCGATACGCCAAATGATGAGGCCGCCCTGCTGAACGGACCGGCGCTGGATGGCGAAGGGGTGAATCAAGAGGAAATTGACTCGCTTTTCGACATCGAAACGCCCGCCACGGAGGACGCCAAGGCAACCGAAAAAAAGAAGACGGATGCCGACGCGGACCGCAGCAAGGCGCAGGATGAGATCGACGCTCTTTTCGACTGAGTGACCGGATGCCCGGCGCACGCCGACCGGTCTACCAGATCATATGGCCCGTCACGTAACGTGGTGAAAAGGCGTACTCGCCAACGACAGAGGCCACTTGCGCCGCACTCGGCAATGCGCCCCCCTGAAGGCCCCATTCATCCGCGTGAATGCCGCCGCTTACCAGGATACTGTCGATCCCGGCGCTGGCGGCGCCCTTGATATCGGTCCGCATGCTGTCCCCGACGGCAAGGATACGCGCGGGGTCACTGATCGCGAGCCGGGCCATAGCCTGCCGATACACTTCCGGATAGGGTTTCCCGAACAGCACAACCCGTCCGCCCATCTCCGCATAAAGCGCCGCTATCGCCCCGGCGCAGTAGATGGAGGCATCCCCGCGCATGACGGTCAGATCGGGATTGGCGCAGAGCATCGGCAGATCATGGGACAGCGCTTTACTCAGAAGATTGCGATAATCCTCCGGCGTTTCCGTCTCGTCATTGGTCAGACCCGTACAAATCAGGAAATCCGCTGCGGGCACATCAAAAACACGGGCATACTCAAGTCCGTCTTCCAGCCCCTTATCGCGGCTGGCGCCAATCTGGTAGAAGGCCTTGCCCCTATCCTTCAGGAACGGATGATCACGCGTTTCCAGCGCCTGACGTGTCAGATCGCCAGAAGTCAGGATATGATCATACCGGTCGCGGGCAACGCCCAGCCCTTCCAGAAAGCTGATCACAAAATTATTGGTACGCGGCGCGTTCGAGACGAGAATGATCTGCCGCCCCCCCTCCCGGAGCCGCGCCATACAATCCAGCGCGCCGGGATAGGGCTGCTTGCCATTATGCACCACCCCCCACAGATCGAGAATGAAGGCATCATAATCCGATGCGACGGCCTGAAGGCCGGGGATAATCGTGAAAGTCATTTGAAAAACCTGTTAGTTGACGGATTGCGGCGGGCGCGGCACCCCGAAGAGATACCCCTGTCCGAACCCGACTTCAACATCAAGCAGGCCGATAACGGTATCCTCATCCTCCACCATGCTGGCAATCAGCTCTATATTCTCGCGGTGGAGGGCTTCCCGCAGATCATCGGGATGAATATCCATGGGCAGGCCGGGCCGCCCGGGTAATAATTCAACCGCCGCGACCTTGAGATAGCGGAAGTTCCGCTTGCCGAGCACCGCAAAATCGAAATCCAGCCGATGCACATGATCAACCGAAAAGGTGAACCCCATCCGCGCCAGTGTTTTAAGGCCCGTCTCGACTACATCGGAGGCATTTTCGATATCTTCCTGCGCAAATTCCAGAATCAGGCTTTCCGCCAGATCCCGGTTTTCATCAAGAAATTCGATAAACTGGCGGAAAAACGCCGTATCATTCAGCGTCCGCGCCGATACATTGACGAAAAAGCCGATATCCACGTTGCGCTGACGCACCCGGCGGATAAGCTGCACGCAACGGATCAGCAACAGGTTGTCAATGGTACTGATCAGCCCCGTGTTTTCGGCCACCTTGAGATATTGGCCGGGCGTGATAACTTCGCCCCGCGGGCCACGAATGCGCGAAAAGGCCTCATAGAACAATGTCCGCCGCTGCGGCAGCCGGACAATCGGTTGCAGATAAAGATCGACTTTGTTTTCCTGAAGACCCGCGCGGACGATTTCGAGAATTTCATCGTCAAGCGGCTGGACCGGTTCCGTATCATCATCCGCTACGTCTTCATCCGCCACCGTCTGTTCGGCGATTTCCTCATTCTCGGAAAGAACAATTTCCTCTTCTTCCCCGGCAGCTTGGGAGGTCGCGTCTTCTGGCTGCTTTTCATTCGATAGCTGCCTCAGAAGACGGCGGAGTATCTGCATTTCGGAGGCGAAGCTTTCAATATTGCCATCCTTGCCCGCCAGCTTGCCCAGGATATTGTCAAAACGGTCCAGACCGGATTCGGCCATGTCGAGATCACTGCGCATTTTCAACAGATCCCGTTGGAACCGGGCCCGCTCCACATGCCGCATGATAAAATCATGCACCAGCGCGCACAGCAGGAAGAACACGCCACCCGCCCAGTATCCAATGATGGGATCAAGCCCCGCCACATACTGGGGCGCCTGCACCGCAATAACGACAGCCGTCAGCGCATAGGCGATAATGATAATGCCATGATAGAGCACGCGAGCCCTTCCCCCTTCCGTTATAGGCGCCAGTTTAGTCAAATTTTCCGAATAGGGAAGTTAATCCGGGCAGGAATTTGATAAACGCCGTATTCGCCCCCCTCATGATCTTGCTATAGTTGAGCAGCAATAACATAAAAAGGGAGGGTTAAGCGATGGCGCGGCTACAGGGAAAGGTCACGGTTATCACGGGCGGAACCAGCGGGATCGGCCTCAGGACGGTCGAGATATTTGCGAATGAGGGCGCGACTGTCGTCTTCTCCGGCCGCCGGGAAACAGAAGGCAGAAAAATTGCTGAAAAACTTGGAGACGCGGTGCATTTCGTCCGTGCGGATGCCAGTGTGGAGGCGGATATGCAATCGCTGATCCTTGGCACCGCCGAGAAATTTGGCCGTCTCGACTGCCTTTTCAACAATGCAGGCGGTCCAGCACCGGTCGGCAGCATTGAAACGGTTGATTTCGAAAAAGCCATGGCGGCGATGCGGCTGCTGTTCGGCGGGGTCCTGCTCGGCATCAAGCATGCCGCCCCCATTATGAAGAAACAGGGTTTCGGCAGTATCATCAACAATGGCAGCATCGCGGGCCATCTGGCGGGTTATTCCACATCAATGGTGTATTCCAGCGCCAAGGCCGCCGTTCTGCAACTGACCCGCAGCGCGGCCATGGAACTCGGGGAGAGCAATGTCCGGGTCAACAGCATCTCGCCCGGCGCCATTGCGACCGGCATATTTGGCAAGGCGCTCGGTCTGACCGGGCAGGCGGCAGAGGATACGGCGGAAATCGCCGGGGAGGTTCTTGCGAAGGCGCAGCCGATCCAGCGCGCCGGCCTCCCCGATGATATTGCAAAAGCCGCATTGTTTCTGGCGTCGGATGACTCTACCTTTATTAATGCCGCCGATATTCTGGTGGATGGTGGCATGATCGGCGGGCGTCACTGGACAGCCCATCAGGAAAGTGTCAAGGGATTGGGGAAAGCCTTTAGCGGGTGAGGGGGGGGCGGAAAGCTCAGCTTTCCTCCAGCCGTCCAATGGCAAGGAACTTGCGCCGCCGCTCTTCACGGAGCTCACCCGGCTCCTTTTTGGCGAGATCGGTCAGTTCTTCCTCGATGGCATCGCCGAGCGCTTTGATGGCCGCCGGGACATCGCGCTGGGCACCACCAACCGGCTCATCGACGATCCGGTCGATTACCTTCAATTTCAGAAGGTCCTGCGCCGTGATGCGCATGGCGGTGGCCGCCTCCTGCGCCTTGTCGCGAGTTTTCCAGAGGATGGCTGCGCAGCCTTCCGGTGAGATAACCGAATAGACCGCATGGGCAAACATCAACACTCGATTGGCGCTGGCCAGTGCAACGGCGCCGCCGGAACCGCCCTCCCCGACGATGGAGGCGATCATCGGCACCCGGACATCGAGGCATACCTCGATTGAGCGTGCAATGGCTTCGGCCTGTCCGCGTTCTTCCGCCCCGATACCGGGATAGGCGCCGGAGGTGTCGATAAATGTCAGGATGGGAATGCCGAAATGGTCGGCCATCTGCATCAGGCGTTGCGCCTTGCGATATCCTTCGGGACGGGCCATGCCGAAATTATGGCGCAGGCGCGTTTCCGTATCCTTGCCCTTTTCGGTGCCGATCACAACAACGCTGCGGCCGCGGAAACGGCCAAGGCCGCCGATAATCGCCTTGTCATCGGCGAAGGCGCGATCGCCTGCAAGCGGTGTGAAGTCGTCAATGAGCCGGGCGGTGATGTCGTTGAGTTTCGGCCTGTCCACATGGCGGGCTACTTGCGTTTTCTGCCACGGCGTCAGCTTTGCATAGGTCTGTTCAAGCTGTTGCAGGGCTTTCTGGCGGAGTTTGGCAATATCCTCTTTGATCTCAATATCGCTGCCATCCTCAAGCCCTTCCAGCTCGCGGATTTTGCCTTCCAGATCAGCAATCGGCTTCTCAAAATCAAGGAAATTATTCATAAACCGTCCAGACTCCACACATCATCAATGGACTGATTAATAAATTGACGGAACGGCTACGTCAATGAACCGTTCCGCCAGACATTAAAATTGTGACATCCGTATGAACGGATTACTTTTTGGTCCGCGCCGCAATAATATCGGCCTGGGTGACGAGCGCTTCCGCCTGTTTGATGGAGGCAATGTCGATCAGACCGCCATCCAGCGCAACGGCACCGGCGCCTTCTTTCTGCGCCTTTTCCATGGCTTCAAGGATACGGCGGGCCTTGGCGATTTCCTTCTCCGCCGGAGTGAAGATGTCATTGGCGAGCGGGATCTGTTTCGGATGGATCGCCCACTTGCCTTCACAGCCGAGAATGGCCGCCCGGTTACCGTGGGCAATGTAGCCGTCCGGATCGGAGAAGTCGCCGAACGGGCCATCGATCGGACGCAAGCCATTGGCGCGGGCGGCCACCACCATGCGGGCGATGGCATAATGCCACATGTCGCCCCAGTGGAAATCGCGGGAGCCATCTTCAGCCGGGTCGGTGAGAACGCCGTAAAGCGGGTTCGGCCCGCCGATGGAGGTTGTCCGCGCCTTGGTTGAGGCCGCATAATCGGCCACGCCGAAATGCAGGCTTTCGTTGCGCTTGCTGGCCGCCGCAATCTCATGGATATTCTGCATGCCGAGCGCGGTTTCGATGATAAGCTCGAAGCCGACCTTCTTCTTGCGGCCGATGGCCGTTTCAATCTGTGTCGCCAGCATATCGAGGGCATAAACATCGGACGCTGTGCCGACCTTGGGGATCATGATCAGGTCCAGACGCTCACCGCCCTTTTCCAGAATCTCGATCACATCGCGATACATAAAATGCGTATCCAGACCATTGATGCGGACCGACATCACCTTGTCACCCCAATCGATGTCATGCAGCGCCTCGATGATATTCTGGCGCGCCTTCGGCTTGTCGTTCGGCGCAACAGCATCCTCCAGATCAAGGAAAATGACATCCGCATCGGATTTTGCGGCTTTTTCGAACATATGCGGGCTGGAGCCGGGAACGGCAAGTTCACAACGGTTGAGGCGCGAAACGCTGGGTTCCGGAACAGTAAAGCTCATGTCGGTCACACTTTCTTGGTTTGTTGTAGTCGGATTGGGTGGAAATTGCGGCAGGCGGGAGGGAGAGTCAAGTATTCCCCTGATAATTTTGCATCAGGCCAGCGGATGATGGGTCGAGACGATCTCCATCAGGCGCTTTTGCAGAACATGGGTATAGATCTGGGTTGTTGAAATATCCGCATGGCCCAGCATCTTTTGCAGGGAGCGAAGGTCTGCCCCGTTGGCCAGCAGATGGCTTGCAAAGGCATGGCGCAGCACATGGGGCGAAACCTTGGCCGGATCGATACCGCTTCGGATCGCCAGATCTTTTAGAAGCTGGCCAAGCCGCTGGCGGGTAAGATGCCCCTGCCCGCCGCGCGACGGGAACAGCCATTTTGAATGCTGCCCCTCCGGACAGAAACCATCCCGCATGGCCAGATAGTCTTCCAATGCCTGCTTCGATGTCCGGTTGACGGGAACCAGCCGTTCCTTATTTCCCTTGCCGCGCACCATCAGAAAGCGGTCCTGATCGCGCAGTGCCGGAAACGGCAGGGTCACCAGTTCGGACACCCGCAGACCGGTGGCATAAAGCAGTTGCAGCAGCGCATGGAGCCTCTTTTCTTCCGCCGTTTCCCCTATTGCCGCCGTCAGCAGGCGATCCACCTCCTCTTCGCTGAGATATTTCGGCAGCCGCCGCCCGGCCCGCGGGCTGTCAATATTGAGGGAAGGATCATCACGGCGGATATCCTCCGCCAGCAGATAGGCGAAAAGCTGGCGGAGCGCGCTCAGGCGGCGCGCCTGTGTCGTCGCCTTAAGGCCAAGATCATCCAGAAACTTGAGATACGCCTGAATATCCGCCGGGCCCGCCGTATTGAGAGTGGTTCCGCGCCGGGCAATAAAATCCGTAAAATCAGTCAAGTCCCGGCGATAGGCAGCCAGGGTATTTTCCGCCGCCCCCCGTTCTGTCAGCAGCATCTCCAGAAATGCTTCCAGATAAGGCGCGGACATGTCAGAGATTCCGGGAGACAGCCGCCTCCAGCGCAAGCCGGCGCGCTTCCGCCTCAAGACCAATGGAACGAAGCGCGGCAAGAACATTGACGAGGGTATGGGTCGAGGTCATGGCCGGTCCGTCCTCCCCCAGCGCCGCGAGAGCCAGCGCAATGGTCTCTCCTACTCGATCCGCCGCCGCTGCAACCTGAAGATTCTTTTCAATTACAATATTCGATGTGCTGAGCCGGGGCGCCTGCCCGGCCTCAAGGACATCTCGCCACAGTGTTTCGGGTACACTCTCGCCGAGAGCCTCAAGGATGCCGAGATAGAGCCCGGCATTTTCATTCTGGACACCCCCGTCCGGCTGGCTGAAATCGCCCGCCTCGAATGTCGCGGCATTCCAGCGCGCAATCCCCGGAATTCCCGAGATCAGCATATAGGCATTGGCGCGGGCGATGCGGATGCGCGCGGCCTCACGGGTGGCATAATCACCCTTCAGAGACCCGCGCCGGATCATCCGCTCCCAAGCAGTGGCATTCTGCTGTTCGCCGGTAAGAAGTGAGACGCGAAGCGCATTGATCGCAAACTCCTCATCCTCATCGGACGGCGAGACCATCAGAAACGGCGGAACGGCAAGCCGGGCCGCCGCCAGATAGCTGCCATCGCGATCCCCGGCCGCCCAAAGCTCACTGACGATGCGCCTTCTTTCGGCTTCCGGTGTGGTGCTTGTCATTTCCCGGTAGAGTGCGGCCATATGACCCAGCTCGCCTGCCGTGTCGCCATTCTCGCGGAAAGCCCCCTCCCGGATCAGGCGGCGCGGCAGCTCTGCCGGAACGCTGCCAACCCCGAAGGATCTGTAGGCCGCCGGAAAGCGCTCATCGAGCTTTGCCGTTTCATCCTGCGCCAACGCCCAGAGAAAAGCATAGCCGGCATTTTCAATAACCGAGTAGGACAACTCGATCCCCGCCTGCTTCATCATGGCAATATGCAGCGGCGTCAACGCCTGATCATTTTCCGGCAACCGGGCTGCACCGCCCGCCAGGCGATCAAACAGCGCGAGGAACATCGGATCCTCACCGGCGGCTTCGTCGAGCAGGTTGAGGCCAATCTCCGCGCGGGCCAGATTGCCCGCCTGCAAATTGCAGAAAATATCAACCCGCGTCCAGAAACCGTCGGCTGTCTCGCTCTGCCGCCCACTGATTCGCTGGCAGGCCGCCTCTGCCGCGCCGCGCAGCAGATCAATCTCAACGGCGACCCGTTCAAGCGATGGCGTCATCTCGGAGGCCGGAATCCGGGCGATCAACTCTGCCGCATCGGTGACGAGCCCCGCATCCAGCAACCGGTTGAGACGCAGCGCCAGCAGCGCCGTCGGATCCTCCAGCCCTTGTGGAATGACCGCCGCCGTCAGTAGCAGCCGACGGAACAGCTGCTGCATTTCCGGCGAGGCGGCGGAAACCGGCAACTGACGCAACAGCGATACAATCTGTGCGGGAGCCGTCCCTTGCCAGATCCGCGGGCCGAAACCGCCATTGGCTTCCGTCAGGATGCCGATTGATCCAGGATCAATGCCGCCAAGGGACTGGATGACAACCGCCCCTTTCACGCCCGGACCCTCAATCACGTTTTTTTGATCTGGTTCCCGCTGCGTCTGCGGCGGCGCGCTATCCTTTGCCCGTTCATCCGTGGTTTGGCCCAGCGGCGGCACCAGACTGAGAGGCTTACCCTGCGCCCAGACAGTGGCAGAAGACATCAACAGCCCCCCCGCCAGCAGCGGAACGGCCAACAGCAAGCTGCTGTTATTTCGGAAACTGGTCATTCGGAATAACCTTTTCGACCTGTACCGACGGCGCCGGGATGTCCCAGGCGGAGAGAAAAACACCGCCACCAATGACAAGCGCGGCGAATAGAAAAAGCAGGAAAAGGGCAAATTTGGACATTGTCGATCACTGTATCCGGATACGCATCACCAAAAATTGGGGCTTGTTGGGCAAAACTGTTGCTATTAAAAGCGCTAAGCTGCGATTATGTTAAAAATCAGGCTTTATTGATTAGCACGGTTCGGCAAATTACATCAATAACCTTCGGGAAAAGTTATTGTGATCCATGTCCCGGCGCAGGGTCGTGCGCACGTTGTTGAAAAGTGACAGAATGAAAAGCAAACCAGAGGCCGAAGACGGCGTTGCCGCTGCGGCTGTTGATTATGGAAACCGGACCATTGTACTGGTCGGATTGATGGGAGCGGGGAAAAGCTCAGTCGGGCGGCGCCTTGCCGCTGCGCTCAATCTGCCGTTCCGCGATGCCGACACGGAAATTGAAACGGCATCGAACATGACCATTCCGGATTTTTTTGAATTGCATGGCGAAGCCGCCTTTCGCGAGGGCGAGCGGAAAGTGATCGCCCGCCTGCTGGAGGAGCCGCGTCATGTTCTCGCCACCGGCGGCGGGGCATTTATGGATCCGGAAACCCGCAGGCTGATCGCTGAAAAGGGCTGTGCAATCTGGTTGCGCGCTGATCTCGATGTCATTTATAAACGCTGCATGAAACGCAATAACAGGCCGCTTTTGAAGAGCGGCAATCCAAGAGAAACCCTGCAACGGCTGATGAATGAACGCTATCCGGTTTATGCCGAAGCGGATATCATCGTTGACAGCGGCGACGGCCCCCATGAAATCGTCGTGGACAAGATTATTTCGGCGCTCGCGACGAGCGCGTCGGAGGGCCACCTCCATGAAAATGCAGGAAACGAATGACATCCCCTTCCTCAAGCGCCGACCCGGCCCTATCTCGCGTTCCCGTCTCTCTCGGCGATCGTTCCTATGATATTCTGATCGGGGGCGGCCTTGTCGGCACGGCCGATACCCATATCAAGGGGCTGCTACGCAATCCCCGGGTGGCCATTATCACCGATGAAACGGTCGCGGAGCGGCATTTGCAGCTTCTTAAAAATGCACTGGACCGCGCCGCAATTGACAGCCGGAGTTTTGTTTTTCCGCCCGGCGAAGGCAGTAAGAGCATCGCCACCTATGCCGAGTTGATGAATGATCTCCTCGATGCCCGCATCCAGCGTGACGAGGCGCTGATTGCGCTCGGTGGCGGAGTGATCGGCGACCTCACCGGCTTTGCGGCGGCGACGTTGCGCCGCGGCGTTGATTTTATCCAGATTCCGACGACTCTTCTCTCGCAGGTTGACAGTTCCGTCGGTGGTAAAACCGGCATCAATGCACCGCAGGGCAAGAACCTGATTGGCGCCTTCTATCAACCGCGCCTCGTTCTTGCGGATATCTCCATGCTGGGTACCCTGCCGAAACGGGAGCTGCTCGCCGGGTATGCGGAGGTGGTGAAATACGGTCTGCTTGGCGATCATAGCTTCTTCGAATGGCTGGAAGTGAATGGCCGCCGAGTAATTGACGGAGACGCCGCCGCGCGCATTTATGCTGTTGAACAAAGCGTCAAGGCCAAAGCCCGCATTGTGGCGGAGGATGAACGCGAAGGCGGCGTGCGGGCCCTGCTCAATCTCGGCCATACCTTCGGCCATGCACTGGAAGCAGAAAGCCGATATGGCCCCCATCTCAATCATGGCGAAGCGGTTGCCATTGGTATGATCATGGCGGCGGAGCTGTCGGCACGTCTTGGTCTGCTGAGCGGGCAGGAATGCAGGCGGATCCGCGCGCATTTCGAAGCAGTCGGCCTGCCGGTTTCCGTGCCCGCCATTCCGGGCATCGACTGGACAGCCGAAAAACTGCTCGCGCATATGCGTCAGGACAAGAAGATCAGCGGTGGCAAAATCACCCTGATCCTGATGAAAGGGATCGGCGCGGCCTTCAGCACCCGTGATATCGCGGAAAAGGATATACGCACCGTGCTGGAACAGGAGCTGCAACGTTAATGGACACGGGAACAGGAGACATGAACTTAGAGCTGATCTTGTTGTTACTGGCCATCTTTGTTCTGTTGATGCTATCGGCCTTTTTCTCCGCGTCAGAGACAGCGTTGACCGCCGCCTCACGGGCCCGTCTGCATCAAATGGCGCAGTCCGGCAATAAACGGGCAGGCATTGTCAATCTGCTACGCGATCAGCACACCAAACTGATCAGCGCCATTCTGCTGGGCAACAATCTCGTCAATATCCTGGCCTCCGCGCTCGCCACCAGCATCTTCATCACCCTGTTCGGCGATATCGGTGTCGCCTATGCCACCGTGGTCATGACCCTGCTCGTCCTCGTCTTTGCCGAGGTGATGCCGAAGACCGTTGCCCTGCGGCTCTCTATTCCGGTGGCTCTTTTCGTTGCGCCGCTGTTACGGCCGATTGTCTTCCTGCTCTCGCCGATAGTGGCCTCAGTCAACTATCTTGTTGACTCAGTCCTAACACTTATCGGTTTACGCAAAGATCATCACGATGCGGACCGGCTGAGCGATGCGGCCCAAGATGAGCTCCGCGGTGCCATTGATCTGCATTCCGAGGATGCGGGCATCATCATGCATGAGCGTTACATGCTAGATACCATTCTCGATATGGACGAGGTGGACCTCTCCGAAATCATGGTCCATCGCAAGAATGTGGAAATGGTCGACTGTTCCAAGCCGGTGCGGGAGATTATTGACCAGGTGCTCGGCAGCCCCTATACGCGCCTTCCGCTATGGAAAGAAAACACCGAAAATATCATCGGCATTATCCATGCAAAGGACCTGCTGCGGGCGCTTATCCCGATGGATGGTGATTATGATCGCCTGGATATCGAGGCGATTGCCGTCGAACCCTGGTTCGTGCCGGAGACAACGACGCTGCGCAACCAGCTTACTGCATTTCTAAACCGCAAAAGTCATTTCGCACTGGTCGTGGATGAATATGGCGCCCTGATGGGACTGGTCACCCTTGAAGATATTCTGGAGGAGATCGTCGGCGAGATTGAGGATGAGCATGACCTTGCTGCCAGTGATGTTCGCAGGACGAAAGAAGGCGGCATCATCACGCGCGGAGAGGTGACAATCCGCGACCTCAACCGCCAGTTCAACTGGGCCCTGCCGGATGAGGAAGCCGCCACGATCGCTGGCCTTGTCATTCATGAGGCGCAAATCATTCCGGATGTCGGACAGGCCTTCATGTTCCATGGGTATCGGTTCGAAGTCCTGAAGAAGGAACATAACCAGATTACCGAGCTCAAGGTTACGCCGGTCGAGAGCTAACCTGTCGATCAGGTCGAACCGCTGGGGGAGCGGGTGCGATGTATGAAATTCTGCTGAACATCATCGCGCCGGTCGTTATTGTCGCGGCAATTGGATATTTCTGGTCGAAAAGCGGCCGGGCGTTTCATGCGGAAACAGTGACAAGCATTGTCACGACGATCGGCTCTCCCATGCTGATTTTCTCGACGCTTGCCAATCTCGACATGGCACTTTCAAGTTTTCTCGAATTCGCCATGTATGCGGTTCTGGCGGCGACATCATTCGCTGTTATCGGCTTTGTCATCCTCTCTCTTTGCCGGTTGAACATCCGGGACTATCTGCCAGGGCTGATGTTTCCCAACGCCGGTAATATGGGGCTTCCCCTCTGTTATTTTGCTTTCGGGGATCCGGGCCTTGCCCTCGCCATTGCCGTTTTCACTGTATTTTCCACCTTGCAGTTCACTGTCGGTATCTGGTTTTCTTCGGGTTCCTCCTCGATCCGGCAGTTAATACGGACCCCCCATCTTTATGCCGTTGCATTGGCCATCGGGTCAAAGGCCCTTGGTATCGGCATTCCTGTCTGGATAATGAATGCAACGACCCTGCTCGGCAGCCTCACCATTCCGTTGATGCTGCTGGCGCTCGGCGTCAGTCTTGCCAGCTTGTCCGTCAATCATATCCGGCTTGCGACGGGTCTGTCGGTTCTACGTTTGGCAATGGGATTTACCGTTGGTTACGCCCTGGCCGCGATTTTCGGACTGGAAGGCGTCGCCCGCGGCGTACTCATCCTGGAATGCTGCATGCCCGTCGCCGTCTTTAACTATCTTTTCTCTCTCCGTTATGAACGGGCGCACACACATGTCGCGGGGATGGTGCTGATCTCGACATTGCTGTCTTTCCTCACCCTCCCCGTTCTGCTGCTGTATCTGCTTTAGAGAATTATGAATCGAGCCTGCGTTCCCGATCCAGATAGTGGCTGAGAATGGCGGAGCGAATACGGGACGTGCGGGAATGTTCCTTACGATGTGCGTCCCGGTTGGCGCGGCAGCAGAATTCATTGATTGATATACTTTCCTCTGCGCAGATATTCCTGAGCGCCACCCATTCAATCTGCTCCAGCCGGATACTGGTCCGGTGCAGCTCCCCCGAGGCGGGGTCGATAACTGAAATATTCCTGTTTACAAGAGTCTGGCTAGCTTGCGGCATGATATCCTCCTTGTATGCTCCTATAAGTTGCCATTTATAATATTGCACTCTCAAAAAGAGCATATAGGCATACAATTTCAGCAGTTCAACAACCCTTGGTTCATTATTGTAAAAATTTACAACCAAACTACTCCCGCGCCGTCAGGGAAAACGCGTGCACCTTGTCGGCAAGCTCTTCTGAAAGCACGTCATATACCGCTCGCTGGCGCGCGACGCGGGACATTCCCTTGAAGGCATCAGCAGCAATTTCGACCCGGAAATGGCTCTCTCCATCGGGGCGGGCGCCCGCATGGCCAATATGCAGATGCGATTCGTCCACGACAATCAGCTCTCTGGGTGAAAAAGCGTCAGTCAGCTTTCGTTCAATGGTTTTTGCAACGGACATGTCGAATTTCCTCTTGCGGATGGGCAGATGACCGGCAATGTTGCCCCCATGGCAGATTTTTGCAAGAGCAGACGGCCATTCCGATGACCGGCAGGCAATTTATCATCGCCGTCGCGTCCGGTTTCAGGCTGTTGCGCGGATGACGCCCGGCTGCGGCAAAAGCGCCCCGTCGATCCATCCGGACTTGCTAGCATGCAGCCGGATATCCATAATATGAGGATGTCACGAAAGCGGAAAATATCAGCGGACGATATCCTGTCCAGAGCAGCGCAGCGGCCATGCGCCCACACCGGCTGTCCAGAAGCCGGGGAATTCCGCGCACCCAAAACACGGCTGCTCGATCGGGGCCATCCGGATGATTACCAGTGGTTCTGTCTCGCCCATATTCGGGAGTTCAACAAGTCCTGGAACTTCTTTGACGGGATGAGCGATGAGGAAATTGTCAGCTACAAGGATCAGGATATTACCGGCCATCGCCCTACATGGAAGCTCGGCTCCCGCACGGCGACGCAGCGCAATGGTAATAGCTATGGCTATCACGACCCGTTCGGCTTCCGCGAGGAAATGGAGGGGGACGGCACAACAACCGACACCTCGCAGGCCCAAACGGCGGCGCCCGTTGATCCAAAGGAACGCGCCGCCTTCGCCACTCTCAATCTGGAGCCGGGCAGCAGCCTTGAACAGATAAAACGTCGCCACAAGGAACTGGCCAAGAAATACCATCCCGATATTCACGGGGGCGATAAAAAGGCGGAAGAAATACTAAAAAATATCAATCAGGCCTATACACACCTACGAAGTTGCGCTAACTCCTAGTTTCGCCCGTAAAAGAAAAACCACACTTTGTGACACGGAACTGTATTTATGAAGTCCTTAGAACTTGCCGGCGATGCTCCGGAATTGACAATTGATATGCCCGATACAACGGTTTCTGTTCGGGAAGTCTTTAAAATCGACAGCGACATGCAAGTCCCTGCCTACAGCGTAAAGACTGACCGCGTGCCGGATCTGGATCCGACATATGTTTTCGACCGCAACACAACGCTCGCCATTCTCGCCGGTTTTGCCTTCAACCGCCGCGTCATGGTGCAGGGCTATCATGGCACCGGCAAGTCCACCCATATCGAACAGGTGGCGGCGCGCCTCAACTGGCCGTGCGTCCGCATCAATCTTGACAGCCATATCTCGCGGATTGATCTGGTCGGCAAGGATGCCATTGTGCTGCGCGATGGCAAGCAGGTGACCGAATTTCGTGAAGGCATTCTGCCCTGGGCATTGCAGTCCCCGGTCGCAATCGTATTCGATGAATATGACGCCGGGCGGCCGGACGTGATGTTCGTGATCCAGCGGGTTCTGGAGGTTGAAGGCAAGCTCACCCTGCTCGACCAGAACCGGATCATCCGCCCGCATCCCGCCTTCCGCATGTTCGCCACCACCAATACGGTCGGCCTTGGCGATACTACAGGCCTCTATCACGGGACGCAGCAGCTCAACCAGGGCCAGATGGACCGCTGGAACATTGTCACGACCCTCAACTATCTGCCGGAGGATGTGGAGAATGAAATCGTTCTCGCCAAACTGCCGAGCTATGACAATGAACAGGGGCGCAAGACCATTCGCGCCATGATCGCCTGCGCCGAGCTCAGCCGCGCCGGTTTCATCGCCGGGGATATCTCCACCGTGATGAGCCCGCGAACGGTGATCACCTGGGCGCAGAATGCCGAGATTTTCGGCGATGTCGGCTTTGCCTTCCGCGTCACTTTCCTCAACAAATGTGACGAGATGGAACGTCCGCTCGTCGCCGAATATTACCAGCGCAGCTTCGGCGAGGAATTGCCGGAATCCGCCGCCAACATCGTTGCTTAAGGACCGCCGTGGCCTTTATCAAGAACAAGGAGCCCGCGGCCGAACCCTTCAAGCGTGCCGTCACCGCAACGATGCGGGCGATGGCGCGGGAAAAGGAATTGCAGGTCACATACGGCAATGATGCGCCGGGGATCAGCGGTGATCGCGCCCGCTTGCCCAATCCGGCGCGCGACCTGCCGGTGGAGGATGTTCGCCTTGTGCGCGGCATTGCCGACAGCCTCGCCCTCCGCAAGCGCTATCATGACGATGGGCTGCATGCCCGCTACGCACCGGAGGGCGGTGATGCCCGCGCGGTTTTTGATGCCATCGAACAGGCCCGCGTGGAAGCCATTGGCGCGGGGCGCATGAAGGGCGTCGCCGACAATCTCTTCAGCCGGCTCGACAACCACTGCCGGGAAAAGGGCTTCGATCGTGTGTTTGACAAGGCCGATGCCCCTATCGATGAAGTCATGGGGCTGCTCGCGCGGGAGAAGCTGGCGGGCATTCCCGTCCCGGACAGCGCAAAAGGCATGGTCGATCTGTGGCGCGGCGAGATTGAAGAGAAAAGCGGCGATGATTTTATCGAGTTGCTGGAAACTGTCCGCAGCCAGAAGGAATTCGCCAGCGCCGCCCGCAAGCTGCTGAAAGATCTCGACCTGATCGACGACGCCGAAGGGGAATTCTCCGACAACGAGGATAACGCTGACGGCGATCAGGGCGAACAGGAGCCGGACGCCGAAACCAGCGGCGCGGAAGGCGACGATGAAGCGCAGGACGCGAGCGCCGCCGAGGATGCCAACACCCAGGAAGGCGCAGGCGAGGACGGCAGCGATACAGAGGCGGGCGAAAGCGCCGATATGGAGGCAAGCAGCACCGGCGATGAGGCCGGGCGCGACCGCCGCCCCGTCTATCCCGATGACTTCCGCAATGCGCCCGAGGCCGCCGTCTATAAGGCCTTCACAACGGAATTCGACGAAGTTATCCAGGCTTCCGACCTTTGCGAACCTGCCGAACTCGCCCGGCTGCGCCAGCAGCTGGACCAGCAGATGACCAACCTGCACAGCCTGATCAGCAAACTCGCCAACCGGCTGCAACGCAAATTGCAGGCGCAGCAGAACCGCTCCTGGGAGTTCGATCTGGATGAGGGGATTCTCGATGCCGCCCGCCTGTCGCGGGTCGTCGTCGATCCGCAGCTCCCCCTTTCCTTCAAGATCGAAAAGGACACGGATTTCCGCGACACCGTCGTGACACTCCTGATCGACAATTCGGGCTCCATGCGCGGGCGGCCGATTTCCGTCGCCGCCATGTGCGCGGATGTGCTGGCCCGCACGTTAGAGCGCTGCTCGGTCAAGGTGGAAATCCTCGGTTTTACGACCCGCGCCTGGAAAGGTGGCCAATCGCGTGAGAAATGGTTGCAGGAGGGCAAGAGCCCCAATCCCGGCCGCCTCAATGACCTCCGGCATATTGTCTATAAATCAGCGGACTTTCCCTACCGGCGGGCGCGGCAGTCGCTTGGTTTAATGCTGCGGGAGGGGTTGCTGAAAGAGAATATCGACGGCGAAGGTCTGCTCTGGGCGCATAACCGGCTGCTTGGCCGTCCGGAACAGCGGCGCATCCTGATGGTGATTTCCGACGGCGCACCGGTCGATGACAGCACGCTGTCCGTCAATCCGGGCAACTATCTCGACAAGCATCTCAGGGATATGATCAAGTGGATCGAAACCCGCTCACCGGTCGAGCTGATCGCCATCGGCATCGGCCATGACGTCACCCGCTATTACCAGCAGGCCGTCACCATCATCGACGCCGAGCAGCTGGGTGGCGTGATGATGGAGCAGCTTGCCGATCTGTTCGACGAGAACAAACCTTCCCGGCGCGACAAGGGCGACCGCTGGTAAGGATCAGCCCTTCAGATTGCTGTTGAAAAAGCCAAGGCTGCGCGACCAGGCAAGCTGCGCATCTTCCTGATCGTACCGGGCACCGGACGGGTTGGCGAAGGCGTGATCCGCATCATACCAGAAGACTTCTGGCGCGGGCTGACCGGCAAGCTTCATCTGCTCGACAAAACCGTCCACCATTTCCTTGTTGATCCATTTGTCCTTTTCAGCGAAATGCCCCATCACCGGGCCTTTCAGCGCCTTGAGGGCCGCCGCTTCGCGGGCAACGCTGCCGTAATAAACGATTGTCGCCTCGACCGGCGTGGCGATGGACGCATTCAGCGACCAGCCGCCGCCAAAGCACCAGCCGATGGTCCCGACATGATCGGTGGTTTTCTCATTGGCGCGGGCCCAGGCCACCCATTTCTGCAAGGTTTCCGTCGCCAGCTCCGGCTTGACCGCCTTCATATATTGCCCGGCCTCATCAGGGGTCGCGGCGACCTTCCCGTTATACATATCCACGGCAAGGGCGACATAGCCTTCACGGGCGAGTTCCGCCGCGACAGCCTTGATCTGATCATTCAGGCCCCACCATTCATGGATCAGCAGAACGGACGGCGCCGGTGTCACTTCGGGATAAATCACGGAAGCGGCCACCGACTGACCGCCATCGAGCGTTATGCTCACGTCCTCGGTCATATCGGCCGCCGCCCGCGCCAGAATGGGATCAGCCAGAATTGCGGCAAGCGGCAGGGTCGCCGCGCCCTTCACGATATCACGCCGTGCATACATGATGTGTCTCTCCTGTCAGAATATTATTTAAAGTCTGTGACAGAGAAGATAGGACGCCCGCATTCGGGAGGCAAACAGGAGATTAAAAAACGGGCGGGAATTGCTTCCCGCCCGCGTTTGTAACGTTATCCGGAAGCCGGATTATGCAGAAGCCGTTGCTTTTCTGATTTCGCGCTTTACCCGCTGGGCCTGCGTGGAGAGATTCTCGTCACGTGACTTCAGGAGGAATTTGTCGAGACCGCCATTATGTTCGACGGAGCGCAGGGCGGCAGCCGACACTTTCAGGCTGAAGGAACGGCCGAGCGACTCGGACATCAAACGGACTTCCTGCACATTCGGCAAAAACCGGCGACGGGTCTTGTTGTTCGCATGGCTGACATTATTGCCTGCCTGAACACCCTTACCTGTCAATTCGCAACGACGTGCCATTATGGACCTCTTTAACCAAATAAATAGGAATGCCGCCGCAAAGCGACGAACGTGAGGACGCTATTTAAGGAATGGCAGCGCATCCGTCAAGCATATAAGGCACAACATCGGCCTATTTTCCCAAAAACACCTTCAGAAGCTCCTCCGCGGCGGCGGCGGGAGCAATGCGGGCACTGCGCACATCTTCTTCCATCGTCTGCAGGCGCGCGGAAACCCCCTCATGCGCCCGGAACCGGGACATCAGGGAATCACCCAGTTCCGACCACATCCAGGAAACCGCCTGCTCGCGGCGCTGTTCCACTAGCTCCCCTTCCGCTTCGCGGGCTTCGCGATACTGGCCGATTGTCTCCCACAGCTTGTCGATGCCGATTTTGTTGAGGGAGGAAACCATCAGGACTTTCGGCTTCCAGTGCTTGCTTTTGGGCCGCATTAGGCCAAGGGCGCCCTTATATTCCCCGGCCGCGCGGGACGCCGCTGGCTTCAGATCCCCATCGGCCTTGTTGATGACAACGATATCCGCAAGCTCCATCACGCCGCGTTTGATGCCCTGCAGCTCATCGCCGCCGCCCGGTGCAAGAAGCAGCAGGAACACATCCGACATTTCGGCGACCGTCGTCTCCGACTGTCCAACGCCAACTGTCTCGACCAGCACGACATCAAAGCCCGCCGCTTCGGTCAGCAGCATGGCCTCCCGCGTGCGCCTTGCGACACCGCCGAGCGATCCGCCGGAGGGGGATGGCCGGATAAAGGCGTTGGGATCGCGCACCAGCTCCTCCATCCGCGTCTTGTCGCCGAGGATGGAGCCGCCGCTCCGCCGGGAAGAGGGGTCAATCGGCAGGACGGCGACCTTGTGCCCCTCTGCCGTCAAGAGCTTACCGAATGTCTCGATAAAGGTGGATTTACCGACGCCCGGCGTGCCCGAAATGCCAATCCGGACGGAATTGCCCGTATGGGGCAGGCAACGGCTTAACAATGCCTGCGCCATGTCGCGGTGATCGGGGCGGATTGATTCCACCAGCGTGATGGCCCGCGCCAGCGCCCGGCGGTCCCCCTTAAGCAGCCGTTCGGCGATATCATCGACAAATGCTGCGGTATTTTTTGCCATGTCATTCATAGCCTTGGGTATGGGAAAATCCCGCGCTTTCGTCAAGTCAATTGAAAGCCCTACCGGTTTTTATCAAACCGTCCTATCCTTGTCGCATGAGAACCCGGAGGAAATCATGATCAGCGCCATCCAGACGGTTGAAATGCATACGGGCGGCGAGCCACTGCGTATCGTGACGGACGGCATACCGGTGCCGGAAGGGCGGACCCTGCTGGACAAGCGCGCCTATTTGCGGGATCACGCGGATCAGTACCGCAAATTCCTGATGTTTGAACCCCGCGGCCACAAGGATATGTATGGCGCGCTACTGGTCCCCCCGGATCATCCGGAGGCCGATATTGCTGTCATCTTCATGCATAATGAAGGCTACAGCACTATGTGCGGCCATGCCATTATCGCCCTTGGACGCTATGTTCTAGATTACGGGCTGAAGGTGAAGGAAACGGATGAAACACCGGTCAATATCCAGTGCCCCTGCGGACTGGTTCGCGCAGTGGTCGAGACAAAGGAGGGGGTGACCGGCGCCGTCCGCTTCGAAAGTGTCCCTGCCTTCGCCTACAAGCTCGGGCAGTTCGTGGAGACAAGGGAATATGGCCCGGTTGAGATTGATATCGGCTATGGCGGAGCCTTTTATGCGGTTCTGGAGGCGGCAACCATCGGTCTTGATGTCAGGAACTCGCCTGCCCGCGATCTGACGGCGGCGGGGGCGGCGATTAGCGAAGCGGTCAAGGCGCAAATCCCCATCAGCCATCCGGAAGAAGCCGATCTCGGCTTCCTCTATGGCACCATCCTCACCGATGGAAAAACCGGCAGAGACGGAAATTCGAGCGCCAATATCTGCATTTTTGCCGACCAGCAGGTGGATCGCAGCCCAACAGGTTCGGGCGTGACGGCCCGTATGGCCCTTATGGCGGCCCGTGGAGAGATGGCAGCAGGAGAAACCGCGATCTTCGAGAGTATCACCGGCACCCGTTTCAACGGGAAAATCCTGCGCGAAACAAAAGTCGGCCCGCATGCCGCTGTCACGGTGGAGGTAACTGGCCATGCCTATTATTCCGGAACGGCGGAATTTACCTATGAAGATGGCGATCCGCTGGCGGGCGGGTTTCTGCTAAGGTGACATCATGAGCGGAAATAAACTTAACAAAGCGGCTGAAACGGTATTGGAAGCGGCCTATGCCCCCTACTCCGGCTTTCGCGTCGGCGCAGCCGTTGTGACGGAAAGTGGCGTGGTTCATACCGGCTGCAATGTGGAAAATGCCTCCTACGGCCTCACCCTCTGTGCGGAACGGAACGCGATCGCCCGCGCCGTCGCCGCAGAAGGGCCCGCCATGAAAATCCGTGAAATATATATCACTAACCGCACCGCTTCCGGTGTCGCCGTTCCCTGCTCCCCCTGCGGGGCCTGCCGCCAGGTGATAGCCGAATTCGCGACCGCCGATACCCTTATCCACTATCACGGTGAAGACGGCATCGTCTGCAAAACCATGGCGGAACTGCTACCCGACAGTTTCACCTTCAGCCGCTAACCTCTCGCCCCTTCAAATCCGGCAATAAAGCTGGCGATATTAGCGCCGAGATAATCGCGGTTATATCCCCCTTCCTGCACCAGTACCGTCGGCATATCGAGACGGGCAATAGCGGCGGCGATACGCGAAAACCCTTTCGTACTGATCGAGAGGCCGATCAGCGGGTCCTTTTCGAACGCATCAAGGCCAAGGGCGACAAACAGCACATCGGGCGCATAGGCCCTGAGGGCGGTGAGCGCCTCTTCCAGATAGGTGAGATATGCGTCATCGGCCGTTTCTGGCGGTAGCGGCAGGTTCAGGTTATAGCCCTCACCGGCCGCGCTTCCCCGCTCATGGGCATAGCCGGCAAAGTAAGGGTAAAAATCCGTCGGATCACAATGAAGCGAGATCATGAACACATCCGCCCGGTCATAAAAGATGCCCTGTGTCCCGTTGCCGTGATGTACATCCACATCCAGAATGGCGACACGGGAAACACTGCCGCGCGCATATTCAGCGGCAATGGCGATATTGTTGAGAAAACAGAACCCACCCGCCTGATCCTTGAAGGCATGATGCCCCGGCGGACGGCAGAGCGCATAGGCGGCCCGTTTTGCAGGGACATCCTCCAGCACATGGCGCGTTGCCGTCAGCGCCACATTATTTGCGGCAACTGCGGCCTGCCATGTTGAGGGACCAATCGGCGCTGAAATATCGGTCGTGTAATAGCCGACCTCCCCGACGATGCCCCGCGGCATGGAGGACATATGCCGCCCCGGATGAATGTTGGGAAGGACTTCCTTGCCCCCCAATTCACCGGCGATCCAGCGGGCATGGATGGTTTCCAGAAAATGGAGATAGCCCGGCGTATGAACCGCGGCGCGCGGGGCAGGGCCGAAATCCTCCGGCGCGACAATCTCGTGCCCGGCCTCTTTCAGGCCGCCGACAAGCGCCTCCGCCCGCGATGGCACTTCCTGCGGCTCGTGAAACGTTCCGCCCTTGAAATAGGTTTTCGGATCATGCAACGCATGATCCGGGCTGTAGACGATTTTCATGACTCCCTCCCCCGTCTGTGCGGTCCCTGATGGGGATCATACCGCGACAGGCAGGGTCAAGGTCAAGCCGCCTTGCGCCGCTTGCGGATCAGGTCGAGGACTTTTGCGGCAGACTCAGGGATATTGGTCCCCGGGCCAAAGATGGCGGCAACGCCCGCATCATAAAGTGCCTGATAATCCTGCGCCGGGATAACACCGCCACAAATGACCAGAATGTCATCCGCGCCCTGCTTCTTCAGCTCGGCAATGATCTGCGGCACCAGCGTCTTGTGACCCGCCGCCAGCGACGAAATGCCGATGACATGCACGTCACTTTCGATGGCGTCCTGTGCGGCTTCCGCAGGGGTCTGGAACAAGGGCCCGACATCGACGTCAAAACCGATATCGGCGAAGGCCGTGGCAACCACTTTGGCGCCGCGGTCGTGACCATCCTGACCAACCTTCACAACGAGCATACGGGGACGGCGCCCCTCTTCTGCCGTAAAGGCGTCGATATCCGCAGCAATTTGCATGAATCCCTTGTCCCCTTCATAAGCGGAGCCATAAACGCCGGAAATTGAACGGATTTCCGCACGATGGCGGGTAAAGACTTTTTCCATGGCATCGGAAATCTCGCCAACCGTCGCCCGCGCCCGTGCCGCATTGACACTAAGCTCCAGCAGATTGGCATTGCCTTCCGCGCCCTTTGTAAGGGCCTCCAGCGCCGCCTGACAGGCGGCTTCATCCCGGCTTGCGCGGATTTTCTCAAGGCGGGCAACCTGCTGACGCAGCACTTCGGTATTATCCACATCGAGAATTTCGATATTGCTGTCGTCCTTGTCGATCCGGTATTTGTTAACGCCGACAATCACCTCTTCGCCCCGGTCGATCCGGGCCTGACGGCGGGCGGCTGATTCCTCGATTCTTAGCTTTGGCATACCGCTTTCAACGGCTTTGGTCATGCCGCCCATTTCCTCAACTTCCTCGATCAGCTTCCAGGCTTCCTCGACAAGGGAATTGGTCAGGCTTTCGACATAATAGCTGCCACCAAGCGGATCAATCACATGGGGGACGCCGGTTTCCTCCGACAGGATTAGCTGCGTATTGCGGGCAATACGGGCTGAAAAGTCGGTCGGCAGGGCAATCGCCTCGTCCAGCGCATTGGTATGCAGGCTCTGCGTTCCGCCAAGAACGGCCGCCATGGCCTCATAGGCCGTGCGGATGACGTTGTTATAGGGGTCCTGCTCGGTCAGGCTGACGCCTGATGTCTGACAATGGGTCCGCAGCATCAAAGAGCTCTGGTTTTTTGGCTCGAACTCCTTGATCATCCGCGCCCACAGGATGCGGGCCGCACGAAGTTTCGCGATTTCCATAAAGAAGTTCATGCCAATGGCAAAAAAGAAGCTGAGGCGCGGCGCGAAATCGTCGATCTTCAATCCGCTCGCCATGGCAGCGCGGGCATATTCCAGCCCGTCCGCAAGGGTGAAGGCCAGTTCCTGCACCTGTGTCGCGCCCGCTTCCTGCATATGATAGCCGGAAATGGAAATGGAGTTGAAGCGGGGCATTTTGGCCGATGTATAGCCGATGATATCCCCGATAATCCGCATGCTGGGTTCCGGCGGGTAGATATAAGTGTTGCGGACCATAAACTCCTTCAGAATATCATTCTGGATGGTCCCGGCCAGCTTGTCCGGCGACACGCCCTGCTCTTCCGCGGCAACGATATAGTTTGCCATGATCGGCAGAACCGCACCGTTCATCGTCATGGAAACGGACATTTCATCGAGCGGAATGCCATCGAACAGGATTTTCATATCCTCGACACTGTCGATGGCAACGCCCGCCTTGCCGACATCGCCGACGACGCGCGGATGATCCGAATCATACCCGCGGTGGGTCGCCAGATCGAAAGCGACGGAAAGGCCTTTCTGCCCCGCCGCCAGGTTGCGCCGATAAAAGGCGTTCGATTCTTCGGCCGTCGAAAAGCCGGCATATTGGCGAATCGTCCACGGGCGGTTCGCATACATGGTGGCGCGCACGCCCCGTTTGAACGGGGCAACCCCGGGCAGATCATCGGCAATATCCAGATCGGCCGTATCCGCAGATGTGTATAGCGGCTTTACAGTAATGCCTTCGGGCGTTTCCCAGTTCAAATCGCTCGCCTTTCGGCCCCGCAATTCTTTTTCCGCCAGCTTTTCCCAGTCCGGCAATGTCTGCTTTGGAAAGTCGCTCATTCTTTCTATTCCACCTTTTATTATTCCGCCGTTCTGTCGCTGCCTGATGGCGCCCCGGTTTGGCCGGTTCGGCATGATTGTAACATAGCGCGGGAGCTATATCATAAATTTTCGCAAACACCAAACGAGCGTTAGCTTAACTCCACGCGCCGAAATCCGCCCGATTTCCGGATACGCTTCATATATATGGCACACCGGTCAAAGGGGGCGCCCGCCCGATATTTTTCAATTTTCCGACGGATACAGGAGATATTTTCGTCATAATCGCCATATAATGGGGCAGCAGCAGCGAACGGTGGATCCTCGACTTGCCGGAAGCGCTGAAATTAAGGTATGTGCGAGGCAACACTATGTCTCCACTGAGGAGCTGATCAGGAATGCATTCCGGCAACATATCTCCCCGGACGTTCAAGACAAGCCATGTTACCGCCATCCTGGGCCCGACCAATACCGGCAAAACCCATCTGGCGGTCGAGCGGATGATGGGACACCGGGACGGCGTGATCGGCCTGCCGCTCCGCCTGCTGGCCCGCGAGGTTTATGAGCGGGTCGTCGCGGTGAAGGGCGCCGCAAATGTTGCACTTGTCACGGGGGAGGAGAAAATCATCCCTCCGCAGGCCGCCTATTTCATCTGCACGGTGGAGGCGATGCCGCTCGACCGGGGATTTGAATTTCTGGCCGTTGATGAGATACAGCTCGCCGAAGATCCCGAGCGGGGGCATATCTTCACGGACCGCCTTCTCTACGCTCGCGGACGGGAAGAGACATTATTTCTTGGCGCGGAAACCATCCGGCCCTGGATCAAGCGACTGATACCGGACGCCTCCTTTGTAAGCCGCCCGCGTTTTTCAAAGCTGACCTATCGCGGCGCCAAGAAAATCTCCCGCCTGCGTCCCCGCACGGCCATCGTTGCCTTTTCATCAAGTGACGTCTATGCCATCGCTGAGCTGGTCCGGCGTCAGCGCGGCGGCGCGGCGGTTGTCATGGGCAGCCTGTCCCCGCGCACCCGCAATGCCCAGGTTGCCCTCTATCAGTCCGGGGATGTGGACTATCTGGTGGCAACCGACGCCATTGGCATGGGCCTCAACATGGATATCGACCATGTCGCCTTTGCGGGGACAGTGAAATATGACGGCGCCCTGTCACGCCGCCTGTATCCGACGGAATTCGCCCAGATTGCCGGGCGGGCCGGGCGGCATATGAACAATGGCAGCTTCGGCACCACCGCCAATGTGGAACCACTGGAAGAAGAGCTGATCGAGAAAATAGAGAACCATGAGTTTGATCCGGTGCGCAATATCCGCTGGCGCAATCAGGAGCTGGATTTCACAACGCCGCGTGATCTGCTCCGCTCCCTCGAAAAGCTGCCAACGATAGAGGGCATGATCTCTCCGCGTGAGCCGGATGACTATAATGCCTTTAAAACCCTGATCCGGGATGAGGAGATCAAAAGGCATTCACAATCAATGCTCAAGGTGCGTCAGTTATGGCATGTCTGTCAGGTGCCGGATTTTCGGAAAACCATGCATGATGCCCATGTCAGACTACTTGGGGAAATCTATATCCATCTTCAGGGAAAACAGGGAAAGCTGCCCACTGACTGGGTGGCTGGTCATCTGAAAAGCCTTGATAAAACCGATGGAGACATCGATACGCTCGCAACACGTATTGCTCATACGCGGACTTGGACGTATATTTCCCACGTTTCGGAGTGGATGGACGATTACCGGTACTGGCAGGATGCCGCGCGTGCCATAGAAGATAAACTTTCAGACGCTCTGCATGAGCGGCTGACCCAGAGATTTGTAGACCGCCGCACCGCGATGCTGGTGCGAAAACTGAAAGACAGAAGTCAATTGGAAGCACAGATTAACGACGCCGGAGAGGTCCATATCGAGGGACATTATCTCGGAACCCTCAAAGGCTTGAGATTTACCGCCGACACCAGCCTCAACAATACCGAAGCACGAACGCTTCGCAATGCCGGGAACAAGGCCGTCGCCGCCGAAATTGCAACCCGTGCGGCCCGCCTCGCGGCGGCGGAAGATGCGGACATCGCTCTCGATGAAACAGGCAAGGTCATCTGGCAGGAAACTCCCGTCGCCACGCTGGCAAAAGGGGAAAGTATTCTCAAGCCGCGCCTCATCCTGCTGGCCAGTGAACAGCTTAACGGTTCGGCGCAGGAAGCGGTGACCCGACGTCTCAATGACTGGCTCTCCGGCACAATCGAAAACCGCCTCAAGCCCCTCGTACAGCTCGAATCCCTGCCGCTTGCCGGACCTGCGCGCGGCATTGCCTTCCAGCTCAGTGAAAATCTTGGCGCCATGCAGCGCTTCAAACTCAACGACCAGATTCGCCTACTCGATAAAAAAGATTACGGGCGCCTCAAATTCGGCGGCATCCGGGTTGGCTATGAACATGTCTTTATGCCGATCCTGCTGAAACCCGATCCGACGGCACTGCGCTGCCTGCTCTGGGCTGTTTATCAGGAACGGCGTGAAATTCCACCCGCCCCGCCTGCAGGCCGGGTCTCCTTCGAGATCGACGGCAAACTGCCCTGGACCTATTATATGACAGCGGGTTATGCGGTTTTTGACAAGCTCGCCGTGCGTCTGGATATGCTCGACCGGTTGGCAAGCCTTCTCCGCCGCGCCTCGCGCGGGCTGCTGGAGACCACTCCGCCGCCCGCAACGGCTGAAGCCCCCTCGGAAGCCGCACCCG
Organism: Sneathiella sp.; assembly: GCF_002694385.1. Lineage (GTDB taxonomy): Bacteria > Pseudomonadota > Alphaproteobacteria > Sneathiellales > Sneathiellaceae > Sneathiella. The sequence goes on from NZ_NZMB01000010.1 coordinate 287,866, forward strand.
ATACAGCGGCTGAAGCGACTGTGGATGTAACCGGCGAAAATTCAGCGGAAGTGCCGGAAAGCAACGCAGCAGCGCCGATTGCGGAGACTGGTACGGATGGCGCCGATGCCACGGCAAGCGTAAAAGAGGCGGAGATTGCCGCCCCTCAGGAAAGCGTCGCCGCGGCGACTGTAACGGCGGAAGGTGAAACCGAAGCACCGGCGGCCTCTTCCGGGGAGGAAGGAGCAACTCCAGCCGCAACGCCAGAAACATCGGCAAAGAAAAGGGACATGCCCCGCAATCTGCCGTTCAAGCCAACGCATGAAATGCTTTCCCTTGTCGGCACGACGCGGGAACAGTTTGCCTTGATTCTCGACAAGCTCGGCTATGTTGCGGAAGGCGAAGGGGAAGATCTCACCTATCGCAAAAAATCCTTCAAGAAAAAGGCCCGCGGCCCGCGCCCGCAACCGCAGAAGAATGAACAGAAGCCTACGGCGACTGACCGCAAGAAATCCAAAGGGAAACAGACCGAGCAAAAACGTCCGCAGGTGAAGGAGAAAGAAAAGGAGATCGACCCCGATTCACCCTTCGCCATTCTGAAGACCCTCGGCAAAAAATAGCGCATGAGTGAGGGCACCGGCACCGCTTCCTCCCCCAGCATTCGCGTCGATAAATGGCTCTGGTATGCACGCTTTTTCAAAAGCCGGTCGCTGGCGGCAAAGGTCGTGCAGTCCCGCAAGCTGCGCCTCAACAGCGTGATCGTGACGAAAGCCAGCGCCATGGTGAAACCCGACGATATCCTCACTTTCGCGCAAGGCAAGGCCATCCGCGTCATCCGCATTCTTGATATCGGCGCCCGGCGCGGCCCCGCCGCAGAGGCCCGGACTCTTTATGAGGATCTCGCCCCGATCGAGCGGAAAGCGGAGAGGGACCCCCCGGCGGCACCGGTTGCAACGCGGGACGCGGGTGCGGGACGGCCCACGAAAGCGGATCGGCGCGCGCTTGACAAATTGCGCGCGAAGATCGAGGAATAGGAAAATCGCGCCACAAAGGACATTCAGGTGAATACCACTACACCGTTCGACAAGTTTTTTACCGCATGGGATGCGGACGGCATCGGCTATTTCAAGGTTGCGCAGGTGTTCCTGAGCGAGACAGAAAATGCCAAGAAACTGGAAGCCGCCGCCAAAAGCGCCGCCCGCGATATCGAGGCGGAAGTCTTCTATGCCTGGAACCTCGGCAATCCTAGAAGCGATGCCTGGTGGCTCGGCTGGGGCGGCTATGATCTGGAAGAAGACATCCCTTTTTATGCCGCCATGTCCAGGCCGGAAGTACAGGAAAAAATCAACGCCTTCGATCCACGGGATAATGAATTTGAATGCGCCACGCTGGAGGAATATAAAGAGCTGCTGTTCAATGCCTATGATGAAGAACTCACTGCCGCTGAGCTGGTTCAGGGCTTCCGGGACTGGGTCCGCTCACTGGATAAGCCAGCGCAACAGACCCTGATGAAGGATTTGACGGGCTGGAAACAGAACGCGGAAACGCTATAAGCCAGAGGAACAGCTCATGCAATTTGCATTCGATCCCATCCCGACACCATCCCTCGCCATTCAGGGGAGTGATCTGCGCTATCCCGTCCGGCGGATTTTCTGCGTCGGGCGCAATTATGCCGATCACGCCCTCGAAATGGGGGGGGACCCCAATCGCGAGCCCCCTTTCTTCTTTACCAAACCGGCGGATGCCATTCTGGAAAGCGGTTCGGAAATGACCTATCCGAAGCTGACCGAAAAGCTGCATCACGAGCTGGAACTGGTGATCGCCATCGGCAAGGGCGGCGACAATATATCGAAGGACAAGGCGCGCGAACATATCTTCGGCTACGCCATCGGCATCGACATGACCCGCCGGGATTTGCAGGATGAGGCGAAGCAGACGCGTCGCCCCTGGGACAGCGGCAAGGCATTTGACCAGTCCGCCCCCTGCGGACCCATTACGCCTGCGGATCAGCTGGCCCACCCCGACGATTTGCAAATCAGTCTGACGGTCAATGGTGATGTGCGTCAATCCTCGTCAACGAACCGGCTCATCTGGACGATAGACGAAATCATTGAACATCTCTCGCACTCCTTCACGCTTGCGCCGGGGGATCTGATCTACAGCGGCACACCGGCAGGGGTCGGCCCGCTGGTTCCGGGAGATCATGTGGTCGCCACGGCCGAAGGGCTGGAGACGCTGGAGATCACCATAACAGGATAGTTTATTTTATTATCGCAAAGCCGACCGAATTGAATTCCCCGGCTATGGCGTTAAATCGACAGAATGGGATGGCAATCAACGCCATTCAAAACCGCACATGCACGGCAGGGGAGCCATGAAGAATTTGAACAGACTGTTTTTTTGCAGCCTTATTTTTGTCTCAGTCGCCTCCTGCGCGGGAAATCCCGACTATCTGCAAAGCAGCCTCACGCCTTATGCACCGGAAGATTGTAAACCCGTCGTCGAGCAGGAAATCGACCGCCTTGCCATTGACCGGGATAAAATAACCGGGACCGATTATCTCACCTCCTATCTATCGGATGGAGAGGTTGGCAACGACTATAATTATCAGGCCTGGATGCGCTTTAACAGCTGTACCGGGCATTATGTTGTCGACATGAACAAAGCCTGTCAGATCGAGCGCAGCTATGCCATGGGGAATTGCAGACTGGAAGATATTGTCGCCAGCAAATAACCCGCATAGAGGCTTCACCCGATATGGATTCTGCCGCATGTTAACCATAAGCCAATGATATGGCTTAATTTTCCATGATATTCAGATGCAAAAATGCTCCCATTTCGGTAATATCCATCGCATTTCGAGCGGTTTTTAACTTTTTTCGAAAAATTAGTTCAATTTTGATTGAAATTAACCATAAATCTTAGATTTTCTGTAGTTTCGCCGCTTTTTTCCCGTTAAAATACAGACTGCAATTTGACGCAGGTCGTCACGGTCGCAATAGCCGGATTGCGCCCAATCATCGAGGATGAAACGGAATAACGCACCATATGAGCTTCGCTCGACAAAATCCGGGAAAACCTCTCTTCAGCCAGGCGCAGATCATTTCCGCGCGGGAACGGGTGTTGCTCGCCGAGAACCGGCAGCTACGGGATCGTAACAGACGCCTGAAAGACGCCATGCTGACGCTGGTCGAGCGAATTGAAATGCAGCTTCCCTATCTCAAGGAAAAGGATGCGGCGTTTACAAAATCCAAACCGCAGGAAAATGCGCAAAGCCGGGTTCGTGAAGAAACATTCCGCGAGCGCTCCCGCCGGTATCAGGCGCAGCCACCGAAGATGGAGATTTTCGAAGCCGTCGAAGAACCCATCGAATTTGGAGAGCCGGCCCCGGAAATGCGCTTTGGCGGCAAAGCGGAGACCGCAACCCGCAAACAGGGGAAAAGCAAACCAACCGTTGCTGCCGATCCTGCCGCGGCGGATTATCATATTTCCCCTGATCTCGCGCCGGAAGAAATCGACATCCTGAAATCTCCGACGCGCGAACGGGTGCGTCAACGGCCGGTTCATCGGGAAACCGTCGAAGTCGTAGATTTGCATCCGGCTCGCAAAACCGGGAACGGGACGGCGGAACATTACGAAGCTGGCGGGACGGCGGCCTCCGATATTCCGGCATTCGAATTTTCTTCGGATGAGCCCATTGTCGATATTGATTTTGAGCGCAAAGAGACCCTTCGGGCAGCCATGCGCCGCCGGGTGAACCGCCTGCGCTGGTAAAAATCACAGACATCCGTTAGGTTGGACCGAACTGGCGAGATTTCGCCCGCTATCAACCAATAACCGATATGATGCCTGCATCGAACCACGATATGACGACCCTGCCCATTCTCTACAGTTTCCGCCGCTGTCCCTACGCCATGCGGGCGCGGATGGCTATTCTCGGCTCCGGCCGCCCGGTGGAGCTACGCAACATCCTGCTGAAGGACAAACCGCCGGAAATGCTGACGGCAAGCCCGAAGGGAACCGTTCCCGTCCTCGTCCTTGACAATGGCGACGTACTGGAAGAGAGCATTGATATCATGCTCTGGGCGCTGAGCGGGCACGACCCGGACGGTTGGCTGCCGCATGACCGCACGGCGTCGGACACGGCCTTCGATCTGATTGCGGAAAATGATGGCCACTTCAAAACAAATCTTGATCGCTACAAATACCATGTGCGTTTCCCGGATCATCCGAGGGAAGCCTATCGCGCGGAGGGGGAAGCTTTTCTCTCCCGGCTTGAACAGCGTCTCGCCTCCAACCGCTATCTGTTGGGAGAGCGGCAGACTCTTGCTGACATTGCCATCTTCCCCTTCATCCGCCAGTTCGCCAATGTCGATCCCGACTGGTTCGCCAACGCTCCCTATCCGAGGGTGCGGGCCTGGCTGACGGATTTTACAAACGGGACCGCCTTTCGGGACATCATGAAAAAGCGCCCGCTCTGGACGCCGGGAACCGTCGGCGAGCTGTTGCAAAAATCCGATGCAGCCTGAATATTTTCGCGATTCCGGGGCCAATTTCAGCCCCTGCGGTGCCTATCGCTACCGCCTCTGGCGGCGCTGGCGCAGCGGACCGGGCGTTGCCTTCATTATGCTGAACCCATCGACGGCGGACGCCACCCATAACGATCCGACCATCGAACGATGCCACCGCCGCGCCGTGGATATGGGGTTCGCCGCGCTGGATGTCATCAACATCTTCGCCTATCGAGCAACCGATCCCCGCAACCTCAAAGCGTGCGCACAACCCGTCGGTCCGGAGAATGATGCGGTCCTTATCGAAACGGCAAGATCAGCGGCAATGGTCATCTGTGCATGGGGAAGTCACGGGACCCATCAGGACCGACATCAGGAGGTAACAAAGCTGCTGAAGCAGCACGGGATTCGCCCCCATGTCCTTTCCTTGACAATGAAGGGACTGCCGGGCCACCCGCTCTATCTTTCCTATCGCAAACAGCCCGTTCCCTGGCCGAATTTCTAAGTCATCTGCCAAAAAAACATAAAAAACCGGAGAGGATGTCCCTCTCCGGTCCGATCATGTGTAACGGGCAGCCGATCAGGCCAGCGCCGCATAGCGTTTGAAATGATAGTCGGTATTGCCAAGAAGCATTTCAATGGTCATCAGACGCTTGAAATAGTGACCGATGGAATATTCATCCGTCATCCCCATGCCGCCATGCAGCTGCACTGCCTGCTCGCCGACGAATTTGGCGCCCTGGCCGATTTTCGCCTTGGCGGCGGCCACAGACCGGCGACGGTCCTGCACATCATCAAGACCCAGCTTCATCGCCACCATATCGGACATGGATTTGGATTGCTCCGCCTCCATATACATATCGACCATACGATGCTGCAAAACCTGGAACTTGCCGATTGGCGCCCCAAACTGTTTGCGCTCCTTAAGATATCCATTGGTGATCTCAATGGCCGCCTGCATCGCGCCAACCGCCTCTGCACAGAGGGCGGCAATGGCCCGGTCCACGATCTTTTCAATCACCGGGTAGGCCTTGCCTTCACTGCCCAGCAGCGCATCGGACCCGACTTTTACATTGTCAAGCGTCACATCGGCGGCCCGCTGACCATCGATTGTGCGATAATCGCGGCGGCTCAACCCTGCGGTATTATTATCCACGATGAAGAGGGAAATCCCATCCTCATCCCGGGAACTACCGCCGGTGCGGGCCGAGACGATAATCTTATCCGCCGTTGTCGCATGATAGACGACAGACTTATGGCCGTTCAAAACATAACCATCACCGGATTTTTTTGCCGTTGTTTCAACGTCATTGAGATCAAAGCGGGATTGCGGCTCCGCATAGGCGAAGGCAAGCATAAGTTCGCCTTCAATAACCGCCGGGATGATCGCTTCGATCTGGGTATCATTACCCGCCTCTGCAACCAGTCCGCCGCCCATGACTACCGTTGTCAGGAAAGGCTCCAGCACCAGACCGCGGCCCATGCTTTCCATCATGATCATGGTTTCGACAGCCGTGCCGCCAAAACCGCCCACCTCTTCGGAGAAAGGAAGTCCAAGCCATCCGAGCTCGGCCATCTTCTTCCAATGGTTGCGGCTGAAGCCCGTTTCCGTTTCAGAGAGCTTGGCCCGCGCTTCGGCGGAGTAGTTATCCTTAACAAACCGTTCGACGCTGTCTTTGAGCAGGTTCTGCTCATCGGAAAGTTCAAAGTCCATTTTTTAATTTCCTTATAATCCCAGAACCATTTTGGAGATGATGTTGCGCTGAATTTCGTTACTGCCGCCGTAGATCGTCGCCGCCCGCAAGTAAAGATGCTCTGCCATCGGCCCAAACCCATAATCCGGCCCGACCTGCGCTTCATTACGACCTTCGTAATTTTGCTCCGCTTCATATGGCGCGCCATACATGCCGAGGGATTCCACCAGCAGACTGGTCAGCCGTTGCTGGATTTCCGTTCCCTTGATTTTCAGAACGGACGGTTCCGCCGACAGATTCTTGCCATGCGACATCATCGATAGATACCGGAGTTCGGTATATTCCAGCGCCATCAGGTCAACCTCGATCCGGTTGAGCTTGTTCATGAAATCTGGATCTTCCGCAAGCGGGCGTCCCCCGCTCCGCTCGGTTTTGGCAATCACATGGAGCCGTTCGACCTGCCGCTTTGAACGGGCAACGCGCGCGATACCATTACGTTCGTTTCCAAGAAGGAATTTGGCGTAGGTCCATCCCTTGTTTTCTTCCCCGATCCGGTTCTTGACCGGAACACGGACGTCTTCAAAGAAGACCTCATTGAGGCTGTGTTCCTTATCGAGGCCGATAATCGGCTTCACGGTGATGCCCGGCGTTTTCATGTCAATGAGAAGGAAGGAAATTCCCTCCTGCTGCTTGACGGAGCTATCAGTGCGCACGAGACAGAAAATCATGTCCGCATTCTGCGCGAAGGTCGTCCAGATTTTCTGGCCGTTCACGATGTAATCATCCCCGTCGCGGACAGCTTTCGTCTGCAGGGATGCAAGGTCGGAACCCGAGCCCGGCTCGGAATAGCCCTGACACCACCAGTCATCGGAGTTCAGGATACGCGGCAGATAATAGTCCTTCTGCTCCTGATTACCGAAGGTATAGATCACCGGCCCAACCATACTTACCCCGAACGGCAGCGCGATCGGCGCCGAGGCATGCCCGAATTCATGGGCAGCAATATATTTCTGCGTGACGGTCCAGCCCGTGCCGCCATATTCCTTTGGCCAGTTCGGCGCCAACCAGCCTTTTTCGTTGAGAATTTTCTGCCAGCGAACCTGCCCTTCCTTGGTGGCATGTAGCCCGCGGTCAAAGCGTTCCTTCACGTCATCAGGCAGGGATGTCGCAAGAAATTCCCGCACCTCGTCGCGGAATGCCAAGTCTTCTTTACTAAATGATAGATCCATCCGGTTTCTCCATTATTTTCATGGGGTTCTTTGGGCCCATTTTGGGCCCATGCTAGGCTGGCTTTTCCTTCTTTGCAAGCATGGCTTTCATTTTATCCGCCTCAAGGTAGCGAGGCGGACAATCCGTTGCGTTACAAGTGCCGGACTCGCCTGAAAAAGTCATCATATATTCCAAATTCAGCGCTAGAATTTACGGAATCGCGCCAGTCCGTCACGGGCGATCTGCTCCATCAAACCGACTTCCCAGGTCAGATATTCCTGCATCCGCCGGCGAACGCTTTCCCTGTCGCTTGTATCATAGGGTTTATACCAGACGTCATCAGCCTCGCTCAGCAGCCGCGTCTCCCCGCTTTCGAGGGGAAGAGAGGATTTTTCCCATGCATCGGTTCCACCGGCCAGCACCCGGACAATTGTCTGCGGCCTCAGACGGGCCACCTCGGGCGCCGCGAGATGCGCGAGTTCACCGTCAGGCGACGTCAGGATTACCAGCCCCGCCGCCGGCATGAAGACAAGATCCTTCTCCAATCGTGCCCGGATCGCCCAATAAGCGCCGGGGACATGGCCGGCGCGATAGTCCAGCGAACTGGCAAGATCAATCACCGCCACCGCTTCGCCAGAAGCCAGAACCGCATCCAACTCATAGGGCGTCACCGTTTCCGCCTTTTTCACATCACCGCCAGGGGCCGGGCCTTTTTCCGTAAGAGCCTCCGGCCCCACCGTCAGGGCGTACACTTCCGTCCAGTTCATCTGGATTAGCCAGGATGCCGTCATGATGGCGCGGACGGCGCAGTCATCTATCACGACGATGCGTGCATTGCGAACGCCGATATATTCATCCGTCGCCTGCACCAGCTGCCCACCCGGCGTATGGCGGGCGCCGGGCAGATGGCCGTTCAGAAATTCTTCTTCCGTCCGGACATCACAGAGAAACAATGTCCGTTCCTGACGTTCCGCCTGCATTTTTCCGAGGGTTTCAAGATCAATCGACCGGACACCGAAACGCTCCGCAACGGCCTTCGCTTCCCGCTGGCTCCTGGCGAGAGCCTCTGTCCCCGGCGCGGGCGCCACCCTGTCTTCGCGGTGGGCAAGATCAAGCCCCGACAGATACCACCCCATCGTTCCGTCTTTCAGAGCCGTGATCGGGTTTTTTATGCCCGCGTTGATCAGGGACTGTGCGCCGATAATACTGCGCGTTCGCCCGGCGCAATTGACGACAATCGGCGTTGTCTCATCCTGAACGCTTTCATGCACCCGGTGCACCAGCTCTGCCCCCGGCATATCAATCCCTCCGGGAATGGACATGCGGTGAAATTCCGGAAAAGGGCGGCTATCGAGAATAGCAATCTTCTCGCCTTGCCCTTGTCGTCTCGCCAGTTCTTCCGCCGTTATATGCGGCGTGCCACAGTTTTCCTCGACAAACTCTCCGAACGCCTTGCTCGGCACATTAACGCCGGTGAACAGCTCGAAACCCGCCGCATGCCATCCGGCAATCCCCTCCTCTACCAGATAGAGATTGTCATAGCCGAGGGATTGCAGGCGTTCTGCCGCCCGTTCTGCAAGTGGCAACTCCGGCCCCTGGTCCAGTATATAGACGGGAACGGTTTTACGCGGCATCAGCGCCGCCGCCCGCAGTTCCAGATGGCTGAGTGGCAAGGGAACTGCAAAGAAGGGATGGCCCTGCGAATGCACGCCCTGCTCCCGCACATCAATGAGGGCGTATTCTCCGGCATCTTCCTGCATCAAGAGACGCAGGGCCTGCGGCGTGATTGTCTTGATGGTCAACGGCGCGCCTCTCGAATGTCTGTATGGGCGGGAAAGGTTTTCCATTCCAGAGTCCGGCTGTTCCAGAATTTGCGCTCATGCAGCTGTTCAAGCGCCAGGCCATACATATGGAAATTCATGACCGGCCGCCCTTCTTCAATATGAATGGTGTGAATATCCCCGGGCAACATGGCGATCCCCGTTCCCGGCTCAACCATATGCCGGCCCGCCTCGGCAACGCCCTCGGGTGTCTTTGTGTAAAACCGGTTTTCCTCCTGACCGTCGATACCGACAATCACCGCCCAGGTAGTATGGTCATGGGGCGGCGCACTGACTGCCCCATCGGCAACATTCAGATAGAGGGCGAAGCGATGATCCGCATCCTCCGACAGGCGGTAAAGACAGCTACGGCGTTTCGAGTCCGCTTCAGGCGGCGGGAAATCCGTGATGGGGAAATATTCCTTCTTTGCGGCAAGCGCTATCAGCTCCTCTCTGATATCCTCCAGAACCGGGCGCGTGATCTCATGGTCCTCTGTCTTCTCGCGAATACGCGCGACAGTTTCCGCAACGGCCTTCTGACGTTCACTGACGTTCATCCTCCCACTCCCCTTTTTTCATTGCCTTTACATTTAGCATCCTGCACCCTGCAAGGAAAGCAAAGGCGGTTAAAAAATCAGGCGGACGGAACAAAATCATGATCAGGAAAACCCTTCTTCTGGTGGTCATTCTTCTCCTCGCGCTGATTGGTGTGATTGCCTACAAAACCTTCACCAATAAACCCGCCGAAGTAACAGTCTCCGCCGCCGAAATGCCGCCCATAGATGCGCTCGCGGCTGCCGAACGGCTGGCGAAGGCCGTCAGGATCCGCACCATTTCCACCGGGCGCGACGATCCGCCCGCCAGCGCCGAATTTGACCGGCTGCATCAGTTGATCAACACCGCCTATCCACAGGTCGCTGAAAGGCTGAAGCGGGAAGTCATTGGCGGATACAGCCTGCTGTATACATGGGAGGGGAGCGACCCCACGTTACCGCCGATCCTGCTGATGGGGCATATGGATGTGGTGCCTGTGGAGCCGGGCACGGAAGACGACTGGCAGCAGGATGCCTTTTCGGGCGCCATAGAAGACGGGATGGTCTGGGGGCGCGGCACTCTGGATGACAAGGTTTCCGTCTTTGCCATTCTGGAAGCGGCGGAGCATTTGCTGACAGACGGCTTTAAGCCAACGCGCACAATATACTTTGCCTTCGGCCATGATGAGGAGATTGGCGGCGAGAAAGGCGCGGCTCAGATCGCTGCTTTGCTGAAGAAGCGCGGGGTAAACCTCGCCTTTACCCTTGATGAGGGAATGGTGATTGTCAGCGGCCTGATGCCGGGGATTGATAAACCCATTGCTTTTATTGCACTCGCGGAAAAGGGCTATCTCACGCTTCAATTGACCGCCGCGACGACAGGTGGCCATTCCTCCATCCCGCCGCGAACGACGGCCATCGGCAAGATCGCCCGGGCAATTACACGGCTGGAGGAAAACCGCCTGCCGGCAACATTACAAAGCCCGGCTTCCGATATGTTCGATACCCTCTCGCCGCACATGTCCCTGCCGCTTCGGGCGATTATCTCGAACCGCTGGCTGCTGGATCCGCTGCTGGTGAGAGAGCTGGGCAAGGGCGGGGCAACCAATGCCATGGTCCGCACCACAACCGCCGTCACCATTGCGGAAGGCGGGACGAAAGATAACGTCCTGCCTTCCACGGCGATGGCAACGGTCAATTTCCGCCTGCTGCCGGGAACAAGCATTCAGGATGTCATCGACCATGTTACGAAGGTAATTGATGATGCCGACGTGACAATCGACATCAAACAGGGAAATGAGCCGTCCCGTGTTTCCAGCCGGGAAGGAGACAGTTACCGATTGATTGAGACAACTATTCGCGAGACATTCCCGGATGTCCTCGTCTCTCCCGGGTTGATGCTGGCCGGGTCCGACAGCAAGCATTATGAAGAGGTTGCGGAGAATAACTACCGTTTCCTTCCCATGCGGTTCGGGCCGGAAGATCTGGCGCGGGTTCATGGCACGAATGAACGGATCGTCATCGACAATTACGTGGAAATTATCCAGTTCTATCGCCGCCTGATGGAGAATTCGGGCGGCTAAGCCTCAATGCCGCCGCGCCTGAACGATAATGGCCTCAATGGTGGCCTCACCCAGGGATTTGATGGCTTCCAGACGGTGCTGCCCCTTGATCAGCACATAACGATCCTGCCCCATACGCACCTGTATCGGCGTTTTCTGCCCATTGTCCAGAATATCTTCCGCCAGCTCTTCAACACGGGTCGAGTTTAACTCTTTGCGCATCTTGACCGGCACATAAATCTTGTCGGTGTCAATAATGACGGTTCTCATCTTTTCCCTGCCTTTATTGCAGCCGTAGATATTCCATGGATGCCCATATCCTGTATCACAAACACCCCGCCGGTCGCGTCTCATCCTATATTCAGATACTGGAGACGAGGATGACAGACAAAGGGCACGCTGATAAGTGGGAATTTTATCAGGATCACAATGTAAAGCATCATAAATGGCGCTGGCGGCGAACCGCTCCAAACGGCCGGATCGTCGGCGCATCCACCCAGGGCTATGTAGATCGCGATGAATGCATCGAAAACGCCGTCCGCAATGGCTATGTGAAAGACGCGGGCTGAGTGAGCATCAGCCCTCTTGCGCTGCAAGGCATTATCGTCATACTGGGCCCAAAATAATAAGCTCAGGTACCAGTATGACACTCTCCCCCATCCCGGAAGGCTTTCGCCCCTTTACATCCCGCGGACGCTATACGGAAAAGATCGGCCCCCTCTATTACCGCGAGGAGGGCGACAGCTTCACTTATGGATTCCTGGCCGATGAAGGCCACGCCAATGCCAATGGCATCGTTCATGGCGGCATGCTGATCAGCTTTCTGGATGAAGCACTCGGCCAGATCATCTGGCGCAGTGTGGACCGGCAGCGCTGCGCCACCATTTCCCTGAATTGTGATTTCGTCGCGTCTGCCAAACCGGGCGACTGGATCGAGACGCGCGCCACCATCAGCAAACGCGGGCTGGCCGTCGTCTTTATCCGCGGGGAGCTGGTTGTCGGCGACAGGACGATCCTGATCGCTGACGGCATTTGGAAAATTATCGGCAAGTGAATCCGAGTGGCTGACAACGACGCAGCCTGCAAATTCCCTTACTGCGAGCCTTATATGTCCCAGCCTATTGAAAAGATTACCGAATGAACAGTTTCCATTGACCGATCTCCCCTTTGCAACGTACCCTGTCACCAACAGGGACATCAACTCAATCCAGGGGATATTATGTCAAATTTTCTATGGGAGAAATCTTACCCGAAAGGGGTTTCTTGGGACATCACGATCGAAGACAAGCCCGTCTATGCCCTGCTTGATGAAGCGGTGCGCAAATGGTCCGGCAACTATGCTATCGACTTTATGGGGAAGCGATACACCTATGCCGAATTGGACGCCCTCGTAAATCGCGCCGCGAAAGGATTTCGCGCTCTTGGTGTAAAAGAAGGTGTGCATGTCGGCCTCTATCTGCCGAATACGCCACACTATATGGTCTGTTTTTTTGGCATACTGAAAGCAGGCGGCACGGTGGTCAACTATTCACCGCTGGATGCCGAGCGGGAACTCCGTCACAAGATCGAAGACAGCCATACGGATTTCATTGTTACGCTGGACCTGGAGGTCCTGTATCCGAAAATTGCCGGAATGCTGAACCAGACCCGGCTCAAGAAAATCATCGTCGGTTGCCTGAAGGAAGTTCTGCCTTTTCCGAAAAACTTCCTGTATCCGCTGCTCAAGTCAAAGGAGATTGCCAAAGTTCCGAATAACGCTCAGAACATGACTTTCCATGACCTGATCAATAATGATGGCAAGATCGAGGCGAGCCCGGTTCCCGATCCAGGCGAACGGGTTGCCGTCCTGCAATATACCGGCGGCACGACCGGGCTTCCCAAGGGCGCGATGCTCACACACCGGAACCTGATCGCCGCCTGCCAGCAGTATCGCGCCATGCAGCAGGGGGATGAGGCGGTTCTCATTGACGGACAGGAAAAAATCCTCGCTGTTCTGCCGCTTTTTCATATCTACGCTCTTTCCGTTATCATGACTTTCGGCATTGCCGGGGGGTATGAAATCATCCTGCATCCGAAGTTTGAGCTGGAGGCGGTAATGAAGGACCTCAACAAGAAAAAACCGACGGTTTTCCCGGGTGTTCCGACCATGTATATGGCCATTGCCAGCCACCCGAAGATCAAGGAATATGACCTGTCGTCTTTGAAATTCTGCGCCTCTGGCGGGGCACCGCTCCCCTTTGAGGTGCAGGAACAGTTCCAGAGGGTCACCGGCTGCCGCCTGCTGGAAGGCTGGGGGATGACGGAGACCTCTCCCTCCGGCACCAGCACGCCCATGACCGACAAGCGCGTTGCCGGAGCGGCCGGCGTCCCGCTGCCCGGTATCGAAATCCGCATCTTTGGCGTTGATGACAAAAGCAAGATTATGCCCACAGGAGAGATCGGCGAGATCGGCATCAAGGGTCCCAACGTCATGAAAGGCTATTGGAACAAGCCCGAAGCCACGGCAGAATCCTTCGTTGACGGGTTTTTCCTGAGCGGTGATACGGGCTATCTCGATGAAGACGGATATATGCATATTGTCGACCGCACCAAGGACATGATTACCTCGGGCGGTTTCAACGTCTATCCCCGCCTGATCGAGGAAGCGATTTTCGAGCATCCGGCCGTCGCCGAGGTCACCGTGGTAGGCATTCCCGACGATTATCGCGGTGAGGCGGCAAAGGCATTTGTCAAACTCTCGCCGGGCGCCAAGGAATTTTCGCTTGAGGAGCTTCGTACTTTCCTGAAAGATAAGCTCGGCAAGCATGAGTTGCCCTCTGCCCTCGAATTCCGGGCGGAGTTACCGAAGACGCTCGTTGGCAAGCTGTCCAAAAAGGAACTTGTTGAAGAGGAAAGACAGAAATATGAGGCGCGGAAAAAGGCCGAAACCGGAGCCTGACCGACCTATTGCCTTACAGATGCGCGCCTGCCCTGAGAGAGCAGGACGCCGGAGGATCGTATGAGTAGCTTTCTTGCCATAGATTTCGAAACCGCCAACAACCAGCCCGACAGCGCCTGCGCGATCGGGCTGGTCCGAGCGGAAGAGGGGGAGATCGTTGCTGAGGCAGCGTTTCTGATCCGGCCGCCCAGCCCGGAATTCTACTTTACCCATATCCATGGCCTGACCTGGGCCCATGTGGCGGATGCGCCGGACTTCGGCACCCTCTGGCCCGACATGTCCCCCTTTTTTGATGATGTGGATTTTTTCGCGGCCCATAATGCAGGCTTCGATGCCAAGGTTCTTCGTCAATGCTGCGCGCGCTATCAACTCGCCCCACCGACACAGGAATTTACCTGCACCGTCAAGCTGGCCCGCGGCATGTGGGAAGTCCGCCCGACAAAATTGCCGAATGTCGCGCATTTTCTGGGGCTTGACCTCAACCATCATGACGCCCTGTCAGACAGCCGGGCCTGCGCCAACATCATCCTGGCGGCAGAACGGGACGGCTGGTCATTTGAAACCGGCTATGACAATGTGGGCGAAAGATATATCGCCATGGATCAGCATTGACACGGGCTTTATTGCGACTCATTCGCAATATCTATTGACGCAACATTCATCCTATTATTTAATAATGACAATCATTCGCATGATTGGAAGGTTAAATGATTCTCATTAGATATCTCGCCCCTGCTGCTTTGGGATCACTGCTGGTAAAAGCGGCGGAAGAGCAGACGGCGATCAGGGAGAGCTGCAAGACCAGCACGGAAGGTTTTCGCGACGCGCAGCGTCTGTATTCGGCCGAGGGACAAAAAGAAGGGCGGCCCCAATAACGGGAGCCGCCCATTTCTTAAACTCTGGTTGTTTGGGTCAGGCAGCCTGCTGCGTCGCGGCCTGCACCTTCTTCAACTGACGGCGCGCCGAATGACGGCCCTGCGCCCGCAATGTCAGTTTCCGGGCTGCGCGCTGCTGGCTGGAACGGCTGTTCTTCGTCAGGCCATTCCCGTTGCCGCCGCCGCCTTTTTTCCGGTTCTTGCCGCCCTGATTGCGGCCATTCCGTGCTGTTCTCGCTGTCATGTGACTAGCTCCACTCGCGTTTCATCAAAATTCGAAGGGCACTACATAAAGCTTCAAAGGCAAAAGGTACAGAAAAAATTTTGCCGGATCCGCAATTTTTCGCGATTTTATGAAAAAATCTTCTGCAGCTTCATGGCGATCCCCATGCTACCGGCAATCTTAAGCTTCCCCATCATGAAGGCAGTGGTCGGATCCAGATCTCCCTTGGCGAGCGCTTCGAAATTGTCTTTGGAAATCGTGATCGTGCAGTCGGCGTCCTTGTCTTCATTCGAGACGACATTCGGAACTGACGCCGCATCGAGATATACGATCCCCTCATCCCCGAAATCAAACTTCAGCGTTGCATCAAGTCCGCTGTCCTCGCCGACCCTTTCCCGCAGGCCTTCGGTAATTTCTTGCAGCGTCGCCATCTGTCTTTTCCTTTCAGGATTGAATGAAAACCGTCTATAAATTCATTTCCGGCGCACTGTTTCTGATGCCCGGAAAGGCTTGACGTTAACGTAAAGGTCAAGGTTTAATCTGTCAATTCCTGATCCGCTGTCATTGGTCGGCATCGGGCAGGACCCTGAAAAGCAAGAATAACAAAAGTGGGAGTTTTTGATGAACTATCGTTCCATTTATCGGCCGGGTCTTTTCGATGGGCAATCCATCATCATTACCGGCGGCGGCAGCGGCATCGGTCGCTGTACGGCGCACGAACTTGTCGCGCTCGGCGCCCGGGTCGCCCTGATCGGCCGTTCCATGGACAAGCTTGAAACCGTCAAGGAGGAACTGGCCAAAGAAGGCGGCGAGGCCACCATTCATAGTTGCGATATCCGCAATGAAGAAGCTGTTCGAGATACCGTTGCCGATGTTATCAAACAGCATGGCGCCATCCATGGCCTGGTCAATAACGCGGGCGGGCAATTCCCTTCCCTGCTGGAAAATATTTCCTTCAACGGCTGGGAAGCCGTGGTCCGCAATAATCTGACCGGTGGTTTTCTGTTCAGCCGCGAATGCTATACCCAGTGGATGCGGGATAACGGCGGCGGCTCCATTGTCAATATCATCGCTGATATGTGGAACTCCATGCCCGGCATGGGGCACTCCGGCGCGGCCCGTAAAGGCATGCTCAGCTTGACGGAAACCGCCGCCCTTGAATGGGCCCCGGCGGGTGTCCGGGTCAATGCCGTCGCCCCCGGCCTGATCATTTCATCGGGGATGTATAATTATCCCGAATCATGGATTTCGCGCGTCAAGGCACGCATCGCCTCGCATCCGGTAAAGCGGCTCGGCACCGAATCAGAAATCTCTTCCGGGATTGTTTTCATGCTCTCGGAAGCCGCGGCCTTCATCACCGGAAGCTGCCTGCGGATCGACGGGGGCGCGCCCAACATCCGCATGAACTGGGATATTCCGGATCATAAAAACAACAAGCCCTATAACGGCTTTCACCTGGCCGACGTGCCGGAATTCTTACGGGAGGAAGAATGATGATTTACGGACCGGAACATGAGGAGCTGATCCGCTCTCTCACCAAATTCATTGATCAGGAGATAAATCCCCATGTCGATGAATGGGAGGCGGAAGGGGAATTCCCCACCCATGCGCTGTTCAAGAAGCTCGGCGATAAGGGATTTCTCGGCGTCTGTAAACCGGTCGAATTCGGCGGCCTCGGCCTAGATTATTCCTACAGCCTTGCCGTTTCGGAAACGCTTGGGAAAATTCACTGCGGTGGCGTCCCCATGGCCATCGGTGTGCAGACGGACATGGCAACCCCGGCCCTCGCCCGCTTCGGCTCCGATTATGTGCGCGAGACCTATCTCCGCCCCGCTATCGCCGGCGATTTGGTCACCTGCATCGGCGTTTCGGAGCCCGGCGCGGGGTCGGATGTCGCGAACATCAAAAGCCACGCCCGCAAAGACGGCGAGGATTACATCATCAACGGCCAGAAAATGTGGATCACCAACGGCACCAAGGCCGACATCATGACCATGCTGGTCAACACCAGCGACGGGGCCATGCATGAAAGCAAATCCCTGATTGTTGTCCCCATGGACAGCCCCGGCATCACCGTCGCGCGCAAGCTCGACAAGATGGGCATGCGGTCCTCCGACACGGCGCAGCTTTATTTTGAAGACGTCAGGGTTCCCGCGCGAAACCTGATCGGCGAGGAAGGCAAGGGTTTCACCTACCAGATGCTGCAATTTCAGGAGGAACGCCTGTGGGCCGCAGGCGCCGGTCTGAAACCGCTGGAAAAAGCGATCAACGATGTCATCGACTATACCCGAACTCGTCAGGCGTTCGGCAAGCCGCTGCTGGATAATCAGTATATTCATTTCCGTCTCGCCGAATTGCTGACCGAGGTGGAGCAACTCCGTTCCCTCACCTATCGGGCTGTCTATGAGTATGTGCGCGGGGGCGATGTCACGATGCTCGCCTCCATGGCGAAGCTAAAAGTCGGGCGGCTAACCCGGGAAATCGCAGATGCCTGCCTGCAATATTACGGCGGCATGGGGTTCATGAATGAAACACCGATCACCCGGTTTTTCCGGGATGGGCGCCTCTCCTCCATCGGCGGCGGAGCAGATGAAGTCATGCTCGGGATCATCTGCAAGTATATGGATATTCTGCCAAAACAGCGGCGCGGATGAAAATCGCCAGATGCCTGGAAACGGGTATGATTTAAGGAAATGGCCCGCCCTGCCGGGGAAGCAGAGACGGGCCAACCGGAACGCGACGACAGAGAATGCCGCGCCCGTTATCCGTCCTTCTTTTTCATAGCGCCCATTTTCGGCCCCATCTTTGCCAACTCATCGGCAGAGAGGGCGCCATCTTTATTCTCGTCAGCGGCGGCAAAGCGATTGTCCGACGCGGCGACAAATTCCGCCTTGGAAACCGTGCCATCCCCATCGGTATCAAGGATTTTCAGCATCCGCGCGCCATGACGACCTTTCATTTCTTCCCGCTTCTGCTGGCGAAATGCCTGGGCTTCTTCCTTGCTCACCGCACCGTTCTTGTCCGCATCCATCGCATCGAACATTTTCTGCATGCGAACGGTCATATCCTCAACCGTTACGGCGCCGTTACCGTCCGTGTCCATCCGTTGAAACCGTGCGGTCACCGTCGCTGTCATTTCTTCAAGTGTGACCTGACCATCCTTATTACTGTCCAGCCGCTCGAACATGCCGCCCTTGTGCATCCGTTTTCCGGCCCCGTCATCCGTCGCCGCAATGGCCACTACAGGAACGGCGAGCGCCGCAATCAGGGAACCGACGATCATTTTGCGTTTCATGCTTCAAGTCTCCTTTCGTATTGACTTATCCATTCAACGGCCCACACAAAATATTCCGTCGCGAAAAAAAATCTTCAAAATCCCATGCCCTGCCTCAAAATTTATTGAACATTGTTCATTATAATATACAATGACTCATCAGGAGGGAGCATGACCAAAACGGGGAAGCAGCGGGAGCGGGCCGACAGCCTGAAATCTTTCAAGCGGCAGCATATTCTGGGCGCGGCCCGGCGCCTATTTGAGGCCCAAGGCATGGATGGTCTCAACATGCGCGCCATTGCGGCGGAGGCCGGATATTCCCTCGGCGCGGCCTATGCCTATTTCAGGACGAAAGAGGAAATCGAGGCTGAACTCCTGGCCTGGATCATTTCTGACCTGACCCGCTTTATCCGGACATCTTCCGCCGGGGCGGACAATCCTGCGCTGGCGGGTTTCTCCTTCTTCGCCCAATATTTCAATGACAGGCCCGAAGAAAGAAAGCTGCTACTTTCTATGTTGGCGGGAATAGAGGCCGCGACCTCTCAGGCCGATAAGACAAGCCGGAAGGAGCTGGATCGCCGCATTATTACGCTGCTTGGCCTGCTCGCCAATAATCTGCATCGTCACAGCGCCGCCTCTCCCACCCGCGTGCAGAATGAAACGATGGACTTCTTCACCTATCTTCTCGGCCTGCTGATGCTGCAGGCCGGTGGTCAGCTTTCGCTTCTTGATCAACGATTGCAAGAAATGGTCGACCGATACGGACAGCAGATGTTATTAAGATTGGCGCAATAAGAAGAACAACAACGACGTGGAGACAGGAGCGACCCTTCCATGAGCGGTTTTATAGAAAGCTATCGCGGTCAGGTTCTGATGCGTGAATGCGATAATATGGGGCATATGAACGTCCAGTTTTATATCGCCCGTGTCAATCTGGCCATGTACAGCATGTTCCACCGGACGGGCGTGGATGCGGATGCCTATCTGCAACAGAAAGTCGGCATCGCCGCGGTTGAGCAGCAAAACCAGTTTCTGGCGGAACTGCGCGCCGGGGATCTCATTCACATGGAAAGTGCGGTTCTTGGCGCGACAAACAAATCCATGACCTTTACACACCGCCTTTATAACAGTGCTGACGGCAAGCTCGCCTTTACCTGCCGGATGGTCGCGGTCTATATGGATCTTGTCACGCGGAGGGCCATTCCGCTCACCGATGCCATGCGCCGACGGATCGAAGAGACGAAAGCAGAGGAGGAGGCCGCATGAGCAGCAAACTGATCTCCGGCTATCGCGGTGGCGTGGAACAATGGGAATGCGACCAGATGAACCATATGAACGTACAGTTCTATATGGCGAAGGCGGCAGAGGCGTTTGGCCATCTGCAAAACGCACTCGGCTTGTCCCCTACCGTCCTGCGCACCGGGCGCAAAGGGCTGTGGCTCAAGACACTTCGTACGCAATACAAATCCGAAATGCATAGCGGCACACCAATAAATGGCCTCTGCGGTATCCGCAGTCTCGATGGAGATGTTATCAAAGGATTCATTCATCTGTTTAACGCGTCAAAAGACAGGCTGTCGGCTGTCTATGAGTTCACCGCCGACTATGCGGACTATGACACGGACGCGTCTCTCCCGCTGCCGACGGACATCCGCAAGGCGGCGGAAGCACTGGCGGATGACCATCCGGACATGTTTAACCCGGCCCCCTTTTCCGGACCGGTCATGCCGACAATGCCGCTCGATCATCTCTTTGATAGCGCGCGCGGAACCGTTAATGTTTGGGAAAGCGACCCCTTCGATCATATCGAAATGCGGAATATCGTCGCGTATTTTTCCAATGCCGCCACCCATATCATCCATAATGTCGGCTTGACCCGCAAGATCATCCGCGAGCGTAACCTGGGTTCCGCCGCGCTCGATTATTATTCCGAATTTCACGCGCCGGTCCGCAAGACGGCGGCGGTCTTGCTTAAAAGTGGCCTGATGGGAGCGGAAGGAAAGATTTTCCGCTTCGGTCATCAGCTTATCAACATGGATACGGGGGAGATCGCCGTCACCACCACCGTTGTCGGCTGTTACTTCGATATGACAAGCCGTAAATCGGTGGCCCTGCCGGAAGAGTTCACCAACTACCCCAAGGAGAAGCTGTTAATGGCCCAGCTTTAGCGGCCGATCCGATTGTACCGGGCTGAACAGCAGCTTGATGTAGGACCGCAGAAGCAGTATCTGGGTCGCGAGCTTCTCCGGCTCCCGGGTCGCCTTGGACATGATAATGCCGCCTTCGACGACCGTTGAGACAAGATCGGCCACTTCCACCAGGTCAACATCGTCATTCGGCGGGTAAATCTCGCTGATTTCTCTCAGCACGTCGAGGAATCTTTGCCGCCAGGCGAGAACGCCGCTGCGGGTCATGTCATGGATGTCCCGATCGAAAAGCCGTTCCTGATA
Source organism: Sneathiella sp. (assembly GCF_002694385.1). Taxonomy (GTDB): domain Bacteria; phylum Pseudomonadota; class Alphaproteobacteria; order Sneathiellales; family Sneathiellaceae; genus Sneathiella. The sequence goes on from NZ_NZMB01000010.1 coordinate 308,934, forward strand.
ACAAATGGTCGCGACAAGACAGCCGGGATGCCCTTCCGGCAGGTCCGTCATCATTTCGGCAAACAGCTTGAGACCGATCAAAAATGCATGGAGCGGATCATCATTCAACTCTCTGGCGCGGTTGAAAAGCCCGTCAAGAACAACCTCATCCTGCTCCAGATAGCGATGAATAAGCGCCCGAGCCAGTTCCGTCTTGTCCTTGAAATGGTAAAAAAAGCCGCTTTTGGTTATTTCCGCTTCAGAGATGACCTCTTCGATTGAGGTCGCCCCGAATCCCTTTGCCAGAATCGCCGCTTCGGCAATTGCCAGAAGCCGCTCTCTCGTCTCAATGCCTTTTCTCATGATTTTCTCGCCCATTCTGTACCGCGAGTACTGTACCATCGGTACAGATTTTTCCGCAGCCGACCAATTCTACCATATAAAGAGATGAAATGAAATAATTCAACGCACTGAAATATATAAGACATTCATAAGACTTCATTACTGTACCATGAAGCCGCTAGTTTCAGCGCCCGGTCACCAATATTTTCCCATCACTCATACATGAAGGGAGAATATCATCATGCAAGCAAAGTACCGTCATCACCTGCCGCAGAGCGGCGACAATATATTCCTGACCGACGGCGGAATAGAAACCACCCTGCTGTTTCTCGAAGGCTTCGATCTGCCGTATTTCGCGGCATTTGATCTTATGCGGGACAGCAAAGGCAGGCGGGCGATTGAAAATTACCTGCTGAAATACATCGATCTTGCCAAAGAGAACGGCACCGGGATTATACTGGATACCCCGACCTGGCGCGCCAGTCAGGATTGGGGCAACCTGCTCGGCTATAGTCCGGAGGCGCTGGACGCGGTCAACCGTGAGTCCATTGAAATGCTGCACGCCCTGCGGAATGCCCATGAAACCGAAACGACAAAATGCGTCATCAACGGGGCTATTGGTCCGCGCGGTGACGGTTATAATCCGGCGTTTCTGATGTCCGTGGAAGACGCAACCGATTATCACCGGGCGCAGGTCACCGCGTTCGCCGAGACGGGCGCCGATATGATTTCGGCAGTCACGATGGCCTATGCGGAGGAAGCAATTGGCATTGCCCGCCTCTGCGCCGAGGCCGATATCCCGGTTGTCATTGCCTTCACTGTCGAGACGGATGGCAAGCTGCCGACCGGCGAGTCACTGGAAGAGGCTATTCGCCGGACGGATGATGCAAGTGACAAACGCCCGGCTTATTACATGATCAACTGCGCCCATCCGACGCATTTTGAAAGCACCCTGAAATCGGGGGGAAGCTGGCAGAACCGGATTGGCGGGCTGCGCGCCAATGCGTCCAGTCTCAGCCATGCGGAACTGGACGAAGCCGAAGAGCTGGATGACGGCAACCCGGCGGAATTCGCGACGCAGCATACGGAACTTGCCCGGTATCTGCCAAATCTTGTCGTGATCGGTGGCTGTTGCGGCACCGATCACCGTCATATCAGCGCCGTGCACGCGCACTTTCATTAACGACAGGCACCGGGGGCCTTTTCACAAGGCCCCCAGTCTCCTGAGGACAACATGCAATGCATTTCAGATACGACTGGTCAGAATCCGGTGTTTCACATGAAACATTAAAAGCCCCAAATGAATTTTATTCGCTTCAAACCCCCGGGATTGCTCCGGCAAGGTCCGGCTGGTTTCATCGGGTTCTGGTCATTCTTGTCGCGATTATAATTCCCTTGATATCAGTTCTTTCATGATTTCATTGGTGCCGCCGTAAATCCGCTGCACGCGGGCATCGGCATAGGCGCGGGCTACCCGGAATTCCCACATGAAGCCATAGCCGCCATGCAGCTGCAGGCACTCATCGATCACCTTGTTTTCGGTATCGGAGCACCAGTATTTCGCCATCGCCGCCGTGGAAACGGCCAGCTTGCCCTTGATCACCTCTTCGATACATTTATCAACGAAGGTCCGGGCAATCTGCACCTGCGTCTTCAGCTCCGCCAGTTTGAAACGGGTATTCTGGAATTTGATGATACTCTGGCCGAACGCTGAACGATCCTTCGTGTATTCAATGGTTTCCTCCAGCACCGCTTCCATGGTTGCGGTGGCGGTGATGGCGATCTGTAACCGCTCCCACGCCAGCTCCTTCATCAGGCAGAAGAAGCCCTGCCCTTCCCCGCCCAGTATATTGCTGGCCGGAACCCGCACATCATCAAAGAACAGCTCGGACGTATCCTGCGCCTTCATCCCCAGCTTTTCGAGGTTACGCCCCTTCTCAAACCCCGGCGTGCCCGCATCAACGAGGAACAGCGTCGTTCCCTTCGCGCCCGCATTGGGGTCCGTCTTGGTCACCACAATCACCACGTCGGACATAAAGCCATTGGTGATGAAGGTCTTGGAGCCATTAATGACGTAATGATCTCCATCCTTGACCGCGCGGGTCTTGACGCCCTGCAAATCGGAACCTGCCCCCGGCTCCGTCATGGCGATGGCGCCAATAATCTCGCCCTTCGCCATTCTCGGCAGGTAGTTCTTCTTCTGCTCTTCCGTGCCATAATTCAGGATATAGGGACCGACAATTTCGGAATGCAATCCAAAACCCGGGCCGGTCGCGCCCGCACGGGCCTGTTCTTCCATCATGATGATGCTGTAAAGCTTGTCCGCGCCCGCGCCGCCAAACTCTTCCGGGATGGACATGCAAAGCAATCCCTGCTTGCCCGCCTCCAGCCACGCGTCCCGGCTGACCTTGCCGTCCTTTTCCCATTTGCTGTGATGGGGGATGATATGCTCTTCATAAAAGCGGCGCACCGATTCCCTGAAAATATTATGTTCTTCGCTGAAAATTGTTCTTTCCATCATCTCGCCACCTTTTTTGTTATGGTTCCCGGGTTATATATTTTTATGCATGACAGGGCGTCATATTCGCGCTCATTCTAGACAGGAGAAGACCCCCTTGTCAGCAAAAAGCGCGGACGCAGACGCCGCCAACAAGCAAAGCAGGAACGGCGCCGAAGCGCCGTCCCATATTCTTTAGAATGCTTCCGCATCCAGCTCCATCATTGTTCTTGCCCCGGCGCTCATTTTCACCAGCAGGGAGGAGACATCGGGGATCATCCGCTCAAAGAAGAAACGGGCGGTCACCAGCTTCGTCTTGTAAAATTCCGGATCATCCGTCCCGTCAGCCAGTTTCTGTTTGGAAATCTTCGCCATCTGCGCCCACATGTAGCCGAGCGCCACCAGACCGAACATGCGGAGATATTCGCTTGATGCCGCGCCTGCCTCATCCGGCCGGGTCATGCCTTTTTCCGCAATCAGCGCGGTGCCCTGCTGAAGTTTGGCAAAGGCCTTGGCCAGCGGCAGGATATAATCCTTCATCTCCGGGTCCATCATGTTTTCCTGAATGAAGGCATCCACCGGATGGAAGAACTGGCGGAGATTCCGCCCCATATTCTGCGGCAGCTTGCGGCCGACCAGATCGAGCGCCTGAATGCCGTTCGCCCCTTCATAAATCTGGGTGATGCGGGCATCGCGGACGAACTGCTCCATCCCCCATTCATGAATATAGCCATGGCCGCCGTAGCACTGCATGGCCGTCGCCGCAAGCTTGAACCCCATATCGGTGAAATAGGCCTTGATCACCGGCGTCAGGAGGGAAAGCCCCTCGTCAGCATCCCGGCGGGCGTCCTCATCGGGGTGCTTGTCCACCATATCCACCTGCAATCCGGCCCAGAGACCAAGGGCGCGCGCGCCTTCCGTGAAAGCGCGGATCATCAGGAGATTACGGCGGATATCCGGATGAACGATGATCGGATCGGCCGGTTTGTCCGGCGCTTTGACGCCAGAGATGGACCGTCCCTGCAAGCGGTCTTTTGCGTAGATGACCGCATTCTGATAGGCAACTTCCGCCTGGCTGAGGCCCTGGATACCGACGCCGAGACGGGCCGCGTTCATCATGGTGAACATGGCGCGCATGCCTTTATGCGCCTCCCCCAGCAGCCAGCCCGTCGCTTCGTCATAATTCATGACGCAGGTGGAGTTGCCATGGATACCCATCTTATGCTCGATCGAGCCACAGGCGACGCCATTGCGTGTCTCCGGTTCCCCGTCCTTGTTCAACAGGAACTTCGGCACGATGAAAAGGGAAACGCCCTTGATCCCCTCCGGTCCGCCCGGAATTTTCGCGAGCACGAGATGGACGATATTATCCGCCATGTCATGCTCCCCGGCGGAGATGAAAATCTTCGTGCCTGAGATTTTATAGCTGCCATCCTCCTGCGGCACCGCCTTGGTCCGCATCAGGCCAAGATCCGTGCCGCAATGCGGTTCGGTCAGGTTCATGGTGCCGGACCAGTCGCCGGTCACCATTTTCGGAAGCCAGGTTTTCTTCTGTTCCTCCGTGCCATGCTTGAGGATGGCGGCATAGGCGCCATGGGTAAGGCCCGGATACATGCCAAACGCCATATTGGCGGAGCTCATCATTTCCGCAAAGGCAATGCCGAGCACATGTGGCAGGCCTTGCCCACCATATTCAGGATCGGCATCCAGCCCCATCCAACCGGCGGCGCGATATTCGTCATAGGCGTGCTTGAAGCCGGTCGGCGTCGAAACCTCGCCATCCTTCCAGACACAACCTTCCTTGTCACCCACCTGATTGAGCGGCTGGATGACTTCACTCATCAGCTTGGCGCCCTCTTCCAGAATGGCGTCAATCATATCTGGCGTTGCCTCTTCAAACCCCGGCATGTTGGTGAGCTTGTCAACACCAAGCAACTCATTGAGGACAAATTTGAAGTCTTTGACCGGTGCGTTATAAACGGGCATCTCGATACTCCTTCTAGTTCCTGAGCGGCTTGCCGGTGGTGAGCATATGCTCGATCCGGTCCAGCGTTTTATGGTTGTGGATCAGCTTCATGAAGCCCTCGCGTTCCAGTTCCAGCAGCTTTTTCTCGGTGACCGGCTGGGTAATGTCCGTATCCCCGCCAGAGAGAACACGGCCAACCGCCGCACTCACAACCGCATCATAGGCTGTTGCCTTGCCCATGGTGACGAAGCCGGAAACCGCCATGTCAAAGGCCGCCGCCGCCGTCGGGCCGGGCAGGTTGATCTCCACCTGCTCTGGCGCCTTATATCCCTCTACCATGGCCAGCGCCCGCTTCTTGGCGTCCGGCAACACCCTTTTCCGGTTCATGCTGATGCCATCTTCAGGCCGCAGGATCAGCATATCCCGTGCCTCCGCCGCACTTGTCGCGACCTTGGCCGTTGAAATCGCCTCAAAAACCGCGGCAAGCGCGGGCATCGCACCGCCCGGCCGCTTTTTGTTCAGGATCGCCCGCATCACCAGCTCTTTACAGCCGCCGAAGCCCGGGATGACCCCGACACCGACCTCGACAAGCCCCATATAGCTTTCCGCATGGGCCTGGACGGCGGCGGCGGACAAAACAATTTCACACCCGCCCCCCAGCGCCATACCGGCCGGGGCCGCGACCACCGGGAAAGGCGCGTATTTCAGCTTCATCAGGGCGTTCTGCCCCTCGCTCATGGAGTTTTCGATCACCGGCCACATGGCGGCATTGGCGGCAAACAGGGCGAGCCCCACATTGGCGCCGACCGAGAAATTATCCGCATCATTGCCGATGACCAGCGCCTTGAAGCCTTTCTTGTCGATCTTGCCCGCCTCCTGCAGCATGGCCACGACATCCTGATCGATGGAATTCATCTTGGTGTGGATTTCAAGGCAGGCAACCCCGTCCCCGAGATCCCAGATACTCGCCCCCTTGTTCGACATGACAGGCTCGCGCCCGCGCTTGATATCCGCCAGCATCCAGGCGTCATCGGCGACCGGAACCACGGCATAATCGCCCTTGACCGTCATATAGAAGGCATCCGTCCCCTCTTCCTTATACAGCGGGCGATCGCCAACGGTTTTAAGGAAATCCGGCACCGGCAGGCCTTCTGCGGCAAGCCGGTCAATGAAATACTGATTGCCGAGCTGATCGAGCTGTTCGAAGGGGCCATATTTCCACGCGTAGCCGGTTTTCATGGCCGTATCTATGGCGATGATATCATCGGCGATTTCACCGACCAGCGACGCCGCATAGGAAATGGTTTTTGACAGGATCGCCCAGGCGTATTCCCCGCCTTTGTCATCATATTCGACAAGGGCGCGGAGGCCCTTTTTCGCCGCCTTGACGGACGCTAGATCAGGCTTACCCGCCTTGGCATAGTCGCCGGTTTTGAGGTTGCGGGCTTCTTTGACCTTCTTCCCGCCGTCCTTGTTCATGCGATAGAAACCGCCCTTGCCTTTCCGGCCGGTATAGCCATCGGCAATCATCGTCTCAATGGTTTTGACCATCGGATGATCCGGATCATATTCCTTTGCGAAAGTATCGCTCTTGGGGAGTTCCTTCAGCATGGAGGCGATGACTTTCGGGCCGAGATCGATCCCGGTCAGATCGCCAAGCCCGAAAATCCCGGTCGAAGGAATGCCCATCGGCTTGCCGCAGACGGCATCCGCCTCCTCCACCGTGAGGCCGAGATCATAGGCCGAACGCGTCGCGACGGAGGACCAGTAAATGCCAATGCGGTTGCCGACGAAACCCGGCGTGTCATACGCATCGACCACTTCCTTGCCGAGCTTGACATCCGCGAAATCCCGCAGCGCCGTCAGCGCCTCTTTCCGCGTCTTTGCCCCGCCAACCAGTTCAAACAGCCGCATATAGCGCGGCGGGTTGAAGAAATGGGTGATGGCGAAATCTTTTTGCAGGCTGTCCGGCATCCCGTCCATCAGGGATTTGAGCGGAATGGTCGAGGTGTTGGAGGTGACAATCGACCCTGCTTTGCGCACGCCCTCAAGCCGTTTGTAGAGATCCTGCTTGATGGCCGGATTTTCGACAATCGCCTCGCAGATCCAGTCGCAATCGGCAATGAGATCGAGGTTATCCTCCAGATTGCCGGGGGTGACGAGACGCGCGTTCTTCTTGTGCATGAAGGGCGCGGGGTTGGTTTTCAGCAGGGCCGCAATCGCGCCTTCGGCCAGCATATTGCGATTTTTTGCATCCGCTGGAACGATGTCCAGCAGCACGACCGGAATGCCCGCATTGGCGACATGGGCGGCAATCGCCGCGCCCATGACACCGGCGCCGATAACGGCAACCTTTTCAATGGCCATCTCAGCAGGCCTCCAGAACCGTCGCAATACCCTGACCGCCGCCAATGCACTGGGTCGCAAGACCGAGTGCCTTTCCTTCGCGTTGCAGCAGGCTGGCCAGCTTGCCGGTGATGCGCGCGCCCGTCGCACCAAGCGGATGGCCCAGCGCAATGGCGCCGCCATCAATATTGGTTTTGGCAAAATCAATGCCGGTCTCGCGAATGACGGCCAGCGCCTGCGCTGCGAAAGCTTCATTCAGCTCGACAATATCAATGTCCGTGATACTGACTCCGGCGCGTTTCAACGCCTTTTCGGTCGCCGGAACCGGACCTATCCCCATGATTTCGGGGGCACAGCCGGCCACCGCAATGGAACGGATGCGCGCCAGCTTCTTGAGACCGTTTGCATCGGCATATTCTTCAGAACAAACCAGCGTGACCGATGCCCCGTCGGTCAGCGGGGAGGACGTCGCTGCCGTGACCGTGCCCTTTTCATCGAAGGCAGGCTTCAGGCCGGCCAGCGTTTCCATCGTGGTTTCGGGGCGGATGCAGCCATCCTGATCCACCCGGATGTTGCCATCAACAATCGGGATAATCTCGTCAGTGAATTTGCCAGCCTCCCGTGCGGCGCTCGCGCGGGCATGGCTTTCAACGGCAACTTCTTCCTGCTCCTTGCGGGAGATATCATATTTCTTGGAGAGGTTTTCCGCCGTAATGCCCATGGAGACATAGGCCTCCGGATATTTTTTATAAAGGCCCGGATGCGGCGCCGGGTTGAAGCCGCCCATGGGAATGCGGGTCATGCTTTCGATCCCGCCGCAGATAAACACATCGCCTGCGCCCATCTGGATCGCGCCCGCCGCCATATGGATCGACTGCATGGAGGAGCCGCAGAAACGATTGACGGTCGTGCCCGCCGCGCTGATCGGAATCCCGGCCAGGAAGCTGATGAGCCGCGCGACATTGAGGCCCTGCTCCGCCTCCGGAAAGGCGCAACCGATGATGACATCCTCGATATCCGCCGTATTCACGCCTGATTTTTCAATCAGCCCCTTAACCACCTGCGCCGTCATTTCATCGGGCCGAACCTTGACCAGTTCTCCCTTGTTGGCGAGGGTGAAGGGGGAGCGTGCATATCCCGCGATTACAACATTCTTCATTGTCCCGACTTCCTTTCAGTCATCCAAATGAACCGGCCCACTCCCGGTCGTTTTCTGAACCTGGGCCCGCATCGGGACCCATATGTCAAACGATTGATCCGCTTACCGCGGACCCACTCTTTACGCGATTGTTTTTCTGGCACCCTTTGACGGCTTGCCGCCAGTGCTGAGATAATCCTTGAGCTGGCGGATGCCGTCCTCAAGTTCGGAGATCGCCTCATTGATATCGGCGCGCTGAATATTCAGCTTCGCAAGCTGCTCTTCACATTTCTGCAAGGTAAAGGTGAGCTGATCCTTCGCGCCGCTTTCCGGAGAATACATATCCAGCATCTTCTTGATATCCTGAAGGCTGAATCCAAGGCGGCGGCCGCGCAGAATAATCTTGAGGCGCCCCCGGTCCTTGCGCGAATAGACCCGTGTAGTCCCTTCCCGCGCGGGGTTGATCAGCCCCTTGTCTTCATAAAAGCGGATGGTGCGCGAGGTTACGCCAAATTCTTCGGCCAGCTCCGTGATGGAAAAGCTGACCCGTTCCTCCGTGGCGATTTTCATTCTGGCATTCATGTGAGTCCCAATCTCTACCCTGACCATGAATATAGTTGACGTTTACGTAAACGTCAACCTTGATCAAAACATTCAATGGTTGGAAAAACTCACCCGTATTCTGCTATAATAGCAAAAAAGAAACGGCGTGAATACTCAAAGGGAGGTGATGGGCATGTCGGAAAGAATTACCAGCTATCAGGAGTTCTGGCCCTACTATCTGCGGGAGCATTCGAAACCCGCCTGCCGGAAACTGCATTTCTTCGGCACGACGCTGGCCATCTTCAGCCTGATTGCCGCCCTCTGGCTGCAATGGCCCTGGCTGATCCTGCTGGCACTCGTCGCGGGATACGGCCCGGCGTGGGTTGCTCATTTCTTTATCGAACATAATCGTCCGGCAACCTTCAAATATCCTTTCTGGTCACTTTACAGCGATTTCCGCATGTATTTTTGCTGGCTTGGCGGTAAACTTCCGGCGGAACTGCGCAAGGCAGGGGTGACGGCAACCTGATGGTATTATTTCCTTAACCGGTTAATTAAAATCCTGATGAATGCCGGCTCGTCATGCCGCCCGCTTACGGGAATGAAGCCATCTGCATCGCGATAGAATGGACGCGTGGACGCAAGGTAAAACACCCTGAAGGACGGGCAGCCGCCGCGGTGAAACGCCCCCGGATTTGACCCCTGCTGCGCGCCGAAATCGCCCGTTTCCGCAGACTATGGCAAATAGGTCGCTATAATCGCATGACAGGCCGAAGTTTTCCCTGCCTCCCCTTCCCTTTATCAGGCTTTTCATGTATAGGCAGACTATCCAGCGCCACGCCTCCCGTCATCAGCGTAAAAGAAGAAGGCAAAAGCTTCAGAAATGACTGTTTATCTGCCCATTGCCGAGATTTCCGTCAATCTCTTTCTGGTGTTGGGCATGGGTGGCGCAATCGGTTTGTTATCCGGCATGTTCGGCGTTGGCGGCGGGTTTCTGATGACGCCGCTGCTGATCTTTATCGGCATTCCGCCCGCCGTGGCCGTCGCCACCGTTTCCAACCAGATCACGGCCGCCAGCGTGTCCGGCGTTCTGGCCCACTGGCGGCGGGGAAATGTGGATTTCAAGATGGGCGTCGTGCTGCTTGTCGGCGGTATTTTCGGCTCTATTTTGGGGGCGTGGATCTTCACCTTGCTCAAATCCATCGGTCAGATCGACCTGATGATCTCGCTCTCCTATGTGCTGTTTCTCGGCACCATCGGCATCCTGATGATGATCGAGAGCGTGAATGCCCTGATCAAGACCCGCAAGGGATCCATGACCCGCAAGAAGCTGCATCAGCATTACTGGATTCATGGCCTGCCCTTCAAGATGCGCTTTCGCAAATCGAAGCTTTACATCAGCGCCCTGATGCCGCTTGGCATTGGCGCCGTGGTCGGCATTCTGTCGGCCATCATGGGCGTGGGCGGCGGCTTTGTCATGGTGCCCGCCATGATCTATCTGCTGGGTATGCCGACCAGCGTGGTGATCGGCACCTCTTTGTTCCAGATCATCTTCGTCACCGCCAACGTCACCCTGCTGCACGCCATGAGCACCCAGACCGTTGATGCCGTGCTTGCCCTGCTGCTGGTGGCGAGCGCCGTCGTCGGGGCGCAGATCGGCACCCGGCTTGGCAGCAAGCTGCGCGGGGAGCAACTCCGCGGCCTGCTGGCCTTCCTGGTTATCGTTGTCTGCCTCAAGCTGGCGTTCGACATGGTTGTGACGCCCGATGATCTGTACTCCCTCGCCGATGGGGGGAACTGATGATCCAGCGGCATTCCTCTCTCCGGTTCCTGATCGCGGTTGTCACGATTTGCCTTTCTTCGTCCCTGACGGACAGGGAGGCGGCGGCGCAATCGTCTCTGATCACCGATATTTCATCGCATCTCATCTCGGTCACCTCCGACTTTACCGGAACGGAATTGCTGCTGTTCGGCGCGATCGAGCTGGACGCGGAAGATGTCGGCCCCGGCAACGGGGATGTCCTCGTCATCGTCCGGGGCCCCGAAAAGGAGGTTGTTGTCCGCCGCAAGGACAGGGTTGCAGGCATATGGATCAATCTGGAAGCCGTGGAGTTTCAGAGGGTGCCGAGCTTCTACGCCCTCGCCAGCAACCGCCCGGTTGAGGAAATTGCCCCGCCCGACGTGCTGCAACGGCTGCGCATCGGGCCGGACCGACTGCGCTTCCAGTCGGATAAACTGGGCGAAGTAAGCGCGCCGTTTGAAGAAGCGCTGGTGCGCCAGAAAACAAGGGAACGTCTTTATTCCGATCAGGATGCGGCGGTCTATTTCCTCGGCAACAAGCTGTTCCGGACGACCATCGCCATTCCGGCCAACGTGCCGGTGGGCGACTATATCGCTGAATTTTATCTGTTCAAGGACGGCGAACTGCTCAGCGCCTCCTCCTCCCCGCTGTTCATCAAGAAGTCGGGGCTTGGCCGGACGATCTACGAATTTGCCCATGATTATCCGGCCCTGTACGGCATCGCGGCGATTATTGTTGCATTGATTGCCGGGTGGCTCGCCTCCGCCGTGTTCCGCAAGGAATAATCGAACGATAAAGCCCGGGCGACAAAGAAAGGGCATTCAAATTTGCCGTCGGCTGGATTAGTATCATGGCCGAATGCTTTCCATGCCTGCTTATTCCCGGCAAAAACAACAAGAACGGAGCGGGGTTTTTTGACCGATCCCAAGAAAACAGAATTTGTGCCTCTTGCCATTGGCGTTATGGCCCTTTCCTTCATGATGGGAATGGTCGGGCGGCTTTCCTTTGAGAATTTCCCGAACCTTGTCACCCCGCTTGGAATGGAGTTTGACTGGTCGCGAAGCACCGTCGCCTCCATCTATTCCATGGGCGGGCTGGTGACGGGGCTGACCGGCCCGCTGGTCGGCACGCTGTTTGACAGGCTGGGCCCGCGTAATGTCTACGGCATCGCAATCCTCAGCGGCGGTCTCGGGCTGATCCTTTCCGGACTTGCGACAAATATCTGGCATTTCTATTTCAGCATCAGCCTGCTCATCGGTTTTGGCGTTTCCTGTAGCGGCAATGTGCCGAATTCGGCGCTGGCGAGCCGCTGGTTCCGCAAGCAGATCCCTCTCGCGCTCGCCATGATATATTCTTCGCTCGGGGCGGGGACCCTGCTGGGACTGGCGGTTTCGCAGCTATTCATTGAAAATTACGGCTGGCGTCATGCGCAATTCCTGCTGGGTGCAGGCGTCCTCTCGACCCTTCTTATCCTTGCCTTTCTGCCCTGGCGGCGGATTTCCGCAGGGCGGGATGATCTGGTGTCCACCCAGACCAGCACGATTGATGAGCCGGTTATTGACTGGACCCCGCGCAAGGCCATGAAAACAAATTATTTCTGGGGTCTTGCCGCGGTCTTTTTCTTTACCGGCAACGGCATGTTTTCTATCATCATTCAGGCCGTCACCTATATGATCGAGGTTGGCTTTCCGCCGATCGAAGCGTCGGTAAAGCTCGGCCTGATCGGTATATTCATTCCTGTAGGCATGATCGGCGCAGGATATCTCGCGCTCAAGATCGGGCTGTTCTGGACGGCCATGCTGACCTATGTCCTGACCATTACGGCCGTCATCTGCCTGTGGTTGCTGGATCAGGCGCATCCCGTGCTGCCGCTGTGGGGTTTCATTGTCTGCTTTGGCCTGTCCATGGGGTCACGCGGGCCGATGATCGGTTCGATTGCGTCGCGGCTTTTCCATGGCAAGAGTTTCGGGTCGATATATGGCAGTATTGCCGTGGGCGGCGGCCTCGGCATGGCGAGCGGATCATTTTTCTCCGGGCTGATTTATGACCTGACGGCGAGTTATCACGCTGTTTTTGCCTATTCGATTATTTGCCTTGTGATCGGCGCATCGCCATTTATTCTGAATAAAAAGATCCGCGCCCAGACGTAACCGGGTAATGGAAGGAGACGAAAGATGTCCGCAACGGCCGATACCCTTTCCATAGAGGCCTTCGCCGCCGCCATTCCTGATGGCGCAAAAGTTGCCATTCCCGCCGATTATGCGGGTGTGTCCATGGCGGCGACCCGCGCCCTTATCCGGCGGCGGGCGCGCAATCTGCATCTTGTCGGGGTGCCAACCAGCGGCTTGCAGGCGGAATTACTGATTGGCGCGGGCTGCGCCCATACGCTGGAAAGCTCCGCCCTCACCCTTGGTGAATACGGCCCCGCGCCGCGCTTTACAAAAGCAGTCCGGGAAGGGTCCATCCGCCTGATTGATGCGACCTGCCCCGCCATCCATGCGGCGTTGCAGGCCTCCCAGAAGGGCATCCCCTTTATGCCCCTTCGCGGCATCATCGGCAGCGATGTCTTGAAAAACCACCCGGACTGGAAGATTATTCAAAATCCCTTCTCGGAAGACGAAGACCCGATTGTCGCAATCCCCGCCATCCGGCCCGACATTGCGCTTTTCCATGCGCCCCTTGCCGACCGGGACGGGAATGTCTGGCTTGGCCGCAAGCGGGAGCTGGTGAATATGTCCCATGCCTCCAAAGCGGCGTTTGTCACGGTTGACGCGATTAGCGACACCAGCCTGTTCGCGAGTGAGGAAATGGCGGCCGGCGTCCTGCCCGCTCTCTATGTCGGGGCGATCAGCGTCGCGCCGAACGGAAGCTGGCCCCTGCCTTTCTGGAATGGCGCGAAAGGGGACGATGCCCATATGCGGGAATATATGCAGATGGCAGCCAGTGATGAGGGATTTGCCGATTATCTTGCGCGTTTCGTTGACAGGGAGCTTGAAGACGCATGACAGCTATTGCGGATGAAAAAAAGGCCCTGATCTGCCTGATCGCCGGACTGCTGCGCGATTGCAATCATGTCGCGGTCGGCGCCGCCTCCCCTATTCCGGGGGCTGCCGCCCTGCTCGCCAAGGCCACCTGGGGCACGCCGCGGCACGTCAATATTCTGGGATCGGTCGCCAATAATTTCTTTACCGGCGGCGGCGGCGAACTCTTCGATTGCGCGGCGCAAGGGCGAATTGATGCCTTCTTTCTCGGCGGCGGGCAAATTGACGGCAACGCCAATATCAACCTGATGGGCCGGGGCGATTACCCGCAGCAAAGCCCAAGATGGCCGGGCACGTTCGGTTCGGCCTATCTTTATTTTCTTGTCCCGAAAGTCATTCTGTTCCGGGAAGAGCATTCCCGCCGCACGCTGGTCGAAAAGGTTGATTTCATCAGTGCGCCCGGCGTCTCCGATGAGAAAACCTACCGCAAGGGAGGGCCGTTCGGCCTGATTACCAACAAGGCATTTTTCCGCTTCGACAAGGAAAAGGAGCGGTTTCGCTTGATCTCCGTCCATGCAACAAGCTCGCTTGAGGATGTTCTCGACAACACGGGGTTCGCCTTTGATTACACCGCTGACACGCCGGTGACGCCCGCCCCGGACCCGGAGCTTCTGGCCCTGCTGAACCGCGATGTCCGCGAGAAGGTGGCGGAGGTTTATCCGAATTTTGCAAACGCCATATTTCCGGTGACATCCGGCGCCGGTCGGATAAAATAGCAAGTCCTTACATTCAAACGAAGGTAGAATTCACGATATGTCAAGCAAAGGCGCCCTTGCAGGCCTGAAAGTGGTTGATCTGTCCCGTGTGCTGGGCGGTCCGTTCTGTACCCAGATGCTGGGCGATCATGGCGCGGACGTGATCAAGGTGGAGCCGCCACAGGGCGATGAGACCCGTGGCTGGGGCCCGCCTTATAACGAGGCCGGGCTCGCCGCTTACTTTTCTGGCACAAACCGCAACAAGCGCTCCATCGCGCTGGATATCCGGGCGGAAGACGGCAAGAAAATCCTGCTCCGCCTGCTGGAAGAGGCCGATGTCCTTGTCGAGAATTTCAAAACCGGCAGCATGGAGAAATGGGGCCTTGGCTATGAGGATGTTCTGTCGAAGAAATTCCCGCGCCTCATCCATTGCCGCGTCACCGGTTTTGGCGCCGATGGCCCGTTCGGCGGCTTTCCGGGATATGATGCCGTCATCCAGGCCTGGGCCGGACTGATCAGCATTAACGGATCGCCCGCGTCCGGTCAGGTCCGGCTCGGCATTCCGCTGGTCGATCTCGGCACCGGCATGAATGCGGTGATCGGCATCCTGATGGCGGTCAATGAACGGCATGCGTCGGGCAAGGGCCAGCTTGTCGAGGCGTCGCTTTATGACACCGGCATCCAGCTTCAACACCCCCATGCCGCCAATTACCTGATGTCCGGAAACGCCCCGAAACTGACCGGTAATTCCCATCCCAATATCGCACCCTATGATCTCTATCCGACGCAGACAACACCGGTCTTTCTTGGCGTTGGCAACAACGGGCAGTTTGCCAAGCTCTGCGCCTCCCTCGGGGAGCCGGAGCTCGCGCGTGACCCGCGCTTTGCGGATAATTCCCTGCGCGTTGCAAACCGCGATGCGCTCAATGCCGCCCTCACCCGCCTGTTTGCCGACAAGGACGGGGTTGCCGTGGCGACCGAACTGATGGCGGCGGGCGTCCCCGCCGGCGCGGCCATGTCCGTNCCCGAAGCCATGAACCATCCGCATACGCGCCACCGCGACATGGTGGTCGAGATGGACGGATATGCGGGGACCGGCGTCGCGGTCAAGTTGAGCCGNACGCCNGGNTCCGCCAAACTCGCCCCGCCGCTTTTCGGNACGGCCGGNCGNGATATTCTCCGCGATCATGGNTTCAGCGANGAGGAGATTGACCGCTTTCTGGCGGGCGGCATCCTGTTCGAAACACCGACCTGAGNACAAACAATCGGGCGGATGCAGCAAATCCCGTCTTGAAACCGGGCCTGTCTCCGCCGATACTGTAGGGCGGGCGCAGACTGCNAAACAANGCGGACATCGCGACAGNAACGGGGAGGTATCATGGTAAAATTCGGTGTAAACCAGTCGGTCGAGCGGAAAGAGGANTTCCGCCTTATNACCGGCACCGGCCAATATACGGACGATATTACGCTGGANGGGCAGCTTTATGGATATATGCTGCGCTCCCCCGTTGCNCATGCCCGGCTGCTCTCCGTCGATGTGGAGGAGGCGCGCGCCGCCCCCGGCGTCGTCGATATCATCCTCGGCAGTGANCTNGAGGCCGATAACGCCAACCAGCTTCCCTGCATGATCCCCCTCAAAAACCGCGACGGCAGCANCCGCGCCGATCCNGGNCACCCCGTNCTGGCNACGGANAAGCTCTGCTATGTCGGCGATAACATCGCCTTTGTGATTGCCGAAAGCCTGNCGCAGGCCAAGGATGCGGCGGANCTNATNCAGATTGATTTCGANGANNTNGNNGCCGTTGTGGATACCGGCACNGCNCATNANGNCNNCNANGCCNTTNTTCATGANNCNGCCGCCAACAATGTCGCCTTCGACTGGGGACAGGGGGACGAGAAGGNCGTCGCCAGCGCCTTNGANNNCGCCGCCCATNTCACNGAGATCGAGCTGATCAACAACCGNGTNGTCGTCAANTCCATGGAGCCGCGCGGGCTNATNGCCGACTGGGANGCGGAGGAAGGGAANATGACCCTCCGNATGGGGACGCAGGGNGGATGGGTGCTGCGCGCCCTGCTCGCCAATNCNATCCTGCATCTGCCGGAAGAAAANATCCGNATCATCACCCCCGATGTCGGCGGCGCNTTTGGCATGAAGCTCTTTTTCTATTCCGAATGNGCGGCGGCTGTCTGGGCNTCGCGCAAGCTNGGGCGNCCCATCAAATGGATCGGGGAGCGCAGCGATGCTTTCCTCTCCGATACGCAAGGGCGNGACCATGTTACCCGNGCGGCCATCGCCTTCGACGCCAATCACAAGGCCGTCGGCCTGAANGTGGAGACNNNGGCCAATCTCGGCGCGTATCTGTCCACCTTCGGCCCNATGATCCCGACCATGGCCATGGTCAAGGTCATGCCCGGCGTCTANGACATNCCGAATTTCTANTATCAATGCACCGGCGTCTTCACCAANACGGTGCCGGTNGATGCCTATCGCGGCGCGGGNCGNCCGGAAGCCATCTATATCATTGAACGGNTGATGGACAGGGCCGCGCGGGAGCTNGGCCTCAGCCAGGCCGATATCCGNCGNCGCAACTTCATCCCCGTCAGCGCCATCCCCTACAAGACCGCCACCGGCTGCGTCTATGACAGCGGCGAATTTGAACGCATCATGGACCGCGCGCTGGANGTCTCNGGCTGGGATGATTTTTCCGCCCGCNNGGCCGANAGNGCCNNNGNNGGNAAACGCCGCGGCATCGGCATGTGCTATTANATNGAGGCGACGGCNGGNAANCCGACGGAAACCGCCACCATCCGCTTTACCGATGAGGATCGCGTCACCGTCGCCGTCGGCACGCAATCGACCGGTCAGGGGCATTCCACNGCCTATGCCCAGATCGTGGCCGANCGGCTTGGCGTGCCCTTTGAAAATATCGACATCATCCAGGGNGACACGGANAAAATCAANACCGGCGGCGGCACCGGCGGCTCGCGNTCNCTGACGACGCAGGGCCCCGCCATTCATGCGGCCAGTGANGAGGTGATCCGCAAGGGCAAGGAGCTGGCCGGGCATTTTCTGGAAACCGCGGCGGTGGATATNGAATTTTCCGCCGATGAAGGGGAATTCACGATTGTCGGNACGGACCGGAAAATCGGCATTATGGAACTCGCCCACCGCGCCCGCGGCCTGGGCCAATTGCCGGAAAACCTTGCCGAGGGTCTGGATACAGAGGCCAGCTTCACGGTGGAGGCCTTCACCTATCCCAACGGCTGCCATATCGCGGAAGTCGAGGTGGATGACCTGACCGGTCAGGTCGAGGTGGTGCGCTATATCATCGTCGATGACTTCGGCACCATCGTCAATCCGGCGCTGGTGCGCAATCAGGTGATCGGCGGCGTCGGTCAGGGCATCGGGCAGGCGCTCACCGAATACACCGTTTATGGGGAGGACGGGCAGCTTCTGACCGGCTCCTTCATGGATTATGGCATGCCGCGCGCGGACAATATCCCGCTGGATCTGCATTATGAGACGATCGAGGTGCCCTGCACCATGAACCCCATGGGCGTGAAGGGCTGCGGGGAGGCGGGCTGCATCGGCGCTCCGCCCGCCATCATCAATGGCATTATTGACGCCCTGCATGAACTCGGCGTCGACCATATTGATATGCCGGCAACGCCGCGGCGGGTGTGGGATGCCATCCGCCAAGCCAGCTAGCAGGCTTCCTTGACCAGAATCTTCATTGATGCCGATGCCTGCCCGGTCAAGGAGGAAGTCTACCGCGTGGCAGGCAGGCACCGGCTGCTGACCTATGTGGTCAGCAACAGCTGGATGCGGGTGCCCGACAGCCAGTTGATCGAGCAGATCGTTGTCACGGACGGGTTTGATGCGGCCGATGACTGGATTGTCGAAAATGTCAGGATGCGCGATGTCGTCATCACCTCCGATATTCCGCTGGCTGATCGCGCCCTGCAAAAATCGGCCCTTGTTCTGGGCCCCACGGGCAAGGCTTTTACCGGCCAATCCATCGGCATGGCCGTCGCCATGCGCGAGCTGAACACCCATCTTCGCCAGACAGGGGAGATCAGCGGTTACAACGCCGCCTTCAGTAAAAAGGACCGCAGCCGGTTCCTCAATATCCTTGAAAATACCCTGCAAAAACTGCGCAAGGAATAAGGGCGGACGCTACTTTCATTCCGCGCTTTTTTCCGCTTGTAAATTGCCCCAATAAAGTTACTTAATTTCATTGCCAGCGAGCCGTTCGCTGTGCGGGGCTGCCGTCCCCATATTCCGGTCTGGAGACCAACTCACATGATGTTAGTTCGCACATTTGCGGCGCCCAGCGTCGTAGAAGGTGTCGGCGTTTTTGCGGCGGAACGAATCAAAAAAGGAACATTGATCTGGCAGTATCAGCCAACCTTCGACCGGCTTGTCCCGGAGGAATGGCTGTCTACCGGATCCCCTGTTATTCAGGAGTTCCTGAAGAAATATGCATATCCGGCCCATGATGAGCCGGGAATGCTGGTGATTGAGATTGATAACGGTCGGTTGATGAACCATTCGGAAGAGCCGAATACCGACTTTACCAGAATCTCGGAAGGCTATGCCCGCCGCGATATTGAAGAAGGGGAAGAACTTCTCTGCGACTATCGCGAATTTGACCCGGAGTTCGAACTCCTGCCCTCTCTGGTTGCCGAATTCGCCACGCGGCGTTCCAGCGAGGAAACGGGGATCGCGGCGCAGTAAGCGGCTCCCCGGCGCTGCCAATGATGAATGGCCGTCAGTCGATTTGCCTGGCGGCCATTTTCTGTTTCCGGCGCGGCTATTGCGGGAACATCTCAAGATGGGTTTCGGCCGTGCGGCCATAATACAGCACGCGTTTCCCCGGAAAAGAGACGATATACCCGGCGCAGCCTGCGGCTTTGACATTCCTGCAAAAGGCCGCATAGGAATAATCCGGCGGGTTGGCCTGCGCCCATTTGATTTGCCCGGCGATCCCGGCCGCGTCAAAGGCCGCCGCGACCCGCCCGGATGACTTCCGGTTTTCCAGCACCACGCTCTCCCCCGTCGCGAGATAATAGCTTGTTGTATTGCCCCGGTAATCCACCGCATAGCCTTCAAATCCGGCATTGATCAGCGTGCCGACAATTTCGGGAAATGACAAAGACCCGTCATAGGCGGCGTCCAGACAGCGCTGTGCGGTGGCAACAAATTCCCTATCCATAAATTCCCCCTCTTCCGGGATGTGAAGGATGAACGCACATGACGCAGGATTTAATCGAGCGCCAGCTTCCCCAGATCATGGCGCAGCACGAGACCCTGCAGAATTTTTCTCAGCAGCTGCCGCTCCATATCCGAAAGGACGCCAAAAAATTCCGCATCATTCTTGTCCGCCAGATCGGCAAGATAGGGCACCAGCGCCCGCCCCGCCCGGCTGAGGGCCAGGCTGTGCGCGCGTTTGTCATCGGGATTTTCCGCCCGCTCGATCAGCGCCTTTTCGGCCAGCCGGTCGGCGAGCCTTGACACCGCCCCCTTCGTCACGCCCATTTCTTCCGCAAGGCGGGAGGGGGCCATGCGGTCAACATCGAACAGCAGGCGCAGAACGACCCATTCGGCGACGGTCACCCCTTCCATCTGCAACTTGCGGGCAAAATTCTGGGACACGGCATTCGACACAACCCGGAGCCAGTAACCCTGATGCGCCTGCAGATCCGATGGCGGTTTATTGGCAGACATTCGTTCCTCCGATTTAGTTGACTAGTAAACTACATTGATAAAGTTTACTAGTCAACTAAATAGACGCTCATACCGCCGGGCCATGAGGCGCATTTCCGACTGAGATAAAATAATACGTCGGCGCGGGTAAACCCATCTGTCACACGACATAAGCTCGGAGCCGGCAGTGGATACAACGGAAGGGGTAATGAGACATCGTCCGAGGATAGTCATGTACTGTCGGGTACTATCGGGGGAAATGGCGCACCTAGGAGGAGAAAGTTCGAACACCTTGTTCGACATTCTCGCTCAATGGAATCAGTTGCTTAGCGCAATCCAAATCCCTGCAAACGCCCCCGAACGGGACATTTGCGGGGTGGCGCGATGACGACAAAGACACCTCCCTTTTCCCTCAGACTGACTTTTGAAGAGCGCGCTAGGCTGGAAGAGCTAGCTGGCGACATGCCGCTTGGGGCGTATATCCGCCGCAAGGTCTTCGATGGTCAGGGGCTCAAGAAGAAACGCGCACGGGCGCGGTCACGTCGCCCGATCAAGGATGAACAGAAGCTGGCGCAGGTGCTCGCCATGCTTGGGCAGTCAAGGATCGCAAACAATCTGAACCAGCTCGCAAAGATGGCAAATCTCGGCACGCTGCCCGTTCTTCCCGATACGGAACGCGACATTCGGCGCGCATGCGCCGACGTGGCGCTGATGCGGCGGGAGCTTCTTCGCGCGCTCGGCCATCGTACCGATGTGGAGCCGTCATGATCCTGAAAGGATCACAACGAAGCGGCGCAAAACAGCTCGGGCTGCATCTCCTCAAGACAGAAGAAAACGAGCATGTCGAGCTGCACGACATTCGCGGCTTCATGTCCGATGATGTCGTTGGCGCGCTCCGCGAAGCCGAAGCCATCGCCAAAGGCACAAAGTGCCGTCAGTTCATGTTTTCGGTGTCTTTGAACCCGCCTGAGAACGAGCGTGTCCACGTCCGCACCTTCGAAAAAGCGCTGGAAGCCATCGAAGAGAAGAACGGCCTAACGGGCCAGCCGCGCGTCGTTGTTTTCCACGAGAAGGAAGGACGGCGGCACTGTCATGCGGTATGGAGCCGGATCGACCCCGAGACGATGACCGCCAGGCCGATGTCGTTCTACAAGAACAAGCTTCGGGAAGTCTCGCGCCAGCTCTATCTTGAGAACGGCTGGCAAATGCCGCGCGGCCTGATCGATCCGAAGGACCGCGACCCACGCAACTTCTCGCTTGATGAATGGCAGCAGGCCAAGCGGATCGGACGCCATGCGGGCGAACTGAAAGAACTGATACAGGAAGCCTGGGCGACCTCGGATTCCTCTCGCACCTTCGCGCACGCCCTTGAAGAGCGCGGCTTCTTTCTGGCGCGCGGGGATCGGCGCGGCCATGTGGCTGTCACCTTCGAAGGTGAAGTCATTTCGATCTCACGGGCGACGGGCAAGAAAGCGAAAGAGTTGCAAGCCCGTCTTGGAAAGCCCGACGCACTGAACAGCGTTGAGGGGACCCGCAAGCGCATTGCTGAAGATATTCTCCCGCGCATCAAATCGCATATCGATGAAGCGCGCGCGTCCGCCCGTGCCGAACTCGATCAACTGAATGCGCGCCGCATGGAGATGGCGAAGGCGCATGCCTTGGAACGCGCCAAGCTGGACGCAGGCCAGAAGGCGCGGTTTGAAGCTGAAGCCCGCACAAGAGCGGATCGCTTCCGCAAAGGCATGATGGGCCTGTGGGATCGTCTGACAGGCAAGCGGGCTCAGCTAGAAAAGCAGAACCAGCTCGAAGTGATGTGGGCGCTGCGCCGCGATCAGGATCAACGGCAAATGACGATCAATGCGCAATTGCGCGAGCGCGGTGAGCTGCAAAAAGAAATCAACGCCATGCGCACCAAGCATGCGCAAGCCTTGCGCGCCCTGCATCACGATACCACCAACTATCGCCTAATGCGCCGTGGTGAAGAGCCCAAGGCAAAGACCGCCTTCGAGCGCTTGGATACGCTGCGAGCCGAACCGAAGAAGCGGCCGGAACGCCCACGTTTCGATAAGCTCAAGGAGCGTAAGCCCGAGCGCCAGACCCGTTCCACAACGTCGGCGCAGGATCGCCTGCGCAAACTGCGCGAGCAAAAAAGAGAAGGACCATCCTATGACGGCCCTGATCTCGACCGATAACACATTAAACTCAAGAAAGGAGAAATGCGGTCATTCGCTGCGTCTCGATTGATTGACCGCTCAGCGGACAAAGGGTGCATTCGCTGCGGATGCGCAGATGGCTGCTTCAGGTTTGGCGCACCGATAGGACATTGCAGCAGGTCGCGCCGGTTAGTCCGTATAGCTTTGGCAGGCATCAACTCCGTTGGCTGTCGAGGCAAGTAGCTGATCTGCATCACGGATGAGATCGGCGACCCGCCTGTCCGCCAGACGATACCGAACGAAGCGGCCTTTGCTGCGGCGACTGACCAGCCCGCATTCCAGCAGACAGCGCAGATGGTTCGAGACGTTGGGCTGACCCAAACCCGTATGCCCGACGATTTCCTGCACGTTGCGTTCGTCCGACACCAGCGCATCGAGGATCGTCAGACGGCTGGGATCGCTTAGGCCCCGGAAGAGCTTTGCCCGCAGTTCCAGTGTATCGGGTGCCGAAAGATCGTCTTGAATGTTTTGCGCTGTCATATCATTATCCACTGATACGTTAGCAGCGTACCTTTTCGCCCGCCACCACAAAAAGGATCGCACATGAGCCAGCCCGATAACAGCAAGTTGGCGACAGCCTCCTCCCCGATCCGAATGCGGGTGCAAGGCATGGACTGCGCGAAAGATGCCGCCGAGATCGAGCGCGCGGCCCGGTCTGCGGGCGTGGCCGAAGGCGACGTGAAAGTGTCCGCCGCCACCCACATCATGACATTGCGGATCGCGGACGGCGATCTGCCGAAAGTGCGGCCCGCGCTCGACGCGACCGGCTACGGTTTCGAGAAGATCGAGGACGGCGATACATCGTCCGATCCGGCCTACAAGGACCCGAGCTATCGCCGCGCGCTCTGGATCGTGGTCGCGCTCAATCTCGGATACGGCGTGGTCGAAATGTTCGGCGGGTTCCTGTCCGGTTCGCAGGCGCTGAAGGCAGACGCGCTCGATTTTCTGGGCGATGGTGCGATCACGTTTCTGGGCCTGCTCGCCATCGGCTGGAGCCTGACATGGCGGGCGCGGTCGGCGATGATCCAAGGCGTGTTTCTGGGCCTTCTGGGCCTTGGCGTTGTCGGCAGCACGCTCTGGCGTGTCCTCAACCAGACCACGCCAGAAGCCGGGTTGATGGGAGCCTTCGCGGTAGGTGCGCTGATCGTAAACATCCTCGCGGTGCTGCCGCTGCTAAAGCACCGCAAGGGTGATGCCAATATGCGAGCCGTCTGGCTGTTCTCTCGCAACGACGCCATCGGCAACCTCGCCGTGGTCATCGCCGCCGGGCTGGTCGCGTGGCTTGGCAGTGCATGGCCCGACCTGATCGTCGCGTTCGCGATCGCGGGGCTTTTCCTGCATTCGTCGTGGATGATCATCCGCGATGCCCGGAGTGACTTGGTGGAAGCTGACTAACTCCATCATGGTGCGACGCGCCGGACGAAAGCCGACATTCGCGCGCCCCGCAGCATCGGTGAGTCTGGGCTCTAATGAGGCGTTCGCTGCGCCGGGCCTCAAGGTCGGCGTAGGGCTTGGAACGGTCATATATCTTGCTGCGCAGCTAGTCTGCGCTTCTTGCTCAAGCCACGCGAGCACGTAGGCAACGGCCCCGCCATATTCGTCCGTGACATCGCTGTGCAGATAGTGCGGGCGATAGCCTGTCTCGGTGACGGGGATTATTCCATCGCCAATGACGTTGACTTCGATGTGGTCGAACGTGGACCACTGATGCCGATGATAGCTGACGCTTATCGCGACGCCGCGCCAGTCGATCTGACTGGAGACTGGGGCGCTCATGAGCGCCCCGCGTCGTTTGCAGGTGAAGCCGTGTCTTCCAGCGGCTCGCGCAAGACGATCCGACCGCCGACAGGCAGGGATTCGAGCTGAATCGTGTAGCCTTTGGCGTCCTTGTGCATCCACGCTGCGCCGACTTTGTTCCAGAAGGATTTGTCGCCTTTCTGGGTGACGTGCCACGCCAGAAACTCCGGTGCGCGGAACTCGCGTGTGCGCCCTTGCGCGGTTTGGGTGTTGTTGCGTGCCATGATTGATCTCCTTTGTTCGGGTTGGCTTGTTAACGCCCCCCGATAAGACCGAAGGCAAAGGATCGCCGCGTCATGTCCAACACGGGTGAGGCCACTGCCGAGCTGGTGCGGGCAGGATATTGATGCACGATCCGCTTTCGGTCAGGGGAAAGGCGAATTGCTGCAAGCCGTGCGCGGGCAAAGGTCCGATCATGCTGCGCTAGCTTCCGAAAACGAAAGTCTGTTCACGCGTTTTTCAGCGCCACCTTCTGATTGATTTCTAGTGCGTTACCCCGATCCATCAGCGCCTTCACTGGGCCATGGATGATGTGTGCGAGGGCCGAAAGGCCCTGAACGGTTCGGGGCCTCCTGACAATCAACAGGAGGTGACGATGAGACTCATCACACGCTTCGATGCAGCATCGCGCAGCACAGCCGAACTGCATGCCCTCTTACGCGAGGCTTTCAACGCCTTTGCTTCCGCTCCTCGCGGATCGATTGAACGCAGCAATGCTCTTGCATCGCTGCACAATATCGAGGCCGAACTGGCGGTCCGCCCGCCAGGTCTATGAGGCCATCAACGCGGCTGGCCCGAAGGCCA
>NZ_NZMB01000011.1 GCF_002694385.1 Sneathiella sp.
GGGCGATCATCTGCTCAAGTTTGGTTGGGGTCGCTGATGGCGTTTTGGCATTGGCTGAACTTGTTGCCTTATGCCGGTTACGGTGTGGTGATTTGGGGGCACTGTCAGAAGAAAATAGCTTGTCGCCCAATCTATCGTTTTTTACTCTGCGTGAATGACAGAACATAATCCTTTCCGGTATTTCAAAACCTCACCTGAGATCATCCGCCTAGCCGTGATGATGTATGTCCGATTTCCGCTTTCCCTTCGCAATGTTGAAGACCTTCTTCATGAACGGGGTATCGATATTTGCCATGAGACTGTGCGTTATTGGTGGAACAAATTTGGCTTAATGTTCGCAAATGAAATCCGTAAGAAGCGGATCCATCCGTCTCACAATTATTCAAACTGGAAATGGCACCTTGATGAGGTCTTTGTGAAGATCAATGGTGAAACACACTATTTGTGGCGTGCCGTCGACCACGAGGGCGAAGTGCTGGAAGCCTATGTTTCCAAGCGCCGCGATCGCAAGGCAGCAATTGTTTTCCTCAAGAAACTTATGAAACGGTATGGAAAACCTCATGTGATTGTAACGGACAGATTACGTTCTTACCGTGCCGCTATGAAATCCATCGGAAATGCCGAAGTTCAAGAGTTAGGTCGGTGGAAGAATAATCGCTGTGAAAACTCTCATCTGCCGTTTCGACGACGAGAATACGCAATGCTGCAATTCAGGCGCTTGCAAAGCTTGCAGAAATTTGTCTCAATCCACTCATCAATCCATAACCACTTCAACCATGAACGCCACCTAACCAGCCGAGGAGAATTCAAGCTTCAGAGAAATGCTGCATTGGTCGAGTGGCAGCAACTTAGTGCGGTATAATACGGGCGCCGCTACGCAATTTTACGCCATACAGAGACGACGTCGCATTAGTCTGACAGCACCTTCGGGATTGTTGCTGGTGGATAGTACAAAAGTTGCCCCATTTTATATGAAAAACCATCAAACAAAGATGAACGAGCATCTTCAAATCGCAACGCTTGCAATCCCACAATGCCATCGCATAATATCAGCAACATGATGAGCGAAAACCTCACTCTGTTCAAACCAATACAAGCTTATTTATTATGATGGTGGACATTGTAGTATGGGCTCTCCAAAATATACGAAATACATACGCCTATGAAACTATCAATTGTATCGACCTTGTATAAATCGGCTGCTCATATTGCGGAGTTTCATGAACGCATCAGCAAGGCGGCTAAGGAATTGGTAGGTCAGGATTACGAAATAGTGCTGGTAAATGACGGTTCGCCTGACGACAGCCTGGAACTTGCTATCGAGATTGCTGACAGGGATGATCATGTCTGTATTGTCGATCTGTCGCGTAATTTTGGTCACCACAAGGCAATGATGGCCGGACTTGCGCACTCCAAAGGTGACTATGTTTTTCTGATTGATAGTGATCTGGAAGAAGATCCTGATTGGCTCAGGGCTTTTTCAATACAAATGGCGGAGGAAAACTGCGATGTTGTCTATGGCATACAGAGCCAACGCAAGGGCGGATGGTTTGAGAGATGGTCCGGGAATTTATATTACAGGGTTTTCAAACTCCTGATAGATATTGATCATCCAACAAATATCACGACGGTCAGACTTATGACCCGGCGATATGTAGACGCTTTGTTGACCTATAAAGAACGGGCAATTGTTATTTCCGGTTTGTGGGTGTTAACGGGGTTTGATCAAAAACCGCGATTGGTGACAAAAAAGTCCAGCAGCCCGACGACCTATAGTTTGGTTCATAAGTTATCTCATGCGGTGAACGTTATTACGTCGTTTAGCAGCAGGCCCTTGATTTTCATTTTCTTTACGGGGCTGATTATTTTCTTATTATCAATGGCCTATGTGGTGTTTATTGTTCTCAATCGACTGCTGTTTATGACACCCCTCGATGGGTGGACATCTGTCATGGCATCAATTTGGCTGTTGGGGGGGATCATAATCTCGTTTATAGGAATAATTGGAATCTATTTATCAAAGATTTTTATTGAAACTAAAGAACGTCCGAATGTGATTGTCAGGGGCCTTTATGGAAAACACGGCAGAGATTGACGAGAGATACACCAAATTTTATGGCGATAGAAAGCATACAAAAGTTTATCCGACAGAGTTTGTTGTGCGGACATTGCTGGCCGATTACCCTGGTCTGAACTACCAAAAACCGCAGGCCGGAAATTCAATTCTGGATATGGCTTTTGGCGATGGACGAAATACTGCTTTTCTGTGTGATTTAGGGCTGGATGTATCTGGAATTGAAATATCCCGTGGCATCATTGAACAGACAGGGGCCCGATTGAAATCGCTGGGGTACGCGCCTGAGTTGCGGGTCGGGCGAAACAGCAATATCCCTTTCGAGAATGAAACCTTCGACTATATCCTCGCCTGTCACTGCTGCTACTATTGTGATGAGGGAGAAACTCTGCTCGATAACCTCAATGAATATCAACGTGTTATGAAGCCTGGCGGCGTGCTGATAGCCTCCGTTGCAGACAAAACATCATATATTTTCCGGAATGCCGAAGAGATGGGTGATGGCTCGATGCGAATAGCCGGAGACCCCTATGGAAACCGGAATGGATATCGGCTCCACGGCTTTTCAGCAGAAAAGGATATCGAAGAATATTTTTCACAGTATTTTGGCAATTTTTCATTTGGACATGCGAACAATGATTATTACGGTCGGCGTGAAAAGTTATTTTGGATCGTTTGCCAAAAGAAATGAGACGTATCAGTATGAAAAGCATGCCATATCGCTGCCCGGTCTGTAAAAGCGAGTTATCAATTGAAGCGGGTGTCGGGTTGCGGTGTTCAAACGCACATACATTCGAATTTGTAGAGGGCACCACCATTCCGTTATTCGACAGCGAAAACAGCGATGCCAATGAATATACAATTTCTAATGCGGCGGAAATTCACGAAAACGCCTTGAGATGGGTCTTCAACACATACAGTACCAGTGAAGAAGAGCTCAGGGAAAACCTCTTGTCCAGATTACGGTTGGTGGCAGGGCAAAAGGTCCTGATAACCGGTGTCGGGGGAGGAAATGATTTGCCGTATCTCGCGGGGAAAGTCGGGAAGAACGGCATTATTTTTGCCCAGGATTATGCCGGTGAGATGTTGCTGTCAGCCGTTGAGCGATCGGCTGACATTTATGGTTTGGCAGAATACAACATCGAATTTTCAATCAGTGACGCAACAAACCTGCCATTTCATGATGGCTATTTTGATGCTGTTTTCCATTTTGGGGGGTTGAATTTATTTTCTGATGTTGCGGCAGGAATTTCAGAAATGGACCGGGTTGTCAAAGACGGCGGCAGGGTCGTGTTTGGCGATGAGGGGCTTGCTCCCTGGCTAAAAGATACAGATTATGGGCGTATGATCATAAATAACAATCCATTGTTGAATTTCTCGGCGCCGCTTGAACATATCCCGACGACGGCAAGACATCTGAATTTATCCTGGGATCCAAGCTATTGTTTTTACATCATTGATTATACTGCGGCGAAAGAGCCTCTACCCCTAAACATTGATGTTCCCCATGTCGGCACCCGTGGCGGGTCGATCCGCACCCGATATTTTGGACAATTGGAAGGGGTGGACCCCGATCTCAAGGCGGCGCTGTATGCGGAAGCAAAAAAGCGGGGAATAGATAGGGTGTCGTTTCTTGAAGCGATTTTGCGGGACGGCCTGGAAAGAAAAGATGATAACGGATAAATTCAACTGGAAGAAAAAAGGTCTTTTGTTTGAACCGCCCATATCCGGCTTTTCTCATGGGTCCCATCCATGCATCATCCACAAAAAAGGCAATGACTTTGTCGTGGCATTCACCTGTCGTGATGTAGAAAGACGATCTCATATTTTCCTGTCGGATGCGGTTGTATCGGACGGAGAAATCAGACTTATGGGGCAGCCAAAACTGGTTCTGGCACCTGGGGATCCCGGATACTTCGATTGTGATGGCGTCATTAGCGGGTGCTTTGTGGCGCATAGTGGGGTCTGTTACCTTTATTTTGTTGGATGGCAAAATCTGCCTGAAGGGCTTTGGATTTGCGATACTGGCAGAGCAATTGTAGATATTGAAAAGCTGGAGGCAAAAAAGGAATATCTGGGCCCTGTCTTGGGTAGGGATAAAACTAATCCGCTATTCGCCGCAGCTACCGCGTTTCATATCGATAGTGGAGGGCGTTGGCACGCGTGGTTTAATTCTGGTATTCACTGGAAGAAAACCTCAGAAGGATGGAGCCATCGCTATGGCTTTCATCATGCGGAATCCGGTGACGGGGTTGACTGGATATGTGAAACCGAGATGTGCATACCATTTGCCGATGAATATGAATATGCGTTTGGACGGCCCAGTGTGGTTTATTGGGATAATTTATTTCATATGTGGTTTGCCCATCGCGCGACTAAGGATATTGACACGTATCGCATTGGTTTCGCGTCGTCGAAGGATGGCCTAAACTGGGAAAGGAATGATGCGATCGCAGGTATCGATGTGTCCAGTGAGGGGTGGGATTCCGAAATGATTTGCTATCCTTCCGTGTTCTTGCACCAAGGTCAAAAGTATATGCTTTATAACGGTAATGGCTATGGAAGTACGGGTTTTGGCTATGCTGTGATAGAGGATCAAAAATGAAAAAAGTCATTTTAGCTGGAAATGCCACAACCGCGGATATTCTGAACAGCTATCTCGCTCATGATGACCGGTACGAAGTCATAGGACTTGCTGTGGATGATGATTATGTGGAGCGGGGGAGCGTAACTGGATTTGAGTCGAGCATTACCTTGTCCAAATTAAAAGATACACATAGTCCGCGGGATTGCGTCATCATCATGGCCATGGGATATGATGATTTAAACAAAACAAGACAATCCATGTTTCAGCGTCTGAAGAAAACGGGGTACAGCATTGAAACCTATGTACACCCAGATGCAAATATTTATTCCGATCATCCATTGGGAGAGGGATGCGTTATCCTCCCTTCCGCGGTGATTGAGCCGCATGTTCGAATAGGCGCAAACACAATGATCTGGAGTAATACGACACTCGCCCATCATTGTAGCGTTGCAGAGAATTGCTGGATCGCGTCCGGCGCAGTTATTTCCGGGAAGGCCCATATCAAGGACAATTGCTTTATTGGCGTTAATGCAACAATCGTAAATGGCAAGACTGTTGGTGAATATTGTGTTATTGGCGGCGGGGTTTTAATCACAAAGGATACTAAACCTTCCTCGGTGCATTTGTCGCGATCAGGGGAGGAACTTCGTTTCACCTCTGAAGAATATGTGAAATTTTTTGGAATTTAAAATGAATGAGAAGTTGGTTTCAGTTCTAGCTGAAGTATTTAACTTGCAACCGGATCAGATCGTACCTGAACTCACGAAAGAAAATGTGGGAAGCTGGGATTCGTTAAAGCAAATGGACCTTGTAATATCTCTTGAGCGGCAATATGGCGTAACTCTCCAGGTTGAGGATATTATTCAGCTGGTGTCCGTCGCAAAAATTGCGGAAGTACTGAAACGGAAGGGCGTCGATCTTGGAGATTAAGGGGGCAGTCGCGTTAGTGACCGGCGGCGCCAATGGACTTGGGTTGGCAATCGCGACGTTTTTGAGTGAGCAGGGTGCGCATGTTGTCGTTGGCGATCTTGATGAAGATGCGCTGTCCGGGCTTGGGGGAGAATTTGATCATCACGTGCTTGATGTAACCTGTCCCGATAACGTTACTAAAGTCGTAAATGATATTGTTAAGAAACACGGCCGTATTGACATTCTGGTCAATAATGCAGGGGTCATATTTAATGAGCCTCTGGTAAACATTATGAACCCAGAAGGCATGATCCATGACTATACGCGTTTTCGTAACTCAATCGCCGTCAATCTGGACTCAGTCTTCCTCATGACCGGAGCTGTCGTTGAGCATATGATCAAAGGCCGGACGAAGGGCTGTATCGTTAATATCAGCTCAATTAGCGCGCGCGGAAATGAAGGGCAAACTGCCTATTCGGCAGCAAAGAGCGGCGTTAATGCCATGACGGTTACTTGGTCGAAGGAACTCGGGAGAATGGGGATCAGATGTAACGCAATCGCGCCGGGATTCATCAATACCGGATCGACCAATTCCGCCCTTACCGAAACGACAATCAACCATATCGTAGCAAACACACCAGTTCGGCGTTTGGGGGAAGCCAAAGAAGTTGCACAGGCAGTTGTCAGTGTCATAAGCAATGATTTCATCAATGGCACAATCCTGGAGGTAAATGGCGGGATTACGATTTGACGATGCGGCGGCTTGAAAAAAAAGACTACGGCCTTGTATATGAATTATACAAAGATCTTGACTATTTCTTTCCCCTTATTGTCGCGGTCTTGCTGGATGAGCAAGAGGGCGCTGTTTTTGTCGATCACGTGAATTCGCCCTCTATGGCTTATGTTGAACATGCCTTCGGCTTTTCCCAGATATTTGGCAACTCATCGAAATTAAACGGATTTCTGGAAAGTTGGACGTCTTGGCTGTTGCGAGAAAAACAGTTCCGTACCGAAAAAGTCCGGCTGTATTCCCCACCGCCGTCCGGATCGTTTCTAACGGAAACAAAAAGCGTCGCTCTTTCCGAGAGACAGCGGTTCTACCTCGATCCAGACCGGTTTTCGAAACAGCGGGAACGTTCCTGCAGCAACATCCCGGCTGATATCAAGGGGCGTAAACTGACAAAAGACGATCTCGATGACATTGAAAACACTTTTCACGTCGTCACGCGATTTTGGAGAAACCCGGATGATTTCCTGGAGAAAGCAAATCCCTATTTGATAACCTATCAAAATAAATTCGCGTCACTATGCTATTCTGCGGCAACGGCGGATGGATATGCCGAGATTGATGTTGTCACATTGCCGGAATACAGAAAACTGGGGTTGGCGCGTCATGCGGTGACAGGGTTTATAGAAAATTGCCACGAAGCCGGCATTTGTCCGCTTTGGGATTGCTTTACAAATAATGAGGGGTCAGTGGCTCTCGCCGCGGCGGTAGGGTTCATGCCTCGAAATCCGCCATATAATTTTTTCACAATTAACAAATGATATAGATTGCGTCTGCGTTTTCTATATGTACAGACTTTTGCCGTGCAACAATGGCCGCCACACAATGGACGTGGATTATGACAGAGTATTTTTATAATTTAGGCTTGTCGTTCTCAACTGCCGCAAAGACGCACGGCGCCTGCATTGCTTTGCGGTATCCGGACAAGCAATATAGCTATGCCGACTTGTTGGGCTGGGTCGAAAGCCTTGCGACGCGGTTGCTGGCCAATAATCTGCAACGAGGCGATGTTATTGCTATCGGCGGCAGTAAAAGCCCTCTTTCATATGCGTTGATGCTGGCTGCGTTGCGATTGGGTGTTGTGTATGTAAATCTGGATGTTGCCTCGCCCTTGTCGAGAAATTTACGCATAGTAAAGCTTAGCGGTGCGAAGCATATTTTCTACGACGATCCTGAATATTTTCCGGCTATGGAAGAGCTGGCACAAAGTAGTCATTGTAAAATATTATCTCTGGATTTTGAAGCTCTCCCGGAAGTAGCGTCTGCTGATCGGGAGTTACAGCATAACCTGATGCAAAAGGTGGATGGCGCGACCATCGCCTATGTGATGTTCACTTCTGGGTCTACGGGCGAGCCGAAAGGGGTTGCGGTTACGCATCAAAACGTCCTGCATTTTATCTCATGGGGTATTGCGCGTTTCCAGATTGGCAATCAGGATAATTTCGCCAATATCAGCCCGATGTATTTCGATAATTCGGTATTCGATTTTTATGTCGGCCTGTTTTCCGGGGCGTCGCTCACTCCGGTTTCACGCAAATTGCTAACCAGCCCTTATGATCTGGTCGCGCATGTCGGAAACATGCAATGCACGATCTGGTTTTCTGTTCCGTCAATGCTGATTTATCTTATGGCAATGAAAGCGATGACCCCAAAAGCACTGCCCCGCTTGCGGCGTATTATTTTTGGTGGTGAAGGTTATCCAAAGTCTGAATTAAAAAAGCTGTTTGACTTGTTTCACACGCAAGCAATTTTGGTCAATGTTTACGGCCCGACGGAATGCACCTGCATCTGCAGTGCCTATGATATCAGCAGTCATGACTTCACAGATCTGGAGGGACTGCCACCGCTCGGGCAACTCAATCAAAATTTTGACTATCGCATTCTGGATGACCAGGACGAGGATGCTAAGGTTGGAGAACTTTGTCTGATCGGCCCTAATGTGGCGGCTGGTTACTTCAATGATCTACAGCGGACGACGTCTTCATTTTTTACTTTGGCCATTCCCCGGTTTTTCATGAAGCAAATGTACCGTACCGGGGACATTGTCCGGGAGTCTGACGGAATACTCTATTTCAATGGGCGTAAAGATAACCAGATCAAGCACATGGGATACCGTATTGAGCTGGAGGAGATCGAGCATGCATTGGCGAAGCTTCCCGGCGTCAACCAATCGGCTGTGATCTATCAAAGAACGAATGCCGCTTATGGCAAGCTGGTTGGCTTTATTGCAAGTGCGACGGAAATTGATGAGAAAGATTTAAAAGAAAAGCTGGGCGATCTCCTGCCGGATTATATGATACCGAGTGTAATAATTGTCAGAACCGATCTGCCGAAAAATGCAAATGGCAAGGTCGACAGGCAAAAACTCGGCACATTGATTTGAAATACGCGTAAAGTCTTTAATGGTAAAATTTTCAGACATCTATCAAATCATTCGTTTTGGAATCGTAGGTGTGCTCAACAACTTGCTGGGCTACGTTATCTATCTGCTGCTCACCTATTTTTGGCTGGACCCAAAAGTCGCAGTTACAATTCTTTACCCTATTGGGGTTCTGGTCGCTTATTTCAGTCATGCAAAATATTCTTTTGCGCATCAGGGAAAGCACATATGGGCAATCGGCCGGTTTTTTTCTTCCTATTTTCTCTGTTATTGGCTCAATTTATCGATGCTGTATCTATTTTCAGACAGGCTGGGCTTTCCCCATCAGATAGTTCAGGCATTCGCCATCGTTATGGTTGGCGGCGTTCTATACCTGTTGCTTAAATTCTTTGTGTTCTGGCGTCATTCGACAGAAGATGGTAAATGATTTTGCTCTGAGATTTCGGGCGACGAAGGTGCTCGGATATTTCTGAGTAAGGAATATCTATGAGACGCGGATATCAAGCAGGCAGGCTTTGTCATGTATGAACGGCTCCAATTTTGCAAGAGATAAATTGAAACAACCGTAATCGAAGTGGTTGCGGTCATGTGTTTGGCCGACTTTATCAAAAGAAAACTGCTTGTTTGTCACTTTCTCGACTACTAGCTTCCGAGTATGACACAAAAGAACCCATTCCGATATTTTAAACCTCATCTGAGATCAACTGCCTAGCGATCAGATTTGCACTTTACTCTTGGCAATGTTGAAAGTTTTCTTCGTGAATGTAGCATAGATATTTGCCCTGAAACAGCTCGCTAATGGTGGAAT
The DNA here is from genome assembly GCF_002694385.1 of Sneathiella sp. Lineage (GTDB taxonomy): Bacteria > Pseudomonadota > Alphaproteobacteria > Sneathiellales > Sneathiellaceae > Sneathiella. The sequence goes on from NZ_NZMB01000011.1 coordinate 9,546, forward strand.
AGATTTGGGTCGATGTTCGCTGTGAGATCCGGAAGAAACGGGCCATAGTCTAAACAATCGCTGTGAAAACTCACACCTGCCATTTCGGTGACGAGAGCAGGCGATGCTGGTATTAGGTGCCGAAGTTTTTTTGAGCCGATATTTGACGCAAACTCATCATAAACCTTTACGGCATGGGTATTCAGCTTACGCCAGTGTTCAACCTGCATACCTGAAAGGCGTAGCTGCTTTTTCAGTTTCTGATGAACACTGCGGTGGGCTTGGGTGAGAACGTAGGCCAGATTTTCGATGACAGATCATTTTGCGAACTGAAGCGGCTGGGCGGATGAATGATCTCACTAGCTGAAAGCCTGCATGTTTATCGGGGAGCATTTTCAAACGCAATATCGGGGGCGGTATTACTGCAAAGTCCAGAATTTAATGCGGCGGGTCCGGAAAAATACAAGGAGGCGCGGAAATAATTTGATCTCTTACTGGTTTCAACATTGCCAATTAAGGTGCAGAAAGTTCCGGGCTCTGACGCCCCCTCGCGGAATATGTGACCCACGCATTTAAGATGGTTGGTAATACATCGGCTTTTAATTCCGGACGACAGGTTCGGCGAGGAAGTCTGCGCCTGGATCATCCCGCGAGATGGGCCGAGCTAACGGAGGGCATGATAAAAGCATACTGTCAAAACCAGATTGCTCATTATAAGATCCCCAGATACGTCAGGGTGGTGTCGGAACTGCCTCTGACAGTCACCGGAAAGCTCCAGAAGTTTGTTATGCGGGATGAAATGTTGAAAATACTGGGCCAAAGTGACTAGACAGAATCAGCCGAGACCCTAAATTGGCTATTGGGAGGGGACAACGGGATGGATTTACAGCAGCAGAATCGCGATTATCAAACCGCCAAATCGGAATACACCCTGCAAATTCCGGACAACTTCAATTTTGCCTTCGATGTTATCGACCGGCGTGCGGCAGAGAGAGACGATGTTGCCGTGATTGCTGTTTCGCGCGGTGGATCCGAAATCGAAGAGCAGCAGTATTCGAAATTTTCCGAAAATTCCAACCGGCTGGCGAATGCCCTCCGTGCGCTCGGCATTGCGAAAGGAGATTTTGGCTGTGTCATTATCGGGCGCGTACCGTCCTGGTACACTGTCTTGTTCGCCTGTATGAAAATCGGCGCTGTGTCGATGCCGGGCACCAATCTTCTGACGGCGAAGGATATCGCCTACCGGATACAGGCCTCTAAAGCACGGTTCCTGGTCGTCACCTCGGAACATTGCGCTAAATTTGAGGAGGTCCGCGACCAGTGTCCGACGATCGAACATTGTATCGTGGTGGACGGAACCTACCCGGGCTGGCTTTCGCTGGGAGACCTGCTGGAAAATGCTTCTCCGGTGCTTGATCGCGGTGATGCGGGCAATATCCAGTCCACCGACATGATGATGGCCTATTTTACCTCGGGCACGACATCGCTGCCCAAAATGGTACCACGGGATTTTGGTTATGCTCTGGCTCATGCTGCAACGGCGCTGTTCTGGATGGACCTGCGCGAAGGCGATGTCCATTGGACATTGACGGATACGGGATGGGCGAAGGCAGCATGGGGCCTTCTGTTTCCACCACTGCTCGCCGGGGCGAAGGTTGTTTTATATGATGGAGAAGGGGCGTTTGATCCGATTTTCCATCTCAAACTTCTCGAGAAGCTTGGCGTGTCGACTTTTTGCGCGCCGCCGACAGTTTACCGGCTTTTCGCGCAGCAAAATCTCGACGGCTATGATTTTTCCTCGCTCCGCCGGTCTCTGGGCGCGGGAGAGCCGCTCAATCCGGAGGTTATCAGATATTGGGAAAAGCATACCGGCAATGTCATCGCCGATGGTTATGGTCAGACTGAGACGATAAATATCGTCGGTAATTATCCGGGTGTTGAAGTCCGCTATGGATCAATGGGCATGCCGGTTCCGGGTTTCACCATTGATATTGTTGATGAGGATGGCAACCGCATGCCCGATAATGAAGTCGGGCATATAGCTGTTAAAACCGGAACGGCGGCATGGCCTCCCGGATTATTCACGGGGTACTTTACGGGGGCAGAGCCGGATATGTCCGCTTTCCGCAATGGCTGGTATTACACCGGCGACACGGCGAAACGGGACGCGGACGGGTATTTCTGGTTTGAAGGCCGGGCCGACGATCTTATCAGTTCGGGCGGATACCGTATCAGCCCCTTTGAAGTCGAAAGCGCCCTCCTTGAGCATCCCGAAGTTGTCGAAAGCGCCGTCATCGGAATGCCCGATGAAACCAGGGGGCAGCTGGTCAAGGCCTATATAATTCTTAAAGATCCAAAAATGGCGAGTGATGCGCTTGTGGCCGAAATTCAGGATTTTTGCAAGAATCTGACAGCACCCTATAAATACCCGAGGAAAATCGAATTTGTTACGACATTGCCGAAGACAATCTCCGGTAAGATCAGGCGCGTTGAACTGCGCGAGGAAAACTGAGCGAAATCTTGGATAGTTATGATTACGCCAGCTCTTCTTCGAATGGGTTCTTCCGCCGCCTGCGCGCAGATCATAGCCGCAGAATTTTAAGTCCATTCGCTTCATGCCGAGGCGAAGGAGCAGCAGCGACCATGTTTTCACCGATGTTGTATCCTATATGAAGAAAACGCGAAATCTGGGCCACAGTGAGGACAACATGAACAAGAAAATGACGCGGAGTGTTACACCGGAAGAAATAGCCACCTTTCAGAAAGATGGCGTTGTCTGTCTGCGCGGCTTTTTCAATAGTGACTGGGTGGAGCGGCTCCGCGATCTGATCGAGGAGGATATTGCGGCTCCGTCTGGCATGGTCAAGAGCATTGACGCGGAAGGCGCAACAGGCTTTTTCTTTGGTGACACCTTTGTCTGTCATCATATCGAAGGGTTCAGGGATGCGGTTTTCAACTCCCCTGCGCCAGAGATCGCTGCCTCTGTTCTCAAGGCCGACAAAGTCAATTTATTGTTCGATCAGATTCTGGTGAAGGAGCCGGATACCTCGACCCCGACACCCTGGCATCAGGATTACACATACTGGCCGGTGGCCGGGGATCAGGTCGCCACCCTGTGGCTGGCACTCGATCCTGTGACGTTTGAGAGTGGTGCGGTGGAATATTTACGCGGGTCTCACCGCTGGGGGCAGAAATTTCTCGCCATCAGTTTCGATCCTGGCCAGAAATATGAGGAGGAACTACCGGAGGTTCCGGATATTGAGAACAATCGCGGGAAATATGATATTGTTTCCTTTGAGCTGGAGCCAGGTGATTGCACCCTCCATCATGCTCTGACCCTGCATGGCGCACAACCGAACCGGCTCGCCAATGTGCGCCGCCGCGCCTATATCCAGCGCTGGACCGGCGATGATGTCACCTACAATCCGCGCCCAAATCTACAGAAGATGCTGCGCGACCCCATGATCCCGCCGGGGGCGCCGCTGGATAGCGACCTGTTCCCGGTCGTCTGGCGACGCGGGGCAAGCGCGCGTTTCTGATTTGAGTCCACACGCTTGTTCAGGCGGCGGATTTTTTGGCGTCGGGCAGGTCATAGCCCGTATCCTCGATAAGCGCCTTGTGCAGAAGTTCGACGGCCTCCGCATAGCTGCCGTCCGCAAAGGCAAGCTGGATATCGACACCGCGCCCGGAAACATGCGTGGCAAGAAGTTCGAGATCGGAGCTTTCAATTGCTGAAATGGCATCGCCAAGGATGTTCTTTGCCCGCAGGTTGGCGCCGATTGCCGAGACAATATCGACTTTCCGGGTTTGAATCTCCGCGCCGGGCTGGTGCTTCTGGATATTCTCTATCACGCGGCGGAGCTGCTTCATCGGCGCAGAAACATAGAAGGTCATCGTATTGGCGTTCATGCTCCAGCTCACCAGCGGTACCTTGAAGCGCCGGAACGCGGTCAGGGCGATTTCTCCAGAGCCGGGGATGCCGACCATATCCTGATCAAACACCTCGACTTCAAAGGCGTTTTCAAGACCGGTAATAATTTCGATGCGCGCCTCGTCCGGTGTCCAGCTCTCGTCAATAACGGTGCCGGGATGGTTCGGCTCGAACGTATTCACGATCCGGAGCGGGATGCCCTGCTGGCGCAGGCCTTTTGCAGCGCGCGGGTGAATTGCTTCCATACCCATGTTGGAAAGCTGGTCGGCGACATCATAGTTGGTCCGGCCGATGGGTTGCACCTTGTCGGCGCCGACAATCCGGGGATCCGCGCTGGAGAGGTGGAATTCCTTGTGTATCACGGCCTCTTTCGCTCCGGTGGCGCAGGCGATTGCGGAGAATGTCACTTCTGAATATCCGCGTCCGTACAATCCCATCAGGCCGTCTGCGGCCTGGGTGTAACCGGTGACGATGGGCATCACGGTCTCGACATTAATATCGGCAAAGGCATCGTGGATGCGATCTTCAAGGCTCATGCTTTCGCTTTCTCGCCAGCCAGAAAGATCAACAAACTCGGCATTTACACCCCGACGGCGCAGCAGCAGCATTGTGTTATGGGCGCTGTGGGCTTCCCCGATGCCGCTGATCATTTCCCGCACCGTCATCAGATGCTCCTTGAGCTTGAAATGCCCATAGCCGCAGATCCGCTGCAGATCGATCAGGCAGCTCCGCACGCCCTCAACCCGCTCCTGCACGAAGCGGTCCGCGAGCTTGCGATCCGCCTCGTCATCAAAAGCATCGGCGTTAAGCGCCAGCATATGGCTTTGCACCCTGGACAGGGCATCTCCCCACGCCCAGTCATTTTCCGACCCGGCATAAAGCGCATAAACGCCCGGTTCGCCCGTTTTCTTGTTTTCCAGCAGCATGTCCGTGATGCCGCCATAGGCGGAAACAACGAAAATCCGGTTATAAAGCGCATCCCCTTTTCTGTTGCCGATCAGGATATTATCGAACACCACCTCGATATTTGACATCGAGGTGCCGCCAATTTTATGAACGGTATGCGAGCCGCCACTCTGTGCAGCCTTCTCTGTTGTCCGGGTTTGGCTTGTTTTACTGTTACTGGTCATTGGTTCCGTTTCCGCGTTGTCACGCGTTTTGTAGCGCTTCATCGTTCAATTTATAGGCACCGTCCGCATCATGGACCTCGCGGCCATTTAAGGGGGGATTAAAGGCGCAGGCGAGCTGCATATCCTCGGTCCCGCCGCGCAGGAGGTGCTGGTCATTCTTGTTCAGAATATAGACGGTGCCGGGCTCTATCTTGTAGACCTTGCCATCGCTGACGGTTTCCACTTCGCCATTGCCGGAAATGCAGTAAACCGTCTCGAAATGGTTTTTGTACCAGATCGGCGTTTCCGTTCCGGCGTAGATTGTCGTGATATGGAAGGAAAACCCCATGCCGTCGTCTGCCAGGGAAAGGCGGACGCTTTGCCAGGTATCTGTTTTTACGGTGCGGTTTGAGTTTTCACACTCTTTAAGCGTGCGAACGATCATATTAGTCTCCTGAATGTCTGTCTGTTATCGTGCGGCTGTCTATTCGGCGGCGATCAGATCCGAATTTCCTGCGTTAATTGCGGCGGCAAACGCTTGTTTGAGGATGTCCAGCCCGCGGGACAACTCCTCATCCGTAATGGTGAGGGAGGCAAGGCATTTGACAACTTCGCCATGTGCGCCGGACGTCTCGATGACAAGGCCGCGCTTGAAGGATTCTTCGACAATACGCCCCGCAAGATCGCCGGAGTCAACGACAATCCCGCGCATCATGCCGCGGCCGCGCAGCTCGACAACCTGTTCGGGGTAGTTTTTCTGGATTGCCTCAAAGCCTTTCCGCAGCTTGTCGCCCTTATCCTTGACGCCCTCTGCAAAGCGGTCATCTTTCCAGAATTTTTCAATGGCGACCGTGGCGGTCACGAACGCATGATTATTGCCGCGAAACGTGCCGTTATGTTCGCCCGGCTCCCAGATATCCAGCGCGCGGTTGATGAGCGTGACGGCAAAGGGCAGGCCAAAGCCGGAAAGCGATTTCGACAGGGTGACCATATCCGGTTTGATGCCGGCCGGTTCGAAGCTGAAGAAGGTACCTGTCCGTCCGCAGCCCGCCTGAATATCATCGACGATCAGCAGGACATCATGCTTGCGGCATGTTTTTTCCAGATTTTGCAGCCATTCCATGCGGGCCGCGGTCAGTCCGCCTTCGCCCTGCACACATTCGACAATAACAGCCGCCGGAAGATCGACACCGCTGGACGGATCGCCCAGCACGCGATCGAGATATTCCGTGCTGTCCATATCCTGGCCGAGATAGCCGTCATAGGGCATGATGCTGCTGCCCGGCATATCCACGCCCGCGGCGCCGCGATGGTGTTCATTGCCCGTGGTCGCGAGGGCGCCGAGCGTCACCCCGTGGAAGCCGTTGGTGAAGCTGATGATATTGCTGCGCCCGGTTTTTTTACGGGCCAGCTTCAGCGCCGCCTCAACGGCATTTGCGCCGGTCGGGCCGGTAAATTGCAACACATAATCCATGTTGCGGGGTTCAAGGATATGTGTCTCGAAGGCGTTCAGGAAGGCTGCCTTCGCCCGGGTGTGCATATCAAGGCCATGGGTGATACCGCCAGAGCCGAGATATGCAACCAGCGCATCCCGCATGTCCGGGTCATTATGGCCATAGTTCAGGCTGCCTGCCCCGGCGAGGAAGTCGATATACTCTTTTCCGTCCTCGTCCGTGAGGGTGGCGCCCTGCGCCTTGTCAAATACGACAGGGAAGGACCTTGCGTAGCTTTGAACCTGTGATTCACGTCTTTCAAAAATAGAGATAACAACCTCACTTTGTTGTTGGGTTAAAAAAGCAGCCGTTTCATAAGCCATGACAGCGGGGTCCGCTTTTCGGATGATGTCCGCTTCAGGGGCTGAATGTTTGAGGGGCGCTGGCCTTATGCCGCGCTGCTGAGGGCTGACATGATATCCGCCCGCTTGAAGGGGCCGATATTCCACAGCATTTCCGTGTCCTGCTGGCCGTCGAAATGCTCCTCTCCGTCGAACAGGACATCGCGATTTACCTGCGCGCCCATTTCCTGGGCTATGGAGTTGAAGACGCCGTGGGATGCCTTGTTATCCGGCGTAATTGTCGTCTTGATATATTTAACTTTTTTTGCGGAGGAACGGTGCAGGATGTCAAAGATCATCCGCTTGCCAAGCGAAAGGCCCCTGGCATCGGGCGAGACGGCAACCTGCCAGATGAACAGGCTTTCCTCGTCTTCCGGGATCCTGTAGCCGGATACGAATCCCGCTACGTCGCCATTGATTTCCGCGAGGGAGCAGGTTTCGCTGAAATGGGAGCACTGCAACAGGTTACAATAGACCGAATTCTCATCAAGAGGCTTGCACCGCTCGATAAGGTCATTGATCGCCGTTCCGTCTTCCGGAGTCGGCCGGCGCAGAGTAACTTTCAAATCACTGTCTTTCATTGCACTCATTTTACTGCATTTCCCTTGTTATTAAATATATCAATTACCGATATAATATTCTTGCGTATGACGTAGCGAGAATGGCGGCGCATGTCAACCAAGTCGCCAAAATTTAATAATTTATTTTTATCATATGGTGTGAAATTTACGTTTTTGTCCGATTTTACAACCATAGGATAATAAAAATACATTGATATTTGATTTAAATTTCTCTATTTGACGCATTAATGAAGGATGATTCAGCAGTTTTGAGCTATGTATCTTTTGCGGACAGTGCCAAAGGCAAGCACGGGATATCGGATATGGAGCAACTCAATGAAGCGCTTGTCGCCATTCGCAAGATTTTGCGGGCGACGGAACTGCATGGAAAAGCCTTGCGGATTGCGACGGGTCTGAAGACATCGCAATTGATTGTTTTGCAGGCTCTTGATGAGTCGCCCGAATTGACGGTTGGTGAAATTACGGCGCAGGTGCATATGGCCCAAGCCACGGTGACGATGATCGTGAGCCGTCTCGAAAAGATGGGGTATGTGTGCCGGACAAAGGGGACGAGTGATAAACGTAAAGTCTTCGTCAGCCTGACCAATGTCGGCAGGGAGGCGCTGGCCCAGGCGCCGGAAGCCCTGCATCAGCGATTTGCTGAAAAATTCGACCCCCTGGCGGTCTGGGAGAAAACAATGCTGATTGCGTCTCTTCAACGGGTTGCGGCAATGCTGGATGCCTCGGACATTGACGCCGCGCCTCTGCTGCAGCTGGGAGATGCGCATGTCCATGAGCCGGACGGCAGATAGGCGCAGAGAGGCTGTATACCGGCCGACAGATGTTTCGGGGGGTGCGCGATAATCAACTCGTCCATGCGCGGTCATAACGCCGATGGCGGTTTTTATCTCAAGCCCGTTTCCCGTAAAATCATGTTAAAACACGCCGGAGAGGGGGAATATTGTGCGTCCGCGATCCCCTGCCGAAGGCGGGGCCGAGGGAATCTATGATGCGGGCATGGCTGCTCTCATGTCGTCCCACCCTCTATTGAAATCATTCGCTTCGCATAGCTTTTGGGCTGGTAATTTCCAAAGATATTTGTAGAGTTTTATCAGATGGCGAAGCTCGACCTCGTGATCGGGTTGAGCAAGCAAAATCATATAACTAGAAAAGGGAGACAATAATGGATCGACGCTCATTCATTACCAAGGCCGGGGTTCTCGGCGTTGGTGCCGCCACAGCCAGCTTTGCGACACCGGCGATCGCCCAGGGTAATATCACCTGGCGCATGGTAACCACCTGGCCCAAGAATTTCCCGGGCCTGGGGGTTGGGGCACAGCGTCTTGCCGACCGTATCACCGCCGCGTCAGGCGGACGGTTGACCATACAGGTCTATTCCGCGGGCGAGCTTGTTCCGCCGTTGCAGTCGCTTGATGCGGTGATTGACGGTACCGCCGAGATGAGCCATGGCGCGGCCTATTACTGGCAGAACAAGTCACCGGCGCTGTCGTTCTTTACCGGTGTTCCGTTTGGCATGACCTCGCGCGAATTGACCGCCTGGGTCCGCTATATGGGCGGCCAGGAAATCTGGGATGAAATCTATGACCAGTTCGGCGTTCAGGGCTTTCTGTCCGGGGATACCGGCACTCAGGCGGGGGGCTGGTTCAAGAACGAGCTGACCGGCGTCGATTCCGTCAAGGGCCTGCGCTTCCGCACGCCGGGCCTCGGCGGCCGGGTTTGGGAGAAGCTGGGCGTCACCGTCACCAATATGGCGGCCGGGGAGATTTTCCAGGCGCTGCAATCGGGCACGCTGGATGCCGCGGAATTTGTCGGGCCTTACAACGATCTGGCGCTTGGCTTCTATCAGGTGGCCAAGAATTATTACTTCCCCAGCTTTGTCGAGCCGGGCCTTGCGACCGAACTGGTGGTCGACAAGAAGAAGTATCTTGATCTGCCTGCTGATCTTCAGGCGCTGATCAGGGATGTGGCCCAGGCCGAATATGATCAGGTCGCCTCGGACTTCTACGCCAATGACCCGCGTGCCCTGAAAACGCTGGTCGATGACCATGGCGTCAAAGTGCATCAATTCCCCGAGGATATTCTCAAGGCCGGGGCGGAGGCTGCCAAGGAAGTGATAAACGGGCTGCGTGATTCCAGTGATCCGCTGGTCAAGAAGACCACCGACAGCTTTATTGAGTCATTGAACATCCTGCGGACCCGGTCCGAAGGCACCGATGGCGCCTTCGTTCAGGCGCGTGAGAAGTATTTTAACATCTAAGCTCCGGCTTGGTGATAATGCGGAAAAGGCCCGGTCATTGACCGGGCCTTTCTTGTTAGGACGCGCCGTTAATTCCTCTCCGGTCCGCGCTATCCCGCGACCACCTGCGGCAGCCAGGTGACGATTTCGGGAAAGATAAAGAGGGTCGCTATCGCCAGGATTTGCAGCGCCACAAAGGGTAAAATGCCCTTGTAGATTGCCGAGGTCGGCAAATCCGGCGGGGCCACGCCGCGCAGATAGAACAGGGCAAACCCGAACGGCGGCGTCAGGAAGGATGTTTGCAGGTTCACGCCGACAATCACGCCCAGCCAGATCGGATCAATATCCAGCGCCAGAAGGATCGGCGCGGTGATCGGGATGACAATGAAGATGATTTCGAAAGTGTCCAGGATGAAGCCAAGGACAAACATGATTGTCATTACGACCGCCACCGCCGCCAGCGGACCGCCGGGCAGGTTGCTGAGAAATTCATGGACGAGATTATCGCCGCCCATCAGGCGGAACACGACCGAGAACACGGACGCGCCGAGCAGGATGATGAACACCATGCTGGTGATGGTGGCGGTGGCGACGGCGGTCTCATACAGCACCTTCAGCGATAGCCGCCATCTGAGGGCTGCAAGAACCATTGCGCCGACAGCGCCTACAGACGCCGCCTCAGTCGGAGTGGCAATCCCGCCAAGGATGGAGCCCAGAACCACCAGGATGAGCACGAGAGGCGGCACCAGCGCAACCAAGACCTCCCGCAGAAGGCTGCCCTTTTCTTCGGGCGGAACCGCCACCGCCGGGCATGACTCGGGATCGGAAAAAGCCTTGAAAATCATGAAGGCGAGATAGAGCCCGACCAGCAGGAGCCCGGGCAGAAGCGCTCCGGCGAACAGATCGCCGACCGAGACGGGGACGGGCGCGAAATTGCCCTTGGTCATCTGCACCTGGGCATTGATGCCCGACAGCATGTCGCCCATGAAGATCAGAACTGTTGACGGCGGCACGATCTGCCCCAGCGTGCCGCTCGCGCAAATGACGCCGGTCGCCAGTTTCGGGTTGTATCCCGCCCGCAACATGGCCGGGAGCGAGATCAACCCCATGGTGACGACGGTCGCGCCCACAACCCCGGTCGAGGCGGCGAGCAGAGCCCCCACAATGATGACGGAAATGCCCAGGCCGCTGCGCAGGCTGCCAAACAGCTTGCCCATGGTCATCAGCAGCTGTTCGGCAATATTGGATCGCTCCAGCATCACCCCCATGAAGATGAACAGCGGCACCGCCACCAGCACCTCGTTGGTCATGAAACCGATATAGCGGTTTGGCAGGGCGCCGAAATTCGAAAGATCAAAAACGCCAAAGCTCAACCCGACCAGCCCGAACATCAGCGAGACCCCGGCCAGCGTGAACGCGACCGGAAAGCCCATCAGCAGGAAACCGATGATGCCAAAGAACATCAGGCCGGAAAGCACTTCTCCGATTAAAACTGCATCCATCAGCTTTTCACCCCGACAGCCGCCCCGGTTTGTGGGGGATATTGCATTCGCGGCGGCACAAGGTCAGAGCGCCCGCCAAGAACCAGCACCGACCGCAGGGCCATTGCCACCCCCTGCAGCGCCAGAATGGCGACAAAGCCGATGATGAAGGTCTTGAGAATGAAAAGCCCTGGCATGCCCCCGACATTCGCCGATGCCTCGTGATAGGACCATGCGCGCTGGACGAATGGCAGGGAATAGATGAAAACCACCGCTGTAAAAGGCAGCAGAAATGCAAGAACCCCGATCAGATCGACCAGAGCCTTGCGGCGGTCGCTGGCCGGGCGATAATAGATATCGACACGCACATGATCGTCCCGCAGCAGGGCGAAACCGGCAACCGCCGTAAACATCGCGCCATTCAGCCAGATATAGAGATCCTGCATCCACACATAGCTGATGGCAAAGACGTAGCGCTGCACCACCACAGTAAAGCAGACGACGACAATTGCGAGCGATAGCCAGGAAAACACCCGTCCAATCCAAAGATTGATCAGGCTGATGATATCAACAAGGAATGCGACCAGCCGCATTGCGCCTACCCTCCCCAGAGTTTTTCAAAGACTTTCATACAGAACGCGTGACATTGCAACCTTTTGCAACAACATTGCGTGACCGGAATTGCTGCTGGCCCTTTGCTATCGCTGGAAATAATTCCGGTCAATAGGTGGATTGATGGGCAAGAAGGGCTCCATCCGATCTGCCGCCCTCCGGATTGGACATGACGCCTGTAATTATTGCTGAATGCCCGTTTCGTCTGCCCGCCGCCAAGTCCGCAACGTCAATGTGACAATGCCGTACTCGTAAATTGTCGCGCTTGACAACATACCCACTAGTCGGTATATATAAACCTACTAGTGGGTATGGAGCCAATGACGGATATTTCTCATCCATCTAAGACGAAGCTGCTGGAGGCGGCGCTGCAGGTGATCCGCGCCAAGGGGTATTCGGCGACGCGGATTGAGGATATCTGCGCGGCAGCAGGGGTAACCAAGGGCAGTTTCTTCCATCATTTCAAAAGCAAGGAAGATCTGGCGCTGGGGGCGGCGAATTACTGGTCCGCGATGACCAGCGAGCTGTTCGCCGCCGCGCCCTATCACGATCATGCCGATCCGCTTGATCGCGTGCTTGCCTATGTGGACTTTCGCAAGTCGTTACTGGAGGGTGAGGTCGAGGAATTCACCTGCCTTGTCGGGACCATGGTGCAGGAGACATTCGCGACCGATCCGGCGATCCGCGACGCCTGCGAGGCGAGTATCTCGGGACATGCCGCAACATTGGAGGATGATATCGCGGCGGCGATGGCGCTCTATGGAATTGCGGCGGACTGGACGGCGAAAAGCCTCGCGCTGCATACCCAGGCGGTGCTGCAGGGCGCCTTTATTCTCGCCAAGGCGAAGGGTGGGGCCGCCGTTGCCGCCGACAGCGTTGATCACCTGCATCGCTATATCACTCTCCTGTTTGCGCGGCCCGCTGCTTCGCAAGCCACGCATTGACCCGTTTTTCGGAAGGAAAATCCATGACCAGTGCATCGGAAATGACGACGGATCGGGACGACATCCTGGCGCTCTGTGCGCGTCTCGGCCAGGCTCACATGGAAAAGGACGCGGATGCCATCGCCGCCTGCTATGCGGAGGAGGCGGTCATCTATGACATGGCGCCGCCTCTCGGCCGACGCGGAATAAATCGGGATACCGTCGCCGCATGGCTTGCGACCTGGCGCGGGCCGATCACCATCGATTCGACGGATATCGACCTGCATATTGCCGATGACGTTGCTTATACCTCCGCCCTGAACCGGATGACCGGGCAGAAACGGGACGGGGAGGCAGTTGATCTCTGGTTTCGCACGACGATGATCTTTGCCCGCTCAAACGGGCGCTGGCGCATTGTGCATGATCATTCCTCCGTGCCGTTTCATATGGACGGAAGCTTGCGGGCCGCCGTGGATCTGCATCCCTAGACAGCAAGGACGAACGGCCACAATTTTTCACAAACAAATTTCAATACCAAGGGAGACATCACAAATGGAACCGACGATCTATCTGTTTTTTAAAGGCAATTGTCTTGAGGCAATGACGCATTATGCCGAAGTTCTGGGCGGCGAGATCGGCGGTGTGTTTCGTAACGGCGACGTCCCCGACCCGGAAAGCCGCATGCCCGGCGGCGACGATATGGTCATGAATATGGCCATAACGCTTGGCAGCGCCACCGTGATGGCCTCCGACAATAGCGAAGATATGTATGATAAGCCGCAAGGTTTTCGTATTTCCATCGCGCCGACATCACGCGCCGAGTTTGACCGCATCCATGCCGCCCTTGCCAAGGAGGCGCAATCGATCGAGATGGCGCCGGAGGAGACCTTCTGGGCGGAGCGGTTCGCCATGTTCACGGACCGGTATGGCACGCCCTGGATGCTGAATTTCACAGGCGCCAAGGCGCCAGACTAAGGGAGAAATCACATGACGGAACTTGCTACATGCCTGTGGTTTGACCATGGCGAAGCGCGCAAGGCGGCTGAATTTTATGCGGCGACCTTTCCCGATAGCCAGCTGGGCCGGGTGAATGCGGCGCCCGGCGATTTTCCGGGCGGCCAGGCAGGGGTTGAACTGACCGTCGAATTCACCGTGCTGGGGCGGCCGTTTATCGGGCTGAATGGCGGTCCGGTTTTCACGCCAAACGAGTCGGTCAGCTTCATGATTATCACCGAAAATCAGGAAGAGACGGACCGTTATTGGGAGGCAATCATCACCAACGGTGGCAGGCCGAGTGACTGCGGCTGGTGCAAGGACCGATGGGGCTATTCCTGGCAGATCACGCCGCGACGGCTTCTTGAACTGACGACCAGCGCCGACCGGCAGGAGGCCAAGCGCGCCTTCGATGCGATGATGACGATGCAGAAGATAGATATTGCCGCGCTCGATGCGGCGGTCCGGAAAAACTGAAGGAGGAATGAGATGAGTTACATCGACGGATTTGTTATCGCTGTACCGACCGCGAATAAAGAGAAGTTCATCGCCCATGCCGAGACGGGCGACAGCGTTTTCATTGACCTGGGCGCAACGCGCATCATGGAATGCTGGGGCGATGATGTCCCGGACGGCAAGGTCACGGATTTTCGCAAGGCCGTGCAGGCCAAGGACGATGAGACGGTCGTCTTTTCCTGGGTCGAATGGCCCGATAAGGCAACCCGCGATGCGGCCATGAAGACGATGACCGAGTGGATGGAAAATCCGGAAAAGGCCGACCCGCGCATGAACCCCGAAACCAATCCGATGCCGTTTGATGGCATGCGGCTGATCTATGGGGGCTTCGCCCCATTGGTCGAAGTTCGTTCGAAAGCGTAAAAGAAGGAGAAATAACATGCCCAAGAAAGTCACCCTGCACCGCGTCTTGACCGCCAAGCCGGAGAAGGTCTATCGCGCCTTCCTTGAGCCCGACGCCGTGGCAAGCTGGCTGCCGCCCTTCGGCTTCATCTGCACGGTACATGAGCTTGAAGGGGTCGAAGGCGGCAGGCACCGTATGTCTTTTCGCAATTTTACGACGGGGGACAGCCATTCCTTCGGCGGCACCTATCTGAAACTCGTCCCCGGCGAGACGCTCGTCTATACGGACAGGTTTGACGATCCGAACCTGCCGGGCGAGATGACGGTGACCGTAACTCTGAAGGCGGTGTCGGTCGGCACGGAGATGACGGTGGTTCAGGAAGGAATACCCGATGTGATCCCGGAGGAGGCCTGTTATCTCGGCTGGCAGGAATCGCTCCGTAAACTCGCGAAGCTGGTAGAGCCGGACATTACCCAATAGCTTGCCCATCTGCTGACTTCTATGGGAAATGAGGGAGACTGACATGCCCAGCCCGCAAATAACAATTGACGTTACAATTGCCGCGCCTGCCCGCGAGACGTGGAAAGCCTATACAACAGCCGCTGACATCACGCAGTGGAACTTTGCCTCTGACGACTGGTGTTGCCCCAGCGCCGAGGTTGATCTGAAAACGGGCGGCCTCTATAAGGCGCGGATGGAGGCCAAAGACGGCAGTTTCGGCTTTGACTTCGAAGCGGTCTATGAGGAAGTGGATCAGGACAGGGCGATTACTCTCGCCATGCTCGATGGTCGCAAGGCGCGCACAACGTTCGAGCCCGTCGGCGGCGGCACCCGGGTGACGACCGTCTTCGATGCCGAGGATCAAAATTCGATCGACATGCAGCGGAGCGGCTGGCAGGCAATCCTGGACAACTTCAAAAAATATGTCGAGGCGCAAAGCCGCGCCGCATGACAGAGGGGGCATGACACAGGGGGGCAGGGCCTTGCCCCCTCCCCTCATGCCGGATGACACCACAGGTCGCCGCGCCCGATTTTAGGCAGTCGGCCCGACCAGCTCCTGTAAATGTTCGCGGGCCCGGGAAAGCCGGGAACGGACAGTGCCAACGGCAATGCCCAGGCAGTCGGCCACTTCCTGATAGCTCATCCCCTGGATACAGATCATGATCAGGACTTCCTGATGGGTGGGGGAGAGCTTGCGCATCGCCTCATTGACGGCATTCAATTCGATCTGCCGTTCCTGGGACGCATTGATCGATCCATGTTCAAGGCAGCATTCCGGATCAAATTTGGTCTCATATTTGATCTTGCGGCGATAGTCGGACGCGAACTGATTATACATGATCTTCGATGTCCATTTGAAAAGGTCGGTGCTTTCCTGAAACAGATGCTTTTTTTCAATCGCCCTTAAAAGAGTGTATTGAAGCAAATCATCCGCTTCATGCGGGTTCCGCGTCAGGCGTCGCGCAAAATTCCTCAAGCCGGGCATCTCTGTTGTCAGTTCTTGATTGTTGAACATTTGCTGTCTTCCTTATTGCTGTTAATGCGCGGAACCTGCAATGTGAACCACCCTGGCGTGCCGGTGACGGGCTGGTCTGAATTCTGCGGCTATAGCCGGACGAACGTCCGGTAGGTTATGCCGTTTCTGCTGGCTTCGGCTGGCGGGAGTTGCCGATGGACCCTGGCGGGGTTCCGTGATCCGGCGGTATAAACATGCTTTCGCAACCGATGGCGGCGAAAAGAAGAGAAAACCGGAAAAAGCCATATGCCTTGAAATAGGCGTGGATGATTATTTGGCTAATCATTTTTTTACTTTATCAAATATAGGCGCGCATCATGGCGTTCTTATGGCACGCCGGGGAAGTGGCACGCTCGCCGCCCTCCGTTTAATAGGGGAGAGCCGGATTATGCGGGGTGACATTCCGTTGTTTCTTCCGGACAGCGGGTATCGGACAGTGCCTGTAAATGACGGGCCGCCCGGATATTTTTTCTCATCGCGTGATTATTTTGGAACTTTTGTCTGTTCCGTTCGTTAGTGGGGGATACGCAAGATCAACATGGAGTTTACTTTAATGAACAAATCAACCGAATCCTATCCTGAAATCAATGAATTGAAGGAAGATCTGGCCTCGCTTAAGAAGCATGTGTCCGAATTGACGGCCGCTCTCAAAAAAGACGGCTATGAGGAAGCGGACAGGCTCGGCGCGAAGGCCAGGGAAAAGCTGGACGAGTTGAAAGGCCGCGGCCATGAGGGCCTCCACCACATCGAGGATCATGTGCGGCAGAAGCCGGGACAGAGCATTGCGATTGCCTTTGCCGTCGGGTTCCTTGCGAGCCTGCTGCTGCGAAACAGGGGGTAATCCGTGAATTCTTTCACGCAGATTGTGCAGCAGATCATCACGAACAGTCTGCTGCCGCGAAAGTCCGATATTCTGCAACGGGGGATGATCGGAGTGTCGGCCATGGCGTTGATCGCCGTGCTGTCATTCATCACGATCCTGTTTCTCGCGCTGGCATTTTATAGCTGGATGGGCGTCTATATGGCGCCACCGCTGGCGGCGTTGGCGACCGCAGGCGCCGCCTTGCTGATAAGTCTTGTGGTGGCCCTGATCACCTATGTTGCGTTGCGGCGAAAACCGCAAGCGCCGCCCCAGTCGGATGAGCTTTCGCAAATCATGACGGCGGCGTCGGTGGCGGCTGAAGAATTCGGCAAATCAATGGAAAGCAACCCGAAGACGACGTTGCTGCTGGCCGGAATAGCCGGCTTTGCCGCCGCTAAATACCTACAGAAATAGACGGGTTCCTGCCTGGACGCCTGCGTCCGGGATGGATGCCCTTACTCAATGATGGAGAGATTAATGCTTTTAATTCAGAAACAGTTCCGATTTCTTGTCCTCGCGATCTTTGCCGTTTCCGCGCTGTCGCTGACCGCTTGCGAAACAATGGAAGGCGCAGGCAAGGATATCGAAAAGGCGGGCGAGGCAATCCAGGACGAGGCCGATGACTAGGCTTTGGTTGCCAAAACCTTTATCCCGGGGCAGTTTGTTCTGCCCTGGGTATAATTGAGCAGGGAAAGCCTTCTAAATCAGGTGGTGCGCCGCCTCATCGGGCGTTCTGCTGTTTGCCGCCGCCGCAGATGATTGCCGGGCAGGCTTCGGCGGGTATGATGAATGCAGGTATGATGGGATTGAGGGCCCGGGGGATATGCCTCGGCGCACAGAGGGCGCGTTTACTGGTCTTCCATGATATCGACGACCAGCTTGCTTGAAAAGCGGTTGAAAAACCGTTCGCCCGCCTTGTCCATATGGTGCCGCCAGTGCTTCTCGGCGCCCTCCGCATCCCCTTGTGCAATCAGATCCGCCAGCTTTTCCTGCGATAGCAGGTTTTTCTGCTGCCGTTGCTTGCTGGGAACATCCGCAATTGACTTTCCATATGCCATCCTGTGGTGCCGCGCGACGATCCCGGCGAGGGTATAGGCGACAATGGCCAGCGTCTGGTTGCCGCATTCTTCAACCAGGATGGTATGAAATTCGGCGTTGTGATCGGGGATATGGTCCGCCACCGCCAGCGCAACGCGCCCTTTCTCGATATGTTTGTAGAGAACGGCAGAGGCCTCCGCCGGTCGCCGCTGGGCGGCAAGGCTTGCGGCCATGGGCTCCAGCATTTTACGGGCGTCATAGATATCGCCAAGGGTGACCTTGTATCCCTGAAGGGAGAGCCCCATGGCGCGGGTGGCGAAGGACAGGGATCTGTCGTTGATGCTCGCGCCGCCGTGGGAGCCGCGGGAGACGCTGATCAGCTCCTCAAATTCAAGAATGCGAAGCGCCTCGCGGATCGTCGGCCGGGATACCTCGAACTGCTCGATCAGCTGCGCTTCTGTCGGGAGATTATGGCCGGGGGGGAATTCGCCGGTGATGATCTGACGCCGGATCGTCGCCGCAACAATTTCTGCTATTTTTGGAATTCTAACTTTCCGAGATATTGTCTTGTTTAGCATTTTCTCGCCCAACTCATTCTTCCTTCCTGGAATCCGCAGAACTCTTGCCGTCGACTGGGTTGTCTGAGCTCCCGGAAATGTTTAGCAACTACTTTCACGCATTACCAGTTTTCTGTTTGATCGTGACATCTTAAAGCTGTTCTTCCATCTGTTGCGGTCGGCGGGGATCACCGGACGGACATGCCGCAGGTCGCCAGATGCAAGGCGTGGCGGCCGGACTTTTCAAGGCTGTGTTCATGGCCGCATAATAGGCTTGATCCTTCCCGTCAAAAGATATAACTTATATACATGATTAAAGATAGGTAGCGCAATATAAAGCGCCTGCCGCTCAAGAATGAATAGCGATAATCCGTCGTGTGCTAACCCGTTGTCTTTCTTCTTCGCCGTGACTTTGAACGAGGGATACCGGGGAATTTTATGTGGCCCAATTAATAAAAACCGCAGTCAAGGGCGGTTTTGGGCTTTGGTTAAGTGGAGTTTGTTGCCTGATGATTAATGTTGACTATATCGACACGGTTGCCGTGGTGACCCTGTCACGCGCCCCTGTCAATGCCATGAACCGGCAATTCATGGAGCAGGTGACGACAACATTCGAAATGCTGGGCGACAATCCTGACGCGAAATGCATTCTGCTGAAATCGGATATGCGATGTTTTTGCGCCGGGGCCGATGTCAAACAAAGAGGCACCTCTGTCTCCGGGGAATATGGCGCGCGCGCCGGGCATAATCGTGTGGCGCGGGCAATGTTCAATGCAATTGCCGATTGCCCGAAGCCGGTCATCGCCGCCGTGCATGGGGCGGCGCTGGGCAGCGGCCTTGCTATTGTTGCCTGCTGCGACATCATCGTCGCGGCGGAAAGCGCCTTCTTCGGGCTTCCGGAAGTGACGATCGGCCTCTTGGGCGGGGCGCGGCATGCAATGCGGATTTTACCGCACTCACTGCTGCGGGAGGTCGCCTTTACCGGCGCGACCGTTCCGGCGGCATATCTGCATCAAATCGGCGTCATCCGGCATTATTGCCCCGATGACAAGCTGGCGGCGGAGAGTATGGAGCTGGCCAGGGCGATTGTCGCGAATTCGGGCGTTGCGCTTTGCAAGGCGAAAACATCTCTCAACACCATTGAGAATATGAGCGTGGCCGATGGCTACCGGTTTGAACAGAAAATGACCAATGACCTGATGGATACCGATGCCGGAAAGGCGGCCTTCAGGACCACCGGTCTCTAGGCCGATCACGGCAGACAAATAAAAACACTAAAAAGCTGGAGATGAGGATCAATGCGGCCTCTTGAGGGAATAAGAATTCTGGATTTATCCCGCGTTTTCGCCGGGCCCTGGGCGACGCAGATGCTGGGCGACCTCGGGGCCGAGGTGATCAAGGTTGAACGGCCGGGCGGCGTCGGTGACGAGATGCGGGCCTATGGCCCTCCCTTTTTGCGGGACAGGGAGGGAAAGGATACCAATGAATCCCCGCAATATCTTGCCGCGAACCGGAACAAGAAGTCCATCACGATCGATTTCTCCAATCCCAAAGGCCGGGATATCATTCTCGATCTTGCCAAGGGCTCCGATGTTCTGGTCGAAAACTACAAGGTTGGCGATCTGGCCCGCTTCGAGCTTGATTACGACTCTGTATCGGCGCTCTGCCCGAACCTGATCTATCTGTCGCTGAGCGGGTTCGGGCAGACGGGGCCGCGGGCGACCTCTCCGGCGCTTGACGGGCTGATGCAGGCGTTCAGCGGCATCATGAGCGTGACGGGCGAGCCGGACGGCATGCCGCAGCGTGTCGGCACCATCGTCAATGATTTCAGCGCGGGCATGTATGCCGTCGTTGGCATTCTGGCGGCGCTGCGTCACCGCGATACGCATGGCGGCGGCGGGCAGTTTATTGATCTCTCCCTGATGGAGGCGTCCATCGCCCTGGTCTCTCCCATGACAATGGTGCATCTGGCCACCGACAGCCTGCCGGAGCGGACGGGGAATGTGTCCTATGGCTCGGCCCCGGCGCAGACGTTTGAATGCGCGGATGGCTATATGAGCGTGCAGGCGGGCAGCGATGATCAGTTCCGGCGCCTCTGCGGTGCGCTGGATGTGGAAGAACTGCTGCAAAATCCGCTGTTGAAAACGCGGCCCTTGCGATTTACCCACCGGGATAAATTCATCCCGATGCTGGAGAAGATTTTTCTGGAAAAACCGGCGGCGCACTGGATTGATATCCTGAACCGGGCCGGGGTCATGAATTCGAAGGTGAATAATGTCCGTGAGGCGCTGGAGGATGAGCAGGTCCGGCACAGGGGCACGGTGCTGGAGGTGGATCATCCGCTGTCCGGCTCCCTGAAAATCATCCGCAACCCGCTCAGATTTTCCGAAACGCCCCTCGATGACTATACCGCGCCGCCCTATTCCGGGCAGCATACGAGAGAAGTGCTTCGCGATATTCTTTCCCTGAAGGAGGAAGAGATCGACGAACTGATCGCCTCGGGCGCCGTGTAACCGCTCTCCGCCTCTCTCGGGGGGCGACCGGCTCCGCCTCTCTTTCCATAAAAAAATCGGCAGGGCTGGTGCCCTGCCGACAGTTCCTGCGGATGTCTACTCTTCGCGTTCCGCCGTTTTGACAAGCCGCATGAGATGATGATCCGTATCGCCGAACAGCTTGTCAATCGCGGTCAGGCGCTTGAGATAATGGCCGATATAGAATTCATCGGTGATGGCGATGGCGCCGTGCAGTTGAACGGCCTGCTCGCCGACCATCCGCCCGGCGTCGCCAATATAGGCTTTGGCCAGGCTGAGGGCATGATCGCTTTCCTCATCGCGCCCCTGATCCAGAGTCTCCGCCGCCCAGCGGCCGAGCGCGCGGGCTTCTTCGGCGGCAATAAACATATCAACCAGCCGATGCTGCAACACCTGAAGGGCGGCCAATGGCTTGCCGAATTGTACGCGCGTATTCAGATGCTCTTTCGTGAGCGTGACCGCCGCCTCCATTGCGCCGATGGCCTCGCCAATGGCGGCGAGGGTTGCCTGGCGCAGCACTTTGGCCATGTCCTGATCACTCTTTCCGGGGCCCGAACCCAGCAGCTCGGCCACCGCGCCGTCCAGATGAATGTCGGCGGCCGCGCGGCCGTCAATGGTCGGGTAGGCGGTCAGGGTGACGCCTTTTGCCTGTGCATCAACCGCAAAGACGGCGGTTTCCCCCGCCGTGTCGTCGCATGTTGCGGTAACCAGCAGTGTTTCGGCCGTCGCCGCGCCGAGGACAATGGATTTATGGCCGCTGAGGCGCCATTTGCCGTCCTTCCGGCGGGCGCGCGTTGTCACGGGGCCGGGGTCATATCCTGATTGCGGTTCTGCATAGGCAAAGGCCAGTTTGCGACGGCCCTCGAACAGGGGGGGCAGCAGGCGTTCTTTCTGATCTTCGGTTGCGGTGGCGGCGACAATGCCGCCGCCCAGCACCACCGATCCAAGATAGGGTTCATTGACAAGGCTGGCGCCAAAAGCCTCCGACAGCAACAGCAGATCGAGGGCGGTTCCATCAAGCCCGCCGTCCGCTTCGGCGAACGGCAGCGCCAGCCAGCCCATCTCGGCGAAGTCTGACCAGATCTTTTCGCGGTATCCGTCGCCGGATTGCATGGCTTTCCGGCGGTCGGTGAAGCCATACTCCTCCCGCAGGAAGCGACGGCTTGTTTCCTGAAGCATTTTCTGCTCTTCGGAGAGGCCCTGAACATCGGCGGAGAAGTCAGACGATAACAGCGACTTGGCGATGATGTTGCGCTGAACCTCATTCGTCCCCGCCGAGATGGATGCCTTGCGCCAGAAGAAATAGAAGGGCGTCGGGGTGGCGCAATAGTCCGGCCCTACGGGGTCCGACGGCCAGCCACTTGACAGCACGTCCCGATGATAGGGCAGGGCATAGGGGCCCAGCGCATCGCTCGTCTCACGGCTGATATCCTGCTGCAATTCGGTGCCGCGGATTTTCAGCAGGGAGGATTCCGGCCGCAGCGCCAGCGCGGGATCGTTGATCACCCGCATGACGCAGAGTTCCAGCGCCTTCACCCGGACAGCAAAGCGGGCAACGGTCATGGCGAAGGGAAGATGCGAGAGGAGCGGCGCGCCGTAACGTGTTTCACGCGCGGCGATATGACGGAGGCGATGCAGCAGCATCTTGGACCGTCCGACATCGGCATTCAGGACCCGTTCATGCCCGATGGTCGATTTCAGAAGCGTCCAGCCTTCGCCTTCCTCCCCGACCCGTTGCGTCACGGGGACGCGGACATCTTCGAAAAACACCTGATTGAGAACATGCAGACCGTCGAGGGAGGGCAGGGGCCGCACCGTAATCCCCGGACTTTTCATATCGACCAGCAGGACGGTAATGCCCTTCTGCCGCGGCCCGTCACTGGAGGTGCGGACCAGCAGTTCGCACCAGTCGGCCCATTGCGCATGGGTGGTCCAGATTTTACTGCCAGTGACAATATAATCATCGCCATCCCGCACGGCCTTGCATCGCAAGGCTGCCAGATCGGATCCGGCCTCGGGCTCGGAAAAGCCCTGGCACCAGACTTCCTCCCCCTTCAAGATCGGCGGCAGATAGCGCGCCTTTTGTTCCTCGGAGGCATAGGCGATCAGCAGCGGCGCGACGGTAATCAGCCCCATGGGAATGAGCTGGGGCGCATGGCCCCGCGCGCATTCTTCCTCAAAAACATACTTCTGCGCCTCCGACCAGCCGGGCCCGCCATATGCCTCCGGCCAGCCCGGCGCGGCCCAGCCTCTGGCGTAGAGGCATTTGTGCCAGTCCAGCAGCTCGTTTTTATTGAGCTCATAGCCGCCCTTGACCTTTGCGGCTATGTCAGAGGGCAGATTTTCCGCGAGAAACTGCCGCACCTCTTGGCGGAACTCATCAATGTCTTGCGTTTCTGTCATCATAGCAGCAGCGAGGGTAAATAGAGCGAAAGCTGCGGGAAGATAATGAGCATGGCAATCACAAAGACTTCCGCAATCAGGAACGGCACGATGCCGACAATGCAGTCCTGCATGCGCGCGCCCTTTGTGGAGCCGACGGTGACAAACAGGTTCAGCCCCATCGGCGGCGTCACCAGTCCGATTTCAATCGTCTTGGTCAGGATGATGCCGAACCAGATCGGATCGTAACCGAGGTCCATGATCAGCGGGAAGGTCAGCGGCAGCGTCAGGATAATGATTGCCAGCTGATCAATGAAGCACCCCAGCAGCACATAGATGGCGATCAGGATGACGAAGATCATCCACGGTTCCATCGACAGGGAGGCGACCGAGGCGACGAGCGTCTGCGGGGCCTGCGTCATGGCGAGGAAGACCCCGAAGATCGTGGCGCCGATGACAATGCCGAAGATCATCGCCGTTGTGCGGACGGTCGCCTTCATCGAGTTGACGAAGCCATCCCATTTCATGCCGCCATGGGTGAGGCTGATGATCAGGGCGCCTAACGCGCCGACGGCCCCGGCCTCCGTGGCGGCGATGGCCCCGGAATAGATTCCCGTCGCGACGAAGATGATCAGCAACAGGGCGGACCAGATGGGAAAGACGGCGCGCCAGCGCTCTTTCCAGTTTACGCTCTCGCTCGGCGGAGCAATATTGGGGCGCAGCCGGACCCAGACGGCGATGGTCACCATATAGGCGACGCCGGTCATGATGCCGGGGATAACGCCCGCCAGGAACAGCTTGCCGATGGAGACTTCCGTCAGGATGCCATACATGATCAGCGCCAGGCTCGGCGGGATCATGATCGACAGCGTGCCCGCGATGGCGACGGTGGCGAGGGACAGGCGGTCGTCATAGCCGTGACGCTGCATTTCCGGCACGGATATGCGCGCCATCGCCGCAGAGGCTGCCGTGCTGGATCCCGACAGGGCGGCAAATCCGACATTTGCCAATACCGCCGCCTGGGCCAGCCCGCCGCGCATATGACCCATCCAGCGCTGGGCAAACTCGAACAGGTAATGAACGATCCGCCCGTGCGACAGAAATTCGGCCATCAGGATGAACATGGGCACGGTGCTGAGCAGATATTCCGAACCCGTCCGGTAGGGCGCCGTTTTCAGCACGCCGAACAGGGCGTCCCATCCGGCGATCTGCCAGATGCCGACGGCGCCCGCAACAGCGGTGGCAAAGGCGATGGGCATGCCCGCGAAAATCAGGATCAGCAGCACGATGCCGACGATGATGCAAAGGGTGGTGGCAATCATTCCGGTCGTGCCTCCTGCGGCTCAATATATTCCCTGCCGAGCAGACAGAGCGTTAGCTGGACGGCCAGGCGAAGACAGAAATAGCCAAGCCCCAGGACAACGACGACCCAGGACGGGCCGAGCGGCAGGGGAACCGTCCCCCCCTCCATCCGGCCGGCCATCAGATGGTCCACCGCCAGATAGCCTGCCGAGACGGCGGCGACGCCAAACACCGCGAGAGCGGACCCCATGAAGATCACGTCCAGCCACCTTTTTGCTTTGTCAGGTAAAAGTTCGAAAATCAGGAGGATTCGCACATGCCCGCCAACCCGCTGCAGCAGCCCGAATCCGAGAAAGACGATTGTCGGCATCAGATAGAGCTCGACAATTTCATAGACGCCCTCGATCGGCGAATTGAAGATATAGCGCCCTGTTACGTCGACCGAAATCAACAGCATCAGCACAAAAAGCGCGAGGCAGGACAGAAAGCTGAACCCCTTGTCCAGCCCGCGCAAAACCGAAAGAACAGCCCCCGTGCCCGGGTGCTGTTCCTCCTGTGATCCGTTTGTCATTTTCCGCTTACCAGCTTGGACCATTCGTCATACAGCGTATCGGCCGGCAGGCCATCCGCCTTGTTCTTCTTGATCCACTCATCGCGCACGGCGTTGGTGGCTTCCTGCCATGCGGTGTAGTCCGCCCCGGTCATTTCAACGGGCTTGATCTTGTCCTTGTATTTTTCCACATTGGCGGCGGCGTCATCGTCTGAAAACTGCGCCGTTTTTATGGACGCTTCGCGCGCGGTTTCCTGAAGGATTTTCTGCAAATCCGGCTCCAGCGAATCCCAGACCGATTTGTTGATCGTATAGACAATCGGGTAGGAGCCGAGATTGGCGTTGGTCGTCGAATAACCGATCACCTCATCCAGCTTGTAAATCGGCACGCTATAGAAGGAGAACAGTGCGCCATCAACCGTCTTGCGTTGCAGGGCGGTGTATGTTTCCGGGGCCGAGATGGAGACCGGCACGGCGCCAAGGGCCTTTACCGTGTCGCCCTGAACCCCGCCGGCGCTGCGAATCTTGAGGCCGGCCATATCGCTTTTGCCGACAACTTCCTTCTGCACCGTCATGATTTCATATTGCGGCGTCAGAATGGCCATCAGCGGCACAATGCCGAGGTCCGACAGCTCAACGTCATAGAGGGTGCCCTGCAGCAGGTTGAGATAGGCTTCGGTGAGCTGCACCGCGCCGCCGGACAGGCCGGGCAGGGCCGGGACGGCGGACAGGGCCAGTCGGCTCGCTTCACGCAAGGGGGGAGTATAGGCGATATCGACCGTGCCGCTCAGCAGCAGATCAAGGCTGTCCTTCGCGCCGACGATCTGTCCGCCCGGAAAATACTGGATTTTCAGGCGGCCGTCAGAGCGGGCCTCCACCGTTTCGGTCCATTCTTTCATGGTTTTTGCGAGCGAGCTTGCCGCCGGCAGCGTATCCCCCATACGCAGGGTGCGCGTTTCCGCCGCCGTGGCAACGGATGCCGACGCGGAAAAGAGACCGATTGCCATCGTGGCAAGGGCCATGTTTCTCACATTTCTGAAGCTGATACTCTTCATCCGATCCTCCCGTAGGTTGGTTTGATTGCCGAATTTCCGGTCATCATTCGTTTGACACATCTTAATCGTATATATTATATACATGATTGTTTTTCCAAACATCAAGTGAATTTCGTGGGATGAAGCAGGTTCATAAAACAAAATTGCCGGGTCTCATGCCGCCCTTCACCCCATAAACATCTGATTCCAGAATATTTTCCGGAATACCCTGACAAATGGACACAGCCGGGCGGGTCGGCGCATAAATCAAAAGGGAGAGATAAATGACGGCCATAGCCTATGAATATGATGCGGAAATAGAAGCCCTGCGCGATGGTCTTGGCGTCTTTATCCGCAATGTCGTCATCCCGCTGCATGTCAAGCATGCCGATGTTTTTGAGGATGAGCGGCGCAAATACCGCCCCGACGGCGGCTATAGCGATGAGCTGCTTGGCCTGATGCGCGAGGTGCGCATGAAATCCGCCGAGGCCGGATATTACACCATGTGCGTTCCCGAACATATGGGCGGCGCGGGGCTCGGGCATGTCGCCTATTTTGCGGCGTGGGAGAAGATTTTCCATAGCTGCGGCGCGAAATATTTTCTCACCAGCAGCATCGTCGCCCATTGGGCCCGGGGTCCGAGCGCGGTGCTGGAGCATCTGTCGCCGCGCCTCAAATCAGAAATCCTGCCCGGCATTCAATTGGGGGACAAGACGATCTGTTTTGCCCTGTCCGAGCCCGGGGCGGGCAGCGATGCCTCGCAGATTAAAACCAGCGCCCGCCGCGATACAGGCGGCTGGCGGATCAATGGCGAGAAAATCTGGGTCACCAACAGCCCCTATGCCGATTACGCCATTGTCTTCGCGGTGACCGATCCGGAGCTTGCGGCGGCGCGCAAGGGCGGCATCACCGGCTTTGTCGTTCCGACGGACACGGAAGGGTTCAAGGTGGAGCGGCTGATCAAGATGTTCGGCCAGACCCATACGGATGAGGCGCTGCTGCATTTCAACGATGTCTATGTGGCCGATGATCAGGTTCTGGGAGAGGTCGGCCAGGGCTTTAAAACGGCGATGCGGGGCTCCGGCCTTGGCCGTATCTATAATGTCGCGCGATGCGTCGGCATGGGGCGCTGGGCGCTGGAAATCGCCTTCGATTATATCAAGGTGCGCAAGACATTTGGCAAAACCCTGGCGGAGCGTCAGGGCGTGACCTTCCCCCTTGTCGAAAGCGCGACGCAAATTCACGCCGCCCATTTGATGAGCCTGAATGTGGCGCAGCTTCTCGATAAAGGCCAGTCGGCCGCCAAGGAGCTGGCCATGGTGAAGGCCTATTGCGGCGAAGTCGGCCCGCGGGCGCTGGACCGGGTGATCCAGTTCCATGGCGCCATGGGGTTCACCAATGAAATGCAGCTGTTCGAAGCCTATATTTCAATGCGCAAGATCGGCATGGCGGACGGCTCGGTTGAAATCATGCGCCATCTGGCCGCCAGAAAAATGCTCGAAGGCGATATGGATCTGTAACCATCGGGCGCGGGCCACTCCCGCCCCCGCTCCCCGGCGCTGCTCCCCGCCCGGGCGCCATGGCATCGCCCGGTGCATGATATTGTCCTGATGTTATATATATCACTAATGGTTGTATTTTGGCGATCCGTGCTGTATAATAATGGCCTAATTTAAAAAACAGCATTTCCACACAATTTCAGATATTTTTATGAGAGTTTCTTCAACGCGGCGGCATTTTGCGCCGTTTGCGGGGTATTTCACATTGTTTCTGCGGCATTTGCGCCGTTAATCGAGAGAATCCGGCGGCTGGATGTCGCCCACCTATATTTTTAACAAAACGATTATTTCTAACAAAACCACCGTTTTTCTAACAAAACCAATGTTGCCCTTTCCGCGCCCTCGCGCGGAGATCCGAAATCTCGTCGATCAACAGCGAAAGGAGGCGTTTAGCCGTGCGGCAGGGTTGCCGTCTATCCCGGCCATTTCCCGATGACGAGACCCCTTTGAACAGAGGAGGCATTTTCACCAGAAACATACATTTCGAAGAACAGCAGATCGACGCTTTGCGCGGTGACGTGATTTTTGTCCGCACGCCTCCGCTCCCTTTGTCATGCCCGGATGGAATCGCGTCCGCCGGGCGCGGAGTTAAATCGCGGGCCGGACCCGTCAGGCGAGGCTTTTGGAATAACGGGAGGGGGAATAAGGAAGGGGCGTTGCCATGGCAGGCGCGGGAAAAGGAGGCCGCAAGGGAAGCGGTTTATGCCATCCCGCCAGCGGATCAGGGGCGGGTTTCCCTTCGCCGGGGGCACTGTGGCGCTGCCGCCCGCATACACCAGAGACGATTTCGGTAAAATTTTATAGGCCGCCTCCCGGCGCAACTCTCAAGTTGACAGCGGGAGCAAAAGACACCATTCTGGGTGGAAGAAAAATCAATAAAATCAACAAAAATCAACAACAAACAGGGTGTCACAATGCAAAAGATGAAAAACCTATTTGCTGCCTTTTCGGTCCTCGCCTGTCTTGGACTGCTGGTGCCGGGGGCGGCGTCCGCCAAGGATCATACAATCGGCGCACTTTTCCCGTTGAGCGGGCCGAACGCGACCTATGGCGATGTGTTCATGTCCGGCTCCGATCTGGCCGTGGAGCATATCAATGCGGACAAGATGCTGAGCGGGCCGATGTCCATCGCCTATGAAGACAGCCAGGGCCTGCCGCAGCCGGCGGTCGTCGGGATGACAAAGCTGGTGAATGTGACGAATGTGCCTTATGTCCTGTCGGCCTTTACCGGCGTGTCGAAGGCGATTTCCACACTCGGCACCCGCAATGAGGTGGTTGCCGTGAATGGCGGCGGCGTCGGGCCGGATCTTGCCGCGCTCGGCGAATATTTCTGGAATGTCATTCCGCTGGTCAATCTCGAAGTCCGCGCCGTGATGCCCTATCTGGTGAAAGAGAAAGACATCAAGCGCGTCGTGCTGATCTATATTGATGACCCGTTCGGCAATTCCATCCTGGATGAGCTGAAAACCACGCTGAATGACGCGGGCGGCGAACTGGCGGAGGCCATGTCCGTACCGACGACCGCGCAGCAGTTTTCGGGGATCGCCGCCAAAGTGCGGGCGGCAAATCCGGATGCGGTCTATATCGCGAGCTATGGCGCGCAGCAGATCCAGATCGTCAAGCAGCTCCGCGACAATGGCGTCGATCAGCAGCTGATCACCTATTCCGGCTATCTGGTGCCGGACGCGCTCGCCCTGCCGGAAACGGAAGGCATCATTGCGACGGGACAGGGCGTGAATTACGAATCCGAAGACCCGATCACCAAGCGTTTCGTCACCGATTACAAGGCGAAATACAACCGCGACCCGACGGCCTATAACGTCAATTATTACAATGCCACGCTGCTGTATGCGATTCTCGCCCAGGCGTTGGAGGCCGAAGGCAAGGAAGTGACCGGCGCCAACCTGCTGGCGAAGCGCCAGGAGATGGAAAGCTTCAATCTTGTCGGCGGGACGGTTTCCTTCCAGAGCAACGGCACGCTGCTGTTCCCCATTCAGGTAAAGGTCGTCAAGAACGGCCAGCTTGAAGTTCTGGATACGATTGATTTCGGCAAGTAAACAAAAAACAGAATAGGTAGCAGATGCTCGCGTTACAGCTGACGATCACCGGTCTTCAGACCGGTGCTCTCTACGCGCTTACCGCCGTGGGGTTCTCGTTGATTTTCGGATCAACCCGGATTTTTCATTTTGCGCATGGGGCAACCTTCATCATTGCCGCATATCTTTTTTACTACATGAATGTATCCGGCTATGGCCTGATTGCGGGCATCGCCGCCGCCACGGCGGGGGCCATCGCCTTCGGGTTGCTGCTGAACCGCTTTGTCTATGTGCCGATCCAGCGTGACGAAGGCTCTTTCTTTACGGTCTTCGTCGCCTCCTTCGGCATTGGCATCGTGGTGCAGAATGTGGTCGGGATGATTTTCGGCCGCGGCTATGTGACGGTCAGCACGCCGCTGTCCTTCTCCGTCGAGATAATGGAGGGGCTGTATGTCGCCCCGATCGCCTGGATATCCATGCTCTGTGCGGCGGTTTTCTTCGGTATTCTGTGGGGCTTCCTGAAATACAGCCAGATGGGCAAGGCGCTCCGGGCGCTGGCTGATAATCCCGAACTGGTGCGGGTTTTCGGTCTGAACCCGCGCTTTATTGCGGCCTCTGCCTTTACCATCGGCTCCATTCTGGTGGTTCCGGCGGCGATTATCTCGGGGGCGACGTCGGGGCTGAACCCGGCCATGGGGCATCATGTCATGCTGATTTCGCTGGCGGCGACGATTGTCGGCGGCATCGGCAGTGTGCCGGGAACGCTGCTGGCGGGCCTGGCGCTCGGTCTCGCGGAAAGCCTGGCGCTGCTGTATGTGGATTCGCAATGGACCGAGGCGGTCACCTTCGCCATCCTGTTCCTGTTCATCATCATCCGTCCGTCCGGCCTGCTGGGCCGTTCCGCGGCGCATTGAGAAGGAGGGCGCTGTGGAAGCCTATCTGCTGAACCTGTTCATTCTCATTTCCATCTATTCGATCCTTGGGGTCACCCTCAATTTCATCATGGGCTATGCAGGCATTTATTCGCTGGCCCATGCGGTGTTCTTCGGCGTCGGCGCCTATGCGGGATCCTTCATGGCGATGCATTTCAATGCGTCGATCTTTGTGACCCTGCCGGTGGCCATGGTGGCGGGGGGGCTGCTGTCGCTCATCCTCGCCCTACCGGCGCTGCGGGTGCGGGGGGAGTATTTCGTTGCCGCCTCCCTCGGGTTGCAGGTGCTGGCCGTCACCATTTTTTCCGAATGGAAAGGGGTCACCGGCGGCATCGGCGGACTGATTGGCATCCCGCCGCTGGATATTGCCGGGTTTGAGATTTTCAAGCCCAGCCAGTTCATTTTCGTGACGGTGGTGGCGCTGGTGATCATCTTGTTCATCATCAACCGGCTTGTGCATTCCAGTTTCGGGCGCAGCCTGCGGGCCATCCGCGACAGTGAAAGCGCGGCGGCGGCCTTCGGCAAGAATGTGCCGCTCATCAAAACCATTTCGGTGGTCATCTCGTCCGCCCTCACGGCGGTGGCCGGGGTGCTGTACGCGAGCTATCTCAGCTTCATCAATGTGGAAAGCTTCATGCTGGATACCTCCGTCCTGATCATGGCGATGGTCATCATCGGCGGCACGGGAACGCAGGCGGGGCCCATTGTCGGCGCGGCGCTGCTGCTGATCCTGCCCAGCCTGATCAGCTATCTCGACTTCCTGCCGCAGACGGAAATCGGCTCCATCCAGCAGATCATCTATGGTCTCGGCATGGCGCTGCTGATGATTTACCGGCCGGGCGGCATCGTGGGCCGTAAGAAGCATTCCGAAACAGGAAAAGAATAATGGTTGCATCACACACGGGCACACAGGATGTCCTGATGGAAATCCGTAATGTTGACAAGGCGTTCGGCGGCGTCAAGGCCGTCGATGATGTGTCGATGGACCTTCGGGCCGGGATCATTACCACCCTTGTCGGGCCGAATGGCGCCGGAAAGACGACGCTGTTCAACGTCATCACCGGGGAGCTGGCGAAAGACAGCGGGTCCATCAAATGGCTCGGCAATCCGATCAACAGGATCAAGCCCTATCAGGCGGCGCGCGCGGGGATCCTCCGGACTTTTCAGGATTTGCGCCTGTTCAGTGAAATGTCGGTTGAGGATAATATCCTGACGGCGGTTGAGAATAATTCCCTCCCCCTTCCTGTGGGCAGGGCGCAGCGGACGGCACGTCTTGAACGGGTTGAATATGCCCTTGACCGCACGGGCCTTTCGTCCAAGCGCAAGATCCGGGCCAAGGATCTCGCCTATGCGGAGCGGAAATTCCTCTCCATGGCGCGCGTGATGGCGACGGAGGCGCGGCTCTGGCTGTTGGATGAACCGGCGTCGGGGCTCGACCCCAATTCCTACGAAAAATTTCTCGAAATCCTGCGCGAAGAGGTGAAACAGGGCGTCACCGTCTGCATTATCGAACATAACCTCGACATCGTGATCGGGATTTCCGACCGGATCGCCTTTCTCGACCGGGGCAAGCTGCTGGCGGATGACGAGCCGCAGAAGGTTCTCAATGATCCCGCGCTGAGAGCGATTTATTTTGGAGAGCGCACATGAGCAAATCTGTCGTTCTGGCCGCGCATAATATCACCGCCGGATATGGCGGGCATCCGGCCATAAATGATATCTCCGTCGAACTCCGGGAAGATGAGGTGCTGTGCCTGATCGGCCATAACGGGGCGGGCAAATCCACCCTGATGAAATGCCTGTTCGGGCTGCTCGCGTCGGAGGCGGGAAGCATCACCATTGACGGGGAGGAAACCACGAAGGAAACGGCGCGGCAGGTCGCGGACCGCGGCGTCGCCATGGTGCCGGAAGGGCGCGGGGTGTTTCCGAGCCTCAGCGTGCGGGATATCTTCTCCCTCGGCATGCATGCGGCGGGCATCCCGAAGAAAGAGCGGGCGGATCGCGTTGACTGGGTGCTGGATATCCTGCCGGCCATCAAGGAATTCATGAACCGGCCCGCGGGCACCCTGTCCGGCGGGCAGCAGCAGATGGTCTCCATCGGCCGGGCGCTGCTCAACCGGCCGCGCATTCTGCTGATGGATGAACCGTCCATCGGCCTCGCGCCCAAGCTGTTTCAGGATCTGCTGGCGCCGATCCGCGCGTTGCAGCAGCGCGAAAAACTCTCGATCCTGCTGGTCGAGCAGAATGTGCGGGAGGCATTGAAAATATCCGATCGCGCCGTTGTCATGAAATCCGGCTCCATGATCTGGGAGGGGATGCCGGAAGAGTTGCATGATAATGAACGGCTGATGGAGCTGTATTGATGGCGTTCACGGAGCTTACCTTCGACAGCGCCCTCGCGGACCGGATCGCGTGGGAAAAGGCGGGCGATGCCCGTCCCATTTTCGTGACGGAGGAGGGGGCGGAGATATCGCCGTCCGCCTTTGAGAAGATGGTCGCGGCAAATGCCGCCTGGCTGGCCTCCCGCGGGGTCGGGGACGGGGACCGGGTCGCGATCTGGCTGTCCAACAAAATCGAATGGATGACGCTGCTGTTCGCCTGCGCCCGCCTCGGCGCGATTGCCGCGGCGGTCAATACCCGATATCGCACGGCCGACCTGCACCATATCCTGAAATCAAGCGGCGCCCGGATGCTAATCTTCGAAGGGCGGAACGAATATACGGATTTCTATAAGCTGATCTCGGAGCTGGAGTTCACGGACCTGCCGGAGCTGCAAACGCTTGTCTGCCTTGATCATAAAGGCGCGGCGCTGCCGCCGATCCATGGGATGCCCATCGACAGCTTTGTGATGGACGACAGCCTGCCCGCCCCGACGGCGGCCGGCACGCCGGACAGCCCGATCCTGCTGTTCACCACCTCCGGCACCACCAGCGCGCCGAAGCTTGTGGTGCATATCCAGCGGGCGGTGGCTATCCACGCCAATAATTGCGCGACGGCGCTGGGCTTCGATAAAGCGGGCGCGCGGCTTCTGGCGGTGATGCCCTTTTGCGGGGTGTTCGGCTTAAGCCCGACGCTGGCCGCCATTGCGGGCGGCGCGCCGGTCTATCTCAATACCCGGTTTGACATTGATCTGTTGATTCGCACGGCAAAAGCCCATGCCATCACGCATCTGTTCGGCAGCGACGAGATGTATCAGCAGATTTGGCGCACGGACCGGAGCGCCCTTGACCATGCGCGGATATGCGGTTTTGCCTCCTTCACCCCGGGGATGGAGGAAAAGCTGCGCCAGATGGCGACGTCCGGCGTGCCGCTGGTCGGTTTGTACGGAGCCAGTGAACTGCACGCTATTCTGTCAACGCAGTCCCTGTCTTTGCCGATCGAGCAGCGGTTGCAGGGCGGCGGGGAGTTTGCGGGCGCAACGGAAATCCGGGTGCGGAATACGGAAACGGGCGCATTATGCGCCGTCAATGAAGTGGGCGTTCTGGAATTCCGCGCGCCGACGAATTTTATCGGTTACTTCCGCAATGCGGAGGCCACGAAAAAGGCCATTGATGACGAGGGATATTTCCACAGCAGCGATGTGGGCTTCCTGCGGGAGGATGGCAGTTTTGTCTATATGGCCCGCAACGGCGATTTCCTGCGTCTGTCCGGCTTCCTCACCGATCCGAAGGAAATCGAGGAGGTGATCGAGCGGGAGGCGGCGGTTGAAAAATGCCAGGTGGTCGGCATTGAACATGGCGGCAAGACGCGCCCTGTCGCCTTCGTCATCGCCGCGGAGGGGGCAAGCCCGCCGGACGGAGAGGAGATCATCCGCAATGCGGCGGCCGTGCTGGCCCATTACAAGGTGCCGCTCGCGGTGATTGCCCTTGACGCCTTTCCGACCACGGAAAGCGCCAACGGCCTGAAAATCCAGAAGACGAAACTGCGCGATCTGGCGATCCGCCATTGCCGGGAGAATTTGCCCGCAAGCTGACGGGGGAATTTATCGGATGCCGAGATACTGCGCGATGCCGTCCGCCGCGACGGCGCCGGTGGCGAAGCAGCCCTGCAACAGGTAGCCGCCTGTCGGCGCCTCCCAATTCAGCATTTCGCCCGCGACGAAATGCCCTGCCGTGCCCCTGATCATCAGATCGTCGGTGAGATTGGCGAATTTCACGCCACCGGCGGAGGAAATGGCGCGGGCGATGCCCTGCATGCCGGTGAGCGGGACGGGAAGCGCCTTGATGAGCCTGCCCAGCCGGTTGGCGTCATCGAAATCGGATTTATCGGCAAATTCATGCAAGAGCGCGATGTGCAGCGGCGACAGATTGAGCATCTTGCGCAGGAAATTGGCGCGGGACATTTTTCCGCGCGGGCGGGAAAGCTGACCAATTATGTCGTCTGCGGACGCGGCGGGCTTCAGATCCAGCGTCACGGCAACGGGGGCGGCGGTTGCCAGCGCCTCGCGCAGCGGCTTGCTGAGCGCATATATCGCCCCGCCCTCAAGCCCCGCCCGGGTTACGACCAGATCGCCGGGGATTGATCGCCGGTCAAAGGAAATCGCGATATTCTTGAGCGGGCTGCCTTCGAACTTACCGAGGAAGAAATCACTCCAACCCACAGTGAAGCCGCAATTGCTGGGGGCGAGGGGGGCGATGTCGAGACCGCGCGCGGCCAGCGGCGAAATCCATGCCGCGTCGGAGCCGAGATGGGCATAACTGCCACCGCCCATGGCGTAGAGAATGGCGTCCGCCGCAAATTCACTCTGGCTGTTGCCATCGGTGCGGAATATGAGGCGGTTGGTATCTGTGGTGCCGATCCATGAATGACGCAGGTGAAATTGCACCTGCCGCTGATCAAGAAGCCGGAGCCAGGCCCGCAGCAGCGGCGTTGCCTTCAGCCCCACGGGAAAGACCCGCCCGCTGGAGCCCTTGAAGGTCTCAATGCCGAGCGAGGTGGCCCAGCCGATCATATCGTCCGGTGAAAAGCGCTTCAGATATGTCGCAAAACGGGCGGAATTCTCCGCATATTTTTCGGCGAAGCCTGCGATATTTTCCGAATGGGTCAGGTTCAGCCCGCCGCGCCCCGCAATCAGGAATTTTCGGGCGACAGACGGCTTGTGATCAAACACATGAACAGCCAGACCGGCATGCGTGCTCAAGGTTTCGGCGGCCATCAACCCGGCCGGTCCGGCCCCGACAATGGCCACGGTTTTTCTGCGGTCTGTCACTGGCGCGCCCTGTCTGTGTGGTGTGTGCAGGAGTGTTATCGTGAAAGGGGCGGGCGATCAAGGCGGAATGATGCCGGGCATCCCCGGCGGCTAATTAATGCAGACAGGATAACAGGCGCGACCCGAAAGCCGCGCCTGTCGGTAGAGACCCGTCTTTACATCTTCGGCAGAACGGTAATATCGCGGATTTCCCCGGGGGCACCCGTGACCATGCCGGTGCTTGTCGCCTTGCCGGTTTCCAGATCCACGCTGTAGAGCGTATTCTGGTTGACGAGCCAGGCCATATTCTTCATGTCCTTCGTTGTCTGAACATCAAAGGCATAGGCGCCGGAGCCTTCAAAGCCGAACTTGCCGATGGCGGCCAGGGTGCCGTCGTTGGGCGATGTCTGACGGATCAGCGCGCCGATCGTGGCATCCACATCATACATGGCGGTCTTTTCCGGCTTGCCATAGCTGTTGATATAGGCGGCGGCAACGATTTCCGGCATTTCCCCCTTGTGCATATCGCCTTCCTGATAGGCGAGGCTGCCATCAACCGTGACGGCACCTGTATCGACATCAACGCGGTGGTTTGTCGTGCCGGTCATATAGCGGAGTTTATCCGCGGCCGGATTGAAATCGACGATGACGGCCTTGCCATCCATGGGCAGCGGCTTGTCCATCTTGGAAAGCTCGGTCGCGGCGCCGGATTTCATGTCGATGGTGACAACAACGTTATCCGGGGTGACGCCGATCAGGGTCCAGTTGGACGGGCGCACATCAATGCCGACCAGGCTGTCGACGCCGGTTACCTCCATGGTGGCGGAGACGGCAAGTGTGTCCGTATCGAACATCACCAGCGTCTTGTCGCCCACCAGCCCGACCGCGGGCGCGGCGGCGGCGGCGGAAATTGAAGCGGCGAGAGCGGCGGACGTTGCAATTGTCATACGTAACATGTGAGAACCTTTCTATCGTTCAGTTGTTATCATGAAGAGCGACACATTCGGGCGGCTCTGATGGGAAGACACGGCAGGGACGGATTTGGATGCAAAAAAAATAAAAATTTATTTTTTCTTGAAATTTTAGGACCATTTAAGGGCATACTGATGTTGAACTGAATAAGCTCTCCAACCCGGGATAATGATGTGACCGACGCCGCCAGTTCTGAAATCTGCTCCGTTGAGGAGGCTGTCGGCATGTGCGCGGCAGGCGATAAACGCGGCATTGACAGGCTCCTCGGTGAGGAAGGCGGGCGCCTGCTCGGCGTTGCCATGCGCATGCTGACGCGCCGGGACCTGGCGGAAGAGGCCGTGCAGGACACAATGGTGCAGGTGTGGCGCAAGGCGGCGCAATACCGGGCCGATACCGGCTCGGCCAAAGGGTGGCTCTATGCCATCTTGCGCAACCGGTGCCGCAATATTCTGCGCGATGAGGCCCGCCTGATGACCTTGTCCCCGGATGAATTGACGGCCGTGCAGGATGCCCGGCAGGAGAGTGTGCCGCTGGAAGGCTGGGAAATGCTGTCCGGGCCGACGAAGCTGAAGGATTGTCTGGCCCTGCTGGATGCCTCCGGACGGGAGGCGATATTGCTGGCGCATGTCGCTGGCTTCACCCATGGCGAAATATCGGCGCGGCTGAAAGTGCCGCTCGGGACGGTGAAATCCTGGGTCCGGCGCAGCCTTGTGTCCTTGCGGGGGTGCCTGTCATGAACATGGACAAAGACAATCTCGCCCGCCTCGCCGATGAATATGTGCTCGGCCTGCTGGAACCGCTGGAGGCAGAAGCGGTTGAAACCGAGATGCAGACGAATATCGAGCTGGCAAAGGCGGTCGGACACGCGCGGGATCGCTTCCTGCCGCTCGATATGACCGCCCCGGAGGCGGTGCTGCGGGACGGTTTTGCAGAGACGGTGAAGCAGTCCCTCGACGCCGATCCTGGTCCGGAGACCCGCGCGCCGAAAGTGGTGCCCATGACAACGCGCGGGAAAAAATCCTCCTGGCTGTCGCGGCAGGTGTTCTGGCCAGCGGCGGCCGCGGCGGCAATCGGCATCATCATCGGCAGCTATCTGCCGTTCAACAAGCCCGATCCGGTCGTGGTGGCCGTGCTGCTGGATGCGAACGGCGTCGCCCAGGCAATTGTCGAGGATTACGGAAACTCAACGGCGCAAATCAGGTTCGTCTCGGATGTTGACGTCCCGGCCGACAAGACATTGCAGCTCTGGACCCTGCCGTCGCCGGAAACGGGGCCGGTCTCGCTCGGTATTCTGCCGGGGGTCAGGCCTGCGGTCGTGGACGGGCCGGATCTGCCGCAGCCGAAGCCGCAGCAGCTTTACGAGGTGACGCTGGAACCGCTTGGCGGCTCTCCCACCGGCAAGCCGACCGGTCCCATCCTTGGCAAGGGACTGGCGGTATTGCAGAAGAGCTGAGCGGCGTTCCCGATCAGAAACCGATGGTGAGGGAAACGCCGAGGCTGGCGCGCCAGACATCCTCGATTTCATAGGGATTGATAGAGGTCACGCCAAGGTTTCCGCTTCTTGTATTGCCGGTTTTAAAGTCCCCGGAATAGGCAAACAGGGCGTCCAGCCCCAAAGCGATATTGTCGCGGGCATGATAGCGGAGCCCGGCGCCAATCTGCGCAACGGGGCTGATTTTTGTCTCGTCCTGCACATCGGAAATAAAAACTCCCGATGGATTATCGGTTTCGGTGATACCTGACAAGCTGTTGAACGTCAGCCCGAGCCCCAGCGTGCCCCGGACGGCGAGCCTATTCGACAGCGGATGGTCATAGGCGATGTTGCCCATCACCACATTGCTGATGGCAGTTCCCTCATATTTCGAGGAACCGCCAAACAGCGGGAAATCCGCTGTCCAGCTTATGTCGCCCCGGATATGCTGATAGCTGAGAGAAGTTGATACGGCCGGGGTGAACCGGTAGCCGACATGACCGCCCGCGCCGATTGTGTTGCCGAAATCGACATCATGGGCAACGCCGCCCCCGGCAACGGGCGCGCCGCCATTGGTGGTATCGGATGATCCCCCCGCCACGCCGCCGAGCACATCCAGACCGGCAAAAAAGCCCGTCTCATCCGCCAGCACCGCCGCCGGAGAGGTCACTAAAAACATAAAAACCGAAAGGGACAGAAACCGTTTCATCACAACACCTGATCGTATGATCTGTGATAAGCCTCCCATTTTAATGTTAATGAGCCCTTAAAAACCGTAAAAAATCACCCTCCATGAGGAGGGCAGATCCCGTTACGCAGATCAAGTATCAAGTTTCCGGATTGTCGCGCCGGTCTCCATCCGCAGAGGCGGCGGACGGAGACCGGCGCACGGATGTTGTGTATCAGAAGTCTGTCAGGGGGACAAATTTCTTGTTGGCGACATCGCTCATGATCATGCGCACTTGCTGGTTCGTGAAGCGGACGCCCTTTCCAAAGGAAACCGGCCCCATCAGACCGCCGGTATCAAAGTCCTTGATCTCCTCCATCTTGGCAATAAAGCACTCGCGGGTAAGATCATCGCCGCAGTTTCGGATCGCCTCGAAAGTCAGCTGCATGCCGACATAGGAGCTGACTGAGTATCTGTTGAGCTTTTCAATCTGCTCGGCGCTCAGGTATTTTTTGGCCTTTTCAACGAAGGCCTGACCGGCGGGTTCATCCAGGGTGGCGACATAATCCACCGTGATCAGACCTTGACCCGCTTCGCCCACAAGATCCTGGACAATGGGCAGCCGCCCTGTCCATAAAGTGCCCGCATAAATATCAAGGCCAAGCTTATGTGCCTCCTTGGCCATGGCGACCACTTCAGAGATGATCCCGCCGTTCAGCATGGCCGTCGCCCCGGCCTCTTTCACCCGCAGCATCTCAGCCGAGAAATCCTTCTGGCCCCGCTTGTATTTAAGCTGGACAACCGTTTCCAGACCCATCTCTTCGGCGACGGCATCATAGCCTGTCCGAAGCTCCGTGCCATATTCGTCGTCCTGCGTGACGGTTGCCCATTTTGCGCCCTTCTTCTGGGTTGCCATATAGCGGATCATCTCCCGGACGCCGTTCGTATAGCTTTGCCCGACGACAAAGACGTTATGGCGTGGCGGGGTATATTGGGCGGTCGCGGGCGCATGGGCGTTGACGAGGGGAATATTATCCTCTCCCAGAACCTCCATGACGGCAAGGGTATGGGATGTGCCCGAGCTGTTGGTGAAGGCAAAGACATTATCGACATTGATCAGCTTGATCGCCGCCTGCACGGATCTTGATGGAACATAGCCATCATCTTCGCGGATAACGGCAATTTTCCGGCCGTTGATGCCGCCCGCCGCGTTGACTTCCTCGACGGCGATGACGGAGCCGAGCATCTCAGCAATCCCGATCAAGCTTGGCGGCCCGGTCAGGGGAACCACCTCCCCCAGGGTTATCGTGTCATCCGTCACGCCCGGTGTATCGGCCCAGCTATTGGGTGCGGTCAAGAGTGCGCTTGCCGCGGCAAGGGCAATAAGCAGCTTTTTCCTCATCTCAAATCTCCCTGTTGTTAACCTGTTTGCGGCCCCCACATTCGGTGCCCCGGGGTATCCGCGCATCAATGGGAAAGCGGCCAGTTAAGCCAATACCGTTTGATATCACGCCACTTCCCTACTATTCCGTCGGGTTCGTAACGGAGGAACACAACAATCACCAGGCCATAGATGACCCCTTTAATCTCCAGCGCGTTCGTGGACAGCAAATTCTTGAGCGTGCCGCCCAGGACATCGAACATGATCCGGGCAATCTCCGGCAGGGCGACCATGAAGGCGGTGCCGAGCAGCGATCCGGCGATGGTGCCGAGCCCGCCGACGATAATCATGGAGATGGATTCGATGCTCAGCAGAAAGTCGAAATTATCGACATTGATGAAGCGGACCCGGTAGGAAAACAGAGCCCCCGCGACGCCGATATAAAAAGAACTCAGCATGAACGCGAGAAGCTTGTAGCGCACCAGATCCACGCCCATGGCCTTCGCCGCAATGTCATGCTGGCGAATGGCGTTGAAGGCCCGCCCGATCCGGCTGCGCATGATGTTGATTGTGGCGAGGGTGAACAGGGCGGCAAAGCCCAGCATCAGATAATAGAGCGATATTTCCGATTTGAAGGTATAGCCAAAAATGGCGGCGCGGCTGACAAGGATCCCGGCGGAACCATGGGTCAGCCATTCCATCTCCAGAATCACCTGGTTTATGATGACCGAGAAAGCCAGCGTGGTAATGGCGAGATAAAGCCCCTTGAGGCGCAGCGACGGGATGCCGACCAGCAGGCTGACGGCGGCGGCCATCAAGCCGGAACATATGATTGCCCCGAGGGTCGGCCAGCCGTAATCCGAGACAAGAATGGCATTCGTATAGGCCCCGACGGCAAGAAATCCGGAGAAGCCGAGAGAAATCAACCCGGCGTTTCCGGTCAGCATATTCAGCCCCAGGACGCCAATCGCCATGATGCAGATCATCACGCCGAAAGAGAGAACATATGTATTGACCATGAACGGAAAGGCAATCAATGCCATGATCAGGACCAGTGTGGCGAACATCACCAGACGCGAATCCGTCATCGCCAGAAGCTGGCTGTATGTCTCTTTGTAATTACCGCTGCGCATCAGACTCTTTCTATTTCTGGTTCGCCAAACAAGCCGTAGGGTCGCACCATCAGAACCAGAATGATGACGACAAATCCGGAAACGCTTTTCAGGCCGGTGCTCAGATATCCGCCCGTCAGATTTTCCACGACGCCGATAATCAGCCCGCCAAATCCCGAGCCCAGAACCGAATCCAACCCACCCAGGATTGCGGCGGGAAACGCATTGAGACCCATGGCGGAAATTGTCGGATCGAGATCATAAATGCTGGCGAACAGGACCCCGGCGATCCCGGCGATGATGGAGGACAAAGCCCATGCCACGGCATACACATGCTTGATGCGGATGCCCATCAGCAGCGCGACCGTTTCCTTGTTGGCGACGGCGCGCATGGCGATGCCGATACGCGAATACCGGAAGAAACTCCAGAAGGCGGCCATCAGCACAAGATAGGTGATGAACGCGACGATCTGCGAGGGGTAGAGACGGATGCCGCTTATCTCGATGACCTGCTCGGACAGGCTGGTGACAAATTCATGGGGAAAGGCATCCCACAGCAGCACGACGAGCGAGCGGATAAAGACGGCGAGGCCAATGGTCACCATGACGGTTGCGAAGACCGGCTCGCCAATCATCGGCCGGATGAACAGGAACTCTACGATCAGGCCGACAATCATGCCGATCATGATCGTCGCCGGGATCAGCAGCCAGAACGGCATGTCGATCAGCGTGGTCAGCGTGTAGGCGATATAGGCGACGAGCATCAACACTTCGCCCTGTGCGAAATTGACGACGCCGGTGGCCTTGTAAATCATGGCAAAGCCCATGGCGATAATACCGTAGAGCGCGCCCACCATGAGCCCGGAGATGACAAGATCCAGGAAATAATCCATCAGGTCCCCTTCCCGTAAATTGATAAAATTTCCTCGGAGAATTTCTTTTCAATGGTGCTGCGCCGGACTTTCTGCGTCGCGGTCAGCTCGCCGTCGTCATGGTCGAGTTCCTTTTTCAGAATGCGAAATTCCCGGACATTCTCGACCCGGGCAAACAGGGCGTTGACCCGTTTCACCTCGACCGCAACCAGATCACGCACCTCCTGCAGGGCGGCGAGGGAGGTGTAGGTGGTATAGGCGAGATGCTGGCCCTGCGCCCATTTGCCGACGGTTTCATAATCAATCTGGATGAGAGCCGAGAGGAAATGCCGCCCGTCGCCGATGATAATGGCTTCGCGGATATACAGGCTGTCCTTCAGGGCATTTTCTATTTCCGAGGGGGCGATATTCTTGCCCCCGCTGGTGATGATGATGGCTTTCTTGCGGTCCACCACCATCAGCTCCCCGCCGGGGTGATACTCAACCACATCGCCGGTGTGAAGCCAGCCATCGGTGATTGTTTTCGCCGTTGCCTCGGGATCATCCAGATAGCCCTTGAAGACGCCCCTGGATTTGAGAAGGAGCTCACCATCTGCCTCGATACGGCTGTCAACGCCGGGGTGCGGCACGCCGACGCAGCCGATTTCACAGCTTCCCGGTTTTTGCATGAAGGCGACGCCGCCCACTTCGGTCATGCCATAAACCTGAAAGACCGGCAGTCCCAGAACATCAAAAAAGCGGAGGGTTTCGGGCGAGACCGAGGCGCCGCCGCAAAATCTCTGGCGTGTCCGGTTCAACCCGAGAAAGCGCTGCAAGCTTCGGAACATGACAAGCCACAAGAGGAAGAACAGTGCCCTGTCCGCAAGGCCGGTCTTGCCGTCATTTTTACTCCGCCGCGCACTAATTCCGTAACCAAGCCGCAGGCAGATTTCAAACAAGCGTTGCTGAAACGGGGTGGCGTCCCGAATGCCGATCAGGATGTTCTGCTGCAGCTTTTCCCAAATGCGGGGCACCCCCAGCATGACGGTCGGCGCGATTTCCCGCAGATTGATCGCAATGGTATCGACGGATTCGGCGAAATTAACCTCCCCGCCGGTAATCAGATGCATCGCCATTGAATAGATGCGCTCCGCCACATGGCAAAGTGGCAGATAGCAGACGACGGTGAAGTTTTTCGCGTCCATGCCAAATTCGCGGCAGATTTCATGGGAGGGGTCGATCAGGTTGCGGTGCGACAGCATCGCGCCCTTCGGCGGGCCGGTCGTGCCCGATGTGTACACCAGCATGCAGACCTGGTCCGGATCGCCCTCATCAACTGTTCGCTCGAAGGTTTCAAGGGCGCCGGGATTTTCGAGAATATGCTGCTCTCCCGTTGCAACGACATCGGCAAAGGAAATCAGCCGGTCATTGCGATAGTGGCGCATGCCCTTCATATCGACGCAGATGATCCATTCAAGATGGGGCAGCCCGTCGCCGTCATTCAGGGCATCCTGCACCTTGTCGAATTGTTCCTGATCGCCGCAGACGATAAAGCGGCAGCGGGAATGGGCAACGATATATTTCAGCTCCGGCCAGGGGTTTGTCGGGTAAATGCCCACGACTTCCCCCTTGATCGACTGGGCGCCAAGGTCGCTGTACATCCATTCGGGCGTATCCTCGCTGGCAATGGCCAGCCGGTCGCCTTCCGTGAAGCCGAGCGCCTGAAGGCCCAGCGCGAAGGCGCGAACGGTGTTGTAATAATGCGCCCAGCTATAGCGGTTCCAGATACCGATATCCTTCTCCCGCAGGGCGAGCTTGTCCGGCGTTGTTTGCGCCCAATATCGCAGCAACCGCGGAAATGTGGTGTTTCCTTCTGTGACCAGATCAATTTCCCGTACCATCAGGAGGGCCTCGTTTCGCGGGGTTCGGGATCCGAGCCTTTATCCGCCGCGCCGAGATAGGCGCTGATGACGGCCGGATCATTGGAAATTTCTGCGGGGGTTCCCTCGGCAATTTTTTCACCGAAATTCAGAACGCAGATGCGATCTGAAATATCCATGACAATGCCCATGTCATGCTCAACCATCAGAATTGAGATGTTGAGCTGTTCCTTGATATCGAGGATGAAGCGGGCGATATCCTCCGTCTCTTCGCTGTTCATTCCCGACACCATTTCGTCGAGCAGCAGCAGTTTCGGCTCTATCGCGAGGGCGCGGCCAAGCTCGACCCGCTTTTGCAGGCCGTAAGAGAGGGTTCCCACCTTTTGATCGCGGATTTCCTCGATCTCCAGAAAGTCGATAATCTCTTCGACCTTGCGCCTGTGCCGCAATTCCTCGCGCCGCGCCGGGCCGAGGAAGAAAGCGCCCGTGAAAACATTGGTGCGCATATGGCAGTGCCGCCCGACCATCAGGTTCTGCACGACCGTTGCATCCTTGAACACCGCCAGATTCTGAAATGTCCGGCCGATGCCGAGTTTTGCGAGGCG
The DNA here is from genome assembly GCF_002694385.1 of Sneathiella sp. Classification (GTDB taxonomy): domain Bacteria; phylum Pseudomonadota; class Alphaproteobacteria; order Sneathiellales; family Sneathiellaceae; genus Sneathiella. Next base: position 54,510 of record NZ_NZMB01000011.1, read on the forward strand.
GTGCGTCCGTAATCGGTTGACAGGCTGGCCGGCAAAGAAAATCTGTCCTTCGCTCGGCGGGAAAAGACCGCTTATCAGGTTGAAAAGCGTTGTTTTTCCGGCGCCGTTTGGGCCAATGACGCTGTAGATTTCATTATGCCCGACGGTGAGGCTGACGTTCGACACGGCGCGCACGCCGCCAAAGCTTCGGGATAGCCCGTGAATTTCAAGCAGGTTGCTCATGACAGCCACCGCTTGCGACGCTTGTAATGTTTGACATCGCGCATGTTCTTGCGGGCGCCGGCGTCGGAAAAACCGAGATAGAATTCGCAGATATCGTCATTCCGTAACAGCCGTTCCGGCGTGTCATCGAGCACCACACGACCGTTTTCCATGATGTATCCGTAATCGGCGACAGAAAGAGCCAGCTGCGCATTCTGTTCGACAAGCAGCACGGTGGTGCCCTCCTCCCGGACCAGGGCGCTGATTGTCGAAAAAATCTCTTCGATTATCTGCGGTGCAAGCCCGAGGGTTGGCTCGTCCAGCATCAAAAGCTTCGGTTTGGACATCAGGGCGCGACCGAGCGCCACCATTTGCTGCTCCCCTCCCGACAGGTATCCGGAGACGCTATGCCGTCGGCCCGTCAGAGCGGGAAACATGTCGTATATGCGCTCCAGCGCCTCGGCGGCGTTCCGCTGGGTTGTCGTGTAACCGCCCATGATCAGATTTTCTTCTACCGTCAAGGTATCGAAAAGCTGCCGCCCTTCCGGCACCAGCACAATGCCGGAACGGACAATCTCATCGGGCTCCATCGCGGCGATATTCTTCCCGTCGAACTCGATTGTTCCGCCCTCAACGGTTCCGTCCTCGGGGAAAAGGATTCCGGAAATCGCCTTCAGCACGGTGGTTTTTCCGGCGCCATTCGCCCCCAGTAAGGCGACCAGACTGCCTTTTTTCACCGACAGTGATACATCCCGCACGGCTTCGATTGCCTTGTCGTAGAAAATCTGGACATTTGTCAGCTCCAGCAAGGCGGAAGACGTTGCCGTCATCCCCTCGGCGGTCGTTGAAGCCGGATCTGTCTCTCTTCCGCGGGGCGGTGCGCCGGACATGCTGTCAACCCTTCCTTCTATGGTTATCGAGAACCAGGCCGTGAAAAAATCTCGCAAATCTGCGTATTGCGGGGGTTTTCAAAAGACTCATGAAACAACCGATCGCAGTATCCGCTCGGCATTTTTCCGGTGCGGCATATCAATCATCTGACCGTTCAGCTCCGCCACGCCGTTATCGGCGTGATCCAGCAGCGCAATGACCTGCCGCGCCCAGGCCGCTTGCTCCTCACTTGGGGTAAAGGCCTTGTTGATGGTCGGAACCTGCGCCGGGTGGATTGCGATTTTGCCATCGAAGCCCGCCTTGTAGGAGGCGGCGCATTCGGCGGCGAAGCGGGGCTGATCCTTGAAATCGACAAAGGCGGTATCAATGGCGTCCACGCGGGCCTCCCGCGCGGCCAGCAGGCAGATATCGCGGGCGAGCTGATAGACGCCGGTGTAGACGCCATTCTCATCGCGATTGCCGAAGGAGCCAATATCCGCGGCGATATCTTCGGCGCCCCATGTCAGGCCGGTCAGGCGGGGGTGCGACCAGTCGGAGCGCATGAGATTCCTGACGGCCCTCGCGGTTTCGGTCGCAACAGGGAGAATGCGCACCGTCCCGATGGCGTGCCCCCTGTCCGCTTCGAGCTGATCCAGCTTATCGCTCAGGCGCTGAATATCGCACTGCGATTCACATTTCGGCAAAACAATAGCTTCCGGCGGCGTGTGCATTATGGCGTCGAGATCTTCATCGATCAGGCCCGTATTGAGCCCGTTGACACGTACAAATTTCCGGCTGTCGAACGGCTGTCCAAGTATTTTCCCGAGTAGTTTCCGCGCGGCAGGCTTGCCGGATGCCGGAACCGAATCCTCAAGATCGAAAATCAGGATATCGGCTTGGCAATCCTGCGATTTTTCGATTTTTCGCTCACTGTCGCCGGGAACGAAAAGCAGGGAACGGCATGGAAGCTGTTGCATTATTTTGGCTTCTTGTGCATCAGCGCGGTTCGTTCACAGCTCGCCACCCGATCCCCTTTGTGATTGAAGGCTTCATGGAAAAAAACCACAATGCCGTTGGACGGGCGTGATTTGCTCTCCCGCTTGGCACGGACCGTTGTTCGCGCGCTGATCGTATCGCCGTGAAAGACAGGGTGGGGGAAGGCCACATCGGTCATGCCGAGATTGCCGACCGTGGTGCCGAGCGTTGTTTCGGAAACCCCCATGCCGATCATGAGACCGAGGGTAAAGACGCTGTTGACAATGGGCTGGCCAAATTCGGTTTTTGAGGCGGCATGAAAGTCGATATGCAGGGGCTGCGGGTTGAGGGTCGCATTGCAAAAGGACATATTATCCGTCTCGGTGACCGTGCGCTTCATTGCGTGATCAAAAACCATTCCTTCTTCGAATTCCTCAAACCATAAGCCAGCCATTTTCCATTCTCCTGTTATTCTAAAGACGCATTTTTCCTGGTCAGGCAGGGCCTGCGCCCCGCCGTTCTTTTTGTTTTACATGTCCCTGAGCAGTTCGCGGGCGATGATGGATTTGCGCACTTCCGTTGTCCCTGCGCCGATTTCCAGCAGCTTGATGGAACGGAACAGCCGGTTGATCTCACTTTCCCAGATGTAACCGGTGCCGCCATGCACCTGCACGGCATTGTCGAGCACCGCGTGACAGGAATTCGCCGCATACATGACGGCGGCGGCTGTCAGCTTATGGATATCGCCACGGCCGCCGCCACCGATTTCCAGAGGGGCGGTTGCGGCCAGGCTGTGGTAGGTAAAGGCGCGCATGGTTTCGACCGCGACATACATATCCGCCAGCATGGATTGCACCATCTGGAAGGAACCGATGGGTTTGTTGAACTGCTTGCGCGTCTGCGCATATTCTATGGAAAGCTCCAGCGCGCGCTCGGCTATGCCGAGGCTGACCGGCGCAATCATTGCCCGCTCGATATCCAGGCCGCTCATGACGACCGCGACCCCTTCGTTTTCCGTGCCGATCAGGTTTTCAGCCGGAACCCGGCAATCATCAAAAACCAGCTCCGCCGTCTGGCTGCCGCGAAAGCCCATTTTCGTCAGCTTCTGGGCGACCTTGAAACCGGGGAAGCTGCTCTCAACGATAAATGCCGAAATGCCATGCGCGCCCCGATCCGGCGCCGTTTTGGCATAGACCAGCAATGTGTCGGCAATCGTTCCATTGGTAATGAAAAGCTTGCTGCCATTGAGAATATAATGGCTCCCGTCCCGCCGCGCCGTGGTCCGCATCGAGCCGAGGGCGTCCGATCCGGCGCCCGGTTCCGTCAGGCCCAGGGCGCCGACTTTCCGGCCCGCGCATAAATCGGGGACGTAGCGCTGCCGCTGATCGTTGTTGGCGTTGCGATAGATGTTGTTCAGGCAGATATTGTCATGCACCACATAGCTTAATGCCACGGCATGGTTCCACCGGGCAAAGGCCTGGGCGACAACGCCCGCCGCGATCAGATCGAGACCGACGCCGCCATATTCTTCGGGAATTGTTATGCCGCAGAATCCGGCCTCTGCAATTTTTGGAAATGTGTCCTCCGGCCACCATTCTTCGGCGTCCATACGCTCGGCAAGCGGATAAAGCTCATTTCGCGCGAAACGATCCGCATGATCGAGGATTGCGCGATGATCGGCGCCAAGTTCGAAGGGCATCGCCCCATTATCATTGGTCCCGTGAGACAAATTTCCACCCTGCGCCATTGAAAGCCTCCCTGTTCCCGACAATCGCCCTGCCAACGCATATTGATTTATCAAATTATCAAAGGCAGCGATTGTTTGCGCAGGTTAAATGAATATGACTCATTACGTCAAGGCAAAATATTATGCATAGTAAATATACATTATCATATTGATTTATAAATATAAAAATTGAAATTAAAAATTTCAATTTAAATACGTCAGAAATTATTTTGGATATATTGACATTTTAATGATTTGTATTCACTTTAGGAATCAAAGGATATAAGGTGGCGTCCAGAGCGCATAAAGCATCATTGCGAAGGGGGCGGGATGCGGCAATACAATCGCAAAAGAGCCGGAAATTATGTAATTTTCCGGATGTCTATCTAAGATTGCCAATCCGCAACCGACGCATATGAATGGAGATACACAGCGATGTCAGATGATCTGGATAACGTGACGGGAAGCCCGAAGGCCGTGTCCCCGCAAAAGAAAGGACCAGTGCGTCAGTCGCGCGAGATACGGATGCGCCAGATTGAGGCGGCGGCCCGCGACGTGTTTGCGCAGAAGGGCTATGCGGCGACGTCCATGTCCGAAATCGCGGCGATGGCAGGCATCGTCGAAGGGACGATATACCGATATTACGAAAATAAGCGTGTCTTGCTGCTCTCCGTTCTTCATGCCTGGTATGAGGGAATGTATGCCAAGAATATCGAGAAGATTTCCGGCATAGAAGGGACGCGCGCGCGCTTTCAGGCGCTGATCTGGCAGCATCTTGAATCAATCCGCGCGAACCCTGATCTTTGTCGGTTGTTTTTCTCCGAGGTCAGAAGCTCGCCGGACTATCGCCACAGCAAACTGCATATCCTGAACCGGGCGATCACCAATGTTTTGATGGATATCGTCAAGGAAGGAATCGAAAAGGGCGAATTGCGCGCCGATATCTCGATAACCCTGGTGCGTGATCTCGCCTTTGGCGGCATCGAACATCATGTTTCGTCCTTTCTCGCGCATCATGGCGAGCTGGATCACGATGCTGTCGCGCGGCAGCTCACCGACATCGTGCTGTCCGGTATCTGCAAGGCGGAAACCACAGTTGAGTCTCTTGATAAAGTCGCGGACCGGCTGGAAAAGATTTCGGCGCGGCTTGATATGCAGACGGGTTGACCGATGATTCCGCGTCTCAACAGGTTTCATTCAAGGGGTGAGAATGAAGTCGGTGGGCGCCCAACAGCAAAAGACGGGATAACAATGACGATAAACTCTCCTGCGTTCACAAAGGTTCTGGTTGCCAATCGCGGCGAAATTGCCTGCCGGATTATCCGTGCGCTTTCTGAAATGGGCATCGCGTCGGTTGCGATTTATCATATCAGCGAGCGGCGCGCCCGGCATGTGACGATGGCTGACGAGGCCTTCGAAATCTCAGGTGATACGCCGGTGGCCGCGCATCTTGACGGAGAGCAAATAGTCGCGCTGGCCGTGCAATCGGAGGCCGCCGCCATTCATCCCGGCTACGGCTTCCTGTCCGAAAATGCCGGATTTGCGCGCCGCGTTCTTGCCGCAAAGCTTGCCTTTATCGGGCCCGATCCGGAAACGATTGAGTTGATGGGAGACAAGATCGCGTCGCGGCAGTTTGCGGCAACGCATGGCATTCCCGTCGCGCCTTCCGTTATGCCGACCGGAGATCTGGCGGCCTTTACGGCGGCGGCCGAGAAAATCGGCTTTCCGATTCTGATCAAGGCATCTGCGGGCGGCGGGGGAAAGGGCATGTCCATTGTCCGCTCCGCTGCAGAAGTTGCCGACCGCGCCGCCATTGCAGCGAGTGAGGCGGAACGGTATTTTTCCGACAACCGCATCTATGCCGAACGGTATATCGACCAGCCCCGGCATATCGAAGTGCAGGTGTTCGGCGATGGGGAAGGTGGCGCGCTTCACCTGTATGAACGGGAATGTTCTATCCAGCGGCGCTTCCAGAAGATCGTTGAGGAAGCCCCCGCCGCCAACCTGCCCGAAAGCCTGCGCGCAGAGATTTGCGACGCCGCCGTGCGCCTGACGAAAGCGGCCAGATATCGAAATGCGGGGACGGTCGAATTTATTCTTGCGCCGGATGGAAGTTTTTACTTCCTGGAGATGAACACCCGCCTGCAAGTGGAACACCCTGTCACGGAAGCGGTGACCGGGTTGGACCTGGTTCAGATGCAAATTATGGCGGCGGCGGGTCATCCGTTGCCGCTGAAACAGGAAGACATCACGGTTTCGGGCCATGCGATCGAGTGCCGTATTTGCGCCGAAGATCCCGAGCAGGACTTTTTCCCCGAAACCGGCGCGGTTCTTGCGATGACGCCCCCTCATTCATCCCGCATCCGTCTCGATCACGGCCTTGCGGAGGGGCAGGCGGTTACCTCAAATTTTGATTCCATGCTTGCCAAGCTGATTACGCATGGCGACAGCCGGGAGGCGGCAATCGAGTTAAGCATTGCGGCGTTACAGGAGCTTACCCTGCTGGGTGTTGTGACAAATATCGACTATTTGGCGCGGCTGATTGATCATCCCGATTTTCGCGCGGGCAGAATACATACGGGCTTTGTGACAGAACATGCGGCGGATCTCGCCTTGCCCTCTGCGGCTCTTGAAGACAGGGACGCTGCCATTATCGCGGCGGCGCTCTCCTCGCGGGAATTCAGGGCGCTTGCCTTTGATATTCCCGAACCCTACGCATCCATTGGCGGCTGGAGGAATTGACCGTGACAGTCAGATTTGTTGTCGAAGATAAAGAGTATCCGGTTGACATTATTGCCCGCACGCCCGTTCTTGTCGTGGCGATTGACGGGCGGCAGTATGAGGTTGTCGATCACGGCGCCCATAAAAACCGGCGGAAGATCGAGATCAACGGGCAGGCACATGACTTTATGCTGGCGCATGATGGCAATATCGCGCATCTCAAGTCAAAAAACCGGAGCTGGACAGTCAGCCTTCTGGATCCCCGGCAGGCGACGGAACAGACCGCCGCGAACTCCGATGAAATAAGGGCGCCCATGCCCGGCGTTGTCGTCAGTATCGCAAAGAAAGAGGGCGATACCGTCGCCCGCGGCGAGACGGTTCTAACGATCGAGAGCATGAAGCTGCAAACCAATCTGACGGCGCTTCGCGACGGTGTGATCGGGAAAATTCACAAGCCTCAGGACGCCTTGTTCGACAAGGGCGAGGTGATTGCCTCGCTGGTGCCCGAAACCTCGCAGAACAGTTCCCCGACGGAGTAGCAAATGCACAGGATCAACTCATCCATCAATACGGCGAGCGATGATTTTCGCGCCAATGATGCCCATAACCGAAAATTAATTGCGGAGTTTCGCGAACGGCAGGAGGCGGCGCGGCATGCCCGTCCGGCGCGCGATCTCGCCCGCCTCGAAAAGCATGGTAAAATGCTCCCCCGTCAACGGATCGACATGCTGCTGGATCCGGGAACGCCGTTCCTCGAACTATCGACGCTGGCCGCAAATATGGAATATGACGGCAATGCGCCGGGCGCGAGCATCATCACGGGGATCGGCATTGTCTCAGGGCGTGAGGTTATTATCCATGCGGATGATTCCTCGATCAAGGGCGGCGCCTGGTACCCCCTGTCGATCAAAAAGATTGTCCGCTGTCTGGATATCGCCGTTGAAAACAGATTGCCGGTTATTCATTGCTGCGATTCGGCTGGCGGGTTTCTGCCGCTGCAAAGCGATGTTTTCGCCGACCGGCATATGGCGGGGCGAATGTTCCGCAATCAATGCCTGCTGTCAAAAATGGGCGTCAAGCAGCTTGCTCTGGTGTTCGGTCATTGCACGGCGGGTGGCGCCTACATTCCGGCCCTCGCCGATTACAGCGTGATTGTCCGGGGAACGGGCGGTGTTTTTCTTGGCGGCCCGCCCCTGGTCAAGGCGGCGACGGGGGAAGAGGTCAGCGCCGAGGCGCTGGGTGGCGCCGACATGCATACCAGCATCAGCGGCACCTGTGATTATCCCGCCGCTTCCGAGGCGGACGCGATTGCCATCGGCCGCGAAATAGTCGCGCAGTGGGAAAAGCCGACGAAATGGGCCTGTCAGCGCGAAGAGGCTGCGCCGCCCTATTACGATCCGGAAGAACTCTACGGCATCATTCCCAATGACATCAAAAAGGGCTTTGATATGCGCGAGGTGATCGCCCGTATTGTCGATGGCAGCCGGTTCCATGAGTATCAGCCGAACTACGGGCAAACCCTGATCGCGGGATTTGCCAATATCTGGGGCTGGAAGGTCGGGATTGTCGCCAATAACGGCGTATTGTTCAATGATTCCTCTCTCAAGGCCGCGCATTTCATCGAGCTGTGCAACCAGAACAACACCCCGCTCGTGTTCCTGCAGAATATCACCGGCTATATGGTGGGCGAGACCTATGAACGGCAGGGTATAACCAAAGACGGCGCCAAGATGATCATGGCGCAGGCCTGTTCTCACGTGCCGAAATTTACGGTGATGTGTAACGGCTCCTTCGGCGCCGGAAATTATGGCATGTGCGGCCGCGCCTTCGATGCGCGGTTCCTGTTTGGCTGGCCGAATAACCAGATCGGCACGATGGGCGGAGAGCAGGCGGTTAAAACACTGGTTGAGGTGAAATCCAAACAACTGGAACGCAATGGTGAAGCACTGGACCCGGCAATCCTGAATGAGGTAAAGGAGAAAACCGAGGCGGCCTATATGGAGCAGCTCTCGGCCTATTACTCGACCTCGCAGATATGGGACGACGGCATTCTTGATCCCGTCGATACCCGCAATTCACTCGGAATGGCGATCACCGCTTCCCTGAACGCCCCGCTAGGTGACACCGGATACGGCGTTTTCAGACTCTAACGGTTCGCAGTGATTCCGATGGGACGTCCCGCTACCACCGTAAAAACTTGCTGCCGAGAATGCCTCCGATGACAGACAGCATTAGAATAGGTAGGCCATAGTAGGCAGAGATGTAGGATGCGGTATCCTTGTCGCAATGGAGGCCATAGGCGGTTGCGGCGAGGCAGCCGGCGCCGAACCCGGACAGCATGCCGAGCAGGGCGGGACGCGGGGAGGCCGTTCTGCTGTGCCAGAATTTCCACGTAAGGCCCATGATCGCGCCGCCGCCAATCGATATGACCGACAGGCATAAAAAGGCGGATCTGTCCAGCAGGCTGTCCAGCAGGAACCCTGGTGGGTAGCGGGTCATCTGGAAACTGAACTGCCAGATCAGGAGGGCCGCCGCCAGCAGCAGGGGGGCCAAATGCCCCCATTTAACGCGTCCGCCTGGTCTTGAAATATCCGTGACCAGAAAGATGGTGCCGAGCGCGGCAAGGAAAAACAGTCCCGGCTTCCAAAACATGGCACCGGTTTCAACCGCACGGGCGTAATCATGGCGCAATCCCAGAACACTGAGGATCAGGATCAGGATCACAAACAGGCAACCCGCGCAGTATAGCCATAGCCTGTGGTTGGCCAGAGGCGTGACCGGGTTGAGATCGGCGACAAGCTGATCTATCAGATTATCCTTCATCCTGCATCTCCTGCACGGCGGTCTTCATCTTTTTTATGCCGCGGTGCACCATGATTTTGACCGAAGACGGGCTGTGCCCTGTCTTTTCGCTTACTTCCCGAACGCTCATTTCCTGTAACTTGACCATTTCAATCACTTCCGCCTGCGCAGGCGGAATGAGATTGAGCAGGGTTCGAATATCCTGCTTGGCGCTTTCGTCACGCTCCGGCCGTTGTGACGGAAATTCTTCGTCAATCTCGACTTCCACATATTTGAGGGTCGCGCGCATATGATCAATCCAGCGATGACGTGCGATTGCCCCGATCCATGGCCCGAATGGATATTTGGGATCAAAGGTCTGTCTTTTCCCATGCAATGTCATGAGCGTGTCCTGCACCAGGTCCTCCACGGCATTCTGGTGGATGCGCTTGCTAAAATAAGCCGTCAGCCAGCGTCTCAGATCATTGAGCAGCAGCCGGTATGCCCCCTGATCCCCATTGAGAGCGGCGCGCATCCATTCATCCCACTTCTCACTGTTATACGGCGTCATCAGCGTGTGGTTACACCTGTTGATAAAAAAAGTTTTCATGCGGCTGTTCGGGCAGGTTCGTCAATTGGTAACCATCCTGGCCCCTTGATGGCATGATTTCGCTGGCAGTCTAGTAACTTGCCTGCCGCTTGTCCATGCAGGGGCGGGATATCGGCCCCTCATCACCAGAATGTGCGGAAATAGGAGCAGTCTGCAAAGCGGATATCCGCAGGTTAAAAAAATTTGCATCAGATTGTAACCGAACGGTGTGCGGCCCCGTATTACACATCAGAACGGATCGGCAAACGGTTCTTCGCAGATCATTCATGGGGAATGGTCTGATACTTAAAGTCTGAAAGGAAGTAATATGCAACTCTCCAAATCTGTAATGACGGCCGCTGCCCTCGGAGCTTTTGTCGCCGGTGCTGCGCTTCTCCCTGCCGATACGCAGGCCAAGGATGGTTTCGAGAAATGCGCGGGTATCGTCAAGGCAGGACAGAATGACTGCGCCGCCAATGGCCATAGCTGTCAGGGACAGGCCAAGAAAGACGCGGATTCCAAAGAGTGGGTTTATGTGCCGAATGGCACCTGCGAGAAAATCGTGGGCGGCATGGTTGTCACCGGATAATCACGCCATAAGGAGTTCCTGCCATGCATCAATCGCATTCATCACCTCGATCCGGTATAGGCCTGCGGTCGGTGCATGTGCGGGACCTTTTGAGCGGCCGGGCGCCGGTCGGCTTTCTGGAGGCGCATTCGGAAAACTACTTTGGCGGCGGGGTAGCCCGTCAGCAGATCCGCCAGATTGCGGAAATATATCCCGTGTCGGTGCATGGGGTTGGCCTGTCCCTTGGCCGGGCAGACGGTCTGGATAGGGCGCATATCCGGCATCTTAAAACGCTCGCCGATGAAATAGACCCCCTTTTCGTGTCAGAGCATCTGAGCTGGAGCGGTTATAGCCATAGTCATGTGCCGGATTTGCTTCCCCTGCCGTTTATCGACGAGGCGCTGGACATTTTCGTCGATCATGTCAGCGAGTTTCAGGACAGGATCGGGCGTCAGATACTGGTTGAAAATCCGTCCAATTATCTGGCCTTTGCTGAACTCGACTATAGCGAGCCGGAATTTTTGAACCTGCTTGTCGAGCGGTCGGGCTGTGGCCTGTTGCTGGATATCAACAATATTGCCGTCAGCGCCCATAATCTGGGCTATGACCCCGTGGCCTATATCGACGATATCAGGGCGGACGGTCGGGTGCGGCAATTCCATCTGGCCGGATACCAGATCAATGAGATCGAGAACGGCGAGACCGTCTATCTCGATACGCATGGCAAACCGGTCTACCCCGAAGTCTGGGAGCTTTATGCCCATGCCTTGCGCCGGTTTGGCGATGTTCCATGCCTCATCGAATGGGATACGGATATTCCCGCGCTTGATATCCTTATTGCGGAAGCCGCCAAGGCGGATATCGTCCGCGCGGAGATGAGGGAGGTGCGCCATGCCCGGACTGGCTGAGATTCAGGCCGCCTTCCTGCACGATATTTATACAGGAGAGCGCACGAGCCTTGTGTATCTGGATGCAACGCGGGCGTCACCATCAAGGCTTGATATTTATCGAAACAATGCCGTCCTTGGTCTGACAGACATGCTGGCGCGCGCTTTTCCGGTTCTCGTTCAAATTGTGGGCGAGGAATTCTTCAAAACGGTCGCGCGACACTATATCAGACGTCATCCCCAGCCTTCCGGCAACCGTCATGCTTTTGGCGGGGGGCTGGCGGACTTTCTGGGCGGGTTCAAGGAGGCTCGATCCCTACCATATCTGCGTGACATTGCCGCGATTGAGTGGGCTTATTTTCAGGCGGCGCTGGCCGATGATGCAGAGATGCTCGACTTTGAAAGTCTGGGCGAAGCAATCGCCACTGATCCGGCTTTCGCGCTGACGGTTCATCCTGGCGTGTCCATTGTGCCGCAGACATTCAATGCGCTGGATATCTGGCAGGAACATCAGAAGGAAGAGGTCGGACTGGTCTCTCTCAAATCCGATCCCCATCAACTTGTCATCTGGCGCGGACGGGAGGATTGCGTCCTCATACGCCGCGCTTCGGATGCCCTGGCGGCGCTGGTTTCGCACAGCCGGACAGGCCTGTCTTTCGCCCAATCCATGGCCATTGCCGGGGAAAATCTCACCGATTTGCAGGGATTTCAGCAGGAATTTGCCGACGCCATGAGTCTCGGGCTTTTCGCACGAACCACAAGGGATGTCTTTCATGATTAAATACGCGTCTTCCGTTATGGATCATTTGACGGCACGGTCAAGCTGGCTTCAATCGCTCGCCCTGCTGGCGATCCGGCTCTGGATTGCCAAGGTATTTTTCATGTCCGGGCTGCTGAAGGTCAAAAGCTGGCAGACGACCCTCGCCCTGTTTGCGGATGAGTATAAGGTTCCCGTGCTGTCACCGGAAATAGCGGCCTATCTGGCGACAGCTGCCGAGCTGACGTTGCCGGTCTTATTGGTGCTGGGGTTGATGACGCCCGTTGCGGCGGCGGGTCTGTTCCTGATGACACTCGTGATCGAACTATTTGTCTACCCGGGCACGACCGATCATTATCATTGGTTGCTGCTACTGGCTGTTCTGATCACCCATGGCAGCGGCCGGTTCGGCGCGGATTTCTGGCTTGTCAGAAATATGATGCCGCGCTTTTCATCTCAGGGGCGCATTGACAGGCAGGGCCGCGCCGCCTGACAACGGGCGGGTTCGCAGAAAGGCGCGTTTTCTCTCGGCGATGTAAGGTGCTTACCTGGTCTTCTCTGACAAACGGATATTGTCGCCGATGACCACGCGCATCCAGAGGTTGGACAGAAGATGCGCCACATCCTCCGGTGCGCCGGAATATTTCGTCAGGGTCGGATCTTTGCGGACATAGAGATTGGCAAGATATTCATCCACCATGCCGCCGGCGGCATAGACGATCATCACGCCTTCGGGATCATCCGCCGGCCTGTTGCCAAGACGCCGGGCAATGGCGCTGGCGGTCCGCTTGTTCCAGGTGCTGTTGAGGGACTGATATATTTTTTCAAACTCGGTCGATTCTTCCGTCATCTGCATGAGGCAGCGTAACAGCCCCCGGTTCAGGTAAAACTGCTTCACATAGGAAAGGGTTGTGGCGTAGACCGCATCGGAAAGGCTGTTCTGATTGGCGCCTGCTTCTTTCAGGGATTGAAAGATATGGTGCACAAACTGGGATAGCGTCGTTGTCGTCACACTCATTTTGTCATTAAAATACAGGTAAAATGTCCCTTGCGAGACGCCGGACTGCTTGCAGATGTCGGTAATCCGCAAGTCATGGAAAAAAGTATCCTGAAGCAGCTTGGCGGTTGCGACCATAAGCCGAAGACGCGTGCGGTCACCCTTTTTAAGGGTAACGTCATCCTTTGCCTGCTGTTCCAATACCTTATTGAACGGAATATCTTTTTTCATACCCTCGCCGTATTTTTTATATCTCGACAAAGTAGTATATGTCGTAAATTGTGAAAAATGAACTGACCTTATAACAGCACTTGCATATTACGGTTAGCCTGCACTATAAATAAATATGATGTCATGTTTGGTAAATGTCAACGATCTGCGAAGGCCATACAGGCTGGTTCCGGATTTGTCAAACGGGTTCGCCGGTACAGGAAGGAAGAAAGATGCCGTTGGTAGAGAATGCAGAGTATCTTCAGGAAAGCGAGATGGCGGCTGTCCAGCAAAAGAGATGGGATCGGCAGCGTCTTCATGTTTCCGGGCATTCTGACTTTTTTAAAACATTCTGGGGCGGGGAATTGCCGCCGGAGCGGTTGGAGGATATCGCCGCGCTCCCGCTTTGCGACAAAAGCATGTTGCGGGTAAGCCAGGCCGCCCGGCCGCCGTTCGGCACCTATCTGGCGGCGGCCGATACGGCGGTGAACCGGCTGCACCGAACGTCCGGGACAACGGGCCAGGCCATGAATCTGGCGCTTTCGCAACGCGACAGCCATATCACCGCCGTTGTTGGCGGGCGCAGTCAGCGCGCCGCTGGTCTGGGGCCAGGCCATCGTGTGGTGCATTGCCTGAATTATCAGATGTGGATGGGCGGTCTTACCGATCATATGACGCTTGAGGCAACAGGCGCGCTGGTCGTTCCCTTTGGTGTTGGAAGCACAAAGCTTCTCATCAATACCATTATGGAATTGAACATTACGGCCATTTCCTGCACGCCGTCCTATCCGGCGGTGCTGGAGGCGGTGATCGCGGAACATTTCCCGGGGATAACCCCGGCGGACCTCGGATTGAAGCTCGGGCTGTTCGGGGGCGAAGCGGGGCTTGATAGCCCCGATCTGCGCCGTCGCCTGAAAACGGTGTGGGGGCTGGAACCGCGAAATGCGAACTATGGCGTGTCCGACGTGTTCTGCAACTTCGCCGGTCAATGCGAGCATGATACGGACCTTCATTTTCTTGGCGGCGATGTTCTTTATCCGGAAATAATCGATCCTGATACGGCGGAGAGCCTTCCGATAAAGGCGGGAGTGAGCGGAGAACTGGTGCTGACCCATCTGGAGAGGGAATGCCAGCCGCTTGTGCGCTTTCGCACGGGGGATGTGCTGCGGATTACGGCGACCGGGCCCTGCGTTTGCGGGCGCACGGGTTTTCGCTTTCAGGTCATCGGGCGCAGCGACGATATGGTGGTTGTCAGGGGGATCAATGTATTCCCGACAATGGTTGCCGCCGTCATCAACGGGAATGACCAGCTTTCCGGAGAATATCTTATCCGGCTGAACGGGATGGGACCGTTTGACCAGCTGCCGATCGAGGTTGAGCTAAAAGCTGGTATTTCACCATCTGAAAATCTGGCGGCAGAGGTGACCCGATCCATCAAGGACGCACTTGGGGTCACCGCCGTAGTAACGCTTGCCCGGCCGGGCAGTCTGCCACGGACTTCCGGTAAAACCCGGCGGGTCATCAGGGAGAATTGAAAAATGAATAATACAGTCAAGCTGACAATCTCGGACGGCGTTGCCGAAATACGGTTGAACCGGCCGGAACGGCTCAATGCCATCAATCCCGATCTTCTGGCCGGACTTGCGGATGCGCTGCGGAATGCCCAGGCGGACCCGGATGTCGAAGTGATCCTGCTGTGCGGGGAGGGGCGCGCTTTCTGTGCCGGGGATGATTTGAAGGAATTCAATCAGCAATCAACGGGCGAAGCGGAAACGCGCCGGTTTATCGAAGATATCCAGCTTGTCACCGATCTGATCATGAACGGCGATAAAATAGTTGTGGGGGCGATTCACGGCTGGGCGGTCGGCGGTGGCCTCGAATGGGTGATGAATTGCGATCTGGCGATCATGTCCGAAAGTTGTCGCTGCTTCTTTCCGGAAATTAACCTGGGGCTGTTCGTGACCGGTGGTGTCAGCTCGCTTTTGCCAAATCAGGTCGGGTTGCAGCGCGCGAAAGAGCTGATCCTGTTCGGGGAGCATATTACGGCGGATGAGGCGCTGAAAATGGGGCTCGTATGCCGTGTTGTCCCTGACAAGATATTATACGAACAGGCTCTCAAGACAGCGCGGAAGGTGGCCGAATTGCCCAAAACCGCCCGGCAGAATGTCAAGAAGGTCCTGAACCGGAGCTTCCAGCTTTCCATCAATGAAGCAATGAAACTGGAAACGGACGCGACAGTTGAATGCTTTCTGGACCCCGAAGCAATGATGCGTATTGAAAATTCCCGCATCAACTAAGTGATCGGAAGTTATATCCAGCCGACTTTACGGGATACTGCTCTCTTTTCCCATTGCGGCAGCATCCCTCTGTTCAGTATGCGGACCAAACCTCCCTTTTATGCCATGATCACCCTGCCTGTTTGCCCCGCCGGCCGGTAAACAGATGCCCCATCCAGTTGATAAAATCCCGGCTGTAATAGGCAATCATCTGCGGCCGCATGTCGCTTTGCAACTCCGGCGGAGCCGAGATGAGAGCCTGGGGTTGTGCGGCAATATACGCATTGTCGGCGTCGGAGGCTGCGAGACACTCTTCCAGCCTGTTCAACACGGGGGGAGGGGTGGACTCCTCCGGCGTGACCAGAAGGCCCGCTTTACGCAGGCCATCGCCAAAACCGGTCCGCGATGACCAGACAGCCAGCGGAATGGCGGCGGCCATGCCCAGCGTGACCGGCAGCAGCCAGTAAAAGAGGCTGGGCACCCAGAACCAGGCGATCAAAGACCAGACAATGCCGGCCAGGGTCGGAACCCAGAGGCTGGCCGCCGCATCCTTGTAGGGCAGATACAGGCTGTCCCTGTTCTGGGCGTCCCAACTGACGACATGGCCCGCCAGCGTGGTCAGCACGAAATAGGCGTGCAGGCACATCATCACCGGCGCCAGGAAGATGGAGAATATAGTCTCGATAATGGCGCTGCATGTCAGACGAAGGCCACCGCCGAAACCACGCCGCTCTTCACCATTGAACAATGTCAGGATGAGACCAGCGACCTTGGGCCCCAGCAGCATGATAACGGTCAGGGTGAAAAGGGAAACGATCTTGTTGTATTCCACAACCTGCCAGTTCGGGAAAAGCTGCGGGCCGTTGCCGAAGAACTGGTGCGGAATGACGGCGCGCATCACCCCGTCGATGGTGGTCAGTACCAGCAGCAGCAACCACAGCAGCGAGGAGACATACGCGAGAGCGCCAAGCAGGAAATGCAGCCGACTGATGCCATGCAGGCCCCGCACGCCGAGAAGCTTCAGATGTTGCAGGTTCCCCTGCGCCCAGCGTTTATCGCGCTTGGCATACTCCAGCAGATTTCCCGGCAACTCTTCGTAGGAGCCTTGCAGATCCGGCATCAGATAGACGCGCCAGCTGCCCCGGCGGATGAAGGCCGCTTCGACAAAATCATGGGAAAGGATGTCCCCGCCAAGCGGCGCTTTTCCGGGCAATGTAGGCAGGCCGCAATGGTTGATAAAGGCCTGCGAGCGGATAATCGCGTTATGGCCCCAGTAGTTGCATTCGCCCATCTGCCAGAAGCTGAGCCCGCTCGCCAGCATGGGGCTGTAAAGGCGGGAGGCGAATTGCACATAGCGGCCGAAAAATGTCTTCTGCCGGACGGGCATGGGNACCGTNTGGATGATCCCGGCCTCCGGATTTGTTTCCATGGCGCGGGCCAGCGTCACGACGGTTTCGCCGCTCATCAGGCTATCNGCNTCNAGAACCAGCATATGNTCATAGNCGCGGCCCCAGCGGCGGCAGAAATCNGCNACATTTCCGGCNTTTTTGCCGCTGTTGTCGTCCCGGCGNCGATAGAAAANACGTNCNTCGGCGCCAAGGCGNNCCGNCATNCGCTGCAATCCGGCNACTTCTTCACGGGCAATGTCTTCATTGCGGGTATCGCTGAGGAGGAAGAANTGAAACGCCTCGCCTTCCCCGGTNTCCATGATGGAGCTGTAGGTNGCTTCCAGCCCGGCCAGNACGCGTTCCGGNTCTTCGTTATANACGGGCATGATAACCGCTGTNCGCGAGGTGAGGGGAGCCTTCNCGATGTCNTTCGCCCGGATTCGGNGNNGCAGCGATANCGGATCAAGNTTCAGCACATGACAGAGGAAGCCCGCCNCCGCCGACCAGAAGGANATCACCAGCCATGAAAAGGTAATGGTGAACAGGGTCAGGATCATNAACTCNACNGCGGTCATGCCGTTCGCCACCAGAATGTCNAACATCATGCGGCAGGAAANACCCGCAGTCAGCACCACAAGCGTAAAAAANATGATCCGTCTTTCCCAACCGAAAGGAATGGAAAGCCGCTTGTCCTGCCCGTCCGCTGTTGAAGCGGCGCGNCGCATCTTCAATTTATTTGGCATCAATAGGCTCATAGAGATANCTCCAGGTTTCGGTCAGGCGCTGGCCCCGTAATGTCAGGAAAGCGCGCATATCGGCGGGGTNTNTCNCGNNNTCTTGCAGNCGGAAGGACAAACGCCAGGTATCGGTNCCGGGCAGCTTNTGCAGCACNACATCGTCGATTTTGCCTTTCGTCGTCTNAATNTCGGNTTTGACGGGCTGNTCCGGATGCAGGGTNGAGAGGTCNCCNCCCTTGAAATCNATCATGAAACGCCGGACGCTCCTCGGCTGTGCTGTTGTGTCGCCCGGAATNCCGCCCCACCCCGTTCTTGTNAGAAGGACNCGCGCCAGATGGTTTGCCTGATCCACATGGCTGAGGCTGGTCATTCGATAGGAAAGAGANACNGNNTTATTCGTGNTGAAAGGNNCATCGAATACCCAGAAGGCGACAATATTGTCATTGATTTCTTCAGCGGAAGGNATTTCCACCAGCCGGACACTGCCCTTGCCCCAGCCTTCGCCGCGCGGCTCTATCCACAGGCTNGGCCGTTGATGGTAATGGGTTTCAAANTCCATATAGTTGTTATAATCCCGATCACGCTGGATCAGNCCNAAGCCCCGGGGATTGATATCCATGAAGGANCTGACCCGCAAATGCCGGGGGTTGGTCAAGGGGCGCCATATCCATTCATCACTGCCGGTATGCATCAGNAGNCCATCCGAATCATGGACTTCCGGGCGGAAATCATCAAAATGGCGGGTGCTGTTTTCTCCGTAAAGAAACATGCTGGTCAANGGCGCAATGCCGATCTGATGGCCGCCATCGCGCTGNTANANTACCGTATCCACATCCACNGCCGTGCGGGTGCCGGGCGTGATGACAAANCGGTANGCGCCGGTAATGGACGGGCTGTCNAGAAGGGCGAAAAGCGTTATGCTNGTGGCGTCGGCCGCNGGTTTGACGAGCCANAATTCCCGAAAGGANGGGAACTCNTCCCCTGAAGGGAGGGCNGTGTCCACGGCNAGGCCGCGCGCNGANAGCCCGTAAAACTGNTCCCGCGCCAGAAGGCGGAAATAGGATGCGCCGAGGAAAACAGCCAGCTCNTCCTTATANTCCGGGTTATTGAGCGGAAAATGGANNCGGAANCCNGCATAGCCGAGNTCGGCGGGCACTTTTTCTTCNACNCCCTCNCCATCATAGCGAAAGAGAGANTTGTCAAANGGCANCGGGGCAACCTTGCCATCTTCAAGCAGGTTGATGCTGACCGGGGCCTTGAACAGGAAGCCGGGATGAAAGAGCTGTANCTCGAAGAGAGACTGGTCCCGCCAAATGGCGGCCTCTTTACGAAAGCGGATCTTCTGNAAATCCTCATAGGTCAGATTGTTCAGCCCNTCATCGGTAACCTGTTCCGGCGCGGCATAGGGNNCGGCGGCNAGCGCNCGCGCCTTTTCAACCACCNNGCNGAACAGGGNNTCCGNGNTNACAGGCTGCGTTGCCGCNGNCTCNGCCGCTTGCGCAACAACNGGTTCTGTTGNNTCCGCCGNGGCGGGCTTTGCAGGCTCCGTAACCGCNTTTGCGGCCTCTGANCCAACGGGNGNGGTCTGCGCNCCNGCCATGCCGGGCATCAATNCAAACAACCCGAAAAATGCGATNAGNGTTGCTGTCGTAACCGAATAGATATTCTTTTCCATCTGCCTTCGTTTTCTGTACTGACTGCTATAACAAGGCTTACCCACGCGCCACTGTGACCGCCATATTCACCCGATTTCGCATCAATTCCCTTCAGGAACAATGGAATCAGTGTCTATAAATAATATGGATGAACTAGGTATCGAATGTGGCGAAAATTGGTACGCGACGCCCGTCGGTAATTAGCGACTGAATTGGGGCAAAATTTTGGCAGAACAAGGGTAAGTCCCCGGAATGACAAAAAAATTATTGATTTTGCAGGCGCGAGCACCAGTTTTCATGCCATTGCATTGACAGGGTTCTTTAGGGGGCGGGCGCGCATCGTTTCCAAGGCGGGTTGCAAACGTCCGAGGGGCCATTAAAAGGAGAATCGGGCTTGGACGAGGGAGGGGCGAATGTCCGGTGAAACGATATCCATCTTCTGGTTCAGGCGGGATCTTCGTCTGGCTGATAATCCAGGCCTGAAAGAGGCTGCGAATTCCGGTCGCATTCTGCCGATCTATATCCTGGACGAGAGCGAGCCTGAGGAGTTGCGCATGGGGGGCGCGTCAAGATGGTGGCTGCATCATTCCCTCATATCGCTCAATAAAGCGCTGGAAAACAGCCTCAATCTCTATCGGGGGAAGCCGGATGATATCCTTGCGGAGATCATCAAACGGCATGATGTCCGGATGGTATGCTGGAATCGCTGCTATGATCCGTGGCGTGTCGGGGAGGACAGACAGATAAAGGAAAATCTGAAGGCAGGGGGCATAGCGACGAAAAGCTTTAACGGATCGCTTTTATGGGAACCATGGGATGTCTTGAAAGCGGACAAGACGCCTTACCGGGTCTTCACGCCTTTCTATCGCAAGGGTTGTCTCGGCGCAGTCCCCCCTCGCAAGCCAACCGGAAAAATGCGGCAACTCTCCCTCGTCCGGGACGAACGCTCTCTTTCGCTTGATGATCTGCATCTTCTGCCCCGGACAAGATGGGATCGCAAGCTTGAGCCGCACTGGAAGGTGGGCGAGGAAGGAGCACAGAAACGGCTGGCTGAATTTCTGCAAACGGGCCTTGAAGGCTACCGGAAAGGGCGGGATTTTCCGTCACAAGAAAATGTCTCCCGTCTGTCGCCATATCTGCACTTTGGCGAAATTTCACCCCATCAAATCTGGCATACCCTCCGAATGCAAGGCGAAAGCGCCCATATCGATCATTTTTGCACTGAACTTGGCTGGCGTGAGTTTTCCCATCATCTGCTCTATCATTTTCCAACCCTGCCCTCTGAAAACTGGCAGAAAAAATTTGATGCCTTTCCCTGGACAGATGATCCGGGCCAATTATCGCTCTGGCACAGGGGGATGACGGGATATCCCATTGTCGATGCAGGCATGCGGGAACTCTGGCAAACAGGGTATATGCATAACCGGGTGCGGATGATCGTCGCTTCTTTCCTGACAAAAAACTTGCTGATTGACTGGCGCCATGGCGCCCGCTGGTTTCAGGATTGTCTGGTGGATGCGGACCTCGCGAACAATAGTTCAAACTGGCAGTGGGTGGCGGGCTGCGGCGCGGATGCCGCGCCTTATTTCCGGATATTCAATCCCGTCACACAGGGGGAGAAATTCGATGCCGATGGGGCTTATACCCGCCAATATGTGCCGGAGCTGGCAAAACTGCCAGATCGGTATCTCTTCAAACCTTGGGAGGCGACAGCGGATGTGCTGGCTGAGGCGAATGTGGCACTCGGGGAGAGCTACCCCTTGCCCGTTGTCGATATCCGAACGTCGAGAGAACGGGCGCTCGCCGCCTATGCGGGGCTCAAATCACCTTCATCGGACTCCGGCGTATAGACCGCCTCCCCATACGGATGGGGGTCTTGCAGTACCGCAGGTTTATTTCCATATCCATGAAAGGCAGAAAACGGTATTGTAAGGCCAAATGGCGGATGATTCCGTCATGGCTTACAATATGAAAATCACTGCCTTGCAGATGGTGCAAAGGTGGAATTGAATGATGGATAAAGACAATCCATATAAAGTGCTCGGGGTGGAGCCAGCCGCCACGGACAAGGAAATCAAATCAGCGTATCGCAAACTGGCGAAAGAGCTGCACCCGGATCTCAATCCGGGAGATGCAAAGGCGGAGGAGCGGTTCAAGGCGGTCTCTGCGGCCTATGCCATTGTCGGCGACAAGGAACAGCGCGCCCGGTTTGATCGCGGTGAGATTGATGCCGCCGGTCATGAGACGCCAAAGCAGCAATATTACCGTTCTTATGCAGGTTCAGGGCCGGACACCCAGTATTATTCCACGGGCGGATTTGACGATTTCGGGGACGAAAGTGATCTCTTTTCCGAGCTTTTCAGACGCGCCCGGTCGGGGCAGGGCGGCAATGCGCGCGGGTTTTCGGGTCCGATTCCGGGACAGGACATGCAGTATCACCTGACTGTCGGCTTTATGGATGCCGTGCGCGGCGCCAGAAAACGTCTTACGATGCCGAATGGCGAAACCCTTGACGTGGCTGTGCCGGCCGGTATTCGCGATGGTCAGAGTATTCGTCTGAAAGGCAAGGGCGGTGAAGGGTTTAATGGCGGTCCCGCCGGAGATGCCTATGTCCAGATCGCCGTCGGGTCGCACCGTCTATTCCGCCGGGAGGGTAAGGATATATTGATGGAGTTGCCCCTGACGCTGGATGAAGCGATATTGGGGGCGAAAATTGCGGTGCCCACCATTCATGGCAACGTCAATGTGACGGTGCCTGCGGGTGCAAACACGGGTCAGACGCTGCGCCTTAAAGGTAAAGGGATCGCGGCCGGTAAATCCGGGGATGCGGGGGATCAGCTTGTCCGGCTGAAGGTCGTGCTGCCAAAGAAAATTGACGCCGAACTCGCATCATTCATGGAAAAATGGCGGGAGAAACATGGCTATCCGGTCAGGCAGGAATTGGAAGGAGCCGTCGGATGATCGGCGAAAGAGATGTCATTCACCGTCTGGAAGGGGTTAGCCTGACGCGGCTTCGGCTCTGGGTCAAACGCGGATGGGTCATGCCGCATGAAGAGGGCGGGGAATACCATTTCCGCGAGATCGACATTGCCCGGCTGGAACTGATCCGCCAGCTCAAGATTGATATGGACGTGAATAACGAAGCGATCCCCATTGTCCTGTCATTGATCGATCAGATTCACGGGCTGCGGTTTGAGCTGAAAACCCTGGCGCAGGCCGTGGAGGCGCAGCATCAGGATATTCAGTCGGCAATTTTGCGGGCATGTTCCGATGCGCATGCCCGTTCCGGACCACGCTGAAGAAATATTGCGGGAACTTGTCCCGCCCGGCACTCTAGAGGTTCGAGAATAAGGCGAGCGCCACAACGGCGAGCATGGCAAGGGCCATCAGCAGGTTGATCCGGAACTGGATATGGGGCGCCAGCTCCAGCCGTTTGATCATGATTCCCGCGCCGAGCCAGAGCAGATGCACAGGGATCCAGATCGCGTTCAGCAGCAGGAACTTGAACAAGGTCTCCATCGCCAGGGCATCGGGCATGAAGGGAAAACCGGTAAACAGCGCGGTGTTGACGGCATACGCCTTGGGATTGATGAATTGCAGCGTTATCCCGGAAAACAGGCCCGGCTGGTGGCTTGATTCAATAAAGGCGATCTTCGCCCCTGCCGTCGCAATGCGAAAGGCGAGATACAGAAGATACAGGATTGACAGTCCCAGCAGGATGTTGCGGATAACGGGGACGGAAAAGACAATAGCGGCCAATCCGGAGATGACCGCCAGCACGACAATATTATTGCCGATAAACAGCCCGGTAACATAACGCAGCCCGGCCTGCCGCCCGAAGGCGGAGCCAACACCGGCGGTTGACAGAACACCGGGGCCGGGGGTGATGATCAGAAAGAAAACCGCCAGAAAAAATGTAATCATCCACCTTGCTCCGCTTTCATCCTCTGCCCGGCTGGAGGTCTTTATCTTCCGACCTGCCGACTACCAGCGGACAATATATACTGCGAAGGCGGTTGCAAGGCCATAAATGGCCATGGCGACGCCGATGAGGGCGAAAATCGTCCAGTCCGGCGCGCCGTAGAGTGTCAGAAGCCCGCCGCCCATGGCGACAACCACGAGCCGGGCGGTAGAGGCAAGAACCGGCCCAACCATCTTGCCCGATCCTTGTGAGGAGAAATAAAGGCACAGCCCCAGCCCGAACAGCCCGTAAAAGGGGCCGACCCAGGCGAAATAGAGCGCGGCGGACTGCAAAACGCCCGGATCCTCTGTAAACATGCCCGACCAGAGGTTCGGGTAGAAGGCGACAATAACGCCGATGATGCCGATAAACACGGCGGCGGTCACGCTGCC
This sequence comes from Sneathiella sp., assembly GCF_002694385.1. Classification (GTDB taxonomy): domain Bacteria; phylum Pseudomonadota; class Alphaproteobacteria; order Sneathiellales; family Sneathiellaceae; genus Sneathiella. The sequence continues at coordinate 78,201 of NZ_NZMB01000011.1, forward strand.
GGTCCAGGCGACTTTCCGTGCCCTTTGCGGATTACGGGCACCGATTGCCATGCCGACCATGGGGACACAGGCGACGCCGATGGCAAAGACAATGGGGATGAGAAGAAATTCAAGCCGGGCCCCGATCCCGTATCCGGCAAGGGCGGTGACACCAAATTCGGAGACAAGCCGGGTCAGGATCAGCACGGTCAGCACGGTTTGCAACGGAGAGGCGCAGGAGACAGCGCCGACCTTGAGAATATCCCGGAACATTTCCCGGTTCAGCCGGACTCCTTTCAACGTCAGGGTAAGGCGTGCGCGTCCGGAAATCAGATACAGAAACAGGAAGATCGCGCCGGAGCTGTAGGATATGACGAAGCCGAGCGCGATGCCGGGCATGCCATAGGCGGGCACAGGCCCCCATCCCAGACCGAACATTCCGGCGAGCAAAAACTGAACCACCGCGATAACAAGCAGCGTCGCCGAGGGGATTTTCATTTCACCGCAACCGCGGATGATGGAGGCAAGCGTATTGGTCAGCCAGATGCCGACCGCTCCGGTGAAGGCGACATTCGAATAGGCCAGCGCTTCTTTCAGGACATTCCCGGACCCGCCCAGCAGGCTGTAGATACTTTCCCCCAGTAGCAGGAAAAATACGCAGAAAAATATCCCCGCCAGCCCGCCGATAACAAGCGCATGGATGGCAAGCTGAGTGGCCCGCAGATGATTGTCCGCCCCAAGTGCGCGGCTGATGGAGGAGGAAACGCCCCCGCCCATGGCGCCGGAGGACATCATCTGTTGCAGCATCACCATGGGAAAGACAAGAGCAAGCCCGGCCAGCGCGGAAATGCCGATCCGGCCGGCATAGCCGGTTTCCGCAATGGCGACGAGCGCGGCAGCAAACATGGCAACGGCATTGGGCAGGCTAAGGCGGAGCAATGTCCCGAAGATCGGGGCGGTCAGTAACGGGTTGGACGGAGGCGCTGCGGGGGCGGGGGACAGCTCGGTCATTGTTATTCCTTATTATCTGTATATACAGTTATCCGGTAAATAGATCAGTCACGCAGGTCGTCGATCATGCCGTCAATGGTATCAGCCAGAAAGGCGCTTCTTTCCGGGCCAAGGGTTGCTGCAATCCGGTCCTGGGCCGCCTGCCATCCGGGGCGGGCCGCTTTGTAACGGGCCGTTCCTGCTTCCGTCAGGTCAAGCTTGCGGCTGCGCCGATCCTTTTCATCCGCGGTCAGAACCACATAGCCCTGCCGTTCCAGCGGGCGGAGGTTGCGGGTCAGTGTCGTCGGGTCCATCACCAGCTTTTCGGCGAGGGCGCCAACATTGATGCCGCCGAAATGATAGAGATGCCCCAGAAGCCCGTATTGCGTAATGGTCAGCCCATAGGGTTCAAGCTCATGGTCATAGATTTGCGTGACCCGCCGGGCGGCCTTGCGAAAGCGGAGGGCGCTACAACTCGACCTGAAGTTTTCATGGGCTTTTTGCGTCATACTTTCTATATATCTGCATATGCAGATAATTGCAATGAAATAACGCCTGAAAGTGATTTACCCGACTGTCCCTGTATCCAATGGAAAATTTATTGGCATCAGGGGGAGGCTTCTTGTTAAGTTGACATGGCAACAGGCATGTGGCGGAAACAGAATATGTCCGACATTTCGCTCTGCTGCTGGCGCGGGCGCAAGAAACAAGAGGAATGATAATCCCATGACCAAACTATCCGTGCTTGATCTCGCTCCCATCAATGAAGGGAGTGATGCCGCGCAATCCTTCAGAAATTCTGTCGATGTCGCCCAGCTTGCCGAAAAGCTTGGTTATCAGCGCTACTGGCTGGCGGAGCATCATAATATTCCCGGCATTGCCAGTGCGGCGACGGCGGTTCTGCTGTCCCATGTGGGCGCGAAGACAAAAACAATCCGCATCGGATCGGGCGGTGTCATGTTGCCAAATCATGCACCGCTGGTGATTGCGGAACAGTTCGGCACGCTGGCCTCGCTCTATCCGGGGCGGATTGATCTGGGGCTTGGCCGGGCGCCGGGGACGGACGGGGTAACGGCGCAGGCCCTGCGACGCAGCCTGAGCGGCAGTGTTGATATGTTCCCGCGCGATGTCATGGAGTTGCAGCAGTATTTTGCCGAACCCGCGGCCAATCAGCAGGTTGTGGCGGTGCCGGGTTCCGGTTTGAAAGTGCCGATCTGGATATTGGGATCGAGCCTTTACGGGGCCGAACTGGCGGCCCATTTCGGGCTTCCTTACGCCTTTGCCTCCCATTTTGCGCCGACCGATTTGCGTCAGGCGTTGTTCATCTATCGCCAGAATTTCAAGCCGTCCGAGCAGCTTGATCGTCCCTATGTCATGGCGGCGATGAACCTTCAGGCGGCTGATACCCGGGAAGAGGCGGATCTCATGGCGACCTCCATGATGCAGACGGTGCTGGCGCTGGCGCGCGGAGCGCCGGTCAAGTTGCAGCCGCCGGTTGAGGGATTTGCGGAGCGGCTCGGCCCCCATGAGCGGGCGGCCATTTCCCGTTTCATGACCTATATTGCCCTTGGCAATGCGGAGGATGTCCGTGACAGCCTGCTGAAGTTCAAGGCGGAAACGGCGGCCGATGAAATTATCCTGAGCGCTCAGATATATGATCACAAGGCGCGGCTGCGGGCGCTGGAAATCGCTGCGGAGGCGATGGACACGCTGGCCTGAGTGCGGATTTTCGGTTGTAAAAATCTGTCAGTGTCCCGAAAAGGACAGCAAAATCCCGATTGACTTTGCCGGATGCTGTGCTCTCATGGGTTTATATATAAGGCAGAAGGGCGGCGGCCGATGGCGGATCAGGAAAAGGACGACAAGAGCGATTTGGCGGGGGTGATCGCGGCGGTGCCGACGCCGGTCACCCGCGCGGGCCACCTCGCAGGCGAGCGATTCCTGCGGCAGTGCGAATGGGCGCTTGAAAATGGCTGTGACGGCCTTAATATCCTCGGCACCACGGGGGAGGCCAATTCCTTCGGACAGCAGGCGCGCCGTGATATCATGGAGGCGGCGGCCGACGCCCTGCCCGGACGCAAACTGATGGTTGGCACCGGAACGCCCGATCTGGAAACGACAATTTCGCTGACCCATCATGCGGCAGACCTCGGCTATGCGGCGGCGCTGGTTTTGCCACCTTTCTATTACAAGCCGGTGAGCGATGAGGGGCTGTTCCGGTATTTCATGTCCTTGTGCGATGTGACCAGCGACAGCCCGATCCCGATATATCTTTACAATTACCCGGCGTTGACCGGCGTTCCTTTCTCTCTTGACCTGATCCGCCGTCTCTGGACGGAGACGGAAGGGCGAATTTGCGGCATCAAGGATTCATCCGGTGACATTCCCTATTGCCGGGAAATTGTGAAGGCTCTGCCGGAGTTCCGCGTGTTTCCAAGCAGTGAAACCAGCCTGGCCGCGGCCTCCGAGCATGGTTTTGCGGGCTGTATTTCGGCAACCGCCAATATATCCGCACCGATTTGCGCCCGGCTATGGACGCCGGAGGAGGAAAAGCCAGATGCTGCGGATGTGGCGGAGCTGACCCGACTGCGCGCGGCCATTACTGCTGCCCCGCTTATTCCAGCCATCAAGCATCTCATCGCGCGTCGCTTTGCTGAAGAGGAATGGGAGCGGGTGCTGCCGCCCCTGACAGAGTTGACGGAGGATGAAAAAAACAGGCTGAAAGGGATCAGCCTGTCGGAATAAGAGGGAGGGCTTTTACAAGATCCTATTGGGGCATTTCCGGTTTCCCCGATGCCATTGTCGCAAGACCATCCCCATCCGGGCCAATCTTCTGATACAGATCGCCAAGTCTGCTCGCTTCTTCTGTATACTGCCTGAAAGCCGTCTGGAAAAAATTTGTATAGACATTCATGACTTCCTGGGGCGTCTTGCATTCGGCAAGCTGAGCCGGTATCGCCATGTCTTCTTTTAGCCGGTCGGTACCGAAATTGAGGACTTCTTCTCCCCAGACCTGCATGATTTTCACAATTTTCTCATTCTGTTTGACGGCGGCTTCGAAATCACCGGGCACAGCAAAAATGAACGGTACTGCCTCGCGACTGTCAGATGTATTTTTTCGGGTCATTGTGCATCCTTTCCTGCCATAACGACGCTCATTTTAACCCGACGAAACGCTGTCAACATTGATCAAAGTCAATATCAGTTTATTCTGATGCTTTTTGTCGCCGCCTTGAAAGTATCCTCTGCCGTTCCGCCGGCATCAACCCTGCGCCAACGGATATGTTGCGCGCCCCGCTGTATTTGCAAACGCACCACATCGGCGGTGGCGTCAGAAGCATCATTGCGCCGCGCTGTCACTCGCGCGGCCAGTGTTGCCTCATCCGCCTCCAGCCAGAGGCCGGTGAAGGGCACGTCCAGTTTCCAGGCAATGTCCTCCACCGCCTGTCGTTCGGCTTCCTTCGCAAAGACAGCATCGACGATGACACGCTGCCCTGATTTGAGGGCGATATACGCCTTGTGCAGCACGCGGCGATAGACGGCGTCGCTGCTCTCCTGTGTGTAGGAATCGGGGGGGAGGCTATCGCTTTCGGCCACATTGAACATGGCTTTGCGTTCAACATCGGTGCGGATATGGAGATAGCCCGGCCCCGGAGAGGGACGTTCGGCCAGTGCGGCGGCAAGGGTGGTTTTTCCCGTGCCGGAAAACCCGCCAACGGCAATCAGGCGGGCGGCGGGCGGCTTCAGATATTGCAGGGCTTCATGAAAATACACGCGGGCGCTTTTGCAGGCTGTTTCCGCGTCGCTCCCCGTTTTCTGGCGGCTGAGATCGGCCGTTACCATGGCCCGCACCCCGGCGCGCAGGGCGAGGAAAAGCGGCAGGGCTTTGAGACCAAATAAATCGGCATCTTCGCCGGATAGAGACAGATAGCGGTTCAGCAGTCGCGTTGTGGCTTGTGTCATTTTTCGATGATTGAGGTCCATCAGCAGAAAGGCAAGATCATAAAGCGTGTCAATGCTCGCCAGCTCTTCATCAAATTCAAGGGCATCAAACAGGACGGGGTGGCCATCCATCAGGACGATGTTGCGAAGATGGAGATCCCCGTGGCAGCGCCGGATATACCCTCTCCGCCCGCGATATCGCAAACAGTAGCGGGCATGTAAAAGTGCCGCCGACGCCGCGGCTGTAAATTCTGCTGCCTCATTTTCTGCAAAAATACCGGGGGAGCGTGCAAAGCTCGCGGAAAGCTGTGCGATTAGTTTTTCAACACGCGCGGGCCCGTTACCGCTTCTGATGATTTTTGCCTGCCGGTGACTGGCGAGAACAGCCCGGGCCAGAGCCTCTATCATCTCCCGGTCTGTGATTGCCTCACCGGGAAGCCGGTCAAAAAGAGCGGCCTGATCAAAACGCTGCATATGCACCGCCCATTCGACGGGTTCCCCCGGCCCGTCAATGGCGAGGGAGCCATCCTTCTGCTGCGTGATCGGGACCAGCCCAAGATAGAGGCCGGGCGCAGCAGGGCGGTTGATCTCCAGCTCACGGCGGCAGATGGCTTCCCGTTTTTCTAAGGTGGAGAAGTCGAGATAGGGCAGCTTGACCGATTTCTTGATTTTATAGGCATGTTCGCCCGCAAGGAACACCATCGCACCATGCGTCTCATGGGTTTCAACCTCTTGCGGCGGCTCAGGATAGCTTGCCGGATCAGAGAGAAACGCAATCACCTTTTGTTGTGTTTTCTTGTCCGTTGGGGCCGTCATTATGTGCAATCAAGCGCCCGGAAAGCGTCATGGGTGCTGAGAAAAACCCGTCCGGGCTTCAGATGTTCAAGGAAATCGGTTTTTTCAAGCCGGTCCATTACGGGTCCTTTCACCTCTGCAAGGTGGAAGGTGACGCCGGCGTTTTTCAGATCAATGATCAACTGCTCCAGTGATTCAAGTGCACTGCCGTCAATGGCGTTTATGGCGCTGCATATAAAGATAACATGTTTCACATCCGGCTGATCGACAACAGCGGACAGCACATAATTTTCAAAATAGCGGGCATTGGCGAAAAACAGGCTCTCATCCACGCGTATGGCAAGCAGATGCGGAGAGGTCTTGACCTGATGTCGTTTGATGTTGCGGAAATGCTCGCTGTCGCCGACCCGGCCGACGATGGCGATATGCGGTTTGCTGCTGCGCCAGAGAAAGAGAACGAGAGACAGGATGACCCCGATGATAATACCGCTTTCTATCCCCTCCGCCATAACCATCAGAAATGTCACCATCCAGGCGAGGGCATCGCTTTTGCTGTAGATCCAGCTTGTCTTGAGAGCGCGCAGATCGACAAGACCAAGCACCGCGATGATGATGATGGCGGCGAGCACTGCCTGCGGCAGGTAATAGAAAAGCGGTGTGAAAAACAGGACCGACAGGGCAATCAGAACGGCGGTTATGATCGCGGCGGCTTGCGTATTGGCGCCCGCATCGAAATTGACAACGGAGCGGCTGAAACCGCCGCAGACAGGGCTGCCGCCGGAAAAAGCCGCGCCGATATTGGCGACGCCGAGGCCGACCAGCTCCTGATTAACGTCGATTTTCTGCCGCCGTTTGCTGGCGAGGACGCGGGCGATGGCGACACTTTCAACGAAACTGACAAGGGCGATGAGCAGGGCGGAAATGGTGAGCTCCCGCCACAGCGTCATGTCGAAACCGGGGATGGTTAGCGGTGGGAGGCCCGCCGGTATCGCGCCGATAACGACAAGCCCCTTGTGTTCGTTCCACAACATCTGCGCGGACAGAATGGTCATCAGAATGACGACGAACATCGGCCCTGCCTTGACCAGTGTGCTGGCAAGCCCGCCCGGAAGGCCAAGCCGCACCAGCAGCGGTCCAAGATAGCGGCGCATCATGAACAGCAGGATCAGACTGACGGCGCTGATAACCATTGTAAGGCCGTTGGCCTCATTGATATGGCTGAAAATATGGAGGACGGCTTCATCAATCCGGATATTGCGCGGAATATCAAAACCAAGAAGATGCTTGAGCTGACTGAAGGCAATTACGATTGCGGCGGCGCTGGTGAAGCCTGACATTACGGGGTGACTGAGGAAATTGGCGAGAAAGCCCAGCTTAGCAATCCCCATCAGCAGCAGGAACAGTCCGGTGAGCAGCGACAGGACCAGGGCAGCAGCGATATATTCCGCCGATCCCGGCAAGGCAAGGCTGCCGAGCGCGCTCGCCACCATCAGGGAGGCGACGGCAACCGGTCCCACCGCCAGTGTCCGGCTGCTGCCAAAAAGTGCATAGAGGATGGGCGGCAGGATACTCGCGTAGAGCCCAATTTCCGGTGGCAGCCCGGCGAGGATGGAATAGGCCATGGCCTGCGGCACCAGCAGGATCGCGGTGATGATCCCGGCCGTCAGATCACCGGGCAGGTCCCTCTTGTTATAGTGTCGCAACCAGATGGTGGCCGGAATGATTTTGCCGATTGCCGATATGTTCATGGAATGGGTCACCGGTCTGTTGCTGCATATATATTTCTGGCGGCCTCGGCGATGACTTTTTCCTCATCCGTCGGAATGACGAGCACTTTAATGGCCGATGCCGCGGTGCTGATGACCGGCGCGTTCGTCTGATTGGCAGCGTCATCGAGTTCGATACTGAGCCAGTGCAGAAATCCGCAGATGCGGCGGCGGACCATTGCCGCGTTTTCGCCGATGCCGGCCGTAAAGACGATGCTGTCGAGCCCGCCAAGGGGGACCATCAGGCTCCCTATTTCGCATGCGGCACGATAGCAGAACAGGTCGATCGCTTCTTTTGCTTCCGGGCGGTCGCTTTCCATCAGGACCTGCATGTTATTGCTGATGCCAGAGACGCCCCGCAAGCCGGATTCGTTATAGAGGAGATGTTGTATCTCCTCCGCCGTCATGCCGCGTTCCTGCATCAGATAAAGAACGACACCGGGATCAAGACTGCCGCATCTTGTGCCCATGACAAGGCCGTCAAGGGCGGTGAAACCCATGCTTGTGGCGACGCTTTTTCGCTCCTTCATCGCGCAGAGACTGGCGCCATTGCCAAGATGGGCGATAATGCATCGTCCGTCCGCCTGCGCATCAAGATAATGGGGCAGGACGCTGGCAATATATTCATATGATATCCCGTGAAACCCGTAGCGGATGACCCCTTCATCAGTGTAGGAGCGCGGCAGGGCGAATGTCTCGGCGAGTGGGTTCTGGGTGCGGTGAAAGGCCGTATCGAAGCAGGCAACCTGTAACAGCGTGCTATCCCGCTTCATCAGCGCGTCGATGGGGGCCAGATTATGCGGCTGATGCAGTGGCGCAAGGCTGGTGAGGGTTTCCAGCTGATTAAGCGACTGTCGGTCAATTCGGACGGGGGCTGCAAATTCCCGCCCGCCATGCACTACCCGGTGGCCGATGGCGACGATACGCTCATCCTGATCATGCGCTTCCAGCCAGTCCAGCAGCCGCATGGTCAGGCTCTGGTGATTGCTCGTGGCATCAATGGCGGCAAGCTCGCCTTCTGCCATGGGCTGCCCCTTGCCATCCGTTGCCCGGAACGCGGGCGCACGGCCGATGCTTTCGATTTTGCCGCGGATCAGCGGTCTGCTGCTGGACGGTGTCAGGGGATAAAGTGCGAATTTGATACTGGAAGAACCGGCATTCAGGACAAGGATGGCATCGGTCATGGCTTGGATTTCAGGGTATAATGGGCATACAGCAGGGCAAGGGCAGAGGAAGCGAGCCGGGACAGGGTGCCATCGGCCCGGCTGGTCAGGATGATGGGCACGCGGGCGCCAAGGACAATCCCGGCGCTTTCGGCTCCGGCAAGGTAGATAAGCTGCTTGGCGATCATATTACCGGCCTCCAGATCGGGGGCAATCAGGACATCCGCATCGCCCGCGACAACAGACTGGATACCTTTCGTTTCCGCAGCCGATTTGGAAATGGCGTTATCAAACGCGAGTGGTCCGTCCAGCAATCCGCCGGTGATCTGTCCGCGATCCGCCATTTTGCACAGCGCCGCCGCGTCGATGGTGGAGGCAATTTTCGGATAGATGGTTTCCACCGCTGAGAGGATGGCGACTTTCGGTAGCGGAATGCCGAGGGCGTGGGCGAGGTCAATGGCATTCTGGATAATGTCCCGTTTGTCGTTGAGATCAGGATATATGTTGATTGCGGCATCGGTGATCATCAGCGGTTTGGGATAACTCGGCACGTCGAGGGCGAAGACGTGGCTGATCCGCCGTTCGGTGCGCAGGCCGCTTACTTTGTCAATCACAGCCTCCATGATTTCATCCGTATGCAGCTTGCCTTTCATGAGGGCGGCGACCGCACCTTCGCGCACCAGCTCGACCGCGCGGCGGGCAGCGGCATGGCTGTGCGGCACATCGACGATCTGATAGCCGTCAAGGCTGCGCCCGGCCACTTTCGCCGCGGCGCGTATCTTCGTTTCCGGTCCGACAAGAATGGGCAGGATCAGGTTTTGTTCCGCCGATTCCAAAGCGCCGAGCAGGGAGGTTGTATCGCAGGGATGGACAACCGCCGTCGGGATCGGGTCAAGATGCTTGGTCGCCCTGATAAGCTGCTGATACTGCTGTCCGGTTTGATGCAGATGCGCCTCCGCCAGCAGGGCGCGGGGGCGTTTGACTTTCTCGGTCGGAGCGCGGACTTCCGCCTCCCCCTCGATCACCGTCTCTCCGGCCTGATTGATGCAGTCGCATATCAGCAGGACCCGCGCATCCGGTTTTTTCTCGCTGACCGTGACCCGGACCGTGACGCAATCACCAATGCCGACAGGCTTCAGAAAATGCAGTGACTGGTTGATGAATATTGTCCCGGGTCCCGGCAATTCGGTTGCGATCACAGCCGCAATCAGAGAGCCGCCCCACATCCCATGGCTGATCACCTTTTGAAAACTGTCGGAATTTGCATATTCCGCATCCAGATGGGCGGGGTTGGCATTGCCGGACATCCCGGCGAAAAGCTCGATATCCTCCGCCTTGAGGTAACGGACCAGATCGGCACTGTCGCCGATTGCGATTTCTTGATACGTCCTGTTTTCAATATATTGCATGGCGGTCCTTTATGTACACGGCGATCAGGGCAGAAACACATAAGTGCCGGGGGCGTTTCCAATGACTTCATGGCCCTTGCCGGTCATGCCCATGGGAGGCGGATCAACAGGAGGGGATGAATGTTGTATCAGCCAGCTACTGAATTCCGGCCACCAGGAGCCCTCCCGCTCCGGCGTTTCATCATACCACTGTTCCGGATCCCTGTAGCGATCTTCCGCCCGTTTGGTGGCAATGCGATAATGGCGGCGCGGATGCCCGGGTTCCGAAACAATCCCGGCATTATGTCCGCCATTGGTCAGCAGAAAGGTGACATCCGCATCCGACAGGGTATGAATTTTAAAGACAGAGCGCCATGGCGCCACATGGTCGCGTTCCGTGCCGACGGCGAAAATTGGCTTGCGGATGTCCGTGATGGAAACCGGCCTGCCGTCCACCTTGAAACGCCCTTCGGCCAGGTCGTTATTGAGGAAAAGGTGCCGGAGATATTCCGAATGCATGCGATAGGGCATGCGCGTTGCATCAGCATTCCATGTCATCAGGTCACTTTCATCCGGGGTTTCACCCATCAGATAATTGCGGACCGACCTTGACCAGATCAGATCGTTGGAGCGCAGCAGCTGGAACGCGCCCGCCATTTGCGTGGTATCGAGATAGCCCTGTTCCCACATCATGTCTTCCAGGAAAGTGACCTGGCTTTCATTGATAAACAGCATCAGCTCTCCGGCCTCGGTGAAGTCGGCCTGCGCGGCAAAGAGCGAGACAGTTTTCAGCCGGTCGTCATGATCGCGCGACATGGCGGCGGCGGCGATGGCGAGCAGGGTACCGCCAAGGCAATAACCGACGGCATGGATCTTCTCGTCAGGCACAATATCCCCGATCACATCAAGCGCGGACAGGATGGAAAGAGTGCTGTAATCATCCATCGACAGATCGCGATCCTCCGGATCGGGGTTTTTCCAGGACACCATAAAGACAGTGAAGCCCTGTTCAGTCAGATATCTGACCAGTGAATTTTCCGGGGAAAGATCCAGTATATAGTATTTCATGATCCAGGCGGGAACGATCAGCACCGGTTCGGGCCGGACCTTGTCGGTCACCGGCTCATACTGGATCAGTTCGATCAGGCGGTTGCGGTAAACAACTTTCCCAGGCGTGACGGCGAGATTGCGCCCGACCTCATATTTCTGAGTGCCGGGCAATTTCCGGCCGCTGATCACGGCGTCCAGATCACGGGTGAAATTCTGATAGCCACGAACAAGATTCTGGCCGTTTTCTTCAACGGTTTTCTGGATCACTTCCGGATTGGTAAAGAAATAATTGGACGGGGAAAACAGGTCCAGTATCTGGCGGGCCGCGAATTCCACTACATTTTCATGTTGTTTTGTGACGCCGCGGACGCCCGTGGTTGCATTATGCCACCATTGCTGGTTGAGCAGGAAGGCCTGATGGAGAATATTATAGGGAAATTGCTGCCAGGCGTCGCCGCGAAACCGGCTATCCTGCGGCAGCGGCTCAATGCAGGCCGTATGTTTTTCGGAACCGGGGGGCGTATGGGCGCAATTCAGCATGAAATTGACCAGCCGCACGCTTTTCCGGGCCGCCTTTTCCACAAGCTGCATCTGTTTACCCGGCGACATGGCCAGATGCACAACCCAGTCGGCATAGGCGTCGGCCATGGCGCTCGGTGACAGGCCACCTGTGAAACGGGCAAGGGTTGCATGGGCGGAGCGGTCGAGAATGTCCTGTATAGAGGCCGAAAAATAGGAATCCTTGTGAGCGGGAAAATGCCGGAAGAGTCCCTTATGTCCCGGAACGGCGGGTGGAGATGGGGATGCTGCTTGCAGGGCCGTTGCAGGAGATGGCCGTGCCACTGGCAAATTGACAACGCCATCGAATTTATCATCGGATGTGTTTCTGCGGCTGCGGGCGTCTTTCTTTTTCTGCATGGTTCACACTCCTGATCCCGGCGCGGGCGGCGGGGCATCGTTCTTTCACATTATACTCCGACTTTGTGCGCCGCAGCATTGATCACGATCAATTGACATGTCGGTCTTTACTGTTTTCTGTCGCCGTTAAGCCACCTTGAATGCCAGATGTCGCCTCTGGCGAAGGGGCGAGGGGATGCATTTTTCTGTTCAATTGATTTCCCTCATTTTTCACAATGGGTAGTATGGTAAAATAAAATGTTGATTAAAGGAGAGGGTTGTAATGGCCGAACACAAGGCACTCCCGGCTTCAGAGCTGTGCCGGAAATATGATCTCAGCATGCTCGGCTTTACCGATACGACACAGATCGAGGATCTGCGCGAGCCACTCGGTCAGGACCGCGCGGTGGAAGCCATCCGGTTTGGCATCGGTGTTCGGCACGAAGGCTTTAACCTGTTCGCGTTCGGATCGTCCGGCGCGGGAAAGACGGAAACCATCCTGCGATATCTGGAACCGGAAGCGGCGGCCAAATGCTGCCCTGACGACTGGTGCTATGTAAATAATTTCGCGGCGCCTGATCATCCCAAAATGCTGCGCCTGCCCGCAGGCCGCGCGCGTGAACTGGCCAAACAGATGGAAAGCCTTGCCGAGGAAGTCCGGGTCGTCATTTCCGCCGCCTATGAGAGCGAGGATTACCGCACCCGGTTTGACGTAATTGTCGAACAGTTCAAGCTGAAGCAGGAAGAGGGGTTCGAAACTCTGCAAAAAAAGGCGGGCGAGAAGAATATCGCCCTTGTCCGCACGCCGATGGGGTTGGCGCTGGCTCCCTCGCGGGAGGGCAAGGTACTGGATCCGGAGGCGTTTTCCAAGCTGCCCGCCGATGAGCAGGAACAGATCAAGAAAGATATTGGCGAGTTGGAAGAGGAATTGCAGGCCGCCGTCCGTATGATGCCGGAGATGGAGCGTGAACAGCGCCGCGAAATCGTTCGACTCAATCGGGAAGTCACCAGCTTCGCCGTGGATCATCTGATTGATGAAAATCGGGAGCATTGGCGTGATTGCCCGGCAGTCCTGGGGTTTCTTGATGACGTGCAGGAGTATGTCATCGACCACAGCGATGTTTTTCGCCTCAGCAAGGATGAGGCGGTCGAGACAATTCCCGCCCAGATGGCCGGTGATTTCCTCCGTCAGCAGGAACGGGTGATCAACAACTGTCAGGTCAATGTCCTGGTCAGTCACAATCCCGACGGCGGCGCGCCCATCGTTTATGAAGATAATCCGACGGTGGAAAATCTGCTGGGGCGGATCGAACATCGCTCGGAATTCGGATCACTGGTGACGGATTTCCGGCTGATCAAGCCGGGGGCGTTGCACCGGGCGAATGGCGGCTATCTTATTCTGGATGCCCGGCGGCTGCTTATGCAGCCCTATGCATGGGAAACCCTGAAACGTGAACTGCGCAGCCGTGAGGTGCGGATTGAAACCCTGTCGCAGATGATGTCCCTCGGCAGTATCGTCAGCCTGCAGCCGGAAGCCATACCGCTGGATGTGAAGGTAATCCTGATCGGCGACCCGATGCTGTATTATCTGCTCAGCCAGAATGATCCAGATTATTATAACCTGTTCAAGGTGCCGGTCGATTTTGAAGATCAGCTTCCGGTGACCGATGACGCCATTTCGCTTTATGCCCGTTTTATCGCAACGGAAGCACGCAAGAAAAGCCTGCTACCGCTGGACCGGAGTGCGGTGGAAAAGGTAATGGAGCGAATGACCCGTCTGACCAGTGACAAGGAGCGGTTGCTCAGTCACGCCCGCGCCCTTTCCGATTTGATCTCGGAGGCTGATCATTGGGCCTCCGCGCGGAGCGCTGCGATGATCAGCGGCGAAGATGTGCAGCAGGCCATCAGCGCGCATATCCGCCGGTCTGACCGGATGCGGGAAAAGACGCAGGAACAGTTCCGCCGGGGCACCATGATGCTGGATACGAGCGGAGCGCATGTCGGCCAGATCAATGGCCTGTCGGTCCTGCAACTCGGCGATTTCGCTTTTGGCAGGCCGAGCCGGATTACGGCGCGGGTGCATCTGGGCCGCGGCCGGGTGGTCGATATCGAACGGGAAGTCGAGCTTGGCGGGCCGTTGCATTCGAAGGGCGTGCTGATTCTCACGAATTTCCTGGCCGCCCGCTATACGCGGGACAAGCCGCTGTCCCTCACCGCCAGTCTTGTCTTTGAACAATCCTACGGCGGGGTGGATGGGGACAGCGCCTCCTCGACCGAGCTGTATGCCCTCCTGTCGGCATTGTCCGACGTGCCGATCCGCCAGTCGCTCGCGGTCACAGGATCGGTCAATCAATTTGGTGAGGTGCAGGCCATTGGTGGCGTCAACGAAAAGATCGAGGGCTTTTTCGACCTTTGCAAATACCGGGGTCTGACCGGCGATCAGGGGGTTTTGATCCCGCAATCGAATGTGAAGCATCTGATGCTGAAGGATGAAATCGTTGCAGCGGCCGAACAGGGCCAGTTTCATATTTATCCCGTGGCGAGCATTGATCAGGGAATTGAAATACTGACCGGTGTCACGGCCGGAGTGGCGGATGAGGCGGGGAACTTTCCTGCGGATAGCATCAACGGCAAGGTGCAGGCGCGGCTTGACGGCTTTGCCGATGCGGCGGTTCGCTACGCCAGATCGGGGCGTGATGACAAATCAACGGAGGGGGCGGATGTCTGAAAGACCCGTCATAAAATATCGCCGGATTTTATTGCAGATTGATGCGGCCTCCCATTGCCGCGAAACCATGGGGGCGGCCATCGACATTGCGGCGCGTCTTGGTGGCGAGCTGCACGGGGTTTTCATCGAGGATAGCGATCTTGTGACGGTCAGCGAGCTTGGCTTCGTGCGGGAATATCGGCTGTCCTCTCCGGAGGCTCACCAGCTTGACCGGCTGACGATTGAGGCACAGCTCCGCGCGATGGCAAGAAGTGTCCAGCGACAGTTGGAACGCGAAGCCCGGCGGCGCAAGATCGCGGTTGGCTTTCGCGCGGTGCGTGGCACGGCCTGGCCGACGGAGGAAAGCGATCTTGAGGATGCCGACCTTGTCATTATCGAAAATACAGGGCGGCTGCATTCGCGGAATTTCCGGAGCCGCCTTTCCGGCCGCGCCCTGCCGACCGGCATGCTCCGCCCGACGTTACTGCTCAAGGGCGCAAAACATTTAACCGCGGAAGCATTGGTCATTTGCGATTCCCCTGTTGCGGCGGAGCAGGGAGTACGCGCCGTCACCTCCCTGCTGCCCATTCCACTGTCGCATATTACCCTGCTGCCCTTCGCTCTTGATGACGCGGCCCTTGCGGGGCTTGCCGAATTTGCAAAATCAGCCGGTCAGCCGGGAGAGGCCGATTTGCGCATCATGCCGCCATTATCGGCGGCAAACGGCCATGTGCTGGAACGGATGCTGGCGCGGGAGAGTCTTGTCGTCCTGACATCAGGCGGCGCATTTTTGCAAGACCCCGCCAATCTGGAGCCTTTGCTGACCAGCCGTCATCCGCTTCTCTTTCTGCGCTGATCGTCGCGGGAAACGATATTGTACCGATGGCGGACCGGCAGGAAACGGAGAATGTCATGATCCCGCAGAACCGGGTCGATCTGGCGCGGAAACTGACCCTGCCGCTGCTGGTCCTTTACGGGCTCGGCGTCACCATTGGCGCCGGGATCTATGTGTTGGTTGGCGCAACGGCGGCGGAGGCAGGAATATATGCGCCCATATCCTTTCTGATCGCAGCGGTCGTCGTGGCCTTTACCGGGTTTTCCTACGCCGAGCTGTCGACCCGCCATCCGGTCAGCGCAGGGGCGGCGGCCTATGTGCACGCCAGCTTTAAATCGCCGGGCCTGACCCTAACCGTCGGATTGCTGGTGGCGGCATCGGGCGTCGTATCTTCGGCGGCTGTCTCTCTTGGCGCGGCGGCCTATATCGGCGATATTATTGCGTTGCCGCCAACCTTGCTGGCAGCGGCGGTGATCCTGATCATAGGTGCGATTGCCGCCTGGGGTATCGTGGAATCCGTGACGGTTGCCGCTATTTTCACCTTGATTGAGATCGGCGGCCTGGGTCTTGTGATTTATTATGGCATCAATGCCGATCCTGCCATTATATCAAATTCGCTGCAGCTGCTGCCGCCCTTGGAACTGTCAGTCTGGGGCGGAATTATGTCGGCGAGCCTGCTTGCCTTTTTTGCGTTTGTCGGGTTCGAGGATATCGCCAATGTCGCAGAGGAAGTGGTTGAACCGCACAAAACATTGCCGCGCGGTATAATTCTTACCCTGCTGATCACAACCATTCTTTATTTTCTCGTCGTTTCCGTTGTCATTCTTGTTGTGCCGATGGCGGAGCTGGCGGGCTCTGCCGCGCCGCTTGCTTTTGTTTTTGAAAATGCGGGAACAGCAACCAGCGGGATTTTTCACATGATCTCCATTATCGCCACGACGAACGGGGTGCTGATTCAGATCATTATGGCGTCACGGGTGATTTATGGTCTGGCGAAACAGCAGAACCTCCCTGCCTTTCTTGCCGTGGTTCATCCCGTCACGCGAACGCCGCTGGTTGCGACAGGCATCATTACCGCGCTCGTTCTGATGTTCGCAACGCTTCTACCCATAGCCCAGTTGGCAGAAGCGACATCGAGCATTGTTCTGATCATCTTCTGTCTGGTCAATCTCGCTCTGATCCGCCTGAAAAAAACCGAGCCCGCTCCATCCGACAGCGTTTTTGTCGTCCCGTTCTGGGTTCCTGTGGGCGGATTGCTTCTCAGCATTACGCTACTGATTACAGGCTTTTTGGCGATCTAGAGTTTCCGGTCGCGAAACCAGCTTGAGGCGTAAAGCACGCGCTTGCCCACCCCGTTGCTGAGCTTGTACCAGAAGCGACAGAAAGGATGCAGCAGTCTGGTGATGCCGGTTATCCGCTTGGTGTTGTCAAACCGCTCATCGCCAATGGTTGACGGGCCATCCAGATCCGGCGTGGCGGGGGAAGGATGGATCAGCAGGGTTTCAAGCCCGGTTTCCCAGGCCCGGCTGTGTGTGATATCGACGGGCACCCAGTTTCTCTGCATCATCTGTAACAGACGCTGCGCCGCGGCTTTGTTCAGCAGATAGGCGTAGGCGCCGCTGGGGGAGGTTGGAACACGGGTAATGCTGTATCCATGGCGGAGACTGGCGAGTTTGCGAAAGCCGAGATCGAACACCTTGCCATGGCCGACAAAGCGGATCAGGTCCCAGGGAAGTTCTGTCTTCTGGATATCTTCCAGCACGGCACGGAAATCATCGGCGAAGAATACATCATCCTCCAGAACGACCGCACGCTCGATATTTTCGTCCACCATTCTCTGATAAATGGCGCGATGCGACAGCAGGCAGCCGATTTCGCCGGCCTTCAGATCCTTGCCGAAATAGCGGCGACGCTTTCCCCCGTCATAATCGGGGAGGTTAGGGATATCCAGCTTATACCCGTCCACCGCCGGAAAGAAGGTCGGGGTGAGACCGACTTTGGCCAGCCGTTCCGTCATATCGCCGCGGCGGCTTGTGTCCGATTGCCGGTTGATGACAAAAATCGGGGGAAGATCGCTATTGGGATTGAGGGGCACTGGCGGTCTCCGCGCGGTTATTGGATACAACCGGATTGTTAGGCCATGTTGGCGCGGCGATCAAGCTCCCGCATTTTCACTTGCAACTCGTGAAGATAGCGGTCTTTCACATTCATCTCGTCGAGATGCGCAATGGTATTGGTGAGATAATCCCGGCAGGTGCCGAGATGCCCTTCCCCGGTGGCGAGAAGGCGGGTTGTCTCTTCCATGTCCATCTCCCGGATATAGCGGGAATGGGTGCGGTTGATGACAAAGGTTAGCCCCTTCACCGTCCCGCCCGGCAGGCGGAGGTTGACCAGACGGGCATGATAGGCGCCGGAGATCATTTCCCGCATCCACAGGATATCCGTTTCGCTGTCGATCTTTTCGGGGGCGATGTGAAACGCCCGCCCGTTGCAGGAGCCGCCATGGTCAAGCGCCAGCATCAATCCCGGCTTGTCGGGGCTGCCCCGTCCGATTGAGGCTTTCATGCAGAAGCGGCGGCGAAAGCCATGCAGCCGAGCCGGTTGCCATTCGGTAAAGTGAAAGGCCGGATTCCACAAAAGAGAGCCATAACCGAAGACCCAGAGGCCGTCTTGCGGGTCAATTTGCGACAGAAACGCGTGTCTTGTCGCCTCCCGCTCCTCATGGGTAAGAGCCTGAAAGGGACCATGCTTCTGCGCCTCGCGAATAAGTTCGTCGATCCGTTCCCGATTGAATTCCTCTCGCACCAGCATGATATTTAATCTAATGTACCTTTGGGTCTTTGCAATGACAGGGGTTAGTCAGAACAGGTGTCATAATGTTGAAGAATCTTTTGAAGAATGTCCAGAGGCCGGAACTGGATTTTTCGACGCTGAAAAAGCCTCGCAAGCCAAACACCTATCTGATGTCGCCACCGGATTACGCCGAATATCCGCCGAAAACGGTCAGCCCGATTTTCGAGCTCGATATGCCGACGCTTGCCGCCCGATTTGAAAAAGTCGCGCTGGGTGAACCGCGGGTCGAAAAACTCAGTAGCCGCAATATTGGCGCGGATCTGCAGGTTGACTATGTGCAATGTTCGAAGCTCATCGGCTATCCCGACACGATTACGGTCCGCTTTATTGATCTGGGGGAAGGGCGGTCAACCCTCGCTATTTTCAGCCGCGCCCACTATGGATACCGTGATTTCGGCGTCAATGAAGCGCGGGTCAGGGACTGGATGAGGAAACTCGACCATGCCCTCAGTGTGCCGGAGAAAAACGCCTAGATTTTATAGGCGCGCAGCGCGTCGTAACTGGGCTGCTGCTCGGCGGCAAGCTGTTCCAGATCGTCGTTGAGGGTTATTTCCTTCTCCTCATAGGGCGCGAAGCCGGTCGTTGCCTCGACTGATGCATACCAGTGCGTGGCCCAGACGCCATCTTCCGGCCGTCGGCCTGCGGGCCAGGACAGCATTTCAGGCTGCCAGTTGATGTCGAGAGCCGCGCATAATTTTCGCAGCATATCTTCCGGATTTTTCAGGATATCCTCCGCCTCGACCACAACCGGGGTCTCTCCTGTGAGACGTTGCAGCGCTTCGAAAATTTCAAGCTGACGCCGGATGCCGATATCATCGGTCGTGATGCGATCCCATTTTACGGCATAGGAGGCGATGACCCGTCTCGGGTCACGGATCAGGAAACAATTGCGATGATGGCGGAACGCGCCGAGGTCCACCTCCTCCAGCATATGGTGGGTCATCTGTTTGATATATAATTCTTGCGCAGAGTGAGGGCCGTTGAGATTTGCCGCCACCACCTGCCAGTCGGTTGGCTGGCTGGCGATGACTTCTTCATACATCGGGTGTTTGAGGCCGGTCTTTGCCAGATAATAGGCATAGAAGGGTTCATCGACGGCGCGGCACCCCGGCCTGCTGGCGAAGGCGCGCATCATCGCCGTCGAAATATTCCGGGGGCCGGACCACATGGAGAGACGGATCGTTTCCGTGCTTTCAGGCAAATTACTGGACTCCGTCCATCAACTCATTGACTCCGTCAATAAACTCTCCCCTAGAGGCCAAGAATCAGCTTCGCCATGATGTTGCGCTGGATTTCATTGGACCCGCCATAGATCGACACCTTTCTGGCGTTGAAATAGCGCGGGGCGACACCGCTTGCGTAATCCGGCCCGACGGGTTCTTCATTCTGCCCGGGATAGAGCGGGATGAACGGCTGGGAATAAGTGCCGACGGCCTCCAGCGCCAGGGCGACAACCTCCTGATAAAGGTCCGTGCCGCGGCATTTCATGAGGGAGGATTCCGGCCCCATATTTTGCCCCGATGTGAGCTTGCTCAAGATGCGAAGCTCCGTCATTTCCAGCGCCTGCACGGCAATTTCAAGACGCGCCAGCTTGGCATTGAAGGCGGCGTTTTCAATGACTGGTGCCTGCCCGTCAATTTCCTTCGCGGCAATGGCGCGGACTTTCTCAAGCCCGCGTTTGAGCCGTCCGGCATAGGCATTGCCCCGCTCAAATTCCAGCAGATATTTGGCGCAGGTCCAGCCCTTGTTCATCTCGCCGATCAGGTTTTCCTTCGGTACCTTGACGTCATTGAAGAACACCTGGTTCACCTCCTGCGCGCCCTTGATGGGCAGGTCCAGGGTCGGGATCGGATCAACGGTGATGCCTTCTGATTTCATGTCGATCAGCAGGAAGGAAATGCCTTCCTGCGGCTTGCCGCCAGATTGCGTGCGGACAAGGCAGAAAATCCAGTCCGCATACTGGGCGAGTGTTGTCCAGATTTTGGAGCCGTTGCAGAGGAAATGATCGCCCTTGTCCTCCGCCTTCATTTGCAGGCTGGCAAGGTCGGAGCCCGAGCCCGGTTCCGAATAGCCCTGGCACCACCATACCTTGTTTTCGCGAATGTCAGGCAGGAATCGCTGCTTCTGTTCTTCGGTGCCGAATTTCATGATGACGGGGGCGCACATGCTGACGCCGAAGGGCATGATGCCCGGCGCGTTCGCATTTGCCATCTCGGTATCGAAGATATACTTCTGTGTCGTCGTCCAGCCCGGTCCGCCATGTTCGACCGGCCAGTTGGGGGTGAGCCAGCCTTTCTTCGCCAGCGCGTCCTGCCAGCGGAGGTGATCCGCTTTCGGCATGTAATTATTGCGGTTTTCCGCCATCTTCTGTTTCAGATCCTCGTCGAATTCATCGGCGAGAAACTGACGGACTTCATCGCGAAAGGCGATGTCCTGCTGGGTAAATGAAAGGTCCATATTCCGCTCCCTGACTTTTTATCTCGACGAGTGCCATTGTCATCATGTTATGTTGATTTTTAAGATTGAATAGACCACAAGGACACACTTGTATTTTACGATAACGGATCGGAAGGATGAATAAAAATGAAAAAAGGCATCAAGCAGCTTATTGAAGAGGCGAACAGCCAGATCAAAACCCTGTCGGTCGAGGAAGCGTTAGCCCTTCATGGCACCGAGGGTGTCACATTTGTCGATATTCGCGATGTACGCGAACTGGAACGGGACGGTCAAGTGCCGGGCGCCGTGCATGCGCCGCGCGGGATGCTTGAATTCTGGGTCGATCCGGATAGCCCCTATCACAAGGAAGTTTTTGCAAGCGGCGACCGGTTTGTGTTTTTCTGCGCGGCGGGCTGGCGCTCTGCGCTTGCGACCAAGGCGGTGCAGGACATGGGCCTTGAAAATGTCTGCCATATCGACGGCGGTTATGGCGCCTGGAAAAAATCTGGCGCCCCGGTTGAGGAGCGCCAGAAAAAAGGCGGTTGATATTTTGTCCGGCTGATTTTTGGATCGCTGCCGCGGTCAGTTCTTCTTGCCCCCGAGAAGGCCGCCGGCAGCATCCAGCAGATTCTTGACGCCGCCGGAGTCCTTCTCCGCTCCGCCTTTCAGGCTGTCTTTGAGATTATCTCCAGCCCCTTTGGCGTCATCTATGATCTTTTTGACATTTTCCGGGTTCACGTTTTTGAGTGTCCCGGCCAGATCA
>NZ_NZMB01000026.1 GCF_002694385.1 Sneathiella sp.
GGAGAGGTTTTGAAATAGCGAAATGGGTTCTTTTTTGTCATGCTCGGAGGCTAGTCGACGAGCAAATCCCCATCAAGCAGTTTTCCTCTGACAGCACCGTTCGGCTAATTCCACCTCGGTCATCTTGCGCTGCTTGCGCCCATGACGGATCATCTTGCCCAGCAGGGCAATTCCCTCAGTCGTGTAGCGTGCATAGGTGCGCTTTGGTGTTGGCATCGTTCAAACCCGTTTGATTGACTCATAGGTCAAATCTACGCGATTTGACCGCCTCATAAGTCATTATGGGTGTAGGCGATAATGATGTCAATCATATTGACCGACACATAGGTCAAATCAGCGCGATATGACCGTTTTATCGGTCAATCCTGTGCTTAGCTAGCATCAAGCTCTCACTTCAAAGACGTATAGTTTGTGCAAGCTCGAGATAACGACAAAACGCGTTCGCGAGTTGCATTTGCTTAGGCGTCCTGCATTCTGCTTCAAAGATTTGTGGGGATGCAACGAGGATCGCAACGCACTTCGCTCTCGATGTGGCGACATTAAAACGGTTCGCACTGTAGAGGAACTCCATCCCGCGTGGCGCGTCGGAATGGCTTGATGTCGCGGTCGAATAGATCGCAATTGGAGCTTCTTGCCCCTGAAACTTATCGACGGTGCCAACACGTGCGCCCGGAAGACGTTGCTGGATTTCGAAAACCTGCGCGTTGTAAGGGGCGATTACAAGAATGTCGTCAAGGGTCACAGGCCTCTCGGAACCATCTCGATCAATCCACGTCGGCCCATCTGCGAGAATTCGATTCACTAATGATGCAACCGCCTCGGCCTCTTCTATCGACGAGCTTTGATTGCCAGCATGATCGACAGGCAGATAGCGCAAGCCGCTACCTTGGATGATGCCAGCCGATCTGATTTCCTGCTGCTCGCAACCGGCGACCGATGCGAGCTTATCGTCATAGAACAGCTCTGAAGTGAATTCGCTTATGTCTGGATGCAATCGCCAGGTATTTTCGAGAAACAATCCGCAGTCTTCTGCGATCGTGTGCTCGTCGCCGAGGACGTGCTCAAGGGAAGACACGCCAGCACCATCTGGATGCGTTCCTTGCGTCGGCTGATCGAGCTGTTGGGGATCGCCGAGCAGAACAAGTCTTTCCGCGCTCGGGGCAACGGCGACCACATTTGCAAGAGACATTTGCGCTGCTTCGTCCACCACCAGAACGTCCAGAGTATTTTGAGCATCGGCCCTCGCCCATAAGAAGTGGGTCGCTCCGGCGACCTGACAACGACCCGAGGCCAAAGCTGACAAGAGAGCGTTATTGTCTTTAGCGAAGGTGAGGCGAGGCTGATCCGGCTCCATCTCTTTGGGTTTCTGAACACACTTGAGATCGATGCCAGCCTCCTCAGCAGCTTCAACAACCTTGTCGAGAAGGTTTCGAATGACCTTGTGACTATTTGCCGTGATCCCAACACGCTTACCTTCGGAG
Source organism: Sneathiella sp. (assembly GCF_002694385.1). Lineage (GTDB taxonomy): Bacteria > Pseudomonadota > Alphaproteobacteria > Sneathiellales > Sneathiellaceae > Sneathiella. The sequence goes on from NZ_NZMB01000026.1 coordinate 1,482, forward strand.
ACGAGTTCGCAGATCATGCGCGCGCCTGTGAAGGACTTACCCGTGCCAGGTGGACCTTGGATGGGGAAGACCCCCGGATGCAATGCGGTCGCTACTCTCAAAGCAGCTTGAAGAGTGTCCTCGTCACCGTCACGGACTTGACCGCCGTCTAAGTTAGGGGGAAGCCGCAAGAGCAGCGCGCGTGCCGCATTGTACGGCCCATCGCCGGTAATGCCGTTGTCCGCGACATACTCACCAAGCCGTAGCAGAGAGTCCGCTTGCTCCTTACTCCCGTACATGGTGTGTGCGAAGACTCCGACAGGATGCTCAGAGGCGGTCTTGCCCATCTTCTTGATGTCGACCGTCCGATCTTCCGACGAAATCTCAACAACTTCACCAAGTTTTTCGCCGCCAGCACTTTGTAGTGTCTCGCCGCCCCGAAGATCGGTGTCTTGTTGGGGGAAGCGGTATCTGTGCGTCGGAATGCCTCTCGCCGTTTCATCAACGGTTGCGATCAACTCTAAGCCTGACAGAGCCGCGCGTTCATGTGTCAATTCTTCCGGCGTAAGCGCCGCCAGCCTGAAGTATTCCCACCACGCGGCCTTGTCCTCTCTTCGGTGCCAATCCAGCAAATAGGCGAGAATCCAAGTTGCCTGCTGCTCGGCTGAGCGAGCTTCTGGATCAACAGGAATCCCTTCGATTAATCGCTCGACCAGTTCTTGAACGCGCTGTTGGCGCTCGCTCAATTCCTCACTAGGCCCGTCTTGTCCGGGCTCTGGCCTGGGAACGTGATTGCCGTCTGCAATGAGCTCAGCCCGCCGCTCTTCTAACCAATCGCGTAAAGCAAGCGTGGAGGCGCAATCATCGCGATTGTAGAGTTCGACCACCGCCTTGTCTTCGTCAGTGATCGCTTCTGTGTCGCCGAGTTCAAGGCCTGCCTGCAAGCTTGCCAACGCAAGGTTCGCGGCCTTGAGATCGGCATCGCGAGTGTAGCCATAAAGCTGCTCGAGCTTCTTGATCGAGTAGCTTTCGACACCGGCGCGGAGCGCGTTTCGCACAACACTGTAGAGATCAACCAAGACCTTGCCGCGCAGGAGATTGTCAATTTCATCTTCACGGGTCGCGTAGCGCCCCATTAGACGCTTGAGAGCGCCTGGCTCGTATGGTGCGAAGTGATAGATATGGAGATCTGGGTATTGCTCTCGTCGTTGAGTGACAAAATCGACGAAGCTCTCAAAGATTGCTTTCTCGCCGTCGCGATCAAATGCCCAATCGCCTGTATAGACGATTTCGCCGCTTTCATCGCGATACTGATATCCGAAAAGATATTCGAGGCCATGTTCGCCGACGAATGGATCGCCTTCGATATCGAAGAATATATCACCGTCTGAAGGTTCGGGAAGGAGACAGAGGCCTGTCGTTGGATCAACAGGAAGCATCTGGAATCTCAACTCGCCGGATTCTCGACTTTCTATCTGAATACGTGCCTGCTCACGGGCTTTCTCGAATGAAGCAGGTGAACCGCGCTCGGGAGTAAACGGGATCGGAACGGGCATCTCCGCTAACGCAGCGGTCGTCGTGATGCCCTTGGACTGAAGTTCGCTGATCTGCGTTTTGGAGATGTTGGCGACCAAACAAAGATGGTCGTCGTCACGGCGGCGCTTGTCGCAACGCTCAGCCCAACGGCAAACGTCGCAATGCGCTTTCGGATCGGGATAACACTCTTCAACGTCGTCAATGTTTGTCGCCGCTTCGGCAGCGGCTTTTGCGCGGCGAAAGAATGCTGCGTAGTCTGCGTAACGAAAGCTTTGTGGCTCAAAGTCAGACCACGGAGCAACGACATGCACGTTCTCTGGGTGGCGACCTTGCATCTTTTCTAAGAGATCGGCGTAGAAGCAGAGCTGGAGTACCGACCCGCCCTTTGTCTCACGCGCTAGTTTTGTATCAATTACTTCATACGACCAGTCACCAAGATCGCTTGGGGAAGCGACTTTTCTCAATACGTCAGCCCTACCCGCCCAACGGTCGTTTTGCATGGCGGCTTGAATGATAACGTCCACCCCGGCTTCCATCGCTTCACGAGTGGCTGCAACGGCAGACGGCGTGATATCGATCCCCTCGATATGGGCGGAGGTTAAGCCCTGGTCCTTCAGGTACTGTATGAACGCATCTTCATGGCGTCGCCCCCTTTCTCGAAGGATTTCAAGAAGCGGGTCCCATACGTGAGGCTTTGAGTGAGTCCCCTCACAAACCCCAATATCGAGCGCAGTGAGATGACGGCAGTTTAGATGTCCGACTAAATCAGACGCGCTCAGCTGAATGCCAGTGTCGATTTTTCTCATTTCGCCCCTCCCTCGAGTTGGCTGAGCTAGAAAAACCTAGAGACAGACACAACTCGGCTGTTGCTTCGATCGCGAAGCAAAGCCCAGCGACGCAAATGTAAAAGTTGGTTGCGGGGGCAGGATTTGAACCTGCGACCTACAGGTTATGAGTTAGATTATATGGATTATCGCGATTTACCATATAGTCGCATGATTCGACATATAGCGTTGTTATAATTATAATATTCTACGTAACTGTTACTCTTGCCTTCTCACAAATATCTTGATTTTCGCTGTCACTTGCTTCCATTATGCTTCCAGATTGAGAGATGGAAGCGAATATGAGACTGAACAAGCGTAACATTGACGGCCTTTTAGTGAAAGAGAAAGACTATTTTGTCTGGGATGAAACCCTGCCCGGATATGGCCTGCGGGTACTGCCGTCCGGGCGCAAGACATTCCTCATTCAATACCGGGACGGCGGCGGACGCACCCGGCGGAAGGGGCTGGGGCGATACGGCACGGTAACCGCCGAAAAAGCCCGAGAGAAGGCCCGTGAGCTGCTTGCGGGCGTTGCCCATGGGGCAAACCCTGCGGAAGAAGCCAAGCGCAAGCGCGGGGCGGTTCTGGTGTCCGAACTTTGCGAACGCTTTATGTCGGATTATGTGCCGTCGCATTGCCGGGAAAGCACCGCGAAGGAATACCGGCGCTGCATGGACCTCTTTATAAAGCCCGCCTTTGGCGTTGTGCAGGTGGAGGACGTGCAGCGAAGCGATATCGCCGATCTGCATCACAAGCACCGGGACACGCCCTATCAGGCGAATAGAACACTTGGCGTTCTCTCTGTCATGTTTAATCAGGCGGAAGTCTGGGGCTTCCGTCCTGATAACTCCAACCCCTGCCGCCATGTCAAGAAATATGAAGAGAAGAAACGCGAACGCTATTTGAGCGGCGAAGAGCTTTCCCGGCTGGGCCAGACGCTGATTGATCTGGAAAAGGAAGGCATTGAATCACAATCGGCGATCAACTGCATTCGCCTGCTGATACTGACCGGCTGCCGCCTTGGCGAGATACAAACCCTCAAATGGGAATTTATCAAGGGCAGCTCGGCTTTCCTGCCGGAGTCAAAGACCGGCGCGAAACGGGTCTATCTCGGACCGGCGGCCTTGGTGGCGTTATCGGAGATAGAACGTATCGAAGACAATCCGTATGTCATCACCGGCAAGCTCCCCGGCTCCCATATCACCGATATGCAGAAGCCATGGCGGCGGATACGCAAGGCGGCCAAGCTGGAAGACGTACGTCTCCATGACCTTCGTCATTCCTTTGCGTCAACAGCCGTCGGCACGGGCGAGAGCCTGCCGATGATCGGCAAGCTGCTGGGGCACAGTCAGGTACAGACCACCGCCCGCTATGCCCATCTTGCCGACGATCCCATGCAGAATGCCGCCGAACGCGTATCGAGTGAGCTGGCGAGGCTGTTGAAGGGCGGCGCAATCGCATAATTCCTCGTATTGATTGGTATGGTTCGGAATCGAAAAGATACGTATCGTAACGTATAGGGAAAATCATTTTCCGATAACTGCCTTGGCAGTGATTAAGCCGGTGCCTAATGGCCGGACTGAACGTCAGCTTTAATCCGCGTCACCCCCATCGGCTCCGCAACAGTTGCCGCCCTGTTGTATCGGCGGGCATGCAACCGTTCCATAGGAGCAATAGACACAGCAATCCCCTGCCTTGGGCTTCAGAAGAAGGCCGCAGCCCTTGCATTCATAAAACCACTGACAGGCATCCGTCGGCATGGTTTCCGCTTCGCTGTGCCCGCATTCCGGACAGGTAAGGGTCGAGGTCAATTCGATGTTTTGTGCTTGAGTTTCCATAGGGCGTAACCCGTAATTCCTATAAATATCGCGAGCGCGGGCAGCAACACAATGTCCAGCACTCCCAAAATTGCCGAAAGGCCAACGGCGCTGACAAGGATAACGAGCAGCGGCGTAAAGCAACAGAGCGCCGTTATTACCGTCCCGACCATCCCGATTTTAAGCAGGTTCTTGTCTTGCATCCCCGTATGCTACAATCTGTAGTCGCTACAGGTACAAGGGAATTCTGACAATGAGCATAAAAAACTTTGGCATCGGCGCTCTGTCCCGGGAAACCGGCTGCAATATCGAAACGATACGATATTACGAACGTATTGGTCTGATCCCGGAGCCGCCGCGAAGCAATGGCGGGCATCGGAGCTATTCTCATGATCATTTGAGGCTGCTGGCCTTTATCATGCGGTCACGGGCACTTGGGTTTTCAATCAGCGAAATACGCCAGCTCTTATCCTTGATCGGCAATGATAAAACATGCGAACAAGTGCAGTCCGTCACCGTCAGGCATCTGAAAGAAATCAACAGGAAGATTGAAGAATTGACCCGGTTGCGCTCCGTGCTTGAAAGCGCCGCCGATAAATGCGCGGGCGGAATCGCGACGGACTGCCCGGTTATCGATATTCTTTACGAGAATGCCTGATCATGCCCATGAAATAGATAGATGCACCTCTACGTAACGATACGAAAGCAAATATGTCTAAATTTCAAGAATTCCTTATCAGTAATTACCCGGCGGAACGTCTCAAAGAGTATGGCTATACGTACGAAGTCGATACGGAGGATGCACAAATCCGGCATCTTTTCGCGCGAGCTTTGATAGCGTTGGAACAGTATCCTGTAAGGCAAAGCGAAGAAGAACGGAACCGGCAGGAAAAATACCATATCAAGAAAGCACTTGATCAGCTCACCCGCTTGGAAGCGTCGATACAAAACATAGAAAGTATCGGCGGCCATATTTTCCTCGACGATATAATGAAGCTATATGATCGACGGGCCAAGATCACGACAAACAATCCTCTTTCTCTCATGCGGGATGAGCGAGAGTTTCTTGAAACGTCCGCTTCATTATTCAGAACCTCGCTACAAAAGAAGCTGGAACGCGCTAAACTGCCGAGGGGGCGACCCGGCAATGTCGGGCTGGAAAAATGCATCGACTATCTTTGGCATGTCTGGGAGGGCAGTCTGGGGCGGCCCTTCACCCTCGATTATCATCAAGGGGCCGCCATGACCCCGGCCTTTGATTTCGTGAAGGATTTCCTAATGCCAGTAAGCGATTTTACCGATGCTGAAATCATGACCGCCATGCGAACAGTTATTGCAAAAACCAGCACTCACAGAAAACCGGAACAAAATTGATCCGGTTTTCTGACAGCGCATTTGGATGACGTTACGCTGATTTTGCCTTTAACTCACCTCACCGCAATGTCGCGGCAGATAAACGTAAAAGGTAAAATTGAATGACACATATCAGCGACAATTCAGAGTATCTGGACAGCATGATCAAGGAAACCGAGGCGGCCAAGTTTCTGGGCTATACCGTCCGGGCCTTGCAGAACTGGCGGGTACGCGGCGGCGGTCCCGCTTTTATCAAATCCTCGCGGCGGGCCATTCGCTATCGTCGCCGCGATCTGATTGCCTGGGCGGAAGCACACCGCGTTTCCAGCACCTCCGAGGCGGACTTTTCCGCCTCCGCAGCTTAAAACTCTTTCGCCCCGGCTTGCCAAAGCCTTGAAGGTTAAGGGGGGCGGTAGCGCAAGCCAAGCCCTCCCCCTTTCCTGCCCCGCCCTCAAAACCCCTAAAAGCTTCCCCTGCGCGGAGCGCACCCAAAACCATTGATGCAAACCAACGGAACAAATCCGTAAACGGGGGGTCTTGTAACACCCCCCTCCAGAAATACACGGAAGTAATAAGGAGAAAATCATGATGAAACTGGTCCATAAAGGCTTTGACGGGTTGGATATCGCCTTCCAATCACGCATTCCGGAAGAACTAGCGGCGCTATTGGAAACGGCAAAAGAAGAAGCTGCCGCCTCCCATGGGGAGCAATTGCTTGACTATAACGGGGCCTTGATGCATGTGGCCGAAAGCGGCGCACAGGGAGGCTACGCCTACCGAGTGGATACAGGCCCGGACGGCGCCGTCTGGTTCTTCAAGAAACCCAATCCCCGCGATCCATGGGGTATTCGGGTTTCAGTTAAATCCCTTGCCTTGGCCCTCTATGGATTAGGCGGTGTCCGGGCCCGGCTGTTCGACTTTATGGAAGCCATTGGCGCGCCCTATGCGGACGGCGCGGAAAGCATTGGCCGGGTGGATTACTGCCTTGATTTTGTTGCTCCCGGCTTTCAGCTTTTCCCAAAGCATTTTGTCATGCATTCGAATTGCAGCCGGGTTGATAACCACGAAATGGAAGCTCATGGCCGCTCGGGGCGAGTGACCGGCGTGCGTATTGGCAAAATGCCGGGGCGGCAGATTAATGTCTATGACAAGCGCGCGGACGTTATCGCCAAGCGAAAAGCCGAATGGTGGGAAATCTGGAGCGCCAATCTTGAGGCGGAAGGGCTTTCGCCGCTTGATCCGAAAGACAGGGACGCCGCCCAAGTCTGGCGCATTGAACTCCGGGCAGGCAAAACGCATTTGAAAGACAGGTGGAATATCCGCAAATGGGCCGATCTTGACAACATGCTCGGCGATCTGATGCAGGAAACCCTCTCCGCCATTCGCTACTGCATTCCATCAAGCGATACCAATCGCGCCCGATGGCCGATTGATCCGCTGTGGCACCGGGTACGGCAGGAAATGCAATCCGATCTGTTTGAAATGGCCTGCAACGCTTCTCCTAGTGCCGTGAAGGAGATTATTCGCCATGAACATGCAGAGATGCTCGGGCGGCAAATAACAGGCCTCTCCGCCTCCTATGCGGCGATACTGGAGGATAGGCAAGCGGCGACGCCGGAAACCCTGCCGGAGACGGTGCAAAAGCTGGTGCACGAAAGTTTGTGCCGGGATACCAACTATTTCTATTCCAAGCTCGAAAAGGCAGAACGGCGGTATGTGTTTATTGCTGGTTAGATATAGATAGCCTGCTAATAAGATCGAGCCAATCACCTGTGAAAACTGCATAAAGGGTTCCATTCACGAAATACGCCAAAAATAATTATAGATACGAGAAACGGGAAGCCCCACCACAAGCAATAGGACGCCTGCGGTATCCCGCAGGCGTTAACTATTTTAATATGTCTGCTTTAACTCGCTGTAGTCACCACGCAGTTGCAATTTTATGGTTACATCCTGATTGTCTCGATTGCGCCAGAACCAGCCATGATTGCCTTTAAACGCGGCAACGATTTCACCTTCTGCCCCGGTCTTTCCCCTTCCCTTTTCATAGCTGATCGATTGACCTCCGCCATCACCGTGAAGGTCAAAATTTACCCGGCCATTTTCAGCAGCCCACTGATACTCAGCAACAGCGCCTTTTTCCATCACAAGTTTCCATTCAATGCCTTGGCCGGGCTCGAGAGAAAAAGTGATTTCATCTTTCCACGTGTCTTTTGCTTGCTGAGCATGTGCAGTGCCAATAATCAGACTAAAAATGTTGTCAAACACACTCGACTGTTTATCGGTCCCCTCGCTTGGCGACCTGTCCTGTTCAGCCTCCTCTGCAAGCTGGGCCTTTATTTCGCCCATCTCAGCAAGCCCAAGAAGACGCCCAACCCGCGTTGGATCGATACCGTATTCTGCTGGCAATACGACGGTAACAAGGATAACGATGGCCGCCATAAAGGCGATTATCGTGGATTTGAGGAGCTGCTTGGAGCTTGGTAGTTCGTTTACATCAGGTTTTTGAGAATTATGCATTTGTCTCTCCATTTTTCCGCAATATCAGGCGGAAACAAAAAATCCGGTGATCTGGTATCCCATCAGGACAAAGCCTGCGGACATCATCACAACATTTGCGGTATAGGCGTGCCGCCAGAACCCGACGGTTCGACGCCAATAACCCATGGCAATCAGAATAGCGCAGAGTGCAAGTATCTGCCCTAATTCAACGCCCACATTAAAGGCGATCAAATTGGGTAATAGGCCTTCAGGTGAGATGTTGTAATCGAGAATCTTGGTGGCTAAACCCAGTCCATGGAAAAACCCGAAGATGAGTGTTGCCGCTTTGGTGTCGGGCTGAAATCCAAACCAACGCTGGAACGCACCGAGGTTATCAAGAGCTTTGTAAACCACCGAAAGACCGATTATCGCATCAATGATATAAGCGTTTACATTCCATCCGAAGTAAACTCCCGCTAACATAGTCGTGGAATGACCCAAGGCGAAAAGACTTACATAGATGGCAACATGTTGAAGGCGGTACAGGAAAAACACGACGCCGAATAAAAACAGGATATGGTCATAACCTGTCACCATGTGCTTGGCGCCGAGATACATAAAGGGGATCAGGTTCACTCCCCAAATCTCCTGAATATAACCGGCGTCACCTTCCGTAACATTATGAGCCATAGCATGAACTGTACTCAATGACAGAATCGTTATAACAAGGCAGGAGAAGAAAATAGCCCGGTGTAAAGACAATCCACTCCAACCCATGTTGAGTTTGATCATTAAAAAATCTCCGAAATGTATAGATGAAACTGCGTTAGCCACGCTATACGCGGCAACCATCAAGACCTTGGAGGCCGTTCAAACGGGAATACATGCCATGGATTTTCGGGTGGAAATTCACGACGTACAAGCGCGATAGGGTTTATGGTCAGTTGAGCCATATTCAGGGTAGGCATTATAGCAATACTATGATCATGTTCAGCCACATCATGGCTGTGGCCGTGCAAAACATGATAGAGATTTTCTTCCTGGCCATGTGTATGGCCGTGATCCGCTATCATTTCTGCCTGTTGAAGCAAAGATTCAGTCGTGACTGGTTGGTGTAAAGGCGCGGGCGCAACACACCATATCGTAATTGTCAGACACAAAATTGCAATGCATATGCGTCGCATCTTTTCAACAAATGAAATGCTGGACTTTACTTGCTTGTCGATCACTCGTTCGCCAATACACAATATACTATCTTGCCTCATCCTAGGGGGGAGGATATTGTATGTATATGACAAAATATGACACGCACGCAAGCCATGAAGCAGTAATTATTCGATTAAGAAAGGCGGATGGCCATTTGCGCGCCGTGATAGAAATGATCGAAATCGGCAAACCCTGTCTCGATATCGCGCAACAATTACAAGCCGTAGAGAAAGCAATTACCAATGCAAAGCGCGTCCTCATTCATGATCACATGGACCACTGTCTGGACGCAGATGGCTCGGATGCCGATCGCACAGAGCTTAAGGCAATTGCCAAATATTTGTGATTTTTGCTGATGCTGGAAATTTTAGCTGACAGAACATATCGCCATCTGTTTGGTGCGCAAATAGTGGCGCTGATTGGAACGGGACTAGCGACGGTAGCTCTGGGATTGTTGGCGTATGACTTGGCTGGTGATAACGCGAGTTTAGTCCTAGGGACTGCCTTTGCAATTAAGATGGTTGCTTATGTCAGTATAGCCCCGGTGGCGGCTGGCTTTGCGGAAAGAATTAACCGGCGCGCCTTTTTGGTCGTGCTGGATATCATACGCGTTGCCGCCGCACTCTGCCTCCCTTTCGTCACTGAAATTTGGCAAATCTTCGCCTTGATCTTTCTGCTGCAATCAGCCTCCGCCGCTTTTACCCCTACCTTTCAGGCAACTATCCCGGACATACTGCCCGAAGAAGACCGCTATACGAGGGCACTGTCACTCTCCAGATTGGCATATGATTTGGAAAATATTGTCAGCCCAATACTTGCGGCTATCTGCCTGTCGATCATGAGTTACAATTCTCTTTTTATAGGCACTGCCGCCGGGTTCGCGGCGTCCGGGCTTCTTATCCTATCGATTATCCTGCCTAGTCCCAACCCATCTCAGCCACGCGGCATCTATGACCGTACAACTCGAGGAATTCGTATCTATCTGGCGACGCCGCGTTTACGTGGGTTGCTAGCATTGAATCTTGCAGCTTCTGCCGCAGGCTCCATGGTATTGGTGAATTCCGTGGTTTTGGTCCGTGGTTCGCTCGAAATGTCCGACAGCGCGCTGGCATGGACATTGTTCGCGTTTGGCGCTGGGTCGATGCTTGCCGCTCTCTTGCTACCCTATTTACTGGACAGAATTCCGGACCGGACCGTTATGACAGCCGGTGGATTTGTGATGATCAGCGTATTGATAGCATTGACCGCTATTGTCACTTCGACAGGGTTGAGCTGGCCGGCACTGCTTGCTGCGTGGTTTTTTGTCGGCTTGGGATATTCAACTGTATTGACGCCTACCGGACGTCTATTGCGGCGTTCAGCACATGCTGAAGATCGCCCTGCTATCTTTGCTGCACAATTTGCCTTATCGCATGGATGTTGGCTTATTGCTTATCCGACAGCGGGATTGCTGATGGCCGAGGCTGGAACCACCGTTACGCTTTTGGCGCTGACCGTTATTTCCGGGACAGGCCTTGGAATTGCATTGCACCTGTGGCCGAAAGATGATCCCGAGATTCTTGAACATACACATCACAATCTGCCACTGGATCATCCCCATTTAGGTAACAAAAGACGTCATTCACATCCTTTCGTTGTTGATGATATTCACTATCGCTGGACCACGCATCTTTGAATTTATTTCATGTGCTTCCGTATTGCTTCCAGATTTGATTTTATGGATGAGTGTGTTAACGCAAGAACCCACCTAACTGATTGAGTTAGATGGGTTTAATTTGGTTGCGGGGGCAGGATTTGAACCTGCGACCTTCAGGTTATGAGCCTGTCGAGCTACCGGACTGCTCCACCCCGCGTCATCACGAAAATTATGGGGTGAGTTTGCAAAATTTTCAACCACCTCGGCTCGATCGCTGGCTGTTGAGATTTGCTGTCGGTAACTGTGCCAATTTTTGTCTTACTGTGCCAAAATTGTGCCAAATGCAAAAAACAAGGGGCTAGCTTTTCAGCTAACCCCTTGATTTATTTGGTTGCGGGAGTTGGATTTGAACCAACGACCTTCAGGTTATGAGCCTGAATTCCCTACGGCAACACTTCCCACCAGTCCGGCCAGTTGACCTTCCAGGAGGTACGCGTAGCCTTTACGACGGTGCGCTGTTCCTCACGCGTCAGATGATCGCCTCCGAGGCGTTCAAGAGCCGCCTCGACAAGCCAGGGCTCCAGTGCCATGCGGGCAGTGGCCCGGTATGGATCAAGCTTTTTCGCCATACGCAACGGTTCGAGAGCCGTATTGACGCTCCCGGGAGAGACAAAGCCTATGACAATCTTGGAGAACCCCGGATTGCTGGCGGCC
>NZ_NZMB01000027.1 GCF_002694385.1 Sneathiella sp.
GATCAATGAATTCATCGCTGACGTGGGTAATGACCTGCCGGATGTTTTCGGGCATGCTTTCCCAGAGATCCAGGTTGATGCCCCCGCCAAAGCCCGGAATCAGGCCCATGTTGACTTCGGTAACATAGCCGACGACTTCATGAAACTTGTAGTCTTTGATGGCGTAGGTGAGAACTACCGTCCCATCGACAGTACCCCGGTCCAACGCCTGATAAACATCGCCATAACCGATATTCACGGGAACCGCGTCGATATTGCTCATCAGGGCCATGTAGGAGCCGGTTGCCCGAATTTTCTTGCCTTGCAGATCCGCAACCGTATTAAGCGGGAATTTGGTGAGTAGATCGCTCTGGCCGGTCGTGTAGTTCGTCAGTATGTGAACATTATTTCTTTTCATCTTGTCTTGCAGTTCCGGCATGGTCTGTTGCAACTCCTGCCATGTCCGGAGGGTGACCCAGATATCTCTGGATATGAACGGCAGGCTGCCATAATTCCAGACGGGCACTTCCGCCGGATTATAAATGCCCATGATTGTGCCGGCATCGGCAAGTCCCGTGCCGACGGCCCGCAATGTGTCCTTGCCTTTGGCCAGGGCCTGGCTCCAGAAGAATTCGACTGTTACTTCGCCATTTGTGCGCTTCTCTATTTCAGAAGCCCACCATCGCATTTCATCGGCGCGCGCCCCGCGCGGCGGGCCGATTTCTGAAAACCGGATGTGATATTCGGCATACGCATTGGTGCCGAATGCACATAGCGAGAGCAGCGTAACAATCATCATGAAACGCTTGGCGGTCAGGTTCTTAATTTTCATTATTTCCTCCCATACTCTTATTATTATCGTCCTTGAAGGGATTGAATGTCTGTTTCGGAAAGCGACTTCTTGTTATATTTGATTCTCCGAAAACAATAAAAACCTGATATATATTTTTGTATTAGTCAACAAATAGAAGTTGTATTTGGAGAATTTGATGTTGTTTTCGATTTTAATGACAAAAAAACTATTGCGTTGAGTCTTTGCCGGAATGAATTGAAATTTGCGCTCGGCCTGATACATACAGACATACAATTTTATAAGTTAACGGCATTTTGGACCGCAGGCGGGTCAAAAAAACGCATCCAATACTCGCGAGTGAGTTGAAGTGTGCGGCTGAAGATGTCAAAAAGCATCGTGCCTATGGACAGCGAAGCAACCCGGTTCATTCTGGAGTGGACAAAAGCGTGAAAACTCCTGATCAGTGTTATAATCCTGCGGATTGCTGCGCGGCAGTTAGGGCAAACAAAATGCAAGGGGCTTGAAGAACCATGTCTCGAACTAACCAGTTCAAAGCCATCACAAGAAAAAGGATAAATTGAAATATGCTCAAAGATGTCGTGATTTGTGAACCCGTTCGTACGCCAGTTGGTCGTTTCGGCGGTCAATTCAAGGATGTTCAGGCGCATGAACTTGGCCGGGTCGTCATAAAGGGTCTGATGGATCGCTGTGAAGGTCTGAAAGATCGTGTTGATGATGTGATCTTCGCCCAATGCTATGCCACGATGGATGCCCCCGCCATTGGGCGGGTAGTCGGGCTGGATGCCGGATTGCCGATCACCATTGGCGGATATCAGCTTGATCGCCGCTGTGGCTCCGGATTGCAGGCAGTGATTAATGCCGTCATGCAGGTTGCGACCGGCGGCTCTGATGTGGTGATTGCCGGTGGCGCGGAATCCATGTCAAATGCGCCTTTTTATGCCACTTCCGGCCGTTGGGGCGTTAAAGGCAGCTCCATGCAGTTCCATGATGCGCTGGCGCGTGGCCGGGTAACGGCGGGCGGAATCAACTATCCGGTTCCCGGTGGTATGCTGGAGACAGCGGAAAATCTGCGGCGCAGTCATTCCGTACCGCGGGCCGAACAGGATGAGTTTGCCGTCGAATCCCACCGCCGCGCCGTCGCCGCCCAGAATAATGGAACTTTCGATGACGAAATCATTCCGGTGACCATTTCCGGGCGCAAGGGCGATGTGACGATCACCAAGGATGAGCATCCGCGCCCCGAGGCCAATCTGCAAGACCTTGCCAAACTGCGCCCCATTCTGGGAAAGCAGGATCCGGAAGCGACCGTTACGGCAGGCAACGCGAGTGGCCAGAATGATGGCGCCTCCGCTTGCGTTGTGACGACGCGCGCCATTGCGAATGAGCTTGGCCTTAAACCCTATGGCCGGATGGTGAGCTGGTCAGTTGCTGGTGTCGGACCCGAGATCATGGGCATTGGACCCGTGCCTGCAACGGCGGAAGCGCTCGCCCGGGCGGAGCTGTCGCTGAAAGATATTGATCTTCTCGAGTTGAACGAGGCGTTCGCTGCGCAGGTGCTCGCCTGCACACGCGACTGGAAGCTCCAGAAGTCTGATTTCGAGCGGCTGAATGTCAATGGCTCGGGAATTTCCCTCGGCCATCCGGTTGGCGCGACCGGTGGCCGTATCCTTGCAACGCTGTTGCGTGAGATGGAACGTCGTAATGTCCGCTATGGCCTTGAAACCATGTGCATCGGTGGCGGACAGGGACTGGCCGCTATTTTTGAACGGGCATAAGTGACCCCGCAGATGATCGAAAGGGCGGCATGATCTGCGGATCACGCTGCCCTTTTTTATGGGCATCCTTTCCGCAAATTCCCGCTTTAAGGGGCATGATATCTGCCGACGGTGGTCAATACTGATGGATTTGTAGGCGGATGCTCTGGGCGGTTATTTTCCTGTGGTATCGCTGTTCAAACTCCCGTAATTTTATTTATCGCGATTGAAAGCTATATTGGAGGGCCCCATGCGGTGGCGGGATCGGCGACGGAGTGACAATATCGAGGACAGGCGCAGCCAGTCTGCCGGAGGTGGCTTCGGCGGCGGCCGGGGAATGCCTGTCCGGCTGCCGGGCGGGCGGGGCGGTAAACTTGGCATTGTCGGCGTGCTGGTGGTTATTGGAATCTCGCTTTTCCTTGGCATTGATCCCTCCATTCTCCTGCAAGGCGGAATGTCCGGCGGCAGTATGCAACCTCCAACGCAGCAGTATGAAACAGTAGGGCCGGAGTCGGATGAGACGGCCCAGTTTGTGGCTGTTGTCCTGGCGGACACGGAAGATAGTTGGCACCAGCTTTTTGAAGGCCTGAACCGGACCTATGAGGAACCGAAGCTGGTGCTTTTCTCTGGCGCCGTGCAATCGGCCTGCGGCTTTGCCCAGTCGGCAATGGGCCCGTTCTATTGCCCCGGGGACCGTAAAGTCTATCTCGACCTGTCCTTCTTTCAGGAGCTGAAAACGCGGTTTGACGCCCCTGGTGATTTTGCCCAGGCCTATGTGATCGCTCATGAAGTGGGACATCATGTTCAAACCCTTCTAGGCATATCCACCAAGGTGCATGAACAGCGGATGCGCGTGAGCGAAGCAGAGGGAAACCGGCTGTCTGTCCGGCTTGAACTTCAGGCGGATTGCTTCGCCGGTGTGTGGGCATTCCATGCCGATCGGGCACGGCAGATATTGGAAAGCGGCGATATTGAGGAAGCGCTGGGTGCGGCAACGGCGATTGGCGATGACCGGCTGCAGAAACAGGCGACGGGGACGGTTGTGCCGGATTCCTTCACCCACGGCACATCAGCGCAGCGGGTCCGCTGGTTCAAAACCGGCTTTGCAAGCGGGAGTGTACGTGATTGCGATACTTTTTCTGCAGCCAGCCTTTAGCTATAAACAGGGGCCATTTTAGGAGGGATACTATAAAGGCGGCTCCGGGGGCACCCATTCAGTTTCGCGAATAGACGGTGCCATTGACAGTGAGATTGCGGCCATCATAGCTGCACTGCGCTGTTGTTCCCGGCACGGGAATAGTGCGGAGCAGGGTGCCGGAGGCATCCCTGTATTGTGCGGGCTGGTAATTGAAGGTCATGCTGTCCCGCGTGCCAGCATAGGTGAAGTCAATATCCATGATATATGTGGTCGAGCCGCCATATGTCTGTTGCCACAGATGCCCGCGCCCCCGCCCATCAAGGGTCAGCTTGCTGAGCCCGGAGCTTGTGGTGAAATTACCCTCGACATATGTGCAGCCATCAACCGTAGGGGAGGAAGGACTGCTGGGCGATGATGCCGGGGCTTGGGCCTGTGCCTCTGAGGCGGCTTTTTCCGCGGCGGCGATCTCCGCATCTCGTTTTGTCTGTTCCATTCTAGCCATGTATTCCGCTTCTGAAGCAATCTGCTGACCGTTAATGAAATAACAGTTGCGCGCTTCTTGTCCGGCTTTGCGGCAGGGGTAGACGCCATGATATTGTTTGCTGTCAATCCCGGCCACATCATTGATGACAGTACCGTCAGGATATGTCACCTGTCCTTTGCCGGTGGGCCAGTTTCTGCCGATCATTCCGTTCCACTCAATGCCGTTCGTAAATGACATTGTGCCCTTTTCCGGGGCAAGGCCGACATACTGGCCGGAAAAGCGTCGCCCATCCGGCCATTCTGTGCGCGCCCCTTCCGGTATTTGCATATATTTTCCCGGCGCAGGTTCGACGATGCGGCCATCCTTAAACATCAAATCACCGGTCGGTTTCCCATTTTCAATCGTAACCTCCGGGGATTCGGCAATGTCTATCCCGCCTTCGCGGATTGTGGCCGGCCCCTTGCCATAGGGCATGTCATTTTCACGGGGGCCATAATAAACGGCTACCTGCTCACCGGTGATGGGGATGTTCACGGGATTAAACGCATCCATTACCGAGATGGTCTCATTCCCATGGATCATCATGGCGTTGGTGCTACGCGGATCGTCGACCGGCACGACAGTAATGTCATTAAAGACAAACCCGACATCAACGATGACAACGCGCATTTCACCTGCCTTGACAGTGATCCACTGATTCAGCTCGGCATTGTTTCTGAGCATGACACGCAAACGATACTGATCCGGCCACAGATTTATCCGGTATGTATAACCCGCCTGCACCATGTCTGTGTAAATCGGCTTGAAAGACTGATTGCCTTTTGCGCTCGGTATTTGCAAATGCCAGCCGTAATAGTCGCCAACACTGGATGGCTTGATTATGACCGCAATGCCGCCCGGTTCGGATGATTTTTCGGTTTGTGGGGCTGGTCCTTGCTCGGCCATTTTGACGGCCGCAGGAATACTGCCGGTAGCCTGAGATGTGCCGGATGAAGCGGAAGACGGCAGATAACCGGTCTCACAGGCACTCAGTACTAGCAAAACCGGCAGGAACAGAAAAAGTGAAAGGGTCCAACGCATGTCTTGCTCAATTTGTTGCTGGTGAGGATTAAGAGCAATCTGCCCGTCAAGGATTAATTATTCTTGAAGATCGGTTCTAACCTCACTCTCCCTTGAACTGAGCGGGGCGTTTTTCCTGAAATGCCTTGACGCCTTCGGGAAAATCATCACTCAAAAACGCCTGTCCCTGGCAGGCGGCTTCAAAGCGCAAGGCGTCAGCGAGGCTGTTGGATTGTGCGAAAGCAATCTCGCGTTTGATCAGACCGAGCGCGACTGTCGGCCCATTTGCCAGCCGGTGCGCCATCTCGCTCGCTTTATCCATCAGCTGGTCATCCTCGACAACATCCCATATCAGGCCCCAGTCCTTCGCGGTTTCCGCATCGATTGCCTGTTCACCGAATAGGGCCATTCCCATCGCGCGGGCCGTCCCAAGTTTGTGAACAAGAGACCATGACATGCCGCCATCCAGGACGGCGCCAATCCGGGAGAAAGCGGTGAGAAGCTTTGCTGACTTGGCGGCGATGATGATATCGCCGGAGAGCGCGAGCCCGCAGCCCGCTCCCGCCGCGGCGCCATTCAGGGCAATAATGACCGGTACCGGGGTTTCCCGAATGGCGAGGATAAGCCGGTTAACGCCTGCCATCATTTGCCCTTCGATGACCTTTCGGCGGCTTGCCAGCCCGTCGCCTTGCAAATCGGCCCCGGCACAAAATCCGCGTCCGGACCCTGTGATCAGGATGGCTCGCGCCGCGGTGCGCTTTGCGGTGACGTCCAGGACGATGCGGGTCAGATCCTGAATCATATCGGCGGACATGGCATTCATCTGATCCGGGCGATTGAGTGTAATTTTCAGCAAATTGCCGTTGGTTTCCTGCAGCAGACTGGACATATGGGGCTCCTGATTGTGTAGATGCGGTCAGCGATAATTAATAAGGGCAGGCAAGAGGCAGTTCAGGCGCGGTCATCGGCATTAATGAGATGACGGCGACGCAAACGGATCAGGGGAAAAATCTTTTTCGCACTTGGTCGGGATATGATCATGATCTGACTCTTTTTCTTTATTTTCTTGTCAGATTATCCCTTTCGCATGGTTTTTGTCGATTCCAATGTCTCAAGGGTGAATATAAATGTCTTCGACAGCCATTTTCTGGAGACGTTCAATAATATACCGGCGTCGAAATCCACCAGCGAAGGGGGAAATGAAATGCCCTGACAGGTGCCGGATGATCCGGCGAACTGTCAGGGCGATATCGGGGATTACAGCAAATCTTCAGGCACTCACAGCGCCAGAATTTCCTGCTTTCTGTTTTACTTTAAATTCTCCTGCTTGACGCGATCTGCGAAGGGGCCCATTTGGAAGTCCTTCACACTCGCCCAGCTTTGCTGAATATTCTCGGGGTCTCTCGGGATCTCTTTATATCCATATTCTGTGATGAGGGTTTCTTTCCATTTATCAAGCAGGGCCTGGAACTTGGCGACGAACTGCTCGGCATTGGGAAGCTTCGGTTTGATGATTTCGGTTTCCTGTTTGATATAGTCTTTCTGGAACTTGTCGAGCACGGCATCGAGCTGACGGGGGTCATGAAATTTGATCCCGTGTTTGTCGACGCCGTCGGTGGCGAGCTCCGCATATTTATGGATGCTGCCCTCTGTATAGACACGCCAATAGGTGATACCGGCCTCGCGCATGATCTGCTGCGCATCCGGGGGGAGATTGTTCCAGGCATCCAGATTGATAGCCCAGAGGGCGCCGAGATAGCCGGACATCTGGATGGGCGTAAAGTCCTTGGCAACCTCGATCAGGCCATAGTCGATATTCCCGGCCGGATGCAGAACGGCGCAATCGACGACGCCTTTTTGCAAGCCGTCATACATCTCGCCTGTCGCAAGAGGAACGGAAGTCATTCCGAGGGCTTTGGCTTCCGATGAGAAGACCTTGCCCCCGACCCGGGCGCGAATACCGCTTGCCTCTTCCGGCGTGACGACAGGCTTGGTGCAGAGCAGGTCGTAATTGATATAGGCATAGGTGGTGGCGAGAATCTTGACATTATAGGAGGTGAGCTCGTCGACGAGTTCGGGGCTGTTGAAAATTTCAAGCTGTGCCGCGCCGCCCTGCAGGATACCGAGGGGGAAGGAATTGTCCGGCATGGAACCAAGATCATTGAGAAATGTCGCGACGGGCAGTTCCTTGGGGAAATAGGCGGTTTGCAACTTGCCAATGTCGGCAAGACCGGAGCCGAGCCCTTTCAGAACTTCATTCCCGGGCATGAGAGAAGAGGAGAAATACAGATCGAATTTTATTTTGCCATTGGTTCGGGTTTCCACTTCCTTGGCGAAGGCCTTTGCGGCATCGCCGGTGACACCTTTCTCAGGCCCCTGTTCGGTGACGGTGAAGGTGACGGGCTTCATGGTTTCGATGGAAGTTTCGCTGGCGCTGGCCGCATGGGTCAGACCGGAAACCCCGGCGAGCAGCCCGAGAAAAGCTATTCGGGCCAGTATGGATCTTTTGGGTGTCTCGTCTGAAGGGGCATTCATTGACATTATCATTTAGGTTTCTCCCTTGGTGCTGTGTTTTGTGTTTTTATTGTTTTTTATGGCGTTTGTCGGGGTTGGGCGCAGTGTGCCGTTTCCCGGTTTGTGCGGCGACGGATGGTTTTGCTTGCCTGTTCCGGTCGCCGTTTAGAGGGGTATATCATAAAGTGCAAATTTAAGATACCCGATATCTCATCTTGATCGAAAAAGATTTATCCC
>NZ_NZMB01000028.1 GCF_002694385.1 Sneathiella sp.
CAGAGGAACTCAACTACGGAGTCGATCTATCAACCATCTGAGGGTGGTATCAGATTGATGGGGTGAAGGTGCCCCATCAACCATTAAATCCGTATACCCTTATTTTTTTAATAATATGGATAAGTTCGAACCGAGAATTGAACATACGGTGACAATTAGGACAACAAGTCAATCTGCCGAAAATCCCACCGCATTCTACTGCTTACTGGAACGAGTGCGCCGCCATTGATACGGTTCTACAAAGCGACCCTGCCAGATGCCCAGACCCTGAACCCTAGCCATCATCTCCTGTACCACATAATCTTTTGAGTAGTAGGTATAGGCTATCGCCCAACCGGAGCGCACCATTTCGGCATTCAGATTTATTTTTCCGGCATAACAAACGGCAATTAGGCGTCTGTATCTATCCTTTTGTTGTCCGTCACAGTAAACCTGATTTTTGCCGATAATCTGCCTCAAATACGCCGTTGACTTGCTACCGCATGGGTAAAGGGTTTCGCTCGCGCTGTAACAGTTCTGTTTGGATTCCGGAGCGTCGATGCCATGCAACCGGATTTTGGTATTGCCCAGCCGTAATGTATCTCCATCGGTAATTCTCACAACGCCAGTGAGCATCCCTGATTTATCGGCGCTTGCATCCAGATAAGCCGCGAAAGTTGGATAGAGTACGCCGAGCAAGACAACTGCAATCAAGACAGCACCCACAATTGCAGCCTGCTTCAGTCCTGATTTTCGGGCAGGTTTCGGTCGCCTCGGGCGCTTGAATTTTACCACTTTTCCCATGTCAAATAATATTGCCGATTATTTACCTACATCCCCGCGATGCTTTTCCATGCCCGCAAGCATTTTCGAAATAGCTGCATCTATCTTAACAACGTGCTTTAACAGTTCCTTGCCTGCCTCGGTAGGTTTCGTTCTCCTGCTGGAACGCTCAACCACGCGAACACCCAGCGCCTTCTCTAGTTCGCTAATCTGGATGGTGATGGCTGGCTGCGTAACTCCAAAGTATTCCGCCGTCGCTGAAAAAGTCTCAAGCTCAATTACTTTTGCGAAGGTGTTCAATTGAGCGAGTCTGAAATTTGCCATAATCAAAACTCGGTTTTTGATTGAAGTACTTGTCAATCAGTAGTTGGATTTCAGGACAATCTCAAGTGCCCTCTATTCCTCTACCGTAAAATGTTTTAACCTATCTATAGTGCTAACGCTGAATGACAAGCCGTCCGATTTTCCGAATTAATGAACTTCCTGCGAGGCATCGGATTTAAGAGTTTAGATGAAATTACACGAGAAATTTGCCGCCAAAGCAACAAAGATGGGGAAGGCTTCTTCAGATTTTGAAAAAGCAGCCCAGCGTAAGGTAAATTTAACATGGTTGTTCCTAATTGTTGCCGGAGCTGTTTGGTATTTTACTGATTGGATATGGGCACTTATTCCTGCCGCAGCGGCTATTCTGTTCGCAATACAAAGCATCAGTGCAAATTTGATTTCTATTCAAATGGAAAAAACGGAGGATACAATCCGTCAGCCAATTGCAGAAACCGAGGGCAGCGACGATTTTTTAGAAATTGTTCAAAAATATGGAAGAACGCTGGAATTTGACGCACCAACGCCAGGCTCTGTCGCGGATTTGAACAAACTTCCATATCCCAAGCAGAAAATAAAAGAAGCGTTGATTCAAGCGATGAAAATTACTTCTGATCCACAAATCAAGGACCATTTAAAAATCGCCTTCATTTCTTTAGCGGATTGGCAGGAGGGAGTTGGCGGTGAAGATATAGGGTTTGATTTTTCAAAACCGGACTTTCCTCAGGATATAATTAAAAGAGCCGAAAGAACAAGCGAGATAGGGGATGAAGTCATGAAATGGATGCAAATTTCTGAACTTGAGCGCCAGCAACTTACCGCCGAACTTGAAAGGTTGTCGCTTTGATGAGTTGCGGTGTAATTGCCCCATGAAATTGGTGCTTTTGGCGCGATAACTATTGTTTGGCGATGTGAATTTTATCTGCGACGAACGGCCTGCACTTACTTGGTAACAATCTGTGAGGAGTTCTTTACGCCATCCGCATATCCCGGATGCTGATAGACAGCAGAGATGGATATTTCGGGGCAGCGCGACTGCCGCTTAAGCTCCTGTAGGTCCTTATGCGCTCCAAACGCCCATATCAACGTCGCCACAGAGCATTGAAGGCTCTTACGACAATCAATGTTTTCGCAGAACATCCATAAATGGGTTTCATTTGTAACGAGGCCTTTAAGAGTTGTCATTCCTTCCCACAGCACGGAACATAAAGGGAACGTCAAGGGAGAAGATTTCTTTTTCAATTTGTGGTGTAAGAAATTCTCGCGGACCTCTTATTCACGCGTTGTTATATAGCAAAGCGACAATAGCCATTATCAGCAGCCTCTATACTCCTTCTTTACGCATTCACGGGCGAGTGCCTGGGCTTTGGATATGTCGGCAGCAGTCATCCGCTTTGCAATGTTGTCTCTATTTTGGGCAGCAGGGGCCAACCCAGATGACGCGGCGATATTGAACCACATGTGAGCGCGGGTATTGTCCTGTAGAACACCTTGCCCGTTTTCATACATCACACCTAGATTGCTCTGGGCAGAGGCAATTCCTTGCTCAGCCGCCGCGGTGAGCCACTTGACAGCTTGCTTGTAATCCTGAAGAACGCCTTGTCCTTCACGATACCTATTACCCAGATTGTACTGGGCGGAAGCGAGCCCTTGCTCCGCCGCAGCTGTGTACCATTTTATGGCTTGCTTGTAATCTTGTGGAACACCTCGTCCCTCGGCATACATCACACCCAGATTGAACTGATTTTTAGCATCTCCTTGTTCAGCCCAAACTGTGTACCATTTTATGGCTTGCTTGTAGTCTTGCGGAACACCTCGTCCCTCGGCATACATTTGACCCAGATTGAACTGGGCAGAGGCATCTCCTTGTTCAGCCGCAGCTGTGTACCATTTTATGGCTTGCTTGTAGTCTTGCGGAACGCCTAGTCCCTCGGCATACATTTGACCCAGATTGAACTGGGCAGGAACATTCCCTTGCTCGGCAAGAGGTTTCCATTCCTTCAAAGCGGTCGCGTAGTCATGTTTGACAAGTGCAGCGAATCCCTTATCAAAGTCAGCTCCGATTGCAGGAGCGCTCCAAAGCATCCCGAGCACGATCGGTACAAGCAGCACATGATTTTTCATTGGCTCTCTCACACGGTGTTTTACCCTGCGGATTGTACAACTATTTTCTTATAAACCAAGGGGGCTTTTGGATTGTTTCGTTATGATTAAAAAGCGCTCTCAACCTTCCTGATTTGATACCTTTGCATTGTCCTGTGACGTAACGCCGATTACGTTCTGAGACGCTGGCAACTGGGAATTAAGCCGGTTCTCCGCTTCCTCCATAATCGCCACAATGTCAATTTTGTGTGTCATGTCCACTTCAACAGCAGTTGGGAAAAGTTTAGCGACAAGGCTCATGAACAGGTGTTTGTCGTTAAGCGCGAGGTCTCTCAAATATTCGTCGTCCTTGTTGACCTCATTGAACACGCGCAGGATCGCCGCCTTTACGGCGATAGTGTTCGTTTTCACGCTCCCTTTAACAGCGCCGCCCGTTTTGGGTTGTCCTTTATGTCTGCCCATGGCGTGTCCTCATGATTTGCCCAATTATACAGCTCTCGGAATCTGTTAACAAGGTGCGGAACTGTCCTATATGTGCCAGGGGGGGGGAGAATACCCGTCCGAATTAGAAAAATTTTGACCATTTGGAAACCGGGGGCAACACACCCACTCTTATAGAGTGGGTGGTGTGTTACCCTTCCCAAAACATTGAGGGGCAACAGGTTGTTACCCGCAGAAAACATTGGTTTATCGTGAAATTTAAGGCTTGGGGCAACAGGCTGTTGCCCCAGAGGGTGGGAACAGGTTGTTGCCCTGTTGTAAAAGCTGAAAGATCGTCTTTCAATTTTTCCATATCAGGCCATTTTCCTCAGTAATTTTTCCTTGTTCCTTAAGCCTTGAAATTACTGATTTAAAGTTTCGGGTTTTGCCGTCGCCGTATTCTTCTTTAAATTCGGATAACAAATCCATCCTGGGAGTTTCACCATCCAGCTCCAGCTTACTCAAAACCCACTCGTTTTGTGATAACACGGGCCCGAATTCCTGCATTGGTAAAAGCACGGGCATGCGCAATTCCCCCCCCGACGAGGAATTCTCAATGGTTTGCATCATGCGACTAAATGTAAGAGTGAAGCCATCTTCAGCTTCTTTTTGTTTGTCGACTTTCAGTTGGACATAGTCGCCGATTTTCTTAACTAACCCTACCATATCCGCCGCGCCATATTTTGCGCTGGACCCCCTTACGCCGCGTTTCGAGTCTTTTCCAAGGTGGTCTATCAACAGGACCAGCGCTCCAAATTTATCGGCTATTCTGTAGGCGTTCACAAACGCTTTTGTCATATCATTGGCGTTGTTATCGTCGCCATTGACCGTTGCCTTTGAAAAGGTGTCAATGATGACTAGGCCGGGGCATGCTCTCTCTTTCTCAATGAAATCTATATATTTTTCGACGCTCCCGGATTGCATCAAGTCCGGAGTAGATTTCATGATGCGGAAGGCGCCTAATTCCTGGTGATCGAAATAATCCATCCACCCTTTCACCCTCAGTCCTATTCCGGATTGACCTTCGTTCAGCATGATGAGAACCGATTTTTGCTTTGTGGTACGGTTTCCGATTTTCATGCCCGTGGCAACGGAGCAGGCAAGACATACCGCAAGAAAGGTTTTCATGTCTCCGGATTGACCGGCAAGAACAGCCACCCCTGTTTCGGGCAACAGGCCATCGATCAGGAAAGACGACGGCGGGCTATTAAGCATTTCCGCTATGGTATAAAGCTTCATATTCGCGCTTAATCTTCCGCCAGCGGTATTTTTAGAGGCGATGCCATGATCTACAGGCCGATTGTCATTCGAAATTAGATGCGAGACGTCACTGAACTGATATTCCCCGGTCAGGCATCCGATTGCGCTTTCACGGCTATCATATGCGCTGTTTACTTTTACCATAAGATCCTCGGCGTCCCATTTCGGGACGCATCGGGTATTCCAGATTTCGAGTAACAGTTCATATGCCTTTTCCGGGCCTACGCCGAAGTCGCCAAGCCGGTTAGCGACAACAATGGTGTGATTATCTCCGCCCCGCCCTTGAATGGCGGGTGCAGCATCTTTGAGGTAGTCTCTCGCTCTTTCAATGTTATGAGGCTTGTCGGCGCTGACTGCGTTCCTTGTGGTCAGTTCGGTTTTTGATTTTGCGCGCTTCGTCGCCAGTTTCTCCATGAGCCAGGAGGGCACGGGGGCAGGCGGCACGTCGCCAATCGCCCTGTAGGGCTTTCCGTCAATAGTTGAGCCCGGCGCGACGATATAGCCGCCAGTGCCTCTTATATCGATACCCTGGCCTAATTTATCGACGCCACTTCGAAGCTGTGTTTCGGATGTGAACAAAATGTGGCGTCCGCCACTCGGTGTTCGGCTTAGCATTGTCTCGGGCAGGGAGCGGTTTTCACAGAGGCTCTTGAGTGAGGCTTCGCCATTTTTTCCGTTCTTCATGTCGATATCCAGAACGACAAGCGAGGTGGAGCCGTCACCAAATTTCCCGGTGTATATTCCGATATTATGGTTTTTCTGTTCAAACCATTTAGTAATCTGGATGGCATCTCGGGTTGCCTGTTCCTGCCATCCCTTGATGGCGGGCTTTTTTTCGCCCGAGCCAACCGGGAAGATGTGGAAACCCTGTTCCGCCAATTTCAGGGCTTGAGCCAATGTATTGCCTGCGGGCTTATCATCTTTCGTCATGATAAACTCCGTGATTGAGGCATCTGGTTCGAAGGGTATCCATTGGCCTTGTCCGGCAAGGTATTATTGATTTCTTCGGCGATTATCGCCGCTATCTCGGGACCGTATACAAGGTGAGCTATGGACACGGCATCCCAGATAAAGCCGAAAAGATGAGCATAGAATTCCTGCATCGGATCGGGACGTAAATCGGCAAGTGCCTTCCGCCGCCGCCATTCCTCGGGCTTTCGTACCATAAGGCGCCACATGACGAGCCTGCTGAAACCAAGTAGGTTTCCATCTAGTGAAATATGCTCCATATGAATGATTTTATCGTCTTCGATCAAAAGCGCGGTCCATTCATCGCGAGGGCCGGGAACCGATCCAAATCTTAGAAACCCGGCGTTGAGGCAGTGGGCATGGGCGAGTGTTCGGAACGCCTCGTAATCTATGAAGAAAACGCCCGCCCTTTCCTGGAGGGAGTTGCTCATTTTTCTACCTCCAGGGATTGCTCCTTGGCGTCGAAGTGGGTGCGCGGGCGCTTCTCGAACCATTGGAGGATTTCTTGTTCATCCCAGACCGGCGTATTGGCGTTGAGATAATAGGGCCTAGGGAAGCCGAACTTGTTGATCCATTTGCGCAGGCCGGAGCGGGAGCGCGGGACCGCCTCATTGAATTGTTTGAGTTGTCTGCGTGTTAAGAGGTTTTGAGACATGTGGAAACTCCATAAAAATTATTTAGGAGGTCACATTAGATCACTGCCTCGGACACATAGCAGGGCCGAGATTGGGCAAAATATGCCCGATTTGCGCATTGACAGTTTACTATTTTAAAAAAGCTTTCAGGTATTTTTCTGCTAGTTTTTTGGCGGTGGGTTGCTTATTCGCTTTTCGTTTCCTGGCATCAGATATTGGTTCATCGTCGAATCGCAGGCCGGTATCAATTAATAGCCTTTCTAAAAACGCTACAAATCCGGTAGTGTTTTCAGTTAAAGTTATTTTCCCGCCGTATTTTTCCCAGATCATACCAGCGTATAGAGTAATAACTCGCAATCGATTGTCTTTTTTTTTGCCTGAATAATCTCCTTCTATAAGATTTTCCAACAAAGCCAGAGTGCCGCTTTTTTCATCCAAAATTTGTATAGTATCTAAACTGTGAATGACCGGGAGTAATTTTTCCCCAGCGTCAGTTCTCGGTTTGACTATTAAATCTAACTCTCTGTACCGAATTATTTCACGTATTTCGGGTGATAGATTTCGTAGGTATTTCCTAAGTGATTCCAGTTGTTCATTAATTTTCGTTTTAAATCCTTTCCCCAAGTCTGCGGGCTTACGCATTTTTTTTACGTATCTAACTGCTTCTGCCGCGTCGATATTAAAATTATTCCGGTGCCAGTCGTCATCGTCAGGACAAAAACAACGATAACCATTGTCTTTGGTCATTTCGGCCCCCGGATGGCAACAATATTATCATCCCGCTGGCCGCGCACGATGCGGTCCAGCGCAGCGGCCCAGGAGTCCAGTGCGTGCCGTTTCTCGTCTTCATATCCAAAGCGGTTATAGATGCCTGCCACGCCTCCGAAACTACCGCTGACGTGGTTGAGTATCTTTTCGACGACATGAGGCGCAATGCCAAGCCGTGCCATACCACTGGCGGCAGTCCGGCGAAGGTCATGGTATCGCCAGTTATTCACGCCACTGGCGTCGTCGAGATTGCGTTTCGCTTTCGATAGGCCGGAAGCGGGGTTTTCCTCCGGGCTGCGGGAGGATGGAAAAATAAAGTCGGACTTGTCGATCTTCGACTGACTATTAATGATTTCGAGTGCCGCCTCGGATAAGGGCACCCGGTTCTCGACGCCATTCTTGGCGCGATCAGCGGGAATGATCCAGACCTTGTTATCCTGATCAATTTCGGACCAGCGCATGGATACAACTTCATTGCGCCGCTGTGCGGTCAGGATCAGGAGCAAGGTAATAGGTCCGAAGGGCTTGCCCATGTTTTCGGCGGCGATACAGACCTTCTTTATTTCATCGTCTGTGAGAACGCGGTCACGGGTTTTTTCGGCGTGCGGGGGCTTCACTCCCGCAGCCGGATTATCGCCGAGCAGATCGACGGAAATGGCCCAGTTGAAAAACCGGCGAACCAACGACAAAATCCGGTTCGCCATCACTGGCGAGGTTTCCGCTTTTGTCTCGATCAGGCTGATTATGTCGCTGCGCTTGATCCCATCCAGCGGTAAATCCCCCAGAACAGGCAGAACATCGATCTTCATGGTTCGGTCCTGCTGATCGGCGGTTCTGTTCTTTTTGCGGCAATGGGCGAGAAACCTGTCAGAGACGCTCCGCAAGGTGACGATTTCCGCGCTGGCTACTTGTGCCGCCGCTTCCCGCCGCTTTCGCTTTTCAAGTACAGGGTCGCCACCTTCGCGAAGCTGCGCCTTGAATTTTAATGCCCTGTCCCGCGCATCCGTCAGGCTTAGTTCCCGGTAGTCGCCAAGGGTGAAGCGGGACGGGTTCTTTTTACCGGGCCGCCGTGCCGTGACGATCCAGGAGCGGTTGCCACTTGGGGAAACCCTCAAGGCCAGTCCCGGAACCCTGTAAGGGCCGTTGTCCTTATAATCCGTTTGCCTGCCATTCAAGGCGGCGACTTTATCCAGTCTGGTTTTCTGTGTCGGGAGTTCGGGCATGATATTTTCCAATCCTAAATGTTGCCTTGAGAGAAGTTTAAGCAACCTCTAGGCAACATATTGCGCTTACACCTCATTATCGCATGATAACACATAATGCAATAAAAATGGCTGTAATTAGCGGATTTATGCTGTATTCTTGAAATCTGGCGACACTTATCAATTGCCCGATAACGTCAATTTCATTGACTTCTAATCAATAGGTCGCACGTTCGAGTCGTGCCGGGGTCGCCAACTATTTCAATGACTAGAGTTTGTTCGGTAATCTAGTTTTGCGGCGCGGTCAGCCCCTCAGCACGACCGCACTTGGCCTATAAAGATCATCGGCCTGCACCCCATTCAGCAAGGCAGCCATGGACATAAAGCTGACATCGGTATCCAAACACGTCTTTGGGTGCATCATTTAATAACGGTACTTTGTTATATGACGCGATCATCAATCAGTGAGTTTGGTTTCGCGAGCATCTTGAGTGCCTTGATGTCCGTTAGATGGACTGTTGAACCGTCCACGACGACGCCATAGGGTTTCAGCGTATTGAATGCACGGGACAGATTTTCAGGCGCCATTCCCAGAAGCGATGCCAATGTGCGTTTATCAAAAGGTAGCAGTAAGGAACCGCTGCCACCTTGAGCATCGTTGTAACGGAGCAGTCTGTTGGCCAGCCGCTCGACCGCAGATCTAAGTTTCAGGCCCTTATGTTCCTTGACGACTGCGCGGTAGCAATTTGCCAGTTCCCGGATGATTGCCGCCGCAAATGCCTTGTCCTTTTCGATGGCCGCCCGGATATCCTGAGACGGGATCATCAAGATACGGGACTTCTGACAAGTTCTAGCGGACATAAGGTAGACGGAATCATTTAGTACCGCCGCCAGAATGAAGGTTCCGACAGGGAGGACCATCGCCATTGTGGTTTCCCGTCCGTTGGCTTTGGCGTGGAGTTCTACACATCCCTCAACCACGACATACAGAAAATCCGCAGGATTACCTTCTTCAATCAAGTCCACCTGCTCAGGGAAAGTTTGAAAGTATGCTGCCTTGAAGATTGAGTTGAAGGTTTCCTCTTCCATCGATCGGAAAAGATGGATTGCTCTCACTTCAGGAAGGTCGGCTAAACGCATCCGCTTTCTCAATTGATAAATATCAAGTCAAATACTAACAAAGATGCAAATATAAATCCAACTTTTAATCCGTCATTCTTGATCCCTAAAATTGACGAAATTGTCATTTGCCAGCGTCTGGCTTGTTTTTATGATCTTATCCTATGCTGTTGATTCAAATCAACATTTCGACCCTGTAACTGGGCTCTACTTTCTCAAGAAATCAAAGCAATTGCGATTGGGTATTGATTGAGAGGGATGTTGTCATGGTGGGGTCAGGCATCAGTGCTGGCGATCAAAATCGTGCATTAACTGCCAGTACGCTTACGTTTACCGTCTGTTTTGCGGTGTGGACCATTTTTTCAATTATTGGTTTACAGATCAAGGCAGAGCTGGGTTTGAACGATACTCAGTTTGGTATTCTGGTAGCAACTCCCATTCTTACCGGATCTATCAGCCGAATATTCTTCGGAATCTGGACCGATCAGTACGGCGGGCGGATCATTTTTACGCTTCAGATGCTGCTGACGGCTTTGGCGGCATTTCTTCTGACACTGGTTTCCACCTACGAAATGCTCCTGCTTGCCGCTTTGGGTGTCGGGCTTGCCGGGGGCAGTTTTGCGGTCGGTGTTGCCTATGTGGCGAAATGGTACCCCAAGGAAAAGCAGGGCACGGCGCTCGGTATTTTTGGGATGGGGAATGTCGGAGCGGCGATCACAAACTTTGGCGCACCTTATCTTCTGATCCTGGTTGGCGGGCAGTGGCAGGGAGTAGCCCAGATATATTCCATCATCAT
Source organism: Sneathiella sp. (assembly GCF_002694385.1). Lineage (GTDB taxonomy): Bacteria > Pseudomonadota > Alphaproteobacteria > Sneathiellales > Sneathiellaceae > Sneathiella. The sequence goes on from NZ_NZMB01000028.1 coordinate 10,416, forward strand.
GGCAGTTTCTGCTGTCCTTTTTTTCCTGTTCGCTAAAGAAGATCCTGACATTGCTGAGCGCAAAAAAGCAGGTATCAAGCGTGCCTCTTTTATGGAGCAAATTGAACCTCTCAAGAAGCTGCAGGTCTGGCGGTTTTCTCTTTATTATTTCTTTGTTTTTGGTGCTTTTGTTGCGCTAGCGCTCTGGCTGCCCCGTTACTATGTCGGCGCCTATGGCCTTGATCTGAAAACGGCCGGTCTGCTGGCTGCCGCCTATGCGCTTCCAGGGTCCGTTTTCCGGGCGATGGGAGGATGGATGTCCGACAAATGGGGGGCCAGAACAATCATGTATTGGACATTCATTGTCAGTGTCATCTGCACATTTATCCTGTCCTATCCATCGACCGATTACACCGTTGCCGGTATTGACGGTCCGATCAGCTTCAATATCACCATTCCGCTTTGGCTGTTTGTACTTCTGACAATTATTCTCGGTTTCTTCATGTCGCTCGGCAAGGCGGCCGTTTTCAAGCATATCCCGACCTATTACCCGGGGCATGTGGGGTCGGTTGGCGGTATTGTTGGCCTGATTGGGGGGCTGGGAGGCGTTTTTCTGCCCATTGCATTCGGCTTTATGAATGACATTACCGGTGTGTGGACAAGTTGTTTCATGCTGCTGACGGTTCTGATTGCGATTGCTCTTACCTGGATGCATTTCACCATTCGTTTGCTGGAAGGAAAACGTGTTCCCGAACTGCGCAGGCCCCATGATCTGCCAGAGCTTGAAAGTATGCGTGATTTGCGCGGCTGGAATCCGGACGATCCCGTTCAATGGGAAAAGGATGGAAAGTCTATTGCCACCCGTAATTTATGGATATCTATCCCGGCGCTGCTGTGCGGATTTGCCGTCTGGCTCTACTGGGGCATTATCAGCGTGCAGATGATGAATTTGGGCTATCCCTTCACACAAAGCCAACTCTTTACATTAACTGCAATCGCCGGTCTCTCAGGGGCGACGTTGCGAATTCCCAGCTCCTTCTTTATCCGGATTGGCGGCGGACGTTACACTACCTTTATTACCACGGCACTCCTGATCATACCGGCATTTGGCACAGGTGTTTTGTTACAGGATATCAATTCACCTCTCTGGCAGTTCCAGCTTATGGCCCTGCTGAGCGGGCTGGGAGGCGGTAATTTCGCCTCCTCCATGTCCAATATCAGTTTTTTCTACCCCAAGAAGATTCAAGGCTATGCCCTCGGCATGAACGCCGGTATCGGAAACTTTGGCGTCACCACGATGCAAATACTTGTGCCGCTGGTCATGACATTCGCCATGTTCGGCGGCGATCCGATGATTTTGACGGCCTCCTCCGGTACGTTGATCGGGAAAATCCCGGCAGGAACGGAAACCTATATTCAAAACGCCGGATATATCTGGCTGGTTTTTCTTATTCCGCTGCTGGCGGCCATTTGGTTTGGGATGAATAACATTCGCGATACGCATGTATCTCCGGATGCCACCTCTGCCATCAGTGCCTTTGTCAAGATTGGTGGCATGCTGCTTGTCGGGCTGCTGACATCAATATTTGGATTGTGGTTGCTGCTGCCAAGTGATGCCGGGGGATCCGGACTGGAGCTTTCCAAATGGCTAGTGCTTCCCATCATCATCGTGGTTACACTAATGCTGCTGCGGCTTATCCCCGGAAATATCCAGCCCAACCTGAAGCGCCAGTTCAAGATTTTCAATAACAAGCATACCTGGGCCATGACGGTGATCTATACCATGACTTTTGGGAGCTTCATTGGCTTTTCGGCGGCATTGGCGTTGGCGATCCAGGTCATCTTTGGCTTTCAGCACGGCCTGGTCGATGGTGTGATGAACCACAGCGTCGCCAATCCGAACGGGCCGAGTGCCCTGACATATGCCTGGATGGGTCCCTTTATCGGCGCGCTGATCCGACCTGTTGGGGGAAAACTGGCGGACAAATACGGTGGGGCGCTGGTCACCCAGATCATCAGTCTCGTTATGGTCCTGTCCGCACTCGGTGTCGCTTATTTCATGAAGGCGGCTTATGGATCGATGACACCGGAAGAATATTTCTTCCCCTTCTTGATCCTGTTTATCATTCTGTTTGCCGCAACCGGGATCGGCAACGGGTCGACCTTCCGGACAATTGCTGTCGTGTTCGATAAGGAACAGGCAGGGCCGGTTCTTGGTTGGACGTCGGCAATTGCCGCATATGGCGCTTTTATTATTCCGCAGGTCTTCGGCGAGCAGATACAGGCGACGACACCGGAGTACGCACTCTACGGTTTCGCCATTTTTTACAGCCTCTGCATGCTGATTAACTGGTGGTTCTACCTCCGTAATGACGCCTATGTGAAGAACCCTTAAAAATTTGATATTGGGAGAGTTTTGATGAGCAACCTGATAGACCGGTTCATCTATTTCACCGCCAGCCCGGAGACATTCTCGGATGGGCACGGCATCACCACGGAGGAAAGCCGGGACTGGGAGCAGGCCTACCGCGGCCGCTGGGCGCATGACAAGATCGTACGCTCGACCCATGGCGTCAATTGTACGGGTTCCTGTTCGTGGAAAATCTACGTCAAAAACGGTCTGGTGACTTGGGAGACGCAATATACGGACTATCCGAGAACCCGGCCGGATTTGCCAAACCACGAGCCGCGCGGATGCTCGCGGGGCGCCAGCTACAGCTGGTATCTTTATAGCGCCGCGCGCCTCAAATATCCACTCATCCGCAGCCGCCTCGTCAAGCTTTGGCGGCAGGCGAAAAAGACGCATCCCGATCCCGTCGATGCCTGGGCGAGTATCGCCTCCGATCCCGCCAAAATGCGTGAATACAAGGAAATACGGGGACGCGGAGGGTTTATCCGCGCCGACTGGGACGAGATGAACGAGATCATCGCGGCGGCGAATATCTATACCGCAAAAACCTATGGGCCCGACCGGGTCATCGGCTTCTCGCCAATCCCGGCGATGTCGATGGTTTCCTACGCCGCCGGAAGCCGCTATCTTTCGCTCATCGGCGGCGTCTGCTTGAGCTTTTATGACTGGTACTGTGACCTGCCGCCGAGCTCGCCGCAAACCTGGGGGGAGCAGACGGATGTGCCAGAGAGCGCGGATTGGTACAATTCCGGCTATATCATCGCCTGGGGTTCGAACGTGCCGCAAACGCGCACCCCGGATGCGCATTTCTTCACGGAAGTCCGCTACAAGGGTACCAAGACAGTATCGGTCACTCCGGATTATTCGGAAGTTGCCAAGTTGACGGACCTCTGGCTGAACCCGCGCCAGGGGACCGACAGCGCCATGGCGATGGCCATGGGGCATGTGATCCTGAAGGAATTCCACCTCGCCGGAAAATCGGACTATTTCCGCGACTATTGCCGCCAGTATACGGATATGCCCTTCCTCGTCCGGCTCGAAAAGCAGGGCGAGCGGTATGTCGCGGGTCGGACATTGCGGGCGAGCGAGCTCTCCGGTCATCTTGGCGAGAGCGAGAATGCCGACTGGAAGCCCGTCCTTTTCGATGCGACGTCGAAAAGCCTCAAGGTGCCAAACGGCACCGTCGGCTCGCGCTGGGACAAGAGCGCCAAATGGAATCTGGAGATGAAGGACGCCCGCGACGGCTGCGACATCTCTCCGGAGATGACCTTCATCGACGATAGGGACGAGGTGGTCACCGTCGGCTTCCCCTATTTCGGCAATCTCGAGAACGAGCAGCCGATCTTCAAGTCATCCGGCCATGATGGCATTCTCGACCGGAGCGTGCCGGTCAAGAAAGTGATGACCGCTGACGGCGAGGTGCTGGTTGCCACCGTGTTCGACCTGATGGTCGCAAACTACGGGATTGACCGCGGCCTCGGCGGCGGCAATGTCGCCAAATCCTTTGATGAGGATATTTCCTATACACCGGCCTGGCAGGAGCATTTCACCGGCGTTCCGGCCGCCAAGGTCATCAAGGTGGCCCGCGAATTCGCCGATAATGCCGACAAGACCCATGGCCGCTCGATGGTCATCCTCGGGGCCGGTGTCAATCACTGGTACCATATGGACATGATCTATCGCGGGATCATGAACATGCTGATCATGTGCGGCTGTATCGGTCAGTCCGGTGGCGGCTGGTCGCATTATGTGGGGCAGGAGAAGCTGCGTCCGCAAACAGGTTGGCAACCGCTCGCCTTCGCGCTCGACTGGAACCGGCCGCCGCGCCATATGAATTCGACCAGCTTTTTCTATAATCATTCGAACCAGTGGCGTTATGAGAAGCTGAAGCTGGACGAAATCCTCTCGCCGACGGCGGATAAGGAAAAATGGAAGAACCTGTCGCTGATCGACTGCAATGTGCGCTCCGAGCGGATGGGCTGGCTCCCTTCGGCGCCGCAGCTTGGCCAGAACCCGCTGGACCTCGCACGCGAGGCGGACGCCGCCGGGATTTCCGGCGCCGATCATGTCGTCAATAAGCTCAAATCCGGCGATCTGCAGTTCGCCTGCGAGGACCCGGACAATCCGCAGAACTTCCCGCGCAACCTGTTCGTCTGGCGCTCCAACCTGCTCGGCTCGTCGGGTAAGGGACACGAATATATGCTCAAGCATCTGCTTGGCACCAATCACGGTATACTCGGCAAGGATCTTGGGGATGACGGTGCACAGAAACCGTCGGAGGTCGTCTGGCATGACGACGCGCCGGAGGGCAAGCTCGACCTTGTCGTGACGCTCGACTTCCGGATGTCGACGACCTGCATCTATTCCGACATCGTTCTGCCGAGTGCGACCTGGTACGAGAAGAACGATCTCAATACATCGGACATGCATCCCTTCATCCATCCCTTGAGCCGCGCCGTCGATCCGGCGTGGGAGAGCCGGAGCGACTGGGAAATCTACAAGGGCCTCGCGAAAGCCTATTCCGACCTTTGCCCCGGCCATCTCGGCGTCGAGAAGGATATCGTCTCGCTTCCGATCCTGCATGACACGCCGGCGGAACTGGCGCAGGCGCTCGGCGTCAAGGACTGGAAGAAAGGGGAGGTCGATCCGGTTCCCGGAAAAACCCTGCCAAACCTGATCACGGTGGAGCGGGATTTCCCGAACACCTATCAGCGCTTCACCTCCATCGGACCGCTGCTCGAAAAACTCGGCAATGGCGGTAAGGGGATCACCTGGAACACCGACGCCGAAGTCGCCTTCCTCGGTCTGCTGAACGGCACGCATTTCGAGGGCAGCAACACCGACCGGCCGAAGCTGGAAACCGATATCGACGCCGCCGAAATGATCCTCTCGCTCGCGCCCGAGACCAACGGGCAGGTCGCCGTCAAGGCATGGGAGGCATTGGGGCAGGCGACGGGCAGGGATCACACCCATCTCGCCCGCCCGAAGGAGGAGGAGAAGCTCCGTTTTCGTGACCTGCAGGCCCAACCGCGCAAGATCATTTCCTCACCGACCTGGTCAGGGCTGGAGGATGAGCATGTCAGCTATAACGCCGGCTATACCAATGTCCATGAACTGATCCCGTGGCGCACCCTGACGGGCCGTCAGCAATTCTATCAGGATCATGAATGGATGCGGGATTTCGGCGAAGGCTTCTGCCTTTACAAGGGGCCGGTCAACACCAAGACAATCGCCGCTGTCGCCCGCCATGGCAACGGCGACAAGCATGTCGCTCTCAACTGGATCACGCCGCACCAGAAATGGGGCATTCACTCGACCTATTCGGACAATCTGCTGATGCTGACCCTCAACCGGGGCGGCCCCGTCGTCTGGATCAGCGAAGTGGATGCGCGCAAGATCGAGGTCAAGGATAACGACTGGATCGAGCTCTACAACGCCAACGGCGCCATTGTCGCCCGCGCCGTCGTCTCGCAGCGGGTGCCGGAGGGCATGACGATGATGTACCACGCGCAGGAGAAAACCATCAACACGCCGAAATCGCCGACGACAGGCGCACGCGGCGGCATCCATAACTCGGTGACCAGGGCGGTCGTCAAACCGACCCATATGATCGGCGGATATGCGCAGCTGTCCTATGGGTTCAACTACTACGGTACCGTCGGATCGAACCGCGATGAATTTGTCATGGTCCGGAAAATAGAAAATGTTGATTTCGGTGACGAAAATCCCGTCACCGAAGCGGCCGAATAGGAGAGTAAAATGAAAGTACGTGCTCAAATCGGCATGGTCCTGAACCTGGACAAATGCATCGGATGTCATACCTGTTCGGTCACCTGCAAGAATGTCTGGACGAGCCGGGCAGGGGTGGAATACGCCTGGTTCAACAACGTCGAAACCAAACCCGGTGTCGGCTATCCGCGCAACTGGGAAGACCAGAAGGAATGGAACGGCGGCTGGGTCCGCAAGGCGAACGGCAAGATCAAGCCGAAGATGGGCGGCAAGTTCCGTCTGCTCTCCAAGATCTTCGCCAATCCCGACCTTCCCGAGATCGATGACTATTACGAGCCCTTTACCTTCGATTATGCCCATCTGCAAAATTCGGGCGAGGCGAAGGACATGCCGACCGCGCGGGCCCATTCGGCAATTACCGGCGAGCGGATGGAAAAGCCGGAATGGGGTCCGAACTGGGAGGAAATTCTCGGCGGCGAGTTCGAGAAACGCAGCCGCGACTACAACTTCAAGGACATCGAGAAGGAGATGTACGGGGAGTTCGAGAACACCTTCATGATGTATCTGCCGAGGCTTTGCGAACATTGCCTGAACCCGGCCTGCGTCGCGTCCTGTCCCTCCGGCGCGATCTACAAGCGCGAGGAGGACGGGATCGTCCTGATCGACCAGGATAAATGCCGCGGCTGGCGGATGTGCGTGTCGGGATGCCCCTACAAGAAGATCTATTTCAACTGGCAATCCGGTAAGTCGGAAAAATGCACCTTCTGCTATCCAAGAATCGAGAACGGTGAGCCGACGGTCTGCAGCGAGACCTGCGTCGGCCGCATCCGCTATCTCGGCGTCATCCTCTATGATGCCGACCGGATCGAGGAAGCTGCGAGTGTTGCCAATGAAGAAGATCTCTACGAGGCGCAGATCGATATCTTCCTTAACCCCAACGATCCTGAGGTGATCGCGGCGGCCAAACGCGATGGCGTTCCGGACAGCTGGCTTGCCGCCGCCAGGAGATCGCCCGTCTATAAAATGGCCATGGAGTGGAAGGTGGCCTTTCCGCTGCATCCGGAATATCGCACCCTGCCGATGGTCTGGTATATCCCGCCGCTCAGTCCGATCCAGAGCCGCTGGGAAGAGGGGCAGCTGGAAACCGACGGCGTCATCCCGGATGTCAGCAAGCTGCGCATCCCGGTCAAGTATCTCGCCAATCTGCTGACGGCGGGCAAGGAACAGCCGGTCACTCATGCGCTGGAACGGATGCTGGCGATGCGCGCCTATATGCGCTCCAAGCATGTCGAGGGGGCGCCGGACCAGGGCATTCTCGATCATGTCGGTCTCGACAAGCCGACGGTCGAGGACATGTACCAGATCATGGCGATCGCCAATTACGAGGACCGCTACGTGATCCCGACCAATCATCGGGAATATGCGGGCAAGACGCCTTTCGACAACGAAATCGCCTTTGCCTCCCGCTCCGAATGCGGGTTCACCTTCGGCGATGGATGCTCGGGCGGCGCGCCCAAGAAGAGTCTGTTCGGAACGCGCACCCACGCCAATACCCTCAACGGTCAAATCCGGAGGCAGAAATGAAAAGCTTCAAAGTACTGGGACTATTGCTCAGCTACCCGACCGCCGAGCTCCAGCAGGAAATGGCCGCTCTGGTGGCGGTCATCCGCCGGGAAAATATCCTGCCGGCCAAGCTCGAGAAACGGCTGGTCGCCTTCATGGAGCGGCTTGCCTCGCGCAATCTCCTGAAGGCGCAGGAGGATTACGTGTCGCTGTTCGATCGCGGACGCGGGAATTCGCTTTATCTGTTCGAGCATATCCACGGGGAGTCCCGCGACCGCGGGCAGGCAATGGTCGATCTGATCGAGCATTACAAGGAAAAGGGGCTCGCGCTCAACGCGAAGGAACTTCCTGATTATCTGCCGTTGTTCCTCGAATTCCTGTCGATCTGTGCGCCTCGGGAAGCGCAGGAGACGCTCGGCGAGGTCGTGCATATCATTGCGGCGATCGGCGCCAAGCTCGATAAGCGCGGCTCCGCCTACAGCATCGTCTTCGAGGCGCTGGCCAGAATGACCGACGCCCGGATCGATGAGGAATTCGTGCGTCAGGCCCTGGTCGAGGAAGCGGCAAGGGATGACAGCCTTGAGGCGCTCGACAAGGAATGGGACGAGGCTCCGGCGTTCGACGGGATCGGCGATGCGGCCTGCGGCACCTGCGCCGTTGCGCGGCCCCTCGGGTTCGGCGCAACCCAGCAATCAACCGGCCAACTCAATAGGAGCGGACAATGAGCTACTTCTTAAACGAAATCCTGTTCGGCATCTATCCCTATATCGCCATTCTCGTGATGGTTCTCGGCTGTATTTTCCGTTACGATCAGAACCCCTACAGCTGGAAGGCGGACAGCTCGCAGTTACTCAGGAGCAAGGGAATGCGCTGGGGCAGCAACCTGTTCCATATCGGCATCATCCTGCTGTTCTTCGGCCATCTTGTCGGCCTGTTGACGCCGGAGCCGGTTTATCATCTGATCATGAGCGCCGTCGTGAAACAGAAAATGGCGATGATCGCCGGCGGTATTTTCGGCGTGATCTGCTTTATCGGCCTGACTATTCTCTTGTGGCGCCGCTTGACAGACCCTCGGATACGAGCGACCAGCAAGTTCGGTGATATCCTGATCCTCGTCATTCTCTATATCCAGCTTATTCTCGGCCTTGCGACCATTCCGGCCTCGGCCCAGCATCCGGACGGCAGCAGCATGATCGCACTCGCGAGCTGGGCGCAGCATATCGTCACCTTCCGGGGCGGCGCAGCCGATTTCGTGATGGGAGAAGCGTTCATCTTCAAGGCCCATATCTTCCTCGGGCTGACAATCTTCCTGATCTTCCCCTTCACGCGCCTCGTGCATGTGTTCAGCGCACCGGTGAAATATATCCTGCGGCCGGGATATCAGATCGTCCGCAAAAGGGGGTAGCCATGCCGGTTTTTGTGAATGATACAGAAATCGACGACAACACTGTCTTTTCCGAAATGCAGTATCATTCGGCGCCGAGCATGGAGGAGGCGCGCGACGCGGCGGCGCAGGCCCTTGTGGTAAAGGAGCTGCTGCGTCAGGAAGCAATAAAGCAGGGCTTATGCGATCCCGATGATACCGACGAGGCGCTTGACGCTTCGCTGATGGCACTCATCGAGCAGGAAGTCGTCACACCGGCCGCCAGTGCCGATGCCTGCCGCGTCTATTACGAGCAGAACCGCGAGCGGTTCCGCGCCTCCGACGCCAGCAGCGCCATCCTGCCCTTTGACATGGTGGAGGAGCGGATCCGCGACTATCTGCACACAAGGAGCATTCGCGAAGGCATCCGCTCCTATATCCTCCATCTCGCCGAATCCGCCCGGATTTTTGGTTTCGATATATCGGCTTTGTAACATTAGCCTGCAATTATGCTTCAAATGCTGTGCGGGCGAAGGGTGTAGTTATCTTCTGCCGCGACATTCCGGATGATGTCCAGAGCCGTTGATAGATAGGCTTTTTCACTTCGTGACGGATAGACAATGAAGGCAGTTAGACTGAAAGCCGGTGCGGCTGTCACCTGCGTCATCCGTCCGTCTTTGATCATCGGGCGAACAAGGCGCTCGGGAAAATAGCCTGAACCGCCGTTTTTCAGTATTTGCGTGAGGCCCAGCCAGCCGACATTTGTGGAAATCGCCGCGCCGGTGAAATCGGGAAAGCTCGCGCTGTGCTGAACATAAAACTCCGGCCCCCAGTCAATGTAGACATACTGTGTGTCTGGTTCCGGCCGAGTGTCCGGATTTGTCGATACGAGGATAAGTCGATCCTCAATCAAGGGGTCGACAATCAGGCCGGGCCGATTGTGCGGCGTAAACATGACGCCGATATCCAGACGAGCCTCAATCAGCCCCTGCATCAGATCCGGCTCAAAACCTATTTCCGCACGTATGGATATTTCCGGGGCGAGTTGTTGCATATGTGGCAGCCAATCGAGAAGAAACTGATCCCAAAGGCCCAGCCTGCCGCCGATTGTAATCGCACCCTCAAAGCCGTCGGGAATCCCGACATCCTGACGCGCCTGTTCTACGGTACGTACAAGTGTGGAGGCATGCTTTTGAAATTGCGCTCCTGCCGGGGTAAGGGTTGTTCCCGCCTTGTTACGGATAAAAAGGGTGCATCCGAGCTGTTCTTCGAGAGAATGAATGCGCGCACTGATAGTGGATTGCGTGACGTGAAGCCGCTCGGCTGCGTTGATAAAGCTGCCTGTCGCTAAGATGGTCAGGAAGGTCCGGGCTAATTCTGTTTCCACTAGTAAGCTTCCCTGTCAGGTATATTGTATTTAAATTACCGATATTAAAAACCACTATATATCGTTTGTTAAATACTAAAGTGGATTTTATATATCTATACAATAGTAGACAGGGAAGACGATGATCTAATGTCAGAAATCCACCAATTCAGCCCGATGATTTCCTGGGATAGGCTGCTCTCCAGCAGATCATTCTAAGCAATGAAAAAGATTTTCAAATGAAATGCATCTCTTCGTGCGGCCATGGATGAAAGGACAATCATTATGATGAACACTGCGAAACCCGGGAAAATTGACAATGATATGGACCAGGCCGGAATCGCGTCGGCCCGGTTGTCAGAGAACGCGGAACATGACTTGTTGGCTAACGAGGATATACTGGAACTATTGAATATTTTACTGGAAGCGGAACGTGCGGGCGCGCGTGCTGTCCAGGTGTTGAGCAAACAGACAAGGGATGCCGTAACGGGCGAGACCTTACAGGAAATTGCTGTGGACGAGGGTCGGTTTTGCGTCATGCTAAATCAGCATATTAATCGGTTGGGTGGTCGGCCGAGCAAAAAAACCGGCGACTTTTTTGAAAAGTTGATGGCCCTCGAACAATTCGATGACAAGCTGGATTTGCTTGATCGCGGCCAGTCCTGGGTGGTCCGCAAGATAAGAGGCGCGCTGGCACGGATTGGTGATGAAAAATTGCATGCAGATCTGCTCGACATGCTGAAAGTGCATGAAATCAATATTAAAAGCGCCGCATCATTGCGCAAAGCTGATTGGTGATGTGAAGGCCATGTCACCTTCATGTTTTACCTTGGAATGTTCTCGTACGGTCGTTAGGGGATAGAGCCTTCGCGTCTTGTCGATGCACGTACACGATGCCACAACCGTATCTTGATTTTCGGGTTTTATGGCGCGCAGGCGAATGCAAAGCGCAAAATGCAGATAGCTTGTCGGGACTAAAATAGTATTTGCAATGACAGTGAAAACTTTATAATTAGTATTATAAATACCAGTTATAAATTTCTTCTGTGATGCTGTTTTTTGCGTAGCTCCATAGGCTGATGAGCAGGCGGGGTGGTTGGGTGAAAGGCCCAATTTTCGGCAGCGGAAGAGTTATCCGGAACTGTTAGGGTTGGAAGGTATAATGCGACTTGCTGCGTTTTCAGATTATGGGTTACGAGTGATGATGCGGTTGGCGGATAAACCGGAAACATCGCTCACAACCGGTGAAATAGCGCGGGAATTTCATATTTCCTATCATCATCTTACAAAAGTCGTGCAGGATCTTGTGCGCGGCGGTTTCTTGCAAACGAAACATGGCGCGGGCGGGGGCATTACACTCGCCAGATCGCCGCAATCCATCACTTTGGGAGAGGTAGTACGCTACCTTGAACAGCGACATGCGCTTGTTGAATGCTTTCGTCATGATGGTGGGGCTTGTCACTTGACGCCGAAATGCAGATTAAAAGCGAAGCTATTTGATGCGCGCAATGCTTTCTTTGCATCGCTTGATACGACAACAGTTGCTGATTGCGCCTATCCGGGGGGAACGCTGGGCAGACGCAATAAATAAGAGGCTATGCGGAAAATGATCAGGCTGGAAGCCATAGGCGGGGATGTTGAAATTGACGCCGCCCTATTCAAAAGGATTGAGCAATGGCAATACCCAGATTGCGCGATTATAAGGGGCCGGCAATTTTAAGCTATGGTTTCCGGCCGTTTTTTTTCTTCGGAGCGCTCTTCGCCGGGCTTTCGATGATGGTATGGCTGCCTGTATTTTATGGAAATCTGGAGATTTCAAGCCTGTTCGGCCCCATTGATTGGCATATCCATGAAGTCTTTTTCGGCTATTTGGCGGCAATCATCTCTGGCTTCCTGTTTACGGCAGTGCCAAACTGGACGGGGCGCCTGCCCATACAGGGAAATCCCTTATTACTGCTTGTTGTTATTTGGGTTGCCGGACGCATTGCCATAACATTCTCCCTTTATTTTGGCTGGATCTTGACCATGGTCATTGATCTCGCCTTCCTCACGGCCATTGTCTTTGTCATTGGCAATGAAGTTATCTCAGGCAAAAACTGGCGTAATTTAAAGGTTCTGATTCCGATCATTGCATTCTGGCTGGCGAACCTTGGGTTTCATCTGGAAGCGTATTTTATGGGGGCGAGCGATTACAGTCAGCGACTCGCGATGGCTGCGGCTATTGTCTTGATCATGCTGATTGGCGGGCGCATTATCCCGAGCTTTACGCGGAACTTTCTGGTGCGGCGCAATCCGGGCCGGCTGCCAGTGCCTTTTGGTCGGTTCGACATAATCGCCATTGCGCTTGGTGTGATCGCGCTGGGTTTATGGGTTGTGTTGATCGAAGGTCCGGTTGTTGCCGGATTTATGGGCATTGCGGGACTATTACAGCTTGTAAGGCTCGTGCGCTGGGCGGGTGACCGGACGGGCGGCGAATTTCTTGTTACGGTCCTGCATGTCAGCTATCTTTTTATTCCGACAGGATTTCTCCTGATTGCGGCAGGCAATATCTGGCCGGATTATATTTCCTCTGTTGCCGGAATGCATGCTTTTGGTGTCGGTGCAATCGGTTCAATGACGCTTTCCGTTATGATCCGGGCGACATTTGGCCATACCGGCCAGCCACTCAAGGCCGATCTGAAAACCTGGTTGATATTGATCATGATCTGGATATCGGCGATCAGTCGGGTTGCTGCGGCGCTTTATGCGCCCGGTATGGAGATGTTGCTCGAAATTGCTGCAACAACATGGGTGCTGGCCTTTGCAGGTTTCAGCGTGACTTTCGCTAAGCTGCTATTCAGGCCAAAAGGCTTTTAGTTCATATAAATTTCAATATCGGGAACCTTTTTCTCGCGGGGTCGTCTAACAGGGCAAAAGGAACGATCAAGATGCCCCGAATACTCGCAAATATTGAAATGATGGATGATATCGACCTGGTAAGGCATGCATCACAAAAAGACGCCTATGCCGTACGAACGATAATCACCAGAAACAATCAACGTCTTTTCCGAACTGCCTGGAGTGTCCTGCGCAACCATGCGGATGCAGAGGATGTTGTGCAGGAGGCCTATTTAAAAGCATTTAATTCCCTGGAAAGCTATAGCGGAAGATCCAGCCTATCAACATGGCTGACGCGCATCGTTTATAATGCGGCGATAGATCGCAAACGGGCCCAAAAGCGGCGTCAGGAGAGTCTGCTGCTACAGGATGTGCCTGTAATTTATGATCTTCAATCCTGGACTGCATCAGACGTGGATTTTGATTCTCCGGAATCAAAGCTGATCCGTAAACAGTTTTCAGCAATCTTGAAACAAGCGGTTGCACGGCTTCCTGATGATTTTCGCTCTGTTTTTGTACTGCGCGATATTGAAGGCATGTCGGTTTCCGAGACTGCTGAAGCATTACAAATCAAAGTAGCGACCGTTAAATCACGGCTTTTCAGGGCCCGGCGAGATTTGCGTAAAGATTTGGCCATAAAATTTGAATCGATCTTTACGGATACGATCACCTTCGCCGGCGCTGATTGTGATGCCATGACCAACCGGGTTCTGGCCGCTTTGAATATTCAATCTTAAAACATGAAAAGGAGTACCCAATGCAAGACATTACCCGGAATCTGTCCTCACGGCGTGATTTGCTGAGCATGACCGGCAAAACGCTTTCATTAGCCGCAGTTTCATTGGTAATTGGACGCGAAATAAAGACGGCATCCGCAGCTGATTTGTCGCAAGATATTGCAATTTTAAATGCTGCCATTGCCCTTGAGCATGAGGGTATTGCTGCCTATCAGATTGCAGCCACTAGCGGCCTTTTGCAGCCTGCCATTGTCGATATTGGCGTGGCCTTTCAAGGGCACCACAAGGGACATCGAGATATACTGGTGAAGGCTGTTGAAACGCTGGGTGGAACACCCGCTATCGAGAAGTCATTGGAAGAATATGCGAGAAATATTAAGGCGGAAACCCTTAAAAATCAAACAGATGTATTGCGTCTCGCACTGGATCTAGAGCGCGGTGCGGCCAACGCCTATCTTGGGCTTATACCGTCTCTTGGGAATGACTTCCATCAGATCGCCGCACAAATGGCTGCAGATGAATCCTTTCATGCGGCCATTCTTGCAAATGCACTTGGTGAGCCAATTCCCAAAGCTGCATTGCTCTTTGGATGATCATCAAACTTTACTTGTGAGTACTGATAATGAAACGCCGGTTGAATATCATGTTGTATGTTTGTGCCGTTCTGATGTCAGGTGAAGTCTTTGCAAATGACGCCGCAAAGTCAGAGGGCACGGTTCCCATGCAGATGATATCAGAAGGAGACAGCGTTCCCCCAAACGCTGTCTCCGACGAACAGCGGGTGAAAAATGAAAAACTTTATAGGCAACGTTGTGGTGCCTGTCATGCCTTGGATAGCAATCGGATTGGTCCGCGCCATCGCGATATTTACGGACAGAAAGCCGGATCAGTCTCTGGTTTTAACTATAGTGAGGCCTTGCAAAATCTCGATGTTATCTGGACGGATGTGACATTAGACGAATGGCTGAAAAATCCGACAGCTTTCGCCAAGGGAACTTCGATGGGGTTTCGGTTGCGTAAAGCCAGTGAACGCAAAGCCGTCATTCAATATCTGAAATCACTCTCCAGATATTCGGAATAATTTCAGTCAGATAAGAAAAGCCATATAAAATTGTAAAAAAGGAAAATACACCCGTGTCAACAGCTGATCTTGGACCAGATATATCCAGCCTGAGCAGGAAATTGACATTACCTGCCCGTAAAATAAGCAGGGCTGACGCTGAAGAAGCCGTCAAAACATTGATTATATGGCTTGGAGACGATCCGTCCCGTGAAGGATTGCATGAGACACCGGCACGCGTCACAAAGGCATTTTCGGAATGGTTTTCAGGGTATCAGCAAAATCCGGAGAAGATTTTGCAGAAAACATTTGCAGAGACGGGTCATTACAAAGAACCGGTTATACTGCGAGGGATCCGTTTTGAGAGCTTTTGCGAACACCATATGGCGCCCATTACCGGCGTTGCGCATATCTCTTACCTTCCCGATGAAAAGATAGTCGGTTTGTCAAAATTGGCACGGATTGTTGATGTTTATGCGAAACGCCTGCAAGTTCAGGAAAGGATGACCGCGCAAATAGCTGATGCGGTGCAAAGATATCTTAATCCGCAAGGGGTAGCGGTGATGATCTTTGCAGAACATCACTGTATGTCCACTCGCGGCGTCCGCAAGCATGATGTTGACACCATTACGAGTCAATACACGGGTGTTTTCCGGGCGGACACTGCGCTTAAAGCGCAATTCATACAGATGGTGGTCGGCCATCCGCCGGAATAAGTTTGATAGCGGTTAAAAATCGGATTTATGGAAAAGTATTTTTGCGAATATTTACAGCCGCTTGATATTTGTCAAATACAACCTGCTTTGCATCCCATGAAATGGGCGTCAGAAATTCCTTTGTCGGGAATTTGAATTAGCCGATTTAATCAAAAGATGGAGGCAGAAATGTCGTTACGTGAGCTTGTTCATTTGAATCGCCCTTTTAATGTGCCGGTTCAGCAAAGAGGGCGGTTTGGTCAGTCGCTGCATTCCCTGCAAGAAGAAATGAATGATCTGTTTGAAGATTTCTTCAGCAGTAATGGTCTGAAAAGCTGGATGGCGCCAATGGGGTCTGCATTTCCGTCAGTCGATATAATCGAAAATGAGAAGAAATTCAAAGTAAAGGCTGAAATTGCCGGATATAACCCGGACGATATAGATGTTTCCGTGACAGACGGTTTTCTGACCATTTCGGGAAAACGCAAAGAAGAGGAAGAGGAAAAGGAAGAAAACTATCTTCGTCGCGAACTCTCTTATGGCTCCTTCCAGCGAACAATTGCCTTGCCGGAAACGTCAAATTGTGAGGAAGCGGAGGCCTCCTTCAAGAATGGTATGCTGACCATTGATATCCCGAAAAAGGCGGAGGCAATGCAGAAGCCGAAAAAGGTAACCATTAAGAAATAGACCGCGGGGTTTGCGAAATAACGCCACGGAGAGAATTGCAGAAGCGATATCAATTCCATGGCGTTTATGCATCATTCCCACTTTACATCAGGCCTCTTGTCAAAAACCAGGATGCCTTTTGTATGAATAGGCTTGATGTAATGGCGCGCCGGGTTTCTGGCCTGCCGGCATTAGATATCCCGTCGGGAGGGCGATTTCGGCATTTTAGAGTATGTGGATTTGAGGCTGGAGGATTTGGATTTGGGAATATCATTTTGTAATGCAGTCAAATGTGAAACCTGCGCGAGCGGACAATGCAACGGGGAGGCAGAACATTTGGAGCAGCAAAGATTTTCCAGAATCCTGTGATCTTCGACCTGGATTTGATTATGTGTGACGACAACTCCGAATTTTTGCAGGTCTTTCAGAACGCGGGAAAAGGTTTCGGGCTTCATGCCCAGGCGAATGGCAGCTAAATGCTTATCATAAGGGAGTTCGATTGTATCGCATTTGGTTGCTCCCAATTGATGCCTTTGAACCAGGCAGCGCTGGAGTACAAAACAGGCAACGCGCTCTCTTGCCGACATGACCAGCAAATGTTCGTTTTCCAGCCATAGCCGTTCCACCTGACGCGTCATATATTGCAATAAATGCAATGAAAATACCGTGTTTCGGGATACCATCTCTTTCATTGGAGCGGCAAATAATTCGATAATTTTGCTGTCTTCAAGGGCTGTGGCGTTATGCGTATAAATTGCGCCATCCACCAAAATCACATCGCCAAAGCTGTCGCCACGGGTATAGATCGCAAGGATGCCTTCCTTGCCGTCTATCGTTGTCATGTGAAGTTTTACGGCACCATATAATATGATGAAATATCGATCTGCGAGATCGCCTTGACGGAAAATGGATGATTTTTTCGGGTAAATTCTGATGTTCGCAGCCTCTATGAGACTGTCGATATCACTTTCGTTGAGCCCGTCAAAAAAGGGGAGCTTTTTTAAAAACTCAGCGGCATCCATCAAAGATATCCCTCGACGTCAGCACTTCAAGAGACAAATATTAACCATAATTTGGATTTTTTTCAAGCGTCCCCGACATAAAAAGAAAATCAAGGGAAGGCGATAGCGAAATCATAAACGGCATTCTCAAAGAAACTTGGAAAAAGAGAAAAGGGACTCGTTTGGGGAAAGTTTCGGAACGCTAGCCGATGTATGTGGACCATGACCGAAGCTCCACTTAAATCATACCAGCCTTGATAATTGTCAAAGAATAAATCCGTCGAATTTGATGTGATGGTTATCCTAATTATCCTTGGAAGGAGATAATCATGCAATTCACCCAGGCAAAAAACGTTATGACTCATACACCTGTATTTATAGGTCCTGAGGAGTCCCTGATAAAGGCGGCGGAGCAAATGAAGGCGAAAAATTGCGGTGTCTTGCCTGTTGGAAATGCAAAGGGCATCGAAGGGGTGATCACAGACCGCGATATAGTCGTGCGCGCGGTGGCGAAGGGAAAAGACCCGACCAGCGAAAAAGTCAAAAACTATATGAGCAAGCATGTTTATAGCTGCTTCGAGACGGATACATTGCAAAAAGCAGCCGAAGAAATGCGCAAACATAAAGTGAGCCGTCTGCTGGTAAAGGATCAGGCAGGCGCGGTGACCGGAATTCTCTCTTTCGGGCATATCCTGAGAAATGGCAGCAGTGCCAGCGAAGTTTCAAGAGTTGTGGAACTCGCCGTCGGACGGAATGCTGCATAATCGCTAACGCGGGGTCCTCATTCTCTTAAGAACTCTGGTTTGTGGCGTGCCTTGTTATCAATAATTATGGGATGGTTGGCCGACTGGGCATGTATCGTTCATGACAGGAAGAGGCTCTGTATTCCTTGTAAATAGGGCACAGAGCCTCCCTCCGGGCAGAGGTTGACCTTAAGCGCAAAATCATTCGAAACATAGGACAATATCAATGCTTGATAACAGAAGCGACGCCATTGCCGCCTGCCGGGAATTTCAACATATTTGTCAACAGATGCTGATTTTTCATCAGGAAACCGACCGCGGGGAGCGACTGTCAAATCAACAGACGAAACGGTTGGTTGCAGCAATTGAATTATGCCAGACAACGGCGAACCTGCTGACTGTTGAGGCGCCTTTCAGCCGTCGGATTTGTGAAATATGCGCGCAAACCTGTCAGCTGTGCATTCCGGTTTGCCGTATCATGGACAGAAAAGAACTGAGCTGTCTCCAGCCCTGTATTCGCTGCATACAGACCTGTTATGCGGAAAGCAATCAGCTTGCTCGTGTCGCTTAACAATATGAGCAAAGCTTTAAGATGCAAGAAATCAGGTGGCCGCAGCCAACGATGAAATAATGAAATCGATGGATAGAGTCATGCGATGATTAAAAGGCAAAGCGACTATTCGCTCATTAGAGCCATTGAAAAGCATGCCATACCCATGGATGGAGAGTTGCTGGATTATGATGAAATAATCCAGGCTTCCAAAGGCAAGCAGTTTATTTTGATCGGGGAAGCATCCCACGGGACGAAAGAGTTTTATCGCGCCCGGGCTGAAATAACCGAACGCTTGATTGCAGAAAGTGCGTTTGATGCTGTCGCTGTGGAGGCTGATTGGCCGGATGCCTATCGTGTTAATCGCTATGTCTCTCTTCTGGGGGAAGACCGGAATGCCGATCAGGCGCTGGCAGATTTTGAAAGATTCCCAACATGGATGTGGCGAAATCAGGAAGTAGAGCGTTTTATACATTGGCTATACGAATATAATTTTGAATTTCGCCTTGCCAATGGGACTAATGACGGGCCGGACTGGCCAGTCGGATTTTACGGGCTGGATCTTTATAGTCTGAACACATCCATTCATGCGGTGATCGGCTATCTGACGAAAATTGATCCGGCGGCTGCGCGTCGGGCGCGTAAGCGCTATGGGTGCCTGTATCATTTTATGAATAATCCACCTGCATATGGATATGCGATTGATGCCGGGTTTGCAGATTCATGCGAAGATGAAATTCTTCTCCAGCTTAAAGAATTGCAGGAAAAGGCATTTGAATATCTGAGGCGGGATGGATTTATTGCAGAAGATGAATATTTCTGCGCCCAGCAGAATGCCAAGCTTGTGCGGAACGCAGAAGGATACTATCGGGCTTTATACCGCGGGCATCCCAATACATGGAACCTGCGCGACAAGCATATGTCCGAAACATTGAAAGAGCTGGCGACGCATTTGACTAAAAGGCTGGGCAGAAAGGCTCGTATTGTCGTCTGGGCGCATAATTCACATGTGGGAAATGCAAGCGCGACTGAAATGTTCCGGCGCGGCGAATTTAATATGGGCCAGATTATCAAAAGTATATATGGCGCTGAAGCTTTGCTTGTAGGGTTTTCGACGAGCAGGGGCACGGTTACTGCCGCTTCGAACTGGGATGCGCCGATTGAGGTTAAACAGATACGTGAACCGGTCGCAGGTAGCCTTGAAGAGATTTTTCACCGGGTTAATTTGAAATCATTTATGCTGGACCTGCGAGAGACGAATGAAGCCGTTGACGGGCTGATGGAAGATCGTTTGCAGCGCGCCATAGGGGTTATCTATCGTGCTGATACAGAACGTCAAAGCCATTATTTTTACACGAGATTGCCTGAACAATTCGACTTTATCATACATTATGACAATACCCGCGCCGTGAAACCGTTGAAAACGGATATGCGGCAGCACAAGGGGGAGATGGATGAAACCTTTCCATCGGGTTTGTAATTTGGCAGATGTGTCCCCACAGCAAGGACTACGCACCGCCCATATTTTCTAAAGGCTGCGTAACGGCGAATTTGTATGGTGGGGCGGAATGGATTTCACTGCAAAAGATTGCCGCTTTCTCGCAACCGCCCCTTATTTTAAAGGACAATTTATCCCGTTCTTTTAAAGGTGGATTTCAATTTGAGATAAATTCCCATACAAAGCAGGATAAAAAGCGAGCCGAGGAAAAGCATAACCAGACCGTCACGCCCCATACGCCCGGTGAAGGGCACCATAAAATCCCATTTATGCAGCCAGGAGAAGCTGTATCGCTCTATTAGACTGCTGGTGGCCATCCGTTCAACCAGAATGCCGGAAACCGGGTCGATCAGCAGAATATCTTCCGGCTGGTCATTAAAAATCACCTGCCAGACGGGCAGCCGTTTGTTGCGGAAATCATATTCAGGTCCGAACCGGGTAATAAGAGTGGCGCGGGCCTGGGTGTCCGCCGGTTTGTTGAGCAATGTGCGCGCATAGAAAAGAACCTGATCGTGATCGTTGAGCGCCTTTTCCGTCTGGCTGTTCACTGAGATATAGATAGAAGAACGTTCCGATGGCATGCCGTCAAAACGCTCGTTTTGCCCATTGCCATGGTGCGCATGGGCGCCGCCGTGAATGCCATGCCCGCCGCCCTGTTTGATGTCCTGAGCAATGCCGAGGCGGTAATAGAGGCCATCATCTGGTCCATGCACCAGACTCATGGCATTGAATTTCACTCCCCGATAGGCTTCCTCCCAGTTTTTCCCGGCCGTGAAGAAGGGCTGGTCAAGGAGGAGGGGTGTTTGCAGGTGAATGCCGCTGCGGCTACTGTCTTCAAAAGAGGAGGCGACGAGATGATAGCTGCCGCTGATCAGGGAGGCGAATAGCGGCAAGGAGATGCCATAGGCAAGATAGCGATGGAAACGCCGCGATTTTTGCGCGATACGCCGCTTTTTCATGAGCAGTAACAGCCCGATCCCGCCTGTGAGCAATCCGAAGATGGAGAGCAGCATCACAATCAGTGCGGCAAGGCGGAGAATTTCCAGATTGTCCAGCCAGCTCCAGGTATGGAAAAGCTGGAAAATGCTTTGCAGCACGGATTTGTAATTGTTGCTGTAGCTGGCCATCGCACCAGTTTCGGTATGGACATAGATGGACTTGCCGTCGGGGGTGTCAAAATCAATCTTGTAGACAGGCAGCAGGCGGTTGACCCAGGGGTAGCCGTTATCGAACTCGCTTTGCAGTCCAATCCCCGTGATTGCCGTGTCTTTCAGGCCGGAATAGTAACGGGCGAGCCAGATGGCCTGCGCCTCATCCTGTCCGATTATCTCATCGCCGGATGACGGTTCGAAATATCGTTTTGGCCCGGTGAGGGTCGTCGAGACCTGAAGCAAGGGAGTGGTTTCTCCGGGCACCAGCTTGACGATGGCCGCTTCGCGGATGTTATGACGGGCGAGGGTTTGGCGAACGGCGGGTACGGTCTCCGCGCTTAATGTCATATCTGGCGGCGTGAACGTCGCGGGCATCGGCCCCGTCCAGATCATCAGCGGATGGGTCAGCGCCGAAGCAATAAACAGGGCGAGGCCGATCGCGCCAATCCAGGTGAGATAGCGATGCAGATCGAGACTTTTTTTCAAAAGCCGGTTGCGGGTTGTTTTCATGTTTATAATGCCGTCCCGACCTTGAAAAGCCGGGACGGTCATCCCCTGTCTAGAATTTCGCGCGCAGGCCCACAAATGCCCGTCGGCCTTCGCCGGGGTAATAGACATTTGTGTTACCCGTGTTGCTGATGATCGTGCTGAAAGTGGTGATGTAGTTCGTATCCAGCAGGTTGCGCGCATCCAGATAGAGCGTCACATTCTCATTGACGTTATATCCCGCCGACAGGTTGAGCAGCATATAGCCCGGCGCCTTGACGGTGTTCATAAAGTCCACATAGGCGCTGGAAGAGGCTTCAATGCCAGGGGCGACATACCACACATCATTATGATCATAGCGAACCTCCGCCTGATAAAAATGCGCGGCAATACCGGGAATGTCATTGTCACCATACTGCGCATCATCATCAAAGAAGAAGTCGGACCAGGTATAGCTGTTGCGCCACGTGAGCGATCCGCCGCCGCCAAACAGATCGCTGGCAAGCAGAACATCAAATCCGAGCTCCAGCCCCTGATGAACCGTCCGGTCGGCGTTAAAGGTGCTGGCCGGAATGCCGGGACCGGTCGTGTATTGCAACATTTCATCCTTGAGCCACGCCCGATAGAGGGCAACATCCCACCCGAACCGGCCATGGGTGCCGCGCGAGCCGATTTCCGCAGTCCAGGCTTTCTGCGACTCCACCGGCGTAAAGCCGGACAGGCCGCTTTGTGTCAGTTCGATGAAGGTCGGCGCCTCGTTGCTATAGCTGACATTGGCGAAGAATTGCAGGTTGTCATCCGGTTCATACATCACCCCTAGTTTCGGATTGACCGAATTATAGGTTTTGCTGTCGTTCTGGGTTGGGTTCAGATAGTCGGTCAGCTTTCGTTCCGCCCGGGTGAGCTGGGCACCAGTGATGAGCGCAAGCTCAGGCGTTGCATAGAAGGCATTCTCGCCATAGATGACGAGGTCGCTGGCTTCCTGCAATGTATCGCTTGTCTGGGCGCCCGGCTGTCCCCCAACATTGGCATAGACATCGGCGTCATTCTTGCCGAACTGACCGATTACACCGATACGGTAGCGGTTGGCATGACCTGCGATGTCGGTGTTGCCACTTACATTTGCGAAGGCGCCATAATCCTGGCTTTGGTGATCGAGAATGCCGGCGAAAGGCGTGATCGGGTGCCACAGATCCTTGTGATTATAGAATACCCCCACATCCAGCAGTTCATCATCATTGAATTGCAGGCTGGTCTTGTTGGCGAACCGGAGGGAACGGATATCCCGTCCCCAGTCGGTTGCGACGGCGGAGGGATCGGCGGGTTTCGGATCATGCAGGGCGTCATAGCGGCTGACGCTTCCGGGCAATTGTTGATCCACATGATTGCCGGTGAAATAGAACCGTGTTTCCAGACGATCCGTCAGCCGGATACCGGCATTGCCGGAAAAACGAAGGGTCTCCATATCGTCATGTTCGCGAAACCCGTGGCTGGTCGTGCCGCTCAGGCTGCCGAAGACATCATATTTGTCGGTTGCATGACCGGCCTGCAGATTGCCGCGATAGGTATCGTAGGAGCCGCCAAGCAGATTGATCTCAAATCCCGGATTACTGCGGCCGGTCTTTGAAACCGTATTGACTGCGCCGCCAAGGGTGGTGCCGCCATACTGTAATGCATTGCCGCCTTTGAAGACTTCGATCCGCTGGGTGATGAAGGGATCGAGTTCCTGAAAGTCTCCGCCGCCGTCGGCGAGATTGAAGGGGATGCCATCCTGTGTCAGCTTAATGCCGCGCATATGATAACCGCGGGACAGACCCGATCCGCGAATGGACAGGCGGACTTCCTCGCCATAACGCTTTTTCGCGCTGACACCCGGCACCATGGCCAGGCTGTCCTCATAGCTCATATATAGACGGTTTTCGATATCCGAACCTTCGACAAGGCTGACGCCGCCCGGTGTCTGATTGATGATCTCCCGCGCAACATCATTTGACGGAACCGTCAGGGAGCCGCCGGTCTCTCCGGTTGCGGTGACTGAAATGGGCTGTTCTGCGGGGGCGTTTTCCTCGGCGGAAACTGCCCACGCGTTCAGGGTGGCCAGGCTTATGCCCAGCACGATTATTTTTGTTTTCATAATGCCTCACAAATACGTTGCCGCGACCCTTATGGACCGGGTGCGGGTAATTCCGATTGCTTTAGAGAATCAGAGCAGGTGAGGCGGCGCGCGGGAGAAGGCGCCACATATGTGGAAAATATTTCTGCAACGAATATCGGGCGCCCGTACAAAATGCCCGATTTCGGTGACGACAGGCTCAACTGTAAAGTCAGACGCGAGCGAGACATTGCCAACCGTTGTCCCGAATGTGGGCAGGATACAAAGCGCGCAGCGCAGGCCGGTTTCCGAACCGGATGTCGACGATGTTTTCTGCAGGTCGGCCCGGCTGACCCATTTGATGCCTTCCGGCGTACAAATAAGGATACGGTCATCCCCCGGTCCTGCAAGTCCGGTCGCATCACCGCCGCGAAGGGGATCGCTGCTAACGGCGGCAAGGGCAATGGAGGGCGCAATCGCATTCACAAGAAACGCGAGGAATACCAGAAAATTTATTTTTTTACGCAGCCCTGTCCTGACCATGCGTATTTCATAGAGGGAAACGCGATTGCCGACAAGCAAGCGATGGACGGATTAATGATTATATTGTTGCGTCAAATGGACGCAGGGCGCAAGGAATGCTCTCAGCTTTCATCTCCGACCAGCACGCCAATCGATCCTAGGTTGGCGGTATCCGTGCCGTGATCGCCTGCCATCAGGATGGAAAAGCCTTCAACCCCTTCGATAGTGAGCAGCGTGTAGCCGGGGTGGCTGCTGTTATCGAGACTGATGAGCGCGGCGCGATCGGCCGCCGCGGTTCCGGGATCATTGATGCCGAGGCTGTCAAACAGCGTATCGAGATTGATGACATCGCCATCCACCACCGGATCAAAGCCTTCAATCCGGTCGTGACCATCGGTCACGCTTTGATAAAAGAAAACGTCCGCCCCCGCGCCGCCAAAGAGAAGATCATTCCCTTCGCCACCCGTAATGCTGTCATCGCTATCGCCGCCACGGATCAGATCATTTCCCGCTCCGCCGATCAGTTCATCCGCGCCGCCATAGCCATAGAGCCGATCATCTCCGCCGCCGCCAGTGAGGCTGTCCGCAAGGCTTGATCCTTCCTGAAAGCTGACATCGGAATTCAGTAGGTCGATAATCCCCCCGCCGAGCAACGTTGCAAGGCTGTCGTGCGCCGTCGCGCCGTCATCGTCATACGCGGTGATGGTAGTCGCATTCAGCACATCCAGCCCGTTGGCCAGCCAGTTCTGGTTAAACTGCACGGTGGCCAGCAGTTCATTGATGGCCAGATTGTCGATTGTGCCATTATCCGCCGCCGTGATCGTCAGTATGGAAGAAGGGGCGAGCAGGCCAAGAAGGCCTGGATCATTCTGCACGGTTACTGTCAGGCCGAGTTCATCTGCGAGATCGCTAGAGGCGGACAGGATGAGCGGCATAAGACCGACGCCGAGCAGCGGAGCGTAGCTGATCACCACGCGGTTCAGATTGCCGTCCGGATCAATTGCCGTCAGATCTTGTGCGCCGAGGTTTAGAAGACCCAGGATGCTGCCGCTTACCTGCACCAGAGGGCTTTTGTTTCCCGCAGCGGGCGAACCAAGGCCCGAGCTGTCAAAACGGGCCGACGTACCATCCTTGTCGCCGTCGCCGTCAGTGATAAGGAAATCAACATCCGTATAGCCGCCGAGGAAAACCGTATCGCTGGTGGCGGCATCGACAATCAACTTGCCATGGGCGAGCAGCCTTGCGATCACTTCCTGATCGTTTAGGGCGTCGCCCACAAGATCGGTATTCTGAAATTCGATAATCTGGTCGGTTTCCGCCGGATCATAACCGCCGAGATAGCTGCCGTTCGTGCTTATAAAGAGGTAAGTATCGCTGCCGACATATTCAAAGTGCAGATAGCTGGCGAGATTGCCGGGATCGGTCCCGAGACGGCCTTCCCCGATCAGCAAATCGGCAAGGTTGAGGATATCTCCGTCATCGGCGAGGGGGGAAAGATCAAAATCAGTAATTGTGTCAGTCGCGGGGCTGCCGGGGCTGCCCGCATGATCTTGTTCCCATGTGAAGACATCGAGGCCTGCACCACCGGTCAATGTATCATTGCCTGCACCGCCGATCAGGATATCATTACCATCACCGCCGTTGAGCGTGTCATTTCCCGTCCCGCCTCGCAGAATATCGTTGCCCGCAGCCCCGACGAGAGAGTCGTTACCGCCATAACCGTAAATCCGGTTATCGGACGCATCGCCGGTCAGTGTCTGGCCGCTGTTATTCCCCTCGATAATCTCTGGCGGCGGTGTTGGTTGCAGAAGAGCGGCGTTGAGCAGGCTGCCGGCGTTCGCGGCGTCCACCTCGCCGTCGGTGTCGGTTGCCGTAATCGTGATGGCGTTGACAAGATCGAGAGACAGGCCGCCGGAGCTGAATGTCACCGTGCCAAGCAACTCGTTCAGCTTGCCATTGTCAATGGCCCCGCCATCCAGCGCCGTGATCGTCAGAGTGGATGAAGAAGAGAGCAGAAAGCTGCTGTTGACTATATTCACATTGAGACCCAGATCGGCGGCGAGTTGGGACGAGGCATTGAAAACGAAGGAGCCAAGGCCGATCAATGTCGAATATCGGACAACAATGGACTGGATATTATTGTTGGCATCGGTGGCCGTGAAAAACTGGTTGTTGCCGAGGTCGATCAGACCCAGCGCGTCCGCGCCCGCAAGGCCGAGCAGGCTCCCTGGATCCTGAACGCCCACTTCCGGTGCCACATTTGCAACAGGCGGAATGCTCGAGATACCGGTTGCAATAAAACTATACTCACCAGTCAGCAGGTTGACAGTCAGTTCCTCTCCTTTGATGGTATTGACGCTAAGGACATGATCGACGCTGTTGTAGGCATAGCCGGTGACTGTTTGCGAACTGCCGCTTTCACTCACGCTGTTCGTTGCCGGGTCATAGCCGTATGTGAACCCGCCGATACGCACCTCTGTCACCGCCCCGCCGTCTGCGCCAAAGCTGTCAATGGCATTGCCAGTAATAGTGCCGGGCGCGGTGATGGAGTAATAAGCGATACCTGCCGCCGTCGGAACGTCATCTTCGATGGAAATATCGAGATTGCCGGTAATGCCCTCCACCCCGTCCGTTGCATGGACGGGAATAATAAAGTCAATGATGTTCACGTCATCTCCGAGCGGATGATCAACCGGATGAGTGAGGACAATTTCGAAATTTCCGTCATCGTCAACGGAAAGGCGGATCACCTCTCCATTGGTAAGGGTGCTACCGATCAGAAGCTGGCTATCATCTCCGACCCAATTGATCAGCTCCCCACCGGAGAGAAGCGGCGTAATCGGAGTAAAGAGGGTGACGCTCAGCGGATCACTCCCCGCACTCGCCAGCATCACCTGACCTGCTGTCACGCCGATTATGTCGGTCTCGGACAGGGCAGCGGCGGCGTCCGCGATTGTGATGCCGCTAAGACTGTCGCCGCTGCCGAGATTGCCGGCGAGATCGGTATAGCTGTCGTCGGCGACGGTGATTGCAGGCGGATCGGCGCCGTCCTGTGTGAAGGTTGCGGTCCAGTGGCTGGCATCGAGCTGCGTGAAGGCGGAGAGAAGGCCGCCTTCGACGGCCACATCGCTGATGTCGAAGCCGGTGATATCCTCGGAGAAGGTGAAATACACCGTTGTGCTCTGGCCTTCGGCGAGGGAGAAGTCATCGGCGGCGATGGTGAGGGTCGGCGCGGTGATATCGGCGCTGCCGCTAAGACTGTCGCCGCTGCCGAGATTGCCGGTGAGATCGGTATAGCTGTGATCGGCCACGGTGATTGCAGGCGGATCGGCGCCATCCTGCGTGAAGGTGGCGGTCCAGTGGCTGGC
>NZ_NZMB01000029.1 GCF_002694385.1 Sneathiella sp.
TGAGAACAGCAGGCGACGCAGGGCGACCGGAAAGAGCGTTGCCGGGTCGCTGCTCGCGGGCCGCCTCTTCGATACGGACGGCCAGACAATGTCCCCGACATTTGCCTATGGGCGCGGCGGCAAGCTCTATCGCTATTATGTGTCCGCCTTTTTGCAGCGCGGGGCAAAGCGGGACCGGCTGGATAATGCACCGCGACGTGTCTCAGCGACGATACTTGAAAGTCGATTGATCAAGACGCTGGACCGTCTTCTTCCCAACTCACAGGAGGACCCGCTCGCGCTTGTAAGTCGCCTCGAGATCCATGCAAAGCATGTCGATCTGTTTCTGCCTCTCAACTTTATTGGCAGGATCATTGAAAAACTTCATACCGGGGAACGGGCTATGCCCGATCTGGTTAAGCCAAACCAGGTGCGGCTGACCCTTCCCTGGCGGATGCAGACGCGAGGCGGAAAGACCGACATCCTCGCGGGCGACAGAAACACGCCGCAACCCGATCCCTCTTTGATCCGGGCCCTGCGCAGCGCCCATGCGATGCTTGGTCGGGATTCAGGGAACTGGTCTGTCCTGCAGGCGGCCCCCGCCTCCCCCTGGCGGCGCAACCTGGTCCGGCTCGCTTTTCTGGCTCCCGATATCCAGCAAACCATCTTGAATGGCCGCCAGCCGGATCATCTGACGCTTGCCCTTCTGATGAAGGAAGATATTCCGCTCCTCTGGTCAGATCAAAGGAGCAAGTTCGGGATCGATACCGCGGATTGAGGTCAGATTAAGCGCCTAACGGGAATTTCCTAATCCACCTGTTAACAGGCTTGAAACTCCCTGATAATCATAATAACAGGCCCTGTTATCGGGCTAAATCACCCTGTTATGACGAAAAACAGGAAAGTGACGAATTCCGCCAGTAAACCATTGAATTTGCGGCGCAAAATAATTTTTCTTGCGAGCAAGACCGTCGATTTAACCCTGTTAATGATCATTTTTATCAAAAATTCCCTGTTAATGGCCTGTTCTCGTGAAACTCACCCTACCATCAGACGGCCAGAGACAGGCGGGCAGATTGGCCCTGAAGACCCGTCATCTGACGGTCCGGAGACACTGCCGACAAAGGGATTGGCGGCGAATAAGCGCCCTGTTACGGTCGGTTACAACGCCAGACAGGAAAAGAGACAAATTGCCGGGGGTGGATGGCGGTGCTGTCAGACGAATGCGACATAGTCTCTGTTTGGCGTAAAATGGCACAAAGGTGCCGCCGGTTATGCCACACTAAGTTGCTGCCACTCGGCAAGGGCGGTGCTTCTTAGAAGCTTGAATGTTTCTCGGTTGTTTAAGTGGCGTTCATCGGATCCGCTATGCAGCAGCGGCATCCTCTCGCTCTCAGAAGGATCTGGATCCTCGGCCTGTCACTGCTGCACCTTTCTGCCGGAAACCTCGTGCGAGCATTTCAACCGCCACCTTGATCGCGGCATGCTGGTCGGAACACCGGCGAACCCTGAACTCGGTTTCTTCCGCAAGCTTCTGGATGGAAGGTCCTGAAGATGGCCCGCATGTATCCAAGGGAATTGCCGCGTCATGTTCTTGAAAATCCGAAACTGTCTTCGGAGGTCCGCGTCTACGAACGCATGAGGGACAAACTGCCAGGGGATTACAACTGCTACTATTCGCGCTCCTGGCATGAAGCGGATCGCGACGGTGCCGAGTTCGACGGAGAAGCGGATTTCATCGTCGCGCATGCGGAACACGGGTTGCTGTTTCTCGAGGTAAAGGGCGGAAGGGTGAGCTGCCGCGAAGCCGACGGACAGTGGCTCAGTGAGGACCGTGACGGGTTCAAGTTCCGGATCAAGAATCCATTGTCGCAGGCACGCAGCAGCAAGCATCATTTCCTGAAGCGCCTCAATGCAAGTCGGGCGCTGAGCGGTCGTTTCGTCAGAGCACGCCATGGCGCTATCCTTCCCGGCAGTGCCCGACCCAGACGAGCGCTGGCACCAGATGCGCCGCTCGAAATCATCGCGTTCGGGGACGACATGGAAACCCTCGATCGCTGGATTGTCCATCGGATGACGGAAGGCGACGACCATCGCGAAAGCGCTTTGGGATTGGATGGCCTGAGAGCGCTGGAAGGGTGCTGTCAGACTAATGCGAACTGGTCTCTGTATGACGTAAAAGGACCAAACGGTGCCCCTACTACTATGCCACGCTAAGTTGCTGCCACTCGGCGAGCGCGGCATTTCGTTGAAGCTTGAATGTTTCTCTGTTGTTTAGGTGGCGCTCATGGTTGAAGTGGTTATGGAATGATGCGTGAATGGAAACAAATTTTTGCAGACTTCGCAGGCGCCTGAATTGCAGCATCGCCTGCTCTCGTCGTCGAAATGGTAAGTGTGAGTTCTCGCAGCGATTATTCAACCAGCGGCCAACCTTTTGTGCTGTTTCATTGCCAATTATTTTCATCGCGGCACGATAAGAACGTAATCTGTCCGTTACAATCGCTTGAGGTTTTCCATATCGTTTCATAAGTTTCTTCAGGAAAACCATTGCTGCCTTGCGATCGCGTCGCTTGGAAACAAAGGCTTCCAGCACCTCACCTTCATGATCGACCGCACGCCACAAATAGTGAGTTTCTCCATTTATCTTTACAAAAACGTTATCTTTACAAAAACGCAAATCCCCATCAAGCTATTTTCTTCTGACAGTACCACGATAGGAATTACTGATGAGTTCTCCACACTCCCACCACCATGGCCATCAGAACCATCAGGCGGATGCGAGCGCGCATCGAAGTGGTGAAGGCCAGGGCGGCGAAACCCAGTTCCAAGCCGCCGCCGGCTCCAGCCATTCCGAGCATGCGGGCCACGGCGGACACGACCACCGCGCGATGGTGGCGGATTACCGGCGTCGCTTCTGGCTGGTTCTCGTGCTGACGCCGCCGATCCTTCTGCTTTCGCCGATGATCCAGCATTGGCTTGGCATCGCAGAGGCTTTGACGTTCCCCGGCGACCGCTACGTCATCTTCGTGCTCTCAACCATTGCCTACATCTATGGCGGTTGGCCGTTTCTGACTGGCTTCATCTCCGAGTTGCGCAAAGGGCAGCCCGGCATGATGACCCTGATCGCGCTTGCAATCTCGGCCGCTTATTTCTTCTCGGCCGCTGTGACGTTCGGTTTTCCGGGGGAAGAACTTTACTGGGAACTGGTGACTCTAATCGCGATCATGCTGCTCGGTCACTGGATCGAGATGCGCTCGGTCATGGGCGCCTCGCGGGCGCTGGAGGAACTCGTCCGTCTCTTGCCCGACAGTGCGACGAAGATCGACGCTGACGGCACAACCCACGAGGTGGCTATCTCCGCCTTGCAGCCCGGAGACCGTGTGCTGATTCGGCCCGGCGCCAAGGTGCCTGTTGACGGCGAGATCATTGAGGGTTCGTCCGGTTTCAACGAGGCTATGCTCACAGGCGAATCGCGGCCTGTGACCAAGGGAGTCGGTGCCGCCGCCATCGGCGGCGCGATCAACGGGGCCAACGCCGTCACCATCAAGGTAACCGCGACAGGGGACGCGACCTATCTGTCGCAGGTCATCGAACTGGTAAAGAAGGCGCAAGCCACCCGGTCCCGCACTCAGGATCTCGCTAACCGCGCTGCCTCATGGTTGACCTATATCGCGCTAACGGTGGGTTTCGGAACACTTGTCGTCTGGTGGCTGGTGCTGGACGCGCCACTCGAATTCGCGATCGAACGAATGGTGACGGTGATGGTCGTCGCTTGTCCTCACGCGCTTGGCCTGGCGGTTCCTCTCGTCGTCGCGGTTAGCACCTCGTTGTCAGCCGGCAACGGGCTCTTGATCCGCGACCGCGCGGCATTCGAGCGGGCGCGCAACCTGAATACCGTGGTGTTCGACAAGACCGGTACGCTGACCGAGGGTCGTTTCGGCATCAGCGATATCGTATTGCTTGCCGACGGCGACGAAAACGACGAACTCAGCTTTGCCGCAGCCGCCGAGAGCCAGTCCGAGCATCCCATCGCCCACGGCATCGTGGCGGAGGCAAAGGACCGCGGGATTACTATCCCCAGGGTAACCGACGTCAGTAACATCACCGGTGAAGGCATTGTGGCCAAGGTCGCGGGTCAGGACGTCCGAATCGTCAGCCCCGGGCACCTGGCGCGGCAGGGCAACGCCATTGCCCATAACAGCCTCAAGCATCTGGAAGGACAGGGCAAGACAGTCGTCGTCCTTGTCCGCGACGGCGAGCCAAGAGCGCTCTTTGCACTGGCAGACATCGTCCGTTCGGAATCGAAGGAGGCTATCGCCGAACTGAAATCCCTCGGGATAAGCTCGATCATGCTCACCGGTGACGCCGAGGGCGTTGCGAAGGCGGTGTCCGAGGAACTCGGAATCACCGAATACTTCGCCGAAGTGCTGCCTGATCAGAAATCGCAAAAGATCGAGGAGCTCCAAGCTCGAGGGCTTTCCGTCGCCATGGTCGGCGACGGGGTGAACGACGCGCCCGCCCTCGTGGTGGCCGATCTCGGGATCGCCATCGGCGCGGGCACCGACGTCGCCGTGGAGTCCGCCGACGTCGTACTGGTCCGAAGTGACCCGCGTGATGTCGGAGCCATACTCGGGCTTTCGCGCGCCACCTATCGCAAGATGGTGCAGAACCTCATCTGGGCGACGGCCTATAACGCGATCGCCGTGCCGATGGCGGCGGGTATCACCTTCGGGACAGGCTTCATGATGACCCCGGCTGTTGCGGCCGTCTTCATGTCGGCCAGCACCGTCATCGTCGCCATCAACGCCCAGTTCCTGCGCTCCTACAGGAGGCACAAATGACGACCAGAAGCGAACACTTGGCAGCTCCTGCCATGCGACTGATCCTTCCGCTCCCGGGTAACGAAACGTTCGCGCGCCATCTTGCTGAGGAAGGAGGATGGGAACTGGGCGCGCTGGAAACGCGGCGTTTTCCTGACGGCGAGACTTACGTCCGCATCCTCGCGGACGTAAAAAACAAGGTAGTCGACCTGGTTTGCACGCTGGCGCGTCCCGACGACGGTTTTCTACGGTTGATCTTCGCGGCCGATGCAGCGCGAGAGTTGGGCGCCCGTCAGGTCAACCTGATCGCCCCCTACCTCTCCTACATGCGGCAGGATCGTCGCTTTCAGCCGGGAGAGGCGGTGACGTCCAGGAGCTTCGCGCGGCTTGTCTCGGCGAGCTTCGACCGGTTGGTGACCGTAGATCCGCATCTCCATCGTTATGCGGCCTTGTCACCTCTCTACACGATCCAGACGGATACACTTCATGCTGCCCCGCTGCTGGCGGATTGGATCGCCGCCGAAGTCGACAAACCTTTGATCATCGGTCCTGACGAGGAAAGCGACCAGTGGGTCTCGGCCATCGCGGCACGCATCGGTGCTCCGCACGCCGTGCTGCGCAAGGTGCGCCATGGCGACCGCAATGTAGAGGTTGAGCTACCAGACCTTTCCAAATGGCGAGGCCGGCAGCCGGTGCTGGCAGACGACATAGCGTCCTCAGGGAATACATTGATCGAGGCTGCCCGCCAGCTTCCGCTTCAGGGTTTCGTTCGGCCTGTGGTCGCCGTGGTGCATGGAATATTCGCCGACGATTCATTCCAACGTCTCGCAGCTCTTTGTGACCGCATCGTCTCGACTGACTCCGTGCCCCACGACAGCAATGCCGTCGGGCTTGCCTCTTTGATCGCCAAGGCGATTGCCTCAGCCTCCGAGGATGAGGGCGATCTCATTCGGCATCGGCGTCCCCCGGAACCACCAGACGAAGTGGAACAGGCGGGAATCGACTCGTTTCCCGCCAGCGATCCGCCGGCCTGAGCCGGCGGTGTTACCTGACAACAAGAACAATCTGGTGAAAGCGGTGACGACATGAACGAATTCACAACGGCGACCTCAGAAACGTGGCAGCAGGGATATGGCTTAATCAGCCACAAGGATGAGACGATCGAACGCGTAGCTGCCTTGGCGGCGTCTGGCCTGATCGATCCGGAGGCCCTCTATCGCATCCTTGCCGCGGCCGACCGGCTGACCTCCGCCGCAATGTGGACTGTCGCTCATATGACCTATGCCCACCGTGTCGACCTTTCCGGCGCGTCGCTGCCTGCCGAGGCATTCAAGTCGACGCCTGAAGGACATACCGGCGGATCGCTGAACATGGTGCCCGCTTTCGTTGGCTATCTCGCCGCCAACGCGATCACCGCGAAAACCCGCTCATGGATGATGGGACAAGGCCATTCCGTCGCCGCGATCGAGGCGGTCAATGCACTTATCGGGGACGTTTCTCCCGCACAGAGGGGCCGCTATGATCGCAGCGAGAAAGGTCTCTCGCAGCTTGCAGCCGACTTCTATTCCTATGCGATCGACGCGCAGGGCGCTGCCGCGGTCCCGCTCGGCAGCCATGCCGGTCCGAACACCGCTGGTGCCATCTCGGAGGGCGGCTATCTCGGCTTCGCCGAAGTCCAGTACGTCCATGCGCCGCTGCCCGGCGAGAGCCTCGTCGCCTTCCTGAGCGACGGCGCCTTCGAAGAGCAGCGCGGCTCGGACTGGACGCCCCGATGGTGGCGCGCCGAGGATTCAGGTTTCGCGATTCCAGTCATGATCCTTAACGGCCGGCGCATCGAGGAACGCGTCCAGATTGCGCAACAGGGCGGCGCGGACTGGCTGGTCGACCACCTCAAGCTCAATGGTTTTGATCCCTTCATCATCGATGGCCGTGATCCTGCGGCCTTCGCCTGTGCGATCATCGAGGCTGAAAGGCGACTTGAACGTTTCACGTCCGATCCCTCCCGCACCTACCCGGCTCCTGTTCCCTATGTCATTGCCGAGACGGTCAAGGGCTTCGGCTTTCCAGGAGCCGACACCAACGCGGCGCACAATCTACCTCTCGGCGGCAATCCCGCACAGGACCAGCCGGCGAGAGATGCCTTCAACGAGGCGGCGCGAGCGCTGTTCGTTCCCCCCGGTGAGATCGAGAGCGCCGTCGCTGAAATCGCCGTCTATCGCAAGCAGGGACGAGAGCCGGAAAGCCGGCATGCGCTCGCATTGCGCAACCCGGCCGCACCCTACCTGCCCGAACCGGACTGGACGGTCGCTGGTGACCCGCCCGATTGCGCGATGCATGCGCTCGACCGCTGGTTCGTCCGCGTCGTGGACGCCAACCCCTCGCTCCGCCCGCGTGTGGGCAATCCCGACGAGTTACGCTCCAACCACATGGGAGCCACGCTCGACCGGCTGCGCCATCGCGTGAATACCACTGAGCCCGGCATTGCCGACGCGATCGACGGTGCAGTCATCACCGCGCTCAATGAGGAAGCGGTCGCGGGCGCGGCGCTGGCCAACAAGGGCGGGATCAATCTGATCGTCAGCTACGAAGCCTTCGCCATGAAGATGCTTGGTGGTGTGCGGCAGGAGATCGTCTTTTCCCGGCGGCAGCGGGAGGCCGGCCAGGAGCCGCGCTGGATTTCGGTGCCCCTGGTCGTCACTTCCCATACCTGGGAGAACGCGAAGAACGAACAGTCACACCAGGACCCGACCATTGGCGAAGCGCTGCTGGGCGAGATGTCCGACACCTCGCGGGTGCTTTTCCCGGTCGACGCGAATAGCGCCATGGCTGCGCTCCGATCCATCTACGAGGGTCGCGGTCAGGTGGGGTGCCTGATCGTCTCCAAGCGCGACATGCCGCACCGCTTCGATGCTGAAGCGGCAACCCGTTTCGTCACCGATGGTGCCGCCCTTGTGCAGGGCGAGACGGCAGGAGCCGAACTTCAAATCGTGGCGATCGGCGCCTATCAGCTCGAGGAGGCCCTCAAGGCGGCCCATCGGCTCAGGGGCCATGGTCGCCATGTGCTCGTGACCGCGGTCTTGGAACCAGGTCGCTTCCGCATGCCCCGTGATCCCATCGAGGCCGCTTTCACAGCGAGCGACGAGAACCTGGCTGCACTATTTCCGCCGGGCATTCCGCGCCTGATCGTTTCCCATACGCGACCCGAACCCATGCTCGGCCTGCTCCGGCGACTGGACTCCGGCCCGCGGACGACGGCCGCGCGCGGCTACATCAGCCGGGGCGGCACACTGGACGTGCCAGGGATGCTGTTTGCTAATCGCTGCACCTGGGCGCATCTGATCGACGCTGCTGTTCCTCTCGCTGGCTGGAGCAGGGATGACCTCCTTGCTCCCGATGAACGGGACGCCGTGGAAGGCCGCGGAAATCCCGCTGACATCGCTGCATTCAACATCTGAGGTCATCATGCTGACACTAACATCTCTCGGCGGTGCGAGCACCGTCACCGGCTCCAAGCACCTGCTCACCAACGGCGACAAGCGCATCATGATCGATTGCGGCCTCTTCCAGGGGCTCAAGAACCTGCGCGAGTTGAACTGGACGCCGCTGTCAGTGTCGCCGTCCAGCATTGATGCCGTGGTGCTCACCCATGCCCACCTCGACCATTCGGGCTATCTCCCGCGACTGGTGCGCGATGGATTCAGGGGTCGGATCTACGCCACCGCGGCGACACGAGACGTGGCGGAGTTGATCCTCAAGGATAGCGGCTTTCTCAACGAAAAGGATGCCGAATACGCCAATCGGAAGGGCTTCTCCAAGCACAAGCCGGCTTTGCCGCTTTACGGCGTGCGCGATGCGGAACGCGCCATGGAAATGTTCACTATCGTGCCGTTCCAAAACGCCTTTGAGCTTCCCGGCGGTGCGACCCTGACGTTCCGCTATGCGGGTCACATTTTGGGTGCGGCTAGCGCAGACATCGAATGGGACGGTCGCCGCATTGCGTTTTCTGGTGACCTTGGGCGCTTCGGCGATCCGATACTTCCCGATCCGGCCCCGTTCCCGGAGGCTGACTACATCGTGGTGGAATCCACCTATGGGAACCGCACCCACGATCCCGCCGACACGACCGAGGTGCTGGGAGAGATAATCGAGCGCACCGTAAAACGTGGCGGCACGGTTGTTATCCCTGCCTTCGCTGTCGGCCGTGCGCAGTCTCTCCTTTTTCATCTGTGGAAGCTTCGAACGGCGGGCCGGCTATCAGGCGTGCCGATCTATCTCGACAGCCCAATGGCGATCAATGCCACGGACCTCCTTCATGCACACAGCGACGATCACCGCTTGACGCATGACGAATGCACGGCGATCTGCGAGATCGCCACCTATACCCGCGACGTCGAGGGCTCCAAGGCGATCACCGCCAGCGTCTGGCCTAAAGTCGTGATTTCCGCCAGCGGCATGGCGACAGGCGGTCGCGTGCTTCATCACCTCAAATCCTTCGCGAGCGATCCGAAAAGCACGATCCTGTTCTCCGGATTCCAGGCTGCCGGAACCCGGGGCCGCGCGATGGTTCAGGGTGCACAGGAGATCAAGATCCACGGTCAATGGATACCGGTCAGGGCAGAGGTCGCCAATCTGTCGGTGCTCTCGGCGCATGCGGACAGCAACGAATTGATGCGCTGGCTCCTGGAGTTTCGGCGCGAGCCATCGCGCGTCTTCATCGTTCACGGGGAGGACGAGGCATCTGAAGCCCTGCGGATCCGGATCGATCGCGAACTCGGCTGGAATGCCACCGTGTCTCGCCAGGATCAGGTGTTCGACCTATGACTACGCTCCTCTCTCCTCCCGGACAAGAGCAGGCGACGCTTCGTGTTCGGCGCCTGCGGTTGCACACTCAGCATCAGCCGGTTGTCGTCATGCGGACCGACTGTCACGTCTGCCGCGCAGAAGGGCTTTCGGCGCGCTCGCAGGTCGTCGTCTCGGGCGGAGGCCGGCAACTCCAGGCAACGCTTTTCCAGGTGGAGGGCGACGGGCAGCTGGCCCTCAATGAGGTCGGGCTTTCTGAAACTGCGTGGGAGATGTTGAATCTTGACGAAGGCGCAGAGGTGCGGGTGACGCATGCCCCCGCGCTCGAGTCGCTGGCCAGCGTCCGTGGACGCATCTACGGCAATCGGCTCGACGAGGCTGCCTTCATGGGGATTGTGGAGGACGTAGTCGCCGGCCGCTACACGGAAGTGCAACTGGCCGCATTCCTGACGGCGAGTGCGGCTCTGCCGCTCGACGAGAACGAGACAGCCTACCTTACCGGCGCAATGATCGGGGTCGGCGATCGCCTGCAATGGGATGCGCCGGTTGTCGTCGACAAACACTGTGTCGGCGGTC
The DNA here is from genome assembly GCF_002694385.1 of Sneathiella sp. GTDB lineage: Bacteria > Pseudomonadota > Alphaproteobacteria > Sneathiellales > Sneathiellaceae > Sneathiella. Next base: position 10,176 of record NZ_NZMB01000029.1, read on the forward strand.
TGCCGGGGAACCGGACCACTCCGATCGTCGTGGCGATCGTCGCGGCCAACGGGCTGGTGATGCCGAAAACATCATCACGAGCCATCACCTCGCCTGCGGGCACCGCCGACACCATGGAGACCCTTGCCCCTGTCGACCTCGACATCGCAGCCATGAAGCGCGTGGTCGAAGCCGAAGGCGGATGCATCGTCTGGGGCGGAGCCGTCCACCTCAGCCCGGCTGACGACATCTTTGTGCGCGTGGAACGCGAACTGGACGTCGACACGGAAGGTCAACTTATCGCGTCCGTCCTTTCGAAGAAAATCGCGGCGGGATCGACCCACGTCGTCATAGATATCCCGGTTGGTCCGACCGCCAAAGTGCGCAGCGATGATGCGGCATCTCACCTTTCCATGCGGATTGCGGCGGTAGCGGCTCGCTTCGGCCTGACCGCCCAATGCCTACTGACCGATGGGACGCAGCCGGTTGGGAGAGGCATTGGTCCTGCGCTCGAAGCGTTCGACGTGCTGGCCGTCCTGCAAGGTGCGCCCGGCGCTCCGGACGATCTCCGCATGCGTGCCGCCATATTGGCAGGAGCTGCACTGGAGATCGGCGGGAAAGCTGAGACTGGAAAAGGCTTGGCGCTCGCACTCGAAACCTTGGCTGACGGACGCGCCTGGAAGAAGTTCGAGGCGATCTGCGAGGCTCAGGGTGGGATGCGCATTCCACCCAAGGCGATCCATGTCCATCCGCTGGAGGCGCCACACGCTGGACGGGTTGTTCAGATCAACAACCGCAAGCTTTCCCAACTTGCCAGGCTTGCAGGCGCACCGGAAGGAAAGGCAGCCGGCATCCACATGAAGGTCGGCCTGGGTGATCAGGTGGACAGTGGACAGCCGCTTCTCCACCTCCACGCGGAGACACCTGGCGAACTGGCATACGCTCTCGAATACGCAGGGCAGGCACGCGACATGATTGAGGTCGAGGGGTGACATGTCTCCTTCCAAACGCATCGAGACACAGAGCGCCGTAGCCTCTCCAGGAAAGCGGCCCTTCCTTGCGCTGCCTCAAGGTTGGTGGCGAGAGGCGTTGATAATATCTGTCCAGACATCACCAAGAGGAACTCGCCATGCACGAGATGATGTCAGGCGGCATGATGTGGGGCATGACCCTTTGGAGCCTTTTGCTTCTGGGGCTTGCACTCCTCGTAGTTGCCGCATTGATCAAGTACGTATTCTTCCGCTGAGGTCGTCGGCGGCTTTCGTGAGGACTAATGATGCAAAATGACCATGCGATCAGCCGCCGTGCCTTTCTGGCAGGCGTCGGCTCACTCCCTTTTCTGCTCTCAACGCCGGTGACGGGATATGCGGCAAACCTGCCACTCGTGACCGTTACCAAGGACCCGAGCTGCGGCTGCTGCACCGGGTGGGCCGAGCATATCGAGGCCGCGGGGTTTCCTGTGCGGATCGTTGAATCTCAGAACATTGACGGCCTCAAACAGCGGCTCGGCGTACCACCAGCGCTCTACTCCTGCCACACGGCCGAAGTGGACGGCTATGTCGTTGAAGGCCACGTTCCAGCCGCGGCAATCCAGCGGCTCCTGACCGAGCGCCCGGCGGCCACGGGCCTCGCTGTTCCCGGCATGCCGGCCGGCTCGCCTGGCATGGACTTCCCCGGCGTGACCGCCGAGCCCTACGAGGTATTTCTGTTTGCCCCCGCCGACCAGAAGGTTTTCGGGCGTTTCCGCGGCGGGCAGGAGGTCTGAGAAGAACGCTGCTCATGAGCTATCGGACTGCCACCAGTACCATGCAGAACGGGCCCTACGGGGAGGAACCTGCTCCCGTTAGCAGCCTCGGCTGCCTGAGCTCGGATGCCGCTGGCGAGCGCACTGATGTCTTCCGGTGCCGGGCAATCGTCCGGTGCGTGAAGGAAGCCACGCCATGAGCAGGAGCTCGACTGCGGCGTTCTGGTCGAAAAAGGACTGGCCGCGCCAGTTCCTGACCGGACTGCTGCTGCTCGTCTTCAGCGCTTTCGCTGTACTTGGAATGGCACATACCAGTTCAAGCACGCACGCCTCGCAGCAGAATCAGGCCGTTGCCAGTGCGCAGCATGACGTCTCTTCGCATCATTCCGACAACCGCGGCGAGGCGGCGGACGAACGGTGCTGTCACCCTCAAGCCGCGCCGGATCTGGATTGCGGCCAGGTCTGCACCATGGCTGCCGTGCTTCCCGAGGCGTTGTCGGTGGTGCTGACCTCCGACGGTGAGCCGTCCCTTCGGTTACAGCAAAGTGACCTGGGCCGAAATCCATCAGGCATCCTGAGACCACCGCGTCTGACGTCGACTGCATAGCGAAGCACGGCCGGGAGTCGTTCCCGGCTGCTCCAGCAACCGACAATCAGACAAAGCCGCAAAGCGCGCGTCCGAAAATGTGATGCGGCTCTCCGGCGCCAAAGGATGAACGATGATGTACCGAACTGTAATTGCCCTTTCCGCCACTCTCCTGATGGGGGTCTCCGGCGCTGCTCTGGCCCAGCAGGCAGAGCATGACGCCCATCACCAGGAGACGCCGCAGGCGCAGGAGGAACGGGCTCCTGCTCCCATGTCCCCTCCGGGGCAGATGCCTTCGATGCAGGGCATGCCGCAGGAGTGCCGGGCGATGATGGAGGCCATGCCCCAGGCGTGCATGAGCGCCATGCAGCAGATGATGCAGGGCGGCATGATGCACGGTGGGATGGCCGCGCCCGAGGGCGGAGAGTCGGCACCAGCCAATACGGACGCGGCCGACTTCACCAAGGCCTATGTTGATGCAATGGATGAAATGCACGGGCCGATGATGGAGGGCGTCATGGCCGAAGACCCGGACGTCGCCTTCGTCGGGGGCATGATCCCGCACCATCAGGGTGCAATCGACATGGCCAGGATCGTCCAGCAATATGGCGACGATCCGCAGACCAGAGCATGGGCGGACGAGATCATCGCAGCGCAGGAACGCGAGATCGCCGAAATGAAGGCATGGCTGGAGGCGAACGCCGGCGAGGCGCCGGCAGAGCTGGGTCAGACCGGCGGGATCGTCTATTCCGCCAATGAAGGCGGCAATTCCATCAGCGCCATCGATCTCGGCACGGGTTCGATCGAAACCGTTCAGATCGGCGTATCGCCGCACAATGTCGATCTGACGCCGGACGGAAATCTGCTGCTCGCGGTCGGGAGCCCCGCCTCCGACCACGCGCACGGTTCGGCCGACGATGGACATGCCGAGGCCGAAGCGGGTGGAGGGGTTCTGGTGGTGCTCGATCCGGAGCGACTCTCACAACCTGTCGCCAATGTGGAAGTCGGGTCGCATCCTGCGCATGTCGTCGCTGATCGCACCGGGCGTGCCTATGTTTCGCTGTCCGGCGGGAACGAGATCGTAGTCGTTGATCTCGCATCGGCTCAGGTCATCGAGCGTATCGCGACCGGAGCCTATCCGCACGGGCTGCGCCTCAGCCCGGATGAGAGCGAGCTCTATGTGGCCAATGTCGAGGACGGCTCGGTTTCCGTCATCGACACGCAGGAATTAAGGGAGGTTGCGCGTATTCCGGTGGGCGCCGCGCCTGTCCAGGTCGGGTTCACGCCCGCGGGCGATCAGGTCTACGTCTCTCTTCGAGACGAGAACCGGGTGGCTGTCATCGACACCGCATCCCGCGAGGTGACGAACAGGATCGACGTCGGGCCGAACCCGATCCAGATGTTCGCCACCCCCGATGGCGCCTACGTCTATGTGGCCAACCAGGGCACCGAGGCGGAGCCGAACGACACGGTTTCCGTCATCGAGACCGCAACTGGACTGGTGGTCAAGACGATCACCACAGGAGGCGGCGCACACGGCGTCTCGGCATCGGCGGACGGGGCATTCGTGTTCGTGACCAACATTGCCGACGATACCGTGTCCATCATCGACGTGGCGAGCCAGGACGTCGTCAAGACCGTCCCGGTCGGCGACCGCCCGAACGGCATCGTCTACCGCGGATCGAACGAGTAGGCAGTTCGGCGCCGGAGCGGGACAGCTCCGGCGCCAGACCTGGAGCATGTATTTCAACGAAAATCGAAGAGGCAAAAGAGACAATGAGACTGATAGTGTTCGGACCACCGGGAGCGGGGAAGGGAACGCAGGCGCAGCGCCTGGCCGAGCGCCACTCGATCCCTCCGCTTTCTACAGGAGATATGCTGCGCGCTGCTGTGACTGAAGGCACCGAAACCGGGCGGCGGGTCAAGGCAATCATGGATCGCGGCGAACTCGTACCCGACGATGTGGTCAACCAGATGATATCCGACCGGATCGATCAAGAGGATTGCCGCAACGGCTTCATTCTCGACGGCTTTCCCCGGACAGTCGCGCAGGCGGAGTCTCTGACGGCCATGCTGGAGCAAAGGGGTGTCAGGCTTGACGCAGTGATTGAACTGCAGGTCGATCAGACCTCGCTCATCGAGCGAATGGAAAAGCGCGTCGCCGATACGCTGGCCGCTGGCGGCACCGCTCGCAGCGACGATAATCGGGATACCTTTGTCAGACGTCTCGACGCCTACCGGAACAAAACGGAGCCGCTGCTGGACTACTATCGCCGAAGGAGAGAGCTCATTACGGTTAATGGAATGCAGGGCATCGACGACGTGGCGCGCGAGATTGAGGAGGTACTGACCCAGCCATCCTCGGGATCACGACGCTGATCCTGGCGACAAGGAACGGGGATCCGGATGAAGGAGAGAAGCCGGAGGAGCGCGCCGGCAGTCCATCGGAATGGCGGATGCGGTCGATCACGGAAGCGGACCTGCCTGAAAGCAGTGCGTCGTCCTTGTTCATTCGGTGAGGAACCACCCGGCCGGCGCTCCCGGAGATCGAATTGGCATGCTGCCTGCCGCCCCCATTTGTTGCGGATTACAGACCGCAGGCGCACAGGCTTTTGCTAGCTTGTCTCAAGAGAGCAGGCCCGAGCCGGTGCTGTCAGACTAATGCGACGTAGTCTCTGTTTGGCGTAAAACGGGATAACGGTACCCCTAACTATGCCGCACTTAATTGCTGCCACTCGATCAGTGCAGCATTCCTTTGGAGCTTGAAGGTTTTTCGGCTAGTTAGGTGGCGTTCTTGGTTGAAGTGGTTATGGACTGATGAGTGGACTGAAACGAATTTCTGCAAACTTCGCCGGCGCCTGAATTTCAGCATCGCCTGCTCTCTTCGCCGGAACGGGAGATGGGAGTTTTCACAGCGATTGTTCTTCCAACGACCTGTTTCTTGCGATGCTTCATTTCCAATTACCTTCATCGCAGCACGATATGAACGTAATCTATCGGTTACTATTTCAGATGGTTTTCCGTATCGTTTCATAATTTTCTTAAGAAACACCAGGGCTGCATAACGATCGCGGCGCTTAGAAACAAAGCACTCCAACACTTCCCCCTCGTGATCAACGGCTCGCCACAGATAATGAGTTTCTCCGTTGATCTTCACAAATACTTCGTCCATATGCCATCGCCAGTTGGAA
>NZ_NZMB01000030.1 GCF_002694385.1 Sneathiella sp.
GGGATAAATCTTTTTCGATCAAGATGAGATATCGGGTATCTTAAATTTGCACTTTATGATATACCCCTCTAAACGGCGACCGGAACAGGCAAGCAAAACAATCCGTCGCCGCACAAACCGGGAAACGGCGCGACAGCGCCCAACCCCGACAAACGCCATAAAAAACAATAAAAACACAAAACACAGCACCAAGGGAGAAACCTAAATGATAAGGTCAATGAATCACCGAATGGAACCCTTCTCAGAGCATCTCACATACGAGCAGCCGCAGTAAAGCACCGGCTAAAGATTTCTCTGCAGAGCAATCAATGTCAGAACAAAAGGGTTTCTCGTGAAAAAAACACAAACTGATCCAATCTGGCTCCGGTCAATCGACGGACTAAGCCAGAGCGGCAGCCTTATTGCCGCAATCGCATGTTTTGTCCTGCTGATTAATGTCGTTCTTGATGTTCTGGGACGTTGGCTATTTAACCATCCGGTCAACGGGACAATTGAATATGTCTCTTACTGGTGGATGCCCATTATTGTTTTTCTGGCTTTCGCGGCAGCTCAATTGCGAAACGAGCATATTCAGATTGATTATCTGGTCGACCATCTGCCGCCCGCCACACGAAAGACCGTTTCCATTTTTTGCTTATCGATCGCTATCATTACAATTCTGGCATTGGCATACTATGCTCTTCTCGATGCACTGGCCGCCGCCGAGGTGAAACAGGCAGCCTATGGAACGGCAGAAGTATTGATTTGGCCGATCAAATTCGTCGCCGTTGCAGGGCTGATCCTGTTTGCACTCCAATTGGCAGCCTCCCTATACAGGGTGTGCGCCCAGCCTAAGTCATTCGCCACCGCTGACAAGCTGCCACATGACATCTCCGATGACATGCCCCGTTCGAAGTCCGGTACAATTGGCCTGCTCTTTTTACTCATCATATCACTTGCCATCATCAGCGCTTTTTTCGGCTTGCCTCTCTCCCGTGAAATAACCGGCATTCTGGTAATCTGCCTCGTGCTTACCACAGTGAATCTCGGCATCCCTATCGGGCTCGCCCTCATTATCGCCTCTTCGCTTGGTTTATGGAAATTAAGGGGGGGAGCTGCTCTCGAATCAGCCCTGGAGGAGAGTATCTATGGTGGCGCCGCAACCTGGCAATTAAGCGTCATTCCTCTCTTCATTCTTATGGGGGTTGCCCTGTGGCATTCCGGGCTGACAACAAAGGCATATTCAAGTGCCCGGGTTTTTCTCGGAAACCTGCCTGGCGGCCTTGCGGTCGGCACCAATTTCGCAGGCGCCATACTGGCGGCGGCAAGTGGCAGCACCGTTGGAATTTCTTACGCTTTGGGACGTATTGCCATTCCGGAAATGATCCGGGCGAAATCCCCGCCGAGCCTCGCAACTGGCGTGGTTGCCATGGCCGGAACCCTCGGTCAGTTAATCCCGCCAAGTATATTACTCGTTGTTTATGCAGGAGTCGTGCAAACGCCTGTCGGACCGCAACTTCTGTCGGGTGTGGTCCCCGGAGTTATTCTCGCGACAGCTTTCGCCGCAATGATAGTCCTGCGGGGCGTTATAAATCCCGCATGGGCCCCGACAACAAAAATTCCCGATATCACCTGGCGCGGCCGCTACCACGCTTTTATCGTTCTACTGCCCATTATTCTTATCATTCTCGTGATCATTGGGGGCCTTTTTGGCGGTGTATTTACTCCCACAGAAGCCGGTGCCTTTGGCGCCCTTTCCGCATTGCTGATTGGCTGGTTGTTGAACGGCGCGCAAAATCGCTCTCCCGCCAAAGCATTCACATTCACACGCGCATGCCTGCTGGATGCCGTCATTGCAACGGCGGGGATTTTCTTGCTTTTAATAGGGGTCGATATCCTTACCAAGGTCATGACCCTTAGCCGCGTCGCCCACCATGTCTCTGAAATCGTTCTAATGATGGAGCTTTCCAGAATAACATTCTTGCTGGTTCTTGTGCCCATTTATCTGGTTCTCGGCATGTTTCTAGACCCAATGGCCATGATCCTTCTGACTGTGCCTGTATTTGTGCCAACTCTCGAGGCTCTGGATATCAATCTCCTGTGGTTCGGAGTCTTTGTCATCATGATGGCTGAAATCGGCATCGTCACACCACCAATTGGCATTCTCTCTTTTATCGTTCATCGAATAGCGCAAAGCAAGGAAGTCAATCTTGGTACCAGCATCCGGCTTTCAGACGTGTTTATAGGCGTCATACCTTTCATTCTTGTCGCGCTGGGAATCGTTCTGATTTTAATTTTTTTCCCAAATATTGTAACCTGGTTGCCAGATATGTCCCGCGCGACCTGATGTATCGCAATATCATCCTGACAATCGCCAATGCGTCCATAATGAAAGAGATAAGGGAAGTGGCGTTATAATCATGTCATGTTATACGGAGATCATCTCGCAGGATACAGAGCCGGGACAGGTATGCCGGTCCGGTTGATCTTCTCCATAACACCGGCTATAAAATCGACGGATTTATTTCCGGATGACGAGCGAAGAATAGGCAAGTGAATTATGGCAGGATATTCCACTTTTGCGGCTATTGTATCTTGAAATCAGATTGAAGAGGGAGTTAAGGGAATGAAAGCTGCAAACAAGAAGGGCTCCGGCGAGTTACCTAATATTGCGGCAAAAGATTTCATAGATTCCCGTAAATTATACTATTTTTACCATGCAGCCAGCTGCGGAAGATTTACGATTGCCGAAGCCGTTCTCGGCGTTGCCCAATCTGCCATAAGCCGCCAGATCCAGGTTCTCGAATCCGATCTCGGTGTCCAGCTTCTGGAAAGAACCGGACATGGCGTTCGGCTTACCAAAGCCGGAAAGATTGTCTATAAGCACGCTTCTGAAATTCTCGATCAAATGTCGGATGTCAAACGCGATCTCGAGATTACGGCGAACGAACAGACAGATCAAGTTGCACTGGCCGGACCGCCCAGTTTTATGACGACCTATGCCCCGGAAATTGTCATCCGCTTCAGGCAGATGTATCCGCATGTAAAACTATCCGTGGTTGAAGCTGCCACAGGCAATCTGCTGGCGCATCTTGTTGATGGCGCAGTTGACCTCGCTATCGTCGTCCAGATTCCCAAAAGCACAAAACTTGAAGTCACGACAATAGCCGAAGAAGATGTCTATTTTACTGCAGCTCCGGATCACCCTGTCATTACGGAAGGTGTCGCAAAACGGGAGCATATACCCGAGTATAATTTGATCCTTCCTGCCTCGCTCCTTGGCACAAAAACAACATTTTTAAGATATTTCGAAGAAGGCGGAATTGATATCTCCTCTCAGCTGCAAATTGACAGTCTTCCACTCATGAAACGACTTCTACTGGAAGGTCCTTACTGCCCCCTGATGGGGGAGCTTTCCTGTCGGGAACTTGTCCAAAGTCGGGAACTTCAAGCCGTACCACTCGATCCGCCATTAAAACGAAACATCTATCTGGTCCATTTGAAAAAACGCCCTCTTTCCCCTGAAGCCAATGCTCTGGCGGAGCTTGTCACAACTATCGCCGGGAGTGATAAGGATCGTATGCAGCTTCCCTTATCGAAGCGTCAGAAAAAAGCTTAACTCACCTATCAATGGCTACGGCACTAGACCATAGTGCTATAGGCGTACGGCCCTCCTGTTGGATATATTTCTGGATTATCCGCCATCCACACAGATGGTTCAGAACACAATTTGTCTTTATTTCGATTATTCTGACACTCTCTATATAGCGCCGATTTGTCTGAGGTATTGGATTTTGGCATCGTCGAAGCCGAGATATTGTTTCAGGACACGGTCGGTATCTTCGCCGAGGCTGGGGCCGGAGCGGTCGTGGCGGCCGCCGATATAGGTGGGCGTCTCGCTCATATGCACCGGATGCTCCTTCACCGGCCAGCGGCCGATCTCGCTCTGATCCAGCTCCACCAGCCATCCCAGATGCTTCAGCTGCGGATCGTGATCATAGCGGTCCTCCGCCGTCTGGCACACCCCGGCCACAACCCCGGCGGATTGCAGGGCCTGCATCAGCTCGAACCCATCATGCTGCTGCGTCTCTTCATTCATCAGCGTCTCCAGCGCGTCCTGATGGGCGAGCCGTCCTTCCAGCGTCGCGAACCGCTCATCCCTCGCCCAGTCCGGATTACCAAGCGCCGCCACCAGCGCCTGCCACTCGGCCTCATCAAAAACCGCAATGGCAATCCACCGATCCTCCCCCCGGGTCCGATAGGCCCCGTGCGGCGCCGCCGGCTTATAGGGGGAGCGGTTGCCGTAGCGGGACCAGCGGCGGCCGTTCGCCGAATAGTCCAGCACCGCCGTGCCGGTCAGATAGATCCCCGTCTCCGCCTGCGAGGCGTCAATGTAGCAGCCCTTGCCGGTTGCGTTCCGCCGATACAGCGCCGCCAGCATGGCGTTGGCCATATTATAGGCGCCGAACCAGTCGAGATAGGAATAGCCGATCCCGGCGGGCGGCCAGGATTCCGGCAGTCCCGACATCTCGCTGAGACCGCTGATCGCCTGCGCCGTCGGGCCGAAGCCGCGCGCCCCGCCATAGGTACCCGCCTGACCGAAGGCGCTCTGCTGTACATAGATGATGGAGGGGTTCAGCTCTTTCAGCCGCTCATAACCCAGCCCCATCCGATCCATCGTGCCGGGCGAAAAGCCTTCCACGATCATATCCGCATCGCGGATCATCTCTTCCAGGATCTTCCGGCCTTCCGCATGTTTCAAATTCAAAGACAGTCCCAGCTTTCCGGAATTAATCTCCATGAAATTGCCACAACGGTCCGGGTTGTCAGAGACGGGTGAATATATTGCCGCTTCAGCGGCATCACGTTCCGCCCGCCCACCCGGAGGACACATCCCCTGACCCCAGCGCATACCATCAATACGGGAGGAATGCTCGACTTTGATCACCTCGGCGCCCATAGCGGTGAGGAAGCGCCCGGCGCCGGCACTGGCCAGCATCCAGCTCAGATCGACGACCCGGACATCGGACAGGGCAAATGGCTTGCCATGCTTGCTGATAACCGGCGGCTCGGCCCAGCGTTTCGGGGCGCTTTTGACGACGGGCGCAGGACGCGGCTGCCATTCCTGCTGCACGTCCTCCGTATGCTCGCCCAGCAAAGGCGGGCGGGGACCCTGCCGCCAGGGGACTTCCCGGCATACCCATTTGGCGCCAACATAGGTGAAGCTTCTGTCAAGCTCGGGGTGAGACACATCAAAGAATGTCTCCCGCGCTGCCCAATGCGCATCACCCACATTCTCTTCCGGACGGCGGATCGGCGCCCAGGGCATCCCCTGATCCTGGCCGTCGCGCCACAGCTCGGCTGAGAAGGGCAGTCGCGACACCAGATCATCCATGAGCGTCGCGATGCGTTCTTTTGTCTCTGCTGAGTGTCGAACCGATTCCCCGGCATATTTTGGATCGCCAATATCTTTCTCCATATTGTATTTTTTCAATACATTAACCGGCGCATCCCAACTGTTCAGAAACCCTCTCAGATATGTTTGATAGGGTAAGATATACCGGCCGTCTTTTGTCATCGAGATCGTACGCCGGGTTGGTGGATTAATTGACGCACAGGCATGTCGGCAGGTCAGGCGCTTATACGTCTGTTTCAGATATGTCCAAGCTGGGAGGTCCTGCTCGGTATTTTTACTGACGGCCTCATGGACATTGGCGTCGAGTTTCTGTCCCTGCCCGGTCTTCAAACGGTAGCTGAGCGCGCCGAGAACCGACATCGCCGCCATCTCCCCCACCAGATGATACGCCTGCCACATCTGCGGCGCGATCGGCGGCGTCTCATAAAAACCGCCCGGATCCGGATCATAGCCGCAATTCATCATAATGCCCCCAAGCGCCAGATGAACCAGATCAGATCCCCGATATCCCGCCCAGGGACCATCATCGCCAAACGGGCTGATCCGCAGATAGATCACGCCCGGGTTCATCTCCCGCAACGCCTCATAGCCAAGCCCCCGCGCATCCATATAACCCGCCGCCCGGCTGTCAATCACCACATCCGCCGAGGCCGCCAGGCGACGGAAGCTCTCCTGTCCCGCCGCGCTCTCAAGGTCAAGTACCACGCTCCGCTTGCCAAAATTATAATGCCAGAAATGCAGGCTCTTCTCCGGGTCCCGCACATCCTCCAGGAACGGGCCAATCTCCCGGGTTCCCTCTCCTTCCGGCGGCTCCACCTTGACCACATCCGCCCCCAGCCCTGCCAGCAGCTTGCCGCAATATTCCCCTTGCTCGTCCGCCACCTCCAGCACACGAATACCGGACAGGTAAGAGAGGTCATCTTCAGCCGTCTTGCCGTTCTTCTTCATTCTATCTTCCTCCCGACAGGATTGTTGTTCGCCCTCTCCGGCGCCCCTCCCCAAAGAGAAGAGGCTTTCCGAAACCTGCGGCGGTGTGTCTCCAGCGCGAGGGTCTCTGCCCTCTCTTGCCAAACGCCGCCGGGCCTTTCCTGGTTATTGTTTTACCCCTTTACGCTATAGGGGATAAATCTTTTTCGATCAAGATGAGATATCGGGTATCTTAAATTTGCACTTTATGATATACCCCTCTAAACGGCGACCGGAACAGGCAAGCAAAAC
>NZ_NZMB01000025.1 GCF_002694385.1 Sneathiella sp.
CAATTGCTGCGAAAACACCCACCTCGCGTTCCGACGACGAGAGCAGGCAGTGCTAAAATTCAGGCAACTGCGAAGTTTGCAGAAATTTGTCTCAATCCACTCATCACTCCATAATTACTTCAACCATGACTGCCACTTAAACAACAGAGAAACATTCAAGCTTCAAAGAACCTCAGCCCTGGCCGAGTGGCAGCAACTTAGCGCGACATAATAGTGGCGCCATATCGCCATTCCACGCCATACAGAGACGAGGGCGCATTCGTCTGACACCTCCGATGGGGGTAATCAGGGCTGCAAGTTACCAGTTGAATGTGCATCCGCTGGTGATGCCATCGAAGATGCAGAGGTTTTGTCCTTGCGGAATATTTTCACGAGATGATACAGCGCGGCGACTGTCATCAGGGAAAACCCGGCCAATATGGCAAGATGCGGAATATACATGGGCACATCCAGAATAATGGACTTCTGCCCCATTGTATAAACACGGGTGACGAAATTATAAGAAATCCAAACGACAAATCCGCACACAAATGCTGTCATAGTAATGATGATGAAATCTATTGGTCGATCTAATATTTTTGGAAATAAGCTGCGAAGAATATCCATCTTTAAGTGTTGATCGCGAAGCGCAATAATGCCAGCGCCAAGAAAAACCATCCAGATATTGATATATACCAATAACTCTTCAACCCATCCGAATGGATTTAGAAAGACATAGCGTGCTACAACGTTCGTAAAATTGACGCCTACAGCGACGAACATTAATAGTGCGCAGAAAAATCCCACAAAAATTTCAAGATACTTCATCGTCTGACTTGGCCCTTAATTCTCGATGACAAGGGGGTGGCATATATAATACTGCCCCTTGAACATTTGTGTACTTATTATTTGTACTAATCGTATTCTAACGCATTTCGTTTGATTTACCCCAAAAGAAATATCTTGGGGGCGCGCACCAAAATATTTCAGTACGAGTTTCCGGGTCTTCGAGTTATGCAATAGCGTCATGAATGCATTGCGCATTAATCATACGATTGCCGGGATCTAAATCACCGGCAAAACGCAAAAGATCGAAACACAAATGATCGATCGGATCGCGACGTACTGAATTCATGACGTCGCTTTTTAATGCGGGCTCGCCTAATGAAGCCGCAGCAATGATGAAATAGGGGGTAAGTCCTTAATGTGGGTTGTGACTATCAGTTCCTTTGCCTTTTTGTTTGCGGGCGGAACGATTTTCGTGTTCCTGCTTGGACTCTCCATGTGGATTCTCTCCGGGAACAACATCCCGCTGGCAGTCGTGCAGCAGGTTATTTTCGGTAGCATCGATAAATTCTCCCTGCTGGCCATTCCCTATTTCATCTTTGCGGGGGAACTTATGGCGCGCGGGTCCATGTCCAAGCGCCTTATAGACTGGGTTCTTGCAATTTTTGGCAAGCATCACGGATCTGTGCCGATGGCGACAGTTGGTGCTAGCACCATCTTTGGCGCCGTGAGCGGATCATCGCCCGCGACTGTGGCGGCCGTCGGCAGAATGATGTACCCGATCCTGAAAGAGAGTGGGTATAACACCCGCTTTTCAAGTGGACTGGTTACCGCAGCGGGCGGCATTGCCATTGTCATTCCGCCCTCAATTGCCATGATCCTGTATGCTGCATCCGCAGAACAGTCGATAGCCGATCTGTTTCTGGCGGGCGTAATTCCGGGGATATTTCTGGCAATCCTGCTGGGTGGATATTCCTATCTGTATGCATCTCGGCAGGGTATTCGGGAAGGACAATCCTTCAATTTCTCCCGCGTGCTTACGACAACGCGCCGCGGTTTTTGGGCGCTGTTGATGCCGGCCATTGTTCTTGGCGGCATATATGCAGGGGTTTTTTCTCCAACAGAGGCCGCCGGCATTGCATGCGTATATGCATTGGTTGTCTCGCTGTTTATCTACCGCGATTTGTCCTTTGCGGAAGTCTGGCGTATTTCTATCGGATCGGCGGCGCTGACCGGTCAGATATTGCTACTTGTCTGTGCGGCAGGCGTCATCTCGTGGTTGGTAACGACCCAGGGAATCCCGGGCCAGATAGCCGCAACAATTCAAGATCTCGGTTTATCCAAATGGTCTTATTTGCTCATCGTGAACGTTCTGCTGCTGATTGTCGGCTGCGTCCTTGATCCGGTTTCGGCCATTCTGGTCCTGACGCCGCTCTTGGCCCCGATTGCCCAGAGCCTGGGCATTGACCTGGTTCATTTCGGATTGATCATGACGGTTAATCTAAGCATCGGTATGTTCTCGCCGCCATTCGGCCTGAATATCTTTGTGGCACAGGCATCACTTAAAGTGCCCACACATGAAATCTACAAAGGCGTGCTGCCACTGCTTGTTGTGTATGGCTTTGGCCTGGCCATTATCACCATATTCCCATCTATATCATTATTTTTGTTGGACATTTTATAAAACAAAGAGGAGGTACAGAATGTTGCAATCAATTGTTTCACGAGCCATGAAGAAGGGACTAACCGCCTTCACGCTCTCTACGCTGGTATTGGCCGGTGCCGGAAACCTGGCACTTGCGGATACATACAAGATGAAGGTCGGCTTCCTGACGATCAACGACCCGATCCATGCTGTTGGCAAGCGGTTTGCCGAAGAAGTGAGCAAGCGGAGTGAAGGCCGCATTGCGACTGAAGTCTATCCGGCGGGTCAGCTTGGTTCCGCTGGTCGCCAGATCGAGGGGATGCAGTTTGGCACGCAGGAAGCCTTCGTCACTCCCCCGAATTATCTGGCAGGTCTGAATCCTGGCTTCCAGGTGCTGGATGCACCAGGTATTTTCGAGAGTGTCGAGCAGGCGCATGCGGCTGTTACCACACCCGAATTTCAGGAAATTTATCTCAATCTGGCAAAATCAGCCGGTGTCGAGGTCGGTAATCTCTGGGTCTACGGCCCGACAGCCATTGCATCGGTCAAGCCTCTCAAGACCCTGGATGACCTCAAAGGACTGAAAGTTCGCGTCCTGGCGACCAAGCTGGAACAGGAACTGGCCGCCAAGCTCGGCATGGTCGGGGTTTCCGTTGACTTTACACAGGCTTTGTCTGCAATCCAGACTGGTACGGTGGATGCCGCGCGGACCAGCATGGTGGTAATGGGCGGCATGAAGTTCTACGATACCACAAAGCATGTGTTTAAAGACCAGACCGGTATGGTGTTTGGCGTTGTAACCGTAAGCTCCACATGGCTTCAGACCCTGCCGGAAGACCTCCGGACGATTGTTATGGAAGCTGCCCGGGACATCCAGGATGAAGCCACAGATATCGGCATTGAATATGCCAAGAAGGCCGATAAGGAATGGGCCGATGCTGGTGTGACAATTGTTGAGCTGGAACCGGAAGCCCGTAAGGAGCTGTTTGCGACAGTTTCTCCGATCGGCGAGCAGTACCTTGCTGAAAACGACAAGACCGAACCAGTATGGCGGGCCCTGCAGAACGCTCTGAAACAGGTTCATACCAACTAAGGGTTTCTGTTGGAATGCAGTAAGGCGACAGTTCTGCATATGCATGACGTTAGCTGAGTTGCCGACATGTGCTAGATCCCGTCCCGATGTTGAAAATGCCGCCTCCATTGGAGATGGACATCAGCAGGGCGGGGTTTAGCCGTTTTACTGTAGATGAATTTCTTTGAAGTCTCTCATTATGATTTTTCAATGGTGAAAGCAGGAGCTTCAAATAGAATATCGTCAAAATTCAAGCATTTATTAAATTAGAAAATGGGAGATAGAGCATAATGAGCTCCGATCAATCAGCCACAAAATCCTTCGCAGCCGTCGAAAAGGTTGAGTTCCCCCGGACAAATGTAGGAAAGGGGCCGGTGAAGGAGGCAAAATTCCTGCGCAATACCTGGTATGTCGCGATGTTCTCAAGTGATCTGGACGAAGGTCAATTGATGCACCGGACAATCCTGAATGAACCTATCCTGTTTTTCCGCAAGGAAGATGGCAGCGTTGCGGCAATCATTGACCGGTGTTCTCACAGATTTGCACCGCTTTCCATGGGGAAACTGCTGCCGGGTGATCGGGTGCAATGTATTTACCACGGTCTTGAATTTGGCGCGGATGGTCATTGTGTCAAGAACCCGCATGGCAATTGCAGCATTCCAAATGCGGCGCATCTTAAAAGCTTCCCGGTTGTTGAGCGTCACACTCTGGTCTGGATCTGGATGGGGGACAAGCCTGCTGACCCGGACAAAATCCCGGACTACAGCTGCCTTGATGACCGGCCGGAATTGCATGTGACCCGTCCGGGTTACCTCAATGTAGCGGCTAACTACGAGCTGGTTGTCGACAACCTGCTGGATCTTAGCCACATCAACTATGTACATGCCGGTATCCTTGGGAATGCGGATACGGTTGCCGCAGATGTTGTCGTTGAGCAGGACGGGGATACCGTTACCGTAAGCCGTAATTGTCAGAATGCGGAATCACCCGGAATTCTGCAGATGATGAGCCCTGAAGGCTTCGAGCGTGGCGATCAATGGAACTCGATTTCATGGTATGCGCCCAGCAATCTCATTCTGGAGTTTGGCGTCAGCAAGGTCGGTGAACCGAAAGAGAAAGGAACGGGCTACTATGCCATTCATCTTCTCACGCCGGAGACTGACAGGACAACGCACTATAACTACACGGCGGCGCGCTGGAATGTTCTGACGGGTGATGAGCAAAACAGAAGAATTCGCAATAACATTTATGAAATGCGGACCTTCGCCTTTGCCGATCAGGATGTCCCTGTCATCGAGGCCCAGCAGATTGTCATGGATCAGGCCGGGGATTCTGTAAAACCCGTACTGCTGAGCGTGGATGTCGGTCCGGCGCGCTATCAGAGGGTTCTTGATCGTCTGATGAAAGACGAAGGACAGTAATCCTGACAGGCCATAGTCAAAAATGGCGGTCATAAAACAAGAGGGGGTGCAGTATTTGCGACCCCCTCTTTTTTATGGTGATAACCAGTTTTGCGCTGTTGAAAACGGGAATGCTGATGCGTATCCAGGCAGGTTATAAATCAAGCACGAGAAGAGGACCGATAGATCGTGAAACGCAGATTGTCATCTGATCATTTGCGGCATGTTCTTCATCGGTCATGAGCATGTCCCGGTGATCCGGCGTCCCTTCCAGCACCTTTGTCATGCAGATGCCGCAGATACCCTGTTCACAGGACGTTTCGATAACAAGATCATTCTCCGCCAGCACTTCGATAATCGTGCGCCCTTCGGGAATAGTGATGGTCCGGCCGGTTCTGGCCAGCTTTACCTGGAATGTACCTTTTGGAAGCTGGTCGAGTGCCGGATCGGCTGAGAAATACTCAAGGTGAAGATTGATTGCCGGATATTTGGCGGCAATTTTCCGGCCCAGGTCCATGAGTGGTGTGGGGCCGCAAATATATAGATGCGTGCCCGCAGGTTCTGAGCTAAGCAACCTTTCAAGATGCGATGTCACAGCCTCTACATCAAGGCCAAGAGCAGAAACAAGCCGGTCGTCAAATTCTTCCCTGAGCTCATTCAGAAAAGCCGCGTCCTGAGCGCTGCGGACCAGATAATGCAGCTTGAAAGGCGCGCGCAGGGCCGCCAGATGTTTTGCCATCCCGTAGATCGGTGTGATACCGATGCCACCGGCCAGCAGGATGCTCTGTCCCGGGGGATCGGCAAGCGGGAAGTTATTGCGCGGTTCGCTTACTTCCAGTTCCTGACCAATTTCAAGCTGATGCATTTTCCTGGAACCGCCACGCCCTTCCGTCTCCTGTTTTACGGCAATGTGATAGCGTCTGCTTTCATCCGTTGTATTGATCAGCGAATAGGAGCGAATAAGACCTTCATCAAGGAAGACATCAATATGCGCGCCGGGTGTAAAGGGAACGAGCTGTGAACCATCAACCGGTTCAAGATAGAATGAATGAATTCCCGGAACTTCCTGAACGATGTTTTGTATGCGGGTTTTTTGTCTCACGCCGAAATACTTTCCATACTGTTCATATCTTCAAGAATCATGTCCGAGGCTTTTTCGGCGATCATGATTGTTGTGGCATTTGTATTGCCATTGATAATTGTCGGCATGATCGATGCGTCTACAACGCGCAGCCCCTGAAGGCCGTGCACGCGCAGCCGGTCATCGACCACCGCATTGGGATCATGTCCCATTTTGCAGGTGCCAACGGGGTGAAAAATCGTTGCGGCAAAATTGCCGATACTGGCTGCTATATCGTCTCTGCTCTCGAAGCGGGCGCCAGGAATGGTTTCTTCAAGCTTGAAACGGTCCATGCTGGGGGCGCTGCATATCTTCCGGATCAATTCAACGCCGGCGACACCGGCCTCAAGATCATCCGGATCGGAAAAGAAGTTGAGCCGGATTGCTGGAGCATCCGCCGGGTTTGATGTTCTCGCCATGACTTCCCCGCGGCTTTTGGGTTTTACCATGCAGACGCCAGCGGTAAAACCGGGATAGGGATGGGGCGGATCGCCGGTTGCATCAAAGCTGAGCGGATAACAGACGATCTGCAGATCCGGAATCTCGAGATTTGGTTTGGAGCGGGCAAACCCGCAGACAAGCGCAGGAGGAATGGTGAGTGGGCCACGGCGCAGTGCCAGCCATTCCAGCCCCATCATCGCCTTGCCGAACAGACTACGGGATTGTTCATTCAATGTGCGTGTATTGCTGACGCGATAGACGGTGCGCAAAGCGGGATGATCCTGCAGATTACGGCCCACACCAGTGAGATCAGCGACAACTGGAACGCCGATGTCTGAGAGAACAGTCTTATCGCCAACACCGGAAATCTGAAGGATATGCGGCGAGCCGACGGCGCCTGCAGAGAGGATCACCTCACGGTGTGCTGTGGCACTTCCGGTGCCTTTATGGCCGGTCAACTCCACACCAACGGCACGATTATTCCTGAAAATCAGCTTATCGGCGCGCATTTTTGTTAGCACTGTCAGGTTCGGCCGATTTTTGGCAGGGCGCAGAAAGGCCCGCGCGGTGCTCATGCGGCGGCCGCCCTTTTGCGTCACCTGAAAATAGCCTATACCCTCGTTGTTGCCTTCGTTGAAGTCTGCGCGCGGTTGCATCCCTCGCTCAATTGCCGCATCATGGAAGGCATCAAGAATTTCCCAATTGGCCCGCAAACCTTCCACGCGCAATTCACCGCCCGCGCCATGATTTTCGTTTTCGCCCTTCTCATGATCTTCCGAACGGCGGAAGTAGGGCAGGACATCATCCCAGCTCCAACCCCGGTTCCCCATCTGTGCCCAGGTGTCATAATCACGCGCATGACCGCGGATATACACCATGCCGTTAATGGAGGATGAACCGCCGAGAACTTTCCCCCGGGGGTACTTCAACACCCGTCCATTAAGGCCCGGATCCGGCTCTGTCCTAAATCGCCAGTCAGTTGAGGGATTGTCAAACGTATAGAAATATCCGATGGGCAGATGAATCCAAGGATTCCGATCCTTGCCGCCTGCTTCGATCAGGCAAACCTTGTTTTTCGGATCTGCGGAAAGGCGGTTGGCCAGAACGCAACCTGCAGAGCCTGCACCTATGATGATATAATCGTAACTACCAAAATCGAGATTACCGGCCACGCTTCCCTCCGTCTTTCTTCTTATGTTTTCGTCTACGGGAATGAACAATAAATCATTGAAATCAAATACTTCCTTGAAAATATTTTTGGAGGAAGATGAACAGTTTTCGGTGGTTGCCTGTTTGTCTTGACAGGGCGGATGCCGACCGCAGTAGACTGCCCTGAAAAGGGAGAGGCAGTCCGTGGATCCTGCGGATCGATAAATTGACAATTAATGCCTAAGTATCTAAAATTAAACAATTATAAGGTAAAATGAGATATGCGCACCAGGTTACCTTCATTGATGAGCTTACGTGCCTTTGAGGCATCTGCTCGCCATCTGAGTTTTACTCAGGCGGCAGTTGAGTTGAATCTTACGCCAACGGCGATAAGTCATCAGATCAAAAACCTTGAACAGATTATCGGGACCCGCCTGTTCATTCGCAGCAATAATAACCTGACTCTGACCAAAACAGCGGAGGCGTATCAGGAGTCTGTCCGCGCGGCGATATTTGCACTGTCGAATGCGACAGACCGTGCGGCTGAAAGCTCGGACGAGCGGACTCTGACTGTGCAGTGCCTTGGTACATTCGCGGTGAAGCGGTTGCTGCCGATCCTGCCGGAATTCCAAAGAGAACATCCTGATATTGATCTGAATCTGAAAACAATACAGTCATTTGAAGCACAGTTTCATAATGACTTTGATGTCGCTATCTGGCATGGCACTGGCGGTTGGGAAGGGGTAACCTCCATGGCCATGGATGAAGAAGAAGTCTTTCCCGTAATCAGCCCCGACCTTCTCAAAAACAATCCGACCTTAAGACGGCCGGAGGATCTGATCCATTATCCTGTGATCCGCACGTCTTCCCTGATTTTGCAGGATGAATGGCCATTCTGGCTTGCGAAAGTGGGAGTTC
This sequence comes from Sneathiella sp., assembly GCF_002694385.1. Classification (GTDB taxonomy): domain Bacteria; phylum Pseudomonadota; class Alphaproteobacteria; order Sneathiellales; family Sneathiellaceae; genus Sneathiella. Next base: position 8,511 of record NZ_NZMB01000025.1, read on the forward strand.
GCGGGTTGAAGTTTGCCAATGAAATCAATAGCGATTATCTGATTACCTCGCTGCATGCAACGATTGATGGTCTCGGTATCATGATGGGCCGTTCCTCGGTCGTCGGACCGGACATGGCGGCCGGCCGACTGGTGGAACCCTTTACTATCCGTCACCGGTCATATTTCAGGTACCACCTTGTTATTCCGGCCCGCAGCGAAGGATTGAAGAGAGTGGAAATCTTCCGCGACTGGTTCATTAAAAGCTTTGATATAAAGGTTTAGGCGGGCTCTTTCTGCAGACTTTTCCGTTTGTCCGCCGCCAATTGAACGGCATCGAGAATTTCCGGATATGCTGCACACCGGCAGAGATTGCCACTGAGATAGTCGCGCGCCTCATCCGGCGTCGGGCTGTCGTTTTCATCAAGAAGCTGTTCCACCATCAGAATGAAGCCTGATGTACAGAAGCCGCATTGGAATGCCCCGGCATCAATGAAGGCCTGTTGCACAACGGACAGTTCACCTCCGGCATCCAGCCCTTCAATCGTATCGAGATTTTTTCCTTCGATGAGCTCCGCAAGTTCCAGACAGCCGGAAACGGATGTCCCGTTTACCAAAACCGTACAGCATCCACAGAGGCCCTGCCCGCAGCTTTCGCGGGCGCCGAAATGATCCAGATTTCTGAGCAAGTCGACAAGCGTGTCTTTTGGTGAAACATAGGCCTCAACCGGCCGGCCGTTTAAATAAAAGGTTATGGAACGCTTTGTCATTCCTGCTCTCCGTGTAAGGCTTTGTAGAGGACTTCTGCCGTCATCGGCAATTTGGTCAATCGGACGCCACAGGCGTCATGGATGGCTTCCGCAACGGCAGGTGACACCCCGAATGTGGCGCTTTCGCCAACCCCTTTGGCACCGAAGGGGCCATCATGGGTGTAGGCTTCGACAATATGGTTTTCAATATGCGGGGGGATATCCCGGATGCCCGGAATCTTGTAATCCGCGAGGGACGCATTTGTAACCTGCCCGCCATCGAGGATCATTTCCTCTGATACCGTAAAGCCGAGTTGCATGATCGCCGCGCCGGATAGCTGAGTTTCAACGATACGCGGATTGAGTGGATTTCCCATATCTGCGGCATTAACCATTTTCAGCAATTTGATCTGGCCAGTTTCGGTATCCACCTCAACCTCGACACCGGTTCCGCCGATCATCCAGAAAGGGGTCACATTATCGGACAAACCGTCCTTATCCGGAGAGGCATAGGTTGGAATATACGTGCCGACACCAATGACAGTTCCTGCCTGCATTCCATAGGCATGACGGAAGATTTCCGGCACATTGAGAGTGTTCTTTTTGGGAAGACCGACTTTTTCTGCCATTTCCAAGAGCTGTTCACGGGCATGCTCGGCCGCTTTTCGAACTGCGTTGCCCATATGGAAGGTCGAGCGTGAACCGAGCGTGGCCATGTCATAGGGGGTGATATCCGTATCCGGATTTATGACGCGAACATCTTCCGTCCGGATAGCGAGAACTTCGGCAACAATCTGGGACATGGCGGTATCAGAGCCTTGGCCCATATCAACCGTCGACAGATAAAGTGTGGCACTGCCATCTGCCGAGACTGAAACAGAGGCCACTGATGTTGTGGGGGATACGCAGGCCTTGAAACCGATTGCGATACCCCGGCCACGTTTGAGGGTGCCGGAACCATGATCGAAGGGGGCGTCCCAATCCATCCGCTTGGCCAGTGTTTCAAGAACTGCGTCAATTGCGGCATCCTTCATGATGGTCCCGGTTACATGCGGGCGGCCATCGCGAAGTATATTACGGCGCCTGAACTCCACCGGATCAATTCCGAGATCGCGGGCTATCAGGTCCGTATGGCTTTCATAAGCCCAAACGAGCTGGGGGATGCCAAATCCCCGCAATGCCCCGGCAGGCGGCCGGTTGGTATAGAGCGCATAGCTGTCGATGTCCGCAGACTCAATGTCATATGGGCCTGTTGCCGTAAACCCTGATTTCTGTGTCACGCGCGGACCGATGTCGGCATATGCACCACCGTTCCAGATCACTTCGCATTTGCGGGCGGTGATGCGTCCATCCTTGTCAACGGCACTTTTTATATGGAATGTGCTGGCATGTTTTGTAATGGTATAGAACTGCTCTTCCATTGACAGAGAAAGCCGGACGGGACGGCGGACCAGTAGGGCCAGTGCTGCCACCAGGGCTTCGAGTTTGATATAGAGTTTCGCGCCAAACCCGCCACCAAGATGCCCCACCTTGACTTGTACGCGATTTTCGGGCCAGCCCAACAGCCGGGCCACTTCGGACCTTGCAAAGGACGGGCTCTGCGATGCCGAATAAATGGTAACCCGTCCGTCTCCGGGTTCCGCGAGGGATATGAGCGGCTCGAACGGGGTGTGCATTGTCTGTTGCGTCTGGAAACTGTGTTCATACACATGTTCGGCAGATGCAAAGGCGGCGTCTGCATCCCCGCGCTTCAAGTGGAAATCAAGGGCGATATTTGTATCTTTCCGCCCGATAAGATGTTTCAAGTCCGGGAATGTACCTGCGGGCTTGAGTTCATCATGCACTATGGCCTTTGATGTCATGGCCTCTGTCTCGTCATAGACAGCGGGCAGTTCCTCATAGTCCGCGAAAATAAGCTCGGCGGCTTCCGCGGCCACACGCGGGTCTTCTGCAAGGACAACAGCCACAGGCTCGCCGACATACCGAACCTTGTCGAGCGCAAGGATGGGTTGATCATGAAAGGCCGGGCCATAATAGGGCTCAGGAATAATTTTGAGGATATCCTGCCCCGTGATGACGGCTGTTACACCCGGGAGCGCTATTGCATCAGATGTGTCTATTGACAGGATGCGCCCATGGGGGACGGTGCTGCGGAATACTTTGGCATGCACCATCCCTGGCAATTTGATGTTGTGGGTATAGTTGCCATGGCCGGTTACTTTCTGGCGCGCTTCCAGACGCGGAAGGGAACGGCCAACTTCAGTCGTAGTCATATTCTTCTCGCCCTTTATGTATTTCTGTCCAGAATTTCCTGCACGGCGCGTCGCAGTTCTACCCGCAGCAAGGCTTTCTTCCATTGGCTGGAGCCATGCGCATCATCCATGAACTCGACCGAAGCCATGGCGGCTTCAGTCGCCCGCTCAAGGCCGGAGCGGCCTTCCTGACGCAAAATGCCTTCCGACTGTTCCAGCCGTGTCGGACGTTCTGTCGCCGCGCCGACAACCAACCGCAGGTCCTGAATTTCATTCCGAGATGCGTTTAGGGAAACAGCAACGCCAAGGGCGGGCCAGTCATCCGCCGAACGGGCAGTGAACTTGCGATAGGCACTCTGCCAGCTTTGCTGGGATGGAATGCGGACCGCAACGATCAACTCATTTGATTCAAGGGAAGTTTCATAATACCCCGTGACCAGATCCTGAACGGAAATTCTCCGTCCCTGGTTGCTTCCTTCAACGATGACCTCGGCATTCAGGGCAGAGAGAAGCGGTGGCAAATCCATATGCGGATCACCATGCGCCAGGGCGCCGCCGATGCGGGCAACATTGCGGACCCGGCGGTTGGAAAGATGCCTTAGCGCATGGGTGACAACTGGTGCGTGCTGTGCAACGAGATCGGACTTTTCCAACTCTGCCAATGTTGTCAGGGCGCCAATCCAGAGGCTGCCGTCTTCTTCCAGTCTAATGCCGTTCAATCCGGGGATGTCCCGCAGAACAACCAGTCGCGATGGGCTGAAAATACCGGATTTCATCATCAGCATAAGCGCGGTGCCGCCGGAAAAAGGACGGACCATCGGATCGTCCGTATCCAGCAGGCCGAACGCATCCTGAAGGGTTTCCGGTTTGAGAATTTCGTATGTCATGTCGTGGCTTCCTCATGGGTGAAGGCGGCAATAAGGTTGGCGGCAAATTCCTTTTCCATCTCGCGGGCTTTTGATTTCAGCACCGGCTGGCCGATGGACCCCAGCTTTCCAGCCATGACCATATCGATCTCATAGGCCACCTCAGTCCCATCCGCAGTTTCCGAGAGTGTGACCGAGGATGTCGACGACAACCGGCCCGCACTGCCGATTGGTTTGCCTTCAGATTTGGCAACGACACGTTCCGGCCGGAATTGTTCGACAATTTCGACGGAGATATCGAAACGGAACCGGATAAAGGCGATTTTCGTTGCGAGAACTGCCTTGTAATGCGTGGGGTCAATTTCTTCCAGATCCTCAACCCCCTGGACGCAGGAGGCAAAGAACTGGGGGTCATTCAATTTGTCGAAAACGGCCGCGCGGGGCGCCGGCACGGTGATACTACCTGTGAATTTCATGTCAGGCCTTTCGGGCGAGTGTAAGCAATCTGTCTGCGATTAGAGCCGGGCACTCCAGAGGGGTCAGATGGCGGCCATCTTTAATGACTTCCAGGGTAGAACCGGCAATTCCCTTGTGGAGGACTTCCGCCATTTCCAGTGGGGTGGCATAGTCTTCTTCGCCAACAATTACGGCTGTTGGCATTGCCAGTTCTATCAGGCGGTCCCGGAGGTCGAATCCGCCCAGCATATGGCATGTAGCTGCATAGGCATCGAGGTCATTGGCGATAAAGGTATCAACGCAGAACTGAACGATATCTGGGTTTTCTTTGCGGAACTTGTCAGAAAACCACCTGCTTTGCTGAAATTCCGTCATGCTTTCCAGGCCTTTTGTTCGCGCCGCCTGCGCCCGTTTGGCCCAGTCGTCTGACGCAGTCGGGCCATAGCAGGAGGTGGTGTCAATAAGGCCGAGGGCAGATGTGCGGTCCGGGTAATTCAGGGCATATTGCAAGGCGACAGCGCCACCAAGTGACGCCCCGGCAATGAGCGACTTGTCCCAGTCAAGATGTTCAAGAACATCAGCGACGTCATTCGCAAACAGTTCCAGGTTATATGGTCCCGCCGCCTTATCCGAAGTGCCATGCCCCCGGCAGTCAATAGCAACGACTTCCGCCGTCTTGCCCAGTTCTTTTATGACAGGCAGCCAGAATTTGTGATCCATGGCCAGCGAATGCACCAGCGCGATCCGCGGGGCGCCCGCGTTGGACAGATGAACATATTTGATCGAAATACCATCACGCACCTGATGGCTTCCCGTTGTTAATGTCGCAAGTTCGTTGGATGTGATGCCGGACAGCACATTCGCCTCCACTTTTTTTGTTTGATTTGCAGTGATCCACCGCATCAGCAAAATTTTGGAGCGACGGGCATGTAATGCGCAAACGAAAGGAATTTAATGAGCCCCCAAGGAAATTTCGGCGGGCAAAATATTCTCACCGATTGAGGTGAAACCCTGCATTTCGGGGATATGGGATGGCTGGGCGAGTGTCTTTTACGTATTTTTCCGATACCGCTATGAAAAATCCAGACAGGCATCATGTGCCACTGAATATTCTTGGGGGGGAGGAAAAAATTTCATCATTTGTAGATCCAGGCATCTCCTTTCAAGTTTAGGCATGAAAAAGACATAGCCGGATTTGGTGAGGGTATCAGATAAAGAATAATCTATAGAATACATTTAATTCTTCACTGCTTCCTAGTACTTGCGTGCGGACATAGTGTTTGCAGTACGCCTTGCCGATACAAACTTGCCTTACCCGGCTGTCAAAAACTCAACAATTAAAAAGAGCGCTGGCTTGTTCAAATAAGCGGGTTTGCCGCTGGTAATTACATTTAGGAGGGATTGAATGTCGGATACGGCAATGGCCGCTGAAGGCCTTAAAGAATATGGCATGTATATCAATGGGAAAATGGTGCCCAGCCTGTCCGGCCGGACTATGGAAAGCGATGACCCATTCAAGGGCAGGGCGTGGGCCGTTGTGCCGGATGGCAATACTGCTGATGTTGATGCCGCGGTGGCGGCGGCGCGTGCGGCGTTTGATACGGGGCCATGGGGCAAAATGACGGCTATGGAGCGGGGTCGGTTGTTGCGTAAACTCGGTGATATCATTGCCCGTGATGCCGAAGAAATTGCACAATGCGAATGCCGCGATAATGGCAAGCTGTACCGCGAGATGCTCGGCCAATGGCAATATCTGCCGGAATGGTTCTATTATTTTGCGGGAATGGGTGACAAGCTTCAGGGTAGCACCATTCCTTCGGATCGTCCGAATTTCTTCATTTATACGCGGCATGAGCCGATCGGTGTCATTGGCGCCGTGACGCCCTGGAATTCGCCGGGCTTGCTGCTGATCTTCAAGCTGGCTGCTGGCCTTGCCGCCGGTTGCACCTTCGTCGTGAAACCATCCGAATTTACCTCTGTTTCAACCCTTGAGCTTGCCAAACGTATTGAAGAGGCGGGTTTCCCGGCGGGTGTCTTTAACGTTGTAACCGGCCAGGGCGCGATTGGGGCGCATCTTGTGGAACATCCGGGTATTGATAAGGTGGCCTTCACCGGTGCGACGGAAACAGGCAAGCGGATTGCGGCCGCCGCTGCCAAAAACCTGACGCGCGTATCCCTGGAGCTTGGCGGTAAATCCCCCAATGTCATATTCGATGATGCGGATCTTGAGGTGGCTGTGAACGGGGCCATTGCCGGGATTTTCGGGGCAACCGGCCAGACATGCATGGCCGGTTCAAGGTTACTGGTTCAGAAGAATGTTCATGATCAGGTTGTTGATCTGCTGATCAGAAAAACACGGACGATCAAACTTGGTGATCCGATGGCGGAGGCAACGGAACTGGGGCCGGTTGCAACCGAACCACAGTTTACGAAAGTCATGGAATATATCGATATTGCCAAAGCTGAAGGAGCGACCTGCTCATACGGTGGCCAGAGGGATCCCAAACTTGGCGGAAACTTCGTTCAGCCCACCATCTTCACCGGGGTTCACAACAGTATGCGGATCGCCCAGGAAGAGGTGTTCGGGCCAATACTTGCCGTCATCTCGTTCGAGGATGAAGAGGAAGCAATCTCAATAGCAAATGACACGCGGTTCGGTCTTGCGGCAGCTGTCTGGACACAGAATGTACACCGGGCGCATCGTGTCGCCCACAGGCTGAATGCGGGGACTGTCTGGATCAATGCTTATCGCGTTGTCTCCTATGCGGCCCCCTTTGGCGGGTTTAAGGAAAGCGGTCTGGGTCGTGAGAATGGTGTTGATTCCATCAAGGAATTTACGGAAACGAAGTCGGTATTTGTCGAGCTGTCCGGCGTCGCGCGTGACCCATTCCGGCTGGGATGACCTGAATGGCCCATCCGGTGAAAGCATAAAGCCAACATTTTTGCTGTGAAACAATGCCGGGTTATCATGGTTGCATATAAAGCATTTTAATTCTCCCGTTGGAATGCTTTAAAAAATATCTTCGGCAGATATTTTCCTTGCAACTCTTCTCAGAGAGTAACGTCCGAATTAGGGCGTTATTCTCTGAGCTTTTATGGCCTTCCAGACATTCGAAACATATTCATCAATGTAAACCGGCAAAACCCTTCAGGTGAATGGGGAAGAGACTGCCCACAGGCCAAAGGCGATTAATACAGCCCCGGAAACGCGCGACACCCATATGGCGAATGCCTCGCGTAGGCGATGATGGGCAAGGGAGACACCGCCGTTTAAGAAGATCCACCCCGCCATACATCGCTGATCGTTCGTTCTGATCATGCCTGGCGTCAGCAACGCTAAAGTCAGAAGAAAACTGTGAGATGGCGATTTTTGTCAACTAGCCTCCGCGTATAACGAAAAGAACCCTTCCTGTATTTCAAAACCTCACCTGAGATCATCCGCCTGGCGGGAGAATGTATGTCAGGTTTCAGCTTTCTCTTCGCAATGTCGAAGACCTTCTTC